>JAHCHE010000022.1 GCA_026129905.1 Bryobacteraceae bacterium | reverse complement strand
GAAAACGATGCGGTGGGGGGCCTTGCGCTCGAGGGCGAGGTAGTCGCTCAATAGCGTGGCGCCGCGCCGGTCCCAGTAGCGGCGCTGGAGGGCGGTTTCCTTCGCGATTTCATTTGGCAGGGTGGAGGTGGCCCAGAGCTGACAGTGCGGGTGGGGATTGCTGCAACCCATCATCTCGCCGCGGTTTTCGAAGATCTGGATGTAGCGAATGAAGGGCCGGGATGCCAGCTCCGTGAACTGATCGATCCAGACGTCGATGACGCGGCGGATGGCGGGGAGATCCATGCGCGAGAGGGTGAGGTCGTGGCGGGGAGAGAAGCAGATGACGCGGCAGAGGCCCTGCTCCGTCTCGGCCAACAGGAGACCGGAATCGTCCAGCCGTCCTTCAGGGGTGTCCGGAAGGAGTGCGGCGAAATCGTTGTCAAAGACGAACGTGTCGGAGTAATCGGGATTGCGGTGGCCGCCGGCGCGGCCGTTTCCCGGACATAGGTAGCAGGCGGGGTCGTAAGGGCGGAGTTCGGGTTCGGGGAGGCGCTCGATCTGACCCTGCCAAGGGCGACGTGTGCGGTGCGGCGAGACGAGAACCCAGTCGCCGGTCAGGGGATTAAAGCGGCGGTGGGGGTGCGCGGAGAGGTCGAACATGGGAGACCTTCATCATACTGAGTCAGGTCCCGGCGGCGTTGGGCGGCGGCCGTCAGTTGATCTTCTCCGCTGGTTTCTTGTCGTCCGGAGAGACGCGGACGTCGGGGAGGCCGAGGTTGCGGCCAAGCTCGCCGAGATCGTCGATATCGATGGAACCAAGGATGTGTACGACAGTTAGCTTTGTGGGTTCGGATGCCAGGACGGTCAAGCCGGCCATGCGACCGCCTTCTTTCTTGACGAAGATTTCGGCATTGTCGGCGGTCCTCTTCCTGCTGCGGACGCTGACGACCGGCGACCATTCGGGGGTTCGCAACTGCGAGCGGATTTCTTCGACGTCCGCGTCGCTGTATTCGCCCTCGCGAGCGAACTCGAAACTGCGGACGTAGATTCCTTTCAGGCCGCCGATCAACCGTTTGGCGCGTGATTCTTCATCCTTCTTCTCGGATAGAAAGCGCCCCGCTAGTCCAAGCGAGGATGCGTCAAGCGTGATGTCGACAACCTTGTCCGCGCGGTCGGCCAATTTGGTAAAACCGGGCGGGAACTTAATGTCCTGGGCGCACAACGGCGCAAGGGCAAGCAGGAAAACGCAGCGTTTCATTGACGACTCCTTTCACTCCGGATCACGACGGCGTGGCCGGCCTTCTGCAATGCCTCATCGAGCTGACCACCAGCGATCCGCAGCGCGAGAACCGCTTCTTGCTTGGCGCGCTCGCCTTTGATCCGTTCCTGCCGCAGGTGAATGCCGTACGGTACGGCGATGAGCAGGAGCAGGAGAGCAGCGGCGCACGCGAGCCGGTAGGCAGGAACCGAAAAGACCGCCCGGAGGGCATCCCACCGGCGCTTCGGGCGCTGCCGGGCCGCTCGGGCCAGGACGCGCTCGGCGAAGCCGGGGGAAGGTTCGCGGCGGCGCAGAGCCGCTTTCAAGTGGCTTTCAAAGGGACTCATGAGGCCTCCCGAGGAAATGCGACGCCTTCGCGCGAAGGTGTTCGAGCGTTCGGAACAAGCGGGTGCGCACGGTGGTAACCGGCATCTCCAGGAGCCGGGCGATCTCTTCCGGCTGCATATCCTCCTGGTAGCGGAGAATCACCAGGAGGCGCGCCTCTTTGGGAAGAGAAGCCACCAGCTTCTGCAGGCGCTCGGACAACAGTGGATCGGAGAACGCGGGCTCGGCGACCGGTAGGCGGGCGGCGTCGAGGTCGACCTCGCGAACGAGGGCGCTACGGCGGGAGCGGTCGATGCAGCGGTGCGAGGTTACCTTTCGCAGCCAGTGAACGACATGGGCGCCGGAGGAGAGCCTGGAGAGATTCTGGTGAAGTTGGAGGAACACGTCCTGGGCCAGCTCTTCAGCGAGGGCGTGATCGCGGAGGAAGTGAAAGGCGATGCTATAGACCATGGCCTGGTTCGCCCGAACGATGGCCGCGAAGTCTAGGTCCTCGCCGCTGGGGCCGGAAGGGTTAACGCCACGCGCGGTATCGACCGCCACCTCGCACATCGATTCCTCAATAGCTAATACGCGGGAGACGGGAGCGGGAACGCACTTTCTTTAGCGAGTAGGCCACTGGAAGCGAGAGAGGGGATTGGCGGGACGGAGAGAACTGCGGTATTATCGACAAGGAGCGTTCCTGCGAGGCAGGCGGCGAACTTCGAGTAATTGATCCTACATCAAGAACAAACTGAGGCCTGCTAAGAACTTACGCGTCGGTGAGCAAGCTCCGGGCGATGCCGTCACGGAGAAGCCTGAAGACGCTCTGTGGGCCGACCCTTTTCACGAAAGAGGGGTCAATCAGTGGAGTTCGCGCGGCTGGGTGGTGCGCTCCTTTTTCGCTTTCAGGGAGATCCGCTTCCATTGACGAACCTGTTGTTCATCGGCGATATATTTGCGTCCGCAGGGCGGCGGATGGTAGCGGAGCACCTGCAACAGATCAGATCGGACGAACACATCGATCTGACGATCGCGAACGCGGAGAACGCGGCGGGCGGCTTTGGGATCACGCCGATGATCGCGGAGGAGTTGTTCGCGATGGGACTGGATGTGCTGACTTCGGGGAACCACGTCTGGGACAAGAAGGAGATTTTCGACTACCTTCCGTCGAAGTTGCGGCTGCTGCGTCCGGCAAACTATTCCGAAGAACTGCCCGGCAGCGGGGTGTACGTGGCGCGGGCGAGAAATGGCGTGGAGTGCGCCGTGATCAACCTTCAGGGGCGAACGTACATGCCGAATACGGACTGCCCGTTTCGAAAAGCGGATGAAATTCTCCGGACGCTGGACCCGAAGGTGAAGGTGCGGCTGGTGGATTTTCACGCGGAGGTCACCAGCGAGAAGATCGCGATGGGATGGTACCTGAATGGAAGGGTGTCGGCGGTGCTGGGGACGCACACGCACGTTCCGACGGCGGACACGAGGATTCTCGCGGGCGGGACGGCCTACCAGACGGACGTTGGCATGACGGGGCCGTATGAGTCGGTGATCGGGGTAAGGACGGACACGGCGGTGCGACGGTTTCTGACGGCGCTACCAATCCGGCTGGAGGCGGCAAAGCACGATGCGCAGTTGCACGCCGCGATTGTGGAAGTGGACGAGACAACAGGGAAAGCGATTTCGGTGAAGCGCTATACGACGCAGGACCGTTCTTTCTCCGACTAGTCGGAGAGCAGAGGCGCAGGAGAACGGGGGGTTTGGATGCAGGACGACGTACGGGAATCCGATTCGCAGTTTCGGAGCGCATGGAGACAATTCGCGCTTGGGCTACCCAATGGGCGCGAGGCGGAACTACCGGGAATTCGCGCGGTGTTCGCCGGGATACCGGTTTCGTTTTTCAACGTGCTGTTCGTAGAGGCGGGACTGAAAGACGCAAAGGACCTCCAGGGGCGCGTCGAGGCCGGCATGCGGTGGGCGGACGAGCAGGGGGTACCGTGGCTACTGTGCGCTCGCGACGACGAAGTGGGGCGCGTGGCTGGGACGGCGGCGCTGGAGGCAAAGGGCCTGCATGCGGCGATGCCGATCACGGGAATGATTGCAGACGAGTTGACGGCGCCAGCCGGGACGGACGCGCCGCTGGAGTTCCGGCGGGTGGACGACGCTGACACACGGCGGGCGATTGTCGACCTAAACGCCGCGGCGTACGGGATGTCTCTGGGCGGCGGAGGAGAGTTGGCGAGTCCACGGCTGTGGGACGAGAGGGCGTTCGGAGTCCTCGCGTACCTGGATGGAAAGCCGGTGAGTTGCAGCGCTACGTTTCTGGTAGATGGACGGCTGTACGTGGGTTGGGTGGCGACCTTACCGGAGCAGCGGCGGAGGGGGTACGCGGAACGCGCGATGCGGCGGTCGCTGGAAGGTGCGGCGCGAGTCCATGGGTGGCAGCGGTCGGTCCTGCACGCGACGCCGCTCGGACGGCCAGTATACGAGAAGATGGGGTATCGCGCGGCGGCAGAGTACACGATGTACAGTCTGGCGCACTGAAGCCGGAAGGGCGGGCCAGGGTCCGGCTCCGGCGGCTAGAAGCGGCACTGGGCGTTATCGGCCTTGACGTAGTAGGACTTGAAGTTCGTTGCTTTCGGGTCCATGCAGCCGACAAGGTTCAGGAGTTCCACCTTCCGAAACTCGATGGGATGGCTCTCGCTTTGCAAGGCAATGTAGCCCTCTTCGAGGAGCATGCCATCCTTCTTGACGGCGGGGTCGAAGTTGGAGACGGAGCCGCCTCCGATCTGGGGTGTTCCGCCTCAGCTGGAAGTGGAGGGAGCGTTCTGCCGTTAAGATAGCGGAGAGAACGCATGAGGAAGACGCGCAAGCACTACACGGGAGATGAGAAAGTCGCCATCTTGAGACGGCATCTGCTGGAGCAGGAGCCAGTCTCGAAGCTGTGTGACGAACTGGGGCTGCAGCCGACGGTATTCTACCGCTGGCAAAAGGAGTTCTTCGAGAACGGGGCGGTGGCCTTCCAGGGCAAGGCCCGCTCGGCAAGCCAAGCCGAGCAGGAGCGCATCCAGTACCTGGAGAAGCGGATCCAGCGCAAGGAC
The DNA here is from genome assembly GCA_026129905.1 of Bryobacteraceae bacterium. Taxonomy (GTDB): domain Bacteria; phylum Acidobacteriota; class Terriglobia; order Bryobacterales; family Bryobacteraceae; genus JAHCHE01. The sequence goes on along the minus strand of JAHCHE010000022.1, from coordinate 162,260 downwards.
GAGGTGCTGGCCGAGCTGATGGAGGAGCACATCGCGTTAAAAAAAGAACTTGGGGAGCTCTGACCGGGATCTGGGTGGCGCACGACGTGCGCGACCAGATCGTGGATTTCGTCCGGCGCTGGTCCGATGCCAGTGAGATCGGCGCCGGGCGATTCGTTGGCTGGTTGGGTATCACGGCCAGTAAGTTCTACGATTGGCGAGAACGCTACGGGCAGGTGAACGAACACAACGGCTGGGTTCCCCGGGACTTCTGGTTGGAGGAGTGGGAGAAGCAGGCGATCCTGGATTTTCACTTGAAGAATCCGCTGGAGGGCTACCGGCGGCTGGCGTTCATGATGCTGGACGCCGACGTGGTGGCGGTGAGTCCGTCCAGCGTATGGCGGGTGCTGAGTCAGGCCGGGGTGTTAAACCGGTGGAACGGGAAACCGTCGAAGAAAGGCACCGGCTTTGAACAGCCGCCGGAGCCGCATCAACATTGGCATATCGACGTCAGTTACATCAACATCGGAGGCACGTTCTACTACCTGTGCAGCGTGCTGGACGGCTACAGCCGGTATCTGGTGCACTGGGACCTGCGGGAGCAGATGAAGGAGACGGACATCGAAATCATTCTGGAAGGCGCCAAGGAGAAACACCCGCAGGCGAGGCCGCGGATCATCTCTGACAATGGTCCGCAGTTCATCGCCAAGGACTTCAAGGAGTTCATCCGGATCTCCGGGATGACGCACGTGAAGACGGCGCCGTTTTATCCGCAATCGAACGGAAAACTGGAACGCTGGCACAAGTCGCTGAAGACGGAATGCATCCGGCCCGGCACGCCGCTGACGCCGGAGGATGCGCGGCGGCTGATCCAACGCTACGTGGACCACTACAACACGGTGCGGTTGCACAGCGGGATCGGCTTCGTGACGCCGGCCGATATGCTGGCCGGCAGGCAGGCGCAGATCCACGCCGCGCGGGATCGGAAGTTGGAGCAGGCGCGCGAGCAACGGCAGATGCGCCGGCAACAGGCGGCATGAGGAGAGCTACAATGACATGGCCAGGTGAAACGGAAGCGGGCTCTGCGGGGACGCAACCATGCCGAGGGATAACCTGGTGGGCTCATCGAGACGATGTGACGGGGCGCGGAGGCAAGCCTTCCGCGCTCCTTCCCCAACCTCATCGGATCGGTAGACCCCGATGCCTTGAAAATCCCCGCCCCGCAGGGGCGGAATACTCACTAACGGAGAACGCCCGCTCTCCACTTCACGCTGAACCGGGACAGGGGTTTCTCGTATTCGAGGACGGTTTGGGCTTCGACGATGTGCTTGACCTTCGAGCTGCCCAGGACCATCACTTCGACCCGCACCCATTGATCGCCATGGTAGGTTTTGGCGGCTGAGTTGACGCAGTGTTGGGTGATGAGCTTGCCGTCGATTTCGACATTGGTCCCGGGGGTGCAGAGATTGGCGGTCGCGCGAGATCCGGAACCAGAACCACCAAGTAGCTGAACCTCGATGGAGATCGGGAAGTCCTGGTCCCTAAGCATGCTGCCCGCCGATTGGGAGTGGATCATGATGCCGCTGTTTCGGAGGGCCCAAGCAGGCGCGCCGGGGACCTGGTCGCCGGTAAAACGGTATTCGACGGCGACGATGTAGTGGGAGAACTTGCCGCGAAAGAAGATGTTGCCGAACTTGTTGTCGAACTTGTCGTACTTATCGTAGGCCACCTTCATCACGCCGCCGGCGACGCGATACGTGTCGCCGAAGTTGTCGCCGGGTTCGTAGCCGGTGATTTTGACTTCCCAATCCTTGAGGTCCTTGCCGTTGAAGAGCTGAATCCACTCCTTCTTGTCGTGGCCGGCGGTTTGCGCCAGGGCGGGAACGAGAGTCAGGAGCAGAGCCGTCAGGAGGCCGATGAACGGGGCCGGAAGAATGCGGAGCTTCATAACGAGTGAAGTATAGCGCCGTTGGATGAGCCCGGGTTGGGCGCCGGAGGGAGAGCAGTTGCGGCGTCCGGAAGAGGGTCCCTAGAATGGGTTTTCACCCTTGTACGAACTAGCCTATTTTCGAGCCAACCTGGAAGCGATTCGCGATCGCCTGTCGACGCGAGGCTTCGCGCTGAACACAGAGGAGTTTCTGGACTTGGATCGCCGGCGCCGCGCGGCGTTGACGGAAGTGGAGCAGTTGCGGGCGTTCCGGAAGAAAGAGAGCGCCGAGATCAACAAAGCGCGGCAGGCGGGGGCCGACACGAGCGAGCGGCAGGAGAGGATGCGGGAGGTCGGGGAGCGGATCGCATCGCTGGAGTCGGAGGCGGAGAAAGACGAGACGGCGTTCCGGGAGCTTCTGGCCAGCATCCCTAATCTTCCGCACGAATCGGTTCCGGTTGGCCGGACGGAGGCCGACAACTTGGAGGTCCGGCGTTGGGGCAACCCGCCGGAATTCGATTTCGAGCCGAAAGCGCACTGGGATCTGGGGCCGGAACTGGGAATTCTGGACCTGGAGCGAGCCGCGAAGATTTCCGGAGCGCGTTTCGCGGTGTACTGGAAGGCGGGCGCGCGACTGGAGCGGGCGCTCATCAACTTCATGCTTGACGCGCACACGCGGGAGCACGGATACACGGAAGTACTGCCGCCATTCCTGGTGAATTCGGGAGCGCTCTTCGGGACGGGGCAGTTGCCGAAGTTCGCGGAGGATCTGTTTCGGATCGAGGAACGGGACCTGTGGCTGATTCCAACGGCGGAAGTACCGGTCACTAACCTGTACCGGCAGGAGACGCTGGAGGCAGACCGGTTGCCGATCAAGCTTTGCGCCTATACGCCGTGCTTCCGGAGCGAAGCGGGGTCGTACGGAAAGGACGTGAGGGGGATCATCCGGCAGCACCAGTTCCAGAAAGTGGAGTTGGTGAAGTTCTGCCGTCCGGAGGCGAGCTATCAGGAGTTGGAGAGCCTCACGGCAGACGCCGAGGACATACTCCGGAGGCTGGAACTGCCGTACCGGGTGGTGGCGCTTTCGACGGGAGATCTTGGGTTTTCCTCGGCAAAGACGTACGACCTGGAGGTGTGGTTGCCGGGGCAGAACGCGTACAAAGAGATCTCGTCTTGCTCGAATTTCGAGGCATTTCAGGCGAGGCGTGCGGCCATTCGCGTCAAAGCGGGGAAAAAGACGGAGCCCGCGCACACGCTGAACGGGAGCGGACTGGCGGTTGGCCGGACGTGGGTGGCTATTGTCGAGAACGGGCAGCAACGGGATGGAAGCGTGGTTCTTCCCGCCGCGCTGCGGACATACGTTAACGCGGAGCGGATCACCAGGAGCGGCGAAATGGCGTGAGGCGAGGGGCCGCGAACGAGCAGTCACAATCGATTCAAATTTTGGCAAATCCCAACTAAGTCTCTGAAAACAAGTAGCTTCGAGAGACGGCGCGCGGCCGCGATGGCCTGTCTGCTTGCAGCGACCGATCTAGACTGTAACCAGTAGGCGCCAAGCGCCCGGCCTAGTCTCAATTGTGGGTGGACGCCGTTACGACTTTTGGAGGCTTTCTGCGTGAGTGGGAAAAACCTGAGAATTTGTCATTTAACGACCCTTTTCGTTCTTCTGCTGGGTGGTACGAGTTACGGCGCGCCGCCGCTCACTACGATCCAGGACACGCTGTACAAGGCGGATGGGACTCCGTTCGAGGGCGTGCTAACTATCAATTGGAAGAGCTTTGAAGCCTCCGACGCATCGAGTATTCCGACGAACAACTTGTCGGTCCGCGTCGTGAAAGGGATACTCAACCTGAAGCTGGTCCCCACGACGACGGCGCCGTCGCCGGCATATTACTCGGTGCGGTACGCGGCGGAAGGGACGGCGCAGACAACCGAGTATTGGAGTGTTCCGCCGAGCGTGACGAGGCTGCGAGTGACCGACGTCCGGGTGGTTTGGCCGCCGGCGAGCGGGAGCGCCAGCCAGGCGGGGAACGTGCAACTGGCGGATGTCGAGGGGTTGGCGGAAGAACTGAGCATCCGGCCGACGAAGGGCCTGAGCTATCTGGCATCGCGGGCGGCGATTATCGGGCCGACGGGAGAATTGGAGTCGGCGGCCGGCGATCCGACGGATTGCGTGCGAGTGGATGGCAGCGCCGGGCCGTGCGGATTTCCGATGCCATCGTTTGTGGACGGCGAGACGCCGACAGGGACAGTGGACGGGGTGAACTTGAGCTTCACCTTGTCGGGCACGCCAGAACCGGCGGGGAGCCTGCAGGTGTTCCGGAACGGGCTGCTACAGAAGCTGGGCACCGACTACACGCTGAACGGGAAGACGGTGATCTTCGTTCCGGCGTCGGTCCCACAGGCGGGCGACCTGTTACAGACGTACTACCGGCTGGCCCCGGCGCTGATCGGCTCGCTTGGGATTGTGGATCAGGAGACGCCGAACGGGGAAGTGAACGGCAAGAACGGGACGTTCGCGCTAGCCAGGGCTCCGCGACCGGCGACGAGCCTGCTGGTCTACAAGAACGGCCGACTGCAGCAGATGGGAAGACACTACACGCTGAAGGGGAAGACCATCCGCTTCGCGCCGTCGGAGACGCCGAGCAACGGCGACGACGTTTGGGCGACGTACCGAATCGAAGGGAACTGACGTAGCGCAGCGGAGGAGAGCGGCGAGACAAACCGTCGGGTGTTCGGCGAGCGGCGGGTAAGTCGTTCTCGGAGCCCGATATGCGGTGATCGTCTGGTTGAATGAGTGGAGCGTGGATGGCAGCATAGAGGTGGACAGGCAGAAGCGCAGGGAGGCGATATGAAAGCGATCTCCACTCTCAGAACGAACGGACGGCGACTCTGGCGTGAGCGAAAAGGGCAGGATTTGATCGAGTACGCACTGGCGACCGGGTTTGTCGCGGTGGCAGCGTCGGCCTTTTTCCCGCCGTCGATCGCGCCGCTGATCAGTTCGATCATGGGCCGAGTGTCAGGGCTACTCTCGCAGAGCGCCGGTTCGTAGCGAACGACGAAGCGTACGCCGCCGCGGAGGATCAGCCGCGGACGCTGGCGGCGGGGATCTTCTTGAGGAGGTCCTCCATCTCCGCGCGGCTCTCGCTACCGATGGTGAAGCAATCGACGCAGTCGAGAGCGAGGGAATACTGAAGAGCCTCATCGGCGCGATTGCGCAGCCGGCCGGCGCCCAGAATCTTCATCCCGATAATTCCTTTTCCCGACCGCTTCATCTGGCGGAGAACGGCGAGCACGGTGTCCGGATCCGCATCCATGGCGACGCCGGCAGGATTGATTCGTGCGAGGTCGACTTCCACCCACGGCTCAGCGGCGGCGGTCTTCAAAGCTCCGAGAGTGTGGCAGGACACGCCGTGAGTTCTCACGATTCCCTTTTCGCGGGCTTCGGCGATGGCGTTCATGGCGCCGCGTTTGCGGGTTGACCAATCGTCGTCCATCATGCAGTGCAGCAGCACAATGTCGAGATAATCGGTCCCCAGTTCCCGGCGGAACCGGTCGAGATCAGCCTTGGCCTCGGCTTCCGTGCTGGCGTGGGTTTTCGTCAGAATGGTAACCTTCTCGCGAGGGACGAGGCCAAGGGCCGCCTTGAGATGCGGATGGGTACCGTACTGGTCCGCAGCGTCCCAGAAGGTAACACCCTGGTCGTAGGCGGCTTTGAAGAGATCGGCCATGCCGCGAACGCCAAGTTGCTTCGTCTGGTTCGAGCTGCCGCCGCCGCCATTGGTACCCGTGCCCATGGCGAGGCGGCTGAGTTCAACATGACGGGGGCCGAGCTTAATGCGATCGGTTGCCTGTTTCCTGGTTCCGGCAAACAGGTGATAGGGAAACGAATTCAGGCTGACCGCGCCGAACGCGGCGGAAGACGTTTTCAGGAAACCACGACGATTCATGTTTGCTCCCAGAATGGCAGACTACCGCTAGGCTAGCATAGAGGGATACGCTGGTACAACGAGAGCCGGAGCAGGCAAGCCGGCCTGCCGGACGCCGGAGCGTACCGCCATGCGAACGATCCTATCGACCAGTCTGCTAGGAATTATGCTGCTTCCGACTCCCACGTTCTGCGATTCACGGAAACAGGCGCGATCCATGGTGATCAGCCAGAGGGGCATTGGCGCGACAAGTCAAACCCTAGCCTCACAGGCCGCCGCGCAAATCCTGGCGCGCGGCGGTTCGGCCATGGACGCGGCGATCGCCGCGAACGCCGCCTTGGCGGCGGTGGAGCCGATGATGAACGGGATTGGCGGCGACCTGTTCGCGATATATCGCGATGCGAATACGGGGACGGTAACGGGCATCAACGCGAGTGGCTGGGCTCCGAAGGCCATGGATATCGGGACCGTTCGCGCGAGGGGACATGAGCAGATGCCGCAGGACGGCATCTGGTCGGTAACCGTGCCGGGTTGCGTGGACGGATGGGAGAAACTGCACAAGCGCCACGGCCGGCTGCCATGGGCCGACCTGTTCCGTCCGGCGATCTACTACGCCGAACACGGTTTTCCGGTGACGGAATGGATCCAGTCGGCGTGGAGCAGTTCGGTGGAAAAGCTTCAGGCGGACCCGGGGGCGCGCAGCTTGTTCCTGATCGACGGCAGGGCTCCCAAGGTAGGCGAAGTGTTCCGCAATCCGGGCTTGGCCAAGGCTTTGCGTCTGATCGCCGAGCAAGGAGCGGGGGCGTATTACCGGGGGCCGATTTCCGAAGCGATCCTCCGGACGTCGAAGCGGCTGGGCGGCGTGCTTGAGAGTAGCGACCTGGTGGATTTCGATTCCGAGTGGGTGGAACCTGTATCCATCGACTACCGGGGCTGGACGGTGTATGAATTGCCGCCGAACGGTCAGGGGATGGCCGCGCTGGAGATGTTGAACATTATGGAGCGTTATCCGCTAGAGCGGTTCGGCGCCGACTCCAGCGAGGCCTTTCACGTAAAAATCGAGGCGCAGAAACTGGCCTACGCGGACCTGGAGCGACATCTGGCGGATCCGCGGTTCGCGAAAGTGCCGGTGGAAGAGCTGACATCGAAAGCGTACGCGGCAAGACGGGCCGAATCGCTGGACATGGGGCGGGCGCAGTGCCGGAGTTCGGCGGGGAATCCGCTGGAAAGTTCCGGAGACACGATTTACCTAACGGTCGTAGACAGAGACGGAAACATTGCGTCGCTGATCCAGAGCATTTACCTTGCATTCGGATCGGGCGTCACGGTGGACGACTACGGATTCCACCTCCACAACCGGGGAGGCTTGTTCGTGTTGGACGAGAATCATCCCAATGCGCTGGCGCCGCGGAAACGGCCGTTCCATACGATCATCCCGGGGCTGATGGAGAAAGACGGAGTTCACATCGGGTTCGGGATCATGGGCGGTTTGAACCAGGCGCAGGCCCACGCGCAATTCGTCTCCAACGTCGTGGATCACGGCATGAATATCCAGGAGGCGCTCGAGGCGCCTCGATTCACGAAGCTGAACTTCGGCGGGTGCGACGTGATGATCGAGTCGCGGCTTCCCGAGCGGACGTTGGAGGACTTGAGGAAACGGGGGCATCAACTGGAGATGCAAGGCGACTTTGCGGCGCCGATGGGCGGGGGACAAGCGGTAATGTGGGACTCCCGGACCGGCGTGAAGTACGGCGCCTCTTCGCCGCGGAAGGACGGCGCGGCGGCGCCTGAACCGGACCCGTATTTCGCAGGCAAGTAACGGCGAGGCGCCAGGGCGCTACAGCTTGGCGAGGACGGTATCGTATACGGGGTCGCGGCCGAGAACGGAGAGTTCCTCGCGCAGAAGTTCGTATTCACCCGGGACGGCGAAGGGCTCCCGGATGGTCAAACCGTCGAGACGCAATTCGGCCGACGCCTCGTCGCGCAATTCCATAACGACATGGATTCCGGCGCCCGACAGTTCAACCCGCTCGACCTCGGAGCGGGCGCAGGCAGCGGGGACGCTCTCGAGGCGGTAATTGGGTTTGTCGCCGAGAACGGACTGTAGCCACGCCGAGAGATAGAGCGCACGGACGGGCACGGCTTGGCCGGCGTACGATACCGTCACTTGATCGATGGCGGCGATGCGCGATTGACGGACCGGATGGGCAAAGACGTGGGCGAGGGTCTCGCGCCAGCGCGTCAGGCGGGTCCAGGAAAGGTCGGCCGCAAGGCGACTTCCGGCCGCGAGCCTTCTGAGACGGGCCAGGACGGCGCGGGCATCGGCGACGCCGGCCGTGTTGACGATGAGCTTGTCGCCGGAGTCGAGGGGCGGAAGGTCGAGCAGGGCGGGCTGGTGGAGCCAGACGATGACCGGGAGATCCGGGGCGGCGAGACCTCGCAGGACGGGTGGGAGGTCAGGGATAGCGTCTCGGCCGGCGGTGATTTCGATCAGTTCCGAACAGATCTGCTGGCGGCTGCCGAACGGCTTCCAACACTGCGCGTTGACGGTGGCGGCGAGATCGCGGCCGGCCGCGGCTCCGAGGCGGATGACGACGGCGCGGCTGGGATGATCGCGCATCAGGGCGGCGAGGAGTTCGGCCAGGGAAGGGTCGGCGGAAGGCGATTCGGTGACGACGATAAGGGTCATGGAGCAGGCGCGGAGAACGCCATGCGAGGAAGCGTCGCCGTCCTGGAGGCCCAGCGAGGCCCAAAGCTGGTTCAGTTCCCGTAAGAGGCGATCGGGTTCGATTTTCGAGGGCATTTTAGGAGGTCCTCCAGGAGTGACCGTTGCGGGCAAGCATGTCGTCGGCGGCTTTGGGTCCCCAACTGCCCGCGGGGTAGTTGGGGAAATCGAACTTGCGGGATGCCCAGACGTCGAGGATGGGCTGAACGACGGCCCAACTGGCGTCGACCATGTCCTGGCGCGTGTAGAGGGTGGAATCGCCGGCGAGGACATCCAGGAGCAGGGTTTCGTATGCAGTGGGCGAGCGGGCGCCGAAGCTGGCGCCGTAGTTGAAGTCCATCGAGACCGGCCGGAGCTTCATGCCGCTGCCGGGCTGCTTGGACAGGAAGCGGAGCGAGATCCCCTCCTCGGGTTGGATGCGGACGATGAGGAGATTGGGCCGGAGCCAGGGGCCGGCGTCGCCGTCCGTCGAAGCGAAGAGACGGTGGGGGGCGGCGTTGAACTGAATCGCAATGTCGGTGACGCGCTTGGGCATGCGTTTGCCGGTGCGCAGATAGAAAGGCACGCCGGCCCATCGCCAGTTTTCGACGAGGAGGGTGACGGCGGCGTAGGTATCGGTCGGCGCGTCGGGGGCGACGCCGGGCTCCTGACGGAAGCCGGGCACGTCTTCGCCGCCGATCCGGGCCGGGCCGTACTGGCCGGCGACGGCGTTGGCGTCGACCTCGGCGGGGGTCATGACGTGAATGGCTCGTAGAAGCTTCGCCCGCTCGTCGCGCACCTCGATGGGTTCAAAAGCGGACGGCGGCTCCATGGCGACGGTGGCCATCACCTGGAGCAGGTGATTCTGGATCATGTCGCGGATGGCGCCGGCTTCCTGGTAGTAGGCGCCACGGCCTTCGACGCCGATGGTTTCGGCAGCGGTGATCTGGACGTGGTTCACGTAGCGCCGATTCCACAGGGGCTCAAATATTCCGTTGCCGAAGCGGAACGCCAGGATGTTCTGAACTGTCTCCTTGCCGAGGTAGTGGTCGATGCGATAGATCTCGTCTTCCGGGAACGCGTGCTGGATGCCGCGACTGAGTGAGCGCGCGCTGTGGGCGTCATGGCCGAAGGGCTTCTCGACCACGATGCGCCGCCAGCCTTCCCCGCGTGAGAGGCTGGCTTCTCCGAGGCGATCGACTACTGCCTCGTACAAGCTGGGCGCGGTGGAAAGGTAGAAGAGCACATTATCGCCGGTCTGGCGCTGCCGGCCGACGTCGGCGAGACGCGACTTCAGTTCGGGGTAAAGCTCGGGTTCGTGGACATCGCCGGCGACATAGAAAATTCCCTGGGCGAAATCGTCCCAGCGGGACTCGTCGAAGGGACTGTCCTCGAGGAACTCCTTGACGGCGTCGCGCATGGTGGAACGGAAGTCGTCATCGCTCATGCGGGAGCGGGAGTTGCCGATGACGGCGAAGCCGGGCGGGAGACGGCGCTCGAAGGCGAGGCGGTAGAGGGCAGGGAGGAGTTTGCGGCGGGCCAGATCGCCGTTGGCGCCAAAGATCGCAACAATGCAGGGCGGCACTCGCCGCTCGAAACGAAGGGGGTCGTAGAATGGGTTATCCTCGTTCATCTTCTAGAAATAACACGCAGTTGCGGGTTCGCTCCAAGCACGGTATGATGGGAAGTGCCTACCGAGTCGAGACCCGTCCGTCCGAGACGGGTCTAGAGCAGCCTGGGAAAGTAGAGTCTTATTTCCAAGACCGTATGCAGAAGAACAACCGGAAGAAGATCGTTGTGGCAGTGACCGATCTGATGTTCACGGTCAAGATCAACGACGCCGCGAAGAAGGTGGGGCTTCACGCCGATTTCGTAAAATCCGAGCAGGATGTGATGGACAAAGCGGCGGAACGTCCGACCGCAATCATCATCGATCTGAATTGCCGGGACATTAACCCGCTGAAGTTAATTCCGAAATTGAAGGGCAAACCGGATTTTAAGGGGATCAGCCTGATCGGCTATTTGTCGCATGTCCAGGGAGACCTGAAGAAGCAGGCGCACGACGCCGGCTGCGATATCGTCATGACGCGGTCGGCTTTCTCGCAGAATCTGCAACAAATCCTAAAGCGTCACGCCGACGCGAAGTAGCGCAGCGCGCCTGCGATTCCGTCATCCGGCGGAAGGCCATCTGCGTCAATCGAGGGCAAGCGGAGGAGCCGGCCTGAAAGCTCAAGCACGTAGAGAAAATTGGAGGCCGGGTCCAAAGCCAGGCTGACCGGGCCTCGCAAGTCGGCCGCGACGACCTGGGCCTCCGGCGTGTCGAAGCGGAGCAGTCGTCCTGGGCCCGGCGGCTGCGCGGTCATATTCTGGCTGAACTCGAGCGCGAAGAACTGCGGCCGAGGCCCGCCGGTCGGACGCCAGAGCACATCCACGATCGTGGTAAGGCCAAACATGAACGGTTCGCTCGTGCGTTCGGCGGGGTTCACTGCGAGGACCCGGGCCGCCCCATGGATAAACGGAAAGCCCGTCAGGAAGCTGACCAGTAGCTGCTGGCCGTAAGGCCTGACGCTGGTAGGAACGGCGTCGATCACGGGCGGTCCGACCGGACCAGGATTCGGCGCAGGCGGGAAACGCACGATGCGACGCCACCGGCCGGTGGCCGTGTCAATCCGGAGCAGGGCGTTCATCGAGGCATCGACGGCGTACAACGTGGCGCCTTCGTCAGCCAGCGCCAGTCCCCACGGATTCGAGAACCGGTAGACGGTATTCGGGTCCGGCTCCGAGGTTGGCAGGCGGACCAACTGCGGCAGGCGCTTGGCGATTCGGCCGACGAGCCTCGGTACATCGAGACGCTGCAAGGCCGGGGCTACCGGTGGGTGGCGCCACTTGAGCCCCAGCTCCGACCTGTGCTGGAGATCGCGCGCCCGGCAATGCCGCAGGCCACGCCGCCACCGAGGCCGGAGCGCCGCTCTACGATCGTGGCCGGGATCGTCGTGGCGATCGTGAGCATCCTCATCGTCGCGGCCGCTTACTGGATCGGTTCGACACGGCGCCAGTCCGGCGCCGGCGCAATTCCGATTCGCTTCACCGTCTCGCCTCCGCCGGGCTATTTCCTGGAAGGCGCCGGGAATCGCCAATCCTTCGCGATCTCGCCGGATGGCTCGCGGTTGGCGTTTACGGCCATGGACGACAGCGGTCTGTTTCAAGTCTTCGTCCGGGATTTGAATAAGCTGGAGGCGCGGGCGCTGCCCGACAGCACGGGCGCCGGAACGGTGTTCTGGCATCCGGACGGCCGGTCAGTCCTGTTCGTGGCGCGCGGAAAGCTGCGACGGACGCCCGCCCTCCGGCGAGGCGACGCAGACGCTGGCCGACTCTATTCCTGGCCTGTTGTCGGGCGTCTGGCTGACGCCGGACCGGATGCTGTTGTCGAACCGGCTGATCGCCGCCACGGTTGCTTCGTCGGGCGGAAGGGTGGAACGCCATCCGCAGACGTTCGCCTGGGCGCAATCGCTGCCGGATGGCGAGAATCTGCTGCACGTCGTGTTCGATCCCCGTCTCGGCCGATACCACGGCCGGGCCGCGAACTGGCGGACAAGCGGTCCCCCGATTGACCTGGTGGAAACCGATTCCAAGGTCGTCTACGCGCAGGGCTACCTTCTCTACGTACTCGCCGGAACGCTTTTGGCGCAGCCGTTCAACGCCGGCGCTCTGCGAATCACCGGGGAACCGGCGCCGGTGGCCCGGGGCGTCTGCTCGTTTCTCCCCACCGCCGCAGGCGATTTTTCCGTCTCCGACAACGGGATTCTGGTTTATCAACAATGCGCGCCGAACGCGCAACTGGCGTGGGTGGACCGCACCGGCCGCCGGATCTCGCCTGCGAGTCCTCCGGGACTGGCGCTGAAGGCGGCCCGCATTTCGCCCGACGGCAGACGAATTGGCACGTCGGTGTATGACGTCGATCGCGGGGTCACAGACGTCTGGTTATTCGACGCCGACGGCCGGGGAGGGCGACGTCTGGCTGGTCCGGGTTTGAGTCACTCTCCGGTGTGGTCGCCGGACTCGCGCCTGATTGTCCTTGGCCGGGCCTACGAGGAGAGGCCGAAACTGTTCATTCACTCGCTGGAGGGCGACGAGGCGGCGGAGGCGCTTCCGCGGGCTGATTTCCAACTTCCGACCGACTGGTCCGGCGACCGGAGATTTATCGTCTACAACAACATCGGACTGCCGCTGACGGTGAACGAACAGCAGGGGGACATCTGGGCCGTCGACCTGGAGCGCAACCGCCGGCTTATCCCTTCGTCAAGACGCCGTACCATGAGGCGAATGCGGCATTCTCACCGGACGGGCAATGGCTCGCCTTCACCTCCAACGAATCGGGACGCGCCGAAGTCTACATTCAGGCGCTGGAGAAAGGTGAAACGCTTCGCGTGATCGGACCGCGCCACCTGGTTTCGCGCCAGGGCGCCCAGTGCTTGAGGTGGCGCTCCGACGGAAGGGAGCTGTATTACGTCGGAGGCGACGGCTGGGTGTACGCCGCCCAAGTGGAGCTCCGTCCGGCGGTCTCCATCGGCGCCCCGGCGCCCCTGTTCAAGATCAGCGCGGAAGCGCGAGCGGCGATCCACGCTTTGCTGGGCTTCGACGCCTCGGCGGATGGCAGCCGGTTTGTCATCCCGGTTGTCACGTCGGCGGAGCGGCCATCGCTGGTCGTGATCCAAAACTGGCAGAGCGCTCTCGAGAAGCGGGGCTAGCGGCGCAAGAACCGCGCCTCGGCGGAGGCGCCTACCGGAGCGTGAGGACGGCGTAGTAGGCCATCAGGCAAATAGTGGTGATGGCGGCGACCCACAGGCCGAAGGTAATCCACCATTTGGGCCAGACCGAGCGGGGCAGGAGGCGGTAGCGCATGAATAAGGCTCCCACCGCGATGACGGGAAGCATCACAGCCTGCGCCACGCCGCCGATCTTCACCATGTTCACCGGCGATTCGAAGATCAGGTAGAGGCCGGCGCCGATTACCGTGAGCCCCCAGACGAAGCGGCGCCGGAATCGAACCCTGGCGGCGTAATCGTCCTCCTGGAAGAAACCGAGCAGGCGGCACATGTCGGCGCCGACGCGCGATTCGGCGGCCGTCGCGGCGAAGATGGTGCCGTAGAGGGTAATCATTGCGCCGGGATAGAACAGATAGACCGCCCACCCGCCGAGCGTCTCGGTGTACATGTTGGACAACCGAGGGATCATCTCGGTGGCGTTCGGCACGAGGCCGCGGCTATGAAGGATGCCGGCGCCGAGCAGGTAGAACGCCACGGTGGCGATGGTGTAGATGATCATCGAGGCCAGGATGTCAACGTGCATCACTTTGATCCAGCCGAACGCGCGCGACCGCCAGGCTGGAGTCTCATCGCGGCGTCCCGAAAAGCGCGCGTAGCCCTTCTCGACGCACCAGTAAGGGTACATGAAGAGCTCCGAGGCGCCCACGCCGGTGATGCCAAACACGGCTACGGCGCTGGCGAGTCCACCCGAGGGCAGTTGGAAACGCAGCCCCTCCAGTAGCTGTCCCCAGGAGAAGTCGTCAGGACGGCGAATCAGCAGGAGCGCGCAAAGAAACGTGAGCATGGTGAAGAGCACCACCTTCACCATGGCCAATTTCTCGATGCGCTCGTAGCCGCCGCCGAGCAGAAGCGCCAGCGTCAGCGCGAGAAGAGCGATCACCCAGACAGTGACCGGAACAACGGGGAAGACCTGGTGGAGGGCCTGGGCGACGCCTCCGTACATGGCCCCGATCTGGAACCGGGTCATGAGAATCATCGCTGCCCAGCCCCAGACGATCCAGTTGACTTTCCACCTCGGCCCGGGGACGTGGTTGAACCCCGCCAGGCCGGTGCGCCCGGTGGCCACGCTGTGACGGCCGATCTCGGCCTGGATAGCCGGCTTGAGCGCGCAACTCAGGATGATGACCCAGAGCGCGACGTAGCCGACTTCGGCGCCGAGCGTCGTCGTGGCAATCAGTTCGCCCGATCCGACGATGGAAGCGGCCAGGATCATTCCCGGCCCGATGCGCCGGAGGATTTGAGGCAGCGTCCTGGGCGGGACCTGGATGTCCGCGTCGTCATACGCGTAGGGGTTCTTCAGCGGATGCGGCCGCGCTCCAACCTGGGACATCGCCGCTACTCTATCACAGCGATGGAGCGGACTCGTCCGGAGGGGAAGAACCCTTCGGCAAAGCGGGACTGAAACGGTACACTAGTAGCATGCGCGGAAACGACGGAGTCATCGAGCAGTTGAACAAAGCTCTAGCAGCGGAATTGACCACGATCAGCCAGTACATCGTCCACGCCGAGATGTGCGAGAACTGGGGATACCTGGCGCTCGGCGGCTATATTCAGAAGCAGGCGATCGGCGAGATGAAGCACGCCGAAGGACTCATCGCCCGGGTTCTTTTCCTGGACGGCACTCCGAAAGTAGATATTGCGTTGACGCCCAACATCGGGGCGAACGTCAAGGCGCAGCTCGAGAACGACCTCAAAGGCGAACTGGAAGCGATCCAACAGTACAACGCCGCGGCGAAGGTCTGCCTCGAGGCTGGCGACAACGGCTCTCGCGAGCTTTTCGAGCAGATGATCAAAGACGAAGAAGAGCACGCCGATTTCCTCGAGGCGCAGTTACACATGATCGGCGAAATCGGGATCGAGAACTACCTCGCGCAGCAGATGTCGGCCGGTTCGAAGGGTTAGGCGCGGCCCGCCCGCCGTTCCTATGTCGGCAGCGGGCCGCCGATTCCCACCGGCAATGGGCTTCGCCAGGCGATGCTCAGGCGTCCGGCATTACCCGGCGCGACGGACCGTGCGTGGCTGGTTCGCGCGACAAACGGCGTGCCTGCGGTGGCCGACGAATCGTCAGGGGACCCAGTACGCCCTGAGCTTCCAACAACCGTCCAATTTCAGCGGCGGCCAGGAGGGGGTCGAGCCCACGGCCGCCGGTTCGCCGGATGATCGAAGCCATGGAGACCTCGAGACGATTTCTACTTTTCTTTTCTTTCATGCCTGATCCTGTGTCTTTCTAACGGTAGACGGCGTGAACTCGCCGCATTGTGAAAGCCGGCGCGAAACGGCGTCCCTACCTGAAGTAACGTTCGCCGGGCAAGGGTGAATTCTCGCCAGAGGTTGAAAATAACATCGATTATGGCGCGGAAACTCTGGTTGGTCCCGCCGGCCTAGCACGCAGGACAAGCCCCATTGGAGCGTCTCACCTGGGAAAATCCCGTGATTTACTGCCAGCAACGTTGAAGGCGTTGACACGCTATAGTACCCGTGGTACTCTACGCCAGAAGCCGCGACTGGGTCGCGCCGTCGTCCAGCTCGCGCATCGCCGATACTCGCATCGAGGGCGAAGCTATTCGAGTCGCATCCAATTCCACCTCATCTCACGAATGCCCAGCGATGACACTCATGGACACTCTGGACAGCAATCACGGCGCAACGGAGTTATCGACCGAACGCGATCCGTGGAATTCTTATCTCTCTCGCGACGACGCTCCGGGACCCGGCTCGGCGCGCGACGAACGAATGCAACGCCTCGTGGAGGAGATCCGCGCAGGAGACCCTCGCGCCGAGGAAGAGCTGTATCGCGTATTTGGACCGGGCGTGCGGTTTCTGCTCTACAGGCGACTAGGTCCGGAGGGATCGCAAGACGAACTACAGGAAGTCTTTCTGATCCTGCTGGAGGCGGTCCGTAAAGGGCAACTGCGCGAACCGCAACGGCTGGAGGCGTTCATCCGCGGCGTGGTGCAGCGCCGCATCGCCCGGGCTATTCACGTGAAGCTACAGAGGCAGCGCCTGGACGGCGCGCCGCTGCCCGACGAACCGCCTGCTACCGGTCTTCAGCCGGACGAAGGACTCGGACGGCGGGACACGAGGACGCTCCTGCGGGAGGTCCTGCGTACCCTGTCCGCGCGGGAGCGTGAAGTGCTGGTGCGATTCTATCTGCGGGAGGAGAGTAAGGGGCAAATCCTGGCCGAAATGGCGCTCACGGAAACGCAGTTCCGCTTGCTCAAGTGGCGCGCCAAGGCGAAGTTCGCGACCCGGGCCCGCGAGAGGTTGCGCCTCGGCTGAGTCAACCGGAGCGGGAGCTCACTGCTTCTCGTAGTACTCCATCCAGGCGAGTTCTTCGTCCGGGCCTTTTCGCTCGATCATGCGCCGCATGACTTTCCGGTCGCGGGTGACCGTAGTTCTCGTCTTCTCCTCCCAGCGGCCGTCATTCGACCGAAATTCGGATGAAATCGCCGTGTCGTTCTCCCTTTTGACAACGACCTTTCCATCGCCAAAGGTTCTCGCGGCCGGATATTCCTTACCGTCGATCGTGCCGGCGAACTCAAAGTCGCGCGTTTCCTCCCCGCCGACATAGATCATCTTGCCGGAATAATGGATAGCCGGCTCGCGATGTTCGATCGTCACGACGATGCTGACGGGCTTCGGGACCTTACCCCAACGCGATTTTTCCAGGTTCAGCCGCCAGACGCCCGACAGGTCCACAACCTCGGCGGCGCATCCGCCGGCGAACAGGAGACCGAGACCGAAAGCCAATCGAAGCGCGGATCCGCTCATGCGTTCCCCTCCGCTTCAATGATAGCTCGCGCCACGGCGCGGCCCCCAGCGTAGGATTTGAAGAGAGAATTCGGCCGCGCGCCCGGTTGGCGGCTCGGCGCGCGGGCCGGGGAGGCCGATGCGGAGGGGGATGTGAGTATCGGCTATTCGCAAGGCGGCATTCATGCGCATTATCTTGGGAAGAGTTGAGGGCTTGAAGAAGCTGACGAAAAGAAAGAAGGGATCGGTGTTCATCGGCGTTTATCGGCGGCTGGCGAGTGGGCGTGGGCCGCTCCGGGAGTGAAGTCGAAGGCGTAATTGAAGGAGGCGGCGGCGAGGGCTTCGAGTTCGGGGCGGGTGAAGCCGAAGAGCGTCTCGGCGAGTTCGTATTCACGGGAGAGGGAGGCGCCGAACATCGCGGGATCGTCGGTGTTGAGGACGATGGGGACGCCGGCGTCGTAGATGCGGCGGATAGGGTGGGCGGCGAGGCGGGGGACGGCGCCGGTGGCAACATTACTGGAGAGGCAGATTTCCAGCGGGATGGCGGCGTCGCGGAGGGCGCGGAGGAGGGCGCGGTCCTCGGCGGCGCGGAAGCCGTGGCCGATGCGGTGGGCGCCGATGCGGAGGGCGGACCAGACCGCTTCCGGGCCCATGGTCTCGCCGGCGTGGGGGACGATTTTCAGGCCGGCGGCGCGGGCGCAATCGAAAGCGGGGAGGAAGGATTCGAGAGGAGCGCTGCGCTCGTCGCCGCCGACGCCGAAGGCCACGACGCCTTGGCCGGCGCGGGAGGCGGCGAGCCGGGCGACCTCGAGGGCCGCCTGGGGGCCGAACTGGCGGACGGCGTCGAAAATGAAGCGGACCTGGATGGCGGCGCAGGTTTCACTGGAGACGGCGTTGAAAATGGCGTCGAAATCGAAGCCGAGGTAAAGAATTGCGCCGGCGGAGAGGTTGATTTCGGCGTAGCGGACGTTCTCGCGCGCCAGATTTTCGAACAGGCGGCGGGCGGCGAGGGCGTAGGGCTCGGGTCCGCGGAGATAGCTCATGACCCACTTGTAGGCTTCGATGAAGGCGGGGAAGCCGCTGCGGCGGTAGCGGGCAAGGACGGCTTCGGGAGTGAGGGATGGGTCGAGCTCGCAGAGGGTCTCGGGTTCAAGAGAGCCTTCGAGATGGAGATGCAATTCGGCTTTGGCGAGTTGGCGATGAAACTCGACCATCCCTGAGATAATACCTGTGATGACAAGCGAGGAAGTGGAGGCGCTGGTCGGCGGGTATCACGGCGATCCGTTCCGAATTTTGGGGCCGCACGCGGTGACCAACGCCGACGGGTCGGACGGCTGGGAGGTGCGGGCCTTTCTGCCGCATGCGCTAACGGCCGAACTGGTGATGAACGGCGAGGCCAGGCCGATGGATCGGCGGCATCCGCACGGCGTGTTCGTGGCGGCGTCGGACGAAGACCCGCGGCCGTACCGGCTGCGGTTCCAGCGGTGGGACGGCGCGGTGTTGGAGCAGGACGACGCGTACCGGTTTCCGCCGCTGCTATCGGATTTCGATCTGCACCTGCACTCGGAAGGCACGCTGTACGAGGCGTACGACAGCCTGGGCGCGCACGTGGTGGAATGCGAAGGCGCGACGGGGGTGCGGTTCGCGGTGTGGGCGCCGAACGCGGAATTGGTATCGGTGGTCGGCGAGTTCAACGATTGGGACACGCGGCGGCATCCGATGCGGCTGCGCAGCGCGGGGGTGTGGGAGATCTTCGTGCCCGAACTGGGCGCGGGAGTCCACTACAAGTACTACGTGCGGTCGCGGTTCCACGGCTACCAGCAGATGAAAGCCGATCCGTACGGGTTCGCGTCGGAGCTTCCGCCGAAGTCGGCGTCGATCGTCTGCGATCCGGACGCATACGAATGGAGCGACCAGGAGTGGCTGGAGGCGCGGGCGCGCACGGACTGGCTGAAGGCGCCGATGTCGATCTACGAAGTTCACCTGGGATCGTGGATGCGGGCGCCGGGAAACCGGATGCTGACGTACCGGGAGCTGGCGGACACGCTGATCGAGTACGTGAAACGGATGGGGTACACGCACATCGAGCTGCTTCCGCTGCTGGAGCATCCGTTCACGGGATCGTGGGGGTACCAGGTGATCGGCTACTATGCGCCGACCGCGCGGTACGGCTCGCCGCACGACCTGATGTACTTTGTCGACCGGTGCCACCAGAACGGCATCGGAGTCATCATGGACTGGGTGCCGGGGCACTTCCCGAAAGACGCGCACGGGCTGGTGTATTTCGACGGCACGGCGCTCTATGAACACGAAGATCCGAAGCGAGGCGAGCACCGGGACTGGGGGACGCTCATATTCAACTACGGGCGCAACGAGGTGCGCACGTTTCTGACGGCGAACGCGCTGTTCTGGCTGAAGAAGTACCATTTCGACGGGCTGCGGGTGGACGCGGTGGCTTCGATGCTGTACCTGGATTATTCGCGCGAGCCGGGCGACTGGGCGCCGAACAAGTACGGCGGGCGCGAGAACCTGGAGGCGATCGAGTTTCTGAAGCAGTTCAATATACAGGCGCACCAGATTCCGGGGGCGGTGACGATCGCGGAGGAGTCGACGTTCTTCCAGGGCGTATCGCGGCCGGTGTACCTGAACGGCCTCGGTTTCACGATGAAGTGGAACATGGGCTGGATGCACGACATGCTGCAATACTTCGCGAAAGATCCGCTGTACCGGAAGTACCTGCACCAGAACATCACGTTCAGCATGTTCTACGCGTTCAACGAAAACTTCGTGCTGCCGATTTCGCACGACGAGGTGGTGCACCTGAAGCGGTCGTTGATCGGGAAAATGCCGGGGGACGAATGGCAACGATTCGCGAATGTCCGCGCATTTCTTGGTTATATGTACGGACATCCCGGAAAAAAACTGCTGTTCATGGGGCAGGAGATCGGGCAATACGAGGAATGGAACCACGACGTCGGGTTGCGGTGGGACTTGCTGAGCTACGATTATCATCGAAAGCTCCAGGCATTCGCGCGGGAATTGAACCACCTTTATCGAAGGGAGCCGGCGCTGTATGAAGTGGATTTCAGCTTCGCCGGGTTTCAATGGGTGGATTTCCAGGACGTGGAGAGTTCCGTAATCTCGTTTATCCGGCGGGCGTCGGATCCGGAGGACTTCCTGTTCTTCGCCTGCAACTTCACGCCGGCGCCGCGCTACCAGTACCGGCTGGGCGTGCCGCGGGACGGGCTGTACGACGAAGTCCTCAATTCCGACTCGGAGCAT
This sequence comes from Bryobacteraceae bacterium, assembly GCA_026129905.1. Lineage (GTDB taxonomy): Bacteria > Acidobacteriota > Terriglobia > Bryobacterales > Bryobacteraceae > JAHCHE01. The sequence goes on along the minus strand of JAHCHE010000022.1, from coordinate 141,863 downwards.
TTCGGCGGCAGCAATATGGGCAACTACGGCGCGGTCATGGCGGCGCCGGGCGCGAGCCACGGGTATCCCTTCAGCATCACGATCACGCTGCCGCCGCTGGCGGTGGTGGTGTTCAAGCCGCGGCGGTAAGGTCGGTCTTACTGGACGTGCAACGGGACGGCGTTGCTCATCGCATACTCGTATTCCGGCGGCCCCAACGGCCAGCATCCATACCAGTAGAGCGACAGACTCCGTGTGCCCGCCTGTACGATGTCCGGCACGCGAACGTTCAACTGGTACAACCCGGGGTAACCTGGCGCGGCGCCCGCGTACTCGATTGATCCGAATGGGCGCCATTGCGTTGCGAATGCATACAACGTGAGATCGCTTCGGTAAGCGCAAGGCGGATCCAACATCGCCGGACCCGCGGCGGCGGCGCCCGTCTCCACGGCCGGTTTGACCGGCCCAAGCCCGGTGGCGTACACGATGAGGACCTCGCCCGGTCTCGCGGGATTGGACGCGGTAACAAGGCTGTAATCCGCGTGCAGAATGGCAGCGTCTCCAGTCGGCAGGGTGAAAATGCCCGGGGCCACGGTCCTCGGGATCGCGAAGGTCGACAACCCCTTATAGCGGACCTCCACCCGGTTCGACTCTGCTTCGAATGGGACCTGGAAGTTGATCTGCTGCCTGCCGTGGCCCAGATCTGTCACGGCGAGGATGGGAGCGGCATGGCCGTCCACGAGGATACTCACGCCGGCGAGTTCCAGTGGCAAAGGCGGTCCGGCGACGATCGTTGCGGTGACGTCCAGGCCTTGCGCGAAGATGCTCGCCAATCCGCCGGGATGCGGCAGACCCGGCCGGAAACTCGCCCCATTGACAATCGAATCGGCGCCGAAGCGAACCGATGCCCGGCCGGGTTCGTATCGGACCACGGACGCCGATCCGAGTCCATCGTGGATAGGATCGATGAACCGGCCTCCCATTTACACGCGTCCGCTGGGGTCGAGAGCGAGGGCAAACACGCTCCCCAGCCCGATGTTGGTCGACCATACGAGAAAGTTGCCACTCAGGTTGAGGGCGGCCGCGAAGCCGGAAGAGCCGCAGTAATAGAAGCCGGTCGGTATTGAGCCGGACGGCGTGAACTGCGCGCAGAGGCCGTTGTGCAACCCGACCTGAATGGCATCGAGCAGAGGGAAATCGCGTGAAGCTGTGCGTCCTCCGAAATAGGCGACTCCGTTCTGATCCACGGCAATGTCGCGGGCCTCGTCCCAGCCGCTGCCGCCAAAGTACGTGCCGTACTCGAGTCTCGTTCCGTCCGCGTTCAGCTTCGCGACGAACGCGGTTGTGGTTGGCGTCGGGGACATGCGGCGCTGTGCCTCAAAGGCGCCCTCGGTGACAGGGAAGTCGGAGCTGACCGTCCTTCCCGTCAGATAGGCGTTGCCCGTCCGGTCCAGGGCAATTCCGCCTACGACATCCTCGCCACTCCCGCCCAGGTACGTACAGAAGAGCAGCCGGTCGCCGGCGGCGGTGAGTCTCGCGAGCACGATGTCGCTGCATTGGTCGGCGCAACGGGGTTGCAAGGCGCCGGGCGTCGTCGGCCAGTTGGGCGAATTCGTGGATACCGCCACGCGAACTGAGCCGCCCGAGTCCACTCGGAGAACGGGATGCGCGCGGCTTTTTTGATAGGACGCACCAAAATCCGGCGCCGAGCTGGCCTCGCCGGCTTCGCCGAGCAGGGCCGAAAATACGACGGAGCGCTCCGGCAACTTCACTTTGGTCACAAAAACGTGACTGCGACCCGAAAATATCGTGCGGTACGCGCCTGGGGTTACGGGAAAATTGGGAGAATTCGTCGTTCCCGCCAGGTATAGTGAGCGGTCGTCGCCGATGACCATCGAAGTGAACGCATCATCGTCTCCGCCGCCGATGAGCATCGACGCAAGCACCCGGCCATTCGGGTCCAGCTTCAGCAGAAACGCATCTGTCGCCCCGGCGGTCTGGACCAGCTTAACGCCGCCGTCCACGTCCGGGAAGTTTTCTCCAGCGGTGGCGCCGCCGATATACGCGTTTCCATCGGAGTCCAGCGCGAGAGCGGACGGCAGCAGCGGCGCCTGTCCATAGTAGCCTCGAAAATCGTCAGGCGCCGAGATGTACGTGCGGTAGCGGACCGTCTGCCCGTCAGGACTGAGCTTGGCCGCGAAAAGAGCCCGGAAATCGCAATTGAAGTTGCATTGCCGCGAAGGCCCAGGCTGAAGACCCCGAACCTGCGGAAAGTCGGTCGAATATGTGGTGCCGACCAGGTGTATGTTACCGGCGCGATCCACGGCAACTTGGGTCACCGTGTCCCTCGAACTGCCGTGCGAGCCGGGAAAATTGTAGCCGATGCCGGAGCCGCCAAAGCTTACAGCCATGATCCGTGGGTCGGCGCGCAGGACCACGCCAGGGCTGCTTACAAGGGCTACCGCCGCAAAACATCCTATGAGCGCTTGCTTTCTACTTGAGGTCAGCATGATTCACCACCGAAGGTCAGCCAAAAGGCCGATCGTCCGCATCTTCAAAGACCCCGGCCGCGGTCTGTTTGACGACACCTCCGTTCCCGCGGCTGCAAGAGCGGCAGAATGTCACCTCCATTTCCAGAAGAACCGAGCAGGCTTGACACCGGGCGGGCGTTTGAAAGACGCTAGCGCCAAAGGAGACGGCAATGTCAAGTTTCACGCGGCGCACATTTCTGGCCGGGGCAGCCTCGGTTTTCCATCCGATTACGGCGCGCAAGGGGCTGGGATACCAGCCGGCGACGGCGAAGGCGACGATCCAGGCGGACGTGCCGGTTGGGCAGATCCGGCCGGAACTGCACGGACATTTCGCGGAACACCTGGGCTCGTGCATCTACGGCGGGTTGTGGGTGGGGAAGAACTCGCCCATTCCGAATATCAACGGGCACCGAAAGCAGGCGGTGGAGTATCTGCGGGCGGTGGGAATACCGGTACTGCGGTGGCCGGGCGGCTGCTTTGCCGACGATTACCACTGGCGGGACGGCATCGGGCCTTTGGAGAAGCGGCCGCGGCGGGTGAACATCTGGTGGGGGATGTACACCGAGGACAACAGCTTCGGCACGCACGAATTTATCGAGCTGTGCCGGCTGATCGAGGCGGAACCCTACATCGCGGGCAACGTCGGCAGCGGCACGCCGCAGGAGCTGCGGGACTGGATGGAGTACTGCAACTATCCGTCGGGGAGCACGCTCTCGGACGAGCGCATCGCCAACGGGGCGAAGGAGCCGTTCGGGGTTCGGTACTGGGGCGTCGGAAACGAGAACTGGGGCTGCGGCGGGACGATGACGCCGGAGGAATACGCGGGCCTGTACCGGCGGTTCTCGACGTACCTGGCGCGGCGGCAGGGCTCGTTCGGAGGCATCCGGCCGTACCTGATCGCGTGTGGTCCGAACCGGAACGACACGGACTGGACGAAGCGTTTTCTGGAGACCCTGGGGCCGCGCGGGGCGAGGTTGACGCACGGTTACGCGATGCACTTCTATTCGAACGGGCGCAGCCCCGCGACGAAGTTCACGGTGGAGCATCTGAAGGAGCAACTGTCGAGTTTCGCCGAATTGGAAAAGGGAATTGGACAGCAGCACGCGATGCTGCGGGGGTTCGATCCGGAAGGGCGGATCGATTTGCTCATCGACGAGTGGGGCGTGTGGGACCAGATCACCCAGGAGGACCGCGAGCGGTACGGAGCGCTGTGGCAGCAGATCACGATGCGCAGCGCGGTGGCGGCGGCGATGGGGCTGAATGTGTTTCACCGGCAGGCGGACAAGCTGGGGATGGGCAACCTTGCGCAGACGGTGAACGTGCTGCACGCGCTGCTGTTGACCGAAGGGGAGCACTGCATCCGCACGTCCACATACTACGCGTTTGAGCTGATGAAAGCGCACCGCGGCCGGACCAGCTTGCGGATCGAGAGCGATACCCAGGACCCGCTGGGCCTGTCGATGTCGGCGTCGCGCAGCGGGAGCGAACTTGTGGTGACGCTGGTGAATCCGAACCACGACCGGGGGATGAGCGTGGAGTGCCAGGTGACCGGGGCCGGCCTGGGGCGCGCGTCGGCGCGGATGCTGCAACACGCGGATTTCAACGCGTGCAACACATTCGAGAACCCGGACATTATCGTTCCGAAAAACCACCCGGTGGAGGCCACGGCGCGAGGCATCAAGGCGGAACTGCCGCCGCTGGCCATCGTGACGGCGACCGTTGCGATAAGCTGAACGGTTCGCCGATGCCGAAATATAAGCTGCTGATCGCCGCGGCGGTGGCCGCGCGCCTGCTGCCGGGGCAGGGCCTCGCGCCCGGAAACGAGACCATCCGCAAAGAAGAGCTCGAAGCGGACCTGCACTTTCTGGCCTCCGATGCGATGCGTGGCAGGCTGACGGACACGCCGGAATACTTTCTGGCGGCCAAGTTTATCGAGAGCCGGTTCCGGCGGATGGGACTGAGGGCGATCGGACCGGACGGCGCGCTGCTGCAACGATTCCACCTGACGTGGTCGGAGATGGGCGAAGGGAACCGGCTGCGCGTTTCCTATGGTCCGGCGCTGAGTACGGACGCGACGCTGCTGGACGAGTTCATGCCGCTGTTCTTTAGTCCCGGCGCGAGCAGCCGCGCGGGGATGGTGTTTGCCGGTTTCGGGATTGAGGCGCCGTCGCTGAAGTGGAGCGACTTGAACGGAGATGTCCGCGGACGGATTCTGTTGGTACTGGAGGGCGAGCCGAAGCCGGACGACCCGAAGAGCATTTTCGACGGCGTGGTGACGTCCATTCACTCGGACCCGCTGCGGAAGGCGCTCCGGGCGCAGGCGCACGGGGCCATGGGCATTCTGTTCGTGAACGCGCGGCAGCAGGAGGCGGGCGTAAACCCTTTTCCCAGAGACGCGCGGAATTACTGGCCGGAGAAGCCGCCGCACTTGAAGCGGTTCGCGTTGACGAGCGTGGCGGACCGGCTGCGGATTCCGGCGGCGTCGATTTCCGCGGCGCTGGCGCAGCAGATGCTCGGGGAGCGGAAACTCGCCGATTTGTTGAACGAGGCCGAGAAGGAGGGCGGCGGCTTCACGCCTGTCCCGCTGGACGCGGAGGCGGAGCTGACCACCAGCGTCCAACGCCGCGTGGTGGACGATCACAACGTGGTGGCGGGAATCGAAGGCTCCGACGCGACGTTGAAGGAGGAGGCGGTGATCGTCACCGCGCACTACGATCACAACGGAACCGACGGCGCCTTGCTCTATGCGGGCGCGGACGACAACGGGTCGGGAACGGTAGCGCTGCTCGAAATCGCGGAAGCGTACGCGCTGGCGGCGCAGCAGGGGGCGCGGCCGAAGCGAAGCGTGATCTTTGTCGCGCTCGGATCGGAGGAACGCTGCTGCGGACCACTGCTTGGGGCGGCGGCGTGGGTGGAGAACCCCTGGTGGCCGCTGGAGAAGACCGTGGCGGTGTTGAACATGGACATGTTGGGACGCAGCGAAGAGGTTCCGGAGAACGGGGGCAGCCGGTTTCGCGGGCTGCCGGTGCAGACGGCGGCGGAGAACGCGAACGCGGTGAACGTGATCGGGACGTCGTTCAGTCCGGACCTGCGGCGGGCGACGCAGGCGGCGAACCGGCCGATCGACCTGCTACTGCGGTTCCGGTACGACAACAATCCTTCGAACCTGCTCCGGCGGAGCGACCAGTGGGTGTTCTTGAATAACAGCGTGCCGGCGCTGTGGTTTCACACGGGGCTCCATCCGGACTACCACACGGTGAACGACCGGCCGGAGAGAATCGATTACCGGAAGGTGGAGCGCGTGGCGCGGCTGGTACATCAATTGAGCTGGGAACTGGCGCAGGCGGAGAAGCGGCCGGCGATGCTGAAACCGCGGCCGATTCCGCCGCCCGACTGAGGAGGCGCGAAATGCGGCCGCTCGTCGTTCTATTACTCGCGGCTTCGGCTGCCGCCGCGGCGGAGCCGGTGTTTCCCTACGGCGCGGTCTACTTCCGGAAGTCGAATCCTCCGGAAGCGGACTGGGCGCGCGACCACCAGACGGCGGCGCAGGTGGGGATGAACACGTTCCGGCACTGGTTCATGTGGTCGGCGATGGAAGCGGCGCCTGGACGCTACGACTGGCGCGACTACGACCGGATGATGGACCTAGCGGCGGAGAACGGCATCTGGGTGGTGATCGCGGAATTGATCACTGCCGCGCCGGAATGGGCGTTCGACGATTATCCGCACGCGCGCTACGTGGCGAGCGACGGGACCGTGACGCAGAGCGGGATCTCTCCCAGTTCGGCGACCGGGGGATTTCCGGGATTGTGCCTGGACAACGAAGACGTGCGCGCGCTGGCGGAGAAATTCCTGACGGCGCTGGTGGAGCGGTACCGGGGACATCCGGCGATTCTCGGCTACGACCTTTGGAACGAGAACACGTACGCGGGCGGGAGTCCGGAGCGGATGAACTGCTACTGCGAAGCGACGCAGGCGAAGTTCCGGGAGTGGCTCCGGAAGAAGTACGGGTCGCTGGAGGCGCTCGGGCGGGCGTGGCATCGCTACAGCTACGCGCGCTGGGAGAACGTTCACCCGCCGCGCAATTTCACGGGATATCCGGAGAGCCTGGACTGGCTGGAGTTTCGCATCGACGACGCGTTCCGGCTGTTTCGCTGGCGAGTGGAGCTGTTCCGGCGGCTGGATCCGGAGAACAAGATCACGGCGCACGGAGTGGCGGGGACGCTGGAATCGCTGCCGAACGCGACGCACCACGAGTGGCGCTCGGCGGCGGAAGTGGATACGTGGGGCTTGACGTGGGTGGCGTCGCGGAAAGGCGCGGAGCCGTGGAAGCAGTTTCACGCGGTAGACTTGGCGCGGGCGGGCGCGCGCGGGAAGCCTTTCTGGCACGCGGAAGCGCAGGCGGGGCCGCTGTGGATGCAACCGCAGGTGATCTGGCGGCCGCGGGAGGACGGGCGCATCACGGAACCGGAAGATGTGCGGCTATGGAACCTCGTGTCCTGCGCGGCGGGGGCGAAGGGCATTCTCTATCCGCGGTGGCGGCCGCTGCTCGACGGGCCCTTGTTCGGGGCGTTTGGTGCGTTCGGGATGGACGGGTCGGTGACGCCGCGCGCGGAGATGGCGGGGGCGGTGGCGCGGTGGGCGAACGCGCATCCCGACGTGTGGAAATCGAACCCGGTTCGCGGCGATCTTGGGATCGTATTCGCGGAAGAGTCCCAGCTATTCAATTATGTCCAGCAGGGCTCGACGGCGCACTACGCGCAGTCGGCGCGCGGGGCGTACCAGGCATTTTTCGATTCGAACATTCAGGCCGACTGGGTGAGGGTAGACGACATCAATGAATACTCCGCGGCGTACCTGCCGTACCCGGTGATGCTGAAGCCGGAGACGGCGCGGAAGCTGATCGCGTACGTCGAGCAGGGCGGGCGCCTGATTAGCGAAGGGCTGCCGGCCTACTTCGGGGAGGGCGGAAAAGTGGGCGCGACGCAGCCGAATTACGGGTTGGATCGCCTGTTCGGCGCGCGGGAAAGCTATGTCGAATTCACGCCGGATTTGTTGGAGGAACTGACGCTCACCGTGCGCAAGGCGGCGATTCACGGGCGCTATTTCTTGCAGGAGTACGAGCCGGCCGGGGGGACGGCGGCGGGCGTTTACGCGAACGGGCGCACGGCGGCGGTGGAGCACCGGGCGGGCAAAGGGAAGACGCTGCTGATCGGCACGTTTCCAGGCGCGGGCTACTTCCGGCGCCCGACGGCGGAGGCGAAGGCGTTTTTCTCGGGGCTGCTTGAGTGGGCCGGCGTGGAGCAGCGGGTGCGCGTGAACGATCCGGAAGTGAAAGCGCGACTGCACGAGGGCGCCGGTGGGACGTACCTGTGGGTGGTGAATACGACGCGGCAGGCGCGGGAGGCCATGGTGACGCTGGCAACGCCGTGGGAAGACGGAAAGGACCTGCGGAACGCCGCGCAGGTCTCAGTACGGGGCAGGGAAGTGCGGGCGCGGTTGGGAGAGCGCGACGCGGCCGTGATACGACTTACGGGCGCCGGCCGGTAGGCTCACTCGAGGAACCTGCGGCTCAGGTTGGAGCCGTGAATGCGGTTGTGGCACACGGTGCAGTTCTGGTAGGTGACCTGGCTGAGGTCGTGGAACGACGCCGTGTCGGGATGGCATTCCAGGCAAAGAAAGCGCGCCTCGGCCCGCGTCAGCATCCTGGGGTTCGTGCTGCCGTGGGGCTGGTGACAGGCCTGACAGCCGGCGGCGCGGCCGGGAGGATGTTCGAAGATGAACGGCCCTTGCTGATCTTCGTGGCACTTGCCGCAGACCATCTCGCTGTGGCGCGTCCGCAATTGGCGGACGGTGAATGAGCCGTGTGGTTCGTGGCAATCGGAACAGGCCATGAAGCCCTCGGGCACCGGATGGTGATAGGGCATGGCGAAATCGGCGCGGCGCCAGTCGTGACACTGGTAGCACAACTCGGGCTGGGCGCGGGTCATCACGTCGTCGGCGGCCTTCATGGAATGAAACGATTCGGAGCCGGTGAAGGCGTGGCAATCGTCGCAGCCGACCTTGTTTTGCAGGTGGTCGCTGCGGCGGAAATTGCGCTCCGGATGATTGGCGCTGTGGCAGGCGAGGCAGGCGGCGGAACGCTGGGCGGCGGGCTCGGTTTTGAAGGCGAAGATGGTTCCGGGCTTGATCTTCTGGACGTGTTCGGAGCCGGGGCCGTGGCAGGTCTCGCAGCCGGCCACCTTTTCGCCGCCCGCGGTGGTGAGCGAGACGCCGGCGTGCAGGGAGCCCGATACCCAGCCGCGATGTCCGGCGTGGCAGATCCCACACCGCTGGGAACCTACGTAGGTTCTCTGAGCGAACGTCACAGCCGAAAAGAGGATAACCAGGAGGGCTGAGCGGAAGATCGAACACGGACGGCGCGGGGTCATGTACTTTCCTCCTAATTGCGAAGCCTCAAGCCTACGGCGAGAGCGTTGGCGCGGTAGTCGAGGATGGAGCGCAGGCGCTCGTTGTAGGAATAATGCTGCCAGTCGGCTTCGATGCCAACGTGCTTCGCCAGCCAGACGGTGAAGCCCGCGCGGGGCAAGTGCATTCGCAGGGGGTACGTGGCGCCGGCATCCTTCAGGAAGTTGTATCCGGCGCGGAGTTCGAAGCGGGAGGCGAGCGGAAGCTGGAGCAGGAAGTTCGCGAGATGGGCTTCGGATTCGTAAATGGATTGCCCTCTCGTCAGCTCGTTCAGGAAATAAAAGACGATATCGGTGGAACTGTGGATGCGCAGGTAGTTATATCCGCCGCTGAGAACCGTCTGCCGGCCGATTAAACGGACGGCCTGGATGCCGAATTGCCGATTGTCCAGATCGCGATTCACGTCCGGAATATCCGTGGAATTATCCTCGAAAAACGCGTTCGCGTTCAAGGTTAGTCTGGGCGCGGGGCGGAATTGGGCGCGTAATTTCCAGCGGACGAACTCGAGCGGATCGATGCGGTTAAAGGCTCGCGACGCGACGCCCTTTTCGAACTCGGCGTGGAAGCGGCCTTTATCGCTGGGGATCCAGGAGACGCCGCCGGCGCCGGCGTGGCTGATGGTGACCACCCGGCGGCCCGGGCTGTCAGCGGCGCCGAAGGTCATGTGGCGGTCGCCGTAGGAATAGCGGGAGAGCAAGGTGACGGAGCGGGCGAGGTCGTACGTCAGTTCGGCCTCGTTGAAGGCCCAGGCGTAGCGGGTGAAGGAGCCGCCCATGGATGCGAAAGGGCTCTCGCGCTCGCTGCCGGAGGGGTCGGTGATGCGGATGAGGCCGGCGCTGTCGATGAAGCCGTTGATAGTGTACGCGTCGTAGAAAAAGCGGTGATGAAACGACAGCCGGTCCGTGATATCGAGCGTCTGGCCGAGGCTGGCGTTGTGGGTGGGCTTATCGCTGGTCCCGGCGCCGGAGATGATCTGGCGCACGGGAACCTGGCCGGCCAGGCGGTTTAGAAGGTCCTCGTAGCGGTTGAGATCGAGGTCGGCGCCGGAGTAGAGATAGCGCGCCACGAAGTCGTAACGGCCGCCGGGCTGGTAGCGCCCCAGGAGAGTGGTCATGGGGCTGGAAATGCGCGCGACGGCGTCGCGATGGCCGGAGTCGAGGACGCTGCGGTTCACGCCGGTGGCGCCGATGGCGAACAACTGCTGGTCGTCACGGAAGCGGCGGAAGCGCTGGTCGACGGAGAGCGAGGCGACGCGGGAGCGGAACTGAACGCCGCCGCCGAACTCGTCCGACGACAGGCGGCGAGGGTAGAAGACCGGGTACGTATCGAAGATAAGGTTCTGCGACATGAAGCGCGTACCGTAGAGCTGATTGCGGCGGTACGCGGCGCGAAAGGAAACCGTTCGATCGGGAAGCAGCTTCAAGTTGAAGGCCAGCGCGCGCCCGGCGGAGTCCTCGGGATGGAAGCCGAGGGCGAAATCGGGAAGGGCGAAGAAAAGGTTGAATTTGCGATAGGCGGCGTCGAAATCGTAGAGTTTCGTCTTACGGATGCGGAAAGCCGCGCGCTGGTACGGGCTGGAATCGCCGAGGCCGAACGCGGTTAGGACGGCGGAATTGAAGAACGAGGTAGCGCCTTCGGCGGGGCGCAATTCCACGCGCAGGTTGCCCGTATTGAAACCCGAACGGAGGTTGCGCTCGGTGCGAAACTTGTCCCGGCTTCCGTCAACGTCGACGAAGACGGAACTCAGGCCCAAGTCGAATTTCGCGTCGATTCCGCTGCCGGGCGAAGGTTTCGCGGCCGCGGGCGGCGTTTGAGCGGAGGCGAGCGCGGCAAACAGACAGGTCGCGGCGCACGCAAGACGTCGAACGGGAAGGATCATGGGAACGCCCCCCAATTGACGGATTTGTTGGACCCCGCAGTTGCCCTCGCCCCAAGAGGGTTCAGCCGGCGGAATCGGCTGAAAGAACCAGTATAGGCGTATTCAGCCGGAATTCCAACGGGCGTTCTGGGCCCCCAATCCGTCGGTAGCTGTCATCATGCGAGGGCCGGCGCTGGAACGGAGCTACGGCGGTGAAGAAATAGCCCCAGTTCGGGTGCGCTGGCTTCGGCGAAGACTGAGAAGGGTGATCCTTTCCGCTGCGGCGATGATGGAAGTGCCGCGCCCAACCGAACTTCCACATCTGTGGAAGTTGGGCCAACGACGCCTCTGCCCCCGAGGCAAGAAAGGGCCTGCAAATCCGTCGATAAGGATCCTGAGGTGGGTTTGCTTTAGACGCGGAGCGGCAGCAGCTTCAGCGCCTCCAGCCACTCGGCCAGTCGGGCCGCCGTCGTCGCCAAACGCAGCACGATCCTTCGCGCGTGATGCACCAGCCGGCCCGGCGTATTCAAGATGAGGAACCGCAAGCGCTTCGGCCGCGCCGTGAGCAACTCGGCCGGCAGCGCCAACCTCTTCAGCGCCGTCATTACGTTGTGCGAAATCGCCGCCAAGCGCAGCCACGCCGCGTTCGTTCCGAAGTACTTCGACGGCATCACCCCCGCCCCCAGTTCGTTCTTCAAAACGTCATGCGCCGCTTCCACGGTTCCCGCCTTCTCCCGATGCCACTCGATCAGCCGGCTCGCCTTCCATTCCCGAATGTTGCTCACCGCCGCGAAATGTTTCACCTTGCTGCCATCGGCAAACAGGCTCTCCTGACGCTGCCGAATCCGGATGGCGACGTAGCGCAAGGGTTGCGTGTCCTTGTGCTCGGACTTCTCCCCCGGCACAAAACTCACTTCCGCGCATTCGCGAATCTCCACCGGATGCGGTTGCCCATATCCCGTCCACGCCGCTTCCGGCACCTTCCCAATCGCCTTGTGCAACGCCTCGCTCATCCGTGCGCTGATCGCGAATCCGATGCGTCCACGCGGCCCCTCCGCGCGATTGTCGTCCCGCAGCCAATTGATCAGATCACTTTCATGGCAGGCCGAATCGCCCCGGTAGTAGTACGTCGTCACCGTCTCCGGCAGCGCCGCAAACGCTTGCTTGGCCACCGTCAGCGGATCCATCATCGCCGGCACATTCCCGTCCCGGAACTCGTCGGCCAGCACCAGGTTCGTCTCCGCCCACACCGCCAGCATCGGTTGGTAGCCCCGTTCCCCTTCGTAGGTGCGCAGCGCTTCCTGCTTGCGGCTCTCGATGATGGTCGCATCCTGATCCACCGTCGCGATCCGCTGATCCGGGCAGCGTCGCCCCACTTCCTGCACCAACGCCCGATTCACCAACCCCAAACCCTGCAGCGCCTCGGTCTCCTCCGGGATATAGGCGATTTCACCCCCGCTCCGCCGCTGCTTGGCCTCCTCGATCTTCTTCTCATCGTGAAACTGATACAGGAACTGACGGGCCGCTTCCGGGGAGGGAATCCCGTGCCCAATCATGCCGCTCAATCCCGGATCTTCCCGCAACCGCTGGAAGTCGTCGAAGCACTCGCCGCCCACCGCGTTCAGAATCACGAAGCTTTCCACCATCGTCGCTTCGTCGTAGCCCCGATCACGCTCTCTGACGTGCACGTGCTGTCGCACGCTTACGGGCAGCCCCAAGGAGCGGAATGTCTGCACCAACAGAGGCACGCCGCCCAGCGCGGTGAGTGTTTCCGGCAACGGCTCCGGATCGATCTCGATCAGCAGCGGCTGTTCGGTAGGGGAGGGTTTGCGGGCCTTCTGCACCTATCTATTCTACGGGCGCACCCGCGGGGTGCAAAGTGATCTCTCAACGTTCTTCCCGCCGGTCTCTCCCGGAGGCCGATCTAGCGGCCCTCCACGGGATCAAAGTCCTGACCGGCTCCGCTTAGGCTCTCTTACCGACGGATTGGGGTGGGCCTTGTACGGGCGGTGCGGTTTCGGGGCAGGCAAACCGGGCGAGTGCGCGACGGCCGGCGCGAGGCCCGCTACAATCAAATGATGTCCTTAGTCGTAGTCGGTTCGGTGGCCTATGACGGCGTCGAAACGCCCGGCGCCCAAGTGGATCGGATTCTCGGCGGCGCGTGCACGTACATCTCGGTAGCGGCCAGCTTCTTCACCAAAGTCAGCATTGTCGGCGTTGTGGGAGAGGATTTCGCGGAGGAGGATATCGCTTTCCTGGGCTCGCGCGGCGTCGATTTGACGGGCCTGGAGCGGGCGGCGGGGAAGACGTTTTTCTGGCGCGGACGCTACGCGGAAGACATGAATACGCGGACGACGCTGCAGACGGATTTGAACGTGTTCGCGGACTTTCAGCCGAAACTGCCCGAGAGCCACCGGGGCTATCCGTATTTGCTGCTGGGCAACATTCAGCCTTCGCTGCAACAGCAGGTGCTCGAGCAGATGAAAAGCCCCCGAGTGGTGGCGGGCGACACGATGGATCTCTGGATACAGACCACCCGCGACGACCTGGTGGCCACCATCCGGCATTGGGACGCGCTGATCATCAACGACCAGGAAGCGCGAATGTTGTCGGGCGAGACAAACCTGCGGCGGGCGGCGCGGATCATCATGGCGATGGGCCCGAACACCCTCATCATCAAGCGGGGCGAATTCGGCGCCATCCTGTTCCACCGGGACTGCCTGTTCTACGCTCCCGGCTACCTGCTGGAAGAGGTATTCGATCCGACGGGCGCAGGCGACTCGTTTGCCGGAGGCTTCATGGGGTACGTGGCGCAAAAGGGCCTCCAGCTTTCGGCGCCGGATCTCGACATGCGGGAACTGGCAAGGGCGGTGATCTACGGTTCGGTGATGGGCAGCTTCTGCTGCGAGAAGTTCGGCGTCGACCGGTTCCGGGATCTGACGCGCGCGGAGATCGATGCTCGATTTCAAGAGTTCCGGACATTCACCGGTTTCTGAGAGCTCCGGTGATCGGGAGCCGGACTGCGCCGAGGCGCGCCATCGGGACGCGGGGGGCGGCCGGGGCGCGTCTCGCGGAGAAATGGCGGCTGTCGTCTGCGCGCTGGCCGCGATCGGTGGAGCGGCGGTCTGGTGGTTCTATAACAGCGGCTATCTGCTCTACTACGGCGACGCCCTGGCCCACCTGAATATCGCTCGGCGAATCGTCGACTCGCGGACGCCCGGATACGACCAGATCGGGACGGTCTGGCTGCCGCTGCCGCACCTGCTGATGTTGCCTCTGGTCGGCAACGACTGGTGGTGGCGGAGCGGGCTGGCAGGGGCGCTGCCCTCCGCTGCGAGCTTTGTAGCCGCGGGAGCGTTCCTGTTCGCGGCCGTTCGCCGGGCGCTGGGCAGCAGCGCGGCCGCGTGGGCCGCCGTTCTGCTAGTGGCTGCAAACCCGAACCTGCTGTACCTGCAATCCATTCCGATGACGGAGGTGATGCTGTTCTGCTGCCTCTTCGCGATCGCCTACTTCACGGTCGCATTCCACCAGGATCAGAAGTGGCGGCAGGTGGCTGGAGCGGGAGTGGCGGCGCTGGCGGCGACGTTGACTCGCTACGAGGGCTGGTTTTTGATCCCGTTCGTGGCCCTGTTTTTCCTGCTGCGGGCGCGGCGAAATCGCGTGCTCGCGGCGGCGTTGTTCAGCCTTATCGCCTGCCTTGGTCCGCTGTACTGGATGGGACACAACTGGTGGTATTTTGGCGATCCGCTGGAGTTCTACCGCGGCGTGTATTCCGCCAAGGGCATCTATCAGAACTCCTTGGCCCGAGGGATGCAGCCGTACCAGGGCGATCACAACTGGCCCAAGGCGGCTCTGTACTACAGCGTCGCGGTTCGGCTTTGCGTCGGGCTTCCGCTGCTGCTGCTGGGGGCGCTCGGGATGGCGGCCACCATCCGGCGACGGCGTCTGTGGTTGCCGGCGCTGTTTTTGCTTCCGCCGATTTTCTATATCTGGAGCATGCATTCGGGAGGAACGCCGATCTTCGTCCCGCAATTATGGCCGTATTCGTACTACAACACCCGCTACGGATTGGCCGCGCTGCCGTTCCTGGCGGTTACGGCGGCCGCGCTCATCGCTCTGATTCCAGCGCGATTCCGCGCGGGAGCGCTGGCGGCGGTGGTGGTTGTTGTCGGATCCACGTGGGCATTGGCGGCGGCGCCGGAGTCGTGGGTTTGCTGGAAGGAATCGGAAGTCAATTCGGCCCAGCGCCGCGCCTGGACCGCCGAAGCCGCCGCTTTCCTCCGCGAGCGTTATACCGGCGGCGGCATCTTCACGGCTTTTGGAGACCTCGGTGGCGTCTTCCTGGAAGCGGGTCTGCCTCTGCGCGAGACTTTGCATAGCGGGAACGCACCACATTGGCAGGGGGCCGTGGCGCGCCCCGACCTGTTCCTGTGGGAGGAGTGGGCTGTCGCGTCATCGGACACGCCGATGGTGGCCTCGGCTCTCCAACGCGCCCGCAAAAGCGGCGTCCGATACGATTGTGTCCGGATTATCGCGTTGCGGGACGCGCCGGTGATCGAGATTTATCGACGGACCCGATGACCATTCCGTTCATCAAAGCGCACGGAGCGGGCAACGACTTCCTGCTCACCTGGGCCCAGGACGCGCCGCCGGACCAGCGCGAGGAGGCCGCGCGGGATATCTGCTCGCGGCAGACCGGGGTGGGCGCGGATGGCTGGTATATCGTGGCGCCGGGGGCCGGCGGGTGCGACGCGGCGATTACGCTGTACAACTCCGACGGCAGCCCGGCCGAGCTTTCCGGGAACGGCACGCGCTGCGCCGCCGCCGTACTGGTGGATGCCGGCGCCGCGGGCGCCGAGACGCGCATCCGCACCGGGGCCGGCGAAAAACGACTGCGGCTGGTGGAGCGAGACGGCCGCCTCTTCCGGTTCGAAATGCAAATGGGCGTTCCCAACTGCGTTCCCGGCGAGCTGCGCTATGCGCTTCCGTTGGGCGATAATGAACTCCTCGAAGTGACGATTCTCAACGTCGGCAACCCGCAGTGCGCCGTTTTTGTCGCGGATTTCCCGGAGAATTGGACGTCCACCGCAAGACAAATTGAGGGCCACGCAAGGTTTCCCCGCCGTACCAACGTCTCGTTCGTGCGCGTGCTGGACGAGCATACGGCGGAGGCCCGGTTTTACGAGCGAGGGGCCGGGGAAACGCTTAGTTCGGGGACTGGAGCTGCGGGCGCGGCGGCGGCGGGCATTCTTCGCGGCGTCCTGCGAAGCCCGGTCCGCGTTTTGACCTGCCGGAGCCCCCTGGACGTGCGCTGGGACGATGTAAAGTTGGAGCTTTCGCAGACGGGTCCCGCCGAGATCGTGGCCCATGGCGACTACTATTGGAGTTGGTATGAAAGGCACATTCGTGACGAGAAGCGCCGCTGAAGCGTTGGCCGAGAAGATCCGCTCCCGGACAGCCCATGTCGGCGTGGTGGGACTTGGCTACGTCGGACTGCCGCTGGCGGTGGAGTTCGCCAGGGCGGGTTTCAGCGTAACCGGCGTCGACGTGAGCAACTGGAAAGCCGAAGCCATCAACCGGGGCGAATCCTACGTTCAAGATGTGCCGGCGGAAACGCTGGCACGGCTGGTGGAACAGAAGAAGATCCGCGCCACCACCGATTTTTCCGTGATTGCGGATATGGAAACGCTGAATATCTGCGTGCCGACGCCGCTTCGGAAAACCAAGGACCCCGACATGAGCTTCATCGCGTCGGCCTGCGAGGAGATCGGGCGTTTTCTGCGGCCAGGCGCGCTGGTGATCCTGGAATCGACCACGTACCCGGGGACGACCGATGAATTCGTCCTGCCGATGCTCGAGCGTGACGACCGCAAGGTGGGACGCGATTTCTTTCTGTGCTTTTCGCCCGAACGGGTGGATCCGGGGAACCCGACCTACCAGACGTCCAACATCCCGAAGGTGGTGGGCGGCGTGACGCCGGCCTGCACGGAACTGGCGACGCTGCTCTATTCGCAGGCCCTGGAGCGGGTTGTCCCGGTGAGTTCCACGCAGGTGGCCGAAATGGTCAAGCTGCTCGAGAACACTTTCCGGATGATCAACATCGGATTGGTGAACGAGATGGCCCTGATGTGCGACCGGATGGGGATCAACGTCTGGGAGGTGATCGACGCGGCGGCGACAAAGCCGTTCGGGTTCATGCCGTTCTACCCCGGTCCGGGCTTGGGCGGGCACTGCATCCCCATCGATCCGTTCTACCTGTCATGGAAGACCAAGCAGGCCGGCATCGAGGCGCGTTTTATAGAACTGGCGGGCTACATCAACGGCCAGATGCCGATGTTCGCCGTGGAGAAGGTGCAGAACGCGCTCAACGATCAAGGCAAGCCGGTCAAAGGCTCGCACATACACCTGCTGGGGATGGCGTACAAACGGGACATCGACGACGTCCGCGAGTCTCCCGCGCTGGACATCGCGCTGCTGCTGCGGAAACGCGGGGCCAAGGTGACATACACCGACCCGCATGTCCCGAAAGTGAAGCTGGATTCCTCCGAACTGTTGTCCGAGGACCTGGCTGCCATGACCCGCGAGGCGGATTGCGTGGTGATCGTCACCGATCATACGTGCGTCGACTATGCCCCGGTGGTGGCGAACGCGCGCCTGATTGTCGATACGCGCAACGCTCTGAAAGGAGTGCAGTCGGACAACATCGTCCGGCTCTGACGCGCGGACGGCGCTGCGATCAGGCGTTGGCCGGCACAGCGCGCAGGGGTGGTTCCGGTACCACGTGAACGCCGGCGATGCCGGCGAGGAAACGCCCTCGTAACATCGCCAGGGTGTGCTCTCGCTCGACATAGGCCCGGCCCGCCAAACCGAGTTCGCTCGCCAGCGCGGGGTTGGTCAGGACGGATTCCACCTGTTCGGCAAAGTCGCGGGGCTGGTCCGCCACCAGCAATTCGCGTCCATTGCGAACGCCGAGACCCTCGACCCCCGCGGATGACGACACGACGGCCTGGCCCAGCGCGAGCGATTCCAGGACCCGGTTCTTCATTCCCACGCCGATGCGCAGCGGAACAATCACGCAACCGGCGGCGCGGATGCGCGGGCGCAGGTCGGCTGCGAATCCGACCACCGTCACATCCGGGTCGCGCATGGCAAGGGCCTGCACGCGCGGCCTGGGGTTCACTCCGACGACCTCGAGGCGCAGGTCCGGCAGGCGGCGCTTCAGCAGCGGCCACACGTTCCGGTGGAACCAGAGCAGCCCGTGTTCGCTCTTATACTCGCCGAGGTTCGCGAAGAACACCAGGAGGTTGGCTTGGCGTTGCGCCTCGGCCGACGGAATGAAGTAGTCGGTATCGACGGCCAGCGGGAGGATTTTCACCCGTTCGGCGGGAACCAGCCGCCGCTTGACGGCGTATTCGGCGTCGACCTTCGAGACGTAGATGGTAGCCGGGAAACGTGCGGCCATGGAGGATTCATAGCGGCGCATCAGCAGGCAGCCCAGGCCGCCGCCGAGGAACGCTCCGGGGCTTCCTCCACGGAGCGCAACCTGGAGCAGCGCGCGGGTGAGGCAGTCGACGGCGAACAGCCTCGTTCGCTCGCGTGGAAAGCCGCAGCCGCCATACTGCGCCATCGCAAGCTGTTCAAATACGATCAAGTCGTACTCATCGCGGGAAGCCAGGAGGCGCAGGGCGCGTTCCATCTCAGCGGACCGGTTCACTACGACCGAGTGAGGTTCGAGGCTCTTCCAACCGCGGAGCAGGCCGGGCCGGTCCTCTCGCTCCACCAGGGTGGCCTGCGAAAACCATTGCAGCTTTCCAAGCGAACGGGGATCGTGGTCTTTTCCAAACGACACGACATGAACCGGATGATCCGGCGCCAGAGCGCGCGCAAGGTAAACCACGTGAACCCGGCTGAAACTGTTGGTAACCAGGAGGATCCGCATACGGACGACTGTCAGCGGGGCCGCGCGGCTCGGAAGGCGCGAAGCGGATTGGTCAGCGCGAATGTTGCCTGGAATCCGGCGCTATGGTGGAGTGTATAGAAGAGCGAAGCGATGATCGGGCGCACAGAGTTGCTGCTTCTTGTTATAGCACTGTTGGTGGCGCTGCTGAGCTGCGGCGGCGATCCGGAGACGGCGAAGCGCCAGTTGCTGGCTACCGGAAACAAATACTTCGACGCCGGGAAGTTCAAGGAAGCCTCGATCCTTTACCGCAAGACGATCCAGAAGGACCGGCGGTACGGCGAAGCCTACTACCGGCTCGCCCTGGCGGAACTCCAGTTGGGCCGGGTCGCCGAAGCGGTCGCGGCGTTGGAGCGAGCCACCGAACTGGAGCCGTCCAACGAAGACGCTTTCGCCAGGCTTGCGGACCTGTACTTGGCCATCTATGCCGCCAATCCGTCCAGCGCCGGGGTGGTCATCGATAAGACGGAGCAGCTCATCGCCCGGGCCGAGCAGACGCTGCCGGAGTCGTTTCACCTGCGGCGGGTTAAGGGCTTTGTCGCTCTGACGCGGAAAGACTACAGCTCCGCCATCCAAAGCTTCCGGCAGGCGAACCGGATACAACCCGACGACGGTTCGGTGGCGCTGGGATTGGCGGAGAGCCTCACGGCCGGTGGGCGGTTCGGCGACGCCGAGAAGCTCGCGAAAGCCTTTATCGCCAGGCAGAAATCGTACACCGGAATGTACGACTTTCTGTGGCTCCGCTATTTCCGCGGCAAGCGGATCGAGGAAGCCGGAAAGATCCTGGAATCGAAGTGCAGCAACAATCCGTCCCTCAACCTGTGCCAGTTGCAACTCGCCTTGCATTATCACCTCGCGGGCGACCGCGCCCGGCGCGGCGAGGCGATCGATCGGCTTCTGACGGCCTTTCCCGAAGCCGCGACGTATGAAAGCGTGGGGGATTTCTATCGCCGGGTGGGCGAATACGGCGAGGCGTTGAAGAGCTACGAAAAAGGCGCGGAAATCGCGGCGAAAAAGACGCCGGATTTCCAGAAGAAGATTGTCGAGACGCTGGCGATTCAAGGGAAAACCGATGAAGCCTTCCGCCGTGTGGGCGACGTCCTGGCGGATAGCCCCGCCGACAGCCAGGCGCTCGCCATGCGGGGCGCCCTGCGCCTGCGGAGCGGGAACCGGGATGAGCTCCAGGCGGCGCAGTCGGACCTGGAAGCCGCGCTGCGCGCGCTGCCCGAAAACCCCACGCTGCGGTTCAACCTCGGCGAGGCCTACCTGTTGCAGGGTAACCGGGAGCGCGCGGTGGTCGAATACGAGGAAGCGCTGAAGCGGTCGCCGAATTACCTTCCGCCCCGCTACGGGTTGGCGCGCGCTTACATGGAGAACCGCGACTACGCCAAGGTGGTGGCCGTGGCCGAGGAGATCCTGTCGCGTCGTCCGGACGACGTCAACGCCAAAATGCTGCGGGCCAACGCCTGGCTGTTTCTAGGGAAGCGGGACCTGGCCAAGGCAGGTTTCGAAGAAGTCCTCCAGCAAGCGCCGGACGCGCCGGAAGCGCTCTATCGGGTCGCGGCAATCGAGCTGGCTGAGAAGGACTACGATCGCGCCGAGGCCCGGTTCCGCTCGATGGCCGAGCGGCGGCCTAGCGACCCGCGGGCAACGCTTGGGCTGGCGGAGCTGGAAATCGCGCGGCGACGCCCCAACAACGCGGTCCGGCTCATCCAGGCGAAAATTGACCAGAACCCGAAGGATCCATTCTGGCGGAGGGTGATGGGGAGCATCGCGGCTCGCGCGGGCAATCCGGAACGAGCGCTCCGCGAGCTTAAGCTGACTCTGGAGGAGCAGCCGGATGACGTGTTGGCGCACCAGCAACTCGCCCACGTCTACATGCAGCAGCGCAACTATGAGGAGGCGGCCAACCACCTGAGGCGTGTGATCAAGCAGCGGCCGAACGACCCGGCTTCGAACCTGAGTCTCGCGCTCGTGTTGGAGAACCAGGGCCAACGGCTCCGGGCGATCCCCTACTACGAGAAGACGCTCGCCGCCTCGCCGGACGATGCCGTCGCGCTGAACAATCTCGCGTTTCTCCTGGCCGAGGCCACCGACGATCTCGACCGGGCGCTTGCCCTGGCCCAACGCGCCCGCAGCCGCGCTCCGAACGAACCGGACTTCACGGACACGCTGGCCTGGGTTTACGTGAAGAAGAACCTGAACGAGTCGGCGATCGCCCTGCTGACGGATCTCGTTTCCAAACATCCTGACCGGGCGTCGTGGCGCTATCACCTTGGGGTGGCCTACTACCAGAACGGCGATAGCCAGCGGGCGCGCAGGGAATTGGAGGCCGCGCTCCGCGGCAAACCGACCCGCGAAGAAGAGAGCCAGATTCGCGAACTGCTGGAGAAGATCAAGGGATAGCGCGAGTTGCTGTAGCGCGCGTAGCGCTCCGAGTCCGCACTCGTGGGGACTCTTTCGCCGGCCTCCCGCGCCGCGACGTAAGCCCTGCCCGGACCGGCGCGTCAGCGCTTGCGGCGGCTCTCCCAGCCCGTGGCGGTGATGAACCAGGCGGCGGACGCCGCGGCGAACACGGCCCGGAACGTGGCTGCGTCCAGCATTCCGGCGAAGTGAAGCGCCGCCGCCAGCAGGCACGCCGTAATGCTGAGCAGCGCGGCGGCGCCGAGGATGGTCTTTGT
Source organism: Bryobacteraceae bacterium (assembly GCA_026129905.1). Lineage (GTDB taxonomy): Bacteria > Acidobacteriota > Terriglobia > Bryobacterales > Bryobacteraceae > JAHCHE01. The sequence goes on along the minus strand of JAHCHE010000022.1, from coordinate 120,389 downwards.
CATCTCGCCTCCTTCCGCGAGCCCCAGTTCAATAGCGTGTAGGAAGCCAGCGCGAGGAAGTATCCCGGCAGCCAGCGGAAAAAGAGGTGGAACGGCATGGCGTAACAGACGGCGAGCGTTCCGAACCACACCGCCAGCGCCCGCCAGTTCATGATCCAGCCGTACTTGCGGGCGCGGTACTGCTCGATGCCAAGCTTCGGGAAGATCCAGTGCTCGGCCAGGACGATCGCTCCTACCGGCATCAGCACCAGGCCGTAGATGGCCACATAGTCGAGCAACTTCAGGAAGAAGACCGGAAAGCACGCCAGCACCGTTGTCGCCAGTCCGGCCGCCAGCGTAATCTTCCACCGCGGCCAGTTGGTCACCGACTGTAGCGCCAGCCCGGCGCGGTACAGCGTGGGATTCGCCGTCGTCCAGCCCGCCAGCATCACGCCGAACACGCCGGCGACGCCAATCGCCTCGTACGCCATCCGGCCCGGGTTCATCTCCCGGTTCACCGCCGCCACCATCACGCCCGAACACATCCAGGCGAGCATGTGGCCGGGGTACATGCCGAAGGCGGAATAAAGACCGTACTTCCAGCTCCGGGCGTACCGGAACAGCGCCATGTCCGAAAGGCCGATGTGCATCGCCAGGTTCGCGAACCACGCGAAGAAAACGATGTGCCAGACGTGAAACTGCTCCTGCCCTTCGGTCGGGACGCCGTTCCAGATGCGCGTGCGCGCGATTTCCCACAGGTTGTCGAGGTTGGGATTGACGCCCAGCCGCGGCAGCATCGCAATGGCGCCCGCGATGAACACGACGAAGATCCACGGCGAACACACGGAGGCGAACCGGCTCAGCTTGTCGAATCCCAGAATCGCGAGGATGGTGAACGCCAGCCCGAGCGCAAACGTGATCGCCACCCACAGCGCGCTGCTGGGGAAGACGTCGGTGAGCGCCGGCGTCGGCACGCGGAACGCCAGGCCGACCGCCGTCGACGAAACCGAGATCATGGCCCCGGCCAGGATGCAGTACAGCAGCGCGTTCGCGATGTTGTAAATCAGCGTGAGCCCCGGCCCGGCGATGTCTTGTAGGTACCAATACAGCGTCAGGCGCGTGCGCACGGCGATGGGCGCGCAAATGAACGTCCACGACAACACCGCCAGCAGGTTCCCCAGCAGCAGGCCCAGCAACAGGTCCCGCGCGGTGACGCCGTGCAGGACGAAAAAAGCGCCGATGACGAACTCCGTGGCCGCCACGTGCTCGCCGGCTAATAAGCCCGCGAACTTCGAACCTGACTGCAGCTTGTCCGCCGTTACCGGTTCGCGGTCGAACTCGTAGAGCTTGTCCATCCGGGCGGCGATTCCCGCGACGTTGCCTGGCATGATCGGGACTATTCTACAGGACGGCGCGTTCGGCGCTACCCGGACAAGGCGCGCGACACTCTGCTCAGGAACCCTTCGATCGAGCCCGCCAAGCGCTCGGCGCTGAAGCCTTCGGGCAATGGAATCGCGAGCGACGGACGCCGCGTTCGTGGATCGGTCTGCACAAGCGCCTCGACGGTTTGCCGGATCCTGGCCGCCGGCGGCGCGGCCGTCTTCTGGGCCGGGGTCAGGGACTCCAGGAATTTCAGCCCGGCTTCAAACAACCCCGCGGCCGCCGCGATCAGGTCGGGCTGCGGGGCAAGCTCGGTTTTCGGCTTCGCGGCCTGCGGTGGAACGGCCGCCGGAGCGGGCTGCGGCGGTCCGGCGAAGATCTCCTTGATCTGCTCCATCATCTTCTTTCGGCCGAGTTTCTCGAAGCTGATCTCGTCCGACGTTCCGTCGAAGAGCCCGGAGAAGAGCGCCTTCTTGAGCCGCAGCGTCTCCCACACGCGTTCCTCGATGCTGCCCTCCGTGAGCAGGTGGATCACTTGAACCGGGCGCATCTGGCCCATCCGGTGAACGCGCCCGATACGCTGCTCCAGGCGCGCCGGGTTCCAGGGCGGCTCAAAGTTGATCACCGCGCTCGCCGCCTGAAGGTTGAGCCCGACGCCGCCCGCGTCCGTGGACAGGAAGACCCTGCAGGAGGGATCGTTGCGGAAGCGGTCCAGCAGCGCGCCGCGCTTGCGGCTGGGCACGCCGCCGTGCAGCGAGGCGAACGCGATCTTCAGTTTGTCGAGTTCCTCCCCGGCCAGGTGCGTCATCCGCTCGTACTCGCTGAACACGACCACCTTCCGGCCTTCCTCCAGCGCCAGTTCGCGGATGATTTCGCGAAATTCCTCCAGCTTCGGCGACGAGTTCGTTTCCTTGTCGTAGAGGAAGGTGGAGTCGCACAGCATACGCATGTTTTGCAGGCAGCACGTGATGCGCTTCAGGTCGATTTCCGAAAGCCATCCCTGCCGCTCCCATTTGTGCACCAGCCGCGCCAGGATGTCGCTCTGTTCCTGGTACGGGATGGCCTGTTCGGCGGTCATGCGGACGCGGAAGATCTGGTCGGTGCGCCGCGGCAACTCGGTGAGTACTTCCTGACGCGTGCGCCGCAGCAGGATCGGCTGCAGTTGCCGGTGGATCTGGTCCAGCCCTTTGTAGCCGAGCAGCTTGCCCTTTTCATCCTCCATCCGGTGTTCCTTGAGGAAACGGAAGGCAGGCCCGAGCCGGCGGCCGTCCACGAACTCCACCACCGAATACAGCTCCTCCAGCTTGTTCTCCAGCGGCGTGCCGGTCAGCACAATCGCGTAGCGGCTCTTGAGCTGCTTGACCACGCGCGCGGTGGCGGTGGTCCAGTTGCGGATGCGCTGCGCCTCGTCCAGCACGATCACGTCCGGGCGCAGCGTCTGAATCTGCCCGAAGTCCTTGAGTACGAGTTCATAGCTGGTGAGGCTGAAGAACGCCGGATTCGCATACAGCCCCCGGCGCTGCGCCAGCGGCCCGTCGATCACCTGCGCGGAGAGACCGGAGAACTTCTCGATCTCGGTTTTCCATTGGTACTTGACCGAGGCGGGCGCGATCACCAGCACGCGCTCGATGCCGCGCCGGCGCCGCAGCAGCTCCACGGCGGCGATGGCTTGAATGGTCTTGCCGAGCCCCATGTCGTCGGCCAGAGCGACCCGCCCGCGCGACGCCGCGAAGATCGCTCCGCGCGCCTGGTAAGGGAACAGATCCACTTTCAGCAGGCCTTTCAGCGGGGCCCCGCCTTTGTCGAGTTCCGCCAGCGTGCGCCGCTCGAACTCCAGCCCCTCGGCCAGCTCGTTCTCTTTCTCCACATAGTCGAGAACGTCCGTGTAAACCACCGCCGCCTCATCAACCTGCCGGAGCCGGTCCATCACCTCTCCGAAGCGGCGGAAGTATCCCGGCCGCAGCAGGGCGTCGGCGTCGAAATACTCTTCCGCAACCTGGCGCAGCGCTAGCGAAGGATCCTCCGGCATCCGGAGGCGCACCGCCAGCGAGTCGCCGTAATGCAGCGAGACCGACGCGCGCCGCCTGACGAACCGCTGCCGGCGGAAGGCCTTGCCGTGCCGCTCGCGCAGCAGCATGAGCAGGCTCTCGATGTGCTTGCAGGTACCGAGCGTGTTCACCGCGAAGTCCGGACAGGTGCAATAGTTCTCGAACACGCTCGGCCCGCGCATCGCGACCCGGTAGTTTCGCCCGCTGGCGGACTTGATTTCGTAGTCGCCGTAGCTGTAGCCGGGCGGCCCGGCGACGACTTCGGCGATGGCGGTTCGCGCACGTTCCCGCCGCTCGGAGATTTGTTCTTCGGACAACATGTGGCATCGGCCTCGAAACGGTTCAGGATATCACCGGGCGTGGCCCAGCGCCCGAACGACTCAACGGCAGATTCGTCGCCAACAAGCAGCTTGACGTAAAGTAAAGCAACAGCCCTGCGCGGCCGAAGGTTGAAGGCTGTTGGCTGATGGCGCGACGGAGGCGCAAAATGGGACGCACGATCAGGCGCGGCCCGCCGGTGCAATGCTAAATTCCATACCAGCGCTGGATTCGTATGCCGCGGAAGGACAGGATGGGGACCGAACAGCTCACCGCCGTCGTGCTCGAATCGTTGGATCACGATGGCCCAACCGGCAGCCTCGCCCGGCTGGCGTACCGAAGCCGCTCCCACTTCTACCGGTTGTTCCGCGCTCTCATCGAGGAGAGCCCGGGCGCCATGCGCCGCCGGCTTTTGTTGGAACGCGCCGCGTGGCAACTGGGACGAACGGGGACGTCCGTCACCGAGATCGCTCTGGAAGCGAACTTCGGTTCCCTGGAAGCGTTCACCCGCGCTTTCCGCAAGGCCTTTCGGGTTTCCCCGAGCCTCTACCGCCGCATGGGCGCCACGCACATCCATCTCCCGGCGCCCAACGGCTTCCATTTCTGCGCGCCCGACTCCCGCTTGAAAGGAGCACCGACTATGGACCTCTTCGACCGATTCGCCGGCGCCGATTCCTGGCATACCCGCCGGCTGCTGGAACACGCCCGCGGCCTCACCGACGAGCAGCTTGACCGGCCGGTCGGTGGAGTGGCGGCGGTTTTCGGATGGAGCCGCCCCGATCGGAATCTGCGGGAGATGCTGGAACGCATTGTGCTCACAACGGAAGTGTGGACGGCCGCGCTTACCGGAGGCGATCCGCCCCCGTTGGAAAGCCCGCCGGCGGCGGTGCGCACCCCTCAGGCGCTGCTCGCGCGCTTCGAAAAGGCCGACGCGGAGTTCACCAGGTTCCTCAGCGATGTCCGCAATCGCGGCGCCTGGGACGACACGTTCGTCGACGCCCTCTGCGAGCCGCCCGAGACCTTCACCTTCGGAGGCATGTTCGCGCACGTCATGACGTTCAACGCCTACCGCCGCCTCAACGCACTGGACGCGCTCCGGCGGTTGGGCGTCAGCGTCGAAGGCTTCGGCTGTCCAACCGAGTATGAAATGAGCGTCGCGCCGTGGCGCGCGGAATAGGACCGGCCGTGAAGCGGACGGGCTGATTTACCCCACCGCTTACTCCCGCGTGGACTCACACCTTGGCCGCCCTCCTCCCCAATCGCAGCCCGATAGCGACAACCCCCGTATTATGATGGACCTATGCTGCGGTACCACGTAGCGTACTTCCTCCCGCACGCGCCCGGCGAGATGGTCGTGGCGGAGGCGCTTGATTTTCCCGGTGCGGTCACCCAGGGCTTTGACCTGTCGGACGCACGCCTCATGATCGCAAGCGCTCTGGAAGACCTGGCTCAGGCGCTGCTCGAAGACGGCAAGGCGCTCCCCGTTCCGGCGGACGATGTACAGAATCCTGAGGCTGATCTAATCGAACTGGTGCCGCTCTCCGTGCACGCAGGGACTGCTCTGAGGTGAAGCGGCACGAACTGCTGGACCACCTCCGTCGGCACGGATGCAATCTGTACCGGGAAGGTGGACGTCACTCGATCTTTTCAAATCCGGCGACAGGCGCAAGAGCGCCGGTCCCGCGCCACGCAGAAATTGACAATCGCCTCGCTCGAAAAATCTGCGATCAACTCCATATTCCGACAATGCGCTAATCCCATTCATCCAACCCTCAGTCAGGAACGGTCGCATTCCCCAGAACTCGCCTCCATTCCTCGACATCGTAATGAGCGATCTTCCGCTTTGGCGTCAGGTGGATTCAAGGCGGGCTCGACCGGTCTCGATGCGATTCCTAAAGAAACGCGACCTTCACCAAGTGCAACGTCGATCTCGCGGGCCACCGCTCCCGTGACCACCGGAACTACCATCGGGCCTCCGCGCAGCACGCCTTCGGAGTCCTCCAACAGCGGGGCGCCGCTGTAAGCGGCATTAACACCGGGAACTCGGCCGTCGGCGGCGGCCGCTATAACGACCGCCACACACGCGTCATTCTGATCGTGGGTCGGCATATCCGGCAGACCGCGGACTCCACGCGCCTCCAGGATGCGTTTTCGGGCGAGCCGACCCGGTTCCGTCGTCTTCCGCTCCAGGCGATTGCTTCCCCCAAGGGGGAAACCGCCGAGGACCGGGTGGATCGTATCGAAGCTATCTTAATAGGCGCATCGGCCTGCTCCGGGTGGACGACTCCAGCGAAGTCCGCGCTTGACGCGCCTCCGCGGGACGTCCACACCGACGTCGGCAGGGTAGCAGCAAGCGCGAGGCTGAACACGGTAGGCTATGCCTGAGGCAACCATGGTATTGACCAAGCAAGAACTCATTGACTCCCTCCAGAACGAGATCCGCATCCTCGTCCACCTTTGTGGAAAAGTGAAGCCGGAAATGCTCGACTACCGGCCCACGCCGAAGCAGCGAAGCACGATCGAGTTGCTTCGATATCTGACCGTGATGGGACCTATCCTCGTGCGGTCGATCAAGGCGGGATCGTTCCTCGTTGAGGAGTGGACCGCGGCGGAAGCCACGGCCGCCGCCATGGACTTTGCCGCGGCAGTAAAGGCGCTCGAATCGCAAGAGAATTTCTACGCCGAAGCGCTGAACGCCTTTTCCGACGACGAGTGGCGAGGAGAGATCGAGATGTTCGAGACCCGGAGCAGGCGCGGGCCGATGTTGGTGAACATGGTGGTCTGCGGTCATGCGGCTTATCGGACCCAGCTCTTCTGTTACCTGAAGGCCTGCGGGCGCGAGGAATTGAACACGATGAACCTGTGGGCGGGCGTCGACGCGCCCATGTAGGGGCAAGGCTCGCTCCAGGGCGCTCCAGACGCCGGCCCGGCCGGCTTCCCGCTACCTGCCCGTTGCAGAACGTCTGCAAGCGCGTGGCGGTGGCACGCCGAGTTCCGCTAGTAGCCGCAGCGTTAACTTCTGTCCGTGGTTCTTGATCATCCGGTTGCGCTCGTCGTCGGCGCCGTCTTCGAACAACTCGGCCCGATACCGTTGCTTGAAACTCCGCCCGGGTGATCCCGGGTGATCACGCTCTGTTGCGCTGAGCGCAGCAGTTCCTCGCTCGGCCCAAGATTCGGCATCCATGCGTCGTAGCGGTCCCGGGAAGGCCGCGGCCGCGGAAGCGCGCCACCAGGAGAGGTTCACTCGACCCCGAGAAAATACTCCCTGTCTGCGCGGGATCTGGCAATCAGCTCGGAATTTCCGCACCGGGTCGCAGCAGCGACAAGAACGTCATAGACCTTCGCGGTGTCGAAGTCGTGCGTAAAAGGAAGCATGTTGGCAAGGCCTGCGATCATGCCGTAGTTCACGGGCGTCATGACTGCGGCCAGCGCCTCGATGATGTTCTTGAGATCCGCGGCGCTCAACCCGGGACGCTCGATGACATCGAGAGCGCCTCCCGTGAAATCCTCCGGGTACATGAACAGATCCGCCACCTGGATCTCCGGATCGAAATCAAGGACCAGGTGGACGCGAGAGCGGTCGGCGGCGAGGTTGCCGCCGGCGTGGGCCGCCCGCCCGTCCACGAAGTAGATGCCGCCGACCTTCATGTGGTACACGATAGCGCCTTCGGAATTCATGCACTGGCCGTTGGTTCGCAGCGGAATGTGCAGGCGTCGAAAGCCTCTCTTGAACTCCATATAGTCCTTGTGAGCGGTAATGATGGCGTTGGCGGCCAAGAAAACCCGAACGCTTTTCAGATGCTCGCAACGGAAAGTGGCTTCGACGAGCGCTCGGACGTAAGGCGCCTTTGCGCCTTGCTGCGTCCAGCGAAAGTGTCCCTGGTACTCCCTGGAAAGCCCATCGGCGGCATCGCCGCTCCAGTTGCCAAGGATTACCTGCGTCCATTCGCCGGCCGCCCGAGGGTCGACGACGAGATTGTAGCGAGAGTATGCGCCGTTGCCGGCCATCCCATCGATCGCGGCGAGATCGTCGGAAAGCCTCGCCTGGTCGATCCGACGTACCTGGCCAAGCAGCGCGGTTCCAAGATTGTGTTGCGTAAGCATATCTCTTACTCCGTTTCGCCTCGCCAAAGAATCGCATCTGGGAGGCAGGATTTTCTTAGACCGGTCGAGGTCCATCTCATCCCGGCAATCACAGCGACAAAGTTTTCGCGAAGAGGAAGCGCCGGTAGACACTTCCCGTCCGCGCCGATAAATCAGGACTGGTAGTCCAGATCCATCTCTCAAAAGAGGTTGTTTGGGGTTTGTCCCGGACAGCTAACCGCCCCGATTGGTTCCATTATCGGCAGTATTGAGCCTTCTGCCAATCGTGGGAAAATGTCCGCAGCACGAAGTAGGGTTTTCGCCACAAGAGCCATCAAGCGCGGTCGTCCTCAGGCGGGGGAGCGACAGCCCGCTTGAGTTCCAGCATGCGATCGCGGCTGATCCTCAGGAGCCTGGCGGCTTCGGTATCGTTCTTGGACCTGGCCTTCGCCAGGGCCCACAGGTACTGCTTAACGCGGCGAAGATTCTCATCGAGGTCGAGCGATGGAAAATCGAGTTGCGGCCGAACGATTGACTTCAGAGCCGTGAGGTGGAGGCAATGCAGCGATGCGTTCTCCACGAAAGGAGCGTGATAACGCCGCCAGACGTCCAGATGCTGCTGCGCCTGGGCTTCACGATTCTCGCTGGCCTCGGCAATAGCTAATCGCAAGAGAGCTTCGGATTCGAGCACACGGTCGTTCGACCTTCTGGCGAAGTCTCTCAGTTGGCTGAAGTGCATCGATGCCCTGTTACCGTCATCGCCATCGGCCGGGGGCGAAAGCGATTGCTTGGCTAATCGGAGCATACCCTGCGCGAGCTGGACTTCGACCCTCTCCACACCCAGATCCTGAGAGTGACGTTGCGGTTCATCCATGCTATTCGCCTTTTCCAGGTCCTGTTCGGCGAGCGCCAGATCGGGAGTTGCGCCTAGCAGGATCCGGCACGCTCGAAAAACATGCATCCGAAAGAGCTCCGGTTGCCCTCGACTGCCCCACTTGTGGCCTAGTTTGCCGAGTTCGTCAATCCACCTGTCGGCGGCGGCCAGCGGAGCGCTGCGTTTGTCCAATGGCAGCGACTCGGCTTGGTCAAGATAGGCCCGCGCCAGTTCCTGTCCGCAACGCCTTGTTCCGTGGCGGTCGTCCTGCTCTTCGAACTTACGGTAACAGGTCTCGAGTTCTCTAAGGGTGAGCTGCCACCCTTTAGCGCCTGGCTCGCACAAGCGGCGTTCCGTAATCGCGATATGGGAATCGACCACCAACTTCAACATCTCCATACCGCTCGGAACGATGAGCGTACGAGCGCTATGGAGGAACTGGCCAGCCCGCCGTAGATGCCCCTGAAGCATCGCGAGCCGTCCCAGTCCCGTGAGAACCCGCGCGGTGCAAATCACGCCGAATTGGTACTCATATTGCCGCTTTCTTCGGCGTTCATTATCCGGCAATCTGTCCGCGAGATCGATTTCCCGTCTCAGTCGACGATCGGCATGTTTCTGCGCCTCAAGAAAGTGAGTCTCCGATCGGGGGAAATTACGCATCGTACGGTAGCAGTGAGCCAGGAAATAATGCACTCTCGCCCTGGTGCCGTGCGGCGGGTGCGCCGTGTCCATTTCCAACAGCTCACTTTCGATGAGCTGACGGAGCATGTTCAGCCATTTAAACGCGGTTCGGACGTCGCCATTCAGATACTTGCCATAGAAAGATAGACCCATGAGCGCCCATATCTTCTGACGCAGCGCGTCCCTGTCGTCGGCGTCCTCTCGAAAACGGAAACTACGCGCGGACTGCGGCGACCGCGCAGATGCGAACCAGTCCTCCAGACGGCCAGGCAGTCTCTTGGCCGCCAGGAAGCTCTCCAGATCCTGGGCCGCCGAGCCCGGCTTGCCGAAGGCGTACTCGAATTCCGCTTTCAACGTCTTGTATTGAAGGGCGTCGGCCAAAGGGGCCTTCGCGATGCCTTGATCGTCGAGCGCTTTTATGGTCTTCTTGATCTGAGCCTCCAACAAGCCCGCGGCCGAGCCATGGCCAGGGGGCATTTCGGAAAGCGGGAGTCCCACGCGGATCAGCCTTTTCAGCTTTTCCAGGCCATCGCTGTTTCTCGACTGCATCGACGATTCCCAGTAATTGATGAGGCTTGAGGGAGCATATCATACGGAGCCGGCAGATCTGCGCCTCGGGCGACTCGACACTGATCGCGGCGCGGTGGTGGCGCAAGCGGAGCGATTCCTCACGCCCGCGGGCCTTCTGGTAACAGAAGAGCTGGGTCCGATAAGCCGCGTGACGGCCGCCATCGCCTCCGCTCCCGACCCGGCTCCCGGCAACCGCATTGTCCGGCGCGCGACGCGGCCGCGGCAACTGGCGTTTTCCCCAGGGCGCCAAAGGGCATCTTCTCCCTTTTCGCGGCGCGAGCAAGTCAGTGAACGCGCTCGACAGGTGATATCCTGTGGCGAAAGTGGGGCCAAATCCGATTCACGATGCTCGCGCCGGTCATTCTTGCCGCGGCATTGCCAGGCGGCGCGCAGACGGATGTCAAGGGGAGCGCTGATCACCCGCTGTTCCCGAATCGAATGCCGGGTTACTCGATCTCGGCTTACCAGCAGCAGGCGTTCAGCTCGTTTAAGTTCGGCGCGAAGCCGCCGCAGGTGGTTGAGGGGAAATACACGCGGATTCATTATTACCTGAACGATCCGAAACAACATCCGGGCGGCCTGGCGATCCGGCGGAACTATGAGAACGCCATCAAGGCCGCCGGAGGAGAAGTGGTGTCTTCCGACCACCGCGCCAGCGTATTGAAGGCTACCCGCAATGGCGCGGAAGTGTGGGCGGAAGTGCAGGCCTCCACCACGTACGCGGGGCGGATCTACTTCCTGCACATCGTGGAGCGGGAGCCCATGCGGCAGATCATTACCGCGGACGCCATGGCCGCCGCCCTGGACAAAGACGGATTTGTCGCGCTGGACATCCACTTTGCCACCGCAGAGGCCGAGATTCTTCCGGAATCGAGGCCCGTGATCGGCGAGATCGTCGAGGTGCTCCGGAAACGGAGCGAGTGGAGCGTGGACGTCGAGGGGCACACGGACAACACCGGTACGCCGGAGGGTAATAAAGTCTTGTCGGAAGCGCGCGCGAAAGCGGTGGCCGCGGCCATCGCCGCCGCTGACATCGACCCGGGCCGGCTCCGCGCAGCCGGATTCGGCCAGGAACGCCCGGTGGGCGACAACCGGACCGAAGAAGGCCGGGCGAAGAACCGGCGGGTGGAAATCGTAAAGAGGTAGAGGAGAACCCCGCCGCCTCGTCTTCCTCCGCGCCGCCTGCTACGCCCTCAGCATGGCCCTGCGCCGCTTGCCCGAAATCAAGCCCTCGCGCCATGCGTCTCTTCGGATCTTCTCTGCGTTCTCTGCGGCTCTGCGGTGAAGTCTCTGACTCTTCCTCTCCTCCGCGCATCGGTTTCAAATCGAGTACAACAGGGAGGTATGCTACCGCGCCGCCTCCTAATGGTCTTCGTCTTCGCGCTCGCGCCGTCCCCCGCGCAGGAAGCCCCTTTCGCCGGACTCGCCCGCACCACGTTCGCCGACCTGCTCAAGATTCCCCTCGCGCCGCCGCAAGCCTCTGTCACCGTGCACCGCGCCACCGACGAAGACGGCGTCCGCATCGAGGACGTCTCCTGGGACTCCCTCGACGGCGAGCGCGTCCCCGCTTTCGTCATGCGGCCGGTCAACGCCTCCGGACGGCTCCCGGCGATCGTCTGCCTGCACGGCAGCGGCGGATCGCGCGAGTCGGAATCCGGCGCGAAGTTCGGCGTGGGCGAGTACGCGGCGGCTGGACAGAAGCCGCACCCCCGCTTTGTCGGCTGGGCCCGAGAGCTGGCGCGCCGCGGCTACCTCACCATCGCCCTCACGCAGCGCGGCCTCGGCGGTCGCGCGCCGCGCATCAACGATCAGGCCAACGTCATGCTGGTTCAGGGCCGCACCGCCATGGGCGCCGTGCTCTACGAGATCCGGCAATCGGTTACCTATCTCCAGTCCCGCCCCGACGTCGACCCGGCGCGCATCGGAACCACCGGCCTCTCGTTCGGCGGCATCACCGCGTTCTACGTCTGGATTCTGGACCACCGCGTGGCCGCCGCCGCGCCCATCTGCGGCGGCGTCGGATCGGTGGAAGCGTTCATCCGCCTGGGCAGCATCGGCTATCACGGCTCGTACTGGTGGGTCCCCGGCATGCTCGCCCGCGGCGACCAGGCCGATTTCGCCGCCGCGCTGGCGCCGAAGCCGCTGATGGTCTGGGCGCCCACCGAGGACATCGGCATGCCCAAGGAAGCGGTGGACCGGTTCGTCAATGTCGTGGCCCCCGCCTACGAGAGGGCGGGGAACCGCTCCGCCCTCGAGGTTCACCAGCCGCCCGGCGTTCACGAGATGACCATGGAGTCGTTCGAAGCGATCGAGCGGTTCTTCGACAAATGGCTGAAGGCGCGGTGAAGCGGCGGCGCGCTCCTCACGCCGGCGGTATCCGTCCCCCGAAATCCGTGGCGTCTTCCAGCGCCGCGGCGACTCGCAGCGCCAGGTCCTCGCGGAATGCCGGCGCTATAACCTGAAGACCCAGCGGCATGCCCCCGGAAAAGCCGCACGGAATCGAGATCGCCGGCAGACCCAGCACGTTGATCCCGCGAACCAGCCGCGTCGAAGTCAGACGCACGTCCTCGGTCACGCCGCCAATCTGGATTTGCATCTGGCCGATCTTCGGCGCGGGCGTCGGCGTCGTCGGCGTTGCGAGGCAATCGACGCTTCGCCACACGGATGCGAATTCCGCGCAGAACATCCGGCGCAACCGCTGCGCGTTGATGTAGTCGGTAGCGGGAATCAGCCGGCCTTGATCCAGCAGCGTCAACACGTCGGCGCCGAACTTGCTCCTTTCGCCCATGTAGCGCTCCATCACCGCCGAGGCTTCGCTGAACAGAATCACCCGGCTGATCGCGTTTATGGCCGCGATGTCCGGTACGCGGACCGGCGTCACCTCCGCGCCAAGGCGGTCCGCCGCCTCCAGCATCGCCTTCACGGCGCGTTCGACGTCGGGATGCAATCCGTCGAAATAAAAATTCTCCGGCGCCCCGATCCTCACGCCTTTGAGAGAAACGTTCGCCGGAGGAACATAGTCCGCCACCGGCCGCCGGCTCGAGGACGGGTCGCGCGGGTCGTGGCCCGCCAGCGCATTCAGCGTCAGCGCCGCGTCGCGCACCGAGCGAGTCAGCGGCCCCATATGGTCGAGCGTGAAGTCGAGCGGCATCACGCCGTACCGGCTCACCCGGCCGGTGGTTGGCTTCAGCCCCACGGTTCCGCAAAACGAAGCCGGAATACGGATCGATCCACCTGTGTCGCTGCCCATCGCCATGAAAACGATGCCCGCCGCGACCGCCGAGCCCGACCCCCCGCTCGAACCTCCCGGTATCGCCTCCGGATCCCACGGGTTGCGCACCGTACCGAAATGTGGATTGTTGGACGTGATGCCGTACGCCAATTCGTGCTGCGCCGTTTTGCCCACGATGACCGCGCCCGCGTCGTTCAACCGCTCCACCACCGCCGCGTCATGGTCCGGAACGTGGTCCGCGAAGATCGCCGAACCGCAGGTGGTGCGCACCCCTCGCGTACAGAATACGTCCTTCACCGCGACCGGGATGCCGTGCAGCGGCCCTCGCGAGCGCCCTTGCGCGAGTTCCTCGTCCATCTGCCGCGCCCGGGCGCGAGCCGCGTCCGCGGTCACGGTGATGAACGCGTTCAGTTTCGGCTGGAGCCTTTCGACGCTCTTCAGCGTTTCCTCCACCAGCTCGGCGGAGGAGACCTTCTTTCCGGCCAGCAGGGCCGCCGCTTCCTGAATGGTCACTGCTCCTCCTCCGGCTCGACCAGCATCAGATAGGCAGGCTCGGTCTCCGGCGGAATCGCCTGGGCCAGCGGCCGGAACGCCGCCTCCAGCGCCTCGAGCGGGCCCGACGCCCGGGCAATGTCGTCTTCGGGGATCGGCGGACCGAGTCCGGCGGCAATCGCTTTCCAGTTCCTCATCGAGAGGCATTGTACTACCGGCCCCGGTCCCACGGCGCGCCGCCGGGGAAATGCGTATCATGAGAAACATACCGCTCGACATGCCGCCGCCCGCCGCGGGAACATCCGCCGCGGAAATGTCGTATGACATGTTAGGCAAGTGATTGGAACGGATTGAATTGCGATGCCTTACTGCAACCAGTGCGGGACTAAGGTAGCGGCCACCGACGCCTACTGCGCGGCCTGCGGCGGCCGGCAGCCCGGCGTCCCGAAGCCATCCGCCGATCCCTTGCCTTGGCTGACCTCCCGAAACGCGGCGCTGCTGTGCTACATCCCGCTGGTCGGCTGGATCGCGGCGATCGTGGTTCTGGCCTCGCACCGCTTCAAAGAAGAGCGCAATGTCCGATTCCACGCTTTCCAGGGGCTGTACCTCTTCGTCGCCTGGCTGATCGTCGATTGGTTTGTGAGCCCGTTCTTCCAGTTCGGTCCGCACGGAACCCGCGCCGCCGTGACCGGCCTTCTCAAGGCGGGCCTGTTCGTCGCCTGGATCGTGATGATCGTCAAGACCAGCCAGAACGAGCACTTCCGCCTGCCGATCCTAGGCGAACTCGCCGACCGCTCCGTTTCCGAGCAGCGCTAGCCGCACCCGAAGCGTGGTATATTTATTCATTGGAGTGAATAAATAGCCAGAATGAGCTTTCACGTCGGCATTGTCGGCTTTCGCGGCTACAGCGGCGCCGAACTTGTGCATATCCTCCAGCGCCACCCTGGCGTCAAGCCCTGCCTCATGGAGCACCGCGAGGACGCCTCGGACCGCTCGCGGCCCCGCTCCCACCAGGGGCCGCCCCGCATTCCGTGCAGCGCGGAGGCCCTCCGCGCGCACGACATCGCGCTCGTCTTCCTGGCGACCCCGCCCGAGGTCTCGATGGAGCTTACGCCCGCCATGCTCGACGCAGGAGCGCGCGTGGTTGATCTGAGCGGCGCCTTCCGCCTCCGCGCGCCGGAAATCTACCGGAGGTGGTACAAAGCCGATCACTCGCAGCCGGAACTGCTGGCCGAAGCGGCTTACGGTCTGCCCGAGTTTTACCGAGAAGCCATCCCGTCGGCGCGCCTGGTGTCCAACCCCGGCTGCTATCCTACCGCCGCCAATTTGGCCATCCGGCCGTTGATTCAGGCCGGCATCGTGGACCGGAAAGCCGGCATCGTCTGCGACGCAAAATCGGGCGTGAGCGGCGCGGGCCGCAAGCCGTCGCTGAAAACCAGCTTTTGCGAGGTGACGGAGAATTTTTCCGCCTACTCGATCCTCGACCATCGGCACGCTCCGGAGGTGTTGCAGAACTCCGGCCTGGAGGAATGCGAGTTCAGCTTCACCGCCCATCTTCTTCCGCTGGACCGTGGCATCCTCGAAACCATCTACCTGCGCGCGCCGGGATTGCAGTCGGCGGACGAGATCGTCCAGCTTTACGAGAACGCCTACCGCGGCGAACCTTTCGTCCGCATATACCATCCCGACGCCGTGCCCGATCTGCGCGCGGTCCAGCGCACGAATTTCTGCGATATCGGCGTGAAGTACGATCCGGCCACCGGCCGCGCCGTTGTGGTCAGCGCCATCGACAACCTGGTGAAAGGCGCCGCCGGGCAGGCGGTGCAGAACATGAACCTTTTGCTCGGGTTCCCCGAGACGGAGGCCCTGCTGTGAAGGCGCTGGTCAAGATCGGCGGCACGCTGCTCGACGACGAGGTCTCGCGCCGGCGCATCAGCCGCGAACTGGCGGCGGCGATGGCGGTTCGCATGGTGGTGGTCCACGGCGGCGGCAAGCAGATGACCCGCTTTCTGGCCGAACGCGGCGTCGAGAGCCGCTTCGTCAACGGCCTCCGCGTCACGACGCCGGAAGTGCTGGACGCGGTGCTCAAGGTTTTCACCGGGACCGTGAACCGCCAGTTCGTCGCCTCGCTTGTGGAAGCCGGCGCCCGGGCCGTCGGACTCAGCGGCATCGACGCTGCTCTGACTGAAGCCGAGCCGATGAGCGAGGAACTTGGCGCGGTGGGCCGCCTGGTGCGCGCGAACCCGGAATTGCTCGATGTCCTTCTAGATGGCGGGTTCCTTCCGGTGGTAGCATGCGTCGCCGGCGACCGGCAGGGACGCATCTACAACGTCAACGCCGATCAGATGGCGGTGGCCTGCGCCTCCGGGTTCGGCGCCGCGCGACTGCTTTTCCTCACCGACGTCGACGGCGTGCGCGACGCATCGGGGAACGTCCTGCCGCAACTGACCGGCGAAGAAGCCGGACGCCTGATCGCCGAAGGCGTCGCCACCGGCGGCATGGAGGCCAAGCTCAACGCCGCGCGCCAGGCCCTCGGCCAGGGCGTCGGCGAAGTTGTGATCGCGCCGGGCGCGGCGCCGGACATCATGGCTCGCCTGCTTGCCGGCGAGCCGCTCGGGACCAGGCTGGTGAGGTGATTGCGATGACCATCCGTAAGGCCACCATGCGCGACATCCCAGGGCTGCTCGACATCATCAACTCGTACGCGTCTACAGGCATCATGCTGCCGCGCAGCGAATTCGAGATGGCCGAGAATATCCGCGATTTTCTCGTCACGGAGAACTCCGGCGGCGTTACCGGATGCGGCGCCCTGCATTTCTATACTCCCGTCGCCGGCGAGATCCGGTCCATCGCCGTCGACCCGCTGCAAAAGGGCAACGGCCTGGGCCGGATGCTGGTGGAAGCGCTCGAAGCCGAAGCGCGCCAGTGCGAACTCGAGATGTTGTTCGCCTTCACGTACGTCCCCGGCTTCTTCCGCAAATCCGGATTTCTCGAAGTGGACCGGTCGGAACTTCCGCTCAAAGCCTGGAAAGACTGCATGCGATGTCCGAAATTCCAGTGCTGCGACGAGATCGCCATGGTGAAATACCTCGACGAGCGCGAAGCCGCTTTGGCCGCCGTTCGTCGCGAGATGGCCGCTGAGCGCTCCGATCCGGAATCTCTGCTCATTCAGCTCCCCGTGCTGAAGCGCTAGACAATTCGGTACTTATGCTCTAGTACTTACTAAGGCGAGGTACTGCGGCGCCGTGCCTCAACTCGTTGAAATTAAGACGAAAGAAATTACTGAGAAACTTTTGATGCGGAGAAAACTGTTTTGTAGTATATATATTTAGACCTAGTACTACTGGTTCGTTAGCTAGGCATCAGCCGAGGAGTATCATGAAGGCGCTGACTGTTGACATTCGGGAATCCGCGGGCAGAATCCTGTGCTGCACTGTTTTTCGGCCGTGCGGCCGAAAACTCCTCTCGAAGGGCCACGTCATCAGTGACGACGATGTCAAGCTTCTCGAAATGGAGGGCATGGAGCAGGTCTGGGTGACGGAGCTTGAGGAAGGCGAAATCGGCGAAGACGAGGCCGTGATGTCCGTCGCCAACGAAATGGGTTGCGGCGCGATGGAGATCCGGCTCGCCGCCGGAGGGCGCGCGAACCTCATCGCGACCGAGCCCGGCTGCGCGCTGGTGGACGACGAGTTGTTGAAGCAGATCAACTGCGCCGCCAGCATCGTCATCGCCACCGTGCCGAATTTCAGTTCCGCCAAAGCGGGCCAGCGGGTGGCGACGGTCAAGAGCGCTCCGTTCGCGGTGGCGCAGTCGCAGCTCGAAGCGGTGATCTCGATCTTGCGCGAGCGCGGTCCGATTCTCCAGTCGCGTCCTTTCCGCCACCCCGCCATCGGAGTGCTCTACACGGACCCGGTGACCGGCGATCGTGCGCGGCAGCTCTTTGAGAACATCATGGCCCAGCGGCTGGACCGGCTGAACCTTGCGCCGACCTATGTGCTGGCCGCCGTCGAGGAAGAGAACGCGGTGAGCCGGGCGCTCGATCATCTGCTGCGGGTGAATCCGACAGTGGTTATGATCGCGTCGACGACGGCGCCGGCCGGGCCGGAGGATGTGATCGGACGCGCCATGGCCCGGGTTGGCTGCCACATCGAAAAATTCCTCGCTCCCGTTGAGCCGGGCAATCTGTTTCTGTTGGGCTACCGGGACGACGTCCCCGTAATATCGGCGCCGGGTTGTTTCCGCTCGGCCAAAACGAACGTAGTCGATCTTGTGCTACCGCCGCTGCTGGCGCGCTACCGGGTCTCCGGCTGGGAACTGGCCTGCCTCGGTCACGGCGGACTGCTGGCATAGAGTCTCGAGTCCTCCAACTCCGCCCGCCGTTTTCCCCGGACGGCGAGCGGGCCTCCTCGGCCGGGCGTCGCCCTGGCGCCCGGCCGGCTTTCCTCCGGTTGACAATCCCTTGGCCTGCACTGATGCTATTAGCAGATGCAAATCAAGAGCGTCCGTTCATTCCTGCTTTCATACCCTTTCCGCGAGCCGGTGAAGCTCTCCTACTACGGCGGCGATCGCACCATTCTCAAGCGGGACGCCATGCTGATCCGCGTGGAAGCCTCCAACGGCCTGGTCGGTTATGGTCCGGGCCAGGGCAGCGAAAAAGCCCACCAGGCCATCCAGGCCGTGATCGCGCCTTTCCTCGAAGGCCGCGCTCTGGTCGATCCCGACGCTCTGCGAGTCCATTTCACAACCGAAACCAACGGCGACCCGGAACTGGTGAAGCTTTATTGCGGCGTTGAACTGGCGCTCTACGACCTGTTGGGGAAGGAGCGTGAACTGCCCGTTTCCGAACTCGTCGGCGGCCGAGTCCGCGACAGCATCAGACTGTACGGCAGCGCCGGCATGTACCAGCCTCCGGAACGCTATGCCGCCGAAGCGGCCGGCATCGCCAACCTCGGTTTTCCCGCTTACAAGATGCGGCCCGCGCTCGGACCCGAGCAGGATGTCGAGACCGTCCGCCTGATGCGGGAAGCCGTCGGCCCCGGCGTCGAATTGATGGTGGACGCCCACACGTGGTGGCGGATGGGCGACCGCAGTTACGACGCGGCGACCATCGAGCAAGTCGCCGAGCGGATGAGCGCCTACAACATCGCCTGGCTCGAGGAGCCCCTCCCTCCCGACGATCACGAAGCCTACCTTCGCTTCCGGGAAAAAAACATCGTGCCCCTGGCCAGCGGCGAGCACGAGCCCAGCGAGGAACGCTACCGCGACCTCATCCTCACTCGAGCAGTCGATTACGTCCAGATGGACGTCGTCTGCCAGGGCGGCTACCCGGTCGGCCGCCGCGTCCTTGCCGACGTCGCCCGCGAGGGTCTCCGCTTCGCTTTTCATAGCTGGGGCACGGACCTGGAGGTCATCGCCGCCGCGCACCTGGGCATCTGCTGGCCCGAAGCCGTCGTCGAGTGGCTGGAGTATCCGCTCTATTCCACCGACAAGCTGGAAACCATGTACCCGTTCCCGCTAGCCACGGAAATCCTCATCGAGCCGCTGCGCATCCGCCAGGGCGAGTTGAAGGTGTCCACCGCCCCCGGCCTGGGCGTCAGCGTGGACGAATCGGTGATCGAGCGCTACCCCTGGATACCCGGGACGTGGTCGATCTTCAGCCTCATTTCGCCGCCCGGCACCTGGAGCGTCACCTCCGATCACAGCGTCCGCTGGGCCGAGCAAGATCCGGCTTCCTGAACGGCCCCGCTTCTCGTGCCGAAATTGTCCGTTTGGGCGCCGGTCCTGACGATGCTGCTGGTGTCCTTCATCAGCTACGTCGACCGCAACACGCTCGCCCTGCTCGCGCCGACTATTCTCGCCGAAGCCGGACTCACCGCCCAGCAGTACGGCTTCATCATCTCCTCCTTCGCGCTCGCGTACACAATCGGAAATCCCGTGTGGGGCCGATTTCTCGATCAATGGGGTCTGCGCGGCGGCATGGCGCTCGCGGTAGCCTTCTGGACCTTCGCCTCGGCCTCGCACGCCTTTGTCGGCAGTTTCCTGGGTTTTGCCGTGGCCCGCGCCGCGCTGGGTTTCGGAGAAGGGGCTACCTTCCCGGGCGGTCTCCGCGCGGCGGTGCAAACGCTGCCCCCGTCGAAGCGGTCGCGGGGCATCGCCGTCGCCTATAGCGGCGGTTCGCTCGGCGCGGTAGCCACCCCCCTGATCATCACCCCCATCGCTCTCTGGTGGGGCTGGCGCGCCGCCTTTATCTTTACCGGCCTTATAGGCATCGCCTGGCTACTGCTCTGGACCTTCGTCAGCCGCCGCCCCGACGTGCGGCGCCGGCCCGACTCGCATCAGGATGAGGGCAGCGGCGCCATGCGCTTCCGGGACCCGCGCATCTGGAGCTTCGGGATTCTTTACGCCGCCGGCGCCTTACCGATCGCCTTTGTGATCTATGGTTCGGCCATCTATCTCAACAGGGCGCTCGGCGTCAGCCAGGGCACGATCGGGAAACTGCTGTGGATTCCGCCGCTCGGCTGGGAAGCCGGCTACTTTTTCTGGGGCTGGATCGCCGACCGCGCGGCGGGCCGCCCCGGCGGGCGCCTGCCCTACCTGCGGAAGCTGTTCATCCTGCTGGCGCTGTTGAGCGCGCTGCTGGCCGCCGCGCCGTCGCTTCGCCCCCTCCCGCTGGTGATGACGGAACTGTTCCTTGCGATGCTCGTTGCCGCCGGGTTCATCATCCTCTCGATCTCCTACGCGACCGACGTGTATTCATCGCGGTACGCCGGCCTGATCTCCGGCATCGGCAACGCGTCGTGGTCGTCGGCCGTCGCGGTTTTCATGCCGCTGTTCGGACGCCTCTACGACGTCGAGCGATACGACATCGCGTTCGCCGTCGCCGGTTCGCTTCCCGCGATCGGCGTGGCGGCGTGGCTCGCGCTCAACCGGCCGCAGTGGCGGCCGGAGCGATCAGCCATCAGCAATCGGCGGTCAGCTTCTGATGAGCCGCTGTGAGCGTGCGCTTGACTTCGATGGTGCGTTGAGCGACATCCCCATGGTCGCGTAGCTGAAGGCTGAATGCTGAGAGCTTGTTTGCTGAGAGCTTGCCCATAGCTTGCCGGCTACGCGCGGGGCGTCGGGATGGCTTCCTCCGCGGGCGCCGGCTCGGGGGGCAGCGCCTCCAGGCTCGCCTTTCCGCCCATGAGAATCGCGAACGGCCTGGTGCTGCTGCTGGCCGCCAGCGCGATGCGCAGCGCTACCGTGAGCGGGACCGCCAGAAACATCCCCGCGGTTCCCAGTATCCAGCCCCATAACAGCAACGAGAGAAACACCACCAGCGGCGAAAGCCCGAGTCCGCGCCCCATCAGCCGCGGCTCCACCAGGTTGCTCACCACGAAGTTGGCCGAGATGTAGCCGAGCGCCACGATCAGCATCTTCAGCGGACCCAGTTGGACAAACGCCAGCGCGACCGCCGGGATTGCGGCCAGCGGCGAGCCGATGTTGGGGATAAAGTCGAGCAGGAAGGCGAGAAACCCCCACAGGATGGGGAAGTCAAGCCCAACGATGGTCACCCAGACCGTGATCCAGGTGGCAAGCATGGCCGCCAGCATCGTCTTGAGTTCCAGGTAACGCTGCACGCTCGCGGCAATCCGTTCGAGCGGTTTGATCGTCGCTTCCGCATTGCCGAAGGCCGCGTGGAGCTTGGGGGCGAAACTGGACACTTCCAGCAGGATGAAGGTGACCGTGAGGAAGATCAGGACGGACCGGCCGATCAGGCCTCCGATGGCGCTGAACACGTTAGCCGCCGCCCCCATCACCGCGCCGGGATCCAGCGTGTTGATCAGGTCCCTGACATGCACCTCGTAGCCGTGGTTCTGAAGCCAGCCGAACAGCCCTGCCAACTGCTCGTTGAGCCGGTCGCGGTACCCGGGCGCGGCTTGCACGAATCCCCGGATGGATGTGGCGACCAGGAAGCCGACCAGGGAAAGGACGCCGAGCATCGCCACGACGACCAGCAGCGCCGCGGCGGCCGACGGCACGCCCTTGCCCTTCAGCCACCTGACCGCGGGCGCGCTCACCATCGCGATGAGGACCGACACGAGCAGCGGGAGGAGGATGTCATTGGCCGCCCGCATCCCCGCTATCACGATGACGAGGGCGGCGGCGTATAACAGAAGACCGCCGCGCCGCTTCTTGACCTCTACCGGCAACATGAACCGCAGCCTCTCCGAACTTGAAGGTAACCGACCACGTCCTCCCGAGGCAACTTCTTGCGCCACAGTCGGCGACGGCGGCCTCGCCGACTACCTATCGCAACTACTTTTCGCGCGCCGCCACTTGTCGAGAAGGACTGGCGCTGTCGCCGACCTTAACGGCAGCGGTATGGGTATTGCCCAGAAGGCGTTCCGGGATGCGTATGTTCACCTGTACGACCCCGGCCACGATGCCCGGCGCGGCCCCTGCGTAGACCACCTCGGCGGGCGCCTGATCGAACGTGGCGGTGAGCGGCAGAACGGGGATCGGGAGCGGCGGGGCGACAATCGTTCCGTCGGCCAAGCTGGCATCGAACACTCCGGCGCCGTTAACGTAAAAGGCCAACACGGATCCAGGAGCGGCGGGGTTCGCTTCGGAGTTGATCGAGCCGTCTTGATTGATGGCGGCTGCGTACCCGCCGGCTCCGAAAAAGATCTGAGGGTCGGACGGCGTAACGGCGAGAACGACGGGGCTGGAACTGCCGTCGGGGCCGATCGTCTGCACCGAGGTAGAAGAGCGCGCGGCCACTTCGAACGGAACAATGGCGTTGACCTGGTTCATGCCCACATAGAGCAGCGGCGCCGGTTTTCCATCGAAAAGGACTCGGACTCCGGCGAGTTCCGTCGCAAGGCTCCCGCTCAAATCGAGTTGCGCGCCAACCCCGACGGCGGGACCGAGCGCCGTCCCGTACAGGCTGACGATTTCCCCCGGCGCGACAATGTGGGAAACGGCGTAACCTGCCGCATTCGCCTGTCCCAGCACAGCCGTGCTCACAGGTCCCGTCGCCGGGATGCGGAGAACCGACCCGGTCGGCCCAAGGAGCACCATGCGTCCCTGCGGATCAGGCGCGATCGCCGTTCCGGCGGAGCCATTCGGCAGCAACGCAATCAGAACAGGCTCAGCGCCATTCGAGCTGAGTCCCATCGCAAAATCGTTGCCCAGCTTAAGACTGTCCGGAAGTAGTGGGAAATCGACAGAAGAAACCGCCTGGCCGGTGATCCAAGGGCGTTCGTTTGAATCCAGCCCAAGGGCGAGGTCGGAATCGACCGGCCCAAGGTAGGTCGCGTACATCAGCGTACTTCCGGTTGGATCGAACTTGGCCAGAAAACCGTTACGCGAGCGATGTCCCAGGTATTCCGGCTGGAATGCTCCCGCGGTCACCGGAAAGTCGGGACTGCCGGCGACGCCGGTAACCACAACCCCGCCATCCGATCCCAATCTGACAGCGCTGACCCGGTCGCCGTAGTAGTAGATTGGGAAGCCGCTGCCGCCCAGGTACGTGGACCACTGCAGGGCGCTCAGATCCATGCTGAACCGCGCGACAAATCCCGTTCCAAGAGGCGGCCTCGGCTGCCCCTCGGTACATTTGCATGTTGCCTGAAAGGCCTCGGCGGTAACCGGGAAACGATCGGTGGTTGTGCTCCCGCCAATGGTTATGGCGCCATCGCGCCCGATAGCGATTGACCGCGCGGAACTCGCTCCATAGCGGCCAATGCATACGCTGCCGCCGGAGCAAGCGGTATGCTTGTCGCCGAGAAAAGAGGAATGCAGAATGCGGTCGCCGGAATTGCTCAGCCTGGTTACGACTGCGAAAGAGGGTCTGCCAAAAGAATCCGGCTCAGGCGCGGATTGCTGGAATGCGCCCGAAGTGACCGGAAAGTCCGGGGTGGACGTAGTGCCGGCGACGACAGGGTTGTCGTTGGCGTCGATGGCAACGGCGTTAAAAGTGGTATATCCGAACACCGTGGAGAAGAGCAGCCGGGTTCCGGTCGGATCGAGCTTGGAGATAAAACCATCGCCGGAGTAACCGGGCGCCGGGCCGGCGAGCCCGTTAACAACAGGAAAATCACGAGATGCCAATGCTCCAACGACGAACAGGTTGCCTCTACTGTCCGCCGCCAGCGCCTTGGCCTCGGCGCTCCCGGCGAACCGAAACGTATAAACCGGACGGCCCTCCGGATCGAGCTTCGTTACGGTCACCCGTGACAGGGTGAAACCATACGCCGGGTCCGCTTCGAGCGTCTTCCCCGCGATATAAGTGTTGCCCGCGCCATCGGCGGTCATACAGCAGGTTTGCTGTCGCGGCCCCCAGTTCAAGTAGGAAAGAGATGCCTCCGCGGAGCCTCCGGGCGCAAGGCCGTGCGCAAGGAACCCAAGAACGGAAGCCTGCAGCAGGAGCGCTTTCACGCTTCGATTGTAGGCCCGGTCACCGTCCACGACAATAGGCCACTGGTAGTGAGCGTACGGTCGAGGCGCCATTGAACGGAAAGGCGTGCGCGCTCTCACGCCCTTCGAAGGAGCCGGAGCGCGTTGAAGATCACGAGCAGGGACACTCCCATGTCCGCCGCGATGGCGGCCCATAACGAAGCATGGCCCCAGAAGGCGAGGGCTACGAAGATCGCTTTCACCGTGAGCGACGTCGCGATGTTCTGCCGGATAATTGCCAGCGTCCGCCGGGAGTGACGGATCAACCACGGCAGCTTCTCGAGGTCGTCGGACATCAGCGCGACGTCCGCGGCCTCGATTGCCGCGTCGCTTCCGATCGCTCCCATCGCGATGCCGACCGAGGCGCGGCCCATCGCCGGCGCATCGTTGATTCCGTCGCCAACCATGCCGACGCTCTTATACCGATGGACCAGGCGCTCTACGACAGTGACTTTGTCGGATGGAAGAAGCTCCGCCGCGATCTCCGAGATGCCAACCTGCCGGCCTATGGCTTCGGCGGTGGGACGATTGTCCCCGGTCAGCATGACCAGGTGTTCAACTCCAGCCTCCCGCAGGTCCTGGACTACCCTGGCCGCGGCGGGGCGGACCTGGTCCGTAAGCGTCAGGAGTCCAAGAACCTCGCGCTCGCGACCGACGACCACCGCCGTCTTTCCGGTCCTTCCGGCCTCGACCAGACGCTTGTGAAGTTCCTCCGCCCCTCGCCCACGCTCTTCAAGGTATTGGCGCGAGCCAACCCAGTATTCCGTTCCGTCGATCTCCGCGGTAACGCCCTTGCCCGCGAGGTTTTGGAGGTCCCTGGCTTCAAACCGGGGGACTCCGCGCGTCCGGGCGTATTCCACGATCGCCGCGGCGAGAGGGTGATCGCTATGGGACTCCAGCGCGGCAGCGACCCCGAGAACATAGCTTTCGGGGCGCCCGTTCAACGGTACAACTTCGGCAACGGCGGGCTTTCCGGCCGTCAGAGTGCCTGTCTTGTCAAAGGCCAGGGCCTTGATATGCGCCGGAGCCTCGACAAACGGCCCGCCCTTTATCAGCACGCCGTGGCGAGCGCTCGCTGCCAAGGCCGCGACGATGCTCACGGGCGTGGAGATGACCAGCGCGCAGGGACAAGCGATGACGAGCAGAACCAGAGACCGGTAGACCGAATCCCCAAACGGCTGCCTCAGCGCCAAAGGAGGAATCAGCAGCACAAGGACAGCCAGGCCGATCACGATCGGCGTGTAGACTCTGGCGAAGCGGTCAACCCATTGCTCCGAGGGCGCCCGCTTCCGCTGAGCCTCGGCCACCATGCGGATGATGTGCGCAAGCGTCGTCTCACCGGCGGGTCGAGTACTCCGGACTTCGAGCGCGCCAGGACCGTTAACCGTCCCGGCGTATACGGCGTCGCCCGCCGCCTTTTCCACCGGCGCGCTTTCGCCGGTTATCGGCGCCTGGTTGACCTGAGTGCTGCCGCTGACGACCTCCCCGTCCAAGGGAATTCGCTCCCCGGGTCTCACCAGAAAACGCGAGCCGACCGGGACTACTTCCGGTCTGGTCTCACGTACGCTGCCCTCTGGGTCCATCACGCGCACAACAGCCGGTGCGAGACTCAACAGCGCTTCGACGGCGCGCCGCGCCCGGCCGACGCTCCAGGCCTCCAGAGTCAGGGAGAGGGCGAACAGGAACGATACCGACGCGGCCTCGAACCATTCGCCGATCGCGATGGCGCCGATGACGGCGATCGTCATCAGAAGATTCATGTCCGGCCGCAGGCGGCGGAGCGCGAACCAGGCCTTCGGCAGAACGTACCAGGCCCCGCAGACGACCGCGAAGCCATAGATGACGCGAACCACGCCAGGAACTTCGCCGCGGATGCGTGCTCCTTCCGAGCCAAGGAAATTCGTGAGACCGCCGGCAAGCGACAGGTGGGCTATCAAACCGAGAAGAGCGAGAACGCCGCTGCTTACGGTCAGCGTCAGACGTCCATACCGATCCCGCCATCCCGTGCTGCTATGTCCGGTCTGTCCGTCATCGCGCCACAACTCGCCCCGCATGCCGGTCGCCCGAACTCGGGCAAGCAGTTCCTCCACGCGGACGCCGCCCGCCCCGGTCACCGTCATGCGCCCGCGCAGGAGATCGAATCCGAGGCGCTCCTCGCCTCCGACCAGCGGCGCGACCTCCCGCTTTAAAGCCGCGACTTCTTCGGCGCAGTCCATGCCGTGAATGCGAATCGTCAATGTGTCAGGATCCATGCTGGGACTCCGCCGCCGGTGGATCTCGCTGGGCCGTTGGGAAGCCGCCGCTCGGCGCGCTCTACTGCCGCGTCGCCGTAATCGGCGACCCCAGGATCACGACCGCTTCAGTGCGCTCCGTGCGCCTGGTATACCCGCACGTAATCCACTTCCATCCGCTGCGGGAAAATCGAGTCGTCGATCCCTTGCTGGCCGCCCCACGAGCCGCCGATGGCCACATTCAGGATCAGAAAGAACGGCTGGTCGAACGGCCACGCCGCGGCGCCCGTCTTCTCGTTGAGGTACGTGAAATACTTCCGCTCGTCAACGAAAAAGTCGATCCGGTCCTCAAACCACTCGATCGCGTACACATGGAAGGACTCGAACGGCCGCGCTACCGCGATCCGCGCGCCCTTGTTCGTCCCGCTCGCGTGATTGTAGGCCTCCGTGTGTATGTTTCCGTGGATGGTGTCGGGATCGAAACCGACATTCTCCATGATGTCGATCTCGCCGCAATTCGGCCAGTCCACCTGGTGAATGTTCGACCCGAGCATCCAGATCGCGGGCCACGTTCCGCGTCCCGTTGGCAGTTTCGCCCGGACTTCGACCCGCCCGTAGCGCCACGCCGCCGTACCGTCGGTGATCAGGCTGGCCGAGGTGTACTCCGCCTGGCCTCCGGCCGCGGTCGGATACGCTTCCTTCCGCGCCTCGATCACGAGCGCCCCATTCTCCACCCGCGCGTTCTCCGGACGTCCGGTGGTGTAGTATTGCGATTCGCCGTTGCGCAGGTATCCCTGTTCGTATTTCCACTTGGCCGGGTCGGGCGCGCCCGGCGCGTCGAACTCGTCCGACCATACCAGACGCCACTCCGCCGCCGACAACACCCCGCCGAAAACCAATACGGGAACGAGCCAGTTTCGAGCCTGCATGTAACAAAGACGCTCCAGGAGCGCCCCCAACTACCAGTTTACCCTCAGCCCCGTCTTTTTCATTGGTAGCTTGATGAGGCCCGGAGAGTTGCCGCGCCGCCCGCATAGTATCCTGGTGAGAGGAAGCCGTCGAAGCCGCGTTAAATCAGTAAGTTGAGCCGTGAATACGAAGAAGCTGCTAAATAAATCCCATCCCGTTGCGTTGCTCCTGTTTGCCTTGCCCGCCTCGGCCCCCGCCGCCGTCCTGTCCGGTTCGGTCGTCGAGAACTTGACGTCCCGGCCGCTGGCCCGTTCACGCGTGACCCTTGAGCCCCGCGGTGGCGGCGCCGCCCAGCGTAACACGCTGACGCGGGAGTCGGGCCAGTTCTCATTCGAATCGTTGCCCGCCGGCTCCTATATCCTCCGCGCGGAGCGGGCGGGCTATTCCGCCGTCGCTTATGGGCAGCGGCGGCCGGATGAACCCGGCACGCCCATCGTTCTCCAGGCCGACAGCCATTTTTCCGTCGAAATCCGGCTCCCGCGGCTTGGCGCCGTTACCGGCGAGGTCCTCGACGCCAACCAGGTCGGCCTTCCCGGCATCCCTGTGTACGCCTATCCTCGCGGCGCGCGCCTGAAGGCGGCCGCCATCGCGCAGTCCGACGATCGCGGCGTGTACCGGTTGGCGGGATTACGGCCCGGCCGCTACCTTGTTCGCACCGGCTCGGCGCGCCTCGAAGACGGCCTCGAACTCCTGCCCACCTACTACCCCTCGTCCCCCTCGGCGGACCAGGCGGCTTGGGTGGAGGTGCGCCTGGATCGCGAAGTCGCCGGCCTCAACATCGCGCCCCGCGGCGGCCGGCTGGCCAACGTCGAAGGAATCGTCGTCGGCGGAGGGACGGAAACCGTCTCGCTACTGTCGGATGAAGGCCGTTACGACACCCGCCTGCGCTCCGGCGGTGGATTCAAGTTCGAGCAGGTGGAGCCGGGTTTCTACGCGCTGCTCTCGGAATCGGCAACCAAGGACCGCGCCGCCTTTGCCGAACTCACCGTCACCGACGCCGATGCCTACGCGGTCCTCGAAATGAAGCCCGCCCCTTCGCTTGAAGTCAATTGCGTCGCCTCTGACGGCGCCCGCGTCGACGTCCGCGCCATCTCGGTCTTCCTCCGGCCGTTCGGCTCGACCGCCTCAATCCGCGCGGCGTGCAATGAGAAGCTGTCCCCAGGTCCTGGAAGGTGGGAGTTCGCCGTGCTCCCGCCGCCACAGTTCTACCTGGTGTCGATCATGGATGCGAGCCGCAAAGAGGATGCGCACGAGCTGACGCTGAAGCCCGCCGAATCTCGCCAGATCACCGTTCTGCTCGGCTCAAAGCCTGCGCTGCTAACTGGAAAAGTGTCGTTATCTCAAGGAGATGCCGCCTCAGGCGTAATGGTGTTTCTTAAGGCGGTCAGCGGCGAACTGAGCCGCCGCATCGGCGGCATCCGCTCCGAGCGGGCCGATGAAGCCGGAGTCTATCGATTCCTTGCTCTTCCCCCCGGCCAGTATCAGGTCTTCGCCACGTACCGGCGGAACGAAATCTCCGAGGAAGATTGGACTGCCGGCCTCGGTTCGGTCGCCAATTTGTCGGAGGGGCAGGAGGGAAAGCTGGACCTGACGGTGACCACGACGGACTAAGAAAGAGTAGAATTGAGCTAACGCAATCGGCCGCTTCCGCCGATAAGCCCAACAAGGGCGCCTAGCGTTCTATGAAGGTAAACGACCCTAACTTGAACCCCCTCGCCGGAGGGTCCGTCGGCTCCAGCGAGCGCGCAGGACAGGCCGAGCACATCCGGCGCGGCGGGCCGGGCGGCCGCTACGATGGCTCGTTGGACGATTCGCCGGACCGCGTCGCGCTATCCTCGCTTAGCGCGCAGGTCCGTGCGCTCGGCGCGGATTCGTC
This sequence comes from Bryobacteraceae bacterium, assembly GCA_026129905.1. Classification (GTDB taxonomy): domain Bacteria; phylum Acidobacteriota; class Terriglobia; order Bryobacterales; family Bryobacteraceae; genus JAHCHE01. Next base: position 91,216 of record JAHCHE010000022.1, on the reverse strand, counting down.
CGAACGCATCTCCCGGCTGGAACGACTGAGCGCCGACGTGCGCTCCGGGCGATACCAGGTGGACGCCGCGGCTGTCAGCCGCAGCCTGGTCGAGCAATCGCTGAAGCCCAAAGAATGAGCCCGTGGCGCGAACTCGCAGCGGAGCTCGCCGACGCCAAGGAGTTATTGCGAGAACCGTCGGTCGCGCATCCGCCGGAGGCCATTCCCAACCTCGAGCACGCAGTGCAGGCCCTGGGCCGCCTGCGGGAGCACCTGGAACCCGAGGCCGCGCACCTGACGCCGGAGTCGCTGGCCAAACTTAAGCGCGACCTCCACGACGTGACGGCCCTGGCCGGCCAGGCGGGCAACTTCTACCTGGGATGCGCAGTCATCCTCGAGTCCCTGACCCGGGTCTACTCGTCGGTGGGAACGCCCGGAACGCTGCCGGGCCGCCCCAGCCTCTCGTTGGAAGGCTGAGTCGCGAAGTCGCCGGAAAAGGCTTGCGCCGCCTGCGGAAAGCCTATCATCAACCCGATGATCTGCCGATAAGAACTTCAGCATGCCAAGTCTGTTCGCTGCCATGCATAGCGCGGCCGAGTCGATGCGGGCTTTCGAACGGTCGCTCTCGGTGGTGCAGAACAACGTCACCAACGCCTCCACGCCGGGTTACGCCCGGCAGGTTGCCGACCTGGTGGCGCTCAACTATCAGCCCGATCTCAACCTCCCCGGCGGCGTCACCCTCAGCGGCAACGTTACCTCCCGCAGCGCCTACGCCGAACAGACGGTGCGCCGTCAGTCCGAGCGCTTCGGCTATCATCAGCAACTGGCATCCAGCCTCGCCCAGGTCGAGCCGATCTTCGACATTACCGGCGGCACGGGCCTCACCGGCGCGCTTACCCGCCTGTACAACGCCTTCTCCCAACTCGCCGTCTCCCCCAACGATACGTCCGCTCGGGAAAACGTGATCGGCGGCGCCAAGGACCTGGCGGCCGGCTTCAACAGCGCCGCCACTTCGCTGGCGACCGCCGCCGACCACAACCAGCGCGAGATCCGCGACGCCCTCGAACGGATCAATCGCCTGGCCGGCCAGATTGCCGCCATCAACAGAGAAGTCTCCATCGATTACCGCAAACGTACCGACGCCGGGCTCGACGCGCGCATGAACGCCGCGCTCGAGGAACTCTCCGAGATCGTCGATTTCAACGCCCTCCGGGAAGAGAACGGGACCGTCAGCGTCCACATTGGGGGACAGACGCCACTGGTGCTCGGCGACAAGACCTACGAACTCCAAGCCGATTTCTCCGGCGCCGCCGTCGAGATCCTCGACTGGTCTGGCCGGCCCATTACGTCCCAGATTCAAGCCGGCCGTTTGAAGGCCATGGTGGATCTCGCCAACCAGCTTCTCCCAGCCTATCGGGCGGATCTGGATCAGCTCGCGGCGGCGTTCGCCGACCGCGTCAACGGCATCCTCGCCAATGGCGCGGACCTCAACGGCCAGCCGCCCGCCGTGAATCTGTTCACCTACAACGCCGCCATGGGCGCCGCCAGGACCATGGCGGTCACCGCCATTACGCCCTCCGAGATCGCCGCGGCTTCCCTTCTGGCGCCGGGCGGCAACGCCAACGCCCTCGACCTCGCGGCGCTGGTCGGCTCGAGGGAGATCAACAACTTCACTTTCACCGAGTTCTACGGACAGATCGGCGCCAAGCTCGGAAAGTCCCTCTTCAAAGCCCGCGACGATACCCAGACCCAGGCCCTCCTTGTGGCCCAGGCAAAGACCCTGCGCCAGGAACTCTCGGGCGTCAACCTGGATGAGGAAGCCGTGAACCTGATGCAGTATCAGCGCGCCTACCAGGCGGCCGCGCAGTTGGTCTCCGTGTTGAACGACTTGACCCTCGAAGTCGTCCGGATCTTGCGTTAAGAAGGAGCCCGCCATGCTTCGAGCTTTGGATGCCAGAACCGAGCAGTTTCTCAACGATCTCTCCCAGATCAACCGCCGCCTCGAGCGCGCTCAACGCGAACTGGGTTCCGGTCGCCGCGTCCATCAGGTCTCCGACGCGCCCGACGAGGTCGCCACGATCCTCCAGCTTCGCGCCGAGCTTGCCCAGATGTCGCAGGCGAAACTCAATCTGGGGCGCGTCAAGTCGGAAGTCGATGCCGCCGAATCGGCGCTGCAATCGGCGGTGCAGGTGATGGAACAGGTGTCGACGCTGGCGACCCAGGGCGCCAGCCCGGACATGAACGCCGAACGGCGGGCGATGATCGCCTATCAGGTAGATGCGCTGCTCGAGCAGATGGTCGTCCTCGCCGGAACCGCTGTCGAGGGGCGCTTCATTTTCAGCGGCGACTCCGACGGCCAGCTTCCTTTCGTCCTGGACCTGACGCAGCCCAACCCCGTCAGCCCGTACCTCGGCGGCGCGGCCACACGCCAGGTCGCCCACCCTTCCGGAACCCGTTTTTCGGTGGCGAGGGACGGCCAGCAGATCTTCGACAACCCCGACCCGGCCCTCAACGTCTTTGCCGTGATCAATGAGCTGCGCGCGGCCCTTCGCGCCGACAGTGACGCCGGGATCCGGGCCGTGCTGGCGAAAACCAAGCGCGTCGAAACGCACTTGAACAGCCAGCTTGCTTTCTACGGCAACGCGCAGAACCAGGTCGCCGAAGCCACGACCTTCGCAACTAAACAGGAACTCCGGCTCCAGTCGCGCCTGAGCGATATCGAGGAGGCCGATCTCACCGAAGCGATCGTGAACCTTAACCAGGCCAAATATCAGCAGGAAGTCGCCCTGGCTACGCAGGCCAAGCTTCCCAAAACCAGCCTCTTCGATTTCCTGGGCTGACGCGCCTTCGCCCAGCCTGCGATCCTGCCCCCGCCGTTACGGCTGGAGCTGCTTCTCGATCCGCGCGGCCCTGGCGTTCAAAGTCCGGAGTTGCCGCAGGTCCTCTTCCACCAGCGTGATCAGGTTTTGGACCTGGGACAGGTCGGCGCCGGCTGCCGGCGCGTCGCGCTGGGGTTCGTTCAGCCGCATCGCCAGCGCCCGGTACCGGTCGTTTGCCTCGCTGTAGCGTTGCAGCACGGAATTCATGATCGCTTCCTGTTGGCGCCGGATAGCCTCCAGATCCTGAACCAGATTCGAAGCGTTGGAAACCTTGCTTTCCAGGTCCCGCTGCTGCGCCGTCAGGGCCTTGTTCCGAGCCTCGAGCCCAGCCACCCGGTCCACGCTGCTTTTCAGTTCCGCTTTCATTGCCTCGATCACCCGGTTGGAGTCCGCCAGCCGCGACCGGAGTTCGGATTCCGACCCCGTCAGCGCTTTCCGCTCCTCCTCCAGCTTCGCGGCCGAGTGCTCCAGGTCCCGCACTCGTTCCTCGAGGTGCTTCACCGTATCCGCGGTTTTCGCAAGCTGATCCTGCGCCTCGCCGAGCATCTTCACCTGCTCCAGCCGCTTGGCGCGCTCCTCGGCGGAAAGCCGCGACAGTTCCGAAAGTCGTGGACCGCTGGCTTCCCCCGCATTTGCCTCCGCGCCTTCGAGTTGCTCGATTCTCCGGACGAGTTCTTCCGCCCGCTCGACAAGCTCAGCCTTTTCTTTCTCCAGCCGCTCGATGGTCTCCTGCTGCTGGCGGATGCGGTAAATCGTCGGATAGAGCCAGCCCAACCCAAACACGGTCAGTGCGGCTCCGAGGAGAGCCACCCAAAGAAGCGAAGCGCGACGGCCAGTCATGGCTGTGTGTCCTTTCACTTCCCGATGTGGAAGCGGTTTCGATAACTCAGGTTGTTGTTCGGGCTTTCCAACGTAACCGTTATATTGTCGCCCTTCTTCGCATCGACGAGCAGGTCCAGGCTGTAATGCGACAGAATCGACTTGAACGTCGCCTCGATTGCCGGTCCGATTTCCGCGTTGGAGCGGCAGAACGAGCTGTTGCCGCCCGTCGTCGAGGTCAGTTGCATTAGTCCGTTCTGGTACGCCTCGTTCAGCCGGTCGGTCTCGTATTCCAGGTGCACGACAAACAGAGGCGCCAGGGCTCCGGATAAAGCGGCATTGAGCTTTGAGATGCGATTGCGCACCAGTCCCTCCGGGAACCTCCGGCTCAGGTCCTGGCTGTCGCTATAGTTGATCACCGGGTTCGAGAAATCCTCCCGGTAGCGATAGATGTTCGAGTCCGTCACGTAAAAGACCGCCAGCCGCACGTTAGCCTTCGCCAGGATCGCGTCGGCCAGCCGAGCCGCGGTCTCCACCGTCTCCAGAAGGCCCGGCGTGCCGCTGATGGGAAACGTCTGGATGGCCTCGGCGACCGCCTCGCGATCGGTTGTCGGGTCCACCAGCACCCGCAGACCCTCTTGCGCCCGCAGCACGCCGATGTAGACGTTGGGTGGAATCTCCTGGATCGCCGACAGCATCGCTTTCCGCGCCAACTCGATTTCGTTAAGGTCGGAAACCATATCGAGCACCAGCAGGATCATCAGGTCCTCGGAAGGATTGCGCAACTCGAGGATTTCCACCGGCTTGCCGTCCACCCTGGCCGTTAACCGGTCCGCCGTCAGCGGTTCGTCCGTGGCGGCCCAGAGCGGGACGCGGACGCGGAGCCCCCTCTCTTTCGTCTCGGCGCTCAACAGGGCGGCGGCGGCCACAACAACTAACAATAGAAATCGCAAGATCAGAAGCTGTACACCAGTCCCAATTGAATCACACGCCCGCCTCGCGAGCCGATAATCCTGCCGGCGTTGACGTTCGGCGCCTCCAGCGTCCCGATCTCCGCGTCCGGCGTGTTCCAGACCGCGTGGTTCACGAAATTGAACGCCGTCCCGACGAACTCCAGCGCCCGTTCGGAGGTGAGCGTAAAACGCTTGGTCACCGACAGATCGTGATTCTGCCGGCTTGGGTTCCGCAGTTGCGGATGCGTCCGCGAGACGTTCCCGATGGAGAAGTCCGGCGGGTTGAGGAATGCGTTCGGATTGAACCACATGTCCGGGCCGGGATTCGGAACCGACGGGTCCGCCCCCGGGACCGCATTCACATACAGCACGTTGATGATGTTCCCGGTGTTGTTGTAAATGGCGCTGAGCGTGATCGGATCGCCGCTCGAATACGTCGTGACGCCGCTGAACGTCCAGCCCTCCACCAAGTATCGTTTCCAGTCGGTTCCGGTCATCATCCCCTTGTTCGGTCCGAACGGCAGTTCGTACATGTAGCTCATCGACAGCGTGTGCGGGCTGGCGGAGGGATTCAGCGCCCATTCCTTTCGGCGATTGTAGTAGTCCTGGATGCCGCCCGCGGTGGAGTAGTCGTCGTACTGTTTGGAGAACTCGTAGACGGCCCGCATCGACATGCCCTGCGACGTGCGCTTTTCCGCCCGTAGATAAGCTTCCGTTCTCTGGTACCGCCCGGCGGGATAGGCGCTGTAGACGTCGAAGCGCTGGTACTGCGGAAACGGCCGCAGCGAGCGGCGGAAACTCTCCTCGTTCAGCAGGTCGCGGTACTGGAGGGCATCCAGCGGCACGGCGTTAGGATTCGTACTGTCGTTGCTCGCCAGCATGTCCCGACCGTGCGTGTGATTCGCGCCCACGGCCAGCACGAACGAATAGGGAAACTGCCGCTCCAGCGACAAACTGGCCGAATTATAGGTCGGCACGCGCCCGGTGCGGTCCACCAGGTCGGCGACGGTGTCGTTGGCGGCGTCGGGCCGCAGGTCCGGCAGAGGGCGGGGCAGCGGAGGGAAACCGTTGCGAAGAATCAGGGCCGGCTCGAGTTGCGCATTCTGCGTGATGTAGGTCGGCGTACCGTTGAAGCCCTGCGTGCCCCACTGTCCCGAGTACATCGGGATGATCGAATGGAAGCGCCGGAGCGTGAGGCGGACCACCGTCTTCGAGTCCCGCTGCGGGTTCCAGGATACCGTCATCGAGGGATCGGGCGTCACTACCACCGGCTGAAAGCCATGCGGTTGTCCTCCCTTTCCGGCGAATACCAGCGCGCCCGGCCGTCCGCTTTCCGGGTTGACGGCGTCGAAGTCGACGGTCGCCTGCCGGTCGTATTTCTCCACCCGGGGCGTGCTGACGAGCAGCCGCAGCCCGATGTTTATCGTCAGGCCCGGGCGGATTTCCCATTCGTCCCGCGCCGCGAGATCGCCGACCTTCCTTCGGAAGTAGGAGGGATGCTGCACCAGGCTGCCTTCCGCGAATCGTGACAGCCCCAGCACGAAGCTCGCGAAAGGATGACCGGTGTTGATGATGCCAGGCAGGCTTGTCAGCCCCTCCGTGAAGTCGTACCGGCCCGCCGGATACTGCGGCCAGAACGAATTGAGTTGGTACTGGGTCATCTCGCCGCTGAACCGCAGGCTGTGCTTGCCGCGCCGGAAGGAGAAGCCGTCGGAGATCTCGTACTGTGTGTTCGAGGTTCGCGAAACCGGATACGCCCGTCCCATCGACAGGTAGGGCAGAAAACGATAGAACGGGAAGACGCCGTCGTCTCCTTCCGCCGCGCCGCCGGCTTCGGATGTGCTGGTCCAGAAGCTCACCCGGAAGTTATTAACGCTGTTTCTGGACATGGTTAGCACGTGTTCCAACGACCCGTTCCGGCTCCGAAATTCCCGTCCCGGCGAGCCCGGATTCGCGATCGTGGGGAAGAACTCCGCCGGGCGGCTGAGTCCATTCGAAAACGCGAATCCGGACGACAGCCGGTGGCGCTCCCGCAGCGTGTGATCGACCTTGATCCGCATTCCGTCCGCGTTCTCGCCTCCCGGCGAATATATCGCGTAATTATTCTGAAAGAACGGCCCGATACCGATATTCGGCGCCGGATAGTACTGCAGCCCGTCCAACGCCACCGGATCCAGGCGGCTGGTAGGAATGCGATTGCCCGGGAATGGGTCCCGCCGATACTGGAGATTATCGAGCGCCACCGGCTGCGACGGATCGTAGTTCGGATTCTCCCGCGTCGATAACGGATCGAAGATCGGCAGCGGTTCGCCCGCCTTGTCGACCACCGCGCCGAAATCGCCGGTTCGTTCCGGCAGGGTGGGTATGGTGCGCAGGAACGAGCGCCCGATCGTTTCCCGCACGCCCTCGTAAGAGACGGAAAAAAAGGTCGCCCGGCCGCCGTCGTACAGCTTCGGGATGACCAGCGGCCCGGAGATGTTGAATCCGTACTGGTTGCGGCGCAGAATGCCCTTGTCGCCCCCGGTCTGAGTCACTTCGTGAGGGACCGCGTCCAGCGCGTCGTTGCGGAAATTCCAGAACAGGCGCCCATGCCACCGCGAACCGCCCCCGCCCACCCGCACCGCGCGCCGGGGACTATCGGCGCGCAGTCCCAAGTTCGCTGTTTGGACCTTAAACTCCTCAACTGCCTTTTCGATCTCCGACGGCGGCTGTTGCTGTGTCGCCCACGCGCCCCCAACTGCGCACACAAGTAGGGCGTATCGACTGGCGCGCCTCATACTCCCAGTGTAACCTGAGAAGGTTGACTGACCGTTACCCGAACGGGCGGCGCTGAAAACGGTTAGAAGCGGCTGCCCGCCGGCTGCAAACGGCCGCGGCAGGCGGGCCGCCGGACGAGACATGAAACTGAAGGAAATCGCCGAGGCGCTCGGCTGCGAACTGGTCGGCGACGGCGACATCGAGATCACCGGCGTCGAAGCGATGGAGCGGGCGGACGCCTCCGAACTGACCTTCCTCGCCAATCCGAAGTATGCCCACCGGGTGAAGGACTGCCGTGCGGCGGCCATCCTGGTCGGCGAGCCGGTCTCGAAGACGGCGATTCGCAGCCTCGTTTCCAAGAACCCGTATCTCGATTTCGCCCGAGCGCTCGAACTGTTCTACCAGCCGCCGCGCCCGGCGCCGGGCATCCATCCCACCGCGGCGATCGCCGCCACCGCGATCCTCGGAAAGAATCCGTCCATCGGCGCGTATTGCGTCATTGGAGAACGCGCGCGGATCGGCGACAACGCGATCCTGTACCCGCACGTCGTCATCTACGACGGCGCCGCGGCGGGCGACGACTTTCAGGCCCATTCGTTCGCCGTGGTACGAGAGAACTGCCGGATCGGCCACCGCGTGATTCTCCAGAACGGAGTGGTGATCGGCGGCGACGGGTTCGGCTTCGCCAAACGCGCCGACGGTACGCATTACAAGATCCCACAATCGGGCATCGCCGTGATCGAGGACGACGTGGAGATCCAGAGCCTGAGCGCGGTGGATCGCGCCACCATCGGAGAGAGCCGCGTGAAACGGGGCGCCAAGCTGGATAACCTGGTGCAGGTCGGCCACGCCAGCGTCGTGGGCGAGGACAACATTATTTGCGCGCAAGCCGGTCTCGCCGGCAGCTCCGTGCTGAAGGAAAATGTCCTGCTGGCCGGCCAGGTGGGCGTCTCCGGCCACCTGACGGTGAATCGGAACGCGATCGTCTACGCCCAAAGCGGCATCGGCGGCGATGTCGCGGAAGGCGCCGTGATCTCCGGTTCTCCCGCCTTCGACGCGCGCGAGTGGCGCCGCGCCGTCACCGCCTTCCAGAAGCTGCCCGACCTGCTCAAGCGCGTTCGGGAGCTGGAGCGCCGGGTGGAGCAAGCCGCCCGCGGCCACGCGGTCAACCAAGATGAACGAACGGAATGAACTCGACCTTCACGCGCACCACCCTGCGCTGGCATACCGGAACCTCGGCTTCCTGGAAAGCCGCGACGGGCGCGCCTTGCGCATCCTGTCGGAGTTTCTACATCCTTTGTCTCAGTTCCGCAAGGAGCGGATTCACGACACGATCGTCTTTTTCGGCTCGGCCCGTATCCGCGAGGACGGCCCGCTTGGCCGGTACTACCGCGATGCCCGGGAACTGGCGCGCCTGCTCACGCAATGGTCCGACGGTCTCGCCAATCCGAAAAACCGGTTTGTCGTCTGCTCCGGCGGCGGTCCCGGCATCATGGAAGCCTCCAATCGCGGCGCCAGCGACGCCGGCGGCAAGAACATCGGCCTGAATATCGGCTTGCCGTTCGAGCAGCGGCCGAATCCCTACATCACGCCGGAGCTGAACTTCGAATTCCGCTACTTCTTCATGCGGAAATTCTGGTTCGCCTACCTGGCGAAGGCGCTGGTGGTCTTCCCGGGCGGCTTCGGCACCATCGATGAGCTGTTCGAGATCCTCACGCTCGTGCAGACCCACAAGGTGGAGAAGAAGATGGTGTTCGTTCTCTACGGGCCATCGTTCTGGAACGAGATCGTCAACTTCGATGCGCTCATCCGTCACGAGGTGATCTCGCCCGAGGATGTGAACCTCTTCCAGTGGGCCGACGATCCCCAGACCGCGTTCCGGATTCTCTCCGAAGGGCTGACCCGCTACTATCTCGAGCAGGCCCCCATACCCCGCGAGCCGGAGGAAGAGACCCCGGCCATTTCCAAGTCCCGGGTCTAGGCATGGATGTCCGCCAGCGGCTGAAGTGGATCCTCAGCTATACCGGCCGCGCCGAAAAGGCGTTCGCCGTCGTGCTGGCGGCATATCTGGTATCCGCGTGGCTGCCGGTGTCGCCCGCGACGCGGCTGCTCCTGTTCTTTGTTGCCTTGGTCGCCGGCTCGTGGGCCGCCATCAAGTGGCTGCGCATCTTGATCCAAAAAGTCATCTGGCGGCTTCGCAACCGCCTCCTGGTCGCCTACCTGTTCATCGCGCTGGTGCCGGTTCTGCTGGTCGGCATCATGGCGTACCTGGCAGGAATCTCGATGGCCGCTCAGGTGGCGGTCTACCTCGTCAGCAGCGAGTTTGACCGCCGGATCGCCGCGCTCCGGGATGCCGCCGGGTCGTTCCTCCGCATGCCGGATATCCAGCGGGAGCGGGCGTGGCTGGGCATCCAAAGCGCCTTGAGCGGCAGCTATCCGAAAATGGAGATCCTCATCCGCCAGCGCGGCAAGCCAGTATTCGCTCCCAACCCCGCCATGCCGCCTCCGCCGGACGGCTATGGCCAGGCGGCCGGCGCCATCGTGAAAGACGGTTTGCTGTACGCCTGGGCCCACGCCGTGGCCGAGGACCGCGACGTAACGATTCTGGCTCCGCTGGATTACGCGTTTTTCGCCGGCCTCGCGCCCGGCATCGGCGAAGTGACCATCGACCCGGGGATCGACTCGGGAAGGGAAGCCGGCGGGGCCCAGGCCATGCGCCCCCACGATCCCCTCGTCCTCGGCCGCCAGCGGCGCACAGGCGTTCCGCCCGCCCACAACCGCTTCGACGTCCAGTTCCTGTGGGGCGTCAACGTCCCCGTTTCGACGTGGGAAACGCCGCCGCGAATCGCGAGCGGTCTGTTGAGCGTTCGCTCGCGCATGTCCGCCGTGCTGGACGTGGCGTCGCAGCCCGAAGCGCAGGCGGGCGTCCTGCGCGACGCCCTGTACACCGTCGGGATTATCTTCCTGGTCGTCGAGCTGATCGCGCTTTACATCGGCGTCTCGTTGACGCGCACCATTACCGCGGCGTTCGACGACCTTTACCAAAGCACGGAGCGCGTACGCCAGGGCGATTTCACGCACCGCATCCAGGTCCGCGGCGGCGACCAGATCGCCACCGTCAGCCAGTCCTTCAACCGCATGACCGAGAACCTCCAGCGCCTGCTCGCCGTGGCCATGGAGAAAGAACGCATGCAGGCCGAACTGGAGATCGCCCGCGAGGTTCAGAACCAGCTCTATCCGCGCCAGGCGCCGATCCTCCCGAAGCTGGAACTCCAGGCCCGTTGCGCCCCGGCGCGGTTGGTGTCGGGCGACTACTACGACTACCAGGCGTTGCTCGATTCCTCTGCCGTTGTCGCCATCGGCGACGTGGCCGGCAAGGGAATCTCCGCCGCCCTGCTCATGGCGACCCTCCAGTCGTCCCTGCGCACCCAGGTCCGCGTCTGCCTCGAGCGCGCCAAGGAGGAAGGCAGCCTCGGACTCTCCGCTTCGCAACTCGTGCGGCAGCTTAACCTTCAGCTTTTCGCCGACACCTCGCCGGAGAAGTACGCCACCTTCTATTTCGGCATCTACGACGACTCCAGCGGCCTGCTCACCTATACCAACGCCGGGCACCTGCCGCCGCTGCTGGTGCGCGACGGCAAGGCGTCGCTGCTGGACGTCAACGGCATGGTGGTGGGCGCTTTCCCGTTCGCGCAATACGGCGAAAGCCAGATCCAGCTCGTCAGCGGCGACCTGCTGGTCTGCTACACCGACGGCGTCACCGAGCCGGAGAACGAATACGGCGAGATGTTCGGCGAACAACGCCTGATCGACGTCGTGATGCGCAACGCCGAGCGCGAGACCGGCCAGGTCATCGAGGCGGTTGTGGAAGCGGTCCACGAGTGGACGGGTTCCCCCGAGTTGCAGGATGATATGACGTTGCTGGTTGCGCGGCGGTGCTGACCTGGATGGCCGCCGCCCCCGGGAAGCGCGTATGAAGATCCGGCTGGCGCTGATTGTCACGGCGGTATCCGTGGTGCTGCTCGTCGGCGCCGCCGGCTTTGCGCTCATCGCGGGTTATCCGCTCTTCGACGCTCTCTACATGACGCTCACTACGATGACCACGGTGGGCTACATGGAGATTCACCCGCTCGACCGGAGCGGGCGCATTTTCAACGTATTTATCATCATATTTGGCGTAAGCGCGATGTTTTTCGCCATCGGCGTGATGACGGACTTTATTATAAGGCTGCAATTTGGAGAAGTTTTCGGAAAACGACGGGTCAGGACGATGATCGGGAAGCTTCGGGATCACTACATCGTGTGCGGGCACGGCCGCGTCGGCCGCGGCGCGGCGAACGAACTACGGCGCTCCGGCGCGTCTTTCGTGATTGTGGACGGCGACCCCGCGGAGGTCGAACGCGCCATCAAGCACGGCTTCCTCGCCGTCGTCGCCGACGCCACCAGCGACGAGACGTTGCGCGAAGTGGGCATCGAGCGAGCCAGGGGCCTCATCGCCGCTCTCCGCAGCGACGCCGACAACCTCTTTCTGATCCTGTCCGCGAAGGCGCTGAACCCGGCTCTGAAGGTGGCCTCGCGCGTCAACGAGGAGGAATCGGAAGCCAAGCTCCGCCGCGCCGGCGCCGACGCGGTCTTCCGCCCCTACAACACTACCGGCTACCGCCTGGCCCAGGCGATTCTGCGGCCGTACGTCTCCGAATTTCTCGACCTGACCACCTCCACCGTCGACATGGGACTCAACATCGCCATCGAGCAGGTGAAGGTGGCCGACGGCAGCGAATTCTCCTCGAAATCCCTGCGGGAACTCCAGTTCCGCCGCGATCTCGGCGTCATCGTGCTCGCCATCCGGAAAGCGGCGGGGACCATGTTGTTCAACCCGCCGGCCGACGCGGTGATCGAGAGCGGAGATCACCTCGTAGTGATGGGGAGCGTGGACCACTTGCGCGCGCTGGAACAGTTGATGGCCATGGTGAAAGCGTGAAAGTCCTTACCGCTGCGCAAATGCGCGATATCGATCTGCGCACGATGGAACTCGGCATTCCCGGCATCGTGCTGATGGAGAACGCCGGGCACCGGGTAGTGGAGTTCCTCGACGAGAAGTTCGCGCCGCTGGCGGCCCAGCGGATCGTCGTCCTGTGCGGGAAGGGAAACAACGGCGGCGACGGCTTTGTCGTCGCGCGCCAGCTTCACACGCGCTTCCGGCCGCAAGCCCTGCACGTCGTGTTCGCCGGCAATCCGGACGAACTGAAGGCAGAGGCGGCGGAGAACTTCCGGATGCTCGAAGCCTGCCGCTGTCCGGTGACCCGCGCACTGACGCCCGAAATGCGGCTGGCGACGATCGTGATCGATGCGTTGCTCGGCACGGGCTTGACGGGGCCCGTACGCGGACCCATGCTCGACCTCATCCGGGAAATCAACACGGGCTTCCCGCTGGCCCGCATCGTCGCGGTCGACATGCCGTCGGGCCTGCCGAGCGACTCGGCCGAGGTTTCCGGCGAGGCAGTGCGGGCTCACTACACGGTAACCTTCACCGCGCCCAAGATCAGCCACGTTCTGCCGCCGGCGTGCGGGTACGTCGGCGAGCTGCGCGTCGGCGCGATCGGATCGGATCCCCGCCTGTTCGAGGACGACGACTCGATCGACCTGGCGCTCAGCGGCGCCGAGCGTTTCCGGCGGCTCTTCGGTCCCCGCGCCCCGGAGTCGCACAAGGGCAGCTTCGGGCACGTGCTGGTGATCGGCGGATCGCGCGGCAAGTCCGGTGCGGCGGCCATGGCCGGGTTATCCGCCCTGCGAGCCGGGGCGGGTTTGGTCACGGTGGCGTCGGCCGCGGGCTCGACCGCCGAGATCGCCTCGCACGCGGCGGAACTGATGACGGAACCGCTGCCGGAAACCGACGCCGGCACGATCGCGGCGCAGGCGTTCGATTACGGCCGCTTCGCGGCGCTGGCCGAGCGGAAGACCGTTTTTGCTGTGGGACCCGGCCTCGGCGCCCACGCCGAGACGATCACGTTCGTGCGCAGGCTCGTCGCCGACTACAGCCAGCCCATGGTGATCGACGCCGACGGCCTCAATGCGCTCGCCGGAGCGGATTTCACCGGCCGCCCGTCCATGGTGCTGACCCCCCATCCCGGCGAGATGAGCCGGCTTGCGGGTCTGAACGCCGAGCGAATTGCGGGCGACCGCGTCCGCGTGGCCCGGACCTACGCGACGGAGCGAAACGTCTGCCTGGTCCTCAAAGGCTACCGGTCCCTCGTGGCGATGCCCGGCGGCCGCGTCTGGGTGAATCCCACCGGGACCCCCGGCATGGCTACCGGCGGCACGGGCGACATTCTGACGGGCATGATCGCCGGCTTGATGGCCCAGTTCCCGGAAGACCAGGAGGCCGCCGTGCTCGCCGCCGTCTACCTGCACGGCCTGGCGGGCCAGATCGGCGTCCGATCCGTAGGCGAGAAGTCGCTGATCGCGACGGACCTGTTGCGGCGTCTGCCGGAGGCGATCGGGGAATGCGCCGGTGTACCGGACCAGCTCTGAAGAAGAGACGATCGCGTTGGGGGAGCGGCTCGCGCGCACTCTGCCGCCGCGCGGCGTCGTCCTGCTGACCGGCAACCTGGGCGCCGGCAAGACAACGCTCGCCAAGGGCATCGTGAAAGGCCTCGGCGCGGCCCCGCCGGAGGAAGTCTCCAGCCCCACCTTCACGCTTATCCACGAGTACGGCGATCCCGTCCGCGTGTACCACGTCGACCTCTACCGGTTGGACGAACCCGCGCAGGCCGAGACGCTGGGCCTGGACGAACTCTTCGACCGGGACGCGTTGGTGCTGGTGGAATGGGGCGAGAAGTTCCCCCGGCTTTGGCCTGACGGAACGGTCGAGGTTCAGATCCGCCGCCTGAACGGCGACGAGCGGGAAATCGCCGTGCTAAGCGTCGTTAGAAAATAACCTGCCGAATGCGGGGCAGGATCTCATCCTGCGAGGCGGTTCCCAACCGCCGCCGGGCCGGCTGCCGATCGCCCCCTAACGCAGCCTCTTTCAGACACCCGCTACGCCAACGCCATGCCGACGATGGCGTTTAGCAATAGACCCCCCATGGCCACCGGGATCAGCACCTTCCAGCCGATATTCATGAGCTGGTCGTAGCGGAACCGGGGAAACGTGCCGCGGATCCAGATCATGAAGTAGATGAATGCGCCCACCTTCGTCAGGAACCAGAACACCCCGATGATCGCCGCGTTGACCGGCGGGATCAGGAACACCAGCCCCACCAGCGCCACCCCAACGCCCACCAGCGCCAGAAACGCCGCGCGCGCCGAGCTGTACTTCTTCAACCGCTGCGCCAGCCGCAGCGTCAGCAGCCCCGAGACGCCGAACAGCGCCACCGGAAAGACGTAGTTGAGCGGAATGTCCAGCCAGCCCCAACTCGGGAACGGCCGCAGCCAGCCGCCCCAGAACAGCGTGACGCCCGCGCCGGCGATCACGAAAATGCTGGCGTACTCGGCCAGAAAAAACAGCGCCCAGCGAAAGCCGCTGTACTCGGTCATGAAGCCCGCCACCAACTCCGACTCAGCCTCCGGCAGGTCAAACGGCAGCCGGTTCGTCTCGGCGATCGCGGCGATCAGGAACACCATGAACGGGATGATCATCAGGCCGTAATTGTCGAAGACGAACCAGACCCCGCGTTCGCGCTGCGCCTCGACGATCTTCAGCATACTGAGGCTGCCCGCCGACATCACGCCCGCGATCAGCCCGAGCGACAGCGCCACCTCGTAGCTCACAAGCTGCGCCGAGCTGCGCAGCGCGCCGAGCAGCGGATAGTGGCTGTTCGACGACCAGCCCCCGATGATGATGCCGAGAATGCCCACCGCCGACATCGCCGCGATCAGCA
Organism: Bryobacteraceae bacterium; assembly: GCA_026129905.1. Classification (GTDB taxonomy): domain Bacteria; phylum Acidobacteriota; class Terriglobia; order Bryobacterales; family Bryobacteraceae; genus JAHCHE01. The sequence continues at coordinate 75,949 of JAHCHE010000022.1, read as the reverse complement.
GCAGACCGACGTTCACGTCCGTCACCACGACGTGGCCGCTGAACGGCAGAACGGCGAATGCCGTCAGCGCCGTCACCGCTGGGATCACCGGCGCCAGCCAGAACAGCGCGCGGTCCGCCTCGGTGGGAATGATGTCCTCTTTCTGGAGAAGCTTTACCGCGTCGGCAATCGGCTGAAGAATCCCGTGCGGTCCCACGCGCATCGGGCCCAGCCGCACCTGGATGTCGGCGAGCACCTTCCGCTCCACCAGCACGATGTAACCCGCCAGCAGCGGAAACACGGCGATGATCACCGCCGTGATGACCAGCGGCGCGAACAGCGGATGTTGAATTACGGTTTCCATAGGCGGCTACCGGGTCAGCGAACTCTGCGCCAGCCGGAGGAACGGCTCCGGATAGACGCCCATCACCAGCGTCAACACGCCGGTCACGGCCAGCGCCACGCGCACGCCGACCGTGGTGGCGAGCGGAGGCGTCTCGGCCGCTTCGCTGACAAACATGCTCCGCACGATGCGGAAGTAGTAGTAAATGGCTACGGCCACGTATAGCGCCGCCACGGCGGCCAGAACGTAATGGCCCGTCTCCAGCAGCGCCAGGAAGATGTAGTACTTCCCGATGAAGCCCGCCGTGGGCGGGATGCCCGCCAGCGACAGCAGGAAGATCAGCATCAGCACCGCGTAGCCGGGGCTCTTGTGGATCAAACCGGCCATGTCGTCGATGTCCTCGCCGATGAGCTCCTTGCGCCGCAGCGCCACCACCACGATGAATGCTCCCATCGTCATGAAGGCGTAGACCAGAATGTACACGGCCATGCCCTTGATGCCGGTTTGATTGCCCGCCACCAGGCCGAGGAGAATATAGCCGGCGTGCGAGATCGAGCTGTACGCCAGCAGGCGCTTCACGTTGCTCTGCGTCACCGCCGCGATGTTGCCGATCGTCATACTCAGCACCGCGGCCCCGATCAGCAGCGGCTCCCACGTAGGCCGGCCCTCCGACAGCGGACCTAAGTACATGCGCATCAGGAACGCGAACGACGCCGCTTTCGAGCCCACTGCCAGGTACGCGGTCACCGTGGTCGGCGCGCCCTCGTAGGCGTCCGGCGCCCACATGTGGAACGGCGCGGCGGACACCTTGAACAGCAGCCCGACGGAAATCGTGGCGATGGCGAGGAACAGCATGGGGTCCCACGGCTCGCGCGCGGCGACGGCCTGGCCGATGACGGAAAGCTTGGTCGATCCCGACAAGCCGTACAAGAGCGAAAAGCCGTACACCATCAGCCCGCTCGAAAACGCGCCCAGCAGAAGGTACTTGATGGCCGCCTCGTTCGACCGTTTCTGCCCGCGCAGGAAGCCGACCATCACGTAGAAGCAGAGCGCCATCAGCTCCACGCCGATGAACAGCGTGATCAGATCGGTTCCCGCGGCGAGAAAGAACATGCCGCTTTGCGCCACCAGGATCAGCCCGTAGTACTCCCCGTGGTGCTCGCCTTCAATCTCCAGGTAGCGGTAGGACGCGATGGCCACGATGATCGTGGCGGCCACGAAAATCCAATTGAAGAACAGTGAGAAGCCGTCCAGCACCAGCGAGCCGCGAAACGCCACCAGCTCCGACAGCCCTTGCGCCGACAGGAAGTTCCCCTGACGCCACAGGTGCACGCCGGTGAAGATCTCTCCGCCGATCAGCACCAGCAGCAGGTATTTGCGGTGCCGCGCCTGCGGAAACATCCAGAAATCGAACAGCAGGACCGCGCAGCCGAACAGCGCCAGCATGATGGCGGGGACCACCACGTAATGATCGGTGGCCGTGTAGAACTCGCTCATCGGAGGGTTGTCTCCTTCCCCGAATCGATCAGAGCGGCTTGCGCCCGCGCCGCCTGCGCCTCGAAATAACCGGGCCGGACCCGCTCCACCAACTGGGCCACCGGCTTCTCCAGCACGTCGAAGTACGGCTTCGGATAGATGCCGATCCATAGCGCCCACGCCATGAACGGCAGGAATACCGCCCACTCTCGCAGGCTCAGGTCCGGCAGCAAGCGGTTCTTGGCGTTCGTGATCTGTCCAAGCATCGTTCGCTGGTACACCCACAACAGGTACGCCGCGCCCAGCACCACGCCGGTCACCGCGAACGCCGCCCACGTCCGGCTCGCCTCAAACGCTCCCTGCAGGATCGTGAATTCGCCGATGAAGCCGTTCAATAGCGGCAACCCCGCCGAACTCAGCATTGCGAAAGCGAAGATGAACGCGAAGTTCGGCATGACGTGGGCCAGCCCGCCATAGTCCCTGATCAGGCGCGTGTGCCGCCGCTCATACACGACGCCCACAATCAGGAAGAGCATGCCCGTCGAGATGCCGTGGTTGATCTGCTGGAGGACGCTGCCCGCGATTCCATTCGGGTTCAGCGAAAAGATGCCGAGCGTGCAGAACCCCAGGTGGCTCACCGAGGAGTACGCCACCAGCTTCTTCCAGTCCTCCTGCATCAGGCTCACCAGCGCGCCATAAATGATGGCCACGATCGAAAGCACCGCCATCGTCTGGACGATCCACGGGTCGATCGAGGCGTTCGGCAGCAGCGGCAGCGAGAACCGGATGAAGCCGTACGTCCCCATCTTCAGCAGCACGGAAGCCAGGATCACCGAGCCCGCCGTCGGCGCCTCCACGTGCGCGTCCGGCAGCCAGGTGTGGAACGGGAACATCGGCACCTTGATGGCGAAGCCGATGAAGAACGCCCAGAACACCCATTGCTGGATCCCCAGCGGCAGGTTCAGCTTCAGCAGTTCGGAAATTTCGAACGTGTAGAAGTTGAACTGGTTGAAGTGTTCGAAGTACAGCGTCAGGATGCCGAGCAGCATCAGTACGCTGCCCGCCAGCGTGTACATGAAGAACTTGATCGCCGCGTAGAGCTTTCGCGGACCGCCCCATACCCCGATGATGAAGTACATCGGGATCAGCACCACTTCCCAGAACACGTAGAACAGGAAAAAGTCGAGCGCGACGAACACGCCGATCATTCCCGTCTGCTGCAACAGGAACATCGCGTAGTAGGACTTCTCGTGGCGGTCTACCGCGTTCCACGACGACAGGATCGCGATGAAGCCGGTGAGCGTCGTCAGCAAAACCAGCAGCAGGCTCACCCCGTCGATGCCGATGTTGTACTTGACGCCGAGGGCGGGGATCCAGTCCCCCCGCTCCACCATCTGGAAGCCGCCGTTGCCGCGGTCGAAATGGACCCACAGCGGCAGCGAGACCAGGAACCCGGCGAAGGCGGCGACGTTGGCCCAGATGCGGATGAGGTTCTTCTGTGCGGCCGGAATCAGCAGCAGGATCAGCATGCCGGCCAGCGGCGTGAACAACACGATACTCAGCAGGTGGTTACTCATCGGTTCACCGCGTCAGGTAGTACCCCAGGGCTACAGCCACGCCGACGACGATTACGAACGCGTAGGACTGGACATATCCGGATTGCAGGAGGCGCATCGGATACGAGGCGACCTTCACGCCGAATGCGAGCAGCCGAATCGAGCCGTCCACCACCCACGTATCCCAAAATCCCGATACGGTGGCGGCAAGCCGCGTCATCCAGCCCGCTCCGTTCACCCCGCCGTCCACGATGCGATTGTCGAACCGGCTCAGGACGCGCCCGCCCCCCTTCGATAGCCCGTTGATGAACAGGAAATCGTAAATCTCGTCCACGTACCACTTGTTCGATAGCACGCCATAGAGCGGGCCGCTGGCGCGCTGAATAGCGTCCGGCGCGGCCGTGTTCACCGAATACAGATAGCGCGCGAGCACAATGCCCAGCAACGCGATCAGCACCGATAGCCCCATCAGCAGCCACTCGATTGACGTGTCGTGGTGGGCCTCGCCGTGCGCCGCGGCGGCCGCGTGAGCGGCGCCCGATGCAAACACCGGCTCCAGCCAGTGCTCGAACGTGCGGAAGCCGTCCCCGAACATCGTCCAGAGCTTCGGCACGCCGATCCACCCCGCCAGCGCGCTGCCCGCCGCCAGGATCGTCAGCGGTACGGTCATCGTGGCCGGCGATTCATGTACGTGCGCGGCCACCTCCGGCGCCACGCGCGACCGGCCGTAGAACGTCAGGTACATCAGCCGCCACATGTAGAACGCCGTCATGAACGCCGTGACGGTCCCCACCGCCCAGACCGCTTTCGAGCCGAGCGGCGAACTCCACGCCTGCCAGAGGATTTCATCCTTTGAGAAGAACCCCGCCAGCCCCGGAATCCCCGCGATCGCCAGCGACGCGACGAACATCGTCCAGTGCGTGATCGGGATCTTGTCCTTCAGCCCTCCCATTCGCCGGATGTCCTGTTCGCCGCTCATCGCGTGAATCACCGAGCCGGATCCAAGGAAGAGCAGGGCCTTGAAGAACGCGTGCGTGTACAGGTGAAAAATGGCCACCCAGTACGCGCCGACGCCCGCGGCCATGAACATGAAGCCAAGCTGGCTCACCGTCGAGTACGCCAGCACGCGCTTGATATCGTTCTGTACCAGCGCGATCGAGGCCGCCAGAATCGCCGTGAACGCGCCGATCGCCGCGACGATGCCCGACGTCTCTGGAGTGAGCTGATAGAGGACGTTCGAGCGCGCCACCATGTACACGCCCGCGGTCACCATGGTCGCCGCGTGGATCAGCGCGGATACCGGCGTCGGGCCTTCCATCGCGTCGGGCAGCCACGTGTAGAGCGGGACTTGCGCGGACTTGCCGGTCGCGCCGATGAACAGCAGCAGCGCCATCGCGCTCAACACCCCGAAACCGGTCTCGGGCGACATGCCGCCGAAGGCTTGGTTGACGTCGACGAAGCGCACGGTCCCGACCACGGAGAACATCAGCAGCATGCCGACGATGAACCCTGCATCGCCGATGCGGTTGACCACGAACGCCTTCTTGCCGGCATCGCCCGCCGACTTCTTATGAAAGTAGAAGCCGATCAGAAGATAGCTGCACAGGCCGACGCCCTCCCACCCGACGAACAGCAACAGGTAGTTGTTCGCCAGTACCAGCGTCAGCATGAAGAACACGAACAGGTTCATGTAGGCGAAAAACCGGTAGTAGCCGGTCTCGTGCCCCATGTAGCCGATGGAATACACGTGAATGAGGAACCCGACAAACGTGACCACCAGCGTCATCACCGCGCTCAACGGGTCGAGCAGAAATCCGAGGTCGGCCCCGAACCGCGCGAGGCTTCCGTCCTGGAGCTGGAAGGGTAATCCGGTGATCCACGTGTACTTGATCACTTGGTGGACTCGCTCGGACGTGGCGGCGAGCTGCGCCACCGCGCCGATCGTGAAGATCAGCGACAGCAGCACCATCCCCGGACAGAGCAGGCTCACCAGCGCCCGCGAACCGGCGCCGTGATGCGCCTCGTGCCCGTGGCCGGGCGCGGCGTCGTGGGCGGACGCGTGACGCTCGCCGTGGCCGTGTCCGTGCGCGTCCGGGGCGTCGCCGACTCCCGAGGCCACCGCCACTGGGGACGCGGGCTGCGGATCGAGCCTTCTCCCCATCAGCAGCATCACCACCGCGCCGAACAGCGGGAACAGCGGAATCAGCCAGATGGAATCGAGGAAGTTCATGCGGTTCTCACCATTTCAGCAGGTCCACCTCGTCCGCCAGCACGGTTTCCTTGTTTCGAAACAGCGCGATGAGTATTCCCAACGCCACCGTGGTTTCGGCCGCCGCCACCGCAATGACGAAGATGGCGAACACCTGTCCGTGGACATCGCCGAAATGATGGGAGAAGGCCACCAGGTTGATGTTCACCGCGTTGAGGATCAGCTCGATGGACATCAGAATGATCACGATGTTGCGCCGCGTCAGCACGCCGATCGTGCCGACCAGCAGCAGCGCGACGCTGAGTACCATGTAGTGAACGTTGGTGACGGGGTGCATCAGACTCTTTTCTTCGCCATGACTACCGCGCCCACCACCGCCACCAGCAGCAGCAGCGACGCGATCTCAAACGGCAGCATATACTCGGAAAACAGCACGTCGGCCACGCGCTCCGTGTTTCCCTCGCCCGTCGGCGCGACCGCCGCCACGCCGGGCAACGCCAGCGCGCCCAGGCCGCGCTTCATCACGAAGGCGATCTCCGCCCCAACCACCGCCACGCAAGCCAGGGCGATCCACCATTGCTTGTTGAATTGCCGCGCCCGCGCCGTTTCGTCGAGGTTCACCAGCATGACCACGTAGAGAATCAGCAGCACGACCCCGCCGATGTACAGCACGATCTGGGCGGCGAACAGAAATTCGGCGCCCCGCAGCAGAAAGAGCCCCGCCGCGCCCAGCAGCGACACGATCAGCCAGAGCGCGCTGTGCACCGCGTTGCGCCGCGTAATCGTCATCACGCCGCCCCCGAGCGCCATCAGGGCGAAGATGTAGAAGGATAGCGTGTCAACCATGGTGGGTAATCGGCATCCCGCTCCCGTACTCTCTACCGGGCCGCGACCGCGAGGGAGCGGTCGTCGCCAGCCCCTGACTATGCGAGCTTAGTTCCGAAAGCATGTACGAATGGCGCGGGTTAGTAGCGGTATCGCGTCGGCTTCGGTCCTTCCTCGAGCATCTGCCGGTCCCAAATGGCGCCGTCCCGCGTATAGCTGGCCAGCTCGAAGTCCTGCGTCAGCTCCAGCGCGTCCACCGGACAGGCATCCTCGCACAGGCCGCAGAACATGCACCGCGACGTGTCGTAGATAAACGTGGTCAACTCTTTCCGCCGCGTCTGCTCGTTGCGCTCGCTGGTGACGACGATCAGGTTCTCCGGACAGGCGAGCGCGCACAGATTGCACGCAATGCACAGCGTCTCGCCGCTCACCGGGTGAATATTCAGCCTCGGGGCGCCGCGGTATCGCTCGGCGATCTTGGGCCGCTGGGCCGGATACTGCTCGGTGTAGATATGCTTCGGATGCTGATTGCGGAGAGTGACCCAAAGGCCCTGGATGAGATCCACCAGGAATACGGTCTTCAATAGCTTCCGCATTTTGTCTCCTTTTGCGCCGGGACGAAAATTCTTTATGCCCCTAGCGATCGATTTCTCCGAGTACTATATCTATCGTACCGATGATCGCCACAACGTCGGCAACCAGTGCTCCTCGCGACATGCGCTCCAGCGCCTGCAAATTGATGAACGACGGCGGCCGCACGCGCAACCGGTAGGGCTGCGTCGATCCGTCGCTGACAATGAAATACCCGAGTTCGCCCTTGGGCGCCTCGATCGACACGTACGCCTCGCCCACCGGCGGCTTGACGATCTTGCCCACCTTCGCCATAATCGGCCCCGAAGGGATGTCCTCCACCGCCTGCTCGACGATCCGGACCGACTGCCGCATCTCCTGGATGCGCACCATGTAGCGGTCGTACGTGTCGCCGTTCTGCCGCGTGGGAATCTCGAAATCGTACTTCTCGTAGCCGGAATACGGCAGCGCCTTGCGAATGTCCCATTTGACCCCCGCCGCGCGCAGCACCGGACCGGTGACGCCGTACTGTTTGCACTCGTCTCCCGTCAGGATGCCGACGTTGATCAGCCGCTCCTTCCAGATGCGGTTCTCCGACAACAGCTCTTCGTACTCGTCCACCCGCGGCAGGAACGCCTTGCAGAACCGCTTCGCCTGCTGCTCCATGCCGTCGTACACCTCGTACTGGAGACCGCCGCAGCGGAAGGCGTGCGTCGTCAGCCGCGCGCCGCAGTACGCCTCGAAAATGTTGAGGATCTCCTCGCGCTCCCGCATCACGTAGAACAGCGGCGTGATGGCGCCGATGTCCAGCGCGTGCGTGCCGAGCCACAGCAGGTGGCTCGCGATCCGGTTCAGCTCCGTCAGGATCACCCGCACCACTTGCGCCCGCGGCGGCGCTTCCGTGTTCAGCAGCTTTTCCACCGCCAGGCAATACCCCAGCCCGTTGGACACCGCCGCCACGTAATCCATCCGGTCCACGTATGGCGCGAACATCTGGTACGTGCGGTTCTCCCCGATCTTCTCCACGCCCCGGTGCAGGTACCCGATGACGCACTCCGTCCCCCGGATCTTCTCGCCGTCCAGCTTGAGGATCACCCGCAGAACCCCGTGCGTCGAGGGGTGCTGCGGCCCCATGTTCAGGACCAGTTCGTTGGCGTCGAGGAATGTCGTTTCCGGCATACTTACTGACCGCTGTCGATTCCCAGGTTGTCCTTCACCCAGCGGTTGTCCATATTTATAATGCTATAGTCCTTCCTCAGCGGGTATCCTTCCCATTCGTCGGGCAGCAAAATGCGCTTCATGTCCGGGTGCTCCGCGAAGCGGATGCCGAACATGTCGTAGACCTCGCGCTCCAGCCAGTTCGCCGTCGGGTGGACGCCGGTGACGGTGTGCGGCGCGTAGTCTTCCTTGATTCGCGTCTTGACCCGGATGCGCTCGTTCCGCGCGAAGCTGTAGAGCACGTATACCACGTCGAACCGCTCGGGACGCTGCGGGTAATCGACCGCCGTAACGTCCACCAGGTAATCGAAATCCGCTTCCTCCCTCAGGAACTCGACAATGGCGACCACCGAGTCGGGCGCCGCCACCAGGAAGTTCTGCCCCACGTAGCTGGAGAATTCCGTTATCGCGCCGCCGAACCGCTCCGCGAGCAGCTTCGTCAAGTCGCTTTCCCACGGCGTGGTCTCCATCACCGCCGGTTTCTTCGCCGCCGGCTTCTTCTCGCCATGCGCGGCGGCGGCCGGCTTCGCGGCGGGAGCGGGCTTCTTCACCGCCGGCGGCTTGGCGCCCTCGGCGGCCGGTGTTGCGGGAGCGGCGGCCGGCGGAGTCTCCGCGGGCGGCGTCGTCTTTGGCTGCTGCGCATCCCCCTCAGGCGCGCCCGCAGTCTGATCCGGTTGGTTCTCGTCGGCCATGGACCTGGATGGAGAATCACCACCATAATACAGGCCAATTTGACCTGTCAAACCCGTGAGCGGGAAGGTTGGCGTCGCCGCGCGCGAGCGGCTGCGGCAGCTCCGGCGCCCGAACCGATGCAAGGCGGGCAGCCGGCCCTTAATTCAGACCTGTTTCTCTTTAATGAAAGACGTCGCCTCATAATCGAAAGAGATTATTGTTTGTTTTCTCCGGCATTGGTATTCTGCTTCCACTACTGGGATGTCTTTTTATCGCTCGCTTCGCTTAGCCACGATTGTGATTTTTTCCGCCGCCGCGGGTTACACGCAGGATCCGACCGGCGCCATCAGCGGTTCCGTCACGGACCCCTCGGGGGCGACGGTCCCCAAAGCGCAGGTCACCGTCACCAACCGGCAGACCGGCCAGACCTTGCGCCGGACCACCGGCGACGACGGCCTGTTCGCCTTTCCAGCGCTGCCCGCCGGCGACTATGAAACGCTGGTGGAGGCCGCGGGCTTCGCGCCGGTTCGCCTCCGGCAGGTGAAGGTCGAGATCGACCGGACCGTCCGCCTGCCGATCGACCTCGTCATTACGGCTGCCGACCAGGTGGAGGTGTCCGCCGCCGCCCTGATGCTGGACCACGATTCCAACACCCTCGGCCAGACCGTTTCCGAACGCGAAATCACCGACCTGCCGCTCAACGGGCGCAACTTCACCCAACTCGGCCTGTTGCAAGCCGGCGTCGTGCCCCTGACGAACGGTCTCATCAGCGCCGGCGGCTCCATTAAGGCGACCCAGGCTTTCGCCGTCAACGGCCAGCGTCCCGAATCGAACAACTACCTGCTGGACGGCGTCCGCAACGTCAACCGCATGGACGGCGGCTTCGCCATCCGCACCCCCGTGGACGCCCTCCAGGAGTTCCGCATCCTCACGCACACCGCGCCGCCCGAGTACGGCTCCGCCAGCGGGTCCTCGGTCAGCGTCATCACGCGTTCCGGCGGCAACTCGATCCACGGTTCCGTCTATTACTTCGGCCGCAACGACGTGGTGGACGCGCGGAATTTCTTTGCGGCCGAGGTCGAGCCCCTGAAGCAGCACCAGTTCGGCGCGACCGTCGGCGGCCCCATCCGCAGAAACCGCCTCTTTTTCTTCGGCTATTACGAAGGATTTCGCAACCGGCAGGGAATTACCAAAACCGCCACCGTCCCCACGCCGGCCGAACGCGCTGGCGATTTCTCGGCTCTCCAGGATCCCAGCACGAACAACCTCCTGCTGAACTTCCTCACCGGCCAGCCCTTCCCCGGCAACCGCATTCCGCCCGAGATGTTCAACCCCGTCTCGCGCCGCGTGCTCGATTACTTCCCTTTGGGCAACGTGTCGCCGTCGCTCTATCGCGCCACGGAAGTCCAGCGCAACACCCTCGACCAGGGCGGAGTCCGCATCGACGCCATCGCCAGCGAGCGGGATCAGTTCGCGCTGCGCTATGCCGTCTCCGAGGGCTCCAACTTCAATCCGCTCTCCATCCGCGGCGCCGACGTGCCCGGCTTCCCCACCGGCGACGACCTGCGCATCCACTCCGCCACGGTTTCCCACACGCACGTCTTCAGCCCTCGGACGCTGAGCAACCTTCGACTCGCCTTCTTCCGCAACACGTTTTTGTTCGATCAGCGCTTCAACCGCGCGACGCCCCGTTCGCTCGGCTTTCAGTACGACAATACGTTCGAGCCCGCCCTCGGCCCGCCCTACTTCATCGTCAGCGGCTACGCCAGCGTGGGAAACCCCATCACCGGCCCGCGCAACAGCGTCCAGAACGATTTCGAGATCTACGAAAGCGTCTCGCTGGTCCGCGGCGCGCACACGATCAAGTTCGGCGCCGACTTCCGCCGCACCCAGATCAACATCAGCCAGGGCATCGCGGCGAACGGCTTTTTTGTCTTCGCGCCATTCCCCACCAACAGCTCATTCGCCAACTTCCTGATCGGCTTCCCGGTGGTCTTTTTCCAGGGCGGCGGCGATTTCTACCGCGGCCTGCGGAGCTTTGAAGTCAGCGGCTACGCCCAGGACCAGTGGCGCGTCACGCGCAAGCTCACCCTGAATTACGGGCTGCGCTACGAGGTCAGCTCGCCCTTTTCGGAGGTTCGCGACCGTTTGAACCAGTTCGCCCCCGGCCAGCAGTCGCAAGTGTTTCCCGAAGCGCCCCGCGGCATCCTCTTTCCCGGCGACCCCGGCGTTTCCAAGCGCATCCTCGACATGTATTGGAAAGGCTTCATGCCGCGCGTCGGCCTCGCCTACGACCCCGCCGGGAACGGCCGCCTGACCCTCCGCGCGGCCTATGGGATTTTCTACGACTCGTTCTCCAACGGAACCGGCATGCCGATGCAGGCGGCCATCAGCGCTCTGCCATGGTTGCAGGCCGTGCAACTTGGCCCGCCCGCGCTGAACTACACGAACCCCTGGGGGGCCGGCGTTCCGTTTCGCGAAGGCTTCTTCCCCAGGCCGGTCACCATGCTGACCGAGGACGCCTCCGGACGCCCCCCCTACGCGCAGGACTGGAACTTCTCCGTCCAGCAGGCGCTGCCCTCCGCCATGGTGTTCGAGGTCCGCTACGTCGGCACCAAGGGGACCCGCGTACCCCGCTTCATCGAAGCCAATCCTTCGGTCTACGTCCCCGGCGCCACCTCGCAAACCATCGACGCCAGGCGCATTCACGCGGGCTGTCCGGCGGCGGGCGGTCCCTGCGATTTCGCCTCGGTCGGCCTGGTCAATTACTCCACGAATTCCACGTATCACGCGCTCCAAACGACGCTCTCCCGCCGGTTCAACCGCGGCGTCACGTTCAGCACGTCCTACTGGTTCTCCAAGACGCTCGATTACGTCTCCTCGATGAACGTCGCCGGTTCCGCGCCCCGCCTGGTCTCCGGCGAGAACGACATCGCGCAGAACCCGTTCGACCTCCGCGCCGAGCACGGACCCTCGCTGTTCGACGCCAAGCACCGCTGGACGTTCAGCGCCGCCTGGGAACTCCCGTTCGGCGGGAACCTTCGGGGCGTCGCCGGCGCCGCGCTTCGCGGCTGGCAACTCAACGGCATCGCGACCGTCTCCTCGGGCACGCCCTTCACCGTCTATGACACGCGGAACGTCTCCCAGCAGGGTTCGCATCCGGAAATCACCGGCTTCTACGGCAGCCGCCCCGACCTGATCTCCGACCCCAACCAGGGCCCGCGCACCGTCGAGGAATGGGTTTCCCGCTCCGCCTTCCGCCGCCTCGACGCGATCGCCGAAGCCGGCCGGTTCGGCAACGCCGGCCGCAACATCGTCCGCGGCCCGGGTCAGGGAAACCTCGACCTTTCGGCTTTCAAGAACTGGAATCTCTCCGAAAGCCTGCGCGCGCAGTTGCGTATCGAAGCGTTTAACGTCACCAATCACGCCAATTTCGGCGTCCCGGTGAACGATCTGGTCTCCCCGAACTTCGGCCGCATCCTCGAAGCCGGACCGCCACGCGTGTTTCAGGCCGCCCTCAAACTCCTGTTCTGACGCTATGCGCGCGCCGGGCAGCAGCGCCGAGGCTCCGGCGATCGAACCACCCCGGATCTACCCCGGCTGGCTGGTCGTCGCCGCCGCCTTTTGCGGCGTCATGGTGAGCTTCGGGTCGCTGCTGGTCTTCACCTTCGGCATCTTTCTCAAGCCGCTGAGCCAGGAGTTCGGCTGGGGACGCGAGAGCATCTCCGCCGCCTTCGGCATCGCCGCCATGACCGTCGCCGTCTGCTCGCCCGTCCTCGGACGCCTCCTCGACCGCTACGGAGCGCGCCGCGTGGTCCTGTTCTGCATGGCCGTGTTCGGCGTCGCGTTCGGTTCACTCTCGCTGCTGACTCCCAGCCTCCTCCACCTCTACGCCACGTTCTTCATCATCGGCGCGGTCGGTAACGGGACCACGCAGATGGGCTACGCTCGCGCGGTCTCGAGCTGGTTCACCCACCAGCGCGGCATGGCGCTGGCGCTGGTCATGGCCGGAGTCGGCGCCGGCTCCATCGTGTTCCCAACCCTCGCCCAAGCCATCATCGACGCGCGCGGCTGGCGATCCGCCTACCTGGCGCTTGGCGTTATCGTCCTGGCGATGGGCATCCCGTTGACCGCGCTCTTTGTCCGCGAAAATCCCGGAGCCGGCGCCTCGCGTCCCACCGCCGCCGGCAGTTCGGTCCGCGAAGGGGTTGCTTCCCGCGCCTTCTGGCTGCTGGTGGCGACGCTCTTCCTCGGCTCCATCGCCGTCAACGGCGCCATCACGCACTTGTCGCCGCTGCTGACCGACCGCGGCGTGAACGCGGATCGCGCGGCGCTGGCCGTATCGGTGCTCGGCGCCGCCAGCCTCGCCGGCCGCCTCGTCACCGGCCGTCTGCTCGATCGTTACTTCGGCCCGAAGGTCTCGTTTGTTCTACTGTTGGGCGTCGCGGCGGGCATTTCGCTGCTCGCCGTCGCATCCACCGGCGGGCAAGGCCTGCTGGCCGCCGCCCTGATCGGTTTCGGCCTCGGCGGCGAAGCCGACGTCACCCCATACCTGCTGACCCGCTACTTCGGCCTGCGCAGCTTTTCGACCCTTTACGGCCTCACCTGGACCGCCTACGCGATCGCCGGCGCCGCCGGCCCCGTCCTGATGGGCCGCGTCTACGACGCCGCCGGTTCCTACGCCGGCCTGCTGGCCCTTCTCGCCGTCCTCACGGTAATCTCCGCCGCGCTGATGCTATTCCTGCCCCGCTACCCGCAACCGGCTGGTAGCTGGAACGTGCCTCCCGCCGCAACCTGACCTCGGGACCGATCGCCGTTCGTCCGGCGTCCGCGCACTCCTGCTTCGTGCTCGGCCCGTCCTGCGGAACGGCGTTTCTCCTTCCTAGTCGCAACCGGATATCGAACGCCATCGGACCGTTGTCCTGCCGAAGTTCTCTGCTATCGTCAGCAGACTCGACATCGCAACTGTGTCCGAATCAGTTTGAATCAGAGTTCACCCCGATCAGATAATAGCGGTATGCGTGCGCAACTGGCAGTACTGCGAGAGGTATTTGAGGAGTGGCTGTGCATCCACGAGATCGACTACGACTATCGCTTCTATACTCCCGACGAGTGGGAGCAACACGAAGGTCCTGAGAACCTCCTCAAGGGGGCTGAACTCGTGCTGACCTTCGAGAATGACCTGTTCTTGTGGATGAACTACGGGACGAGCGTTCCCGACGAACTGCAGGATCTCGCGGAAGGTTTTGGATATTACTTTGAACTCGGGCATGCCTGGAACATGGGCTTCTATCCGATTGAGGATTGGCCAGCACTCCCCTCTCCGACGGTATCGTACAGCGAAAGACTGAAGGACCCACGATGGCAGAAAAAGCGGAGTCGAATACCACAGCGCTGCAACAGCCAATGCGAGGAGTGCGCATCAACACAATGCATCGAGGTTCACCACTGCTATTACCGCTATGGGCGTGAGCCATGGCAGTATCCCGACATCGCACTGTTGGCGCTGTGCCGATCCTGCCACAAGGACCGAGCAGATGCGGAAATGCGTTTCCGACTGTTCCAGCAATCATTAAGTACGGAAGAACTCCGTGGAATACAAGCCATGTTTGCGCACTGCAAGTATTGGTATGACGGTCAGACACTTCGAGAACTGCTGTCAGCCCTCAGAAACGCACCCGGCACCGTGCCCCGCGGTGGTGGCCCTGGCGCTGAGCCGCTTTCCAAAGAACAGCACGACGAACTGACACTGAATGCGAAATACGGCGCGATATCACAGAAGTTGCTCGCGATGCTCAAGACGTCTGGCCATCCAGAAGATCGCGGCGAGTTGCGCAGCCGGGGCCGACTGTAGCGAACAGCGTGCCTTGCTGAATGGCGGCCATTAAGCGGAACCGGGTGGTAGAAGCCTGTGGTGAGTGAGGCTCAGAATTACGCTCGCTTCGCCTCGCGGCGTATCCCCTCGGCGATCCACATTCGTAACTGCGTCTGGTAACCGACCGACTTGGCGGCGGCAATCTTCTTGGCAGCGGCGATCTGTTCGGGATCGAGTCGAATCGAGATCGGTGACTTGGCGGCGTAGTGGCGCTCCCTAATCGCCTTCTCGAGGTCCTTCGGCGCCTTCGTTGGCGCGGCTTCGGGCAGTTGATCCCACACTTCTGCCACCGAGTGCGTCTGGAAATAGTCGGCTGCCTCTTCGTCCGAGCTGAACCTCGGCAGAGGCTTCTTTGCAGGAGGCAGTTTCTTCTTCATACAATCCACCTACTTGCGGCGGAAGAGGCGCCGCTCCGTCTCGTCCATATCGCGCGCGGTGACGATCCGAATCAAGCCACCGGACAGGCGGCGGAACACGACAAACGCCAAACGACCGTCCAGCGTTTCACCCAAGGCAACGTATAGTTTCTGACGAGCTCGCCTGACCTTATGGCGCCCAGCGAAAACCTCTTCGACTTCGTCCGGGGTGAACTGGTGGCGCTCGATGTGCGTGATGTTCGCATCGTCCCAGTCAAACCCGGAAATGACCACACCAGCTATAGTAGCAGAAAGTATATACAAATCGCTACGCTGCGAAGCGCTGAGTTTGCTGGGGCGGGTGCGACAGGCCAAGGCAATGACTTGCCGCGCGTAGGCCTGCGAGAACTTAGCGCAGGAAGCATGGAAGAGGATGCGGTAAACCCATGCGTACGTGCAGACTTGCGGGTCGCCTTCAACGGCTTTGGCGAACCGCGGTGCGAAGCGCTTGTGCGCGGCTTGGCCGGGTACAGGAATCCTGTACAATGGACGAGGGCAAGCGCGTGCCTACCGACACCACCTACACCCACTTGCGCGAAAACCTTGCCAGTATTCTGGACCAGGTCGTCGACCGGCAGGAGGTCGTCGTTGTGCGCCGTAAGGCGTCTCGCGATGTGGCTCTCATCCCGGCTGCCGAACTCGCGGGACTGATCGAAACGGCCCATCTCCTCCGTTCTCCCCGGAACGCCCGCCGCTTGCTGGCGGCGCTCCGGCGCGCGGAGACGGGCAAGGTTCAGGCGGCGAGCGTTCGTGAACTGAGGCGAGAGATCCTCGGTGGCCCGTGACCTCAAGCGTGTTGCCGCATTTCAGAAGGAGTTCCGCGAAGACCTCCGATATTGGGTCAAGACCGATCGCAAGACGGCTTTGCGGCTGCTCGACCTTCTCGACGCAGTGATGCGTGATCCCTTTGACGGTGTCGGAAAACCGGAGCCGCTTCGCTACATCCTTGAAGGCTGCTGGTCAAGGCGGATTACTCAGGAGCACCGGCTGGTGTATCGCGCAACTGGCGAGCGCATCGACTTCCTACAGGCGCGCTACCACTACTAAGGCTACGTTAGGAAATAACGATGCCACTTCCGCCGCGAACGTGGGGCAGGATCTCATCCTGCGCGGCGGTTCCCAACCGCCGCCCGGACGCTTGCCAATTGCCCCCGCGGCTTGCCTTCGTCCAACCGGCCCCACAACCGCGGTTCGGAATTGTTGTTTTCTAACGGTCGTTAATCGCACCGGCATTCGGCGGAATCGTCCACCGGCCCCGTCCTGATGGGCCGCGTCCGCGACGCCGCCGGTTCCTACGCCGGCCTGCTGGCCCTTCTCGCCGTCCTCACGGTAATCTCCGCCGCGCTGATGCTCCTGCTGCCCCGCTACCCGCAAACGGCTGGTAGCTGGAACGTGCCCGCCGCAACCTGACCTCGGGGCCGATCGCCGTTCGTCCGGGCGTCCGCGCACTCCTGCTTCGTGCTCGGTCCGTCCCCGTCGGAACCGTTTCGCGGACCTGACCCGGTTGGAGCAATGATTGGGTTGCTGCGTGATGATACGTCAACGTGCCCGCCGTTCAACTTCCGGGTCGCGCGTAATCCAGGAGCAACCCAGAAATAGCCGTGAGCATATTCGTAAACGCCAGGCGACTACAGAGAAGTAATCCGCTGAGGCGCTGTGATCAGAGGGCTTCACCCTTTGCAGCTTGACCTTGGAGCAGGAACGTTTTGGGGTAAGAACCAGTGCCGCAGATCTTGAAAGAGCCGAAGTCCCTTGTACCAATCACCGTCGGGCACTTCAGGGCGCGTCTCGACCCACAGGCGAAGTTGATTGAGATCCGAGATGCTGATCGCGCGATCACGCATCCGCTCGATCAGATGTTGCCGCACCCCTTCGGGTAGGCTCTCCCAGCGTTCGAGCTGCGGCATCAACCGCCGAAGACCATTCTGCCGAGTTCATCGCCCAAGCGGTTAGCCGCTTCCGGATCCGGCTCGTTGCGGAAACGCTCAGCCAGGGCGAAAAACTGCTGTTGTTTTCGCCTCTCTGCGTCGATTCCGTTCTCGATCAATTCCAACAACATGCGATTTTTGCTCAGCTTTCGGCTCTTGGCCATACTACCCACCTGCTTCGCCAGCTTGGGCGGTAGACTCACGCTCTGGCGAACCGTCTTCTCAACCACCTTCATAACACCATTATGCACCAAAACGGTGTGTGAGAGCTTCGAGCGTCTGAACCAGCGGGGGTCGAGGAGGCCGCCGCCAATGTCGAAATCCAGAAAGAAGAGACGATCACCGAAGCGAGTCCTGGCCCTTCCGGATCTTGAACAGTCGAAAACGGCAGTCTTGAACAGCCTCACGTCGAGGAGCGGTCAGCGGAGCTATGAGCACGCCATCACAGATTTGTGGAGTGGTACTGCTCAGAACCGCGCCTCGCGTTCAATCGCACTGTGGTCCTCCGATACCGGATCTATCTCGAACAGAAACAGTACGCGCCGACAACGATCAATCTGCGCCTGGCGGCCGTTCGGCGCGTCGCCTACGAGGCCGCAGATTCTGGACTGCTCACCCTCCGAGCCCCCGGGTCGGACGGAGAACGCGATGCGGACTAAGTCCAAGGGGCAATGCCTCGCGGGCCGGACCCGTAATCGATGGGGGCCGCTTGATAGACGAGACCGATCGCCCGGCGCAACAATGGTATAAAAGCATCGTGAGGTAGATTTTTATGGACCTTTCCCGACGCACTTTTATGGCCGGCGCCGCTTCCGCCGCTTCGGCCGCCCGCGTTCTTACCGCCAACGACCGCGTCCGATTGGGGATTATCGGATCTGGAAACCGTGGCCAGTACCTGATGAGCGTCGCCAACAAAGTCGGCGGCATTGAATGGGTGGCCGTCTGCGACGCCTGGGACGTCCGCCGCGACGAGGCCGCCGTCCTCTGCGGAACCCCCGTCGCCAAGGACGCTGACTATCGCCGCCTCCTCGACCGCAAGGATATCGACGCCGTCATCGTCGCCACTCCGGATCACCTGCACTCGAAGATCTCCATCGACGCCTGCAAGGCCGGCAAGGACGTTTACGTCGAAAAACCCATGACCTCCGTCCCCGAGCAGGGCCCGCCCCTGGTCCGCGCCGTCCGCGACCACAAGCGCGTCCTGCAGGTCGGCGTCCAGCAGCGCAGCATGAAGCACTTCATCGAGGCCAAACAGCGTTTCTTCGACAGCGGCCTCATCGGCGACGTCCACCTCGTCCGCACCATCTGGAATGCCAACAACGGCTATCTCACCCCCGTCCCGTCCGGCATGGAAACCAAGCCGCCCGGCCTCGACTGGGAAGCCTGCCTTGGCTGGCTCCCCAAGCGCCCGTGGGATCCCAAGATGTACTTCAACCGGTTCGCCTACTGGGAATTCTCCACCGGCGGCCAGACCGGCGGCCTCTTCGTCCACATGGTCGACGTCGTCCACTGGTATCTCAACCTCACCCGCGCCGCCAGCGCCGTCGCCCTCGGCGGCATCTACCAGTACGACGACGGCCGCGACACGCCGGATAACATCAACTTCATCCTCGATTACCCGCAAAAGCTCAACGTCACGTTCGAGGCCACCATCACGGACCTGATCGGCCAGGAATCGGCGGACATCGTGTTCATGGGCTCCGGCGGCCGCCTTTCCATCTTTCGCGCCGGCTACCGCTTCCTCCCCGCCGAAAAGAACAAACACCTCGGCGTGCTCACCAGCCCCGGCTCGCCCGAAGCCGACCACATGGCCAACTGGCTCGATTGCGTCCGCACCCGCAACCAGCCTAACGCCAACGTCGTCGACGGCCACTATGGCGCAATGGCCTGCCACATCGGCAATATCGCCTATAAGGCGAAAAACCGCGTCACGTGGCGGAAAGAATGGGACGTTTAAGCAGCCGATTATCCGCTAAGGAGAGACATTCATGAGCATCGAGATTGGCGTCAACATGGAATTTATCCGCTGCGAGGACAAGCCCTTCGCGGCGGGCGTCGAACGCGCGGCCGCCCTCGGCTACCGCTTCGTCGAGCCCATGGTGCACAACGGGCGCGAGCTGCTGAGCGAGGCCGGCTACTTCCACTCCGTCTCCATGGACGAAGAGCCCCTCGAGATCCGCGACATCATGGACCGCTGCGGCGTCAAGCCTTCGGGCCTCAGCGCGCACTGCCCCCTGATGCGCCCCGAAATCAGCGTCCCGTTCCTCCAGAAAGCCATCCGCTTCGCCGCCGCCGTCGGAGCGCCCGTCGTCAACACCGATGAAGGCATCCGCCCATCCTGGCTCAGCGACGACGACATCTGGCCCGTCATGCGCTACACCCTCACTCAAGCCATGCGCGTCGCCGAACGCTACGGCGTCTACGTCGGTATCGAACCTCACCAGAGCATCTCGAAAACCACGGCCGGCCTCCTCCGCATCCACTCGCTGGTCAAATCGCCCTTCCTCAAAATCAACTACGACACCGGCAACGCCTACCTCGGCGGCGAAGACCCCTACGAAGGCCTTCGCGCCGCGCAAAGCCACCTCATCCACATCCACGCCAAGGACATCAGTATCCAGCAGTCCCAGGATGAGCGCGGCAAGGTGACCGGCACGGCCGTCGGCTGCGCTTGCGGCGACGGCGTCGTCGATTGGTCGAAGGTGGTCGGCATCCTTCAGGACGCCGGCTTCTCCGGCGTTCTCTCGGTCGAGTGCGGTACGCCCGCGCAGGCCGCCCGCAGCCTCGAACACCTCGCCCCGCTCGTCGCTCGGAAGGAGGGGGCCGGAAGTGCTTAGAACCGCCGCCGCAATCGCCGCGCTCGGCGCGACCCTCGCCCTCTCCGCCGCCGCGCAAACCGTCCCCGGCCTCTTCTTCAAGGAAGGCGCCATCCGCGTCCTGCTCATCTCCGGACGCAATAACCACGACTGGCGGACCACCACGCCGATCCTCCGGCGCATCCTCGAACAGTCCGGCCGCTTCGACGTCCGCGTCGTCCAGGAACCCGGCGGCCTCAACGCAATCGCCGTCGCCCCCTACGACGTCATCGTCCTCGACTACAACGGCCCGCGCTGGGGGCAACCCGCGGAAACCGCCGTCGGCAACGCCGTTCGCACGGGCAAGGGGCTTGTCGTCGTCCACGGCGCCAGCTACGCCTTCGGCGAAATGGAACTCCTCGCCGACAACCACAAGCGTACCGGCATCAAGGAACCGCCCTGGACCGACTTCGCCGAAATGACCGGCGCCTCCTGGACCGACGGCCCGCCCAAAAGCGGCCACGGCAAGCGCCACATCTTTGACGTGAAGTTCACCGATCCCCAGCACCCCATCGCCCGCGGCATGCCGCCAAGCTTCCGCATCAGCGACGAGCTATACCACAACCTCGTCCTCAAGCCTGGCATCAAGGTGCTGGCCCGGGCCTTAGACAGCCTGGACATCGGCGGCACGGGCAAGGAAGAGCCCGTGCTCTGGACCCTCACCTATGGCCAGGGCCGCGTCTTCCACACCACGCTCGGCCACGACGCCAGCTCCATGGACGCTCCGGGCTTCATCGCCTCGTTCGCCCGGGGCGTCGAGTGGGCCGCCAGCGGCAAAGTCACGCTCCCGGGCGAGATCGCGTTGGACGCGCCGAACAAGGACGCCCTGCGGGTGCAACTGGTGATCGGAGGCCACGACTTCGCCCCCACGCTTTGGCGGGCGTTCGACGGCCAGCCCGACATCCGGACCAACGTTGTCTTCCAGCCCGAAGCCTACGGCAAGGGCCAGCTCAAGGACACCGACGTTCTCGTCCTGTATGACATGATGCAGGCCATCTCCGACGAGCAAAAGGCGAACTTGAAGAGCTTCCTCGAAAGCGGCAAAGGCATGGTCGTGCTCCACCACGCCATCGCCAATTATCAGAACTGGCCCTGGTGGTACGAGGAAGTTGTCGGCGGCCGCTACATCCTGCCGAACTTCGGTCCCAAGCCGTCCGACTACAAGCACGACATCGAGATGAAAGTCGACCCCGTGGCCGAGCATCCCGTACTGAACGGCGTCGGCCCGCTGCTGATCGTCGACGAGGCCTACAAGGACATGTGGATCTCGCCGAAATCGAAGGTCCTGCTCAAGACGGACCACCCGGCGTCGGACGGCCCGATGGCCTGGATCAGCCCCTACAACCGCTCGAAGGTGATTTACATCGAACTGGGCCACGGCCCCGAAGCCCACCGGCACCCCGGCTTCCAACGCCTGGTCCAGAACGCAATCCGCTGGGCCGGCGGCTGGTAGCCCCGCCGGTCAGCGCGCTCTCCGGGCGCTGGCAATGGCGTCGGACTCTCGCTGCACCCACTCCAGCAGCCGCCCGGCTTCGGGCATTTTCGCCGCCACTTCACCGGCCGCCAGTTCGGACGTCCGGATCAGGAAGCTCCTGCCGTCGCCCCGCTCCAGGGTCACATCATATTGATATGCGTCGGCGCCGCGCGGCTCGATCAAGGAAACCAGAGCCGCCAGCCGCTCGCCATTCACCCTGCGGATCCACGGTTCGATCTCCTCTTTGCGAACGTTCCGCCGGTAGGTCCCGCCCGGTTCGGTGACCGTCCATTCCTCTCCGGTCAGCTCCAGCCGCCCCGTAACCGGCTTCGCTCCAGCCACGCCGCCGCTTCTGGTGAACTCGAAGCTCCGAATCGGAACCGGGGTCCCCATCGCCGAGGGCCCGGCCGGCGGCGCCCCGTACCGCAGCGAGGTCAGCATGGGCTTGCCCCTGGAAGGCACGGCCAGGATGTAAAGCCGGTCGAACTCCGTTTCCGGTATCGTGATGCCCCCAGGGCCGCCCAGCGCTGAAATAAGCGCCGGAACCGTGTTGCTGTGCCCGGCCACCAGCACCGTCTTGCCCTTCTGCGCCAGGATGCGCTTTCGCAGTCCCGCGGTATCGTTCGCCGGAACGATCGTGGTCTCGATCCCCAGCCGCGCCGCCACCGGTTCCACAGTCTGCTGCGTCCGCTGGAGTTCGGAGGCGAACACCGCGGAGAACTGCTCGTCCCGGAGCATGTTCGCCAGGAGTTCGGCCCGCGCGCGCCCCGCCGCGGAGATCGGCGGATCGTTGCCCGCCACCGCCTCGCGCTCGGCGTGCCGCACGATGATCGCGGTCACCGGCTGCGCCTGCGCCGCCGCGGCTACGCACAGAACGGCGGCGGCCGTCCACCAGCGCGTCACGGCTCGCCTCGCTGCCGCGCGGCCCGGCTCTTAATGATCGCCTCCCGCTGCCGGTCGTCGAGGAAATCGATCAGCGCCGCCACCGCTTCGGCCCCGGCCGGATCCACCACCTGCACCGCGTGCGACCGGTCGCCCTCGGTGACCTGTATGTGGTACTCCTGATAATCGGCCGCGCCTCGCTTCAGCCGGCCGACCGTCGCGGGTAATGAGAAGAAGGCGGATTGCTCCACCAGCCGTTCCAGCTCCGCCGCTTGCTCCGGCGTCAGTTCCGCCGTGTCGATCGTCAGCGGCTTCGCCAGTCCGGGCAGATGCGCAATCCCGCCTTCCTTCCTATACTCAATCCGCACGCGTTCTCCTTCGCGCGGCCGCCGTCACGGTCTCCCGGCCTCCATCGCCAGCGCGGCCACGTTGATGCCCACCTGCGCCCAGCCGTCGCGCACCGCCTTGGCTTCCGTGCTTGTCGGGCCGTACAGGCGCCCCGCCGTCATGTGCGTCAACCGCGCAAAACGCCGGAAACCGGTGTTTTCGCGCAGCCGGGAATCCCGCAGCGTCTCGTACCAGATCCGCCCGGTCTTCTCCCACGCGTATCCGCCGATGGACGTTGCCGCCACATAGAACGCTTTGTTGGGGATTCCAGAATTGATGTGCACCCCGCCATTATCCTGCATCGTATTGACGTAGTCCCTCATATGGCCGGGCTGCGGGTCCTTGCCCAGGTCGGGATCGTCGAACGCCGTCCCTGGCGCTTTCATCGACCGCAGCGCCACGCCCTGGACGCCCGCGGCGAGCAGTCCCTCGCCGATCAGCCAGTCGGCGTGGTCGGCGGTCTGGTTGCGCACTCGCTGCTTGATCAGGCTGCCGAACACGTCTGACATCGATTCGTTCAGCGCCCCGGACTGGAAGAAGTAGATCAGCCCCGCCTCATCCTCCGTGACGCCGTGCGTCAACTCGTGCCCGATCACGTCCAGCGCGATGGTGAACCGGTTGAACAGGACGCCGTCGCCGTCGCCGAACACCATCTGCTGGCCGTTCCAAAACGCGTTGTTGTAGCGCCGGCCGAAATGGACGGTCGCGTTCAGTGGAAGCCCTTCGTCGTCAATCGAGTTGCGCTCGTAGGCTTCCCAGAAAAAGTCGTACGTGCTGCCCAGCCCGTCGTAGGCCTCATCGACGGCCAAGTCGCCGGTGGCGGCGTCTCCCTCCAGACGGACCGGCCGGCCGGGCAGATTCTGCGTGTTGTCCGCGGTGAAGATGGTTCGTTGCTTTACCCCTTCGGCGGTCAGCGTGCCTCGGGCGCTCGAGACAACCGCGGGCGCGGCGGCCCGCCCCGCGCGCAGTGCGCGGATGGTGTCATCGGTCGCCAGCGTATTCAACGCCGCGTCGGCAAGCTCTCTCTTCCCGCTCCGGGCGATGTTCCGCAACACGTATGGCGGAACAATGCAATAGAGCGAGTGACGGTGTCCTGGTGATGCCTGCATTCGAGATCCCTCCTCGTCTCGTTCGGTGAGCCAGCGCGGACGGACATTCCCCCCTCCGGGATTGCTCCGCTCCGCTTGTTCCGGTTCCCTCCTGCCGGATGTCCGCGATGGACCATCCCGTTTCTAGCACGAGTTTGAGATTAAAGCAAGACTTATTTTCGGCGCGATTCCGGCGAACCCCGGGGAAAGGGGCCGCATTGCGAGTCATCGCCGCCGTCTGGCACACTCAAGTTTGCCTCTGCCCGCGTGGATCGCCCGCATCGCTTTGATTCCCTCGGCCGCCCTGTGCCTGTCGGCGGCCGACGCCCCCGGCCCGGAGCAGTCGGTGGTCCTGGAATACCGCGCCGAATGGCGGCTGATGCATGCCGGCGACGTCACCCTGAAGCTGGAACGCAAACCAAAGAAGGACGAAGCCCAATGGCATGGCGCCCTTCTGCTGAAGACCCGCGGCCTGGCGGATTCCCTGCACCACGTCGATAACGACTACTCGGTCCTGTTCAACGGCGGTTTTTGCGCCGAGTCCTACCGCTACCACGTCCGCGAAGGGAAAAAGCGGCGCGAAGTCACCGTGAATTACCAGCAGCCGCAAGGCAAAGCCACGTACCTGGAGCGCGACGCGGCCAAGAACAACGAGGTGGTCGGCGAACGGGAAATCGACGTCCCTCCCTGCGTGCACGACGAACTCGCCGCCCTCGCCCGCCTCCGCGCCATGCGCCTGGAGCCCGGCCAGAGCGCCGTCCTGCCGGTCAGCAACGGCAAGAAATCCGTGATGGCCCGCGTGGAGGCGCAGCAACGGCAGCGGATCAAAACCCCCAGCGGCCCGCGGGATACCATACGGTATGAAGCGTTCCTGTTCAACGACGTGCTCTACCGGCGTAGAGGCCGCCTGTTCGTCTGGCTCACCGACGACGAGCGGCGCCTTCCGGTGCAGATCCGCGTCCAGCTTCGCTTCTACATCGGCACCGTGACTTTGCAGCTCAAGAAGAAGGAGGAGACGACGTGAACCGACGGTACGCGGCGCTTGCCGCTCTGCTGGCGGCGCTTTCCGCTCTCGCGCCGGGCGCCGGCGCACAGCCCAATGCCCTGATGTCGGCGGCGGAGGCGGAGCAGCACTATCAGCGGACGCTCCAGTTGATGGAATCCACCATGATCTCCGTGCCCGGCCTCGCGCGAGCGGCCGAACCCATCCTGGAGAACTCGCGGCAGGCCCTGGCTAACCTGCGGGTTTCGCCGGGCCAGCGCAACGCCGGACTGACGTACCTGCTGCTGACCAACATCCGCGCCTACGAGGCACTGGCGGACTCGATCCCGAAGCCGTTTCCTTTCCCCGCGGAGGCCAGCAAGCAGTTCGCCGAACTGCGCGTCGCCATCGAGCGTACCGATTCCCATCTCCGCGCTCTGCTCGACTACGTCGAGGCGTCGGCCCGCAATCCGGACCGCGACAACCTCGCCCGCTATGAGGAGGACAACCAGAAGGTCGGCGCGCCCAACCCCGCCAACCCGCGCGTGGTCTTCCTGGGCGATTCGATCACCGACGGCTGGCGTCTCAACGAGTATTTCCCGGAGCGCGATTTCATCAACCGCGGCATCAGCGGCCAGATCTCCGGCGAGATGCTCGGCCGGATGCGCTCCGATGTCCTGAATCTCAAGCCCGCCATACTGGTGGTGCTGGCCGGTACGAACGATATCGCCCGCGGCGTCAAGCAGAGCGTGATCGAGGACAACCTGGCCATGATCGCCATGCTGGCCAAGGCCAACAACGTCAAGGTGATCCTCTCCTCGGTGCTTCCGGTCAACGATTTCAATAAAGACGAGGATCCGCGCTTCGAACGGACCCGCCAGCGGCCGCCCGTCGCCATTCTCCGCCTGAACACCTGGATTCGCAGCTACTGCTCCCAGGCGGGCCACCACTACCTGGACTACTACTCGCCCATGGCCGATGCGGGCAGCTTCCTGAAGAAGGACTTGGCCGACGACGGGCTGCACCCGAACACCAACGGTTACCGGATCATGGCCCCGCTTGTTCAGGCCGCCATAGACAAGATCGCGCCGGCCTCTCCGGCGCCGGCCAGAAAACGGCGCTTCCCGTTTGGCGAGTAGCCGCCCCTTCCGGCGGGCGTATTTCGCCGCGCTGAGGGAAAATAGAAATATGAAATTGAGGGCCGGAGTCCTGCTGTTGCTGGCGTGTTCGCTCGCCTGGCCGCAGCAGAAAGTCTCGGTCAAGGACCTGGTCCGGTTCATCACCTCTTCCATTGAGCTGAAGCACTCGGACAGGGAAGTCGCCAACTACCTCAGGAACTTCGCGCTCACGGAGCGGCTGGACGACCGGACCATCGAATCGCTCCACGGGCTCGGCGCCGGACCGCGAACGCTCGAAGCCCTCTGGAAGCTGCGGGACGCCTCCGCCAATCTTCCGGCGGCGGAGCCGTACAAGGAGCCTCCGAAAGCTCCGACGATCCCGGCGCCTTCGCCGGAAGAACAGAAGCGCATCATTGAGGATGTCCGCTCCTACGCGCTCAACTACACCAAGTCGCTGCCCGACTTCATCTGCACCCAGGTGACGCGGCGCTACGTGGACCCGAGCGGCCTGGAATTCTGGCACAAGCTCGACACCGTCACCGCCAAGGTCTCGTATTTCGAGCAGAAGGAGGACTACAAGGTCATCCTGATCAACAACCGGATCGTAGACCTGACGGTGGACGACCTCGGCGGCTCCACGTCCACGGGCGAGTTCGGCACGCTGCTGCGGGAGATCTTCGAGCCCGAAAGCGAAGCTAGGTTTCAATGGGCTCGCTGGGGTAAGCTCCGGGGGCGTCTGGCGCACGTTTACGACTATCGCGTCCGGAAAGACAGGTCCAAGTGGGCGATCAGCTACGAAAAGAGGCTCTCCACGGTGCCGGGCTATACGGGTCAGATCTACGTCGACAAGGACAGCCCCATGGTGCTCCGCGTGACGTTGCAGGCCGAGGACATCCCGCCCTCCTTCCCCATCCAGGAGGCGGGTACCACCCTGGACTACGACTTCGCCGACATCGCCGGACACGACTTCCTCCTCCCGATGAAGTTCCAGATGCGGATGCGGCAGGGCAAGGCGCTGGTGAAGAACGAAGTGGAATTCCGCCTCTATCGCAAATTCGGGGCCGACGCCACCATTACGTTCGATACGCCCGAGCCGCTTTCGCAGGAATTGACCACCGAGGAGCCGGCTACTCCTCCGAGTCAGTAACGCCTACGGGCTCAGCTTGCCGAGAACCACGGGTCCCCTCGCGCCGGTGGCCGAGGGAAGGTTCGACGGCCGGCCGTGCAGGCTTTCATAGGCCAGGATCGCGAAAGCGATCGCTTCCTTGGCGTCCGCGTCGATGCCGAACTCGCTGGACGTCCGGATTCGCACGCCCGGCAGGAACCCGGCCAGGTACGCCATCAGGCGCGGATTGCGCACCCCTCCGCCGGAGGCGATCAGCTCGTCCACGCGCATGCGAGGCCGCACGAAACGGTCGATCCCCATGGCGATGGATGCAGCCGTGAGCGCCGTCTCGGTGGCCATGGCGTCTTCGATTCGCATCGCCGGAGGCAGCCGTTCGAGGAACTCCGCGCCGTACTGCTCCCGCCCGGCGGTCTTGGGCGGCGGCTGACGGTAGAAGCGGTCCGCCAGCAAGCGGCGGAGCAGCGATTCGTCCACCCGGCCGCGCGCGGCGATCCGGCTGTCGCGGTCGTACGCCAGCTTCCCTTTGCTATGGCGCCTCGCCAAGGCGTCGATCACCATGTTGCCGGGACCGGTATCAAACGCGATCGCGTCCTCGGGCGCGCCGCCGGCGGGAATGGCAGTCAGGTTCGCGATGCCGCCGATGTTCAGGGCGACGCGGCCCAGCCGGGGATCGCGGAACAGCAGGTAGTCGACGAACGGAACGAGCGGCGCGCCGCGTCCTCCCGCCGCCATGTCGCGCGTGCGGAAGTCGGAGATCACCGGGACGCCCGTACGCTCGGCGAGCAGCGAGCCGTCGCCGATCTGCAAGGTCGCGGCGACCGTTCGTCCCAGGAACCGCGCTCCGGCGCCGTCGTGAAAGATCGTCTGCCCGTGGCAGCCGATCAGGTCGAGGGACTTCACCGCGATCCGATTCCGCCGGGCGACCGCGAACACCGCCTCCGCGTACAACTCGGCGAGCAGGACGTTCAAGCGCGCGACGGCGCCCACGTGCGCTTCGCGGTTCGAAACGCCCAGCAGCGCTTCGCGCACGCGGGCCGGATAAGGAACGCCGCCGAAAGCAACAACGGACGCTTTCATCTTCCAACCCGAGCCGCGTATGTCCATGATGGCCACGTCGATGCCGTCGAGCGACGTGCCACTCATGATGCCGGCGACCCTCATTTGCGTCGGAGTTCCTTCTGGAGTTCGGCGAGCAGTTGGAGCGCCTCGATCGGGCGCAGTTCGTCCAGGTTCAGCCCGCGGATGCGGTCGGCGATCTGGTAATTGACGGGCTCGAAAAGCTGAATCTGCACCGCGCCTCGCGCCGCCGGACGTTTTGGCGCCAGCTCCTCGGTCACCTCGTGCTCGGTCTTCTCGTGCAGCGCGAGGATCTCCCGCGCGCGCTCGATGACGCCGAGGGGAAGCGCGGCCAGACGGGCCACCTCAATGCCGTAGCTGCGGTCCGCCTTGCCCGGCTCCACCTTGCGCAGGAAGATGATCTGGTCGCCCGCCTCCTTCACCGAGACATGCAGGTTACGGACTCCGTCGAGCTGATCGGCCAATTCCGTCAACTCGTGGTAGTGGGTGGCGAACAGCGTCTTGGCGCGGATCCGCTGGTGGATGTACTCTACCACCGCCCAGGCCAGCGCCAGGCCGTCATAGGTGGCGGTGCCCCGGCCGATTTCATCGAGCACGATCAGGCTGTCGCGGGTGGCCGTGTTCAGAATGACCGCCGTCTCCGTCATCTCGACCATGAACGTGGACCGGCCTCGCGCCAGATTGTCGGCCGCGCCGATGCGCGTAAACACGCGGTCGACCACGGGCAGGACGGCCTCGGCGGCCGGCACGAACGAGCCCATTTGCGCCATCACCACCAGCAGCGCCGCCTGCCGCAGGTAGGTGGACTTGCCGCCCATGTTCGGCCCCGTGATGATCGAGACGAACTCGCCGTCGGGATTCAGGTACAGGTCGTTGGGGATGAAGCGGGAGGCCTCGCGCTCGGCGAGCTTCTCGATCACCGGATGCCGGCCGCCCAACACTCGCATTTCGCCGTTTTCCGAGAAACGGGGCCGGGCGTAGCGGTTCTCGGCCGCCGCCTGCGCCAGCGCCGCCGTGACGTCCACCTCGGCGATGGCCGCCGCGGTCTGCCGGATGCGCGCCGCCTCGGCCGCGGTTCGGGCGCGAAGGGCGGCGAACAGCTCCTTTTCGAGCGCCAGGATCTTCTCCTCGGCGTCCAGGATCTTGCTTTCGAGTTCCTTCAGCTCCGGCGTGGTGAAGCGTTCGGCGTTCACCAGCGTCTGTTTCCGGTCGTAATCCGAAGGAACCAGGTGCAAATTCGCTTTCGAAATCTCGATGTAGTAGCCGAATACGTTGTTGAATCGGACCTTAAGGGACTGGATTTTTGTCCGCTCTCGCTCGCGCGCTTCGATTTGCGCGATGTACTGGCGGCTGTTGGCGCGGATGTCCCGCAATTCGTCCAGCTCCGCGTGGAACCCCGGCCGGATGGTTCCGCCGTCGGCCAGGTTCGCCGGCGGCTCGTCGGATAGTCCGGTGAGGATCGCGTCGCGGACATCGGCTACCTCGTCCATCCGGTCGAGCGTTTCGTGGAGCCTCGGAGACTGGCAGTGGGTCGCCTGCGCGGTAAGTCCGGGCGCCTGCGCCAGCGATCGGCCGAGCGCGAGCAGGTCGCGGGGGTTCGCCGTACCGAGGGTTACCTTCGCGAGCAGCCTCTCGATGTCGAGGACGTCCGCGAGGGTCTTGCGGATCTCGGCGCGGAGGATCGTCTTCCGGAGCAGTTCCTCGACGGCATCCAGCCTGGCTTCGATCTCCGGCAGTTCGATGGCCGGACGCAGCAGGCGCCGGCGCAGGAGCCTGCCGCCCATGCCGGTCTGCGTCCGGTCGAGCGCGTGCAGCAGCGTCACCTCCTTGCCCTCGCCGGCAAACAGCGGCTCCACCAGCTCGAGGTTGCGCACGGTGACGGCGTCGAGCGCCATCGCCTCCCGCCGGTCGAAGAAGGAGGGCCGTTCGAGGTGGTCGAGGGCCGAGCGCTGGGTTTCCCGGAGGTAATGGAGAACCGCGCCGGAGGCGGCGACCGCCAAGGGCTTCCCGGCGAGGCCGCAACCGTCCAGGCTGTGCAGGCGGAAATGCTCGAGCAAAGTTCGCTCGGCGTAATCGAAGCTGAAGACCCACTCGTCCAATTCGGTGCGGAAGCCGGGCAACGCCTCGGCGCCGTTCGGCTGCAAGACTTCACGCACGCTGAGGTTTTCGAGCATCGCCGGCGTCTCGGCCGGGTCGATCTCGGTGGCGCGGAACTCGCCAGTGGAGACGTCCACGTACGCCAGGCCCGCCGCATGCGCCTTTCGCGCGACGGCCGCCAGGTAGTTGTTCTCGCGCGAGCGGAGCAACTCGGTTTCGGTTGCGGTACCCGGCGTAACGATGCGCGTGAGTTCGCGTTTGACGAGCTTTTTGGCGAACCGTGGATCCTCCACCTGGTCGCAAATGGCGACGCGGTAGCCCTTCTGAATCAGCCGCGCGAGGTAGCCCTCGGCGGCGTGGTAGGGGACGCCGCACATCGGAATGGGTTCGCCGCGCTCCTTGTTGCGGGCGGTCAGCGTGATCTCCAACTCGCGAGCCGCCGTCACGGCGTCGTCGTAGAAAAGCTCGTAGAAATCCCCGAGGCGGAACAGCAGCAGCGCGTTGGGAACCTGTTTTTTGATCGAATGATACTGCCGCATCAGCGGCGTCGCGGCTTCGCTCATCAGGCGTAGATGCCGCGCAGTTTGACGGCGAACGCCACGCGGTGGAGGGCCAGCATGTATGCGGCGATGCGGTTGTTCACCTTGTGCGCGTCCGCGTACGCCACGACGTCGCGAAAGCTGTTGACCATGATCTCCTCGAGGCGGCCGTTCACCAGTTGCTCGTTCCAGAAGAAGCCCTGGCGATCCTGGACCCACTCGAAATAGGAGACGGTCACGCCGCCGGCGTTGGCGAGAATATCGGGAATTACAAAAATATTCCTGTCCGCGAGGATGGAATCCGCGATAGCGGTGGTCGGACCGTTGGCTCCCTCGCAGACGATCTGCGCCCGGATTTTACCGGCATTTTGCGACGTAATGACGTTTTCCCGCGCCGCCGGAACCAGCACCTGGCACTCCAGGTAGAGCGCCTCGTCCCGCTCGAGATTCTCCGCTCCGGGGAAGTCGAGGATGGAGCCGGTCTCCTCGCGATGGCTCCTCAGCGCCTCGATGTCGAGGCCCGCGGGATTGTAGACCGCGCCGTCCACCTCGATAATGCTGATGACCCTGAGGCCGGCGCGCGACATGAGTTTGGCGGACATTGCGCCGACGTTGCCGAAGCCCTGGATCACGACCGAGGCGTGGCGCGGGTCGATACCGAACCGGCGCAGCGCCTCCAGCGTCACGATGAGGCAGCCGCGCCCGGTGGCCTCGGCGCGGCCGCGCGATCCGCCGAGGTCGAGCGGCTTGCCGGTGACCACGGCCGTTTCGGTGTGCCGCATGTGCATGGAATAGGTATCCATGATCCAGGCCATGGTCTGGGCGTTGGTATTCATGTCGGGGGCGGGAACGTCGCTCATCGGTCCGATGAATTCCAGGATTTCGGCCGTATAACGGCGTGTAATCCGCTCCAGTTCGGTGTCCGAAAGGACGGCCGGATCGCAAATGACGCCGCCTTTTGCGCCGCCGAAGGGGATATTGACGACGGCGCACTTCCAGGTCATCCAGGCGGCGAGCGCGCGCACCTCGTCGAGGGTAACGTCGGGCGCGAAGCGGATGCCGCCCTTGCCCGGCCCCCGCGCGATCGAGTGCATGACGCGATAGCCGGTGAAGACCTCAAGACGGCCGTCGTCCAGCATCACCGGGATGTGCACCGTCAGTTCGCGCGCCGGCGACCGGAGGATCTTGCAGGTCCCGTCATCCAGTCCCAGGCGCATAGCGGCCTCGTCGAAACGGATTTCGGCCGCCAGCCAGGGATTCAGTTCTTTTTCGAGGTCCGCGCTCTCGGCGACGATCATCCAGCGCTCCTTCGCCTACATTATCCCACCGGGAAGCGGCGGCAACCGCGCGGGGAGTGACGGCATAGCGCGACGGAGAGGGGGACGCGCTCCGCCGCCGTATGTTCCCCCTTGTGTTCACAGGGGAAGCGTGATATTCTTCCCCTTGGAACCATAGGGGAATGGAATGAAGTCTCCGCTCGATCTTGTTCGCGGAACGTTGGATGTCCTGATCCTGAAGGCCCTGGTCTGGGGGCCGCTGCACGGCTACGCGGTTACGGACCTGATCCGCCGCCAGACCGATGAGGCGCTTCTAGTCGACGAAGGGACGCTCTACCCGGCGCTGTGGCGGCTGGAGAACAAGGGCCTGGCGGAAGGGGAGTGGGGCCTTTCGGAGAATAACCGCAAGGCCAAATTCTACCGGCTGACGAAGGAGGGGCGACGGCGGCTCCGCGAGGAGACCAGGACGTGGGACGCCTACGCCGCCGCGGTGACGAAAGTGCTTCACGCGGCGCAGCCTCCCCTGCCGGAGGATGCGTAATGGCAGAGGTTCCCAGATGGCGGCGCTATGAGCGCTTATCCGGTCCCGATCCGCAAGCGGACGTGGACGACGAATTGAGGTTTCACGTCGAGTCGAAAACGGACGCTTTGATCGCCCAAGGCTGGAAGCCGGAGGCGGCGCGCGCGGAGGCGGAGCGGCAGTTTGGCGATCTTCGCAAGT
The DNA here is from genome assembly GCA_026129905.1 of Bryobacteraceae bacterium. Lineage (GTDB taxonomy): Bacteria > Acidobacteriota > Terriglobia > Bryobacterales > Bryobacteraceae > JAHCHE01. The sequence continues at coordinate 43,259 of JAHCHE010000022.1, read as the reverse complement.
TACGGCAGGACGGCGTGACGCTAGGCCGGAGAAGAGAGGAGCGCAAGCGGCGCAGGGAGTATTGGGACGAGTTCGCGCAGGACCTGCGATACGCGGTCCGGATGCTGCGGCGGGACCGGGGGTTCGCGTTCATCAGCGCGTTCATCCTCGCCTTGGGCATCGCCGCGAACACGGCGGTTTTCAGCGTGGTGAACACGCTGTTGCTGCGTCCCCTGCCGTTTCCGAATGCGCAGGAACTGACGTGGCTTGCCTCCGGCCGGGATGCGAGCGCCGAATCTCGCCGGGCGGCGGGGCTCTCCGCGGTTACCTACACGGTGGACGCCTTTGAGGAAATCCAGCGTCACAACCGTTCGTTCCAGAGCTTGACAAGCTACAACCCGTTCTTCGGAAACAGCGAGTACACGCTGACAGGAAGCGGGGAGCCGCAGCCGGTGGCGGGCGTGATGGTGGCGGAGAACTTCTTTCAGACTCTCGGCGTCGAGCCTGTCTTGGGACGGTTGTTCGCGGCGGAGGAATGCCAGCGGGGCGGCCGCGCGGCGGCGGTGTTGAGCCACGGGTTCTGGCAGCGTCAGTTCGGGGGCGACCCGGCGATCGTCGGACGCGCCATCATTCTCAGCAAGACGCCCGTAACGGTGGTCGGCGTGCTGCCGGCGGCGTTCGACTTCGGCGCGGTATTCGCTCCCGGCGTCGGCTTCGAGATCTTCGTTCCGGCCGTGATGGATGAGCTGCGAAGTTGGGGAAACACGCTCGCCGTCATTGGCCGGCTGAAACCCGGCGTCTCGGCGGCGCGGGCGCAAGCCGAACTCGACGTCCTGATGCCGCAACTGAAGGCGGCGCACAAGGAGTGGTGGGGCGACTATGCGTCGACGGTGACCGGCCTCAAGGATTTTGTCAGCGGCAGGCTGAGGCGATCGCTGATTGCGCTCTGGTGCGCCGTTGGCGTGGTCCTGCTGATTGTCTGCGTGAACCTGTCCAACCTGATGCTGTCGCGTGCGGCGGCGCGGAACAAGGAATTCGCGATGCGGGCCGCTCTGGGCGCCGGCCGCGCCAGGCTGTTGCGGCAACTCGTAACCGAGAGCCTGGTCCTCAGCGGCGCGGGCGCGATGGGGGGGCTGGCGCTGGCATTTGCGGTGACGGCTTGGCTGGGCCGTCAAGGCTCGATCGCGCTGCCGCTGCTCAGCAGCGTCTCCGTGGATCGGGCCGCGCTCGCGTGGACCCTGCTGATCGCGGTGGGAACGGCGCTCCTGTTCGGCATCGCGCCGGGCCTCAGTCTGACGGCAAGCAACATTCATAGCGCCATCAAGAGCGGCGGACCTGGCATGTCGACGGGCCGCGGTCATGAGCGCCTGCGGGCGTGGATGGTTGTCTCGGAAGTCTCCCTCGCCTGCGTGCTGCTGATTGCCGCCGGCCTGCTGCTGCGTAGTTTTCTGAATGTCCTCGCCGTAGACCTGGGATTTCAGCCGGACCGGGCGGCGGCCATCCGGATCGATTACGAGGCGCGGGACGGCGAGCAGCGGCGCGCGGTCCTCGAAGAAATTCTGAGGAACGTCCGCGCGATTCCCGGCATCGAAGCGGCGGGCGTCGCGGATATGCTGCCCCTTGGCCGCAACCGGAGCTGGGGACTCAGAGCCAGCGGGCGGGAGTACCGCGACATTAACGAAGCCGCGGCGCTGGTCCGCATCGTAACCCCCGGTTATCTGGGCGCAATGGGCATGCGTCTGAAGCAAGGCCGCGATTTCTCCTGGCGCGACGCCAGCCGCAAGGAACCCGTCGTAATCGTGAATGAAGCGGCGGCGCGGCGGCATTGGCCGGGGCGGGACCCGGTGGGACAACTCGCGCTGACGACCGGGAGCGGCGGATGGCAGGAAACCCGGATCGTCGGCGTGATCGACGACGCCCGCCAGCATAGCCTGGAAGCCTCGGCGGGTCCCGAGATGTATTTGCCGGTCTGGCAGGCGAGCCCCGAGGGAGCGGAACTGGTGATCCGGTCGAAGCTTCCGCCCGAAGCCCTGGCGTCCAGCGTGATGCGAACGTTGCGCGCGCTGAATCCGGCCCAACCCGCAACGCAACTGCGGCCGCTTGGGCACATTGTCGAGCAGTCGGTTTCACCGCGGCGTTTCTTCGCGCTGCTGGTGACGGTCTTTGCCGCTCTCGGTCTATTGCTGGCGGCGCTGGGAATCTACGGCGTCATTTCCTATTCGGTAGCGCGGCAGACGCAGGAGATCGGCATTCGCATGGCGCTCGGCGCGGGGAGGCCGCAAGTGCAGCGTCACGTGATCGGCCGCGGTCTCCGGTTGGCGCTTGCGGGAGTCGTTCTGGGCACAGTGGCGTCATTGGGAGCGACGCGATGGATTGCCGCGATGCTGTTCGACGCCACGCCGATGGACCCGGCGACTTTTGCCGGCGTCGCTCTCCTCTTCATGCTGGTGGCGCTGGCGGCGGGATACGTTCCAGCGCGGCGCGCCTCGCGCATCGAGCCGATCGTCGCACTTCGGAACCAGTGAGCGCCTGCTGCTGCCTCCGCTTGGGGTACGGACAGCAAGAGCCGAGAATGAGTCTCGGCTCGGCACGCACGAGTGCGCGCGCCACGCTTCATGATCGAGCCCGGACTTAGAGCAGTTCCTCGAACCGATCGGACAGGTAATCGGCGTCGCAGACCGCCTTGCGATTCGTCTGACGGTCGACAACCATCCATTGGCAGCGGCCGCGGACGAGCGTGCAGAACAACTGGTGTTCGCGAATCCGCAGTCCCTCAATGGACTCCTGGTTGAACCAGCGCACCGCGCCCTCGAGGATGTAGGGAGTACGGAAATTCTCGGTGGACTCCATCGGCTCGTTGGCGGTGAAGGTTAGCTGGATGACGCGGCCGGCGGCATTGATCTGGAAGAGATTGGGGCCGGGGTCGAGAAACGACTCGTTGGTGTAGCCGGGCGGAGAGAGTTCAAGTTTCACCTTGAGGGTGGCTTCGTTTACGGCGGCCACGAAGGCGGCGCAGGCGCCGTGCAAGTCCAAAGCGGCCGTGCGCCGCAGCGCCGCGATCTGTTCGGCTTGCCGGATCCGTTCCGCGTCACGCTGGGCGATGGTGTCGATCTGCTGGGCGAGCTTCTTGAGACGATCTGTGCGCGCCATGGGAGCGGGCTGGTTCCGAGGCCCAGTATCTCACTTGCCGCGGGCGAATCGCTCCGGGCGCCGGAGAGGCTGAGTAGGCGAACGGTGCGGGCGTTCTATAGGAGAATGACAGAGAAGCGTTGGAAACAATGAGCCGTTCGTCGTACAGCCGCGCGATTACGTTTCTGGCCTCCGTGGCTATTCCGCCGCTGGGTATGGCGCTGGTTTGGGCGCGCTCGCGAATGGGCGTGTTTAAGAAGGCGCTGGCGACGCTCGCGCTGGCGGGTCTGACGGTGGTCTACCTGGCGGCGTTCTTCGGCCTGAGAATGGAGCGCGACGGCACGGGGATCTGGCCGATGTTCTATTTCGGGACACGGGAGTCGCACGACAGGACGCTGGCGGAGAGCCGTGAGCGGCAGCAGCGGCTGGTCGCCGAGCCGATTCCGGAATCGACGCAAGCGGCGTTGGAAGTGAAGGCGCCGACCGATGCTCCCGCGCCCGCGGCGATGAAGGCCGAGCCCGAGCCGGCGGGGCGGACAACCAGCGCGCCGGCGCCATACTGGACGGATTTTCGTGGTCCCAACCGCGACGGCCATTACCGCGAGATGGAGATTCTCACCAAGTGGCCGGAGAAGGGCCTGCAGGAACTGTGGCGTCAGCCGGTGGGCGGAGGCTACGCCTCGTTCGCGATCGCCGGCGGCAGGGCTTTCACGATCGAGCAGCGACGGGACCAGGAGGTCGTGGCGGCGTACGACATGGAAACCGGGCACGAGATCTGGACGAATTCGTGGAAGGCTTCGTTCGAGGAGTCGATGGGCGGGCCGGGACCGCGGGCGACGCCGACATGGCACGACGGCAGGGTATACGCGCAGGGGGCCGAGGGCGAACTCCGGTGCATCGACGCCGCGGCGGGCAAGACGATCTGGTCGAAGAATATCCTGCGGGACAACGGCGCGTCGAACCTGCAATGGGGGATGGCGGCATCGCCGCTGGTGGTGGACGACAAGGTGATCACGCTGCCGGGAGGCGGGAACGGGAAATCGGTGGTTGCCTACGACCGGCTGACGGGCGAGCCCGTCTGGAAAGCGCTGGACGATCAGCAGTCGTACACTTCTCCGATGGTGGCGACGCTGGCAGGGCGGCGGCAGTTGCTGGTGGTTAGCGCCGGGCGCGCGATGGGATTGACGGCGGAGGAAGGCAAGCTGCTGTGGGAATATCCGTGGCGCACCAGCTATCACATCAACGCCGCGCAGCCGCTGGTGGTGTCCGGGAATCGATTCTACATCTCGGCGGGGTACGGCCACGGCGCGGCGGTGGTGGAAATCGCGCCCGAAGGAGACGGTTTTTCGGCCCGGACGGTCTGGGAGAACACCCGCATGAAGAACAAGTTCAACGGCGCCGTATTGCACGACGGCCACGTGTACGGGCTGGACGAATCGATCCTGGCGTGCGTGGACGCCGGCAGCGGCGAGCAGAAATGGAAAGGCGGGCGCTACGGGTACGGGCAGTTGTTGCTGGCCAGCGGCCACCTGATCGTGATCACCGAGACGGGCGAGCTGGCGCTGGCGCGCGCGACCCCGGAACGGCACGAGGAACTGGCCCGCTTCTCCGCCATCCAAGGCAAGACATGGAACAATCCGGCGATCGCCGGCGGCAAGCTGCTGGTGCGCAACGCGCGCGAGATGGCCTGCTACCGCATCGCTCCCTGAACGATATATGAAAGCCGCGCTCTGTTATTACGAAAAGACCGCCGAACTCCTAAGTCGAATAAAAGATAAAGAGCTTGGGAATATCGAAAAAGCGGTCGACATTTGCACAAATTCCATCTCGAACGGGGGACTCGTGTTCCTGTTCGGCGCGGGCCACTCGCGCATGATGTCGGAGGAGATGACGCCGCGGCAGGGCTGCTTCGTGGGCTTTTTCGCGCTGGTGGAGCAGGCGCTGTCGAACCACTCGGATATCGTCGGGACGAACGGCCTGCGGGCGCCGCTGTACCTGGAGAAGTACGAGGGATACGCCGAGCAGATCCTGAAGGGATTCCGCTTCGGGCCGCACGACGCGTTCATCGTCATTTCGACGAGCGGGATCCGCCCGGTGATCGTCGAGATGGCGCTCGGGGTCAAGCAGCGGGGGATGCCGCTGATCGCGATCGTCTCGGGCGAGCATGCGCGCAACTCGCCCGCGGCGCACAGTTCGGGAAAGAAGCTCATCGATGTCGCCGACGTGGTAGTGGACAACCAGTGCCCGGCGGGCGATTGCGTGCTGGACATCGAGGGGCTGGAGTGGCGAACCGGTCCGGCGTCCACGGTGACGGGGGCGATGATCGTCAACATGATCCGCTGCGAGACGGCGGAACGGCTGGTCCGGCGCGGCCACAAGCCGGTGGTGCTGCCCAGCCACCAACTGGTGGGCAACGTAAGCGCGGAAGAGCAACTCGAGCGGTTCTACGAAGCGTACCGCAAGAGCCTGGCGCACCTGTACGCGTGACCTCCATGAAAGAACGGCCGTTGCGCACCACCGTCATCGGCAGCTATCCGTTTCCGGGATGGCTGGAATTCGTCTCCGCTCACCTGGACCGGTTCGGGCCCGAAGACCTGAAAGAAGCGCAGGAAGACGCGGTGATCGCGGCGATTCACGACCAGACGGCGGCGGGACTGGACGTGATCACCGATGGCGAGCAGACGCGCCTGGACTTCAACCTGTCGTTTTATGGGTACCTGGAGGGGATCGACCGGGAACCGGCGCCGCCGCGGCGGTTCGGGCCGCCGGCGCACGACCAGCGTGGGCGGCACGCGATCACGGGAGAACTGAGCGCGCCGCGGGGCCTCGGTGCGGTGGAGGAATTCGAGCGGCTGCGGCGGCTGGCGCCCGAAGGATTCGAGCTTAAAGCGAGCGTTCCCGGACCGTACACGCTAAGCGGACGCCTGATCCCGAACGAGCGTTATCGGGACCGCTACGCGGTGACCGAGGCGCTGCTGCCGATCGTCCGGAAGGAACTCGAGGACCTGGCCGCGGCCGGCTGCCGCGAGATCACGGTGGACGAGCCGTCGATGAGCTGCTACGCCTGGCGGGAAGATCCGCGGCGGTTCGTCGATATCTTCAACCGCACGGTGGAAGGGGCTGCGGGCCGTTGCCGTTTGTCCACGCACTTGTGTTTCGGGAATTTCAAGGGGCGGGCGGTTGGGCCCCGGCGATACGCGCCGATGTTCCCTGCGTTCCTGGAGTTGAACGTCGATGAAATCCATCTCGAGATGGCGAGCCGGGAGTTCGCCGAGATCGAGATCGTCGAGCGGATCGCGGCGGTGAAGGACGTGGCCGTCGGCATCATCGACGTGAAGAGCTACTACATTGAGACGCCCGAGGACGTGGCCGCGCGCGTGCGCCTGTGCATGAAGTATGCTGCTGGCGAGCGGCTGTCCTTCGCGCCGGACTGCGGCCTCAGCCAGACGGCGCGGTGGGCGGCCCGGCTCAAGCTGGCCAACATGGTAGAGGGCGTGCGCCGCGTGCGCCGGGAAACCGGCCAGTAGCCTGATTCCGTACGAGGTTTTCATGAATTCCAAACGAAGACAGTTCATCCAATCGGCCGGAGGTCTGCTGATCCTCAAGCCGGCGACGGCGTTCGGCTCGCAGGCGAATTCGGCGATCCGGCTCGGCATCACGGGCTGCGGCGGCCGCGGCAATTTCGTCGGCGACCTGTTCAAGGAGTACGCGGGAGCGCGGATCACGGCGCTGCACGACCCGTTCGAGGACCGGGTGACCGCGACGGTGGCCAAGCTGAACCTGAGCGGACCGCGCGTTTACAAGGGGCTGGACGGATACAAGGAACTCGCGGCGTCGGACGTCGACGCGGTGGCGGTGATGAGCCCGCCCTGCTTTCATCCGGAGCAGGCTGCGGCGGCGGTGGCGGCGGGCAAGCACGTATTCCTCGCCAAGCCTGTCGCGGTGGACGTCGCCGGGTGCAAGAGCATTCTCGAGAGCGCCGAACGGGCGAAGGGCAAACGGAGCTTCGTCGTCGATTTTCAGACGCGCGCGCAGCCCTCGTTTCAGGAAGCAGCGTCGCGCGTGCGTCGTGGCGATATCGGAGAACTGGTGCTGGGGCACGTCTACTATCACGCCGGGCGGTTGTCGCCGCACACGCTGGCCGGACTGACGGACCAGCAGAACCGGCTGCGCAACTGGGTGTTCGACAAGGCGCTGTCGGGGGACATCATCGTGGAGCAGAACATCCACGTGCTGGACGTGGCGAACTGGTACGCGCAGGGGCGCCCGGTGAAGGCGACCGGTACGGGCGGGCGAAAGGCGCGCGTCGATGTCGGCGATTGCTGGGACCATTTTCTGGTCAATTTCTGGTATCCCAACGACGTCAAGGTGGATTTCAGCTCCGCGCAGTTCACCCGCGGCTACAACGACCTGTGCATGCGGTTCTACGGCTCCAAGGGCACGGTGGATTCGCACTACAACGGTGTTGTTCGCATCACCGGGGACAAGCCGTGGACGGGCGTGGAGAAAGACGACTCTTTCCGAGGCGGGTCCGTGAACAACGTAAAGGCTTTCGTCGAGAGCATAGCGAGCGGGAAGTATCTGAACAACGCCGCCGTGAGCGTGGAGAGCAACCTGACCGCGGTGCTCGGGCGGATGGCGGCATACGGCGAGCGGATGGTGACGTGGGACGAAATGATGAAGTCGAACGAGAAGCTGGAGCTCAACCTGCGGATATGAAAGCGCTGGGAGTGGACATCGGCGGGACGCGCGTCAAGGTGGGCGTGGTGGAGCGTTCCGGGAAGATTGTGAGCCAGGCGGCCACGGACACGCCGATCGATCCCGAGGAGTTCAAGCGGACGCTGGCGGGCATGGTGTGGGAGATGGCGCCGAAGGACGGGACGCTGGCGGGCGTTGGCATCGGGTGCAAGGGCATCATCAACTACGAGACGACGAAGATCGAGGTGCTGCCGGGCTTGCTGCGGCCGCTGGAAGGAGCGCTGCTGTCGGACCTGATCCCGCTCGACGTCCCGGTACGAGCCGACAACGACGCGAAGGTGGCGCTGGCGGGCGAGATGCTGTGGGGCGCGGCGCGGGGGCTGAAGAACGCGATTCTGCTGACGCTCGGGACCGGCGTCGGCGGCGCCATCGTGGCGGAGGGCAAGTTCCTGCGCGGGGTCGGTGGCGTGGCGGGGCACCTGGGTCACGTCACGGTGAACCCGGACGGTCCGATGTGCATCTGCGGCAACTACGGCTGCCTGGAGGCGTTCTTCTCGGCCGACGCCATCGAATCGGAGGCGTACCGGGCCGTGCATTCGGGCTGCGTGTCCACGCTCACGGACAAGTATAGGCACAACCCGGAGACGATTTCGTGCCGCGATGTTTTTGAGGCCGCCGCGGCGGGCGACGTGGTGGCCGCGCTGATCCGCGACCGCGCGATACGCTACCTGGGCGCGGCGATCGCCGGCCTGCTGCACGTCTTCGATCCCGAGGCGGTGATTCTCGGCGGCCAGATCGTGGAGGCGGGCCCGGCGCTGCTGGAGCCGCTGGCGCGCGAGATGCGCTGGCGCTCGATGGGGCTGCTGAAGCGGGAAGTGCCGCTGTTGTTGCAACAGGTGCAGGACCGCTCGGGCATCGTCGGGGCTGCGGCGCTGGTGTTCGCGTCGGAGGGGTGAGAAGGCGCGGCGCGTGCTAACGAAGCTCACCATCGTCAACTTCAAGCGGTTTGGAAAGGTGGAAGTTGAGCTGGGCAGTCCGGTGCTGTTCGTGGGTCCGAACAACTCGGGAAAGACGTCGGCACTGCAAGCCCTGGCGCTCTGGGATGTTGGGCTGCGGCGGTGGAACGAGAAGCGACAAGGGGCAACGGCGCCGGAGAAGAGGCCCGGCGTCACGATCAGCCGCCGCGACCTGATCGCCGTGCCCGTGCCCGACGCGAACCTGCTGTGGCGAAACCTGCACACGCGGGAGTCTTCGGGAATCGGGAGCGCGAAACAGACAAGGAACGTGCGGATCGACATCACCCTCGAAGGAGTGACGGAGAGCCGGGCGTGGCAGTGCGGTCTGGAGTTCGATTACGCCAACGACGAGTCGTTCTATTGCCGGCCGCTTCGGCTTTCCGAGGAGAAGGGCGCGCCAAGGATGCCCGTTCCGGACGAGGCCGCGGCGATTCGCATGGCCTTCCTGCCGCCGATGTCCGGGCTGGCGGCGACGGAGACAAAGTTGGAGACGGGCGCGGTCAACGTACGGATCGGTGAGGGCAGAACGGCCGAAGTTCTGCGGAACCTGTCTCATGCGGTTGCGGAAAGCGACCCTGGCCGGTGGAAGGATCTGTGCGCCCACATCCATAGATTCTTTGGCGTGGAACTGGACGCGCCCCGGCACATTCCGGAACGCGGCGAGATTCAGATGACGTATCGAGATCGGGGCGTCACGCTGGATCTCTCGTCATCCGGAAGGGGCTTGCAGCAGACGCTGCTGCTGCTGGCCTACATGTACGCCAACCCCGGCGCCGTACTTCTCCTGGACGAACCGGACGCGCACCTGGAGATTCTGCGGCAGCGGCAGGTTTATCAGATCCTCGCCGACGTCGCGCGGGAGAACGGGAACCAGATCATTGCCGCGAGCCACTCGGAAGTTCTGTTGAACGAGGCGGCCGGCAGGGATGTTGTGGTGGCGTTCGTGGGCAAGCCGCACCGGATCGACGATCGCGGCAGTCAGGTTCAGAAGGCGCTGCGGGAAATCGGCTTCGAGGATTACTATCAGGCTGAGCAGACCGGGTGGGTCCTCTACCTGGAGGGTTCGACGGACCTTGCGCACCTGCGATCTTTCGCGAAGGCGCTCGGCCACCAGGAGGCGCTCGACGTTCTCGAACGGCCGTTCGTCCGCTACGTGGGGGAACAGCCGATGCAGGCCGTGCGGCACTATCAGGGTCTGCGGGAGGCGTCGCCATCGTTGAAAGCGATCGCGGTTTTCGACCGCCTTCCGCGTGGGCTTCCGCCGGACTTCGAAGACATCGGTCTGGTCTGGAGAAAGCGGGAGATTGAGAACTACATCTGCTACCCCGAGACCCTGGAAGCCTATGCGCGCGGCAGCGCCGCCGCCGCAGTGGAAGGCCCGCTGTTCCTGCCCGCCGAAGAGGAGCGGCGCGTCGACGCGATGCGCGAATCCATCGCGCAGATCGAGGCGGCGCTCGCCACGCTCGGCAAGGGTTCGCCCTGGAGTCCGGAAGCCAAAGTCAGTGACGATTTCCTCACGCCCCTGTTCGAAGCTTACTTCCGGAAGCTTGGGCTGCCGAACATCATGGCGAAGAAGGGTTTTCACGAGCTGACGAACTTCGCGCCGCCGGAGAAACTGGAGCCCGAGATCCGCGAGAAACTCGACGCCATTGTGCGCGTCGCGCGCTCGGCTACGCCCGCTCCGGTGGAATAGGTTCCGTAGTGCGCGGGACGACAGGCCAGCCGGTCGGGCATCCGCCGGCGCCCGGCGACGTTCATCATGCGCCTTCTGAAGAGGCCATGTGCTCGCCGAGAGTTCGAAGGAAATCCTCCGGAGAGATCCGCTCGCCGCGGTTCAGCCGTTCGAGCATCTCGCCGATGACGGCCTTCGCGTCGTCTTTGCCGAAATTCCTGAGAAAGCCGTCGACGAAATGCTCGCCGGACATGGCGCGGTTGATCTCGGTCTCCTTGTTGTGATCCTGCAACTCCGTGAAATAGACCACCCGGTACTGTCCGCCGTAGGCGGTGTCCCGGTACACCTCGAACATTGTCTTGTCTGACTCCATGAGGGCTACCCGTCGAAAATAACACACGCCGCGCCACGCGTACGCGGCGAGGTTCGGCGAGAGGGCCCGATCGCCGCGCTGTCGAGGGGCTTATTTCTTCTCCGCGACAGGGATCGCGACCGGCTCAGATTCGCGCCCGTCGACCGCGACAACCAGTTCCACGGCCTTGCCGGCCGCCACGTTGGCGCCTACGAAGAACTGCAATTCGTGGAAACCCGCGCGGTCCTTCAGCGGGGCTAACTTCTGGATGGAGTGCGCCACGCCGCCCAAGGCGACGCTGACGCGCGATGCCGCGTCGGATTCGCCAACGTCGCCAAGGCCGGTCACCAGGAGGTTCAGCAGGTCGCCTTCCTGTGCGGGCCGGCCGGCATCAACCGCCTTCGTCGGAGCGTCGGGCGATTCTAGGACGGACACGGCCACAATCTCCGGCGGGGCGATTCCGACATCGATGACAATCGGAAAGGCTTCCATCTGGGGCGTGCGGAGGCGCGCTACAACGGGTCCAGGAGACAACGAAGCGGGCGTTTCGAAGGTGAGGATATCCTTCTCGATGGAGACAATCGCGGCGCGTTTGTCGTCGAGCGTGAGGGAAAGATCCGCGGCCGAAGCGGAGGCCGGCAGACCGGTAACGGTGACCGCGCCTTTCCGGCCGGCATAGATGGCGCCGCGGCCTGTCGCCTGGTCGCGGGCCGGCGGGCGAAGAGCCACACGGGTTCCCGTTCGCGCCTGCACCTGGAAGGCAAGCGGCTGCCTGGCGATTTGAAGGCCGCTGACCACGGTAACAGGCAGGGCCCCGGCGGCGTCGGGAGCGATCTGGATGTTCGCCAGCAGCCGGTCCGGGCCCAACACCCAGAGACCGCGAACCACAATGTCGGTGGAGCCGAAGCCCAGTTCGGTTTGCCCGGCTTGGAAGAAGGTATTCGAGCCGCGAACGTCGATCATCGACTCAGCGCCGCCGGGAAGCGCGGATGGCGTGACGCTGAAGGTCGCGCGGCCGTGGACTCCATACTCCCATTGCGGCGCCTCCGAACCTTGCAAGAACAGCGAACTCTGGCCGTCGGGATTCAGTATCACCACTGTCGCGCGGTGACCGCTCGGCGCGGCCGGAGGCTGAACGAAAACAATGCCATTGTCGGCCGTCCCGGTGACAGAGGCCGCAACCCCGTCAAACAGAATTCGGGACGCCCGGGTCAGCCTGCGGCCCGCGATGGCGATCACCGGCCGACCTTCCGAATCGCTGGCGGCCGCCATGCCATCGATGAACGGAGGGGTCTGCTGCGTGAGACTGAGGGCGGCCGGCCGGACGTAAATGTCACTATTCAGCGAGAAGAGAAGGTGCCTGGATCCGGGAGAAGAGAAGGGGTTGAGATCGAGGTCGATCTGAAGATAGCGGGGATCGGGTTTATAAGCGGAGAGACCGTCCGGAGGAATCGAAGCCGATCCGCCGATCACCGACGCGCGCAGTCCTTTGGTCGGCGCGCCATCGGCGGCTAATCCAAAACCGGATGCCACCAGGAATTGCCGGGAACTGGTCAGGCTCAAGTACCCTTGCGGGACGGCTATCCGGCCCGGGAAGCTGTACGCCGTCACCGCATAGACGTCCACCTGGTCTCGGGCGCGCACCGAGAAATCGATTTTGTTCGCGACCGCGCCGCGCTTCACCGAAAGCGAGACGGCCGCGTCCAGGTTTTTCACGCCCGGATAGAACTGGGTCTCAAAGACCGGGCCGGTCGCCAATGGCTTGTCCTCGGCGTTCCTCGGCAGCACGATGTTGGCCGGGCTCGCCTCCCCATAAACCGGCGGAGGCAACGGGTGGACGTAGACATAGTACTGCCCCGGCGGTATTCCTTCGATCTTGTAAGCGCCATCGGGATCGGTGAGTGCGCTGATCACCGGACCTTGGGGGGACAGCGCGACGACCGACGCCAGGTGCACGCCGCTGCCGGCCAACGTGACCCGTCCTTCGATTGCCCCGGTGGTCGCCGCAAAGCGCGGGCCAGGATAGAGCAGGGAAATGCCGGCGACATCGTCGATGGCAAGCGGCGCCGCCTTGGTTGTGGACCGCGTGAGGCTGGTGGACATCACCGACGAGCTGAGCGTGTGCTGGAGTCCGATGGCATGGCCCAGTTCATGAACCGCCGTCAGGAAGAAGGATTCGCTCGAGCTCCGCTGCTTGGAGAGGTCCCGGTTCAGGATGACCACCGAGCGCGCAATCGGCACGAACGGGCCGTCGGGTCCGGAAGCGGCCTGCTCCCGGGTCGTCGGGCCGCCGAGGGCCAGGAGTCCCGGGGGGATTTCGTCGAACATCACCTCGATGTACGGGGCCGAGTGCTTCGCCTTGGCCGTTGTCAGTCCGCCGAACGCAACGCGCAGGCGGGAACTTGGCACGTCGTTCCAAACCTGCCCCGCGGCGCGGATCTGGCTGATCACCGCTTCCAGGCTGTCCTGCTCGGCCAGGGACTCCGGACCCTGTTCGTTGATGTAGTAGCGGACCGTGTTGTCGACCAACGCCCTGAGATCGAACTTCTCGGGAACCGCCGTCAGCGCTCCGCCCACCGAAAGGAAGTGAACGAAATGATAGTAGGCCGGAGCGATGCCAGCGCAGGCCAATGCGACCGCGGCCGCCAACGAAGTCCGTCTGATTCCGGTCGCCATCTTCTACCGTGACTTCCCGCTAAGCGTCCGGTTCACGCGCACGCGCATCTCGTCGAGCGGCATCGCCATGGCCGAGTCGCGAACTTCGGCGCCGGTCCGGGGATCGAGCATCCGCTCGGGACTGGCGGGCCTTGAGGCGATCCGCTGTCCATTTGCGTCCCGCGCAACGACGAATACGCCCTGGGAGAGGCCGATTACCTGGGTGACGGCAGCTTTGCCGGTCCACAGGAACAAGAGGTAGTCGGGTCCGGCGTCCAGCGTTGGAGCGCCGGAGAAGCTCTGGCGCGCGCCGCCGTAGACGCCGCCCGGAATCGCCACCTCAACCCGGCCGGTGCGCGGACCTTTCCAGCTTTCATCGATTTGGACCTGAACGAGCGTATAAACAACGGGTCCGCGCAGCACAGTCCGGGTACCGAGGACGCGCCCGCGCACGATCTCGGTCGACTGCTCGATCATTTCCTCCAGCGACAGCCGCTCCAAGGTGGCGCTACGGAGCGGCATAAGCCAGAGCATGCAGCATACGACCGCGTACGCCCAACGCATCGTTATGGTTCTCGGAATCAAATATAGAGCATTCGAAATGCCAACGCGTCTGCTTGATATAGCAGGGGTTCCGGCTCCGCTCGAGCGCCGGCTTGTGTCTCTGTGACACGATTCCGGGACAGGATGTCCCAGTCCGAAAACGCCGCTCAGGCCAGGAACCTGGCGATCGAGGCCACCAGAAAGGTGGTCAGGAAGGCAAAGCCGAGGGGCATCAGCGCTCCCATCAATGTCCACTTGGCGCTCCGGGTCTCCTTCCATATCGTCCAAATCGTCGTCGCGCACGGGTTGTGTAACAGGGAAAAAAGCATTAGGCAGACGGCCGTGAGCAGTGTCCAGCCGTGTTGGTCGACCAGCAGCGTGCGCAACTGGTCGAACGAACTCATCTCTGTCATCATACCTGTTCCCATGTAAACCATCAGCATGGTGGGAACGACAATTTCGTTGGCCGGTATGGCGATGATGTAAGCAAGCAGGATGACGCCGTCCAGACCGAGGGCGTGACCGAACGGGTTGAGAAAGGCCGACACGTGCGCGGCGAGGCTCTGCCCTCCTGCATGGATATTTCCCAGAATCCAGATGACCGCGCCAGCCGGAGCGGCCGTCATCATGGCCCGAAAAAGGACAAAGGCCGTCCGGTCAATGAGCGAGGTATACAGGATCCGCAGAATGCTTGGTCTTCGGTACGGCGGCAATTCCAGCGTGAAGGCGGAGGCTTCGCCTTTCAACACGGTGCGCGCCAGCAGCCAGGAAACGAACAACGTGAAGGCAGATCCGATCAGGACAACCGTCACCACCGCGCCCGCCGCGGCGATGGAGGCCAGCGCCGGGGAGAAGGCCGCGCCTACGAAGACGATCGACAGCATGATCAGGGTAGGGAAGCGGCCGTTACAGGGCACGAAGTTGTTGGTGAGGATGGCGATCAGCCGTTCGCGCGGCGAGTCGATGACGCGCGTCGAGATCACGCCGGCGGCGTTGCAGCCAAAGCCCATCGCCATGCTCAGCGACTGCTTCCCGTGAGCCCCCGCGCGCCGGAAAAGCCAGTCCAGGTTAAAGGCGACCCGCGGAAGATAACCAAGATCCTCCAGGATCGTGAACAGGGGGAAGAAAATCGCCATGGGGGGCAGCATCACGCTTACCACCCAAGCCAGCCCTCGCCAGACGCCATGCCACAGGAATCCGGTCACCCACCAGGGCGCCCCGGCCGCCTCAAACCACCCCGCGGCAGCGTTCTCGATCGAGAACAGCGCCGCCGCCAGCCACTGCGAGGGGTAGTTGGCTCCAATGATTGTCAGCCAGAAGGCGACGGCGAGCAGAGCCAGCATGATCGGCAGGCCCAACACGCGCGACGTCACAATCCGGTCGATCCGCTGATCGAAGTCCCAGCGGGCGTCTCCCCGGGCGCGGACCGCCCGGCAAGCGATGTCTTGCGACTGCTCGTAAAGCGAGGCGACGGTGCGGTCGCGGAAGTCGTCGCCGATGCTCCGGCGAAGGGAATCCGACTTTGCCAGGACTTCCTGGGGGGTCATTGTGCGCCCTGTAAAGCGATGAGCGGGTTGGCGGCCTCGGCGGGCGCCGCCTGCCGGGCGACAAGCTCAGCGAGTTCTCCCGACAGCAGCGCCTGGCGCACGCGGTGATCGCCATCAAGTAACCGAAACGCCAGCCACCGTGCGTTCGGCACGCCCGGCGCAAGTTCTTCGATCATCGGCGCCAATTCGTCCAGCGCCCGTTCGACTGCGGGATCGACCTTCGGGCGCAGCGGTTTGGTGGAAATCTGCCCGCCAATGACGCCGGCCACGGTCGCCAGCAGATCATGGAATCCCTCGCGACTACGGGCCGACGTGGCCACGGCGGGGACCCCAAGGTCGCGGCTCAGGCTGCGGGCATCGACCTCCAGCCCCTTTCGGCGCGCTTCATCGATCAGGTTTACGCAGATGACAACTTTATCCGTTATTTCAAGGACTTGGAGAGCTAAATTGAGGTTTCGCTCGAGTGCGGTTGCGTCCATGACGACAATCGTACAGTCCGGCCGTCCGAACAGGATGAAGTTCCGGCTTATCTCCTCGTCATGGGAAGCGGACAGCAGCGAATACGTCCCGGGCAGATCGACGAGCTTGTAGTTGTGGCCTCCGAATGAGAACCCGCCCTCGGCCCGGGTAACGGTCTTGCCCGGCCAGTTCCCGACGTGTTGCCTCAGACCGGTAAGCGCATTGAAAATGGAAGACTTGCCGGTATTGGGATTTCCCGCCAGGGCAACCAGATGATCGTACTTGGCCAGGTTGATCCCCATCTGCGCCAGCCGCGCGCCGGCCGGACAACTGCCGCAATCGTGAACTGGGGATTTCACAAAGCCCCCATTGGAGCGCCCGTGCCCTCCAGCGGGCGAACCAGTATCCTGTTCGCCTGTTCGTTCCGGAGCGCAATGACCGTTCCCCGAACCCTGTATGCGCGCGGGTCGCCGAAAGCTGTGGAGAGTTCCGCGCGGACGCGCGCCTTCGGCGTGAGTCCGAGATCCATCAGGCGACGGCGGCTGAAGCCGCGGAAGGCCGGATCCAAAGCGACGACCTCCGCTTCGCGGCCATCGGGAAGCTGCGCTAAACGGAGGCTGCCGGCGAGTCTGACGCCGGCGTCGGCGACGGGACCTACATGGATGTTGGCGGCGATCACCGGGGGCAGGCGATGTTCGCGTTCGCCATCGCTCACCACGAGGTGCTCGGGGCAGGCCTCGAGCACCCGGACTGTCAGATGTGGCCTGAGCCCGAGCGCAAGAATCTGCCGTAGCACGAACTCTGGCTCATCTTCTACATGAGCAATTTCAGCCGATGCATTTACTGGCCAGTCGGTTAGCGGCACGGTATCAACCGGAGAGAACGAACCGTCGGAATGAGGAATGGGGTCCCCGTGCGGATCCCGCTGAGGGTATCCCAGGTGCGCCTCCAACTCGTCGAGCCGGTCGCCGGTCAAACCATGTTCCGCCTTGTCGGCGGAACTGTGTACCTGGCCGAGCGGAACGCGCGCTTCATCCGCCAGGTACCGCTCCAACAACCGATGAGCTCGGACAACTTGCAGCGCGTGACGCTGACCTTCCGGCGTCAGGCGCAGCGCGCCGCCGACGGATTGTAGAACCCCCTTGGCTTCCATGCGAGCGATGAGATTGAGTAGCTTGCGCCCGGAAATGCCGAGCGCGCCGCCGAGCGACTCGCGCGTCGGGGGCTGAGCCCGCTGCGATTGGTCCAACAGGTGCTTGAGAGCATCCTCAAACAGGACCCGACTCCGCGCCGAGTTCCAGCGCCGCCAACGGGCGCGAATGCCCGCCTGTGGGATGAGAATCGCAACCGCCAGACCGACGACAGCCAGGATGAGCCACCCCTCCGCCTGCATTGCTCCTCCATTGTAACCGAAGATTGGCCGGCGGAGTTAACTATAGTTCAACCGCGCCGAGCGGCGGGTTGGCCGCTCACTTTTCGTCGAGGACTTCCACAAGGGTAATGCGGAATAGGCCGCATCCATCCGCGAAGTCCATCCGCTCGAACAGGTTACCGCCACAGACGCGGAGACTCCGGGGCTTCCTGGAGCGCCTGTCGCACCAGGTGACGGATCACCACGGAGTCGTCAACGATCAACACGCGTATCTTGCCGTATTTGATGTGTTTTCCACGTATGATTTTAAGTTGCGCCTCAGGTCGCGCCGCCTTCACGAGAGCAATCCGAGCAGGCGGAGCTTGTCGGTCAAGGCCTCGGTGAACGGCTTCATCACGTATTCGTCGGCCCCGGCTTCGAGGGCGCGGGTCATCTGTTCGATCTCCGTCTCGGTGGTCACCATCAGCCGAAGCGGTCGGCGCAACGGGACGGGGCGTTCGTGCACCGGTCTGAGCCGGTCGAGCCGCCATTGGTGGTTCCGGGCCGGGGTGGTGGTTTTCGGCCACTACAAGCGTCCCACCACACGCGTAAGCTATTGAATTGATGGCCGCTTTCTTTGGTCGCCGGCGTGCAAATCCATTGGCGTGGACAGGAGGACAACATGACACGAAAGCTCCTTGCAGCCGCTGTAGTTCTCCAGTTGACGCCGCTCGCGCTCCTGCGCGCGCAAACCGATGGGGACGACGAAGGTCCCGGGCGCGGCGTAGCCCGGATCAGCGTTCTCAACGGCGACGTTTCCGTGCGCCGGTCCGACACCGGCGACTGGGTCGCGGCCGCCATCAACGCGCCGATTATCGTTCCCGACACGATCTTGACCGGTGCGGGTTCTCGCGCGGAAGTTCAGTTGGATCACGCCAACTTGCTGCGGCTCGCCGCCAACACCGAGGTCCGTTTTTCGGAGCTCGAGAACAATCGCTATCAGCTCCAGATTTCGCGGGGAATTATTACGTTCTCCGTTCTGAGAGACACGCGGGCCGACGTCGATCTGAGCACACCCAACGTCTCGGTTCGCCCGGCGAGGAAGGGGCGCTATCGCGTCGCGGTTCGCGACGACGGCACGACCGAGATCACGGTGCGCTCGGGAGAGGCGGAGGTGTTTACGCCGCGCGGCGCGGAAACGCTTCGCGCCGGCCGGACGATGATGGTCCGGGGAACGGCCTCGGAACCCGAGTTTCAGCTTGCGAGCGCGATTCCGCAGGATGAGTGGGATCGCTGGAATGAGGAGCGCGACAAAGAACTTAGCCGTTCTAATGTCTACCGTTACGTGAGTTCTGACATCTATGGCGCGGAAGACCTGGATCCTTACGGTCGCTGGGTCTACGTGCCGTCATATGGTTGGGTGTGGAGTCCCCGCGTCGCCCCCGACTGGGCCCCTTACCGCTATGGGAGATGGAGTTGGCTCGACTGGTACGGCTGGACCTGGGTCAGCTATGACCCTTGGGGTTGGGCCCCGTATCACTACGGGCGATGGTTCCACCACGGTCCGTATGGCTGGTGCTGGTGGCCGGGTGGCTTTCGCTCGCGCCACTACTGGCGGCCTGCGCTGGTCGGCTTTTTCGGCTGGGGCGGGCGTTCGGGGTTCAACATCGGCGTCGGGTTTGGGTGGGGACACGTCGGCTGGGTCCCGCTTGCGCCGTACGAACGTTTTCATCCGTGGTACGGCCACCGCTACTATCGGGGTTTCCGCAACTCCACGTATATCGACAACAGCGTCAATATCGTCAACAACGTCAACGTGACCAACGTTTACCGGAACGCCAGCGTTGGCAACGGGATCACCGCCGTGAACGGCGCCAACTTCGGACGCGGGCGGGTCTCGAACGTCTACCGAGGGTCGGAGGTGGACCTTCGCCGGGTGGACCTGGTCCGCGGGCAAATGCCGGTCGTTCCACACCGGGAGAGCCTGTCGCTGTCGGACCGGCAGGCGCGGGTACAGGCCGGTCCCGCCGGGCGCGACCAATTCGCCACCCGGCGAGCGGCGCGGCAGGCCGAGACCGTGCCGTTCAACCAACAACAGCAAGGAATTGAACGAGCTGCGCGCCGAGCCTTAAACCAATCTGACAACCCGCGGCTTGGCGCGTCCGGAGCGGCTGTGGCCGAATCGCCCAGGGCAGGGAATTCGAACGCCTCGCGCGGAGGAACGGGCGACCAGACATCCCGCGGTTGGCGCCGGGAAGGGGACACGCCCCGCGGCGCCGAAGCGAGCGCGGGGGCTAGCCGTAGTTTCGACGCCCGCGGGGCCACCCGGTCCTCCGAGCCGGCGGCGGTTTCTCCGCGTGAGCGTTCCACCAGCGGAGGCTGGCGACGGTTTGGAGATGCAAGCCAGCCCGAAGCAAGCACTGGAAGTGAACGGAGTGTTTCCGGCCGGGGCGCGGCAGGCGCTCGGGTTGACCGCTCCACCGGCGGCTGGCCGGGCAGGCCGGCCGAGAACGCAGAGAGTTCGTCCGGCTCGGGGAGCGCCGGCGCCGTCGAGCGCTCGACCGGAGGCTGGCGCAGGTTCGGCGAACCGGCCCGCATGTCGGACACGGTCCGGCCCGAGTCCGTCGAGCGGTCCGGCGGTTCGAGGAGCTCGTCGCGGACTTGGGACCGTACCGGAAATTCCGACGCCGGCAGCTCGTCCGGCTCGCTCGAACGCCGAGGACGCAGCGAAGGCTTCGGCGAGACGCCTTCGCGGGTCGATCGGGGAGGCAGCTATGAATCGGTACCCAGCCGGCCCTCGATTGTCCGCGAGCGGTCCAGCTCCCGCTCCGATCGCTCGTCGGAGCGGTTCAGCGGCGCTGCCGAGCCCCGCGGGAGTGTCTTCGGCGGCTCCGACAGCGGCAGCCGAAGCTCGCCACGCTCGTCCGGCGGCGGAGGATTCGAGTCCGGCGGCGGGCGCAGCAGCGGTGGTGGTGGATGGAGCGGCGGCGCCACACGCAGCAGCGGCGGCGGTAGCAGCCGAAGCAGTGGCGGCGGTAGCTGGAGCGGCGGTGGCGGCAGCCGGAGCAGCAGCGGCGGCGGTGGTTGGAGTGGCGGTGGCCGCTCCGGTGGCGGGGCCAGCCCCTCGGGCGGCGGCGGGCGTTCCTCGGGCAGTGGAGGCGGTGGCCGTTCCGGACGCAGCCGCTAGGGCATGAGTTTGTTTCTTCCCTCGGCTCGCTCCGGGTTTGACGACTCGGAGCGAGCCTTCTTTTTTACCAGGATGTTTAGTTTACATAATATCCGTTATCGGAACTGAAGGTCACTCGTTATTGCGCCTCGATGCTCCATATGCCCTGGATCTCGAAGTCGAAGCGCTGAAAGACCGGGTTCGCGCGCTGGAGGAAAGGCGCCCATGATAGAGACAGGAAATCCCCCCGAGTGAAGACCGCCGAACAGCGTCCGCCACGTCTGGATCGTCGACCCCCGCGCGCGCTGCGCCTACGCCGCGAAAAAGGGGGCCCTTCAGCCGGTCGACACGCTCCGCACCGAGGGCGGACCCAAAGTCAACCTCGAAGTGGCGGAGTTGTTCGAGTAGGAGCCGCCGGCGGCGAGTGGCGAGCCCGGCGTCCAGCGATTGTGGCCCCTGAATTGCACTCTGTAGCCGCAGGATGAGGTGCGTCGTTGCCTTGGCGCTCGCCGGATTGCTGCCGGCCCAGGAAGCCCGGTTTGGAGCGCAGACCCGCATTGTTCAAGTTCCAGTGATGGTTACGGATGGGAAAGACCGGGCTGTCGAGGGGCTGGATGCCTCCGATTTTCGCGTCTTTGACAACGGGCGGCTACAATCGGTGACTGTTGACAGCTTTGCAACAGGTGTTGCGCCGATCGCTTTGGTCGTCGCAGTGCAAGCTTCGAATGTCTCGGCCCCGGCGCTGGACAAGATCCGCAAAATCGGCGCCATGATCCAGCCCTTGATCACCGGCGAGCGCGGTTGCGCGGCGTTGGTGACCTTCGCCGGGACCATCGAGTGGCGGCAGGATTGCACGCGGGACGGCGATGCCCTCTCGCTGGCCTTCAATCGTCTTCAGCCGGAGATCGAAAAGGAAGCGCGCATCCTTGACGCCGCCAGCGCGGCCATCGATCGGCTGGCCCGCCGCCCCAACGCGCGCCGCGTACTGCTGCTTGTCTCCGGGACCCGGGACCGTGGCAGCGAGACCGACCTGGAAGCGGTTGTCGCCGCTGCTCAGTCCGCCGGGGTCACCATTTATGCGGCTACCTATTCGGCTTTCAAGACGGCCTTCACGGCCAAGGCAACCGATGTCGGGCGAACGCGGTCGCCGAAGGGGCCGCAAAGGCCCGGCCGCGAAGCCGATACGCCCGCAGGCAACTGGGAACGTCCTCCCCTGCCCCCGCCGCAACAGGGCGTGGGCATTCTGGGCGGACTGGGCGAACTCGGGCGGCTCGCCCAGGTTAAGGCGGCTCACGAACTCTCCGCAGCCACTGGAGGCGCCGTATTTCCCTTCACCCGGTTGAAGGGTTTGGAGCGGAGCATCGAGAAGCTGTCCGACGAGCTGACCACGCAGTATGTGCTGAGTTTCACGCCGAAGACCGCGGTTCCGGGCTACCACAGGATCGACGTGCGTTTGACGCGAGAGGGCGACTTCCGCATCCGGGCGCGACCTGGCTACTGGTCCCAGATGGGCGAAGCCCGCAGCGCGCCGGGAAACCGCTTGGCCGCGCCCTGACGGCTACTTCGCCTGGCCGTTAAGCCTGCGGCGGACAACTTGCGCGGTTTCGTCGGCGCTGCCCACGCGCACCACGTCGAAGCCGGCGGCTCGGGCGCTTTCGATGCCCGGAACCGAATCCTCCACCACCAGCGGCGACCGCGCGCCGAGCCGCGCCGCCGCCAGAATATAGGGCTCCGGGTCCGGCTTGTGCCGGCCGACTTCGTCGCCGTAGACAGCGCCGCTGAGGAAACGCAGCAGTCCACCGGCCGCCAACACCGGTTCTACTTCGGAGCGGCCGCTGGAGGAAACCACCGCGAGCGGATACGCCGGCTGCAATTCCCCAATCAGGGCGACCGTCTCTGGGGGGAACGGGGGATTGGCGACGACGCGCTCCAGGAACTTCCGATTCTTCCGTGGATATTCCTGCCAGAGCCGTTCGGCGGATAGGCGCCCGCCGGCGCGAGCCGCCAGGAAAGCGATCATGTCGCGGTCAGCCACGCCGATGCAGTGCGCACGGTACGTCGTCCAGTCGAGCGTCACGCCCAGCGGCGCCAGCACCTCGGCCCAGCACGCGCAGTGAAGAGGTTCGCTATCGATCAGGACGCCGTCAAAGTCGAACAGGATCGCGTCGTAGGCCGGCATGCGGTTCAGCGGCTCAACCGCACCGACTGGAGCATTTTGTCAAAGGCAGGCTGAAACATCGACCACTCCTGCTGGGGCGCGACGAACACGAAATAGTACAGGCCTTCAGGCCGCGATACGGTGACCAGGAGGTCCGCCTCGGTGGCGCCCCGATAGGGCGATTCGCTGCTCAGCATGGTGGAGAGCCCCGCCTGGCCGTCCACTCGAACCTTCCGGCTGCCGCTTCCCTGCTTCAGGGTCGGGTTGGACGACCGCAGTTGCTGAATCAGCGCCTCGGTCTCGCGCGCAAGATCGATCCGGCGCGACCGGTCTGCTTCCTGGAAGTTTGCGATGAAGCCGCGCCCGACGGAAACGTTGCCGTCGGATCCCTTCACAAGTCCATCCTCGGGAGCGGCGGTTACCGAAGCCGCATTCGCATCGCCGAACGTCCGCCAGTTGTCGGGGTGGGAAAACTGAAAGGCTTTTCCACGAAATTCGGCGAAGCGGCCGGACGGTTTGGTCGCCTGACCCGGCGCGGCGCCCGACGTGGCTTGCGGCGCGGGTTTCGGCGCCGGTCCCAATCGCTTCACCATCGCCTGGGCGTTGGCCAGCCTGCCGGTGTCGGCGGTGTACGGGCCTTTGGGCAGGTGGGGTAGCTCCTGCTGGATACGCTTGGTCCGATTGCCCGGATTCGGATGCGAAGAGAACCACTGCTCGACGCCGCTGCGTTTGCCGGTTTCCGCCTCAAGCTTCTCGAAAAACTTCGCCGCCTGGATCGGATCGTAGCCGGCGTGAGCCATCATGCGCGCCCCGAGCAGGTCTGCATCGCTTTCGGCCCCCCGGGAGAACTTCAGCAACACGGAATTGGCGCCCAAGCCGATACCTAACTGCGTTAACTGCCCGAGTATCGAATTCCCCGCCATGCTGCCGGCGAGCATCGCGGGCAGCGCGATCAGATTGGCCTTTGACGCCTGGTTGGTACCGTGGCGCAGCGCCACGTGCGAAATCTCGTGCGCCATCACGCCCGCCAGTTGCGCCTCGTTGTCGGCTGCGAGAATCAGGCCGGTATTGACGTACGTCGGCCCGCCCGGAAGCGCGAAGGCGTTGATGCTATCGTCGTGAACGACTTTGAAGGTATACGGGTAGTTCGACGCCTCCGGCGCCGCCGCCAGCTTCCGGCCGATTCCCTCGATATACGCGCTCAGGTTTCTGTCGTTTACCAGCCGGACGGTCTTCTCGATTTCGGCCGCGGCTTCTTTGCCCAACTGGACGTCCTGGTCCCTGGAAAACAGGTTGAATCCGGGTTTGGGAATGCGCTGGCCGTACGCGCCGGCCGCCATCACCATCATCAGCGCCGCCGAGCAGGCTAAATTTGCGCGGATAAGCGTCCGAAAAAATCTACTCCGATACACCGATGCGAACATGAAGGGCCTCCTCCTCCCTGCTATACAACAGATGCTCGGGCCCGGCAACGCGTTGCCGTCACCGCACTCTATAATAGCGAAATGACGCCCACCGAGAAGATCTGGCATAACGGAGAGTTCATCAACTGGGAGGATGCCAGGATTCACGTGCTCTCGCATGTCGTCAGCTATGGCAGTTCGGTGTTCGAAGGCATCCGCTGCTACGAGACGGCGTCGGGACCCGCGATCTTTCGTCTGCGCGAGCACCTTCGCCGAATGCTCGACTCGGCGAAGATTTACCGCATGGAGGAGAGCCGCTTTACTCTCCCGGCGCTCGCCGAAGCCGCCGTGGAACTGGTGCGGGTGAACCGGTTGCGGAGTTGCTACATTCGGCCCATCATGCTACGAGGTTACGGCCAGATCGGCGTCGACGGCTCCCGGGCGCCGATCGAGATCTACCTGGCCTGCTGGGAATGGGGCAAGTATCTGGGCGAAGAAGCGCTCGCCAAGGGCGTCGATATCTGCGTCTCGAGCTGGTCCCGCCTGGCGCCGAACACGCTGCCGGCGCTCGCCAAGGGGGCCGGCAATTACGCTAACTCGCAGCTCATTCGGATGGAAGCCAACATCGACGGCTACGAGGAAGGCATTGCGCTGGACCCGTTCGGCTACGTCAGCGAAGGCTCCGGCGAGAACGTGTTCGTGGCGCGGGACGGCGTTATCTATACGCCCCCGTTGAGCAATTCCGTGTTGCCGGGCATCACGCGAGACTCCGTTCTCACGCTCTGTGGCGACCTGGGCATCGCGGTCCAGCAGGCGCCGATACCCCGGGAGGCGCTTTACATCGCCGACGAGATCTTCTTCACTGGCACCGCCGCCGAGATCACGCCCGTGCGCTCGGTGGACCGGATCACCGTCGGTCAAGGCCGCCGGGGACCGCTCACGCAGAAGCTACAGGAGGCCTTCTTCGCTATCGTTAACGGCCGCGTGGAGGATCGTTTCGGCTGGCTGACGCCGGTACCGGCGCAGGAGCCGGTGAGGGCCTGAGGAGATCGAGAAGGGGCAAAGGCTTTCGCGTCTCCGCCCCTTTCCGGCAGTTCCCGGGCGCCGTGCAGGCGGCCACCTCCCCCGAGATTTCCGCTTCCGCGTATGCGCCCGGGAAATCTCTCTATATTTAGCAGTACTCGGCTGCGGCCGCATCAACAAAGTGCGCCGCTCCGGATGAAATTCACAGATTTTTCTCCCAAGAGAAACAGTTAGTTATACGGAATCGATGCGGAAATAATGTGGACGGTCTGTTGATAAAACAGATTCTCTCACGCATGTCGCTGCGGCGCGCCGGGGACGCGGCGTGCACTACAATGGGTTCATCACTCGAGAGGGAGCAACCGCATGCAACATCACCGCCGGCAATTCCTGACCACCGGTCTCGCCGCCGCGCTGGCCGGGCGCGCTGTTCAAGGCGCCGCGGCGTCCTCTAAGCTGGGCATTCCGGGTCCCTATCCCGGGCGCGTCGTCTCGGTTCACCATCCGGGCAGCATCGTTTCGGACCAGTATCGGCGCGAGCCGGTCCGGCAGATGATGCGCAAGGGCATGATGGAGCTTACCGGCGCGGATAATCCCGCCGATGCGTGGCGCGCCTTCTTTTCTCCGGGCGACGTGGTCGGCGTGAAGCTGAACCCGGTCGGGGCGCCGCACGTCATCTCCGCGCCCGAGGTCTTCGCCGAGATCCTGGAAGGGCTGAAGATGGCCGGCATCAAGACCGCCGACGTCGTCGCCTACGACCGCTACCGCGAGTCGTTTCTGAGCGCCGGCTTCGACAAATGGCTTCCGGAAGGCGTGCGATGGACCTACGCGACCGGCAAGTTTCACGAACTGCAACTGGACATGGACGGCTATGACGCGGACCAGTACGTGGAAATGGCGCTGGTGCTGCCGAAGGGCAATCCGTCGGACGCGCACCACCGGCGCTCCTACGTGGCGAAGTTCCTCACCAAGGACGTGAACAAGATGATCAACCTGTGCGTGATCAAGCATCACCAGTCGGCCGGCGTCACGCTGGCGCTGAAGAACATGTCGCACGGCCTGGTGAACAATGTCAGCCGCAGCCACTCCAGCCCGACGCTGAATACGTGCGGGACGTTCATTCCCTCCATCGTCGATCACCCGGTGATCCGCGCGAAGGTGGTTCTGCACATCCTCGATGGCGTCAAGGCGGCCTATCACGGCGGGCCCGGCGGCAAGGTGGGAAAGTACATGTGGCATCACAACACGATGTACTTCGCCACGGACCCGGTCGCGCTCGACAAAATCGGCTGGCGGATCATCGACGAAAAGCGCAAGGAGGTTGGCATGCGGCCGGTGGGCGAGGCGCCCGCGGATGAGGACAGCACGTTCTACCGCATGCAGCCGGAACACGTCGAAATCGCCGGCGCTCTCGGACTGGGGGAATTCGACGACGCGAAGATCGACTGGCGGAAGTTCAACCTGAGCTGACGGTCTGCCCCGAGGCCGCCCGCACGCCGCCGCTCGCGCGCCCCGGCGATGTGAGAAATTAGGATAAAGATACCCATGACTACCGTCGGCGTAGACGCCGCCACCGGTTCGCAGGTGGCCATCGCATTCGAGCGCGCGATCCAATCCGTGGACGCGCTGATCGCCGGAGTCGAGTCTCTCCCGTACATCGCGCCCGGCTTCATCGACTTGCAGGTGAACGGGTTCGCGGGCGTGGACTATAACTTTCCCGGCGCGCCACTGGACGAGATCGAGCGATCGCTGGGAGTACTGTTCTCTACCGGGGTAACGCGGTTTCTTCCGACGATCATTACCGGACCGCCGGCGACGATGGAGGGCGCGCTTCGCAACATGGCGGCGGCGCGGCGTACCCTGCGGGATGGCCGCGCGATCGAGGGCTTTCACGTCGAAGGGCCGCACATTTCGCCCGAAGACGGCCCACGCGGCGCGCACCCCCGCGAATGGGTCCGGCCGCCTGACGTCCAGGAGTTCCTCCGCTGGCAGGAGGCGGCCGAGGGGAACGTCCGGCTGGTGACGGTGTCCCCGGAGTGGCCGGAGACGCCGCGCTACATCGAGACGCTGGTCGGCCATGGCGTCGTCGTCAGTATCGGCCATACCAAGGCGACCACCGCGCAACTGGACGACGCGGTGCGCGCCGGCGCCACCATGTCCACGCACCTGGGCAACGGCGCCCACTCGATGATCCGGCGGCACCCCAACTACATCTGGGACCAACTTTCCGACGATCGCCTGGCGGCCGGCTTCATCGTCGACGGGATTCACCTGCCGCCAGCCTTCCTCAAAGCCGCGATTCGCGCCAAGGGGATCGAGCGCAGCATCCTGGTCACCGACGCGGTCATGCCGGCCGGTTGCCAGCCTGGCCGCTTCAAAATCGGCGAGGTGGAGATCGAACTACACCCGGGCGATCGCGTCACGTTGGTGGGAGGCGACCGCCTGGCGGGCTCGGCGCTGCGCATGGATCGCGGCATCGAGAACATGATGCGGATGGCGGGCATTTCCCTGCCCCAGGCGCTCGTCACCGCCACGCAGAACCCGGCTCGCGTCGCCCGGATCGCCTCGCGGCAGCGCGGTCTCACGCCCGGCGAACGCGCCGACCTGGTGGAGTTCAACTTCGATCCCGCGACGAAATCGATCGAAGTGCTGCGCACGTTCCTCGACGGCGAACTGGCGTACTCGAAGAACTGAGCCGCCCGCGCCGGAGCCTATCCCGGCTTCGGAAGAGCGCGTTTGCGCGGCGTCGGGGTATTCTTCACGGCGGCGCGCTTGGTCGCGGGTTTGCGCGCGGCGGGCGTGCGGCGGGCCACGCCCAGGCTCTTCTCCAGCAGGTCCTGAAGCAATTTCTTCTCCGAGGGCAACATCGTGCGGGTGAATTTTTCCGGCCGCTCGGCGATCACGGCCCGCAGGCGCGCCACCCATTCCAGCGACTCGGCGGCGGGATGATCGCCGATCTCCCGCACCAGCGCCAGCGCGGCGTCGAAATCGGGCGCCAGCCGGTAACAACGCAGCGCCTCTTTCCGATCGCCCACCTCGCGGTAGCTCGCCGCGGCCGCGACGTAGTCGCCCATTCCTTCCAGGCACACGGCCTCCAGCCGGAGGTTCTTCTCCGGCGACCCACGAATCACGGCCAGCGCTTCGGCGTGCCGGCCTTCCTTCATGAACATCTCGACGGCCCGTTGCCGCAACAGAGCGACCCTCGCCGCGGCGTCAGGTACCGATAGCGCCTCGTAGAAGGGCGGCAAAATCCGCAGAAGAACGCCGGCGTTTTCCGCGCTGAACATCGCCGCCTCCAGTTCGCCGATCCACTGTCTGCTCCGGCTCTGAACCTCTATCAGCAGCCACGCTTCGAGTTCGGCCCGGTGAGCCGGCAGCGTCTGGGAGAGGTGCACCACCGCGTTCAGCCGGGACGCCGGGGCGGCCCGCTCGACCGTCTCAATCTCTTTGATCACAGCCGCCATGCCGCGGCGACCGGCCGACGACGCCGCCCACCACGCGTGGTCGAACAGGTCCGGCCGCCCCAACTCCGCCGGCAGCTTTGCGCCGCGCATGGCAAGGCAGATGCAGATTTCCGCCAGCGTAAGATGCGCCGCCCTTCGAAGGGCTTCGTCCGTGACGCAAGCGGGACTGTCGGGCCTTCCGAGCAGCGTGACCGCCTGCTGCGCGCGCGACCAGGCGATCTCCGGCCGCACCTCCAGGTACTGGCGGGCGTCAGTCTGGCAGCGCTGGACGCGCTCCTCCAGGTCGAGTTGGTCTTCCTCGAGCGCCGTGAGGACCGCCGCCGGAATCGACGGGGAAACCGGGCCTCCCCCGCTGCCGCCCAGGAAGCGAACGCTCTGGCGGACAATCTCGCTGTCCGGACTCACGTCGATCCACAGCAGCCGCTCGGTCGGCCGGCTCAGCGCCACGCGGAGCTGATCGATCGCAAGCCGCTTCCGCAAGTCTTCGATATCCCAGCCGGTCCGGGAGGGCTTCTGGTCCCGGATGATCCGGTCAAGCTGCCGTCCCGCGTCGAGCACGCACACGGAATGGAAGTCCAGTCCCTTGGCCTCGGAAACGCTCAGCACCGACGGCCGCAGGCGCTCCGGCACAAAGTCCGGAACCGAGTTATCCAGCGTGATGATCGCCAGCCCCTCGCGCGTGGACAGATTCTCCAGGAGCTGGTCGAGTTCCGCCCCGGCGACCGCGACGCAGTAGTAAATCTGGTCGGTGGCGTCGTCGTCGATCTCCGCGACGCCGGCGCCGCTGGGCCGGTCGCGCTTCTCGATGTGGGAGTAGAGATCCCACACTCGGTTCACGATTTCCGCAATCCGCCGCGGGCTGCGAAGATTCACCGAGAGCTTGAACTCCGCCGGCGCGCCGAGCCGCGAGTGCAGCAGGTCGTTCAGCCAACCCCATTCGAAATCCGTGGGCCGCACGGTCTGCGCCTCGTCGCCCGCGAACAGCACCGGGACCGGGCCGCGCCGGCGGCTGCGCACGTGCGCCGCGATTTCCACCAGCATGTACGCCTCGATCGGCGTGAGGTCCTGGCACTCGTCGACGGCGATGCAGTCGTAGTCGAGCAGGCCGGCCGGAACACTGCCCCCGCGGAGGCGCGCCACGGCATCCCAGGCCAGCGCCAGTTCCGGAAAGAAGCGCTGGGCGAGCGGCCCTTCCCGCTCCAGGCGCACCGCGACGTCCAGAACCGAGCCCACCGCCGCCGAGCCGAGCGTGTCCTTTCTCCTGGCGCGGTACTCCCATTCCGGGACTCTCGGAACCGCGCTGGAGGCGAATCGCCCCACGGCCACCGGCAGCGCGTCTCCGACCAGGTGCGCGTGCATCTCGTCGTAGAGCGCCGCCGGACTGTCCGTCCAGGGTCCCAGTCCCCGGTGGAACACGCCCAGCGCGCGCTGAAACTGGCGCCGGACCTCTCGGTCGGCGGCCGGAGTTCCGTCCACCGGCAGCATTTCGCGCACCAGTCCGGAAAAGGTGACCACGCGAAAGCTGCGCTCCGACGAGCAGTACCGGTCGAAATGATCCCGCGCCAGCGCGGCCAGATCGCGGGAATACGTGACGTAGAGCACCTTCTCCGCGCCCGTCTGGTCGGCGGCGTGCCACAGCGCGGTCGTTTTTCCCGAGCCGGGGTGGCCCTTGAGAATGCGGACCGGCTGCCGCGCGGACGCGAACCGGGATTGCCCCGAAGTCCAGGGCGCCGGGCTGTATTCCTCGCGCCGCAGGTCGCGGACCGTCATCGGCAGGTAATGGTCGGTGAACGACTGCGGATTCAGCGGGGCGTGGTCGTCGTGATGACGGATGTCCCGCAGAAATAGGGCGCCGTCCGGAGCGTCTTGGAAGGCGGGGGCCTCCTTCAGCGGCGCCGCTCCCTTTGGCGTCCACCAGGCGTAGAAGTGGCTTCCGCCGCCCCCTCCCAGCCGGGACCTCCGCCAGCCGCGATTGACGCCATGGGTCGCCTTGTAGTGGAGCCGCGAGGGATCGACGGCCAGCCGCTGAAGCAGCAGCGTCGTCCGCTTCCCTACCCCGTCGCGCGCGTGCTCGGCGAGTTTTTCGAGGAACTCCTGGTGACAATAGACCGGGTTCGCCGGCCGCGCCGTCTGAAACCCTCCCAGAAGGTCGTACTGTAACGGGTGCGGCATTCCGGTAGTTTACTTGAGCCGAGGTCTGGATGCGAAGCTATCCCGCCGGAGCCAGCCAGACATTGCCGAAGTCCTCGCCAAAATTGAAGATGAGCTTGCCTGAGGATCTGGGCTGCTTGCTCGAACAGCTTGGTTCACGAAGTAACGCTTTCGCGTAAAGACCTGCCGGATGAGGCCTCCGGCGAGGCGGTCCTGTTGTCCCCACACGAGCGCGGTTGTGTGCTCTTGACTTGCGATCGGCGGTCTTGTGAGGTTAACGGCAGGAAAGCAGTTGAATGTCTAACGGTGATGCTGGAAAAGCGATTCCTGTGACTCGCGTTCAGACGCTGCCGGCGCCGATGACGGACCGGGCCAGGCGTTCGAGGCGCGATTCAAGGTCTGCCGCTTTGTTTAGATAGCCGTTCAACTGCTTCCAGCCGGCTTCGACCAGGGAGGCCCAGAGCTCGCGAGCTTTGTTCCCGTCGCAGTGCGCGGCGGGCACAAACCTGATTCCCGCGCTTCGGGCAACAAAGGCTCGACCCCGCGGCCCGGCCCAACCGTCTCCCACCGGCTCCCTCCTTTATCGCCGATCCCCCATCCCGATTTATTTCCTTACCGGAATAAATCGTTGTACAACTTTTCTTTTTCGTCAACATTAAAATAAAAATTCTCTTGACATTACGCATCTCGTAATTTACGATGTTGTTGTCCGTTTACAATGCGATTCACTTCGGAGTTGCTCATGCCGACATTCTCATCGATGGCCCCCGCGCAAATTACTGATTGGCTTGGCCTCGCCTGGATGGCCTCCGCGCGCCCCGCCTGGGGCCGGTGGACCGAAGCACAAATCCACTCTGGACCAACAGTACCGTCGGGATCGGAACCTCTGTAGCCGTCCACCATGCTCCAAGTCGTCGGCAATCTGGCGGCCTGGCAAACCAACAACGGATTCGTGCAGTTGTGTGGGCCGATAACGCCGTCATCTGGCGGAGCGGCAACGGCAACGCCTCCTGCGCTTCGGCAGCGCCACCAACCTGACCGCCGGCAGTTGGTCCGAAAATGCGCATCACCGACTCCGGCAACGTCGGCATCGGAACGGGCAACCCGCAGTACAAGCTCGCCGTCAACGGCGTGATCAGCGCCAAGGAGGTCATCGTCACCAATACCGGATGGCCGGACTACGTCTTCCGTCCCAGCTACCTTCGGCCGTTGAGCGAAGTCAGCGCGTCAGGCGCACCGCCATCTGCCGGACATTCCCTCCCAGGCTGAAGTCGAGCAACAGGGCATCGGCGTGGGCGACATGCAAGCCCGGCTGCTGGCCAAGGTCGAAGAACTCACGCTCCCACCTGATCCGGCAGGACCGGGAGGTCAGGGAACTTCGCCGCCGCGTGGCGCAAGCTGGGGAGACCCGTAGCCGCCGCCCCGGCAGGCCGGTAGGGAGCCGCCATGCCAACGCCGTCGCCATTGCGTGGGCGCCGCCGCCGTGGTCCGGTTCGGACTCTGCCTCGTCGCCGGGAACCTGCTGGCGCCGCTCCGGGGGCCGCCCAGTGCTCCAATCCCTTCGTTGTACCCAACCAGACCCTCACTTCCGGGACGCATAACTTTCCCGACAACAATGCCGTGAAGGCAAACAGCGTCGTTATCAGCAGCGCCAGCGTCACTTTGTCGCCGGCAATTGCATCCAGTTGAGTCGGGCTTCCACGCCGCCGGCAGCGCCGCGCCACCTTTCGCGCCTGTGGCTCCAGAACCCGCCCACGGCGGATCCGCCTCACCCTCCAGCGGCGGCAGCCTCGCAGGCGTTCACCTGGAAGGCCTCACAGTTCGCTCGGCTATTCTAAGAAATCTGGCGGAGATGTATGCCCTCTTCAATACTGCCGTCTCCTACCCGAATGCCTGCTACATCCGGTACAACCGGGCTTCCAACCGGCTGTACCTGAGGAACAACGGGGATACAGGCTGGCTGGGCAACTTCGCGCCGGGAACCTCCGGCACGGCGAGCAGCTCGCAGTGCAGCATTAGCGGCACGGGGGCGTCGGCGAGCAGCGCCGGCAACCAGCTTACGCTGACGGTTCCCGTCACGTTTCAGGCCCCGTTACGTTTTCGGGACGAAACTGATATCTGTTCGCCCAGGACAACGCCGGTCTGACCTCAGCTGGCAGCCGAAGGGGACGTGGACGGTGCCGGCTGGGCCTCATCCGCCCTCGGCCGTATCCCGGTGAGCCCCTCCACAGGGACAGGACTTGGGCCGCAGACATTTCAATTTACCTATTCGGACCCCATTGGGTACACCGACCTGACATCTGTTATGGACCTTCAGCCCAACCCCGAGTGAGGCAACCGCTTGCTCGTTCCGGTACGACCGTGCGTCAACAATATTTCTCTTTACAATGACACTGGCACCGCATGGCTCAGCCCTTACGATCAGCACCAATTCGGTAACACTCAGTGCACGATCTGCCGGCGGGAGCACGAGGCTAGCGGTAACAACCTCACGCTAGACCTTACCGTTGCATTCAGGAGTTCTCTTGGTGGAGCAAACAACATCTACATGCAGGCGCTCTGATTCCACGGGCGCATCGAGCGGTTGGCAGACCAAGGGAAGCCGAAATGTAGTTCCGACTATCTGGAAAGGAATCAACTACTCTCCGCGAAGGCACACGTACTTTCGAATGCTCTATGATTGGAACGCTTGGGACGCCACGGCAGGGAAGTACGTCTACCAGATGGTCGACGACGACCTCGCCTGGCTGAGCCAGAACGGCTTTAACCTGCTGCACCTCTATCTCTGGGATCAGCAAATCCTCCGCTCGCTTGCTCCGAATGAGCCGGCTGGCTTCCTGAGCGCGCCCTCCTCGCCCAACTTGTCCCCCAATGGCCAATGGCAAGCGTTGGGCGAATTTGTGTCAAAGGCGCAGAACAAAGGTCTATTTGTGGCGCTCCACTTCGTCAGCGGATATGTAACCTCGACGCTGAATCTGCCTCCAGCTCAAAGGGTTCCCCCGGAGACGATCGCGCAGAACTTCATCCCCTGGGCCGGCGCATTCATCCAGTATCTGACTCCGGGATACCGGAACGTGCTGATGTGGGGACTGATCTACTCAGTCGGGGCGATTGCCGGCCATCCGGAAAACGACTGGAGCGTATTCTCAAAACTGGCGTACAAGGGCGTAGACGACATCGCTGTCAGCAGTTCTCCTTCTCCGGGCGTGCTCGGTCTAATCGGGGTGAACAGCGGGATGGACATGGTGGACACGCAGTTCGTGGATGGCGCCCACCCGCGTGGTGAGATCCCCTGGGGTACGATCACAGCGCGAAATGCCGGCTATACCTGGGACTGGCGGTATGCCCAACAGACGGCCAAAACATGGCGAGACCTGCTCACGGCGGCATACGGTTATGCGAAGGATCCCGACATCTACATGATGCTGCTGTATGAGCCGAACTCCTGGGACCTGTGGCCGGCCCTGAACTCTCTCTCCAACGGGTATGTCGCCGGTGGGATCCCCGTGCCCGCGAATAAGATCTTCGTGGCGGAGTTCGCCACCTCGTCATCGCTCGCACCGTCGCCAAATGGCAACAACAGTAACTGGTTAGCGACTTTCTCGCCGTCATCGGCGCAGGGTGTCCGTTTCCGAATCTCGCGCGATTTCGCACGGGACTTGCCAGCCATAAAATGGTGTTAATGAATGTTTTATGGTGGATGATCTGGAGGCTTTGGATCGAGCGGGGCTGATCCGCCTCATCCATGAACTGCTCCGCCAGAACGAGGAACTCCGTCAACTGGTGGAGCAGTTGCTTTTCCTCAACAACACCGCAGCGCCGCGCCGTTCTCGAAGGGCAAACGGAAACCGAACCCCCAAAAACCAGGACGCAAGCCCGGGCAAGGAGAATTCCGCCGCCGCGCGCAACCAGCGGCCGCGCCAAATCATCCGCCGGTGGATGTGCCGTCGCTCATGCCTTGTGTCGCTGGTGTGGCAGGCGTTGGAAGCGGAGAGGCGGCCGAAAACGTGTCGGTGACCGACCTTGCCTCGGCCGCAGCCGGTGATCCGCGTGTTCCGGATCCAGGTGTGCCGGTGCCGGCGCTGCAGCCAGCGGACCGCTACGCCGGCAACATCGGAGGTCGCCGCGGATCAGCACGGCGCCACCGCCCATCGTCTCCGGCGATGGCCCATGCGCTTTGCACTACGGCCATGGCGTGCCGGTGCGGAGGCTGCCGGCGATCTTGCGGAGATGACAGGGATCCGCGTTGACCTCGAGCGCGATCACGCAGGACGCTGGAAGCAGCGAGCGGAGCCGTCGGCCAAGCTTATCGGCGGCTGCGGAAGCAAGTGCGGAACAGCGGTCGTTTACTACCGACGACCGATTGGCGCGTCGACGGGGAGAGCGCGTTTCTGATGGCCTTCGTATGACGAGCAAACGGTGTATCAAGTTCGGCGCCATGCTAACGAACAGGTGCGGCAGCTGGTGCCCGGCGACTACGGCGGGACGCTGGTGACCGATCGCGGACCCAGCTACAACGCGGCAGGTTGAGCGGGGTGAAACGCGCAAGTGCTTGTCGCATCTGATCGGGAACGTGACGGAGGTGGTGGCCAGCAAGAGCGGCGCCCCGGCGAAAGCGTTCGGCGCGCGGTTGAAACACTGCTGCAACAAGGCCAATCAACTCTGGCGCGACCGGCGGGCAGGCAAGGCCATGGTTCTGGGCCGAGGTGAACCGGATCGAGCAGGAACTCACTCGTCACCTGCGCATCCGCCGGTTGCGGGATCCGGACAATCAGCGGCTGCTGGACGGCATTGGCCTGCAACATGATCAGGCCGCGTGCTGACGTTTCTCCACCACCCGGACGTCGAGCCCACCAACAACCGGGCGGAACGGGCGCTACGACCGGCGATCGCCCGCAAGGTGTCGCACTGCTCGAAGAACACGCGCGGGGCCGAAGCTACTTTGCCGCCTTTACCAGCGTGGCGAGAACCGCCGTCAAGAAGGCAGCGCCTCCGTCGCAAAAAACATTCCGTCTGCTGCTGCGCCTTCCCAAGCCCTTGCCCGAGTCCACTTGAGCCAAGAAGGTCGCTAATCAATTACCAACAACATACCCTATTTTGGGGACGCCCAAACGCCGACCACCACCGTCTCGGGCCACTCCCAGTGGCTCAACAACGCGCTCTGCAGCTACACCGCCGCCGGCATCCAGAAGTTCGCCTACTGGGCGCTCTACGATCCCCAGGCGATGTGGAATGACCCGGCTTGGGCAAGCTTCTGGGCCGCTCTTGATCGCGCCTGGGTTCTGTACTGGGGACTGGCATATGAAAGTGAGAGCTACGGTGACAAGCCTGCCTGGTCGGTTTTGCGATCCTACTACCTGAATGGTTCGCTGAGTTGCCCGAGCCAGCTCAACGCGGCGCCTCCCATTGTCTCGCTGACCGCGACCAGCAACTACTACACGCTGGGACAGCCAGTTACAGTGACCTGGACCGCCGCTGATGTGGCTTCTCTCTCGTTGAACCGAGGCCACGGGCCGAGTTATTCCTGCAGGCCGGATCAGCAAAAACCGTTTCCCGTTTCAAGCACCGAACTGGCAGGTAGTTGCGCATTCACGGATGCCACTCCCGCCGTCGTCACAGGACCTCTCACGGTGACGGTGACCGGTAACAACGGCGCCGGCACACCGGCGAGCGCTTCGGCCACGGTCAATATCGGCGCCGGACCGATCGTCAATGCGGTGACCAACTTTGGCTCCGGCAGCACCATCTACGCCAACGGTGGAATCATCGTGTGGGGAAACGGCTTCTCGCGCACGGGCGGCAACAGCATTCAGCTCACGCGGCCGGGTTACGGCGATGTCTGGCTGTACGCCGGTCAGCCCGACTACTGGGATCTCTCGCACTTTCAGATTAATGCCGGTCTGCAGGGGAGAGCGGCGCCCGGCCAGTGGACGCTCTACGTCCGGAACGGCTACTCCGGCACACCCTCGCCGGGTTACAACCTGACGATTGTGCCGGGGCCGTAAGTTCCGGGCCTCGATCCTGAACTGGAGGACATCAATGACCAGCCGCTTGATAGCACCGATTTCGGGTGTCCTGGTGTGGCTTTGTTGTGCGCTCCCAGGATACCCGCAGATAAAGGGCAAGATCCTGGACGATGCGTCGGGCGTGCCGGTTGCCGGCGCAACCGTAATCGCCGCCGAGGCGCCGAAAGCGTTTTCCCCAACTGGCCCAACGATCCAGCGGGCCACAAGCCAGTCCGACGGGACCTATAGTTTCGACGGCCTCCCCCTGGGATCCTACCATCTGTGTGTCCATCACCCGGGGGACTATCTTGACCCGTGCCAATGGCCGCAGGGCTCGCTGAAAAGCGTCTCCCCCGGCGGTCCACCGGTGGATATCCGGCTGCAAAAGGGAGCCCGTCTCTGCGTTCGAGTGTATGACCCTGAAGATCTCGCGTCGCAGGTGTCGAAATCAGGTCCCGTGCCGCTAGTGCCAGTCAATGCCCTGATCACCGCCGACGCCGCTGTATTGCGGCCCCTGCTGCCCGTCCAGACAGGGGAACGCCAGTATGAGTATTGCAGCCTGGCGCCGCCAGACACCGACTTCACCTTGACGGTCTCGAGCGCTGCCTTTCTGCTCGCTGACAATGATGGAACGGCGATCGACGAGAAGGGTTGGTCTACGCAGTTGCGGCTGGTGCTCCCCGTCGAGAAAGCGCCTTCAGACGGCAGGCCCATCGTGCGTCCGCCGTTCGCCCCGACAGGCCCGCCAGCGCGAGTCATTGTCGTGAAGCTCCGCGGCGTGGCGGGCGGGGTCCGGTGACATCCGCCGTGCCACATACCAGTACGCCCGAGAGAGGGGGTTGTATAATGCGGTTTCCGATTCGAAGGCTCGCGGTTTCCACTCTGCTGATCGGAACCTGCCTGACAGCGACAGCCGAAATCCGCGACGTGGTGGTCACCTCCGGGGCCAGTTTCGAACCCGGCTTGCCCTCCAAGGGATCGATAGCGGCTGTTTTCTGTACGGGGTTGGAAGGCATCGACGGCATTGTCAGTGCCGCCGCAGTGCCGTTACCGACTGAGTTAGCCGGCGTTCGCGTCCGCGTGGGAGGCGCGGCCGCTCCTCTGTTTGCGGTGGCGTCCTTCAGTGCGTATCAGCAGGTCAACATCCAGGTCCCCATGGAGGCTCTCTTGGGCGACCAGGACGCGGAGGTGGTGGTCGAGCAGAAAGGGAACCAGGCTACCGTCAGTGCGCCGCTGCGGCTCTCGACGCCAGGAGATTTCTTCCGCCTGCCGGGGACCAACTACGGGGTGTTTCAGCACGCCGCCGACTACTCGCTGGTAACGCCGGAGAATCCAGCCAGCCCCGGTGAGGTCATCATTGCCTATTTGAGTGGAATGCCGGGCACGCGGCCGGCGGTCCCCACTGGCCAACCGGCACCGTACCATCCTCTTGCCGTTGTGCCGGAGTACATGATCCAGAACACCGAGGAGGTGTACTACTTGATCATCGGGGCTGGCGCAACGCTCGATCAGCCTAGGGCAGTAGCTGAGAGGCTGTTTATGGGCCTGAGCCCCGGAAGCATTGGAGTGTACCAGATCAATTTCATCGTGCCGAGGTCTGTGCCCGGCGGCCCCAATCCGCTAGTATTCCTGCAAAGAGAATCCTGTGTCCTCTGCAGCGTGAAAGTCAATGTCCATTTGAGCAGCCCGGCGGTGATTCCAGTCCGGGTAGGCGTTGGACGCTGACACTATGCGATATACCTTACTCATTCTGGTCCTCCTGGCCGGAAGCGATGTTCCCGTCCACGCCGAAATCCGCGACGTGGTGGTCACCTCTGGGGCCAGCCTCGAACCCGGCTTGCCCCCAAGAGGTTCGATTGCGGCTGTTTTCTGCACGGGGCTGGCAGACATTGAAGGAGCCGTCCGTACTGCGACGTTCCCCTTGCCGGCTGAGTTAGCCGGCGTCCGTGTCTGGGTGGGAGGCGTGGCCGCTCCTCTGGTTGCGGTAGTTCTTGTGCCCCCAGTAAAGAAGGATGATGCGTCTTGGGCGCCGAACCTCATCGTTGGAGTGGTGTTTGGAACGGGCGCCTTTCTTGCCGCCGCCATTGCGCGCTTCGACGAGAGTGGCCGCGACTACCAGATGAGCATTCCCGCCGGCCTGCCGCTGAAGCTGTGGGTGTTCAGCCGGCACGTGACGTTGACGGATACGCGAGGCTTGCCGGTGGATAATTCGGGCGGAAGAATTCCGTTCGAGGCGGTCGCCGGGCAGGACCAGGTGTTCACGTTGAACATTAGCGGGCGGGATCCGCAGTCTCCGTAGGAGGTGAACGCCAATGCGTCCGTTCCTGATCCTTCTCGCGGCGGCCGCGGTCGTTTGCGGGCAAAGACCCGTCATCTCTCCCGGCGGCGTAGTGAACGCCGCGAGTTATGCCACCGGGGGTCTTTCGCGCAAAGCGGTGGCGATCGGTTCCATCGTTTCGGTCTTCGGCAGCAATCTCGCCACAGTTACCCAATCCGCCGACTCTCTTCCGCTCCCCGCCAATCTGGGCGGCACATCGGTGACGGTAAACGGAGTCCCGGCTCCCCTTTTCTTCGTTTCGCCGAACCAGATCAATCTTCAGCTTCCCTCCCGTTACCCTCCCCCATTTTGGGAGGCCGAGATGGTCGTCACGACTCCTGCGGGGATGAGCGATCCGTATCCGCTGGATCTCGACAACGGGGAAGGATTCGGTATTTTCACACTGGATAGCAGTGGCTGCGGCCGTGGGGCCGTGTTTAACGTGGCCGCCGACGGCAGCGTGTCACTTAACTCTCCCTTCAGCAGTGCTTCGCCCGGAGATTACCTTGGGGTCTATGGCACCGGCTTGATAGGTTTCTACAATCCGCCGGCTGACGGCGCTCCCGCCCCCTCGGATCCTCCGTCGCTGGCGCTGAATTGGTCCACGTACCTGGCCCTGTTCGAGCTCCCATCGACGCTCCTCCCGCCAACCCCGTTCACCAAGGTTTCCTGGGCAGGTCGTGCGCCAGGCTTCGTCGGCCTGGACCAGGTGAATCTCCGGATCCCTGACACCGTTCGCGAGGGCTGCGGCGTTCCCCTGATGATCAGTACGAACGGCCGGAGCCAGCCGGTCCCGATCAGTATCCGCAAAGGCGGAGGAGCCTGCCTCGACCCCCCCACGGCAGCCTACGGAGTGATCACGTGGGAAAGGACGGAAGCCAGTGGGATGGAGCCAGCCGGCGCCACCGAGACCTTCACCGCCTCGTTCGACGCCTCCCCGGGCAAACAGCCGCCCCCGCCGGTGGAGTTCCGGGAGGGGAGTGGCCGTACGAGGGCCATTGATCTGTTTGGTCCAGTTTGCCCACTGCCCGGCTACACGAGCCTCGAAGCCGGGACGGTGAGCTTCCAGGGGCCCGGCTTCGGGCCGGCGGAAGCCGCGCCGGTCATGGTCGAGGGGCGGCGGGTCTATCGCGCCGTGCTGCCGAACGGGACCATCCGGCCCGGTTCGTTCACGGTCACGGCCGGCGGCGGCGCCGGCGTGGGGGCGTTTCAGTCCAGCCTGCGGATCGGCTCCGGCATCAACGTTACCTCGTCGTTCCCGCCCGGAACGATCGTGAGTACCCATGGGCCGCTCCTCACCGTCAATTGGACTGGTGGCGATCCCGACGCGTGGGTGACCCTGAAGCTGGTGAACCACTTTGGAGTACTAGACATTTACAACTCCACCCAAGCGCGAGCCTCCAGCGGCGCCGCGACCGTCGACCCTTCTTCGCTCCCGCCGAGGCCGGCAGAAACGGCGGAAATCATCCTGGAAGTGACCCCCGATCCGGCGCAAATACCCGCACTTTCCGCGACCGGGCTTTCTCTCGGCGGACAACACGTGTGGAAGTACACCTATCGATTCGGCGGCCTGACGCTTCAGTAGTGGTGGGGGACGCGGAGGCAGTCCCGTTCAACTCCCTCGTCCAACGCAGTCCGAGGGGGCCCCGTGGAGAGCAGGCCGCCGGCCACCGCCTAAACGGGCAATGGCGCGACGGAGAGGTGGGCTTACATCTGCTGCCGCCGCACGCACAGGGGCGAGTCCGAGAGATCGAATGGAGAGCGGTGAGCGGCGCCGGCGGGGCGTTTCGGTTCGTGGGATTGGGCGACGGTGACTACCGGCTTTGCGTGCAAGCGCCGAAAAGCACTTGGCTGAATCCGTGCGTGTGGGGGCTCAAGCCGCCCACGGTGACTCTCTCCGCAGAGGAACCAGCCGCGAGCGTTACCATGGTGCTGACGAAAGGGGCGGCGCTGCCGATCCGCATCGACGATCCCGCGGGCCTTCTATCTCAAGATGAAGGGCGGAAGCCTGGCGCGCGCCTGTTGCTCGGGGTGCCAACGGATGCCCTTTCGTTCCAGCCCGCACCTTTAGTCTCGGAGGATTCAAAGTGAAGAAGCTATCAAGTGGTGGTTCCTTTCAATTCCCTTGTGAAGATCGTGGCATACAGTTCGTACTTCCGGCTAGGCGATGCGGCGGGAACACCGTTGCCGGCGGGCGCTCTCCAGATACCGGTATTCGCGCAGCCAGGGCAGACACCCCCGACCGTAGCTCTCAGGGTGATTGGAGGCAGCTCACAATGAATCTTGCACGCAACGCGCTGCGCTCGCTGACGGTGGCTTGTGGGCTCGTCATGATAGCGCACCACGGCAACTGCCAAAGTCTTATCATTTCGAAGGGCTTTCTTCAATTCATGGCAAGCGCGGACTCCCTCAGTCTGGCGCCACAGTTTACGGAGCTCGCAATCACCGCTTTGGGCGGTGAGAAGGTGCCGTTCAAGTTTGCCGGCCTTTCCCATTTTGCCGGCCTTTCTCCGGAAGTGTCTGAGTTCCTCGTGGTGTCCCCGCCGAGCGGGGTCACCCCGGCTGTCGTGGTGGTCGGACTGAATCCAAAC
This sequence comes from Bryobacteraceae bacterium, assembly GCA_026129905.1. Taxonomy (GTDB): domain Bacteria; phylum Acidobacteriota; class Terriglobia; order Bryobacterales; family Bryobacteraceae; genus JAHCHE01. The sequence continues at coordinate 1,580 of JAHCHE010000022.1, read as the reverse complement.
GTGGTTCCATACATGCCCGCCGGCCGCTACCGGGAATTCATGTGGTTCGCCAAACCGGGCGAAACCTGCGGCTCGACGCCTCCCTGTGCCTCGACGACGGTGGAACTGACGCTGAGCCGGCGGCCGCCGCCGAACGTCAGCCACGTCACGAACGCCGCGACGCTCCAACCCGGCCCGCTCGCCCCGGGTCAGGTGGTGTCCATCTTTGGCGAGTACCTGGGCACGCCCCCGGTCTCCTCGCAATTCGATTCCGGCGGCCTTTACCCGACCACTCTGGGCAACAGCACCGTCGCTTTTAACGGCGTGCCGGGCGCGTTGCTGTACGTCAGCACGAACCAGATCAACGCCGTCGTCCCCTGGGCAGTGGGCGAGAAATCGGTGGAGATCTTGGTCCGGCACGACGGCGCGAACGCGCCCGCAGTCAGCGTGCCGCTCGCGGAGACCGCGCCGGGGATCTTCACGGCGACCGGGAACGGCCGCGGACAGGGCGCCATCATCAACAATGGCATCAGCTTCAACAGCGTGGAGAACCCGGCCCCAAAGGGGAGCGTGATCACGATGTTCGGCACCGGCGGCGGACTGTGGACGGAACCGTTTCTCGAGGGCAGTATCTTTCTTGGCAGCTCAGTCCGGATCGCCCTGACGGCAGCGGTCTCGGTCACCATCGGCGGGCGCCCGGCCGCTATCCAGTACGCCGGCCCCGCTCCCTACCAGGTGGCGGGGATGTTCCAGATCAATGCGAGGGTACCCCTCGACATCGGTTCGGGACCGCAGCCGCTAGTGGTGACCGTGGGGCAGGCCGACACTGCACAACAGCAGGTGACCGTCGCGATTCAATGATCCGATTCTCCAGCCATCGTGGGCGAGGCGGGCATTGTCCTGTAGACAAGGCGGCTTCTTTCATGCCACGGGAATGCCTCTCAGCTTTCCGCACGTAAACGACCCGGCCGGCCTTCTCCGGATGCTCGATCTCGGCACGATCGGCAGGCGCAGCTTGATCGTCGGAGTGCGGTTCGGAAAAGGGGCGTCTCTTGAAGTATGTCTACCGCTTCGGCGGCCTGTGGATCCTGTAACGGCGGTGGCGGCAGCGGTCTCGGCTGTTCGCTGACGGCTGACAGCTTTCAACCGGGTCACAACCCATTCCCCACAATTATCCCCTTAATTCTCAACCATTTCCCCCTCGCCGCCCCGCCGCTCCGCCACCGCCGCCCCTTAAACTATCTCACAAAGCCTGAAATTCAGGCTTTGATTACCGAAAAGGAGTCCTTTCCACCATGTCCACTTCACGCTTTCCTTCCACTCTTCACCACCGCCCCCCCTCCGAGTACCAGCGCCTCTGGGACATCGCCTGCCACATCCCCGTCTTCCGCTCCCAGGACGGCCAGCCCTTCGCCAGCTTCCACTTCGGCGACGGCGGCGCCCACATCTTCCCCCTCCGTGCCCCCTACGTCCGCGACTGGCTCCTCGACTTCCGCCTCCAGGAAACCTCCCGCGCCCCGCGACCCCACGACGTCTCCGCCGTCCTCCGTCTGCTGGAAGCCAAAGCTCACGCCGACCCCGCCGCCCCACGCCCCGTCTTC
>JAHCHE010000021.1 GCA_026129905.1 Bryobacteraceae bacterium | reverse complement strand
TAACGGAAGCGTACATCCGGGTGGGCCTTGGTTCGGAACGGTCATGGTGCCGACAGGACGTCCGCTCAGCTATGTCTACGATGTGCCGCCCATCCCCAGCCATGGGTACGACGGGCACGGCAACCGGCGCAGCAACTCGCCAGGAATGCCCGCAGGCATTCTCGCGCGGACCGTGTGCCCGAATACCCAGCTAACCGGGCTGGATTACTTCGGGGCGAGGTACTTCTCGGGGGGGCAGGGGCGGTTCGGCAGTCCGGACAGACCGTTTGTGGATCAGATTCCGTCTGATCCACAGAGTTGGAATCTTTATTCGTACGTTCGAAACAACCCGCTTCGACGGCGCGATCCGTCGGGTCTGAAATGCGTCGATCTCGACGGCGGTGGCCAGGGTGACGATGGACTGCCCGGAAAGCCCTGTGGAAAAGGAGCCGGGCTTGATCTGTCGCACGGTGTCACAGTCAACGAGAACGGTGAGTCTTCGGGGGTCCAGGTTTACGGGAACGCGTTTCTGCGCGGCGACCTACAGAGCGGTCGAATGGATAGCGCGCCTGGAGATCTCCTTCTTGCCTACGGTGCGGCTCGAGGGGCTTTTGCGCTCGGGCGGGGGTTAGCGGGCCGATTGGGAGCCAAGGCCGCGCAGGACATGTTGCTTCAAGGTGCGTACGGGTCGGTTAGCAGGGCCACGCTGGAAGCTGCCGCGAATTCTGGCGGCACAACGATCAGGGTAGTGACACGACTGACTCAGACTCCTCAAGCGGGAAGGGCCCTCTCGACGGCTGTCGGCGAAGGCGCGGAGGCGCTAGCTGGAGCGGCTCAACCCGGTGGCCAGCTATTCGTTGCGAATATTCCGAGCGGTCTCATTTCGGTGATGAAGCAAGCGGGCTTGGTGCTGGAATCCACGACCAGCATGGGGGCCGCCACCGCAACTGAACTTCGGTTCCTGCCTCAGGCGACTGAGTTCGTGGTGAAGTTCTTCCACTAAAGGAGCGGCGTCCATGAAATGGTGTTGCGTACAGTTTGAGGGATGGCATTCTGAGGCGGGCCGCCGGGGATTAGGTGTATTCGCTACGATGTCGCCTGAGGGCCAAGCATTTTTCGTTCTGCAGTACAGGGCGACGGAACCAAATGTGCGGGTCACCAGTGATCCGGTTTCGCCGGTGTCCCTAGTCTCACAGGTCGGAATCCAGTTCTGTCCTTGGTGTGGGACCCGTCTCCTCGACTGGTATCGGAAAGACCTTTCGTCCCTCGAACGCCCCGACCTCAATGTGCCTCTGGGGTGATGGCCGACGAGTGCTGGATTTGATCTCCCGCACGGCGTCACAGTCAACGGCATGGGCGAGTCTTCGGGAGTCCGGCGCCGGCGTTCGGCTACACGTACTACCGGAACGGCGGGCTGAAGACGATGACGTACCCGTCGAGCCGGATGGCGCAATACAACGCCGACGCGGCGGGGCGGGTGGCGAGCGTGACGGGGACGGCGACGTACGCGACAGGGATCGAGTACGCCTCGCACGGGGCGGTGCGGGAGCTGACGTTGGGCAACGGGCTGATCGAGCGGTGGCGGTACAACACGCGGATGCAGGCGGATGAGATGCGGTTGGGGACGAGTACGCAGCCGGAGGCGGCGGCGAAGATCGCGCTGTACTACTGCGCGGGCGGGCAGCTAGCGTGCGGCGACAACAACGGGAACGTGACGCGGCAGGAGATCAGTCCGCTGGGGGTGGCGCAGGAGTACGGCTACGACGGGGTGAACCGGCTGAGCGGGATCGGCGAAGGGGGCGCGCATCAGAATTTCGGTTACGACGCTTATGGCAACCGGTGGATGACGAGCGAGGGCGGGTTCACGCCGGGGTGGACGGGGTACCGGCCGAACGGGGCGAGCTGGTATACGGCGGAGAACCGGCTGAGCGGGGTGGGCTATGACGGAGCGGGGAATCAGACGCAACTGCCGCCGTTCACGCTGGGGTACGACGGGGAGAACCGGCTGAAGTCGGCGGCGAGCGCGAGCAACGGGTCGGCGGCGTACGACTATGACGGGGAGGGCCGGCGGGTGCGGGCGGTGGTGAGCGGGGAGACGGTGGCGACGACGTATTTCGTGTACGACGCCTGGGGGCAGTTGGCGGCCGAGTACAGTACGGCGGGGAGCGCGGAGCAGGGGCGGCGGTATGTGACGGTGGACCCGTTGGGGAGCACGCGGGTGGTGACGGACGGCAACGGAGCGGTGGCGAGCCGGCACGACTATCTGCCGTTTGGGGAGGAACTGGCGACGGCGGAGCGGACGGCGGCGCTGGGGTATGGCGGGGCGGGGGTGAGGGCGAAGTTTACGGGGAAGGAGCGGGATGGGGAGACGGGGCTGGATTACTTTGGGGCGAGGTACTTCTCAGGGGGGCAGGGGAGGTTTACGACGCCGGATCCCGACAACGCTGGGAGCTATCCTGATGATCCGCAAAGCTGGAACGCGTACAGTTACGGCAGGAATAACCCGCTCCGGTTTACCGACCCAGACGGTTTGAATTACCGCGTTTGCGACACGCAGGGGCATTGTCGGGACGTCACGGACGACGAGTGGAACAAATGGCGGGAGGCCCAAGGAAAAAGCATTATTGTTACTGCTGGCGGAAACATTCTGGACCGCGAGACGGAAAAGAAGATTGGCAGCTCACAATACTACAACGAGAAGCTCGCGGAGGCTCTCCAGGAGGCTGGCAACCGTGCCGATGTCCTGATCAAGGATGCTGCGAAGCGGATGGCGGTGGACGCAGTGGTTGGCGGGGTCGGAGGCGCAGTATTAGGGCAGTTCGCTCCAAGAATTGTGGAGTTTGCCGTCTCGAAACTTCCCGTAAACCGTGTGTTCCCGGCCCTCGCCCGCCTTTCGCCGAAGATCCTGCGCCAAATGCAGACTCGGGGCTGGACGCGAGCACAGATTCAAGAAGCGTTCGAGAGCGGTGAGAGTTTCCCGGCTGTGAACCGCTTGCGCGGCGGAACATCTGCAACTCGTTACGTCCATCCCACTACCGGAAAGGCTGTCACGATCGACAATGCCACTGGCGAGGTGATCCAGGTTGGAGGCGCGGGTTTTACGTACACCCACTACTGAAGCCATGGATGATCTGAGTGCAGTTCTGCCAAACACGATCCTTCAAAGGGCACTCCGGAACGAGGAGGAGTTTGTCTTCCCCTATCCCGACGTCCTAGAGGTCATCCGGGCGGCAAGCGAACATGAAGTCGCCGTTTTAGGAGTAGAACTCTTCGAAATTCAGAAGGCAGGTCTTGGGGTTCGAGACTACAGCGGATACGAATGCGACAGTAGCCGTCCCTGGCACGATTTCGTGCGAGCGAACAACGATGAGGCTCTACGGTTTATCAATGATCACCGCTCAGGTGAGGAGCACGGGTATATTCTGACGACCGCCTCCCAGCGCGAGTTCCAGCGGTTGAAGGAAAGCGATTCGGCCTGAAACGAGAAAAACAGTCGTGGCGGGCGTTCGGCAAAGGCCACCGGGACAGGATCAAAGGCAAACTGCAGACCATCATGGATGGAATCGAGCACGGTCAACATGTATTTCGCGCTTATTGGAAGCACGCCTGGGTGAAGCAGTATGAGAAATACTCGACGTTTCTGCGCAATGAAGTGACTTCGAACAACCTGCGGGATTTCAAGCTGCATAAGGGGCTGGCGTATCTGGACGACGTGCGACAGCGATTGCTCCAGGTGCTGGATCGCTTCGCCGGTCAGCAGGCCGAGAACCTGAACGTGCACGAGGAGTTTTCCCTTCTGCGGCGGATTGCCCTGCCGGTGGATTGCGGCGGGAAACGCACGCCGGGCATCCGGATCGAAGACGCGCGGATGATCCGGCTGCTGGAGGTTCTGTTGCATGCCGCGACGGCATTAGGCGGCCTGACCGCGCGGCAAATCCACGAGTCCATCCTGGACCGCTTCCAGCTCAGCGCCGAACGATACAATCTGAACAGTTTGCGTTACGACTTGCGGAAACTGAAAGGGCACCAACTCCTGGAGCGGGAGCCTGGGCGGTACGCTTACCGGCTCACGGCCAAAGGCCAGCGGGTGGCGATCCTGTTCCTGCTGTTTCATCAGCGATTGTGTGGGCCCGTTGCGGGGAGCCAGCTGCAACGGCGGCCGGATGAACGTTACTGCCCGCGTCACAGCCGGTTGGAGCGCGCCTATCATGAAGCGGATCGAGCCATCGATAATATCGTCAGTCTGTTCCGTGCGGCTTAAGTTACCAGAAGTAACAACGAGAACTCCTGGACTATTCGAGTCAAGAACATTCCAAGGTACAGGCTATACACGAAACAATCCTTTGAAGTACGTCGATCCAGACGGGCGGGACTTGCGGCTGGCGAGTGGCGTGAGTGCGAAAGACCGACAATACCTCGTTCAGAATCTGGCGCGGCTCTATTCGACCGAGAAGGGCCGGGCATATATCGAGCGGGTTGATCGGAGCGCTTATGTTGTCGACCACTGCTGTCCAAATTAGCCCGCCGGCCTGAATGCCGCCGCTGCATCGAAAGGACATAGCTCGGCCGCGGCGCCGATCCGGGGAACGGGTTAGGGGCACCCGGCGGCGTGGCTCTCAGGTGCTGTCAGTTCGACGGCGGCATTTGCCGCCGGGCCGAGGCTGTCATGATTGTCCCCCGCGCTGCTGTCCGTCACTCACCCGCCAAACGCCAGCGTCAGTTGCTCGTCCGGCCCTGGGCCAGCCCCGGCGGCCCCTGGAACGGATCGTTGAGCCAGCTCATCAGCTCGCGCCGGACGAACAATTGCTGCCTCAGCAGCGCCGCAGATTGGACGGCTCCAGTCGAACGTGCTCTTCAGCTGCAGGTACTTCACCAGCAGCATGGCGATCGCGCCGTCCAGATCTGCGTCGCGGCGTTCTCGCTGGTCCCCACGAACGTCTTCACCTTCAGCGACTGCTTCAGCGCCTTGAAGAACAGCTCGATCTGCCAGCGCTCCTTGTAAATCGCCGCGATCGTGCGCGCGGCCAGCCGCAACTGGTTCGTCACCAACACCATCGTCTCCTGCTTCTCTTCCACCGCCAAGATGCGCCGCAGAAAGCAGTCCGCTTGCCCTCGGCCGCCTGCTTGAACAACACCATCACCTCGTCTTTGACGATGTGGCTGACTGTCCGGCACGGGCCGCTGCTCCAGCACAATGCAGTCGACCTTCTCCTTCCAACCGGCTGACAAACATCACCTGCTGTTCGGTCAGCCTCCGCCACCAGTCGTAGTCGGCATAGCCGCGGTCGAACACCAGCATCGTGTTCGCTCGAACGTCTTACGCCGCCCGGATGTCGGCCTGCTTGCCGTCGCTGATCACCGCGTAGTGCGGCAGGTAACCGTCGTGATCCAACACCAGGTGCAGTTTCACCGCTTTCCTTTTGCTGCGCTTGTACTGCGCCCAGTCAAACATCATGACTCAATCCGATGGTCGTCGGAGTCGATCGACAGCTTATGTTTGAACCGGAACTTGCGCTTCGCTGGGCCGCTTTCCCCTTGGCAGTACGCCAGCAGGTGATGAAACACCGTCTGGAACAATTGCCAGGGACGGTGCTTTCGTTGGCGTAGGACAGGGTGGAGCGCTTGGGCGGCTGGCCGACTCCCAGATGCCGCAGTTTCCCTTCGCAGGCGGCCAGACCGCCGGTGATCTCGCGCAGGCTCTGGGCGTGGCCCAGTTGACAGAACAGCATGGAAACCAGATGGGTCCAACTGCGGAAGCCGCGAGCATGGCGCTCGGCCTGGTGTTTGTCGACGGCTGCGGCGAACGCGCCGCGCGGGATGAGCCGCAACATCTGGCTGAAGATGCTGGATACTTGGTTCATGGCGGAAGCCTCCTCGGAGCTGACGTCAGGTTCTTCGACTGAACTCCGACTCAGCCTACCGCGGCTTCCGCCTTCCCCGCTCCCCCACCCGGCGCGGGTGGCCGAGAGCTAATTTGGACAAGAGTGGTTGTCGACCTGAGCGTCGGCAGATTGGACCGCACACGACTGTCCGCAACCTCGGAGCACATTACAGGAGGAATCACCAGATACCAGACATCCATCGATCCGGCGACAGGGCAGAAATCGCTCAATGCTGCCGGACAGCCAGGGGCTCCGGATGCATTCCCCGCGATGCAAGTGGTCGTGGACAAGACGAATACGAGCGACATGGGAATGGATCCCGCCAAAGTTCTCGCGCATGAGCTTGGTGGGCATACGAGCAATGTGATGGATCTGGCAGAACGAGACCCGAGCAATCCTTCGATCACGGAACTGGATCGCGCGAAGGATGAAGCCGATTCGAGGAAGGCGGAGAATGTCGGCAAATTGCCGGGTAAGCCGACGCCGGAAGCCGTAAAGCGGATTGAGGAGATCCTCAAGGAGCGCAACCAGTGAAATCGCTGGTGCGGAGGTTAGCCTTCAGCATGTTGCCCCTTTGCGTGGTGCTTATCCACGGCGCCAGTTGCGCGCAGAGTCGCACGGATCAGGCAACGCAGGCCTTGTCTCGCCCCTTCCCGGCCGAGGCCGAAACCGCGAAGAAGGAGTTGCTCGCCGCAGGCGATACGGCGGTCGGCGTCATCGAAGACGAGTTCCGGTCGAAGACGCAGATCAGTCATGTGCGGTGGGCTTTCCTCGTTGACGTGCTGCTTTCACTCGAGTCGAGGAGGGCTTATGCCGTGGTGTATGATCTGCTATCCGATTCGCGTCCTTTCGTCAGAGGCAACATCGTTCAGCAACTCGGGCGGAAGAAAGTGTACTGTGCTGTTCCCCGGCTCATTCGCATGCTGTCCGACGACACGGAATTCGCCCAAGAGGTATCAACCGATCCTTATCGATCGAAATCGATCCTTGTCAGTGACGCGGCCCTGGTCGCGCTCCATTCGATAATGGGCGTTGCCACCGACGGTCGTGAATCTGCCCCGCCTCCTAAATCAGAGTTCGAGAAATGGTGGGAAAGCAACAAGAACCGCTTCTCGTGCCCGTAGGAAACCAGCTCATCGGCAAGGAACGCGACGGCGAGACTGGGCTGGATTACTTTGGGGCGAGGTACTTGTCCGCCGCGCAGGGGCGGTTTACGACGCCGGACGCGATGCTGAATTCCGGTTACAGTTCAGGGAGGTGCTTAGCGGGGTAGCAGCGAGTCGACCGGTTAACGGCGGCGGTGGCAGGCAATCACAACCGCGAGATAGGTTAGGGTGTTGCGCTGTTGGAGATCACAAGTTTCGGCAACGGTCAACAAGCGAGCGGTGGCGAACTCGCCGGCGGCGCTGCGTTTGCCGAAGCAAATCTTGCGCCACTGCACACCCGTGTACCGGAAAAGAGCCGAGGCCAAGTTGCGGACCTCGCGGTGCGGGCTGTCCAAATGCTCCTCGGCCAACTCGAAGATCTGCTGCTGGACGGGAATCGATTCACCAACCCGCTCCTGCACGTGGCCGCGTCTTCCTACGATTACTCCACCGGGCGGCCGACGAAGTTCGTCGACGCCAACGGCGTGGAGACGACCTACGCCTATGACGATCCTCTCGACCGGCTGACGGTGGCGGTTCAGGCGAACAACCATTCCGACGCGAAGGCCAAGACGACCTTTGGCTATAGCCCTGCGACGACGATCACCACCTCGAGGGACCAGTACGCGTTCAACGATCAGCGGCTGGTGGGCGATCTGGTGGTGGACGGACTCGGGCGCCAGATCAAGTCCCGGCGGCAGACCGGCGGGGGATCCGTTGAGAGCTGGCAGGAATACGATGGCCGGGGCCGGGTGGGCCGGACATCGAATCCGGGGGTCGGCGGTCCCGGCGCGTATACGGCTATCGGATACGACTCGCTCGGGCGGGTGACGTCGATGACGTATCCGGACGGCTCGGCGGCGAAGACGGCGTATCACGGCAATGTCACTATTACCACGGATGAGAGCGGAAGGCGGCGCAAGAGCGTGGTGGACGGACTGGGCCGGCTGAGCTCGGTTGTGGAGCACCCCTCCTGCCAATCGTGGGAGAGCGGTTGCCAGGTCACGGGCGCGCTCGATTACCAAACCAGCTACAGCTACGATGCGCTGGACAACCTGGTCCGGGTAGATCAAGGCGCGCAGAGCCGCACATTCGCCTACGACAGCCTTGGCCGGCTGATCTGCTCGTCGAACCCGGAGACGCGGGTGGGCAGTGCGTCCTGCGATACGCTGCCGGCCGGCGGCGTGGAGCGCTATACCTACGACCAGAATGGGAATCTGTTGACGAAGAAGGATACGCGGGGAATCACGACCACGCATCAGTACGATGCGCTGAACCGGATCGTCCATACCAGCTACGCCGACGATCCCGCCAACACGCCGGCTGTGCGGCGCTGCTACGACGGTCAGACGTACTCCGGCGGGGCCTGCGTCGGCAGCGCGGTAGCGGGCAAGAAGGGGAGGTTGACCGCGGTGGGCAACAGCGCGGCGAGGACGGAGTACGACTACCACGCGGCGGGATGGGTCACGGCCAGCGTGCAGACGATCGTTGGGGCGCCGGCGCCGTACGCGATGCGGTACGACTACTACCGGGACGGCAGCCTGGCGAGGCAGGCGTATCCTTCCTCGACGAGCGTGGTGAATTGTTACGACCGGGCCGGGCGGTTGGAGTGGGTGGGACGGGAACAGGCGGGGACGGTCGACACTGCGGTATGTATGGGGGGCCAAAGACCGGCGGCGGGCAATCTTTATGCGGGCGTGGCCAGCTATCACGCGCATGGGGCGATTGAGCAGATGCAGTTCGGCAATCTGCTGTGGGAGTACGCCAACTATAACAGCCGGCTGCAGCCGGTGGATTTGCGGCTGGGCACGACAGCCCAGGGGTGGGAGAAGTGGCGGCTGCGGAACGTGTATGCGGTGAGCTGCGGCGGGGGCGGCGAGTGCAACAATGAGAACGTGCAGAGCCAGACGGTGACGGTCGGGGGGACGCTCGAGCTGGCGCAGACGTACGGGTACGATTGGTTGAACCGGCTGACTTCGGCCAGCGAGTCGGGTTCGTGGGCGCAGGACTACAGTTATGACCGGTATGGGAACCGGACGGCGTCGGGCGACGTTTGAGACGTCGTATTAGAGGCCACCGCGGTAGAATGCGCTGGTGCGATTTGTTCGCTGGGGCCTGTGGACCTTCGCGGTCCTGGTAGCCGCGTACGTCTATTTCGCCGCGCTGCACCCTCACCAGGAAGTTCCCGCGCACCCGTTCTTCGACCGGCCAGGGCCGTGGGCGATTGCGCATAGGGGCGGGCGCGGGCTGTGGCCCGAGAATACGCTGTACGCATTTGAGAAGGCGGATGGGCTTGGGGTCGACGTCGTGGAGATGGACCTTCGCGCAACGTCCGACGGCGTCATCGTCGCTATGCACGACGCGACGGTGGACCGCACCACCGACGGCAGCGGGCGCGTGGATGGTTTCACGTTCGCGGAGATCCGGCGGCTGGACGCCGGCTACCGGTTCGCCGATTCCTCAGGTCAGTTCCCATTCCGCGGCCGCGGCGTCGTCGTTCCCGCGTTCGAGGAAGTCCTCTCCCGGTTTCAACGGACGCGGCTGAACGTCGAGATGAAGGCGTTCTCCCCTGCCTTGGCTGTAACACTCTGTCGCCTGATCGAAAAGGCGGGCGCCGCGGACCGTGTCCTGGTCGCTTCGTTCGATCAAGGCCCGATGTCCGCTTTCCGGCGGGCCTGCCCGGCGGCGGCCACCAGCGCCACCGCGCGGGAGGCGCTGATGCTGCACCAGTTCTACCGGCTCCGTATCGCAAGCCTCTACCGCAGTCCGGCGGCGGCGCTCCAGGTCCCCGCAAGGCTCGGGGGGCGGGTGGTTGTCGAGCCCGGGTTCGTGGAACTTGCCCGACGGATGAATCTCCCGGTACAGGTCTGGACGGTGAACGAGGAGGCCGAAATGAAACGGCTGCTGGCGATGGGGGCGCAGGGGATCCTGACCGACTATCCCGATCGCCTACTGCGAGCGCTGGGGCGTCTCATCGGCCCGGAGCGATGAGCGGGCGACGAAGCCTACATGTATTCCGGCGCTTCCATGCCCAGGACGCCGAGCGTCCGATCGAGTTGCGAACGGAAATAGTCCGTCATCCAGAGCAAAAATGTCTTCTTTTCCGGATCCTGCTCGTGGATTACAGGATAATCGTGATAGAAGGCATTGAAGGCCTGGGCCAGTTGAAAGGCGTACCTCGCCGCGTGGGAGGGTTCCCCGCTTGCTGCGGCCCGGGCGATGGCGGTATCGGCCTTCGACGCCGCCAGCAGCAACTGCCAGAAATCCTCGGAGGCTAGCTGCCGGCCCATCGCCTCGCGGTCCAGCGCGGTTCGGAAGCCGGGCAGCCGCTCGCCACGCTCCTCGTACTTCCGCAGGATATTCCGCGCCCGCACGGCGGCGTATTGGACGTACGGTCCGGTGTCGCCCTCGAAGCTGAGCGCCTCCTGAAAGTCGAACGCGATCACGGTGTTCCGCGTGTACTTGAGCATGAAGTAGCGCAACGCGCCGACCGCGATCTGCGCCGCCACCCGCGCGCGTTCTTCCTCCGGAGCTTCCGGATGACGGGAGTCGACTTCGACCTCCGCATTCTCGATCAGCTTGTCGATCAGGTCGTCCGCCTTCACGCCCAGGCCCTTGCGCCCGGACACTTCCACGTAGGGGCGCTTGCGGTCCTCCTCGCTTAATTCGATGCCGAGTTCCACGCAGGTGCGGGGAGAAAGCGCCACCATTTCGTACGAAAAATGCACGGACTTATCGGCCTGCTCGTTGTAGCCCAGCGCCCGCAGCCCGGCGGTCACGACGTCCTGGAGGTACGACTGCCGCGAATCGATGACGTTGTAGACTTCGCTGCCCCGCCCGAACAGGGGCGCCTCGCCGGAAGGCATGTGGGTGGATACCCAGACGACGTGTCCGTTGTCTTCGCGGAACAGCGGACGGTAGTGGAAGTCCTTGCCGAGCAGGCCGAACTTCCAGAGCTGGTAGGCGATGTCCTTGCCCACGTAAGTGACCGTGCCGTCCGAACGCACGATGACCTTGCTGTCGTCCTCCGCCGCGTCGCCGGAATAGGCGCTGCCCGGCATGACCCAGCAGCCGGCGTTCTTGCCCTCGGTTTCGAGGTGGATTGCTTTGCGCTCCTTCAACTGCTCGAATGCGGTGGCCCAGAACTGAAGGCGCAGAATCTCGCTCTCGCGCGGCAGCACGTCGTAGGTGATGCCGAGGCGGCGCATCGTTCTGAGGTGCGCCAGCACGATGGCGTCCGCCACCAAGTGGGCGAGTTCGGCCAGTTCGCCATCGCCGGCCTCGATCGCGTGCAGCGTGGCCTGCCGCCAGCGCACGGCCTCGGGATGATCCTTGTAATGCGCGGAAACGCGCGCGTACAGGTCCCAGCACAAGTAGTCGAACCAGTCGCCGGAGGCGAGTTCGCGGACCGCCTCAATCGAACGCGGCTCCAGATAGTGGAAGCCCACCACCACGTCCGCCACCTGGACGCCGGTATTGTCGATGTAGTTCTGGACCTCGACCTGACGTCCGGTGGCGCGCAACATCCGCGCAAACGTGTCTCCCAGCACGGCGTTGCGCAGATGGCCGATATGCGCCGCCTTGTTGGGATTGATGTTGGTGTGCTCGACGATGACCTTTCCGCCGGCGGCGGACGGCTGCTCGCCGGCCCCCTCGAGCGCGGCCCGTCCGTAATAGCCGCGGTCGAGCCGCACGTTGATGTAGCCGTTGCCGGCGACTTCAAGCGCCGCGACGCCCTCGATGGCGCCCAGTTCGCTTGCCAGTTCCGCCGCGATGGCCTTGGGCGCCTTGCGGAGTTTTTTCGCAAGCTGGAACGCCAGCGGCATCGCCAGTTCTCCGAACGAGGACTGCCTCGGCTCCTCCACCGCCGCCTCGGCGTCCTCGATTCCGTAGCGCGCGCGGACGTGCGCCGACACCGCGTCCCGAATGCGTTTTTCGATTTGATGAAACACCGAAGGGAGAGTATAGCCTACTTGACGGTATCCTTACGTCATGAGAACCTGCCTCCTCGCTCTGGCCTGCGCGGCCGCCCTGGCGGCCGAGACCCATACCATCTATCCCGACCACCACTCCCGCGTCTTCTCGGCCTTCAAGGAGCCGGTGCTCCGCGTCAAGCCGGGCGACACGGTGATCACCCGGACCTGGGACTCCGGCGGCGCCGACTACAAAGGGGTCAAGCACATCCAGCATCCCTACGTCTATCCGGAAAGCGGCAATCCGCTGATGGGACCTTTCTACGTGGAAGAGGCCGATTACGGAGACGCGTTGGAGGTGCGCCTGGACAAGGTCCGGCTGAACCGGAACTCCGGATACACTTCGTACCGGCTGAGTCCCGCCGTCCTGAGCGCCGGGGACGCGGACTCGCTCTACAAGAACTTCTACAAAATGGACGCGCTGCGGCCGGGCCGGGCGGATCTCATCCCGTGGGACATCGACATCGAGCGCGGCGTCGCCCGCCCGCGACTGCTCGAAGGATCCGGCTACAAGTTCGAGATCCCGGTCCGGCCGATGCTCGGCTGCATCGGGGTCGCTCCGGCGGGCGAGCGCGTGGAGACCTCGGGGCCTTCAGGTCCGCACGGCGGCAACATGGACTACAACGACGTCGTCGAAGGCGCCACGCTGTACTTTCCCGTGTTCCACAAGGGCGCCTACCTTTATGTCGGCGACGGGCACGCCGTTCAGGGCGACGGCGAAGGACTGGGCAACGGGGTGGAAACCTCGCTCGACGTCGAGTTCACGGTGAAGGTCCACAAAGGCAAGCGCCTTTCGATGCCGCGGCTGGTGAACGCCGACTACCTGGTCTCGATCGCGAGCCAACCGGAGTTCTCCAGCTCGATGGACCTCGGCGTCCGCGCCGCGAATTCCGATATGATCGCATGGCTGACGGGCGAGTACGGCCTGACGCACCCGGAAGCGCACCTGCTGCTCGGCACGGTGGTCGAGCACAAGATCGTCACCTACTTCGGGTCGATGGCGACGATGATCCCGCGGAAGTACCTGCCGAAGCGGTAGTGGGCGAGGCGGTCAACTCCAAAGCCCGGTGAAGCCGCCTCGCCGATCGGCTGGAACGCGGCGCCGCGCGCCCGGTTTAATCGCCCGGGGCCTTTTTCGGCACGATCCAGAAGTAAAGCCTGCGCCCGTTGACTTCCGTTTGTTTATCGGGCTTCCAGTCGCCCATGTCGAAGGTATTGGAAACGATTCGAGTTCCGGGCTTCAACTCGGCCAACAGCTTGGGACGCAGCTTCAGATTCACGCTGGAAAGAAGATAGAGCGTCACGACGCTGGCGTCCTTGATGTCGGCCTCGAACAGGTTGCCCTGGACGAACTTCACCCGGTCCGTAACGCCGGCCTCTTTCGCGTTCTTCTGCGCCTCGGAAATGCGTTCCGGGTTGATGTCTACGCCGACCGCGCGCGCGCCGTACTTCCTGGCGGCCGTCACCACGATGCGCCCGTCGCCGCAGCCAAGGTCGTAAACGAGATCCGTCTTCTTTACTTGAGCCAGGTCGAGCATTCCGTCAACGACTTCCTGGGGCGTCGGAACGTACGGCACATCGTACTGCCCGTCTTGATATTGCGCGGGCAAGGCCAGAGCGGCCGCCAGCACGGCGCAACATGCTACCGTAAATTTTTCGCGAAATTTCATACCAAGTGTCAGAACTCCTCTCATGCCCCGGCTTCCGATCGATCCCCGCAGCCACTCCCGGCCGGGCGGTTGCATGAAAGATAGACTAGCACGAAGCAGATCGGCCGCGGCTTAGGGGTTCAACCAGGGGCGGCGGCCCGGCGTTCACTCCACCGCTTGAGCCGTGGCCGCGGGCATGCCGAACCGGCGCAGGAGGAGGAACTCCGACAGGTTCTCGCGCGTCATCAGGCCCACCAGGCGGTCGCCCTCCATCACCAGCGCGCACGGCCCCGTGTTGGCCATTGCCGTCAGCGCCTCGGTCAGGTCCATGTTCGGATCCAGCCTGGGGAAATTCCGCTCCATCACACCCGCGATGTAGGCTTCGCCTCCGGCGGTCGCCATCGCCTTCATCAGCGCGTGGCGGTCCAGCAGCCCCACCACCAGCTCCCCGTGTACAACCGGGAAGTCCTGTTGCGACGTCTCCAGCGTCAATCGGGCGGCGTCGGCAACGGTCTGTCCGTGACTCAGCGTGTGATACCGCGAGATCATCGCGGCGCGCAGCGGAATGCCCTGCGTCAGCGTGCGGCCGAGCGCCGCCTGGCTTTCCTGCGCCGCCCCCAGGTACACGAAAAAAGCGATGAACACCAGCAGGAAGTGCATGGAGATGAGCCCGTAGAGACCCATGAGGATAGCCAGCATTCGCCCGGCGCGGGCCGCGATCTGCGTCGCCTCTTCTTCCGGCTTCCAGATCGCCAACAGGGACCTCAGGATGCGCCCACCGTCCATGGGGAACGCGGGGAGCAGGTTGAACGCGGCCAGAATCAGGTTGCCCAACGCGAGGCGCTCGAGCAGGTTCGAGTCCTTCGGATCGGTAAGCGTCGCAATGCCTTCCAGCTTCAGGCCGCTGGTGAGACCCAGCGAGACAAATACGACGGCGGCGATGGCGATGTTCACCAGCGGGCCCGCCGAGGCGATCCACAACTCGTGTCGGGCCTTGGGCGCTTTCTCGAACCGGGCGATGCCGCCAATGGGGAAC
Organism: Bryobacteraceae bacterium; assembly: GCA_026129905.1. Taxonomy (GTDB): domain Bacteria; phylum Acidobacteriota; class Terriglobia; order Bryobacterales; family Bryobacteraceae; genus JAHCHE01. Next base: position 158,038 of record JAHCHE010000021.1, on the reverse strand, counting down.
ATCACGATTTCGATGGTGCGTACCCCGTAGCGCCGCGCCACTACCGCGTGGCCGAGTTCGTGCAGAAGGACGGAAACAAACAGCCCTGAGACGAACAGGACGTCCGCCAGCGCCGATTGCGATCCCTCGAGCCCCACCACGATCAGGAAGATCAGCAGCAGAACGAAGGTGAAGTGAAAGCGGACCGGCACGCCGAACACGCGGAAGGCGCTCACCGATCCCGGCATCCTCGGTTCGGGATGCCTAACGCGCTCATTCGGTGTCACGAGTCGTCCTCTTCCTCAACAGTAACAGAGAGCGCCCGGAACAGCGGCGTTTTCAAAGCGCGAACTCGATGCCCTGCGCCAGCGGCAATTCATTCGACCAGTTGATGGTCACCGTCTGGCGCCGCATATACGCCTTCCACGAATCGCTGCCCGCTTCGCGTCCGCCGCCGGTCTCTTTTTCGCCGCCGAACGCGCCGCCGATCTCCGCTCCGCTGGTCCCAATGTTGATGTTGGCGATCCCGCAGTCGCTGCCGCGCGCGCTGAGGAAGGTTTCCGCGGCGAGCAGGCTCGTGGTGAACATCGCGGACGAGAGCCCTTGCGGCACGTCGTTGTGCCAGTCGATGGCCTGCTCGAGTTCGTCGAACTCCATGATGTGGAGGATCGGCGCGAAGATCTCCTCCTTCACCACCGGCATGTCGGACCGCGAGCGGACCAGCGTGGGTTCGACGTAGCATCCGCCCTCGCGATCCAGCGCGCGCCCTCCGAAGAGGATCTCGCCGCCCTGGCCGCGGATCGTCTCGAGGCCCTTCATCATGTCGTCCACCGCCGCCCGGTTCACCAGCGGCCCCATCAGCGTGCGCTCGTCGAGCGCGTTGCCGATCCTCACCTGTCGATAGGCGGCAACCAGCCGCTCGATCATCGCCGCGGCGATCCCCCGTTGGAGAAAGAGGCGCCGGATGGTGGTGCAGCGCTGTCCCGCCGTGCCGACGGCGCCGAAGAGAATCGCCCGCAGCGCCAGGTCCAGGTTCGCATCGTTGGTGACGATGACGCCGTTGTTGCCGCCGAGTTCAAGGAGCGTGCGGCCGAGCCGGCGCCCCACGAGCTCTGCCACCTTGTAGCCCATGGCGCAGGAACCGGTGGCGCTGATCAGCGGCGCCCGGCGGTCGGCCAAAAGCCGCTCCCCGACAGCGCTCCCGCGGCCGACGATGAGACTGAAGACGCCTTTCCAGCCATGCCGCTCCAGGACGCGGTTGCATATGTTCTGTACGGCGATCGCCGTCAGCGGCGTTTCCGACGAGGGCTTCCATAGGACGCAGTCGCCGCATACCGCCGCGATGAAGGCGTTCCACGACCAAACCGCCACCGGGAAATTGAACGCGCTGATGACGCCGGCGACGCCGAGCGGGTGCCACTGCTCGTACATGCGGTGCGCCGGGCGCTCGCTGTGCATCGTCAGCCCATAGAGCTGCCGCGAAAGACCCACGGCGAAATCCGCGATGTCGATCATCTCCTGGACTTCGCCCTTGCCTTCGGCGAGGATCTTGCCCATTTCCATGGAGACCAGCGTCCCCAGGTCGTCTTTGGAACGCCGCAGTTCGTCCCCGATCTCGCGAACGATCGCGCCCCGCTTCGGCGCCGGCAGCATGCGCCACTCGCGGAATGCCGCCACGGCGCGCTCCATGACGGTTTCGTAATCCTCCGCCGAGGCCATCCGGACGGTAGCGATCGGCGATCCGTCCGATGGGTTCAGAGAGACGAGTTCGCCGCCTGAAGGATCCGCGATCCACTCTCCCCAGCACGCCCCGGAATTCACCGGTCCGATTCCAAGCCGTTCCAGCGCGTCCTGTCCCGCCTGCGCCGCCACGTTCGCCATATTCACCTCACTCTTATTGTGCGCCGGGCGGCCTCCTGTGGTCCTGCCGGCGCGCCGCGTGGCCACCGTATGATGACGTTAGGGATGCGGAACGAACAACAATCTACCTGCGCGATCGTTTCGAGCGCGGAGACGTACCGCGGCCGTCAGGGGCTGGAGTACTTCAACGGCATTTCCACGGAAACGGCGGGGTCGAAGGGCCTGTGCATGCACATGGTGACGATACCGCCGCTGGCCCGGGCGAAACCCCACCTCCACGAACGTCACGAAACCGCGATCTACGTTCTCTCGGGCGAGGCGGCGATGTGGTACGGCGAGGGGCTCCGCGAGCACCTGGTCGTGAAAGCGGGCGACTACCTATACATCCCCGCCAATATGCCGCACCTGCCGTACAACCCGAGCGACAGCGTGTCTTGCGTGGGCCTGTTGGCGCGCACCGACCCCAACGAGCAGGAGAGCGTCGTGCTGCTTGAGGTCGCCGATCCCGGCGTGGGGCCGCGCCCGGATTAGCCGGAGCTTAGCCGGCGGCCGCTTCGAGCTTGGGCTTCATGACGTCCACAAGCTCCTGCACCGCCGCCGCGCTCTTCTTCAGGGCCGCGTCCTCTTCCGCCGTCAGGTTGATTTCGTAGATCTTCTCGAGGCCGTTCGCCCCGAGCTTGACGGGCACGCCGACAAACAGGCCGTTGATGCCGTATTCGCCCTCGAGCAGGACCGAGCAGGGCAGCACCTTCTTCTTGTCCTTCAGGATCGACTCCACCATCTCCACCGCGGCCGCCGAAGGCGCATAGTAGGCGCTGCCGGTCTTCAGGTACTTAACGATCTCGCCGCCGCCAAACCGCGTCCGCTCGACGATCCTGTCGAGGGTTTCCTTGTCCAGCAGGTCCGTCACCGGTATGCCAGCGACGCTGGTGTAGCGAACCAGCGGCACCATCGTGTCGCCGTGGCCGCCGAGCACGAACGCGACGATATTCTCCACCGAGACGTCCAGCGCCTGGGCCAGGAAGGCCCGGAAGCGCGCCGTGTCGAGGATGCCCGCCATCCCGATGACGCGGTGTTTGGGGAAGCCCGAGGCCTTCAACGCCACGTGGCACATCGCGTCCAGCGGATTGGTCACCAGGATCAGAATCGCGTCGGGCGAGTACTTCACCGCCTGGCGCACCGTCCCGCTAACCACCTCGTAGTTGGCCCAAAGCAGGTCGTCGCGGCTCATGCCAGGCTTCCGAGCCAGCCCTGCCGTCACCACCACGACGTCGGAATTCGCCGTAAGCTCGTAGTCGTTGGTCCCGGCGACCTTGACGTCCGAACCCTCGACCGGGCACGCCTGGAGCAGGTCAAGCCCCTTGCCTGTGGGAACGCCTTCCAGGATGTCCACCACCACGATGTCGCCCAATTCTTTGTCGGCAAGCCGCGCGGCGCAGCTCGCGCCGACATTGCCGGCTCCAATGACGGTAATTTTTTTCCTCATTAGCGCATCTCCTGTTCGATCGTTAGTATGATTGTTCGCCGGACAAGCCGACGCCGCGTACTCGTGGCTAGGCCGCCGCGGCGCCGGCCATGTTCTGAATAATGGCCTGGCCGAACTCGCTCGTTTTAACCTTGGTCGCGCCCTCCATCAGCCGGTGCAGGTCGTACGTGACCCGGCCCTGGCGAATGGCAGCGGTGATGCCCTTTTCGATCAGGTCCGCCGCTTCGCCCCAGCCCATCACCCGGAACATCAACGCTCCGGACAGAATCACGCTCGACGGATTAATGACGTCCTGATCGGCGTATTTGGGGGCGGTACCGTGCGTCGCTTCAAAGACGCCGTGCTCGTCGCCGATGTTGGCGCCGGGCGCCATGCCCAGGCCGCCCACTTGCGCGGCGCAGGCGTCCGAGAGGTAATCCCCGTTCAGGTTGGTGGTGGCAACGACGTCGTACTCGTCGGGCCGCAGCAGCACCTGTTGAAACATCGAGTCGGCGATCCGATCCTTGATCACGATCTTGCCCGTGTCTGCCGCGGCCGCCTCGGACTCGGGAACGGTAACGCCGCCGAATTCGTCCTTCGCTACCTGGTAGCCCCAATCGCGGAACGCGCCCTCGGTGTACTTCATGATGTTGCCCTTGTGGACGAGGGTAACGCTGCGGCGGTTGTTCGCGATCGCGTAGCTGATGGCCCGCCGGACCAGCCGCTTCGAGCCCGTGACGCTGACCGGCTTGATGCCGATTCCCGAATCGGACCGGATCCTCCGGCCCATCTCCGTGTTCAGGAATCCGATGACTTTCGCCGCCTCGGCGCTTCCTTCCCGCCACTCGATGCCGGCGTAGACGTCTTCCGTGTTCTCCCGGAAGATCACGACATCCAGTTTCTCCGGGTGCTTCATCGGCGAGGGCACGCCCGGGAAGTACCGGACCGGGCGAAGGCACACATAGAGATCGAGCAACTGCCGCAGCGTGACGTTCAGGCTGCGGAATCCACCTCCCACCGGCGTGGTCAGCGGGCCTTTGATGGCGATGCGGTACTTTTCAATGGCCTTTACGGTATCGTCGGGAAGCCAGTTCCCGGTGGTGGCGAACGCTTTTTCGCCCGCCAGGACTTCGTACCACGCAACGCGCCGCCTGCCGCCGTAGGCCTTTTGCACCGCGGCGTTAAACACCGCGTGCGAGGCCTTCCAGATGTCTCGTCCAGTGCCGTCGCCCTCGATGAAGAGCACGATGGGGACGTCGGGAACAACGAACTTGCCGTTGCTTACCGAGATCGCTTCGCCGTCAGTCGGTACAGGTATGTTGTTGTAACTTTCCATAGTTCCTCGGATTCGTGTAAGCGGGGCTGCCCGCCCGGCATAGACACCTTACCATCCACCTGTGGCATATTTCCACATCCGCGCCGAAGACGCGGTGGACGTTCCCGTCCGCTCCCCGATCATACTATTCGAGATAATGGGAGTCAATACTTCGAATTCTTCTGATATAATACAGGCGGCGCAACGGTCAGGCGCCCCGCAACATCAGCTCGGGAAGGAGTATCGTGCGAAGGCCCTGGAGTCCGCGGAGTGTTGTTTTTCGTGACACCAGCGGCGCGACCACCGTCCCCTCCGCCGCCGTTGCCAGCCACCTGGCTTCTTCTCAACCAAGGAAACCCGTCAGGGTTCCCGCCACGATCGGAGATTCCTATGGAGAATGATAAGAACACCTTTACAATCACCGACAATCGCACCGGCGCGAGCTATACGCTGCCGATAGTCGACGGATGCATCCGGGCGATGGATCTGCGCCCGATCAAGGTCAACCCGGACGATTTCGGGACGATGACGTACGATCCCGCGTTCATGAACACCGCATCGTGCCGCAGCGCCGTAACCTTCATCGACGGCGACAAAGGGGTGTTGTGGTATCGAGGCTACTCGATCGACCAGCTTGCCGAGAGCTGCACGTTCCTCGAAGTCGCTTACCTGCTGATCAACGGCGAACTGCCGACCAAAGACCAATATGAAGAGTGGCGGAGCCACATCGTGCATCACACCCTGGTGCACGAGAACATCAAGTCGCTGATGGAGGGATTTCGCTACGACGCGCACCCGATGAGCATGTTCGTCAGCGCGATGGCGGCGCTGTCGACGTTCTACCCGGATTCACGCAAGGTCCGCGATGCCCGGCAGCGGCGCCTAGATATCTACCGGCTGATCGCCAAAGCGCCCACCATCGCGGCGTGGTCGTACCGGCACAGCCTTGGGCTACCCTATGTGTACCCGGACAACGACCTGCGTTACACCGCCAACTTCATGAACATGCTCTGGCGCAAGGTCGAGCCCAAGTACGTCGCCAACCCGGTGCTCGCGCGCGCCCTTGGCATCCTGTTTATCCTCCACGCCGATCACGAGCAGAACTGTAGCGCCAACACCATGCGCTGCGTCGGCAGTTCGGAGACCGACCCCTACGTGACGACGGCCGCCGCGGCCGCCGCGCTTTCCGGTCCGCTGCACGGAGGCGCCAACGAGGCGGTGCTCCGGATGTTGAACGAGATCGGCTCCAAGGACAACGTTCCCGCCTATGTCAAGTCCATCAAGGAAGGCAAGGGCAAGCTGATGGGCTTCGGGCACCGCGTCTATAAGAACTACGATCCCCGCGCCCGAATCATCAAGCGGACAGCGGAAGAGGTGTTCGACGTCACGGGGAAGAATCCGCTGCTGGAGATCGCCATCGAGCTGGAGCGGATCGCGCTGGAAGACGACTATTTCATCAAGCGCAAGCTGTACCCGAACGTGGACTTCTACTCGGGGATCATCTACCAGGCGATGGGCTTCTCTCCCTCCTTCTTCACAGTCCTGTTCGCCATTCCGCGCACTGTCGGCTGGCTGGCGCAGTGGCAGGAACTGCTGGAAGACAAGGAGCAGAAGATCGCCCGGCCACGCCAGATCTATACCGGCTACTCGCGTCGAGAGGTCGTTCCAATGGATCAGCGCGGAGCGGAGGTGGCAATCCCGGCGGCGCGCTAAGACTCGCATTCGCGCATGCGACAGCGGTTTCTCCCGGGCGATGGGCCGCCCGAGTTGCCCGCTTGTGCGTTTGCGCCCGCTCGATCGCGAGAAGGACCGGCGGGGCGTCCTATTCGCCGGGGCGGCGAATGTCGCGCACGATCAGAGTCCGCCGGGCCATTTGGGTGAATTCAAGGCGGCAGGTCTGGATGGCCGGGTCCCAGACGCCATACACTTTGAAAGGCGAAGTTTGGCCGGGCAGCAAGGTAGATGCCTCGATCAGGGCATCGACGGATTTCGCCAGAAAGCGGTCGGCCTTATCGTAGAACGCGGCTTGCACCCACACGTACTGGAGCGGCTCGGCCGACTGGTTTCTCACGGCGCCCTGCACCACCGCCAGGCCCGAGGTACGGTCGAGGGTGAGCGTGGTCACGTCCAGCAGGGCGCGTCGCATCGGAGTGGACGGCGCTTGCGTTCCCGCCGCCGGCTGGGCAAGACGGCGGACGGCGCAACGTCCGAAGAACAGCGTCGGGAGCAGGAGCAATAGCGCGAGCGCGGCCAGGACTGCCCACCGCCGCGAGCGCAGGCGCTTGTTGACCGTTTCCGCTGCGGCGGCGCCTGCTTCCGGCTGGTCGGGACGCGACAGCCGCCGCAGCTTCAGGGTGACCTCAATCGGGCCCACTTCAGCGTTCTCCTCACTTTTACTCTTCGGCCAGATCTGGTTCATCGTGAGGAACTTATGTCGAGCGGGAGCATTGATCGGTTTGCCGGCGCAAGGGTCCACACAAGCGGGGACTCGGCACGCTGAGAGCGTAAGGCCACAGGTGGGGGAGCGCTTAGTCGGACGTCGAAGCCGGCGCCAGGCGCAGCCGTTGCAGTGTGTTCGCTTCCACGGCGGCGCGGCTAAACACCAGCGGATCGTATAGGACTGTCTCAAAAAAGGGCGCAGGCCACTGTAGCGCGGAGTGACGCATCCGCGAGTTTTCCTTCAAGAAACATGCATTCGTGTAAGTCTTTTTACACCAGGGAGATGCAGGGGCGCTAAGGCGCGGTGACGCATCCGCCGCGATGGGATGCGTCACCTCTTCATCACTTTTTGCGGACCTGTCGAAAGTGTAGAAAAGTGTTGAACGGCCGGAGACCGGCACGTCAAAGCAGAAATATTCGGTTGGTAAAGATCAGTCGGGGCGCGCCGCCTTCGCGGGCAAGACGCCGAGCCGCCTCATTATACGGCGGGGGCGGCGAGTATTCCCTTTTCCGAGGCAGGCGGTGTCTCTGTAAGCTGCTGATGGGACGGGGGCAATCCGCCGAGGCGGGACGGCGGGCGCCGTGTGACTGATTAAGAAGCTGTCAGCGTTCAGCTTTCAGCCGTCAGCTTTATTGGTGGGGATATGGGCCGAGAGCGGGTGCCCGATTTGCAGTCTCCGGCGGGCTTGTGACAGCATAGATAGCCGTCGTCGGAGGCGTGTTCCAAATGGCGAAGGCTGCGCCGAGCACGGAACTGAAGAACTTCACCGACCGGGAGCGCGAGTCGAAAATCCTCGACCGGCTTCTCTATCTGCCCTCGGGCCAAACGCTGCCGGTACTGGCTTTCCATGGCGTGGGGGGCGCGGGGAAGACCTGGCTGGCGAAGTGGCTCCGGCAGCGGGCGGCGGCCGTCGTACCCACCGCGCGGATCGACTTCGATCCAGCCGGGGGCGGCGGCGACTACCGCGATGCGTCGCAGATCCTGGTTGAAGTCCGGCTGCAGTTTCCAGACCTGGCCTGCCCCCGCTTCGACCTTGCCTACGCCTGGCTGCGCCGGCGGCAGGGCGGCGGCGACGAACCCCATTTCCGAGGCGAAGGCGCGCTGGCTCATGCCTGGGAGGCGGTGACGGAAGGGGCGGAAGCCGTAGCCAAGGACATCCCGGGCGCGAATGTGGCCAAATGGCTGTTGCAAAAACTCTCCGGCCCGGCGCGCGAGCGGTTCCGGAAGAGCGGCCTGTTCGAGCGGCTCGCCTCCCAGCACGGAAGCGAGGACTGGCTGGCGCTGCGGTGGGCCGACAAAGACGACATCCTTCCTCAGCTATCGCGGCGGCTGACCGAAGACTTGAAGGAGAGTCTGCCGCAACGGTGGGCGATGGCGTGCCGGGCGGTGGTCGTGTTCGACACGTTCGAAGCCTTGCGCCAGGGATTGCAGGCGGAGCAGCAGATCCACAACCGCGAGGCCGGCGTCCGCGACTTGTACGACGAGGATTCGCCCCTGCTGCTGGTGATCTGCGGCCGCGACCGCCTGCGATGGGACGAGGCGGACTACCGCTTCCGCGGCAGGAAGTATCTGGAGCAGCATCTGGTAGGCGGGCTGTCGCGCCCGGATGCGATACGGTTTCTGGAGAAGTGCGGCGTCGGCGAGCCGCGGCTTCAGGAGGCTGTCCTGCGGGTCTCCCGTGAGGTCGATGCCGGGAAGGACGAAGAGCAGACGGGGCATCACCCGTTCACGCTCGGCCTCTGCGCGGATACGATTCAAGCGGACGCGCAGCGCGGTAAGAAGGTCGATCCGGAATCGTTCGACATGGCGCCTGGGGATACCGTGAAGCTGGCTCGGCGGTTTCTGCGGTCGCTCGGAACCCGCGCCCATGAGACCTGGGTGAAACGCCTGTCGTGGACGCCGCGTTTCGATGAAGAAGCGGCTCGCGCGGCCTATGGCGGTCCGCGGAATGTCGATCAGGATGCGGCGTGGGCGCTGCTCGGCGGCTTCAGCTTCGTACAACCCGGAGAGGCGGACGGCTGGTTCCGGCTGCATAGCCAGATGGGGTCCGCCCTCCGCGGCATCCAACAAGAGAGCGAAGGCGCGGCCGCCGAAGCGCACGAGTTCTGGGGCGCGCAATGGGCAAGTCGGCGCCGGACCGATGCCGACGAGTTCTCTGCCTTGGCTTGGTATCACGAGTGGAATCGCGCGCCCGAAGAGGGTTTGCGGCAGTGGAATGCCTTGGCGGAGCGGGCGCGCCACGCCGGACGCATGACGGAGCACTACCGGCTGCTGGGCTGGTGGACGGAAACAGGGTTGCTGGATCGAAAACCCCAAGGCCCGAGGCAAGCTGCGGCGTTCAACAGCGTAGCCGTCGAATTATCGCAAGCCGCGCTCGGCGTCTCATCCGCGAATCTGCGGCAGGCCATGGCCGCCTATCGCGCGGCGCTGAAAGTCCGCACGCGCGAGGAGTTGCCGCAGGATTGGGCGACGACGCAGAACAATCTGGGGAATGCGCTCCAGGAACAGGGGCGGCGGACGGGGGGCGCCGAAAGCGCGGCGCTGCTGGCCCAGGCCGTGGCCGCCTATCGCGCGGCGCTGAAAGTCCGCACGCGCGAGGAGTTGCCGCAGGATTGGGCCATGACGCAGAACAACCTGGGGAATGCGCTCCAGGAGCAGAGGCGGCGGACGGCGAGCGCGGAAGGAGCGGAACTGCTGGCTCAGGCCGTCGCCGCCTACGGCGCGGCGCTTGAGGTCTTCACTCGCGAGGAGTTCCCGCAGCAGTGGGCGATGACGCAGAACAATCTGGGAGAAGCGCTACAGGAACAGGGGCTGCGGACACCAGGCGCGGAAGGAGCGGGCCTGCTGGCCCATGCCGTCGCCGCCTATCGCGCCGCCCTGGAGGTCTTCACGCGCGAGGAGTTGCCGCAGGATTGGGCGACGACGCAGAACAACCTGGGGAATGCGCTCACCGAGCAGGGGCGGCGGACGGCGAGCGCCGACGGCGCGGCGCTGTTGGCCCAGGCCGTGGCCGCCTATGGCGCAGCGCTGGAGGTCTACACGCGCGAGGAGTTGCCGCTGGATTGGGCGACGACGCAGAACAACCTGGCGAATGCGCTCCAGGAGCAGGGGCGGCGGACGGAGGGCGCCGAAGGCGCGGGGCTGCTGGCCCAGGCCGTGGCCGCCTATCGCGCGGCGCTGGAGGTCCGCACGCGCGAGGAGTTGCCGCTGGGTTGGGCGACGACGCAGAACAACCTGGGGAGTGCGCTAAAGGAGCAGGGGCTGCGGACGGGCGTGGAAGGCGCGGCGCTGCTGGCCCAGGCCGTGGCCGCCTATGGCGCGGCGCTGGAGGTCCGCACGCGAGAGGAGTTGCCGCAGCAATGGGCGACGACGCAGAACAATCTGGGGAATGCGCTCGCCCAGCAGGGACTGCGGACGGGGGGCGCCGAAGGCGCGGCGCTGCTGGCCCAGGCCGTGGCCGCCTATCGCGCGGCGCTGGAGGTCTACACCCGGGAGGAGTTGCCGCAGGATTGGGCGACGACGCAGAACAACCTGGGTATTGCGCTAAAGGAGCAGGGGCTGCGGACGGGGGGCGCCGAAGGCGCGGCGCTGCTGGCCCAGGCCGTGGCCGCCTATCGCGCGGCGCTGGAGGTCTACACCGCCGAGCACTTCCCGGCGTTCCACGAAATCGTGAAGGAGAACCTGCGGCTGGCGCTGGGCCACTTGGGCGCCGATTCCGAGGCGAGCGCAACCGGGCGCGGCTGAGGCGTTTCGCCGCGATGTGCTGCGCGGCTGGATTCAGTGCCTCCGGCGAAGAAGCCAGCGGAGCCGCATGGCGTGGAAGAGCTTTCGCGAACGCCTTGGGGTCCTATCCCAATGCGCGCTTCGACGCCAACCGTCCCAACGTCCGAGTAGGAACCCTGTGCGTTAGCAGCGCCGGCGCGGGTCTGTGCGGGGGCGGCGGGAAACTGCGGTCCCTCCGCGATCCGGGCTTTTCGTACGCCTGTTTAGAAATACGGGACGTGACCCGGAGGACCGCTCCCTCGCGGTCGCGGCTCGGAAGGTGGCGTTGCAAGGAAGCGGCAACCGTGAGAGAGCGGTGCTCGCCAGGGCATGAATGCGCAACCGTCGAAAGTCAACAGTCTTTCATCCCTAGGCAAGCGGCCGGCGGCGGTTGGCAACCGCCGCGCAGGATTCCATCCTGCCCCACATCCTGACGGACAGTTAGTCGGACGTCGAAGCCGGTTCCAGGCGCAGCCGTTGCAGTGTGTTTGCTTCGACGGCGGCGCGGCTGAATACCAGCGGATCGTAATCGTGGGCGCTCCAGGGTTGCAGGAGGTTGTCGTAATAGGGGCTGCCGGGCTGCCCGGATTGGCCGGGCGTGCTGGTGAACACGGAGCGGTCCCAGTCGGCCAGGTCGAGAATCTGCCGGTAGGATGCGCCGGCCGCCTGGCGGAAACCGGCGCCGGACGTGGCGTTCGGGGTGAACCCGTCGCCGCCGCGCTCCACCGGACCGCGGTTGAACAGGGCGCGCCGCGCCGGGGTATTGGCGAGCGGATGGCGGAATTCGATGGTGTGCAGACGGCCCCAACGCCACGCCTGGGCGTCCGGCCCCAGCAGCTTCTGCGTTTGCGTCCAGGCCTGCTCGAGCGATTCCCGCAACACGTTGTCCCGCGCGGGCGCCGGCAACTTGTCCAGAAGCTGAATGAGAACCGGCAACTGGAGGTTGCGCGCCACCAGGTCGCGGTGCTCCGGCGCGGCAACCTGCGAGGCCACAAACGAGGATTTCAGCGCCTCAAGCCACACCGCGAATAAAGCGGCGACGCCGGAATCCTTGCTCATCACCTGGTTCCAGCCGGTGAGGAGGGTTCGGGCATTCTGGAACGCCGGCGAGCCTTCGTGCGAAAGGGCTTGCAACATTCGCACCAACGGGCGCGCCGGCAGCGACGTTTCATCGTGCTGAAGGCGTTTGAAGTCGTCGATGGTAAACTTTCCTCCGGCGCGCAGGACCTCATCGATGCGCTCGAACCGATACGGCGCCGCCCAGTCGAATCCGAGTTCGTGGCGATAGCCCTTGGGCAGGATGTTCTGGTTGGCGGTGGCGATGTAGCGTTGCGAGGGGTTGCGCAGTTGGGGCAGTTGCGCCACCGGCCGGAAACCTTTCCATTCGTGGCGGCCGCTCGCGCCCGGCACGGGAAACAGTCCGGACCAGTTATCCCGGATGGGGACCAAGCCGGCGGCGATCCAGCCGATGTTGCCGTCCACGTCGGCGTAGATGATGTTCTCCGAGGGGACTTTCCACCTCGCCGCCGCTTGCATGAACTCGTCCCAGTTGGAGGCCGTGTTGATGGCGAGGCTGCCGAGATAGCCGGCGGTCCCCGGCTCGTCGCCGACCCAGCGGACGGCGATCGCCCGATGGTTGGAGAGGTCTTCCCAGAGCACGGGTCCGTTTCGGGTAAATTTCAGTTCGACCTCGGCCGGCTGCGCCTGGCCTTTGACGCGGACGGTTTCCTTCTCGACTTTCATCTCCAGCCACTGGCCCTTGTACTTGTAGCGGCGAGGATTGGCGGGGTCGAGTTCCTCCACGATAAAGTCGACCTGGTCGTAAGGGGCGATGGTGAAGCCCCAGCCGATGCGCTCGTTATGGCCGATGGCGACGCCCGGCAGCGCCGGTTCGCCTCCTCCGATGACGTTCCATCCCGGAGCGCTGAGGTGAACGACGTAGCGAAGGGACGGCAGAATCACCGGGCGGTGGGGATCGCTGGCCAGAATCGGCTTGCCGGTGGCGGTGAGCGAGGCATCCACAACCCAGTTATTGCTCCCGCTTTCATCGCGGAGCGAGGGGACGGAGATGGCCGCGCGGTAAGAGGCAAGCACGGTTTCGTCGAGTCCCTTCAGATCGAGCGAAGGATCGGGGTCGAGCCGCCGTGGCGGGTCGGGCGGCATGAACCTGCCGGCGGCCTCTACGCCGAGCTTGGCCACCAGTTCCGCGCGGGCGATTTCCTGGACCTGGTTGCGCGTCATCAACAGCCCCGCGACGCGCAGCAGGGTATCCTCGGCCCGCCATTCGCCGGGACGAAAGCCGAGCAACTCGAATTCGATGGGCAGCCGGCCGCCGCACTCGCGGACGAAGGCATTCACGCCGCGGGCAAAGGCCGCCCCGATCGACTTCGCTTCGGGCGAGTAGCTTTGCCACTCGGCTTCCATATCGCCGCGGTAGCGCACCAGCCGCGCAATGCGGTCCCGCTCCACCATTTCGGGTCCGAACACTTCGGCCAGCTCGCCCGTCCCGGTGCGCCGCCAGATCTCCATCTGATACAAGCGGTCCTGGGCGGCGACGAAGCCCTGGGCAAGAAAGAGGTCGTCCGTGTTGCGGGCGTAGATATGCGGGATCCCCCACCGGTCGCGGAGAACCTCGACGGGTTCCCTCAGCCCCTGGATGCGAAGGTTCCCTTCGATCTTCGACAGGCGTTGCTCGGCCAACTCGGCGAGACTTTCCTGCGACTCTTTGGCCCCCGGCCCGGATGCGCAGTGGAGGGTGAAGGCGGCCAGCGCCGCGAGCGCGAGAGCCCCACGGTTCATGAGACTTTGCCGTTGTTCAGAAGCTCGCGGATGCGGCGGGCGACGATCTTCACTTCGCCCGGCTGGAGCATCCACGCGTTCACCATCAGGTGTTCCTTGGAGCCCGGCACCACTTCAATGGAGGGCTCGCCTTCCCGCAGCATTCGCACAACCTCCGGGACGGTGGTCTTGATCTGGCTCTCGTCCCACCAGATGTGGACATGCGGGACATGGTTGGCGATCTCGGGAATCTGGATTTCGGTCTTGACGCCGGGAATGGAAGCGACGCTGTCGACGATGTGGTTCGCGCGGCGGGTGAACTCGGCCATCTCGGCCTCCTCGTCACGCGCCAGGTACCGCTCGACGGCCACCATCATGGCCAGCAGCTCTTCCTTGTTAACCTTCATGCCGCGTCCGAGGGATTCCGAATAGGGAGCGGCATTCAGCCGCGCGGCTTCGATCAGGTCCTTGCGGCCCAGCAGCAGGCCCGCGCTTTGGGGACCGCAGAGGCCCTTGCCGCCAGAGAAGGTCACCAGGTCGAACCCCATCTTCGTGTACCGGGACAGGTTTGACGCCGGAGGCACGTCGGCGGCGCAGTCGATAAAGGTCGGCACGCCGTGCTTCTTACCGATCTCGACGAACTCGGCGGCTTTCACCTGGCCCTTGGGATCCGCGTAGTTCAGAAAGAGCATCATCGCGGTCTTCGGGTTGATCGCCCGCTCGAAGTCCTCTCGCGTCTCAACTTCGACAAACCGGATGCCGACGTTGCGGACCGCGCGGTCGTAGCCGAAGCGGTGCTCCTTCTGGATGATCACCTCGCTCTTCATGCCCGTGACGTCGGGAATCCGCTGGATGAACTCACGGTTGGTCCCCGCGACGCAGGCGGCGGTCCCGAGCGTCAGGGCGGAGGCGGCGCCGGCCGAGACCATGGCGGCCTCGCAGCCGATCAGCGAGGCGATGCGCTTGCCGACGGCGTCGTGCAGCTCGATCAGCGGAACGTAGGTCTTCGACGCGAACAGCCAGGCCTCGGCAACTTCCTTCGGCATCAGCGAGGCGGTGAGCGTCGTGTAGGTCCCCGCGGCGTTCAGAAACGGCCGCAGGCCCAGCTCTTTGAAATAGTCGCGGCGGGCGGCCGCCATGGCGCGGCTGCCGGGCACGAGGCCGCCGATCAGCGGCAGGCCGGCCAGCGTCTTGATGAAACCTCTTCGATGCGGCATACGAATACCTCCTCTAAATCCCCGAATGTGCCGGGAGCACTCTCCAATCATAGTGCAGCGGCTCGCTCCGCGCTGCGCGCCGGGCGTATAGTGAGATGGAAATGGTTTTGATCACAAGCATGTTGATACTTTCATTCGCCGCTTGGTCCGCCGATTCCGCGACCGTCGTCAGCCGCCGGGCCGCCGCGGATTTCGAGCTGAGCGCCGACCCGGAATCCTCCTCGTGGAAAGGCGTCTCGGGCATCACGTTCGATACGGACAACTTCGGCAAGCCCGTGGCCGGACATCGGACCGAAGTCCGCACGCAGTGGACCGACAAGCACATCTACTTCCTGTTTACCTGCCCCTACCAGGAGCTGTACCTGAAACCGAACCCGCAAACCGCCGCCGACACGCCGAAGTTGTGGGACTGGGACGTGGCGGAGGTGTTCGTCGGAACGGATTTCAGCAATATCTATGTCTACAAGGAGTTCGAGCTGTCGCCGCAGGGCGAGTGGATCGACCTCGACATCAACGCGAAGAAGCTGCGTCCGGAAGTGAATATGAAATGGAACTCCGGGTGGCAGGTGAAGGCGCGCATCGACAAAGAGAAGAAGATCTGGTACGGCGAGATGAAGATCCCCATCGCCAGCATCGATAAGCGTCCTCCGAAACCGGGCGTCGAGATGCGGATCAATTTCTACCGCGCACAAGGCCCGCCGGAACGCCGGGTGTACATGTGCTGGCGGCCCACCAACGATCCCAGCTTCCACAACGCGGCGGCTTTCGGGACGCTCCGGCTCGAGTAGCGCGGAATCCATGGCTGACAAGTCGCTTCGGATTTCCCACGCGGGCCTGCGCGGCGTGGTGGGGAACGGACTGACGGCGGCCCACGTCCTGGACTTCGCGGCGGCCTTCGGCACGCTGCTGGAGCCGGGCACGCCGGTGGCGATCGGGCGGGATCCGCGCGCGAGCGGCGCGATGCTGCGCGAAGGCGTGGTCGCCGGGCTGCTGGCCAGCGGTCATGACGTGATCGACCTCGGGATGGTTTCGACGCCGGTCATCCAACACGCCATCCGAAGGCTCGACGCCGGCGGCGGCGTCTCGATCGGCGCAAGCCACAATTCGGCCGATTGGAACGCGCTGAAATTCTTCGGTCCCGGCGGCATCTACTTGTCCACCGCCCAGGCGGGCGAACTGCTGGACATCTACCATCTACGGCGGTTCGATTTCGCGGACTGGCGGGCGATCGGCGCGTTGCGGGAGCAGGACGACGCGATCGAGCGCTACGTCGAGGAACTGGCGGAGCATTTCGATTTCGACGCGCTGCGCCGTTTCCTGGTGGTGGCGGACTGCTGCAACGGCACGTCGTCGCTGATTCTGCGGCGGCTGGAGCAGCGCTACGGCCTACGCGCGATTCTGCTGAACGAACGCATCGACGGCCTTCGCTTCGCGCACGAACCGGCGATAAACCGGGAGATGGTAGGGTTGCAGCTTGCCCCGCTGGTGAAGCCGCTGAACGCCGACGCCGGCATTCTGTTCGACGTCGATTCCGACCGGGTAGGAATCGCGACCGAGGAGGGCGACCCGATTTCGGAAGAGATGATTCAGCCGATGCTGGCGGACCACCTGCTGCCGCGGGGACCGGGGAAGCTGGTGATCACGAACCTGTCCAGCACCGCGCTGCTCGAGGAAATTGCGTCCCGGCACGGCGGAAAAGTGATTCGGGTCCCGGTGGGGCGGCAGGCGGCCATCGACGCGCTCACCGGCTACCGCCCGGACCAGATCGCGCTGGCGGGCGAAGGGACGGGCGCCGTGATGATGCCGGAATTCCGGTTCGTCTACGACGGCATCGCGGCGATGCTGGCCATCCTGACGATGATAGCCGAACGCGGCCAGAAGCTGTCGCGGATCGTGGGCGGATACCCGAAGTACTGCATGATGAAGACGCAACTGCCGCTGGTCACCTCGCGCATACCGGAGCTGCTGATGGAATTGCAGGACAAGTACTCCGACGGCAAGGTGACCGTGATTGACGGGCTGCGCGTCGACTGGCCGGACCGCTGGTTTCACGTCCGCGTCAGCCAGACCGAGCCCGCCATCCGCGTGATCGCAGAGCGGCGGGGAGAAGAGCCGCGCGAATTATTCGAGGAACTGGTCGAGCGCGTCAGGAGGTTGGCATAGCCGTGCGGGAACACCTGCTGAAGATCAGCGTGTCGGGGATTCGCGGGGTGGTGGGCGAATTCCTGACGCCGGGCCTGGCCTGCGCTTTCGCCCAGGCGTTCGGGACGTACGTAGGCCCCGGCCGGGTGGTGGTGGGCCGCGACACGCGGTCGAGCGGCGAAATGCTCGAGCGCGCCGTGGCGTGCGGCCTACTGGCCGCCGGCTGCGAAGTGGTGGAGACGGGCATCCTCCCGACGCCCACGATCCAGATCTATGTCGAGGCGACGGGCGCCCGGGGCGGACTGGCGATCACGGCGTCGCACAACCCGCCGGAATACAACGCCCTGAAGCTGTTCAACAGCCGGGGCCTGTTCTTCAACAACTACGAGCGCAGCGAACTGCTCGACCTCTATCACCAGAGCGAGTTCCGGCATGCGGCCAACCACGAGATCGGGGTTGTGCGGCGCGACACGACAACCGCCCGGAAGCTCCATATCGGCCGCGTGCTCGACTGCGTCGATCCGCGGCGGATCCGGGAACGGCGTTTCCGCGTTGCGGTAGACGCCGTCAACGGCGCGGCAAGCGAGATGACGTGCGACTTTCTGACGGAGGAACTCGGCTGCGAGCTGCACGCGATCTCGGTGGACCCGACGAAGCCTTTCCCGCGGATCGCCGAGCCGCGGCCGGACACGCTCGGCGATCTCTCCACGCTGGTCCGCGAGCGCGGGTGCGATGTCGGATTCGCGCAAGATCCCGATGGGGACCGGCTGGCGGTGGCCGACGAGACCGGGCGCGTCCTGGACAACGACGACGTGCTGGCCCTGGCCGTGGAAACCGCGCTGGACCGCATGGGCGGCGACGTGGTGGTTAACCTGACCACCTCTTCCATCATCGACGAGATCGCGGGCCGTTACGGCCGGCGCGTCCATCGCACGCCGGTGGGCGAGGCGAACGTCGTCGAACTGATGCTTGCCGTGAACGCGGTGATCGGCGGCGAGGGCTCCAACGGCGGGATCATCTTTCCCCGCGTCCACGCCTGCCGCGACAGCTTCACGGGTATGGCCTTCATCCTCGACCGGATGGCGGCCACCGGAGACACGGCTTCCCAACTGGCCGGCCGTTTGCCGCGATACTACCGGCGATTGGGCAAGGTGACGTTCGAGCACGGGAAGCTGGGCGCGCTGATGCAGGCGCTGGAAGAGACCTTTCCCGGCGCGGCCGCGGACCGGGCGGATGGGTTGAAGCTGATCCTGCCGGACGCCTGGATCCACGTGCGGGCCTCGAACACGGAGCCGCTTTTGCGGCTGGCGGCGGAAGCGAAATCGCCGGAGCGGCTGGAGGACGTTTACGGAACCGTGACCCGGCTGTTCGAACAGAGCTGACGGTCAGCGCGCCGGCGAGGGGCGAACTTCCTCGGTGTAGAAGTCGCGCGTTCCCCGCCGCTGCTTCTTCAGGCGCTTCATCACCTCGAGTTGGAGTTCCTCCGGGTCGTCGCGGAGCCGCTGGATGCGCTCCCGCTGGGACTCGTTCTCGCGGCTGAGGGAGGCGTTGCGGTCCTCGATTGCGGTAATCTGCCGGCGCTTCTCCATGAGCGCGGGGATCCCGCGAGGACCGGTGGAAAGGATGTAAACGTACACGCCGGCCATCCCAACCAGCGTCACCCAGCCCAGTTTTCTAAACAGCGGCTTCATAGTCCCTAACAATTGTTTATAATCCTGTTTTCGAAAAATATCCAGTCGTAGACGCATTTTTTCGCGCCTGGCGGCCGCCGCCCGCGCGCTGACCAAGGGAGATGACGGGCATGACGGACAAGATCGTCGTTCTGAGCACGTGCGATTCGGAAGAGGAAGCGCGGCGGATAGCGCGCAGCCTGGTGGAAAAGAGACTCGCGGCCTGCGTCAACATCGCGCCGCAGGTTCGCAGCATTTATCGGTGGCAGGGGGCGATTGAAGAAAGCGCCGAGTACCTGCTGGTGATCAAGTCGCGGCGCGATCTGTTCGAGCGCCTGCGGGCGGCGTTGGAGGCCATGCATTCCTACGATGTCCCGGAAGCGATCGCGGTGGCCGTGGTGGACGGGTTGCCGTCCTACCTGGAATGGATGGACCGGGAGATGCCCGAATAGCAGCCGCGGCCACGGTGCCACGGCGGAAAGCGGCTTAGCGGACGGCGCGGTACATTCTCGCCAGCCGGTGCGGCGAGACGCCCGCCAGGTAGAGCGTCTGTACCCAGAACCAGCTCCAGAGCGTGCGGAATAGCCCCTGACGCCGCCAGCGGCGCGCCGAAACCCAGATCGGCTCGTCGAGCAGCGCCATCGGCCCGGCTTTCCACAAGCGCCGGGCGAACTCGTAATCTTCCATCACCGGCCACGGGCGGTACCCGCCGAGGGTCTGAAACAGGCTGCGCCGGCAGAAGATGCCCGAGTCGCCATAGAAGATCCCGAAGCGGCGGCGCGCCCGGTTGATACGCGTGAACACCGAAGCGGCAATGTCGCCGCCCTCGAAGCGGAGGTCGAAGTTGCCTCCCACGATACGCGGGTTCCGCGCCGCCCGGCGGACTTCGGCGACGGCGCGGTCGCCCGGCCGAACGTCGGCGTGGAGGAAGAACAACGCGTCGCCGGTGGCCGCCTGCGCGCCGGCATTCATCTGGATGCCGCGTCCGGGCGCCGAGCGCACAACCCGTGCGCGCCGCGCGGCAATCTCCGCCGTCCGGTCCGTGGAATCGCCGTCGGCGACAATGATCTCATCCGGCTGCTGGACCACAAGCCGATCGAGCAGCGCGCCGATCACGGCTTCCTCGTTCAATGTGGGAATGACGATGGAGACTGTCGGCAGCGCCGGGCTCAATTGGTGGAGCCGCCGCGCTCGGTCCGTCCGGCCAGCGGCCGCACGACCGACCCTCCGCATACGCCCACGCCGGTGGTCATCAGGGCGCTAAGAAGGTTGTACAGCACCGCGTACAGCATCTGCTCGTTCACTGGCTGCTTGCCCGGAAGGCGGAATGCAGCGGGCAACTCCTTGTTGATCTGGAGGCGAACGCTGTTGGGCAGAATATTGCCTTGCCGGTCGGTCCGGTTCGCCACAAAAATCGGCGTCTGAAGCACGGTGCCGGTGTGCCCATCGACGTAGAACTGGCAACGCGAGAACCAGCCGAGATTGCCCGGGTCCGCCGCATCGAACAACAGCAGGGGCGATTCGCGCTGCGGCGCCTCCAGGTCGAGGACGAGGCTCCGCTTGCGGTCCTCCACCTTCACGTCGAAGCCGGCCTGGCGGACAATGTTGGATACAAACTCCGTGTCCAGCTCCAGCAGCAGGAGCTTATGTTTACCCGCCTGAAGCACTTGCATTACTAACGCTATTCTAGCGATTGGGCGTGGAGCCCTGCCAGTGCGCGCCGGTAGGCCTGGAACGTCGCCTCGTCGAAGAGCACGAACGTGGCCGTCTCCACCGTGGTATCCGCCTCCAGCGCGCGGGCGACGGTGGTGAGCGCGATCCGGGCGGCTTGCTCGACAGGGTAGCCGTAGACGCCGGTGCTGATCGAAGGAAATGAAATCGAACGCAACGCCCGCTCGGAAGCCATTTTCATGCACACGGCGTAGCAGGACGCAAGCGCTTCCGCTTCACCCTGGCCTCCGCCCCGAAAGATGGGACCCACCGCGTGAAAAATGTACCGGGCCGGCAGCTTGCCCGCCGTGGTCGCGACCGCGCTCCCGGTCGGGCATCCACCTTCAGCCGCCCGGATCCCGTCGAGTTCCCGCATGATCTCCGGGCCTCCCGCGCGGTGGATTGCCCCGTCCACTCCGCCGCCGCCTCGAAGGCCCGCATTCGCCGCGTTGACGATCGCCTCCGCGGCTAATTTGGTGATGTCGCCTCCGACGAGTTTCAGGGTTCTTCCGCCGGGAAATTCCTTCTCCATGCCGGCCGATTATACGACGCGCCGCGCCTACTCGGATTCGGTAACGCGCAATACCCGATTGGCCTCAATGTTGCCGATCTTCTGCACGATTCCGCTCGGCCAGTGGATCTCGACGGTCATCCCGTTCCGCTCCTTCCCCGTACCAAAATGGACCGGGCCATGGCTCGAGGAGATGTAGCCAACGCTCGACGTCATGTGGTTATGCTGCGAGCCGAGGCGGACTCGCGCGCCGATGCCGTCGCGGTTGCTCTTAGCGCCGGTGAGCCGCACGTCCAGCCAACCGTTCTCCGCCGGCGTCGCATTCTCCCAGAGTTCGGCAGGCCCGCCCAGCGAGACAACCACCACGTCCACGCGGCCGTCGTTGTTGAAATCGCCGAAGGCGCAGCCGCGGTGAGCCTGCGGCGGTCCCGCTCCGACGCCCGACTCGGCCGACGCATCGCGAAAGGTCCCGCCGGGACCACCCGCGAACACGCTGTTGGGCAGCTTGTACTCGGAAGCCTCGAAGAAGCTCACCGTGTCGTTGACATGCGAGTTGGTGGTGAAGATATCCTTCCAGCCGTCGTTATCCAGGTCGAACAGACCGATGCTCCAGCCGCTGCGGGCGTGGCTCAGCGCCCCGAGGCGGCTCGAGTACGTGGCGTCGCGAAACGAAATTCCGCCCTCGTTGTGAAACAGCGGAAAGCGTTCGCCGGCCAGCGCGGCGAAGACGATGTCCGGAAAGCCGTCGTTATCGTAGTCCCGGAAATCCGCCCCCATTGCGGAAACCTCCATGCCGCTGTCCTGGAGCGCGCCGCCGGCGGTAAGCGCCACTTCCTCGAACGCGCCCTTGCCCGTGTTGTGGAACAGGAAGTTCGGCATCTTGTCGTTGGTGACGAAGATGTCGATATAGCCGTCCAGGTCGTAATCGGCGATGGCCACGCTCATGCCTTTGCCCACGTGCGCGGAGATTCCGGAGCGTTCCGAGACGTCCTCGAAGGTGTGGCCGTCCCGGTTACGGTAGAGCGTGTTGGGCCACCCGTCGAAAAATCGCGGATGGCAATAAGCGCGCACCTTGCTCACCGGATCCCCGCAATAGAGATCGAATTCCGGCTTCCATTGCAGGTAGTTCACCACAAACAGGTCCAGCAGCCCGTCGTTGTCATAGTCGATCCACGCGGCTCCTTCGCACCACCGGCCGCTCTGAATTCCGGCTTCGGCCGTCACGTCCTCGAAGGTCCCGTCGCCGCGGTTGCGGTACAGGAAGTTCTGCCGTACGCCGCCCACGAACAGGTCGATGTTGCCGTCGTTGTCGTAATCGGCGGCGGCGGCGGCGGTCGAGAACCCGGCCCCGGCCAAGCCCGCGTTCTCGGTGACTTCCTGGAACTTCATCCCGCCCAGGTTCCGGTACAGGCGGTTTCGATATTTCGGAGACGACTTCACGAGCGCAGGCGATTCCGCCCCGTTGGTGAAGAAGATGTCCAGCAGCCCGTCGCCGTCGTAATCGAACACGGCCACGCCGCCCGCCATGGTCTCAATGAGGTGCTTGCGATCGGTGGGATGGTGCTCGACGGCGAAGTCGATGCCGGCCGCCGCGGCGACTTCGCGAAACCGAATGGGACTTTCGGCGGCCACGGACGACGCGGTGAGGAGCGCCGCGATCGCCGCGACCGCGCAAGCCCGACTCATCGGCGTTTTGTCGGCGCTTTCGCTTTCACCTCGCGGAACCGGCTCAGCGCCTCGGTCGCTTTTTGCTTTTCGCCCTTCTTCAAGTACAACTGCCCGAGCAGGTAGAGGGGGTCCGGGTACGCCCGATCGAGCTCAGCAGAGCGCTCCAGCCACTTGATCGCATCATCCATCCGCCCCAGCTTTGACAGAGCCTTCCCGCCAAGGTAGAAATTCCGGCCCGAGTACGGGTTGCGCTTGGCCGCCATCGTCGCGGCCTGGTAAGCTTCCTGATCCCGCTCCTGCCGCAGCAGCAGGTCGGCCAGGTTCGCATAGGGCCAGTCGTATTCGGGATAATCTTTCTCGACGAGCTTGATGGCCGTGAGGAAGTGCCGGATCGCCGTGTCCGTCTCGCCGGCGGCGTCGTAGCACAGCCCGAGGTTGTCCCACGCCTTATAGGCGCTGGGATTCAGCTTCAGTACGCGCTGGAAAAGCGCGGTGGCGTAATCCACCCGGCTGTCCATAAGGTAGATGCGGCCCAACATGTACGCGGCCTCTTCGTCGGCCGGAGTCAGATCGAGGATACGCAGAAGGGATTGCTCCGCCTGGCCGGAGTCGCCCATCAGGTACGCGTAGTTGGCTTTGAGCAGGAGCGCCGCTCGATCGTCGGGGCCCAGTTTCAGCGCGCGTTCGATCTCGACGCCGCACTCCTCCCACTTCTGCGCCATCAGCAGCGTGTTGGCCAGCGCCAGCCGTCCGGCCAGCGAGTCCGGATCGCTCCGAAGGAACTCGCCCGCCGCCGCGATCGCGCCGTCGAAATTGCGGGCGGAGGTCAGGGCCCGGGCAACGTCCAGCAGAAGCTCCCTTTGCCGCGGACATACTTCAAAGCTTTGCCGGAACAGCCCGGCCGCCAAGGCCGCGTCGCCCTCTTTATTGGCCGTATGGGCTCTTTCGGCCAGTTCGGAGCTTCGCTCGGTGTCGCACGGCAGCGAGAGAGAGCTTGGCGCGAGGGAGGAAGGCAGTTCCTGTGCGGCAAGGACGGAGGTAAGCAAGATCAGAACGCTGGGACGAAGTGACCACACGGCTTTACTTCACTGGGCTCTTCTGTCAGAATACCAGCCGGCAGGTACCCCCGAAGGCGCACACGGCGTCTTCTATAATTAGGTGGAAAGGAACAGGGCCCGCGCAATGTGGAGGGGAGTGTTGCCTCTATTGTTGTTGGCGCATCCGGGTTTGGCCGGCCAACCTGGAAAGCCCGAGGTCCACGAACTCGCCAAACGTCCCGTCTATCGCGTGGATGTTGTCGAAAAGATAACCGTCGCCATCAATTATCGCCACCGCAGCGGGTCCACGCGCATTAATTTTCGGGGCACCACCTTGTTGCCGCGGGCCGAAGGCCTGGCGAAAGTCGAGAGCCAGCGCGGATACATCGAGATCGAAGTCGAATTCAAGCGCCTCGAACCGGCGATCAAGTTCGGCGCCGAGTACCTGACCTACGTCATGTGGGCGATCACGCCCGAAGGCCGCGCGTCCAACCTGGGCGAGGTGCTCGTCAACAAGGACGGCGGCAGCAAGCTCAACGTCACTACCGAGCTGCAGATGTTCGGCATGATCGTCACCGCGGAGCCCTATTTTGCCGTCCGCAGTCCGAGCGACCTGGTGGTGCTGGAAAACGAAGTCCGCCGGGACACGTTGGGCAAGATCGAAACCATCAACGCTCGGTTCGAGCTGCTGAGGCGCGGCCAGTATCAGCCGCTGGCGAACCCCCTGATGCTGACGCTCGATCCCAAGGTTCCGTTGGAGCTCTACGAAGCCCGCAACGCCGTTCAGATCGCCCGCGCATCCGGCGCGCCGCTGTACGCGCGCGACACGTTTCTCAAGGCGGAGCGGAGCCTGAGCCAGGCTGAGGCCTACCTGGCGCGCAAGGCGGGTCCGAAACCGGTGGCGATGCTCGCGCGGGAAGCGGTCCAGACCGCCGAGGACGCCCGCGAGATCGCGGTGCGCCGTCAGGACGAAGAGCGCTTGGCCAAGGAGCGGCAGGAGGCCGCGGAGCGGGAAGCCGCCGCGAGAGCGGCAGCCGAGCGCGAGGCCAAACGGCGCGCCGAAGCCGAGGCGGCCACGAAGGCGGAAGAGCGCCGGCGCGCGGAAGCCGAACAGCAGGCGCAGGTCCGCGCCGCGGAACAATCGAAGTTGGAAAAGCAACTGGCGGCGGTGCTGGAGGCGGCCAAGCAGGCCCAGGACGATGCGGCGCGCGCCCACTCGCTGCTTTCCGAGGAGCGGATGCGCTGGCAAAACGAACTCCAGAAGAGGCAGTCGGACGAAGTGGAACGCCAGCAGCGCCTCGAATCGCTTCGCAAAGCGGAACTCCGGTTGCGGCTCACCAGCCAGATCAGCGGCGTTCTCCCCGCCCGGCAAACGGACGAAGGCGTGGTGGTCGACATGCCGCGTGAACTGTTCGAGGATGAGTCCGGCGCCCTTGCCCCGGCCGGCAGGGAGAAACTCGCCATTCTCGCGGGATTCCTGCTGGCGCACCCCGGCCTTCAGTTCGCTTTGCATCGCGCCCCCGCCGCGGCCAACGGCGCGGTTGATTCATCCATCGCCGCGGACCACCTCAACGCGGTGGAACGCTACCTTACCGAACGCGGTCTGGTCGGCGGCATCGCTGACGGCGCGCCGTCGCGGAATGCTTCGGGCCTGGAGGATGGCCACCACGAAGCCGATGGCGACGCCGAACTCCGCCTGGTCATTTTCGGCGATCCGGTCGGTCTACCCGGCGCTCCGCCAGAAGAGCCCTAGGACGCTCGGCTATCGCGTGTCCGGGGCGTAATAGCCCGTTCGCCACGAAGCGCGCAGCCGCTGTCCAGCCGGCGGCGTTCGCAGGCGCACTTCGATCTTCCGGTACGCGCCGTCGTCTTCGGCGTTGGCTGAAACGTGGCCCAGAACATACTGGCGCCGGATTGTCTCGTTGATCGTGGCGACTACCTCAGGCAGATCGGCGACGTCCTCCACCTGGTAGAACGTCCCGCCCGTCTCGTCGGAAAGCCGCCGCAGCAGCGACTCGTGCCGCTGGAGAAACTTGCCGCCGAACAGGCCGATGGAATAGATGGAGACATCGCCTTCGCGGACGAAGGTTCTCATCTCCCGTTCGGAGTAGCGGCTGCGGTTGTCGCCTCCGTCGGAGAGAATCAGGAGCGCCTTTCGACTGTGGCGGGCATTCTTCATCTGCGCGATGGCCATGTACACCGCGTCGAACAGGGCCGTCCAGTTGCGCGGCGTGATGCCCATCGCGGCTTTCTCAATGTAGGCCGGGTCGCTGGTGAAGTTAAAAAGCACCCGGGGGGTATCGTTGAACTCGATGAGGAAGAACTCGTCGTCCGGGGCCGCGGCATAGCAGAACCGCGTTACCGCCGCGCGGGACCGCTCCAGTTTTCCGGTCATGCTGCGGCTGGCGTCGAACACGATGCCCAGCGACACGGGGCCTTCGTCGGAACTGAAGTACCGGATATCCTGTTCGACTCCTTCTTCAAATAACTGGAACGTCTCGGCAGGCAGCCCCGAAACCGGCGCGCCGAACAAGTCGGTGACCGTCACCGGCGTCAGCACCAGACGAACATCCGCGCGGAGCGACGGCGGCGGGCTCACCTGACGCTTTGCCGCGCGCGGCTTCCGTTCCACATTCGTCTGGCCCGGCGGCTCGGCGCCGAACGTCCCGGCCGCTCCGTAGACGAGCCCTAAACAGGCCGTAATCAAGAGGATACGCCACCTTCGCGGAGCGTGTCGAAATGCTACTCCGAACTGCTGCATCTCCGGGCCTCAACAACGAATTGGGGCATTATATCAACGTCCCAGCCCGATTTTCGGCGCAAAGGTCACACTCTCACGAAAACTCACACCCCGGCGGACAGCGGGCGTTGCAAGCCCTTCATTCGCCGTTCGCCCGGCCGTTGGAACGCCACTTGCACCATCGTCATCAGTGCGGCTTGCGGGCGGCCCAAGGTGGGAGGCTGCCGGCAGTACCAAAGCCGCAGCGAGGAGAAAAGATATGAGAAGTGTCGTCTATGCCGCCGGGCTCTGCCTGGCGGGAATGGTTCTCGCTCAGCCGGCGCTGGCGCAGAACACCAACAACTTCACGTTTCATTTTGGTGGAGGATTCACCCAACCGACCGGCCAAGCGTCGGATCGCTTCGACCGCGGCTACAATCTCGCCGCCGGAGCGGGTATCAACTTCAACCCGCGCGTGGGCGTGATGGCGGAGTTTGGCTACAACAATCTCAATATCAGCCGCAACGCCCTCGCCGATGTCGGCGTGCCAGCGGGCGACGGACGGATCTACTCCGTCACTCTCAACCCGGTCGTCCGTTTGAATCCGCGCGGCCGTTTCGACGCGTACTTAGTCGGCGGCGGCGGATACTATCGCCGGACCATCGAGTTCACCGAGCCGACCACCGCCGCGATCACCGCTTTCGATCCCTTTTATGGGGTCTTCTTCCCGACGGTGGTTCCGGTCAACCAGGTACTCGGCTCCTTTTCGCAGAACAAGGCCGGTTGGAACGCCGGGGCCGGCGTCACCTTCGCGGTGCGCGAGGACAGCAACGCCAAGTTCTTCGCCGAATCGCGCTACCACTACATCTACACCACGCCGGTACGCACGGCCGTCCTTCCGGTCACGTTCGGCTTTCGCTGGTAGTCAAGCCGGGGGGCTTCCGACGATTCACGGAGGCCCCTTTTCGTCCTGCGGCCGTGCGCCGCACGGGCCTCAAACCTGCGGTTCGCCCCAAAGATCCACCGTACTGACCGGCTGGCCCTGGAGCTTCAGGTAGTAGAAAAGCTGCGTCTTGTGCCGGTCGAGATGCTGAACCATTTGCAGGAAGTGGCGGCCGAGCGCGCATTCCACGCCGGGCGCCCAGGGAGCGGCGACCAACTTGTGCTCGAGCTGTGCTTCGCCGGCCAGGTCGATCGCCTCCAGCGCCGTGGTCCTGTCCCCCGCCAGCGCCTTCTTCGCCTCCTCGACGCTCGCTACGGCGGGCAGTTTCTCGGCCGGCGGAAGCATTTCCTCCGGTTTCAAGTCTTCCACGCTCACGCCCGGCGGCAGTCCCCAGTCCCCGGTAAGGAACGCCCGGCAACCGGCGCCGCACGCGTCGCCGATATGCTTGAGGAGCTGGCCCATCGTCATCCAGTTGGAACCGGTGGCCGGTTTCCAATCGAGGCAATTCGGATCGACCCTGTCCAGCAGCAGCGCCGTGGTTGAATAGACGCCTGCCATCTCGGTCTTCAGAAGCTGTGTCCAGGTCATGTATGACCTCCTTTCATCGATCCATAGGAGACGATACGTCAATTTCCGAACCGAGGCAACGGCAAATTCGATATCCCGGCCTTAATTCTCAGGAGGCTCACCTTTAGTGGAACGGGGTAAGCTGTTACCCGGGAACTTGAACTGCGTTCCGTGGGGCGAGTGGCGACAGAATTTGAACTTTTCGGAGCACGACATCTGCTGATTCTGGCGGCCCTGCCGGCGACTGCGGCGGCGCTCTCATGGATAGGCCGGCGCACCGCGGCTTTGGGACGCCTGGTAAGGATCTGCCTCGGCGCGTTTCTGGCCGCCAACGAGCTTGCCTGGTACGGTTACCGGCTGCGCACGGAGGGCTTTCGCTTCCCGGAAGGGCTGCCTCTTCAGCTTTCCGATCTCACGGTGTGGCTGACCGTTATCGCCGCCGTCAGCCTGAAGCCGCGGGTATTCGAAATCGCCTATTACGCCGGACTCAGCGGCGGCGCCATGGCGATCGTCACTCCCGACCTCTGGGCGCCGTTCGCCTCTTATCCGACCGCATATTACTTCCTGGCGCACGGAATGGTGGTCGCCACCCTGCTGACGCTCGTGTGGTCTGGTCTGGCCCGACCGCAAGCCGGCTCCGTCCGGCGCGCGTTCGTCACGCTGAACGTCTACGCCGCGGTAGTTGGGATTTTCAACGTTGCTTTTGGAACGAATTACATGTACCTGCGCCGCAAGCCGGCAAGCGCGTCGCTGCTCGATTACTTCGGCCCCTGGCCCGTTTACCTTGCCGTGGGAGAGATTGTTGCGCTCGCCCTATTCTGGCTGCTCTGGTTGCCGTTTCGGAGACCGGAGCGCCGGTAGCGCGTGATGAAGACAGTGGACCTGAGCTCAAAGGGCGTAGGAGGGAGGGTCTCAACCGAATCGCTTCGCTGATCGAGCCCTGGCCTTGGCGGCTTCTTCTTCCCGGTTCTTCGGCGGCGCCTGCGTTTCGAGTGATGAAAGCAGGCGCGCCGAAACGCCGGCGATTTCGTCCACCGCCGCCTGGAACGCGGGTTCGTTGGCCCTCGACGGTTTGTGAACGCCGCTGATCTTTCTCACGAACTGAAGCGCGGCGGCCCGAATCTCCTCTTCCGTGGCCGGCGGCTGAAAATTGAAAAGAATTCTGATGTTTCTGCACATCGGCTTCGATCCCGCGGCAGCGCTCGCCGGCCGCCGCCCATCAGGCGCTAAGAACAATGTGGTCCGGGCATTCGAGCCGGACCGATTCGTAGAACTGGTCCACCAGGCCGAGGCCGTGCCGGGCGAGGAACGGGAGGATCGTGTAAAAGCGCTCCTGAAGATGTTTGTTGGGATAGATGAGATTGGAGAGGTATTCCGCCTCGGCGCCCGCGCGCTCGTCGCGCCGCAGTGACTCGCGCGCCACCTTTCGCTCGATTTTCGCGAGCTGGTAGAGGATCTTGGCGCGGCTCTTGTCCAGCACCGACGCCAAAGACCCGTCGAACCGCGCCAGTTGGGCGCGCAGTCCATCGACCTGGCCGGCGATGGAAGAGGTCGTCGATTCCAGGTCGCCGCGCAGATCCACCGGCACGAGCTTGCAGGCGATTTGTTCCTTCAGCGGATCCAGGCCATGAAAACAGGAGCGCACAGAGAGTCCATACCGCCGCAGCAGTTTCACCGCCCTTGAATCCAGCAGCGTGAAGCCGCTGCGAGGCAGCACCACCGGCATGTGACCTATCAGGTCCTCGTATAGTACGCGCGCCTGCGCCAGGTACGCGATTTCGGCGGGGCCGCCGACGTAGGCGACGGTGGGCAACACGTAGTCCTGCATTACCGGCCGGAGCAACGCGCCCGGCGACACGTGCTCGGCCTGTGCGGCCAGTTCGTCCGCCGTGACGCGGGTCTCGCCGGCCCGGTATTCCCGGTCGGCCCGGCGCAGGGCGATCCGGTGCTCGCCGTCAAGCAGAAAGAACAACGACGACGACGGCTCCACGCGCACCTGAGCGTGATAACCGGCCGATTCCAGGGCGCGGTTGCGTTGCAGCAAACCGGCGCTGAGCTGGGGCGCCGCCGCGATCGCATCCCGCATCAGCGGCGCGGCGATCGAGCGAATTTCCGGCTCCAGGGGATCGATGAACAGGATCTCGTGCGACCCCAGCAGCCTCCTCATCAGCTCCCGGAAAGCCACGCCGAAAGTCTTCCCCGGCGCGTACGCGGCTTCGACCATGGCGGCTACTTCGTCGCCGAACGGAAGCTGCGCCATCGAAGAACGCAGCGCGTTGAGCGGCGGGTTCACCAGCGGAATCCCGCCCACCGGCTTCTCGTGAGTCGCGCCGGTTTCCACCCGGAGCGGCGCCGGGCGCTGGGCTGCGTCGAAGGTCCAGCAGTGGTTCACTTCGACGTCGTCATGATCTTCGGTGGCCAGCCAGAAAACGGGGACAGACGGAATCCCGCGCCCGGTCAGCGTTCGCGCCAGTCTGATCGCCGTCAGCGCTTTGTAGATCGCGTAGGCGGGACCGGAAAACAGGCCCACCTGCTGCCCGGTCACCACCGCGCACGTACCGGGCTGCGCCAGCAGGTCGAGCGCCGGACCGGGCCGGTTGATCTTCCCCAACGCGTGAACCAGCGCGGCTCGCCGGCTATCGGGAAACTGGATTCGTCCGGCGGCGCTCGGGTACGAGTCCGGATCGGCGGAATTCAGGCCATAGAAATCCTTCACGCGCTCGAACTGATAGACAAAATCCGCGAACAACCGGGTGGTGTGAGGCAGGTCGGTTTGGCGGAGGCAGAAGGGTTCCATCCAAAGGCCCAAGGTTAACAGATGATCCGGCGGCCAGGAAAGTCGCGGCAAACGCCATTTTGCCGGTTTGTTACCGTTGAAGGTGATGGATGAACGGGAATTCCAACAAAAAGCGGACCGGGCGCTGTCGGAAATCTACAGCGCCGTTAGCCGGGCCGCCGACGACTACGGCTTTGAACCGGATTTCAGCTCGGGCGCGCTCTCGATCGAATTCGACGAGCCGCCGGGCCGCTTTGTACTGAGCCCCAACAGCCCCGTCCGGCAGATCTGGGTATCGGCGCACGCCACCAGCTTCAAGCTCGACTGGGACGAATCCCGGAAGGAATTTGTGCTGAAGACGGACGGCCGGACGCTCCGAGAACTACTCGAAGAAGCGATCGGCCGGCAGCTCGGCCAACCCGTTCAACTGACGTAAGCGCCCGCATGGCAGGAGTTTACATCTCGTACCCTTTCTGCGCGCAGAAGTGCACGTACTGCAACTTTGGCTCCGGGCTCGCCTCGACGGTCCTGGAGGCCGCTTACGAGGCGGCGCTGCGCGGGGAGATCCGCAATCATCAATGGTCGTGGAGGCCCGAGACTCTGTATCTCGGCGGGGGGAGCCCGAGCCGATGGCAAGGGGAAGGACTGGCGGCGGCGCTATCCGAGTTGCCGGGCGCTCCGTGGCGGGAGGCAACGATCGAGGCGGCGCCGGGCGAAATTACTCGAGAGAAGGCGCGTGGGTGGCGAACCGCCGGCATCAACCGCGCGAGTTTGGGCGTGCAGTCGTTCAACCAACGGGAGATCGCCCGGACGGGCCGGAAGCATACGGCGGCCATGGCCGCCGAACAGGTGATGTTGCTGCGCGAGGAAGGCATCCGGCGAATCAACATCGATCTGATCGCGGGACTCCCCGGCCAGACGGCGCCAGGCTGGAACGAGTCGCTCGACTGGATTGAAAAGCTGGCTCCGGGCCATGCGTCGATCTATATGCTCGAGGTCGACGAGGACAGCCGCCTGGGACGCGAACTGCTCTCGGGAGGCGCGCGTTACGGCGCCCTCGACGTTCCGCCGGAGACGGCGATCGTCGATTTCTACGAAACGGCGGTCGAGCGCCTGGAGCGGATCGGACTTCGCCGCTACGAAATCTCGAACTTCGCCCGCCCCGGCGAGGAGTCGCTTCATAACCTGAAGTACTGGCGCCTGGAGCCGTACGCGGGCTTCGGCGCGGACGCCCATTCTTTCGACGGGCGGACCCGCCGCCAAAACGCCGCCAGCGCGGCGGAATATGTTGAACGCCACCGTTCCGGACTCCCGTTCGCGATCGAGGAGACGCCGGCGTGTCCGGGCGAGGAGCGCTTTTTCGTCGGCCTCAGGTTGGCGGAAGGAATTCCGCTTGACCCACGCGACGCCCGGCGTTTCGAAGGTCCGATCTCACGGTTCATCGCCGCCGGACTGCTCGAGCGGCAGAGCAACCGGCTGAAGTTGACGCCGCGAGGCGTGTTGCTCTCCAATGAAGTGTTCCAGGAGTTTTTGACGCAATGACAGAGCCCTCTATGATCGACCTGCGAAGCGATACGGTTACGCGTCCCACGCCCGCCATGCGCCGCGCGATGGCGGAGGCCGACGTCGGCGACGACGTCTATGGCGAAGACCCTACCGTTAACCTTCTCGAACGCCGAGCCGCCGAGATTTTCGGCAAGGAAGCCGCCCTGTTCGTCGCCACCGGCACGATGGGCAATACGGTCGCGGTGAAGGCGCACACCACCCACGGGCAGGAGGTGATCTGCGAGGCGCGTTCGCACGTGTTCAACTACGAACTGGCGATGATCGCCTGGTTCTCGGGCTGCGTCGCGCGGCCGGTGGAAGGCGCGGATGGCATCCTGCACTGGGAGCAAATCGAACCGTTCGTCCGGCCGCTTGGCCCGCACTGGGCGCCGACGGGTTTGATCTCACTCGAAAACACGCACAACATGAGAGGCGGCGCGGTCACTCCGAAAAAGGTCATCGACGACATTTGCGACCGGGCGCACGAGCGCAAGCTGCCTGTGCATCTGGATGGCGCGCGTGTTTTCAATGCCGCTACGGCGCTGGGATTAAGGGTCGCCGAACTGTGCGATAAGGTCGACACCGTTATGTTCTGCCTCTCGAAGGGACTCGGCGCGCCGGCCGGATCGATGGTGGCCGGTCCCGCCGAAACGATCGACCGGGCCAGGCTCTACCGCAAGCGGCTGGGAGGCGGGATGCGGCAGGCGGGGGTGCTGGCGGCGCCCGGCCTGATTGCGCTCGAGGAGATGTCCAAGCGCCTGGCGATCGATCATGAAAACGCCCGCTTCCTGGCCGAAGGCCTTTCGCGCATCCCCGGCATCGCCATCCGTCCGGAAAGCGTGCGGACCAATATCGTCATCTTCAACGTATCCGGCACGGGCATGACGTCCTACGAACTGAGCGGGTCGCTGAAATCGCGCGGCGTGCTGGCCAACGGCGTGAACCCGGCGCACATGCGGATGGTGACGCACTTCGACGTGGACCGCGCTTCCTGTGAGCGCGCCCTTCAGGTGATGGAGGAAGTGGTTTGCAGAACGGCGGCCGCCGTCCGCGCCTGATATTCTTCGTACGCCCGCTTCAGCCGCTCCTCCAGCCGCTCCCCGAGAATGGCCGCGTTCGGGGCGTCGAAGATGTGAATGTCGCTGCCGGGCACGTTCCAGATCTCCAGACCGCCGCGCGCGATATCGCCCCAGAATGGCCGCGGATCCTTGTGCGGATCGCCGGCGCCGTGGAAGTACACAACGTGGGCCTGGATCGGACGAGGCCGGTAATCGCGGCTGGCCCGGTAGTTGACTTCCCAGGCGTGTACTTTGCGAAGAGCCTCCGGCGGCCTCAGGCCCGCCCGCAAGCAGAGTTCGTACGCCGTTTCCTTCAATGAGCGGCCGATGCGGCGCGATCGAAATTGCGCGCGGCGAAGGACGTAGAGCAATTTCTGGCGCGGCGGAAGAGCGCCCAGGTTGCGGCGGTGGAACCGGACTCCGTCGCGGAAACCGCCGATCCCACGCCAACTCCCGTCGGTATTGAACGGGATCAGAAGCGCTACCGTCTCGCCCTGCTCCTCGATCTGCCGCGCCATCTCCAGCGCGACGTACGCGCCGACGCAATACCCTGCGATGTAATACGGGCCGCGCGGCTGGACTGTTCGCAACTCCGCAACGTAGCGGGCGCTCATCTCCTCGAGCGATGGCGGGCCGTTGGCGCCGTCCGCCTCCGCCGCCCGCACCCCGTAGACGGGCTGCTCCGGCCCAAGCGACTTGACCATTTCCCGGTAGAAAAAGACATCCCCCTTTTGTGCGTGCACGCAGAAGAGGGGTGGCCTCGACCCTGACGCTCGGAGAGGCGCCAGGAACCGCCACGAAGGCGCCCAGCCGTCCCGGCTCACGATGCCGGCCTGCGCCTCGATCGTCGCCGCTTCAAACAGCGCCACCATCGGCAGGTGAACGCCGAATTCCTCTCGAATCCGCGACAGTAGCTGCGCCGCCAATATCGAATCGCCGCCGATGTTGAAGAAGTTGTCTCGAACGCCCGCGCGCTCCACGCGGAGCAGGTCCGTCCAGATGGCGCACAGCCGCCGCTCGGTTTCCGTCCGCGGCGCGGCATACGTCTCCGGAACGGCCGCCTCCACCGGTTCGTTCAGCCCAAGCTTGTCTGCCAAACCGATCCGCTGGAGCTTGCCGGACGGACCTTTTGGAATCTCCGGAACGAAGACAATGCGCCGGGGCGTCTTGAAGTCGGCCAACCGCTCCGCGACGAACAGGCGCAACTCGGATTCCGTGGCCGCCGCGCCGGGACGAAGCACGATGGCGGCGCCGATGTCCTCGCCGAGCCGCGCGTCCGGCAGCGCGAACGCCACCGCCTGCGCGACTGCCGGGTGCTCCAGCAGGACCTCGTCGATTTCGCGCGGGGAGATCTTCTCGCCGCCCCGGTTGATAATCTCCTTCAACCTGCCGGTAAGGAAGAGGTAGCCGTCTTCGTCCAGGAAGCCCTGGTCGCCCGTCCGGAACCAGCCGTTGGTGAACGCGCTCCGATTCGCCGCCGGATTGTTCTCGTACCCGGCGGTGATGCTTGGACCGCGGACAACGATCTCGCCGCGCGCGCCGACAGGCAGCAGGTCCCCGGCGTCGTCCATGACGGCGACGTCCGGTCCGGCCGCCAGCCCGACCGAACCAGGCTTTCGGACTCCCGGCGGCAGCGGATTGCTCGCCATCTGGTGCGAAGCTTCCGTCATGCCGTAGCTCTCGACAACCGGGACGCCGAATGCGCCCTCCAGTTCCGACATCACGCGCGGCGCCAGCGCCGCCGAGGACGACCGGATAAATCGGAGCGAGGAGCGCGACGCTTTTTCGCGGTTGCTTGCGACCCGGCTCAGGATCGCCTGGTGCATCGTGGGCACCGCCGAGTACCAGGTGGGGCGGAACTCGTCGAGCCAGTCGAAGAAGCTCGGAGCGTGAAATCCCGGCGTGCAAACCACCTGCGCCCCAGCGGCGATGGAACTCAGCAACGCTCCCGCCAGACCGTGAATGTGGAACAGCGGCATCACGTTCAGGCACCGGTCGTCCGGGCCGAGCCGGAGCGTGGCGCCGATCTGACGCGCCGATGCCAGAAGGTTCGCCTGCGTGAGCGGGACCACTTTGGGCCGCGACGTGGTTCCCGACGTGTGCAGCGCCAGCGCAACGTCTTCAGCCGCGCCGAAAGCGGGACGCTCCG
Source organism: Bryobacteraceae bacterium (assembly GCA_026129905.1). GTDB lineage: Bacteria > Acidobacteriota > Terriglobia > Bryobacterales > Bryobacteraceae > JAHCHE01. The sequence goes on along the minus strand of JAHCHE010000021.1, from coordinate 122,727 downwards.
CGGGCGTCGAGGTCAGCTTCAGATGGAACCAGCCGGCGGGCGCGCCGGGCGGTTCCGCCAGCTCGATCGTCGCGATACCGCGAGCCGCCGCAACCCCGCGAACCGGGGAGTCCGCGCCCTCGGGAAGCAAAACCGCCTTCGCGCGCAGATCCGAGAGGTAGAAGTCGAACTCCTCGGCCCGGTATCCCGGATTCAGCGGCGCGCACGTGGCGCCGGACGCGACTGCCAGGAACGCCGCCGCCGTCGCCGGCCCATCCGGCAGAACCAGCGCAACCCGGTCGTTCCGCCCGATCCCGGCGCCGTTCAGTTGGCGGACAGCGTCCTCGATCAACCGGACCAGCGACCGGTAATCGAGAGGGTCTCTCCCGAGGCCCAGAAGTGCGACCGATTCAGGATGACTGCGGGCGCGCTCCTCCAGCGTCCCGTAAAGGGAAACCATCTACTTGTACTTGTAGCAAGGATAACCGACAGCCGCTGCGGCGGACAAACGGGGAAACCGGCAGCGGCGCTTCCCGGTAGCTTGCCTACTCGAGGATGATGCGCCGTCCCGCTCCCGCCGGCAGGTATCTCTCGCCGAAAGCTTGCCGGAAGATCTGCTTTGCCCGCTCGCCCGTGCAATGCGTGGGAGCGACGGACTGTACCTTCAACGCTTCCAGCCGGGAGATCGTCGCTTCGATGCCGTCGTCTTTCTGGCGCAGCATGTGGAAGCCCCCGACCAGGAGCCGAAGCTCGTCCTTGCCGCGTTGTTTTTGGGCCGTTTCCACGAAACGATCCGCGCCCGCATGGGCGCACCCGGTCACCATGACCAGCCCCTTGGCCGTCTCAACGATCAGAGCTTGCTCGGAGGGATTGCCTTCGACGATCCCGGTGGAGTAAACGCCGGGGAAGAGTTCCAGCGGTTCGCGGACGCGAACCGGCCGGATGCCCACGGCGAAGGCAAGTTCGAAAATGTCCGGTGGGAAGTCGTCCAGGAAGTACGCGCGCATGGTATGGTTCTTGAGGCCCAATCGGAAGAATCCGTTGCGGTGATCCGCATGGTTATGCGAGGTCACCGCGTGCGTGATGGAGGCCGGATCGATGCCAAGCTTGCCGAGGTTCGTCATGAAGAGTTCGGCGTCGGTTCCGGAATCGAACAGGATCCGCTGTTCCCGGAACTCGACCACCGCGGCGAAGCCCCAGTCCTCCCGAAGGGAATTGTCAGCGGACGTGTTGTCGTAGACGATCTGGATTTGGAGTTCGGGAGCGGCCATGAGGGTGACGGCGAGGGTCAAGCTGACGGTGAGAGAGAGGGGCTGGAACATGGACATTCTTCTCTCGGCGCCGGCGGTCGTCGATGCCTGTCGAAGATTCCAGTCTACATGCCGCGCGCAGGGGTCCGCCGAAGGTTCCTGTTGCGCGGAGCGGCCAAGACCCGCTAGTTTGGTAGTGAGGTGAGGTGCGAGAGTGGTTGAATCGGGCGGTCTCGAAAACCGTTGAGGGGGTGACTCCTCCGTGGGTTCGAATCCCACCCTCACCGCCACGCCCTTTGAAAAATAAGGGCTTGCCTGTCCCGATAATAATAGTCCAGCCCAAGTCCGAGCAGGGGAAAGATCCGCCGGTGCAGTGAAAACTGGAAACGAATACCACATCCCTTGGTTTGGTTATCGTGCCCACGACTTTTCGACTCGGGCAACAGTCCGGTTTTGAGACAAGTACTATCAGAAACTCTTCATCTGTTGGCGATTCGACGCCGAGGGTGAAGGAACCGGAACGGCGCTAACAGGTTAGCCGTACTGAATGTACCAGATCGTCCCGGACACCAACGTGATCGTTTCGGCGCTGCGTTCCCGGCGCGGGGCCTCTTTTGCCGTACTCCAGCGGATCGGCGAAGCCTGGGAACCTTTGATCTCCGTGCCGCTCATCCTCGAATACGAGGCAGTCGGAAAGCGTGAAGCGGAGAGGCTGGGGATTCCTCTGTCCACGGTCGATGCGATCGTGAGGGCCTTCTGCTTCCACGGACGCGAGACGAATGTGCACTTCCGCGTCCGGCCGTTCCTTCCCGATCCGGGCGACGAGTTCCTTCTTGAACTGGCGGTGGCCGGCGCGGCCGATGCCATCGTCACGCACAACGTCCGGCACTTCGCGGACGTCGATCGGTTCGGCGTTCGAGTACTGACGCCCCGCGAGTTTTTGCGGAAAATAGAAGAGAAGAGGCCATGAGCAAGATCGTCGCTGTACCGGATGACCTGTACAACAAGGCCGCCAAAGTTGCGGCCAAGGATCAAGTGTCGGTCGAGGAGTTCGTCTCTGCTGCCGTGGCGGATCGGCTTGCCAGCCGCGAGTACATCGAGTCGCGAGGGAGGCTTTTCAACAGGGAGGACTTCGAGAGGGCATTGAAAGAAATCCCCGACGTGGAACCCGAGGAGCACGATCGGCTGTAGCCAGCCTCGTTGCGCCGTGGGCAATGGTGGGCAATGCGCGACGGCAGTCCTGGCAGGTTGGTCCAGGTGATCCGTCCGACACAGGGCGGCGCGGCGGCGCGAGGATGGCATAAAGACGAAGGACCATCCCATACGACGCAGTTTCCCCAGCGTCTTCGCGGAACGGTGTCCCCACTCCCTTGAGAAGTCCAGGCCGATTACAACCGGCGCAGCCTGTCTCCTGCCCCGGCCAGCCGGTATATCTGGAGCGTTTTGTCGAACGCCGCTCCTTCGGCGTTTTCCAGCGTCAGGGCTTTCGGCGCCAGCATGCCGAGCGCGTCGGGGATGTCCAGCACCCTGAGGACGTTGAGGAAAATCGGGCCTTCTTCGTGCGACGCCGGCGGCTCCACCGCCACAACTTCCCGTATCGCCGGCTCGAATAACGCCGCGTAGGCGCCCAGGATTCCGCTCCGGCCTCTGCCGACCACCTTGACGGGACCGTCGCCGTTCAGGTTCCGCGCCACGGCGGCGATGTCCCACACCCGCCCCTGGTCCACCGTTCGCCCGACGCACAGGTGCGCCCGCGGAACGAAGTTCATACGTTCCTCGGTCCAGGCGGTCGGCCCGACCCCGCGCGGGGTGAGGATGGCATACGGTTCGTTGGCCTCCACCGATCGCGCGGCCCAGTCAGGAAGCGTGTCCAGCGGGTCCCCTTCGTTGACCACCACCAGCGTCACCAGCCGGTCGCGAGGCGGCGCATTGCTCACCAGGCCGTGCAGCGCAAGGTAGACCTGAAGTCCCGACTCGGTGGTCCGCACCTGGACGCCTGTCTCGCGCTCCCACTCGACGAACGTGTACCGGTAGAGACGGGGCGCCTTGTCGGCGGGAGGTATGCGCTCGGGGAACGTGCGGAACGACAAATCCCGCAGGCCGCTCAGCAGCTTGTTCCGCCACGCGTCGTAGTTGCCGGTGGCCGGCAGGGGAACCTGCGCCTTGGAGACGAACCGCCGGTCGATCTCATTGTTGAGAAAGCCCTTCGGAATATCGTCATCGGTAGGAAAGGCCCGCAGGTCCTCCTCCGGGATCCGGACGTCGTCCACGTCCGCCACTTCGCCCGCATCGCCCTTGAGATGCCGGTTGATCCAACGGAAGATGGTGGTCCGCGAATCGGGCGTATAGCTGTGCGCGCCGATGGGGCCTTGCGTGACATAACTCTGGAAGCTGTCCTCGCGGCCGTACATCCGGTAGATCCTGCGCAGCCGTTCCGCGATGCGCCGGTGCGACGCCAAGGGGAACCCGATGTCGTCGTGGCAGTCCACGAACAGGAACGGCGTGGGAGCAATCAGGGCCCCGACGGTGGTGAGTTCCCAGCCGTAGGCGTTGTAGGGGAACATGCAGTCGCAGTGCAGCCGCGCGTTCCAGTTCATGACGAGGTTTTCCCAGTCGCCCATTCCCGAATGGGCGGCGGCCGCTTTGACCCGGTCGTCCACGGCCGCGATCCAGAACGTCACCGCCCCGCCGCCGGACAGGCCAGTCGCGCCGATGCGGCCGGCGTCCACTTCCGGGCGGCTGACCAGGTAGTCGATCCCGCGAATCGCGTTCCAGCACTCGATCCCGGCGGGGTGATAGCCGCGGGCGATCCACCACCAGCGGGCCTGGAGCTTCGGCGGCTCGCCGCCGAGCCCAAGATGTATGCCCGGGAGTTCGCCGCGGGTGAGCGTGTCCATGATCAGGCAGACGTACCCGTTGCGCGCGAACCACTTCCCCTGGTCCTGCATGAACCCTTTGTGCCCGTTGCGCCCGCGATTGTAGTGCCCCACGAACAGCAGCACGGCCGGCGCCTTCTCCTTCACCTCGCGAGGCCGCCAGAGGTTGGCCGTGACGTACAGTCCGGGCCAGCTTTGAAAATGCAGCTTCTCGACAACGAAGCCGTCGCCTTCGATGGCGCCGATGACGTTCGCATGGAGGGGCGTCTTCTCGGGCAGCGGCCAAAGGCCGATCATGTCGAAAAACTCCCGCCGCAGCGCGAGGCGGCTGGCCTGCCACTTCTCAAGCGTTGCGGCGCCGCCGAGAAACCGGTCCTCGAGTTTGGCAACTTCGCGCGCGAGGTATTTCTCAAACATCACGTCGCCAAGCCCGCGCGGAGGCGCACCCGCGGGAGGAGCGGGGGAAGGTTGCGGGAGTTGACCGGCGCCCGCCGCGCTCGGAATCAAAGCGGCCGAGCCGAGGGTTCTGAACCACTCTCGCCGCGTGTAGCCAGTGGACATTCGCAATCTCCTTGCGGCTACGCCGCGCCCGTCAGCGCGAAGACGAACGCTTCCATCACGGTCTTGTCGTCGGGGCGGGCGTCGCGCAGGGCTTTGTCGGCGAGGTAGATCGTTTCCAGCGCCGTCCGAAGCTGGCTTTCGGAAAACAGCGACGCCGTCTGCGATACGTCGTTGGCGCGCGAGGGCCACATCGGGACGCCGCGCCGGGAGAAGTACGCCTGCACCTGCTGTGAGCCGCGCAGTCCCGCTTCCCGCGCCGCCAGCGCGTGCCGGAACTGGGTTCCGAGAAAGCTGAGCGCCAGCGGAAGGTATTCGCCGTCGCGGACGAGCGCGTCCAGCAGTTCCAAGGCCTTCGCGCGGTCGCGCCTGCCAAGCGCGGCCACCAGCGCGAAGATCGTCGTCGCCTGCGCGTTGGGAACCAGCTTCGCGATATCTTCTTCCGTCACCGAGCCGCGGCCCGCGGCGAACGTGGCGAGCTTGTCCATCTCTATCGCGATGCGCGCCGCCTCGCCGCCGCAGGCCTCCACTACCTGCGCGATCTGCGCCGGCGTAAGCGCCAATCCGGACTCGCGCGCCAGGTTCGCCGCCAGGCGCCGCGCTTCGTCGGCGGTGAAGGGGGCGAACTCCACTTGGTCCGGTATCGCCGAGTAGAACTTTTGTACCCGTTCCAGTTTTTTCTTGCCTTCGCCCTCGTATTCAAACCGGTTGGACTCGAGGACCAGGACGACGCCCGGCGTGGGATTTCGGACGTACCGGGCCACCGCCGCCGCGGCGCCCTCATCGGACTCGGACTCCGCGCGCGAGATCGTTTTCGGCAACACGGCTTCCGCGCCCGAGGCCCAGATCAACCGGCGCGGCGAAAACAAGGAAAGCGTCCGCGCGTCGTCGATAACGTCTTCCAACTTCGCTTCGCCCAGATCGAGCCGCGTAAAGCCGGCCTCGCGCTCGTCCGGCGGCAGCGTCCGCTCGATCAACGCTTGCCTCGCGCGCTCCCGCAAATACGGTTCGGCGCCCGTGAAAAGGTAAACGGGCGCCGGCCCCTGCCGCGACAGTTTGCTCAGGAACTGGGCCGGAGTCATGGCTTAGAAATTCTCCAGAATCGCGCTGACGACGGTTCGCGCGGCATCGCGGCTGGCGCGCTCCAGGGCGGCGTCGCTCTCTTCAAAGTACGCCGCCTGGTCCGCGCTGATCTCGTACCGGTTCTGCACTTGCATCCCGGCGCGCTCGAACACCAGCGCGCCGCTGCGCCGGTTCCTCAGCCGGATGTCGAGCACGAGGATGAGCTGTACGCCCGCCGCGCGGCCCGTGGCCGGGTCAAAAACGGTGGGATAGGAGAAGTAATTGATAACCGATCCTTCCAGTACGGCGTCGGCGTCCTCCGGGTCGGCGACAATGGCGTACCGTGTCCGGCTGATGAACTCACGCCCGATCGCCTGCGGCAAGCGCTGGGTAAGCGTGTACCGGGTGGTCGCGTTGCCGAACGCCGGAATCGCGATAGCGTGGATCTCCCGCGGCACAAGATCTCCCCGCCCCGCCACGCGGTAGCCACACCCGGCCGCGCACAGGAAAGCGGCCAGCGCCAGCGCCGCGCGCCTCACGCCTCCTCCGCGGCGAGAACCTGCCGCGTCAGCGCCAATGCGTTGTCGGCCGAAATCCGGTGGTTGTCCGCGACGATCCAGAACCACGCGCAGCGCGGATCGTTTCGATCCGTCTCGATGAGGCCCACCGTCATTCCGCTTTGGCCCGCCACGCCCACGTTGGTGGGCGGCGGCTCGCCGGCGGCGCGCACGTCGATTCCCGCCGCCGCCAGAGCGTCCGCGAGTTCGGCCGCCGCGGCATTGGACTCGAATTCCACCCAAACGGAAAAACTGTAGCCGTGGAAAACCGGCGCTTGAATGAGCCGGAGGGAAGCCATCGGCATCAGCCCGCCCTTGGCCAACAGGCTCGCCAGGTGGCGTTCGATCAGCGTCTCCACCCCCTGCAGGCTGAGGGGCGCCTCCGCGCCGTATCGCGCCAGGAGGTTGAATGTGAGCTGCTCGTCGAACACTTCCTTGGGCAGCGTCCGGAACGACAGCAGATCCACCGTTTGCTGCTGGAGTTCATCCACGCCCGGCCGTCCTCGCTCGCTGGCCGGCTCGAAGATGTGCGCCACCCAGCGGCGGACCGCGGAGCGGCGGGAGATGCATCCAAAAAACCTGCTCAGGACGATCGCCGCCGGATGCGCCACCAGTTGGATCTCGCCGGCGGCGGCCGGGCCGGTTTCCGCCAGCGGCGCTCGAAGGCGAGCCCCAGGCTGCTCCTCCAGCGCGTAGCTGAGGTCGATAACCGCCGGGCGGTCACCGCGCAGCGCCGACCACATCTCCCTCGTCCGCCGGCTGGCCGCCGCGGGTCCGGCCAGAACGATCGCGCCGGCCGAAGCGAGCGTCTTCTCGGTAATGCCCATGATCAGCGCCGGCTCCCCGCCCCGCTCCGTGAGGATGGCTTCGCCTTCCACAACGCCGGCCGCCTCGATTTCGATCTCGGGCGCTTGCCCGGAAAACACCTCTTCGATTTCCTTCGCCAGGAGGGAATCGCCAAGGATCACGACTTTCGCTGTTCGCATGAACGCCTCTAGGCGGGACTGCCGGCTTCCTCTGCCGGCGGCGGAGGTCCCGGCCGGAACCGGCGCCGCAGCGCTCCACCGATGCGGATCACGATCCCGCTGCCCACGTACGTGATCGCCATCGCCAAGAGCACCGGCCGCGAGTAGTTCCAGACCAGGTAGATGAGGCTGCCCAACACCACCACGCTGCGGGGCGACCGAGGCCGCAGCAGGTTCAGGTCCTTAAAACTCCGATAACGCCAGGTGCTGACCATCAGCACCGAAAGCAGCGCCAGCAACCCGAGCCAGCCTACCGCGGCCGGCCACCATTCCAGCGGTTCGGAACCCGCTGCGTACGTCACCGACGCGACCAGTCCGGCGGCGGCCGGTATGGGCAGCCCAACGAAATACTTACGGTCCGGCCGGCCGGGGTTCTTCGGAACCGGGTCTACCTGAATGTTGAACCGCGCCAGGCGCGCCGCGCCGCACAGTAGATAGAGGAAGGCCATGAAATAGCCGGCCCGGCGGAGGTGATCGCCCATGCTGTGCCCGAGTTCGCCGTCCACGAAAGCGATGCCCCAGGTGAAGGCGAGCACCGCCGGCGCAACGCCGAATGTGATCGCATCCGCCAGCGAGTCCAGCTCGCGGCCGAACTCGCTCACCGTATTCGTAAGCCGCGCGATCCGGCCGTCCAGGCCGTCCAGAAACACGGCCACGCCGATGGCGATCGCCGCCAACCGGAAATGCGGGTTGAAGCCGAGATGCCCCGCCTTGGCGAGCATCACCGCCTCGAACGATTGGAGAATCGCCAGGAACCCCAGGAATAGGTTGCCGGCCGTGAACAGGGTCGGCAGCGCGTATGCCGCGCGGCGGGGCCGTGCGGGTTTCACGCGAGGGCCGGCGGGCCATCTCGACAGCTTCAGTTTGGACATCCGCTTCCGGTCAAGTCCTCCGCCGCGCAACGATGCTCGATCCGCCTCGAACATGCTGCCCCTCCCTCACCATGATGTCCCACTCGGGACCCAGCAGCAAATCCAGGCGCGAGCCGAACTGGATGTGACCGACGCGTTCGCCCTTCGCCACCCGATCGCCGGGCTTCTTGTGGAACACGATCCGCCGCGCGACGATGCCGGCGATCTGCTTGAAAACGACGCGCGCGCCCTCGCCCTCCAGGGTCACCACGTTCTGCTCGTTCTGGGACGAAGCCGCCTCCTTGCTGGCGACGACGAACTTGCCCGGCCGATAGGAAACATCGGTAATGGCGCCGGCGATCGGCGCGCGATTGACATGGACGTCGAAGACGCTGAGGAAAATGCTGATTCGCGTGCCCGCTCCTTCGGGTTTCACGGCCACCACCTTCCCGTCGGCGGGAGAAACGGCGACGGGGCCGTCCGGAATCTGCCGCTCCGGATCCCGAAAGAAATACAGGCAGAACGCCGCCAGCACGAACAGCGGAAGGCCGAATGCCGGCCGCGTCAGATAAGAAACCACCAACCCGCCGGCCGCCAGCGCCAGAGCGTAGTATACCCCGGTGATCACCATGGAGGTCCGAACCCTATTCTCGCAGAACGCGCCGGTCGCCCACTAGATCGGATCGCCGTTCAAGGCTGGCAGCCGGCGATTCCTTGCGCGATAAGCAAGTTGCTGGCCGCAAGGAGCAGTACTTTCTTCAGAATCGCGCGCTACTTGAAGTGTATCATTCAAGTTGTACGCGGTCGCGGCAGCGTGAGAGTACCAGAACCGGAATGGCCGGCGGGCAGGGGTGGACCTATTGACCTTCCCCAATCGGATCATTAAATTCTAGGTGATGAACGTGGCGGACCAGCGAAGATCCAAGCGGTTCGAACTGCACCTTCCCCTCAAGCTCCTCCGCGCCGGCGCCCGCCAGGTGAACGAGGTCGGTGAAACCCGGAACCTGAGTTCCGGCGGGGTCCTGTTTACTTCCGATCAGGAGATTCAGGTTGGAGATCCAGTCGAGTACATTATCACGCTCCCCTCCAAGACCGGTGAAAAGGAAAAAGTGCGCCTGCACTGCGTAGGCAAGGTCATCCGTCTGGACAAAGTCCGCGGCGAATCCAGCGCCAAGCGCCTGCGCTCGGTCGCCGTTACGCTCGAGCGCTACGAGTTCGTGCGCTCCACGCGTTAGGCGCTCCGGGGATAACTTGTGAGCAGCCGCGCAAAACAGAACGGGCGATCCAAGACCGGCGCAACAGAGGAAAGGCACTCGCATCCGAGCAGGAGCGTCCTGTTCGATACCCGTCGCCGAGCTGCGCTGAGGCACATGCTGGGGAAATCAGGGGCCCTGCACGTTCGCCGCCGACGGTGATCGCGCCATCCAGGCGACTTTGCGGAGGAACCGCACGGCGTGTGGGCGGCGTGACGAGCGGCGTAAGCAGCGTTGCGGTGTCGCCGTAGCCGAGGTTCTTGGCAAGAATCAGGAAACAGCGGCATTCCTCGACCGACCCCTCGGCTGTCTCTCGGTTCGGGCAGCGGTCTGTCCTGGCCGCGGATTCTGGAAGTCCTATCGAGGGGCGCCCGTCTGAGCCACTCCCGGCGAGAGGGTATCGACGCCTTCTGCGGCCGCCGCGGTCTGAAGATCAGTGTCGAGCGTGGCCAGTTGAAGTCTCTCCCGTTGCGCCAATTCCAGGTAGGCCGCATCATACACCGACAAGCGGTATGATCGCGCCAGGCGGAGAATCGCACTTTCCTCCGGACCGCGGTCCACACGGATCCTCAGCCGCGACAGGTTCTGGAGGAATGCGGCAGTGTCCGATTCCGCGATTCGTTGCCGCCGTTCATTCACTACAAGGATGTTTCGAATCTCGAACCACCACCTACTGAACGCACCCAGTCGCACGCCCAACTTCGCCAGCGACGCGATCAGCGTATCAACACGATCGTACTTCAAAGTCATCGCGGCCCAGGCCGGCCATGGATAGCACGTGCTCGACGGTTCGCATATCACGAGCCATCTGAACCAAGCCGTGGATCGGGTCGGCTCTACCTTCACGTGTTACGCTGGGGCTGTAATCGCCTATGAAAATCCGAAATTGGTCGCGCAGGAGATTTATCGGCACGGGAGTGGCGGCGGGGTCCGCGCTCGGCGTTCCCGCTTCGGCCCAGGACGTGGGCATGGGCGTGCGGAAAGGCAGCGGCAAGCGCTTCGAAGCGCCGTATACGCTCCAGATCGAGACGCCTCATGTGAAGTGGGCGAAGCCGCTTGCCGGCCCGCCGATCCGGCTGCTGGCCGTCCCGTCGGTCGACGAAGGGCGCACCGTCGTCGAACTCGCGCAGCGGCTGGCTCTCGATCTAACGACCGTCAGCATCGATCCGGCGTGGGACGTTAATAAGTGGACCATGAGCTTCGGTCCGGACTACGGGGCGCGGGCCGAACGCGGAGATCTGAAGCTGATCTACTCCTACCTGGAGCAGGAACTTACTTCCGAGAAGCAGTTCGAGGCCATTCTACTCCCGCTCAACCATGGCTGGAGCGCGCTCACGGCGGCTTCGCGCGAAGCGCTGGCGCGGCGCGTGAAAGAGGGCTGCGGCCTGGTGTTGATCCGTCCGTTCGCAAGCGAGTTGTGCCCGCTGGAACCGGTGACGGCCCCGCCCGCCGTGGAGGACGAACTTGAGGAGCCGCGCGAGCCGGGGAAGACCGAAAAATCGCCATGGCGCAGGAAAGGAGAGCACTACATCACCCGCGCTGTTCCGGTGGAAAGCTTTCCGTTCCAGTACATCGAGCAGTACATCTGCCGGCTGGCGAACGGGGCCGAGGCGCTGGTGGAGTCGGAGAGCGGCTCGCCGGTGGCGGCGACGTCGATGCACGGCAAGGGGCGTGTGGTGGCGTTCGCGTATCGCAACTCGGGCGTGAGCTGGCACATGCCGATGGAAGCGCGCAACGGCTTCGTCGACGTTTATTGGGAGTACTTCTACTCGCTGCTGTGCCGCGCGCTGATCTACGCGGCCAAGCGGGAGCCGGCGGCCGTTCCGGACTGGGGCGCATCGTCGGCGCGGTGGCGCGTTCGCGACATTTACTCGCAGGTGCGGGCCTCCGGGCGCGGCGCGTTCAAAGGGTTCAAGGCGCCGGAACCGGGCCGCTATTTCCTGGAGCAGCAGGCGAGGGCCGATTGGCGCGTGACGGCGATCGACGAGCCGCAGCCCGATGCGATCGAGGAGCTGAAGTCCTCGCGGGACATTATCTCGGAAGGCGATTCGGTGGAAGTGACCTGGAAGGCCACGCGTCCGGCGCGGATCGAGCTGATCGACGGACTCGGCCGCGTCATCGCGCGGGCGGAAGGGGACGGCCGCGCGCAGCTTACGGCTGGCCTGCCGCTCGTGCATTCGGGCACGGTGCGAGCAACTGTCGGGAGCGCCGTGGCACAGACGCCGGTGCGGTTCGCGGCGTCCTCGCGCGACTGGAAGGACTACGAGATTATCCTGCCGTGGTTCGGGCCGCGCTCGTACCAGCCGTGGCTGCCGGCGGTGGACGAGCAGTTTCGGCGCCTCGGCATCACGACGCTGGCGCGGCCGGAACGCAACTTCAAGATCATGGTCAGCGTTCACCCGCTGGCGTTCGGCATTTATTGGTACCGGCGGGATAACTACCTCAAGCGCAAGAAGGGGTTCGCGGAGACCAAGGACAAGAAGTACCTGACGCGCGAGATCGTGCTGCAATCGCCGGAGTTCGAACGCAGCGTGAAGGCGCAGCTCGAGAAAGCGGCGCGGCCGCTGGCGCCGCTGCGTCCATGGGCGTATTACCTGGCCGACGAGTCGTCGCTCACCTGCTACGCCGACGCGTTCGACGTGGATTGGGCGCCGGAGGCGATCGCGGGCTTCCGCGAGTGGCTCCGGAAAGAATACGGAAGCCTCGAGAAGCTGAACGCGGCGTGGAACACGTCGTTCGAAAACTGGCAGGCTGTGGTTCCGATGACCACCGAGGAAGCGCAGCAACACGGCAACTTCGCTCCCTGGGCGGACCACCGGACGTACATGGAGAAGGAGTTCGTGCAGGCGTTCGCCAAGGCGCGCGAGTGGCTGCGGGAAATCGATCCCAAGGGGCGGCCGTCCATTTCCGGCACGCAGGTTCCCACCGCCCACAACGGCTGCAACTGGTACGAGATCGACCAGGAACTGGAATACATCCAGCCGTACTCGGGCGGGAGCCAGGACGCGATGCACTACCTGTTCAATCCGAAGCTGGCCATCACCGGCTTCACCGGGTACGGGCTGGTTGGCGAGGCGGCTAAAACCGAGCAGTGGCGGAGGCTCTTCTACGGCCATACCGGGGCTTCGATCTTCTGGCACTATACGCTGATGAATCCCGACCTCACCTACAGTGAGCAGGGCGCGGCGCTGGCCGAGAGCTTCCAAACGCTGCAATCGGGCGTCGCGCGCGTCTTCATGAACTCGATGGTGCGCGAGGACGGCGTCGCGATTCACTTTTCGATGGCCAGCATTCGCGGCGCCTGGATCACCGACGGGCGAATCTCCGCCGAGATGGAGCGGCGGACGTCGAAGGCGTTCGGGGTACTGAGCAAGCTGCGCGACGCGTGGGTGAAGCAACTGGAGCGGCAGGGCGCGCAGTTCCGATTCCTGGCCACGCCGCAGATCGAGGCGGGCGAGCTGAAGAACTACCGCGCGCTGATCCTGCCGTACTCGATCGCGCTCTCGGATCGCGAAGCGCGCGAGATCGAGCAGTTCATCGAGCGGGGCGGCATCGTCTACGCGGACGAGTACACGGGCCAGATGGACGAGCGCTGCCGCTGGCGGGAAACGCCGCTGTGGCAGGGCGAACGCAAAGGCATCGTGCGGGGCGGTCCGCAACGGGTGGACGTCAAGCTTGGGTTTCCGAGCGACGGCGGCTACTTGGCGACGGTTCGCGACTACGGGGCCGCGCGGCTGATCGGCCTGCTTCCGGAGGAGAAGAAGACCTACACGCCGCCGCCGCTCGAGGGCGTGGTTTACGATCTGTTCCGCGGCGGCCTCGCAGGCAAGAAGATCGAGGCTTCGCCCGGCGCGCCCGTACTGTTGCTCCAGCGGCCTACGGCGATCGCGCGGTTGGAGATGGATGCCTCGCTGAACCTGCGGCTCACGGATTCCGCCGGCGCGCCGGTGGACAGGTCGGTAGTTCACATCGAGGCGTTCAATCCCGAGGGCCGCCTGGCTCGCGAGTATTCGACGAACGTGGACATCGTGGACGGGGCCGCGAAAGTCGCGATCCCGTTCGCGCTCAGCGACGCCCGCGGCGCGTGGCGCATTCGCGCGCGGGACGTCATCAGCGGTCTCACGGCCGAACAAAAGGTCACGCCCGCGCGCAAGACTTAGCGACTTCGATCGGCGATCGGACTGGCGGCGGTTGGACCGCCGCGGTCGCGCCCAGTCACACCGCATGCCCGCCCCGCTGGCGACGGATTGCCCCCATGGTGTGACAGGATTTCCGCCAGCACGTTCTTCTCGCGAAAAACCCCGCGGATGCGTCATTCCCCGCTACAGGGTGTCGAATCTGTCGAATTCGCCGTCCGCCCGCGCCTTCGTCGTCGATTGGCGGACGTGACGCCGGTTCCCGAGCGTTTTATCCTGAAACGAGAGGCTCCATCGTTGGCATGCGTCTTATCGGCTTGAGTTCCATCCTGCTGCTCATCTGCTCGTGCCTGGCGGCCGCGCCGCAGGGGAACGCGTCGGACGATCATATCTATGACCAGGTTCGCCTGAAGCTGGCCGGCGACCGCGACGTGAGGGGCACCCACATTGAAGTGACCGTCAGCGACGGCGTCGTCACGCTGCGCGGACAGGTGGATAAAGAGAAGAACCGCAGGAAGGCGGAGAAGCTCGCGAAAAAGGTAAAAGGCGTGCGCCAGGTAGTGAACGAGCTGACGCTGGCGCCGCAGTAGCGTCGCGCGCAATCGCTACGAGTCGCGCCCTATTCTTGTCAGCAGCTTTTGCCGGTACTCCAGTTTGGTCGTGGCGTACTGGGGCTGCTTCGCCAGATTGGTCCACTCGTTGGGATCGTTGTCGTGATCGTAGAGTTCCTCCGCGCCGTTCTCGTAGAGCGTGTAGCGCCACCGGCGGCCGCGCACGGTGTAGTTGTGGTACATGCCGCCCTCGGACTTGGGCTCGCCGAATGCGACGGTAAGCGCCGCGTCCGGACCGTTCCACTTGCCGTTTGCGGGATCCTTCAGAAACGGCCGCATGCTGGTCCCATCCAGAGGCACGCCGCTCTTGCCGATATTGGGATTTACAGGCAGGCCGCACAGATCCACCAGCGTGGGATAGATGTCGACGTGCGAGACAGGGTGGTCGCACGCCGCTCCTTTCCGAGACACTCCCGGAGCGGCGATCACCAGCGGCACGCGGGTCGACTCTTCCCAATTCGTGCACTTGAAGTTATAGTTCTTCTCGCCCATGTGCCACCCGTGATCGCTGGTGAAAACGACGATCGTATTGTCCGCGTACGGGCTCTTCTCCAGGGCGTCGAGCACTCGGCCCACCTGCTCATCGGCGAATGCGACCGCCGCCAGGTAAGCCTGGATGAAACGCTTCCAGAGTCCGGCGTTATTGTAGAGATCGTGTCTCTCGAAGCCGTACTGGAGGATCAGCTTCACGAATTCCTGGCAGTCGTCCAGGTCGTCCGGCTTATACGGAGGTAATTGGACCTCATTAACCGGAAACATATCGAAATACTTCTGCGGAACATAGAGCGGCGTGTGGGGCCGGAGGAATCCGACGCCGAGCATGAAGGGTTTCTCGTGCTCGCGGCTGAGCACCTGCGCCGCGTACTCGGCCGACAGTTCGTCCGGCAGCCGGTCGCGGTCCGCGTCGCTCTTGTAACGCAATTCCTTGCCGAAGGCGCGCCAGCCATGCCAGCCGGGGTATTTCGGCTCGCTCGGAACATCCTCGAGAGGCCCGAAGCTGTGTTCGCCTCGGGCGGTCCACATCTTGATCTCGTGATCGGTGATCAGATCTTCGATGTACTTGAGCGAGGGATGCACGACGGTCATATTCGCGTCCTTGCCGTTGAACGGAAAAGGACCATAGTCGATGCGAACGCCCAGATTGGAGCTGCCGTCCGGATTCTGCCAGATGTGCTCGAATTCCTTCTCGTAGTGGTACAACTTCCCGGCGCCGTAAATGTCGTAGCCGCTGTTCTTGAAGTGCTCGAACAGCGAGACGGAGTTCTTCAGAAGCTCGCTGGAGGCGAATGGCTTGAAATCGAGGACGCCGGAGTGGTGCGGATACATTCCGCTGAACAGGGCGGCGCGCGCCGGGGCGCAGATCGGATTGGCGGAATGGCCGTTGGTGAACTGCACGGCGCGGGACATCAGGCGATGGATATTGGGCGTGCGGGCCTGCGGGTGGCCGCCCATCCCCTCGACCGAATCGTTAAGGTCGTCGCAGATTATGAAAAGGACGTTCGGCGGAGCGGCTTGTGCGCGGGAGCACGAAACTCCCGCCGCAGCCGCGGAGGCGGCGGCGCCGAGGAAGGCGCGCCGCGTCAAAGGGGCGCCTGGGGCATTAAAGTACATTGCTTTTCTCCTTGGCCGGCGAAACCGGTTAGACCTTCTCCGGAACGATGTACGGCGCGCGGTACTTGCGCGTCAGCATCTTGTTCGCTTCCTCGTCGTGCGGGAAGCGTTCCTTTACCGGATCGAACACAAGCTGGCGTTCGAGCCGGAAGGCGATGTTGCCGAGGTGGGCGAGCGCGGACGCCCGGTGCGCCGTCTCGACGGGGCCGTTCTGATCCGACGTCTTACGGCTTTGCACCGCCTTGATGAAGTTCTTGTAATGGTCGCCCTCCTGCTTGCCCTTGGGACCGGGCTCGCGGTTCTGACCCAGGTAGACCTCGAACGCGCCGTAGCCCTTGACCACCATGTACCCTTTGTCGCCGTAGAAGATGTTGCCGACGCCGGCGCCGTCCTCCAGGTTGGTGCACCAGTGACGCACCTCGAACTGGATCAGCTTCTTCTGTTCGGGGTAGTGGTAGACGGAGGTGAGGACCTCGGGCGTTTCCTTGTCGTCGTCCCAAAGGAACTTGCCCCCCATGGCGGCGATCTTCGTGGGAAGCGTTTCCACGCCCAGCCCCCACATGCACATGTCGGTCTCGTGGATGCCCTGGTTGCCGACGTCGCCGTTGCCGTAGTCCCAGTGCCAGTGCCAGTTGTAATGAACCAGGCGTCGGGAGAAGGGCCGCATCGCCGCGGGGCCGGTCCAGAGGTCGTAATCGAGGTTGGGCGGGACGGGCTCCTCGGGCTTGTTGCCGATCGACGGACGCCAGCGGAACACCAGGCCCCGCGCCATGTAGACATTGCCGATGACGCCTTCTCGCAGCAGCTTCACCGCTTCCTGCAGCGCGGGCGAGCTGCGGAGTTGCACGCCGTGCTGGACGATGCGCCTGTACTTGTGCGCCGCCTCCACCATCTTCCGGCCTTCCCAGACGTTGTGCGCGCCGGGCTTTTCGACGTAAACGTCCTTGCCGGCCTGGCAGGCCCAGATTGTGGCCAGCGCGTGCCAATGGTTGGGCGTGGCCACGGTGACGGCGTCGATTTCCTTGTTGTCGAAGACCCGCCGGAGGTCCCGCTCGGTCTTGTAGGTCTTGTTGTACTTCTTGCCGAACTCCTCGGCCCGTTCGGCCAGCAGATTCGCGTCGGGATCGCAAAGCATCGCCACGTCGGCGTCCGGCACGTTTTCGAAACCGACGATGTGGTCCTTGCCGCGTCCGTTGACGCCGAGGACTGCGAGGCGGATCCGGCCGGCGGCCGAGGCTTTGCGGGGCGCCACGTGCGTCGCGGCGGCGCTGCCCATGCCCATAATGAAAGTCCTGCGGGTGCTCATGACAAATACCTCGTGACGATTGTAACAATCGCGGAGAACGGTTCTGAAGGAATAAAGAGGCGCCGAAGTCCGGCTTCCCCCTTGAGCCTCATCGGGCCGATGGCGCCGGCGGGGGGATCTTCTTGGTGCGGAGTTCGCGCTCGTGGATCTTCCTGGCCGCGGCGAAGGCCGCCTCGCTCTCTTGGCGGCGGCCAAGGCGGCGCAGCGCCAGCCCGAGCTTGTAATGGGCCTGCATGTCGTCCGGTTTCCGCTTCGCGGCTTCGCGGAACAGCTTCACGGCCGGCTCGAGTTCGCCGTTGCGCTCGTGCACGCTGCCAAGGCCCAGATAGGGATCGCCCAATTCCGGGTCGCACTGGATGGCTTTGCGGTAACGTTCGGCGGCTTGTTCGATCTTCTCATGGGCAAAATCGATCTCTCCGAGGTAGTGGTGCGCCTTGGCGTAGCAAGGGTCCAGAGCCAGTTCCTTGGCGAACCACGCGGCGGCTTGCTCGTAGTTTTGCTGCTTGAAGTAGATGTATCCGACGGCGAAGGCCATTTCCGGCATGCGGGGATTGACCCGCAGCGCCGCCTGGAATTCCTCGATGGCCTTGGACTCATTGTTCTGCCACTCGTGCGCCATGCCCATCAGTTTGTGAAGGTAGGCCGAATCGGGATAGCGCGCGCCGAGTTCGACAAACGCTTCCTGCGAGCGTTTGGCGTCGCCCGCGTTGCGGTAACTCTCGACCAGCATGTACAGGACGTGCTCGCCGTAGCCGGCGTCGCCGCGCAGGCTCTCGATCTCACGGGCGCAGGAATCGAACGCCGCGAACTGGAAGAACACGACGCCCCGAAGATAGCGCGCCTGCGAGGCGGAAGCGCCGTGTCCGAGCGAGCGGCCGAGCGGCCCAAGCGCGTCCCGATAGCGCCCCAGGCGGAACATCGCGAGCCCGACGTTGAACTGGATCGCCGGGTCGTCCGGGAGCAGCTTCGCGGCCGCCTCGAATTCGGCGAGCGCGCCGGCGTTGTCGCCTTTTTGCAGGTACTCCGAGCCGCGGCGATTGTGTTCGGCCACCGTCTGTGGATCCGCCGCCGACAAGCCGAAGCACAGCGCGAGCGCAATACAACCTGACCCGAGGTTCGGGATCACACTCTCAGAGTAACGTCGCCGCCCGGCCGCCGGAGATTCGGGAAGCGCACGGCGGCCATCGAGCGCCGCCGTGCGTCCGCCTTACCAGAGCAGCTTCAGCCCAAGCTGGAGCACGCGCGCGTCGCGGGCGCCGATCGCGTAGCCGAAATCGGCGCTCCCGAAGCCGGTGCGGAAGCTGTTCCACTGGGTGTGATTGAACGTGTTAAAGGTCTCGGCGCGGAACTGGAGACTGCCGCTCTCCCATCCGAGCGGGAAGTTCTTGAACAGCGCCAGGTCCCAGTTGTTAATGCCCGCTCCGCGGACGATGTTGCGGGCGGCGTCGCCGAACTGGCCGGGCGCCGGCTGCGCGAAGGCGCCGGGGTCGAAGTAGGGGTCGCGCCGGCGCTGATCCGAGGCCAGATTCGGGTTGCGGAGGACGTCCGGACGATATGGGGCGCCGCCGATGCCGGCGTTGTCTCCCGGCAGGGTGATGTTCAGCGGCGTCCCGCTCTGAAAGGAGCTGATGCCCGAAATGGTCCAACCGCCGAGCGCGTAACGCGCCGGCCTCCCCCAGCCCGAAAGCGTCGGGAAGTCGTAAATGTAGCTGAGAATCAGCATCTGCCGCCGGTCGAAGCCGCCGTGGGAGCGCTCCAGGCTCGTGTTGTACGCATCCTGGTGCGAATTGCCGGGAACGTCGCCGCTAACGTAGTCCAGCGCGTGCGACCACGTGTAGGAAGCTTGCAGCGTCAGCCCGCGGTAGCTCTCCGTCCGCAGGCTAAGCTGAAGCGAGTTGTAGCTGGAGCCGGTGGAGTTCTCGTAGCTGAGAATGTTGCCCCACCCGAGGTAGGGTCGGACCTGGTTGACGGTGGCCTGACCCGCCAGGACCATGGCGGCGCCTTGCGGAGTCGGCTGGTTGATGTTGCGGGTGGTTTGCAGGTGCGACGCGGTACTGCCGACGTATCCCGCCGTCGCCACCACGCCCGCCGACAGCCGCTGCTGGACGCCGACGTTGTACTGGTGGACTTTCGGCAGCCGGTAAGGACCGTCGTACGTCTGGAGATTGCCCGGGAAGCGCGCCGCCTCGCCGCCGCCGGGGTTGCTGAGAGGAGCGTTGAAGATCTGGGCCGTGAACGAATTGGGAGGATTCGGCCCAACATTGTAGATGTCATTGCCCTGGATGCGTTCCGTGTACAGCCCGTAGCCGGCGCGGACTACCGTGTCCTCGCCCCAAGGCCGCCACGCGAAGCCGACCCGTGGCATGAAGGTGTTCCAGTAGTTCCGCACCAGGCCCCGCGGAATCCCGTCGCGTCCCGCTTGGGCGATGCCGTTGAGCGGGTCGTAATCCCCGGCGAGCTGCCCGTCGGCTCGGACCGTCGGGGCTCGCGTCGGATCATACAGCCCGGGGTAGAAAACCGCCACCAGGTCGTCGGCTTCGAACGAATGCGGCAGCATGTCGTAGCGCAAGCCGAGGTTCAGGGTCAGCTTATTCGAGACGCGCCAGGTGTCGAGGATGTGCAGGCTGCCGCTGCGGGTGAGGTAGAGAGGCGAAGTCTGCCGCTCCAGCTCCGTGTACTCGAAGGCATGGCCCAGCAGAAAGTTGGCGAACTCATGGCCGGCGCCGTCCGGGTTGAAATTGAAGTTTCCGTTGGTGGGGCCGAACAGATCCTGGCGCTTGCCGTAGGGCATGAACTGCCCGCCGATCCGCAAGGTGTGCCTGCCCCGGTTCCAAATCAGGTTGTCCCGGATGATCCACGTGTCCAGGTTGTTGGTCCAGGGCCAAGATCCGATGTTGATGTTCACGCCCAGCGCCCCGCTGAAATTGATGTTGGGCAGACGGTTGTCCCGGTTCTCGGGAAACAGCTCCGGGGTGTTCAGGCCGGGCGGGCGCTGGTAGTTCCCCGTCGGGTTCAACTGAAGCGGTTGCCGCGAGAAGCTCAGCGACGCCTCGTTGACGATATTCGGCGTAAAGGTAGAGGTCCACTGGCCGTGATAGGCCTTCGGCTGGTTGGTGAACAGCGTCCCGACGGTGGGATAGCTGGAGCCGGTCCACTGCGTGGTTGGGAACTGCTGGTCGATGGTGTCGTGGACAAAGCGGAAGAAGATCTGGTTCCGGTCGTTGACGTTATGATCCACGCGCAGGATTTCTTCGCGCACGTTGATCGGCTGCGGGCCGACGCCGGACCAGCGGTCGCCGGGCGCGTTGGGCAGCGGAAAGACCAGGTTTGGGTCGGCGAGGATCCTCGCATTCGGATCGATGCGGCTGTCCGGAATGATGTTGTTGGGGAAGGGCTGCCCGGTTAGCGGGTCGGTGACGGTCTGGGAGACGCCGCGGAAATCGCCCTGCCGCAATTCGGAAGAAATTGCGGGCAGGAAGTAGACGGCTTCGCTGCGCAGTTTCCGCCACTCCTGGTTCCAGAAGAAGAAGGTTTTGTTGCGCTCCTTGTTATAACCTCCCAGAACCACCGGCCCGCCGACGTTATAGCCGAAGTTGTTGAAGCGCAGCTTCGCGCGCGGGCTGCCGCTGATGTTGCGGAAGAAGTGATTGGCGTCGAACCGGTCGTTGCGCACGAATTCGTAGAGTGTGCCGTGGAAATCCCTGGTTCCGGATTTGATTGAGAGATTGACCTGGCCGGCGGCGCCAAAGCCCATGTCGGCGTCGGTGTTTGCGGTGCTGACCTTAAACTCCGAGATGGCGTCCACCGAAGGCAGGATCTGGACGCAGCCGCCGCAGCCGCGGTCGTAGTTCTCCTGGCCATCGACGCGCCAGACGTTGTGGCTCTGCCGGAGACCGTTGAAGCTGATACTGGCGTTCGCGGTCACTCCCACGGGCGTGTTGAAGGCGGGCTGCGTCGATGAGGCCCCGGGGATCAGCGCGGGCAGTTGCAGAAAGCTCCTGCCGTTCATCATGAGACTCTGCACCTGCGTCGCCGAGACCACTTCCTCGACGGCGGCGGTCTCCGTTTGCAGGCTCACCGCATGGCCAATCACCTCAATGGTTTCGGCCACCTGGCCCAGTTCCAGCGAGACATCGGCGCGGATCTGGTCCCGGACATTCAAAACAACGTCGGTTCGCCGGTAAGTCTTGAAACCGGACGCGGTGACTTCCACAGTGTAGGTTCCGACGTTGAGGCCATGCGCCAGATAGGTGCCGGTGGTGTCGGTGGTCACCGTACGCGCGACGCCGGTCTCCTGCTGCGTCACCCGGACCGTGGCTTCGGGCACCACCGCGCCGGTGGAATCCGTCACCAGGCCGACAATCGAACCCAGATGCTGCCCATAGCCGGTAACGCCGGTCAGCGCCATCCATACAATGGCGCCGGGCAGTATGCCCAGTCTTCTGCGGAATTGCTCCATGTTACCCCCCTGAAGTGTGGAATCGCGCGGGGACGCTGCGGGTTCAGCACAGATGAAGAACCTGTGCGCCCGCCCGCGTCGCGGATTCCGGCATAAAAGTAGCTGACTCGCCGATTGCAATCGGGAAACCACTTCCGCCGGCCATGATTCGCACGGATGCTCCGACGCTTTCGCGACGAGGCGGGCGTTTGGGCTGCCCGAAAACGCGCAACGTGCGGGGTTATGGCGCCCGATATCGGGAACGACAGCGGCCTCGCGGCGGGAACTGCCCGGCGCCTCCTGGTCTGAGCTGCTGCTATTCAGATCCTGAACGACTTTTTATCCCGAAGCGTGCTATATAGGGAACGAAGAGCATGGAGGCATGCCCATGTCGACCACTTCTCGCCGATCGTTTCTTGGAGCGGTTGCCGCCGCGCCCGCGGCCGCCGGCAGTAAAACCGGAGCGAAAGCGTTCCGTGCCCGCGTCCACCCGCTGGAGGGGCTGCAGCGGGAGAAGCTCAAGATCACCGACGTGAAGGTGACCCTCATGTCCTACGAGCTGAAGGACAAGGCGTGGGTTACCGCCAAGCAGCTCGTCTGGAAGTCGGACTCGGTCCTGGTGGAGATCTTCACCGACAAGGGCATCGTCGGAATCGGTGAATCCAGTCCATACGCGGGTCCAGAATGGCTGAAACAGACCATCGAGCAGTCGCTCAAACCGGTGGTCCTCGGCAAGAACCCCTTTGACGTGGAACACCTGGCAACGGCATGGACCGGCGCGCGGCCGAGCTTCGCCGCCTGGGCGGGCATCGACGCCGCCTGCTGGGACATCATCGGCAAGGCGGTCAACATGCCGGTGTACAAACTGCTCGCGACGGACGCGCCGCCCGAGCCGCACATCCGGATGTATGCCTCCGGAGGCGTCGAGTATGCCTGGTACAAACGTCCGGAAGACCTCATCGATGAAGCCGTTCGTCACAAGGAAGAAGGCTATACCGCCTTCAAATTCCGCATCGGCGCCGAATGGGCCAACTGCGGCATGACGGTGGGGAAGTACATTCCGTACCTTCACAAGCTCCGCGAAGCGGTGGGTCCAGGAATGGATCTCATGCACGAAAACAACATGAGGCTGACGCTGGCCGAGACGCTCGAGCTGTGCCCGGTGTTCGATGAACTCAACTTCAGGTGGCTCGAAGAACCGGTGAGAACAAACGTGGACGGCGCTCTCGAAGATCACCTCAAGATCAAGGCGGCTCTGCGCAAGACGCCGATCTCGGGCGGAGAAAGCCGCGGCAACCGTTTTGAGTTCAAGGAGTGGATCGACCGCGGCGCCTATGACATCGTGCAGCCGGACTGCAACGTCACGGGCATCACGGAGGCTTGGCACATCGCACGGATCGCGAACCTGACCGGCAGGGCCTGCTGCCCGCACAACTGGCATGGCGGTCTCACCACGATGGCGAACGCCGCTCTGGTAGCCGGGATCCCAAACCGTCTGATGCTCGAGCTGAATCAGACCTTCAACCCCTTCAAGGAAGAGATCTTCAAGGATCCGCTCGTCGTCCGCAAGGGGTACATGGATCTCCCGGACAAGCCCGGATTGGGGCTGGAACTGACGCCCGGAGTCGCCAGGCGGTTCCCGTATCTGCCCGGCAACTATTGGAAGCCCAACCCGAACCTGCCGGGGGCGTGAGCGAACCTCGCGGGCTTTCCCGCGGACTGACGCGTCTCTTTCGGATGGCCGACCATCCTGGAGCAATGATCCCCCACCAGCGGAAATGAGACACGCCCGCGGGAGTCTCACACAGAAATAATCGGGGCCCCCGGATCCAAACGCCGCAGGTCGTTCGGATCGCTTGTAACTATGGGGTCTCGGCGCTCCCTGGCAATGATCACCACCGACGCGTCGATAATATCCGGCGAGTTGGCGGCGCCGCAGAGTTCTCCACAGGAACGGGCAAGCTGATCGTCAAGAGGAATAATCTCCACTTCCTCGCTCCGCAAGAACCGCGCTAAAGTAACCTGAACGCGGCCATCGCGCCAGGCTTGCCCCACGACGCCCGCCGGCACTCGAAAAGCCCGGCCTTGAGCTAACGCCCGATGGAGCAAGGCAATCATGCGCTTGTCGCCGCGATCCAAGGCGATCAGCGCGCCGGCATCCAGCACTAGCCCCGCCGCGGCGCGAGTGCGCGTTCTGCCCATTTGATGTCCTTAGCGGCCGGTTCTCCATATTGTTCGATCAGATCCCGCAGCAGCGCCCGAAGAGACTCGCGCTTCTCCTGTTCCGCCAGGACGCGGGCAATGTACCCCGAAACCGAATCGGCTCGTCCGGCTCGGACTTCCCGGTGGACTCTCGCCAGTTGATCCTTGGGCAAACTGATCGCAATCTTCGACCTGGTCATACCAGTATCATACCGCTTAGTGAACGGGAATTACGAGCTGAGCGCTGCGACGGGCTGCGTCAGGCCTAAGACGGAGAAGGCGGTGTAGCATGGGTCCGCGAGTACGCCGCCAAAGGGGGGATCGAGAGGTTCGCGCCTCACGATCTCCGAAGGACCTGTGCCCGGTTGCGTCATTTGCGGCAGGCGAACTCGAACAAGATTCAGTCCCTCCTCGGGCACGTCTCCATCCAAACGACCGAGCGATATCTCGGCTGCAAACAGCGCATTCGATTCGCAGTCAACGGCCGGATCGGCATCGAACCTGAGGGCAGAGGGCGCGGGACCGCGTCCGGATTGCCGACCAACAAGACACGACGCGTAAACAGTACGCCGTCAGCAGGGATCTGGCCATTAGAGGCGCGGGTGCGGGCCGTTCGGAATCGGAACGGTCCGTACCGCTTCCGAACAGCAGGCGGTTGCACGAGTCGTTGTTTTCTTATCGGTTGGCTCTGGACCGCCCGATGCACCACATAGCGTACTGAACAAGGACCTGTTGATCCTCGACTGGATGAGGAAGTACGATTACTCGTGAAAATGCAAATGAGGATAACCTCAAAGCTGGCATGAACCAGCAGAGACGGATATGCGGCGATGCGCAGCTTCGGAGGCCTGGACCCTATGATGGAAACGTACCGTGAACGAAGGAGGTTCGCGCTCGTCGAGACGACGGCGCAGGACTTACGCTACGCGGCGCGGACTCTCCGAAACAGTCCTGGATTTACGATGACCGCGGTAGCCGTGCTGGCGCTGGCGATTGGCTCCAATACTGCCATGTTCAGCGTCCTAAACGCCGTTCTGCTCCGGCCCCTTCCCTATGAGTCGCCGGAACGCTTGGCGATGTTGTGGACCGAGGATCCGACCCAGAGCCTTCGCGAGGGAAGATCGGCACTCTGGGATGTCGAACAATGGCGGAGTCAAAGCCGGAGCTTCGCGGATATGGCCACCTTCGATACCGTGTCCACGATTCTGAGCGGAGCTGACGGAGTGGAGCAGATCGTCGGCGCGAGCATCTCCCCCAACCTGCTTCCGCTTCTGGGTGTCCGGCCCATGCTGGGGCGCAGCTTTTCAGCCGAAGAAGCCGAGCAGGGACAACGGTTGGTCCTGATCAGCCATCGCTTCTGGCAAGCACGATTCGGAGGCTCGCGCGATGCGGTCGGCGCCACCGTTGTGCTCAATAACTTTCCTTGCCAGATTGTCGGCATCCTCCCTGTCGATTTCCAGATCGCGAATGTCGATGCAGACGTGTGGGAGCCGCACATGCCCCGCCGGAGCGCGCGTGGCCCGGAAACGTGGTTTGTCGTCGGACGACTTCGACCGAACGCGACGTTTGACCAGGCCCAGGCGGAGATGAGCGCAGTCGCCCGCCGTCTCAATGATCAATTGCCAGCGGCCGAAAGGAACCGGGGCATCACGGTCGTGCCTTTAAGTCTCTATATGGTCAGCCCACAATCGCGCCTGGCATTGTGGATGCTCGGCGGCACCGTGTTTTGCGTATTCCTCATCGCCGCTGCCAACGTCACAAGCCTCTCATTGGCGAGTAGCCTCGCCCGCACGCGCGAGATGGCGATTCGCGCTGCGCTTGGAGCGAGTGCCGGCCGGATCGTGCGACAGCTGCTTGCTGAAGGCGCCCTGCTCGCCGCCCTCTCGGGATTGATTGGCACACTGTTCGCCTCAGGCGGCATTGACCTTATCCGCGCCTTTGGCCCTGACAACCTGCCGCGTCTGAATGAAATCAGCCTCGATCGCCGCGTGCTCGGCTGCGCCTTGGCGATCACGGTGCTCGCCGCCATTCTGGTGGGGCTGTTGCCGGCGATGGCGACGCTGCGGCGCGACCTGCGTCCGTCGGGCGAGGAGGGTGGCAGAAGTGTGGCGGGCGGCACGACCACTCGTCGAATACGTCGCGCGCTGGTAGTTGCGGATTTTGCGCTCGCGATCATCCTGCTCGCAGGCGCGGGCTTGCTCGTCCGAAGCTGGTGGAACGTGACCAGCATCGATCCGGGATTCAGGCCTGAGCGTGTCCTCCTAATGGAGCTCTCCAGCCCGCCAACCTTTAACATCGCCGCGCAACGGACGGATCTGTACAACCGTGTTCTCGAACAGGTTCAGGCGGTTTCGGGCGTGGAGAACGCCGGCATCGCCGACGATCTGTTCAGCGAGAACCCCAGGGAACACATCCTCACTGTCGAACGCGATAACGGAACGGTTTCCGAGCGCCTGCGGTTGACGAGGGACGAGGTCAGTGCGGATTTCTTCAGAGCCATAGGGACGCCGCTGCTCCGCGGCCGTCTCTTTTCTATCGCGGATCGGCCCGAAGCTCCCTTGGTAGCGATCATCAACGATGCGATGGCCCGGCGCTCGTGGCCTTGGCAGGACCCAGTGGGGAGAAGGTTCAGGTTGGGCCCGCGGGATTCCGACAGCCCGTGGTACACAGTCGTGGGTGTCGTGGCCGACATGCGGCGGCAGGGGCTGGAACGCGAAGCGCTCCCGCAGATCTTCGTGTCGCTCGTGCAGAATCCACCCTCTCAGCACGTGAGTCTTTTCATACGAACCTCGTCGGGCGACCCGCTGGCGATGGCCGGGGCGCTTCGGGAGGCCGTGCGTCGCGTGGAGAAGAATGCGCCAGTCTATGGAGCGACGCCTTTGAAACAGGAGCTCGGAACCTACCTCGCGCAGCGCCGCTTTCAGACCTCGCTGCTGACTGGCTTCTCCATCGTGGCGCTGCTAATGGCCGCGGTCGGGATCTATGGGCTGATCCAGTACTCTGTCACGACGCGCACGCAGGAGATCGGAATCCGCATGGCTGTGGGCGCGCAGGCCGGGGAGATTTTCCGCATGATCCTCAGTGAGGGACTGAAACTCAGTCTGACCGGAGTGATCCTCGGGCTGCTTGGAGCACTGTGGCTTGGTCAGGCGGGTTCCACTCTGCTGTTCGGTGTTACTCCCACGGATCCACTGACCTTTGTTGTGGTGTCGTCATTGCTGATCGCGGTCGCCGTCGCGGCCTGCTGCTTCCCCGCGCGACGCGCAATGAAAATTGAACCGGTAGTGGCGTTGCGGCAGGCGTGACCTCATCTTCGGCGAAACGGGCGGCACAGATTCGCGCGGAGCGGACCTGGCATCGTGAATATTGAAGCAACCTAATGTCGCACCCTCACGGTACAGGCGTTCCGAAGTGCTGAAACGCATGTCCGAGCCCTACCAGCGTTAAACCCGGTCCATCAGGGTTGTTGGAGGCATTCACGATGAGCGAGAAGTCGCCTGCGGTGAGGACCGGCCTCCGATAGAGAACGCCTGGTCGCCTAGCGTTTACGAATATGCTCACGGCTATTTCTGGGTTGCTCCTGGATTACGGCCCATCCGAAAGCTGGCGATGCGATGGAGGCGCTACTCAACCTGCGGCATGCACCCGCCGAATCTGCGCGGCCTCACTGCCCCGGGTCTTGCGGAACCTGACCGGCGTAGTACGCCAGGATCTTTCCCGCCGCGGCCGGGCCGACCGCCGCCGTCAGCCCGGCTTCCGAGGCCGTCCGTACCCGTTTCGCGCTTCCGAAGCGGCGCAGCAGCCGGTTGACGGTCTTCGGCCCGATGCCGGGGATCTGCTCCAGCTCCGAACTCAGGCGCGACGCGGACCGGCGGGCCCGGTGGAAGGTCACCGCGAACCGGTGCGCCTCGTCGCGGATGCTCTGCACCAGGTGCAGTACGGGCGAGAAGCGGTCCAGCGCGATCGGCTCGTCCTCCTGGCCGTAGACGTAGATGATCTCCTCCCGCTTGGCGATGGCCGCCAGCGGCTGGTTCGTCACGCCGCTGGCTTCCAGCGCCGCGGCCGCCGCGTGCAGTTGTCCGATGCCGCCGTCCACCAGCACCAGTCCCGGCATCGGCTTGCCGTCGGCCGCCAGGCGCGAATATCGCCGTCCGATCACCTCGCGCATCGATGCGAAATCGTCGTTGCCCTCCACGGTGCGGATGATGAACTTGCGGTAATCGGATTTCTTCATCCGCCCGTCTTCCCACACCACCATGCTCGCCACTTTGTCCGTGCCCTGAATGTGGGAGACGTCGAAGCACTCGATGCGCCGCGGCGGCGTTTCGAGGCCGAGGGCATCCTGCAACGCATCCTGAATCGCTTTCGACGTCGGTTTCAGCACCCGGAATCGTTGGTTGAAGCTGTGCTGGGCGTTGGTTTCCACCAGCTCGAGCATCGCCTTCTTCTGCCCCCGCTGCGGCGTGTGGATCTCCACCTTGCGCCCGCGCCGCTCCGAGAGCGTCTCTTCGAGCAGCGCGCGGTCCTCGAAATCCACCGGAACGTGGATGCGGTCGGGGATGTACGGCTGATCGAGATAAACCTGCTTCAGCAGCGACGCGAACAGTTCCTCCGCCGAGAACTGGAGCAGGTCCTCCCAGAAATACTCCCGCCGGTCGACGATCCGGCCGTTGCGCAGGTGAAACAGGTTGACGGCGACCAATGGCGGCTCGGCGTAGTAGCCGAAGATGTCGATGTTGTCGCCCTCGGCGGCGGCCACCTTCTGTTTCTGCTCGAGTTCCTCGACGGTGGCGATCAGGTCGCGCAGCGCCGCCGCCTCTTCGAAGCGCATCTGCTCGGAGGCTTCCGCCATCCGCTCCTTCAGCCCGGCGATCAGGTCCCGGTGCTTTCCCTCGAGAAACAGCCGCGCGTTGCGCACCGCTCCCGCGTGTTGCTCGATGGTCGTCAAGCCCTCGACGCAGGGACCGAGACAGCGGTGGATGTGGTACTCCAGGCACGGTTGGGCGTGGCGTCGCGTCAAGTCGACGCTGCACGACGGCACTTTGAATTGCCGGTTGATGAAATGCCGCAGCCGGTGGGCGAGATTCCCCGGAAAATACGGCCCGTGGTACGTGGCGCCGTCCTTGCGGAGCCGCCGCGTAACGTACACCCGGGGAAACGGCTCTTTTGTGAGTTTGAGATAAGGATAGGTTTTGTCGTCGCGCAGCAGAACGTTGAACCGCGGCTTCCACTGCTTGATCAGGTTGTTCTCGAGCGCCAGCGCCTCTTTTTCGTTGTCGACCAGGATGTACTCGACGTCGCCCGCTTCCGCCAGCAGGCTGCCCGTCTTGGTGTCCGACAGCCGGTCGTCGAGGAAGTAGCTTCGCACCCGGCTCCGCAGGTTCTTGGCCTTGCCGACGTAGAGCGCCGTCCCGTGGCGGTCCTTGTATATGTACACGCCGGGCGCCTGCGGGAGTTGGCCGGCTTTTTCGCGAAGCTCCATTGGGCGGGTCTACTTCAATTGTGACAAATGCCGCCCGCCGCCTTCCGCTCAGGCGAGGGTTTCGCGCAGAATTTTGTCCGCCTGCTTGCGCCGGTGCTCCCAGAGCTTTTCCCGCAACGCCGGGCGCTTGTTCGCGAGGATGGCCACGGCCAGCAGGGCGGCGTTCGTCGCTCCCGCTTTGCCGATCGCCAGCGTCCCCACCGGGATGCCGCCCGGCATCATGACGGTAGCCAGCAGGGCATCCAATCCCTTCAGCGCGGATCCTTCCATCGGCACGCCCAGCACCGGCAGGGTAGTGTGCGCCGCAGTCACGCCCGCCAGGTGGGCCGCCATGCCCGCCGCGGCGATGATCACCTCGAGGCCGCGCTCCTCGGCCGCCGAGACGTACTCGGCCGTCTCCTTCGGCGTCCGGTGCGCCGACAGTACCCGGCTTTCGTGCGGCACGTCGAAGGCGTTCAGCGTCTCCGACGCGTTCCGCATCACCTCCCAGTCCGACTTGCTCCCCAGCAGAATGGCAACCAGCGGTTTTCGATCTTCCGTCATACGTATATACCGAACAGACCAGCATACCGTGGCGCCGTCGCCGCTTTCGAGCCAGAATGAAGGCTTATGCACGACGGGGTTTCCAAGGAGGAGGCCGAGGCGGAGCCGCCCTATCCGACAGCGCGGGCGGCGGCCCTGCGCATCGAACCGCACCTGGCTCGCCACATCCAAGCCGCGGGCGTTCCCCATCCCCAGGCTGCGCCGCAGCCCGACGCGGCCGCCATCGAGACCATCGTCAACGCGGGGTTCTGGGCGAGCCTCCGCCCCGAGGAAGGGCGTCCTCCCACGATTTCGCTCGCGTTCGCCCCGCCGTCGCGGGCGGGCCGCCGGGTTATGTTCGAACGGCTCATCCCGTTGGCGCCCGACGCGCTGGCCCGCCTGGCGCCGGCCGTGGAACGCTCCGGAATTCACCTGGGCGTGTGGCGCGAAAACGGCGCTTCGTACGTTTGGGGCACCACCCGCGCCCTGCCGCCGTTCTGCTTCGTTCTGGAGGTCGTCGCGCCCGGGTTGCTCGTCGTCAAGCAAAGCCGGGGCGAGGAGTCGGGGAAGTTCGTCAACGTCGCGGTGCTGGAGGGCGACCGGATCAAGGTCCTGGACCACGACGCCGCGCTGCCGGACGCCCCTGCCCTGCTGACCTCGCTGCTCGCGTTCGATGCGCCGGCCTCTCCTCACGAACCCGACAACATCCTCGCGCGCATCGCCGTTTCCATGCGCGCGCACCACCGGGGCGGCTCGCTGCTGGTTGTGCCGGCGGAGTCCCGGGCCTGGCTGGAATCGATGGTCCTCCCCATCCGCTACCGCGTCTCGCCGCTCTCCTCGGAACTGGCCGACATCATGCTTGCCGGTCCGGATGCCCGCCGCGAAGCCCGCTGGCACAACGCGCTCCGGCGGTCCATCGACGCGCTGGCGGGCCTCACCGCGGTAGACGGCGCGACGGTTATCACGGAGCGCTACGAGCTGCTCGCCTTCGGCGCCAAGATCGGCCGCCGGGACGGCGCGCCCCGCGTCGAGCAGGTGATGGTTACCGAACCTGTCGAAGACGCCTCGGCGGAGATCGTGCCGCTGGCCGAGTTCGGCGGAACCCGGCATTTGTCGGCCGCCCAGTTCGTGCAGGATCAGCGCGACGCGATCGCGCTGGTCGCCTCGCAGGATGGCCGGTTCACGCTCTTCGCCTGGTCAAACGCGGAGAACCTGGTGCACGCCCATCGCTTGGAAGCCCTGCTTCTATAGAGCTTCACCGAATCGGCTCGATACGACGTACGCGAACCGCTTCGATCTCACAAGGGACGCGCGTCCTTCAACACCGACTCCCGAATCAAATGGCTCAAGGACCGGCGGATTACGACCTGGACCCGTCGTCCGAGCAGTTCCTCCAGGTCTGCGACCAAACCCCCTGGGAACCACGGAGTGGGTTGTCCGGCGACGTCAATCAGAAAGTCGACGTCACTGTCCGCGGTCTCCTCTCCTCTGGCGACAGACCCGAAGACGAATACGTTCCCGGCGCCGTGCATACGCCTCCGCCGCCCTGTCATTGACATAGACCGTGCCGTGAGGAAGCGGGGGGAGCGAGAGGAGTTCTGCCTGCTGCGGAACCATCGCTGGCCATCATGACGAAGGCGGCTCATCGAAAACCGGCCAGGTTTTGGTCTGCACCCATGTCCCAAATACGCGGGATTCCCCAATTTCCTGGGGGGCATGTCAGGAGTTCTGAACTTACATATTGTGCACAGTCCTGGAAGGCAGCGTTCAGCGATCCGGCGGAAGGGTCCGGGTGTCCGCCCAGTTGGTGGATGCCACAAACGGCTTTCACCTTTGGAGCGAGCGGTTCGACCGGGAACTGGCGGACGTATTCGAGATCCAGGACGAGATTTCCCGGGCGATTGCCAGGGCGCTCGAGGTGCGTCTGGCGCCGACCCCCTCATCGCGGCGCACCGCTAGTCTGGAGGCTTACCACTTGTGGCTGAAAGGCCGTTACTACCAGCGGTTCGATAGCCAGTTCGCGAACATGGAGGCCTTGGCGACGTGCCGGTCGTGTTACCAGCAGGCCATCGCGCTCGATCCGTCTTTCCTCAACCGTATCTGGGTCTGGCTGACTTGAATCGTCTCTTGGGGCATCTCGGCTTCACGCCTGCGAAGAAGGCGGGCGCTAAAGCGAGGGCGGCAATCCGGAAGGTATTCGAACTGGACGATTCCCTCGGTGAGGCATACGCCTTGTCCGGCGCTTACCGCGCGTGGCTGGATTTCGACTGGCGCCGCGCCGAGGACGATTTCAACCGGGCGGCGGCGTTGAGCCCTGCCGCAGTGGAAACGCACTGGCTGCGGACGTTGGTCCTGCTTCCACATAACCGCATGGAAGAGGCGGTCCAGGAAATGGAGCGCGCCATCGAACTGGATCCCCTTTCTCCCCTTCTACACAGTCTGTTCGCGTGGCTGCTGGGTTTCAAACGCGACTCCCGCCGCGCTCTGGCGGAAAGCGAAACTGCGCTGGCGCTCGGGCCCGAGCACCCCATTGCGCTCGGGCTCCGCGGATCGGTTCTGTACTTCTCAGGACGCCTTGAGGAGGGCGTGGCGTTGTGGCAGTCCGCCGTATCGAAGATGGCGGGGGCTCCGACGATGCTCGCCGCGCTCGGTTACGGTCTTGGCCGGCTTGGGCGGAACTCGGAAGCGCGAGCGATCCTCGCCGGACTCGATGCCGCCGAAAAGAAGTCCTACGTGACACCGTTCAGCCGTGGCTTGATCTACGTCGGCCTGGGCGAGATTGACGCCGCTTTCGAGTGGCTCGATCGGGCGATTGACGAACGCGACGTGAACATTCTGCACTTTGCTGTCAAGCCGGTATATGACCCGATCCGGGCCGATCCACGGTTCCATGCGCTGCTCCGGAAGATAAACCTGGAACCGTGATGTGCGCTCACTGTAAGTAGAGCGTGTTTGCGCTCCGTAATCCAAAGGATTGGTTCAACCGGTCCTTCAGTCCGGTGGAGTAGTGGCTCTACCACCAGTTCGTCAGCGCCAGGCGGTGGCCACAGTCGGGCCAGACGCCCCCAAAGTCCGCGAAGTAAGCCGTGCCTCCCGCCACCGCCACCACCCCCGTCAGCCCGCCCACCTGGGTCGGGACCGGCTGGACTCCACACTCAGGAGCGCCCCATTCCCATACGGTGCCGTCTCCCTTCAGAGCCAGGCTTCCCCCGGCAGCCACGGCGATAGCCGCGACGCCGCCGAGTCCAGGAACCCGGACGGGCGTCAACTGGTCCGTGGTGGTTCCGATGCCCAACTGGCCGGAATCGTTCCGGCCCCAAATCCAAACCGTCCCGTCGCTCTTCAGCGCGAGGCTGTGAACGCCATCCGTCGAGACAGCCGCTACGCCGGTCAGTTCGCTCACCTGAACGGGAGTGGACCAGTTCGCTCCCCACTCCCAGACCGAACCGTCGTCCTTCAATGCCAGATTGGTGGAGAGTCCGGCTGTGATCGCCGTTACGCCGCCGAGGCCGGTCACCTGTTCCGGGGCAAGCCGCCTGGTCGATGTTTCATCGCCGCGACCTCCCCACGTCCAGACGGCGCCATCGTGCTGCAACGCCACGCTGTGTTGGCTGCCCGCGGCGATTGCCACGATGGCGGCGAGCCCAAGGATCTGGGCCGGCGCCGGCCGATTCGTTGTGCTCCCATCCCCCAACTGGCCAGACTGGTTGTCACCCCACGCCCAGACCGTCCCGTCGTCTTTCAGAGCCAGGCTGTGCGAAGCGCCTCCGGCGGCCCCCACGATCCCGTTGAGCCCTGGCGCCTGGATGCGGGCTAACTGACGGATGATGGACCCATCGCCCAATTCGCCACCCCCGTTGCTTCCCCACGCCCAGATGGTCCCGTCGCTCCCGAGAGCCAGGCTGTGCAGGAAGCCCCCGGCGACCGCCACGGCCCCGGTCAGCCCGCGGACCTCGATCGGCGACGAAGCATCGGTGGTTGTCCCGTCGCCCAATTGGCCGACCAGGTTGTGTCCCCAAGCCCAGACAGAGCCGTCGTTCTTCACTGCCAGGCTGTGCATCTCCCCGGCCGCAATCGCTACCCGCTCCGGCGAGCCCGTTCACCGGGACCGGCGTCGACCGGGGGGTGGTAGTGCCATCACCCAACTGGCCCGCCGGGTTGGCTCCCCACGCCCAGACCGTTGCCTTCCTGAACTTCCTGCGCCGCGCTGTAAATGCCGTCCATGCCCGCGCCTGGCGTCCCGAACTGCAATCCCGGATCAAACGGCGACTGGAGCACCATGTAATCCGGGTAGGCCAGCGTGTAATTTTGTCCGTCGCCCAATTGAGATTTCTGCTGAGCCTCGGTGGCCTTGGTTCCCACGGAACCCGTCCGAGAGAGATTCGCTGCTCAAAGACAAGCCCGTTGGTAGGATCGGGGCAGACCAGGTGATCGAACTCGCCACGGAGGGCGCGGCGGAGGGCTTCGACGCGGTCAGGGTTCTGATTGTGATCTCTTTGTGATCTTAGCGGTGGGGCAAACCTCAGGTTGCGAGCGGTCTCACCGTGCCGAGTCCACACTTGTGGACTCTTGCGCCGGCCGTTCCTTGACGTTTCCCTCGGTGAGGCCCTACCCCGACTCCACCGTCTCATCGTCCACAATGGCGACGGCGCGCACAGGCGATCCGTCGCGCCCCCGGATGTTCAGTGGGAAAGCCGCGAAGGTGAATCGCGGCGGGAGTTGATCCAGGTTGGTCAGCGATTCCACGATCACGATCTCGACGCCTCTGGCCAGCAGGATCCGATGGCACTCCAGCCACTCCGCACTCGGCGTCGGCGTGTCCATTCCGAGCAGACCGATGCGGCGCGAGGCGAGGTACCGCGCGGCCTCCAACGTCAGCGACGGCGGATCCTCGAAAAATTCCGGCCGGCCCCACAGTCGGTCCCAGCCCGTGCGGTAGATCGCTTTCGCTCCGGCGTACAGCGCTCCGGCGCTCTCCTCGAACATCGCCGCGGTAAGCGGCGTCCCCGCCGGGACGAAACCTCCGGGCGCGAAGTCGATCAGCCGGGCCGGGCCATAGAAGCGGTCGAGCGGGATCTGATCAATCGTCCGGCCGTCGTCGAAGAAGTGATAAGGCGCATCCAGGTGCGTACCCTGGTGCGTTCCAAACTCGAGTTCGGTGATGTTGTAGCCGACGGAGTCGACGGCGTCGCGAGGCGTGACGCGGAACTCCGGATCGCCCGGAAAGCTGAGTTGTCCCGCCTCGAGCGGGTGCGATAGATCGACGATTCTCGGCATCGGGTACCTGCGCGGCGCCATGAGATAATAGAGATGACCTACCGGTAACATTCTCCCTTGTCTCAAGCTATCCGTAACATCGCCATCATCGCTCATGTCGATCATGGCAAGACCACGCTGGTGGATGCCATGCTCAAACAAAGCGGTATTTTCCGCGCCAACCAGGACGTGATCGACCGCGTCATGGACTCCAACGATCTCGAGCGCGAGCGCGGCATCACGATCCTCGCCAAGACCACCGGCGTCGCGTACGGCGACACGAAGATCAATATCGTGGACACGCCGGGACACTCCGATTTCGGCGGCGAGGTGGAGCGCGCCCTCAAGATCGTCGACGGCGTTCTGCTGCTGGTGGATGCCAGCGAAGGGCC
This sequence comes from Bryobacteraceae bacterium, assembly GCA_026129905.1. Taxonomy (GTDB): domain Bacteria; phylum Acidobacteriota; class Terriglobia; order Bryobacterales; family Bryobacteraceae; genus JAHCHE01. The sequence goes on along the minus strand of JAHCHE010000021.1, from coordinate 87,360 downwards.
GCTGCCGCAGACGCGCTACGTGCTGATGAAAGCGCTGGAAGCGCGCCTGCCGCCGATCGCCGTCATTAACAAGATCGACCGGCCGGACGCGCGCATCCAGGAAGTCCTCAACGAGCTGTACAGCCTCTTTATCGACCTCGACGCCACCGAGGACCAGCTCGACTTTCCTATCCTCTACACCAACGCCCGGCTCGGCATCGCCAGGCGCGAACTCGACGACGGTTCCACCGATCTGCGTCCTCTGTTCGAGACCATCGTCAACCACATCCCGCCTCCGGCGGGCGATCCCGAGGGCTTCCTTCAACTGCTCGTGGCGAACCTCGACTACAGCGACTACCTGGGTCGTCTCGCGATCGGCCGCGTCTTCCAGGGCGCGCTGCGGCTGGGCGACGAGGTGGGCATCGCGAAGCTTGACGGCACGCTTCAGAAAACGCGCATCACCAAACTCTATTCCTTCCGGGGCTTGAATCGCGTCGACGAAACGCTCGGGCGCCCCGGCGACATCCTCGCCATCGCCGGCGTCGAGGGCATCACCATCGGCGAAACCGTCACGCATCCCGAGACGCCCCGGCCGCTGCCCAGAATCCAGATCGACGAGCCGACGATCGTCATGATCTTCACCGTCAACACCTCGCCGTTCGCCGGCCGCGAGGGGCAGTACGTCACCTCGCGCAACCTCCGCGAGAGGCTCGACAAGGAACTGCTGACCAACGTCTCCATCAAGGTGGAGGAGGCGGGCGGTCCCGAGGCGTTTCGCGTGATGGGGCGCGGCGAATTGCAGCTCGCCATCCTCATCGAGATGATGCGCCGCGAAGGCTTCGAACTCATGGTGGGCAAGCCCGAGATCCTCACCCGGAACATCGGCGGCCGGCTTCACGAGCCGCTGGAACTGCTGGTGGTGGACTGCCCGGAACCCTTTGTCGGCGTCGTCCTGGAGCAGATCGGCTCGCGCAAGGGCAAGATGACGAAAATGGTGAACCACGGCTCCGGGCGCGTGCGCATGGAGTTTCACGTTCCTTCCCGCGGCCTCATCGGACTTCGCAGCGAGCTGCTGACCGATACCCGCGGAACCGCCATCATGAACTCGCTTTTCCACGGCTACATCGAATGGCAGGGCGACATTCCCGCGCGGCTCACCGGAGCGCTGGTCGCGGACCGGCCCGGCAAGGCCACCGGCTACGCCATTTTCAACCTCCAGGAACGGGGCGTGATCTTCGTCAGTCCCGGCGCCGAGGTGTACGAAGGCATGATCGTCGGCGAGAACGCGCGCGCGGCCGACCTCAACGTCAACATCGTCAAGGAAAAGAAACTCACCAACATGCGCGCCTCCACCGCCGATGATGCGATCCGGCTGGTGCCGCCTCGCATCCTCAATCTCGAGCAGGCCATCGAATTCATCGCCGACGACGAGTTCGTGGAAGTGACTCCCCGCTCCATTCGCCTGCGCAAGAAGGTCCTCAAGGCCAACCAGCGTTAGTCCGGAGCCGCGTCCCCGCGCTGATAAAATGATTGGCGGATAGGGATATCTTATGGAAACCGGCAGTCATAGCATGAAACGAAGAGAATTTCTGGCGGGCGCCGGCGCGGTTGGCGCGGCCCTGGGCATCGGTCCCCGGCGCGTCCTCGGCGCCAACGACCGGATCAGTCTCGGCGCCATTGGCGTCGGCGGCCGCGGCAGTTACGTCAGCCGCGCCTTTCAGCGCCTCGGCGAACAGGCCGGAGGCGTGCAGGTCGGCGCCGTGTGCGACGTCTGGCAGCGCCGCGTCACCGAGAACAAGAAGCTATTCAATTGCGAAGGCTATCTCGATTACCGCGAACTTCTCGCCCGCAACGACATCGACGCCGTCCTCATCGCCACCCCCGACCACTGGCACGCCCCCATCGCCATCGAGGCGATGAAATCCGGCAAGGACGTCTATCTCGAAAAACCAATGTGCCACACCGTCAAGGAGGCCAAGGACCTTGTGGACACCGTCAGGGCGACCGGCCGCGTCCTCCAGGTGGGCTCGCAAACCACTTCCGCCGACCAGTGGTACAAGGCGAAAAAGGTCATCGCCGACGGCATGATCGGCGACATGATCATGAGCCAGGGCTCCTATCATCGCAACTCCGTTGAGGGCGAGTGGAATTGGGAGATCGATGCCAACGCCGGCCCCGCCGGCAAGGGCGACGACTATATCGATTGGAAAATGTGGCTCGGTCCCGCGGAGAACCGGACCTATGACGCCGACCGCTACTTCCGCTTCCGCAAGTATTGGGACTATTCCGGCGGCATCGCGACGGACCTTTTCTATCACGTCGTCGCGCCGCTCAATATCTGCTGGAGCGAGCCGCAATTCCCCTACAAAGTGATGGCCGGCGGCGGCATCTACGTCTTTCACGACCGCGAAGTGCCGGATACGTTCCACCTTATCGCGGAGTACAAGAAGGGCCACTCCCTCGTGCTCAGCTCCTCGATGGCCAACTCGCAGCACATTCCCGGACTGATCCGCGGCCACCTCGGGACGGTGATCATGGTCGAGCACGGCCAGTTCGAGTCGCCCACCTCCAACATTGCCGTGCGGCCCGAGTACTCCGAGCGAGGCCGCAGCGTCGTCGGCGAGGAATACGCGGCCAAGTGGGGCACCGCGGAAATCCGCATCCCGGTCAAGCGCGAGGACATGCTCGACGTCCACATCCGGAATTTCCTCGACTGCGTCCGCTCCCGTAGCAAGCCCAACCTCGACGTGGAAACCGGGGCCAAGGCGCAGGTCGCCATCTCGATGTCGGTGCAGTCCTACCGCGAAGGACGCGTGCTCTATTTCGATGAATCGAAGTGGCGCGTAGTCCCGCGCCCTCCGCGCGCCTGACGAAGACCAGCGAACCGCGCGCGGCGCGATTAGGCCAACATCACATGCGGCGAAACCGAGTCGTTGATGGTCACGCTCGACGAAGCTGAACCTCTACGCTCGGGCCATTCTTGGCTTCCGGCTTCTGTTTTCTGCCTTCCATGTCCCGAAGGGACATCAAGGGCGAAGCCCTTGCCTTGTTAGCGCCGCAGCGCCTGCACCGGGTCCAGCCGCATTGCTCGCCGCGCCGGGACATACGCCGCCGCGGCGCCCGCAACCAGCAACACGCCCGCGATCCCCAGGAACACCGCGGGATCGCGCGGGCTCACCCCGAACAGAATGGACGACATCAGCCGCGTCAACAACAATGCCGCCAGCGTCCCCGCCGCGATCCCGCACCCGACCAGCGCGAGCGCCCGGCCGAGCACCGCCCGCCGGATATGCCGCCCTTGCGCCCCGAGCGCCATCCGGATCCCGATCTCCGCCGTCCTTTGCGTCACAAAGTACGACAGCGTCCCATAGATGCCCACCGCGGCCAGCCCCAACGCCAGCGCCGCGAAACAGACGATCAGCGACATCTGCGTCCGCCGGCTGAACAGCTCCCGGTCGATCGCCTCCTCCATGGTCTGGATGTTGGTCACCGGCTGCTCGGGATCGATGGCCGCGACCTCGGCGCGGATGGCCGCCGCCAGCATCTTCGGATCACCGGAGGCGCGTACGGCGAAGCCCGCCGGCATCGTTGCTTCCTGCCGGTAGGGCAGGTAGACTTCCGGCGCCGCCGGTTGATCCAGCCCCACCTGCTTCACGTCCGCCACTACACCTACTACCGTGCCCCATCGGCCGCTAACCTGAAATCTCCGTTGCACCGGATCCTGACCCGGCCAGTACTTGCGCGCCAGCGCCTCGTTCACCAGCGCCACGCGCGGGCTCTCGGGCCCATCCGCTTCGCTCAGGTTGCGCCCCCGCCGCAGCGGGATGCCCATGGTCCGGAAATAGTCGGGCGTTACCACCCGGTATCTCACGCTGTCCCGGGCGGCGTCGGACGGATCGTGCCCTTCCGGCACGAACCCCACGTGCCAGCCCTTGAAAACCAGGGGAACGCCCGTCGTGAATCCGGCTGAGACAACGCCCGGCAGCGAAGACACGCGCTCCACCGCTTCGCGGTAGAACCGCTCCCGCGTCGCCGGATCGTTGTACTGGGCGCCGGATACCGGCACGGTCATCGTCAGCAGCCGCTCTGGCCGGAGTCCCGTATCGACGCCCCGCAACGCGGCCAGCGTGCGGAGGAGCAAGCCCGCGCCCACCGCCAACACCACCGCCAACGCCACCTGCCCAACCACCAGCGCGTTTCGCAGCCGGGCGCTGTCGCTCGCGTCCCCCGTCCGCTCGCCGCCGCTTTTCAGCGCCGTGTTCAGGTCTACCCGCAGCGCCTGCGAAATCGGCGCCAGCCCGAACAGCAGCGCCGACGCGACGCTGATAGCGAGCGTGAAGACGAGCACCCGCCAATCGAGCGCAAGCGTCGTCACCGGCTCGAGCTGGCTCGGGATCAGCCGCTCAAGAAGCGTGAAACTCCAGGCCGCGATCAGCAATCCGCCCAAAGCCCCGGCGGCTGCGAGCAACAGGCTCTCCGCGGCCAATTGCCGCGCGATCCTGGCCCGCCCGGCGCCCAACGAAACGCGCACCGCGATCTCGCGCCGCCGCGCCACCGCCCGCGTCAGGCACAGATTCGCGACGTTCGCGCAGGCGATCAGCAGCACGAAGCAGACGGCCGCGAAGACGATCGCCAGCCATTTTCCCGAGTCCCCCACCATGTGCTCCCGCATCGGCGTGACGAAAGCGCCCACGTCACGGTTCGTCGCCGGGTAGCTCTCCTCGAGCCGCTTCGCAATCGCGCCGATCTCCTCGTTCGCTTGCGCCAGCGTGACCCCGGCCTTCAACCGTCCCACGACCGCCAGGTTGTGCCGCCCGCGACTGGCGTACTCCCGCGCGTCGTATCGAGCCCCCGCCGCCAGCCAGATCTCGGTCCCGGTCTCCGGAAACTGGAACTCCCTCGGCATCACGCCCACCACGCCGTACGGCTCTCCATCCACCCGCAATGACAACCGCGCCAGATCCGGATTCCCGCCCAATCGCCGCTGCCACAGCCCATAACTGACCAGGACCGCCCGCCGCGCGCCCGGCTGATCGTCGGCCTCCGCAAACGGCCGCCCAATCGCCGGCCCAACGCGCAACGCGCGGAACAGGCTCGCCGTCGCCACCGCGCCCACCACCATCTCCGGCGGACCGTCTCCCGAGAGCCGGTACTCCCATCGCTCCAACGCGCCCATCTCCTCGAATACCCGGTTCTGCGAACGCCAGTCGACGTAGTTGCCCAGCGCCGCCGGGCTGTAGCGCAGCCCGAACAGCGGCGTCGCCTCCCAGATCATCGCCAGCCGGTCCGGCTCGGGAAACGGCAGCGGTCGAAGTAAGACGGCGTTCAGCAGGCTGAAAATCGCGGTGTTCGCCCCGATCCCGATCGATATCGTCAGAATCGCGAGAAACGTGAGAGCCGGCGCCTTGACCAGAAGACGGAACCCGTGTCGCAGATCGCGCAGAAACGAAGCCATGACTTCCTCTCGTACGCCCGGCAATCCCGGCGCCAAAGAAAGCGCCCTCACCTGCCGAAGCCGCGGGCCCGCCCGCTGTTCGGTTGTGGGACGCCTCACGTCGGAATCGGACATCGTTGCGCCCGCTTCACCCGCGCCCGCGCCGCGCCAAGCGCGAGGCTTGGTAGCATGAAAACCCATGAGACGCCGTCACGTTCTTCCCGCTTTGGCCGGCGCCGCCATGCCCGCGGTGGCTCAAACCGGTTCGTTCGTCCTTCAATTTCGCGACAGTTTTCTCCGCCACTGGCAGGTCGAGCGAGGCTACACGCTGGCGGTGGCCGACGCCATGCCCGCCGAGCAATACGAGTTCAAACCCCACCCGGTCCAGCGATCGTTCGGCGAGCAGTTCGTTCACCTGGCCGGAGCGAACACCCGATATTTCTCGGCCTTCGGTCTGGCGCCCCCGCCCGAACCCCCGGCCGGCGCCGGTAAGGAGATTGTGCGCGGCTACATCGACGCATCCTGGGACTACACGATCGAAGTGTTGAAGAAGCTGAGCGAAAAGGATCTGCTCCGCGCGGACCTCGGCGCGCCGCGGTTCAAACCGCACAGTGGCGTGGACCTTTGCCTCCGCGCCTACACCCACACCGCCCACCATCGCGGCCAGACGATCGTCTATCTCCGCCTTAAGGGCATCGCGCCGCCGGCCTGGTCCTTCGAGCCCACGGCCGGAGCATGACGCAAACCGCCCGGAATCTGTCGTCGACATCCTCAATAAAGGCGGATGTCCGGATCGCCTATTCCGGCGGAATCCAACTGGGGAATCCCCGAAACATCTCGCGCACCGACCGATATGTAGGATAGCGCCGGACTTTCTCTTGGTCCGCCGATCGCCTCGCCGTCACGACATTTGCCTGGGCGGGTCGGGGGTGGGTGGCTGCCGGGGAAAGCGAGGAGTCGGCCGGATGATTTCGATCAAAAGCCTGATAGAGAAGTACCGCGATGGTCCGCCCCCCGACCGGGACATCCTCGAAGCCTCGCTGCAGATGAACCGGCTGATTCTGGAGACGGCCGCCCAGCACGCTCTTCGAGGACGCGACGCGTCGGTCAGGGCCATCGGCCGCGCCTTGAAAGAACTCGCCTCGAGAATGGACAGGCATCCGACCGCCCTCGACTTGCTGGAAATCGCCGGCGAAGCCACGGATGCGATTGACGATTACGCCCACGACACCGCAGAGTACCTGCACAAGCAGAACGAACAGATGCAGGCTATGATTGCGATGCTCACCGATGCCCTGGCGGATGTGTCCGGTCAGGCTGACGCGTCCATCGCCCACCTGCAGGCTATCGAGCACGAGATCGAACAGGCGACGGGCCTCGATGACATGCGGGCGCTCCGTTACAGTCTCGACAGTTGTCTGGCGTCGCTGCGGGAAGCGGTCGCCCATCAGCGACGTAGTTCCGCCTCCACCAGGCAGCGCCTGCACGAGAAGATCACGGTAGCGCAAGAACGCGCCGCGCAAATCCATTCAGAACCCGAGCCCGACCTGGAGCGGCTCGACCTCCTGACCGAACCTGCGGACGCTCAGGCCGGCGATGTGCCCGCCGCCTACGTGGCGGTCTTCAAACTCCAGCGTCCCGAGCATATTACTTCCCGGTTCGGACAGGGCGTGAAGCTCGAGATGCTCGCGCTCGTCTCGCGGAATCTGAAAAGCGTCCTCGGACCGGATGACCGGCTCGTGCGGTGGAAAGGGGCTTCTTTTCTCGCGTTTATCAATTCCACGGCCGGCCTGTCGCAAGTACGCGCTCGGCTTGCCGATGCGGTCGCCACGACAGGCAAGCACTACGTGGAGGCGGGCTCCAAGACCGCCTTGCTGTCCGTCGCCGTGGATTGGGTCGTGTTCCCGTACGCGCAGGGATGCCCTCTCGACAGGGTCTTTGCGGAAGCGAACGCGTTCCTTTCCTCGGAAGGTTCCCGCGGCTATGCGGCGAGTCACGAATCGAGATGAAGGAGCTTTATCCATGAAAGCGCTCGTGGTGGATGACGACGGGACAACCCGGGTCGTTCTCCGGGAGATTCTCGCCGCATTCGGCGACGTTCAAACCTGCAAGGACGGAATGGAGGCCGTCGAAACCTGCCGCCAGGCGCTTGAAGAAGGCCTCCCTTTCGACTTGATCTGCCTCGACATCGTCATGCCGGCGATGGGCGGTCTCGAGGCGCTCCGGCGCATCCGAAGCGAGGAGGAACAGTATGGCCGGACCCGCTCGCAAGGCGCCAAGGTCATCATGGCTACAGCCTCCGACGATCTCCCTACCATCCGCGAGGCGTTTCAGGGGCTTTGCGACGCCTACCTGGTGAAGCCGGTCAGGCGCCCGGAACTCGTGGACATGGTCTACTGCCTGTGTCCGGTCGAGGAACCTTTCACGCCGGGCGCCTGAGGCGCGCCCTGTTGCGCGGACAAGCTGTGGACCTCGACCTCAAACCCTGGCCGCCGTTTGCCACCGTTCCCGCAGCCATCGGCCGGCGGCGACGCCGCGCGGTCCGTTACCAGAGGATGTCTCCGATAAGCGGCATCCCGCCTCTGCTCCCGCTGCAACTGCTGGGGCTTCTTGCTGCGGTGGCGCCCGCCGTAGTCGCCTGTCTGCCGGCGCGGGCCCGGCCGGAAGCGCCGCCGGCGTCCCGCATCGAGATGCGGATCGCAACGGAGGGCCTTGACCGACAGCAGAGGCGCATGCCGTTTACGATCTACGTCCTGTCCCACGAGCGATCGTGGAAGTTCGAGAGCGCGACGGATTTGGAGGAGGACCAGCCTCTCATCGATCCTGAACTGGAGGCCGCCATTCGACGCGCCCACGACGTGTTCTGCGTCGGTACGGCCTCCCTCGAGGGCGCCGCGCCGAAAGAGGAAGCCCGGGCCGCCCAACGGGCGCTGAGACTGGCTCGCTGGGTCACAGCCGCTCTGCGGGACGAACCGCGTCCCCGGGTGTATGCCCTTAACGCCGGACAGTACGTCGGCCCTCCGGAACTGGATTCATCCGGCCAACGCAAGGCGGTCCTCTTCGTGACCGAGCCTCACGACGATGACGTTGACCTCGAAAGCGCCCTGCGTTCCGGCCTGCAGCGAAAGCAAAGCGAGCATCCCGTCATCCACCGGCTCCTGCTCCAGTACTCCCGGTCGAGCGATTGGCTCCGGTCCCTGCGGCCGGTCGCCTGGCGCCAGTGACGCCGCCGTTGGGCGGACCCTCCACCCTCGCCTTGACGGCGCGCGCGGCCTTTGCCGCGAGATCGCCTCGTCGATCGCGCCGCCGGGTTCGATCTTCGCGGACATTTCCATCCGAAATCGATACCATTGAGTACCAGGAGATACTCTATGGAAATCCGTGAAACAGGGATTCCGCGCCGGTCGCTGCTCGGCGCGGCAGGTTTTTCCGGCCTGGCCGCGTCGGCCGCTCCGGAACCTTCCACCACGTTCAACCGGAATTCGGCGCCCAGCGATTTGAAGATCACCGACATCCGCGCCTGCACCGTCGCGTCGAATTTCGATTACCCTATCATCCGCATTGATACCAACCAGGGCGTCTACGGCCTCGGCGAGGTCCGCGACGGCGGCGTCCGGGGCCAGGCGCTCGTCCTCAAGCCCCACATCCTGGGGCGCAATCCGCTGCACATCCACTCGATCCTCGAATTGCTGCGCCCGTATTCCGGACACGGCCGGTTAGGCGGCGGCTTCAGCGCCATCGACATGGCCCTGCACGACATTGCCGGCAAGGTGTACGGCGTGCCGGCCTACCGGCTCATCGGAGACAAGCTCCGCGACCGGATTCGCGTCTATTGCGATACCACGCCCTCTACCGACGCGAAAGTCTACGCCCGCCGCATGCTCGACCGGAAAAAGCAGGGATTCACGTTCTTCAAAATGGACGTCGGCGTGGGCCTGGTGAAGGACCGCCCGGGCGCGTTGCGCGACGGATCGCCGACCGAAAAAGGCCTGGCGTACATGGGCGAGTACATCGAGGCCGTCCGCGACGCGATCGGCTACGACGTTCCGCTCGGCACCGATCACTATGGCCGGCTCAGCGTTCCCGATGCCATCCGGCTGGGCAAGGCCTTTGACCGCTTCGAACTCGCCTGGCTGGAAGACATCATCGACTGGCGCGACTGGCGCGGATTCAAGGAGATCACCGATGCCGTGCTGACGCCCAACCTTACCGGGGAAAACACCTTCGGAGTCGAGGGCTTCCGCGACCTCATCGAAAACCGCGCCGTCGACATCATTCATCCGGATCCGGAAACCTCCGGCGCCATTCGTGAGACCAAAGCCATCGCTGACTTGGCCGAACGCTACGGCATTGCGACGGCCTTCCACTTCGCCGGTTCGCCGGTGGGCTGCATGGCGTCGGTCCATTGCGCCGCCACGGTCCGCAACTTCGTCAGCATGGAGAACCACGCCGTCGACATCCCGTGGTGGGACGACCTCGTTACGGGCATTGCCAAACCGATCGTCAACCACGGCTTCATCGAAGTCCCGGAGAAGCCCGGTCTTGGCGTCGAACTGAACGACGACGCGGTGAAGGAGCACCTCCGCTATCCGGGCTACTTCGAGCCCACCCCGGAGTACGATTTCCCCCTCGTTTCCGTCCGAATTTGGGAACGCGGGCCTTATCCGCACATCACCGAAGACGGAACCGTAAGGAACGTGAAGGATTAGCATTAGCCGCTTCGCTCCGCACGGTTCGCCCGCGAAGCGTGAATTATTCCGGAATTGCCTGGCCTACCGCCCGGTCCAGTTCGATCTCGAGCCGCCGGTACTCGGCGAGCTTCGTCAAGTACGCTTGACGCCGGGCCAGGTTGCGCGCCTCGGCCGTGAGGCGCTGAAGCATGTCCGCCTCTCCGGCCGCCACCGCCCGCTCCGCGATCTCCACGTCGCGGTCCGCCAGCGGGGCAATCTTGTGCAGGTGGTACTCGAGTTCCCGCTGCCGGGCGTGCAGCCGCTCGACCAGGTCCTCCACTTCCAGCCGTATCCGGTTCCGCTCCGCCTCCGTCTCCAGCGCGCACCGGTCCACTTCCGCCGCGGGCCCTTGAACGAACCGGTGGCTCCACTTGAAAACGGGGACTTCGATGCCGACCCGAAAACCCCATGTATCGGATCGGAAAGCGCCGAACTCCCGGCTGAGTTGCACGAACGACAGCCACGGGTAGCGTTCCCCGTCGCGCAGATGGAGCGTCGCGCCCGCTTGCGAGCACTGTGCGGCCGCGATTGCCAGTTCCGGCCGTCGGGCCAGCGCGGTTTCCACCAGCCTCGGCGCGTCGAAGATCTGGGGATGAAAATCCACCGGATTCCTGTCCGGCCGAATCTGGAACCGCGCCAAACGCGGGAGATCCAACTCGCCCGCCAGTCGGCTCATCGAGAGATCGCGGTCCAGCCGGTACGCCTCCGGCGCGGCGCGGGCGTCGGCCAGCGCCAATTCCGCTATGCTCTGGTCGAGCAGGCTCTTCGTTCCCGCTTCCACCTGGCTTTCGACAAATTGCACAATTTGTTCCCGCAATTGGGCGGATCGATCCGCCAATTGGATCTGTTGATCCATCAACGCAATCGTTACGTGGAGAAGCCGGACCTCTTCGGCAAGCTCCTGCTCGGCGGCGGCGATCTCGCCGTCCATCTCGTCGACCTTGGCCGTCGCCTGGTTGCCCTTGAACCTCCGTTCGCCGATCCGGGGCGGAGACCAGCGCAACGCCAGGCTGTAGTTCTGGCTCCAGAGGCCGGCCGAATCGTCGGAGAAATCGAACCGGCCCGTCCGCAGTTCCGGGTCCCGGAGTCTTGTGGCCTCGTAAACGCCGCCCTCGGCCGCCAGCCGCCCTTTGCGGAGCGCCATCAGGCGCCGGTTGCGCTTCAGCGCGAGCGAGACCGCTTCCCTCGGCGTCAACCCCTGCGAAAGATCCACGCCGGCGTCCTGGGTTGCCGTCGCGTTCCGTAATCCGCCGCCGGCGCCGCTCTCGGCCCACAGCGCTCCCGTCACCACAACCGCCGCGAGCAAAAGGCCGGCCAAGCGCCCGGCCGTCATCATCGAGGGATCTCCAGGCGCGCCCAGAGCGGCGTTTCGTCCTGGCGGTCGAAGATGACGATAAGCTTGTCGCCTTCCGGAGAAAGGCACAGGCCTTCCGGCTTTAATCCGGGATACGAGGCGATTTGTTCCGCTTCAAGCTCCGGCCCGCCGGGCCTCCGCGCGTGGAACAAGGCGCCGCCGTGGTCGTTCGTCGCGGCCATCAACAGGCTTCCGTCGTCAAGAAAGAGAAGCCCGGAAATGCCCGCCGGGCGGCCTTCCACCGGCAGCGACGTTTTGCTCCAGAGCGTCAGGCCCGCCAACGAGCCTTCGCGAAACAGCCGGTCCGGATCGGCAATGCGCAGGATGAGCGCTTTTCCGCTTCCGTCCAGCGGGTCCTTCAGCCCCAGAAAAACTTCGTTGCCGCGGCACGCAAGCCCTTCCGCTTCCAACCACGGACCTGTGTCCGGCCTGGAGGTCAAACCGAGCCGGCCGAGCAGCGCCGGCTCTCGCGCCGCGGCCTCGGCCAGCAGTTGGTGAAGAAAAACCCGCCGGACGACCTTGAGCGATCGGCCCTCCAGCCGCGCCTGGACGAAGACCGTTCGGGCGGGTCTTCGCTTGCCTTTCCGGTTCACGGACTGGGACGCGATGAGATAGATGGTTCCGTCGGGCGCCGATGCGAGGGCCTCCAGGTCGTTGACCGCCTCGACCCCCTCGATCACCAGGGGCTCCGCGTCAACCTCGCCGTCCCTGGACATCGTGAAGACCCACGGAGCGTTGTCGTTGGCGGATTCGAGGCCTGTATCGTCGCTGACCAGGATGTAGCGCTGGAGCCGCTCTGCCCATATAATCCCGGAGGGCTCAAACCGGCTCCGGTCCAGAAGCCCGCCAGGGACCGCCAGGGGCTGCGGACTCGCGTCGATCCTCGCCGCGGCGGGCGCCGCCTCCACTGCCGTGGCGAATCCCATGCTATGGCCCTTCGGGTAGAAGCTGACGTCCACTGCCTGGCCCGGATCGAGCTTGTGATCGGGGCTGATGCGGATGAAGATTTCGCGTCCCCATCGCGGCCGCGTCGGGGCGGGCCAGAATCGCTGCGGGAGTTGGATGACCGTCGCGGCCACGCCCGTCACCGTGCCCTCCACCCGCTCGCCCGTCCGCGAGCGCGTGCGCAGCACCGCCCGATCGCCCACGGACACGCTTGGGCCGCGGTCTTCCTCCAGGTACGCGATCACCTGCCGCGGATCGGCCTCCACCATCGTCATGATGGGATGGCCGGGCATCAACACGGAGCCCTGACGCGCGAGGATCGCCACTACGCGGGCATCGGCGGGCGCTCGCAGCGTCAGGTTCTCCAGCCGCTTCCGCAGCAGCGTCAGGTACTCGCGCTGCGTGTCGATGCGAAGTTGCAGCGGCAGAATCTGCTGGCTCCGGGCGCTCCGCGCCGAGGCGCCCGCCAGGCTCCGCCGCCACTCGGCCAGTCGGGCGCGCGTTGCCTGCCGCCGGGTTTCCAGCGCCTCCAGCCTCGCGGGCCAACCTTTGGCGGATTCTTCCACCGCCGCCCGCCGCAGCTCGAGTTCCTTCATGCGAGCGGCGGTCGCCAGGCGGCGGGCGACGAGGTCCCGCTGGCGCGCCAGTTCCTCGTCGATGCTCGCCAGTTCGGCGCCGTCTCTGGCGGAACCGGACTGGGCCGCTTGCAGCTCCACCTCCACCGCCTCGAGTTCCGCCCGAAACGTCCGCTCCGTCTGAAGCCCGCTCAGCTCGAGGGTTTTGAATTCCGCCGGCACCTTCGCCTGCAACTCCCGGAGTTCCGCTTCGGCCACGGCGATCTCGGTTTCGAGGATCTGCGGGTCCAGCCGCGCAACCACCTGTCCCCGCGAGACGAGTTGTCCAGGGACCGCTTCCACCGATACCAGCGCGCCGGTCTCGACCGAAGAAACCGTGAACTCCTTCAGTTCCGCGACGCCGCCTGCCTGCCCGGCGCCCGCCGTATCGCGATACAGCCAGTACGCGCCGCCCACCGCCGCCAGCCAAACCGCCACCGGCATCATGCGCCGGAGCGCCGTCGAACGCCCAAGCGATCCGGTCACCGTCCCTCTCCGCTTGCCCGCTTACACATCCACCTGCGTCTCCTGCATCAGCAACGATAGGTTCGTCAACTCCCGGACCTCCTCTAGATCGCGCACCAGTTCGTGGCGCGACTCGTCGCGCCGGAATCGCACCTGGTAGGCGTGCTCGGTCTCGTCGCCGAGCGCCACCTGCTGAAGCGATGCCAGAACAAAGGCCGAGCAGTGCGTCTGCAGGATACGGTGAATGCGCTGGGTCGCGTCGCTCGCGCCGGGCAGCGTGAACCGCAGCAGGCCGTCGAACTGGTTGCGCGCTCCGAACGGCACGCTGTTCAGGTACACCGATACGCCGCAGAAAATCACCGTCCCGATCAGGCCGACGGCGTATGCCCGCACGCCCGCCGCGATCCCGGCGGCCAGCGCCGCGAAGATGAACACCATGTCGCGCGGATCGCGCAGATTGGTTCGGAACCGGATGATGGCCAGCGTGCCGACGATGCCGATCCCCCACACCAGGTTGTTTCCGATCGCCAGCATCAGCATCGCCGCCACCACGCCGCCCATCACCAGCGTGTGCACAAACGAGCGGGAGTAAGAGAGACCGCGGTGCGTCCACGAGTACGCCGCGGCCACCAGGTGCGCCAGCGCGAACGCCATCAGGATGGACGCCAGCGCGACCCGGAAATCCGTGACGCTGCTTCCTTCCAGCGAGTTGAGCAACTCGGTCATCTTCGGACTATTATCCCTCGGGCCGGCGCGGCCAACGCCAGGTCCGAACCCGTTCGCCGCTCGTTCATCGCGCGGTTCATCGCCGTGCAATACTTGGAAAAACCGCGGCGCATTAGCCCGAAAGTGCGCACCAGATCCACCAGCCAGAGCGGAGCTTTGGTCATGAATTTCAGCTCGAGCACGATCCGAGGCCCGCTCTCGTCCAGCGACCCGGCATCGTCGTTGGCGCGCCAGTTTCGCGCGCGCCCCGGCAGAACGTAGCCCGCGGCAGGTTGATACGAGATTTTGCGGTCGAACGAGATCCGCACGTACCGGTCCAGCCGGCTTCGAAACGCCTGCCGCTGATACCGGACCAACATCGTCGGTCTTGCCGCCATGCTCCGGACCAGGCAAAGGAAGTCGTCCAACGCCGGCCGTTCCGCGTCGCTGAACTCCCAGGAATCGCCGTTCGCCGGCGAGGTCAACAACCCCTCCCAGCCGATGCGCGGGACTTCAACCGACGATTTCCGGCGAACTTCGTTGAAGCGCCGTTTGACCTCGAATTTCACCGGCCCGTCGGAATCCTCGCCGTAGGTTCGGATGCGCAGCTTCAGCCGGGCCAGCGCGTCGTGTTCCTTGTCCCAATACGATTTGTACCCGCGGGTGTCGAGATAGAGAGAGGTGATGGTGTAGAAGCGATCGCGCTCCCGGCCGGCGAACCGGTCCATGTCGCAATACGGCGCAATAAACCTGCGGATCGGCTCGACGAACTCCGGCGCAATGAGGTACTTGAACTCGTAGCGTTGAAAAACAACGCTGTCGACAACGCCGTTCGATGCGGCCGCGAGCGGCGCGGCCGCCGGCATCGAGAGTACGCTCATTGGATGTTCACCGTCACCCGGTTGGCTCTGCGGCCGTCGATCCGCACGTCCACGTCCACCTCGCCCTTTCCGGCCAGTCCTTTCGGCAAAGGCCCCACGCTAATCTGATCCAGCCCCGCGTACTCGCCCTGCGCCGCCGCGTACTGCACGGGCATCTCCTTGTCGCCTACCTGCACGTTCACCTTCGCCAGGTCCCGCGCGTTGCGGATACCGGTACCGTAAAGAACCAGGTAGACCTGGTCGCTTGCGCCGCCGAGAGACAGGGGCGCGGCGACGACGCGCTGCCGCGTCGAGTCGTACGTGAAGACGGGAATAGAACCCTCCGGAGTTTACGGTCGCCAGCTCGTTCAGCCGGACGTCGGAGGCCTGCGCGTACGCGTTCAGCGCCGGCCGCAGGTAGTTGTAGCGCCCGCGCACAAACTGGTTCAGCCCGTGAATCGAGAGTCCCGCGGCGCTCACCTGGCTGTTCAACGACGTTTCAAACTGCTCGTTCGTGAAGGCCTTGTTCGGGTCCGCGTAAACGTCGGCGCGAATTAGATCCGACTGGCGGCGAATCCGCGTCTCCATGCCGGAGGCGTCGAAGCCCTCGCGCAGAAAGCGGGCGAGCAGCCGAAGGTAGAGCCGCTTGTAGGCGTCCACCGCCCACAGCTTTTCCAGCAGCGGGCGCGCACTCGTGGCAGCGGTTCCGACCCCGCCCGGACGGCCGCCTCCGCCAGGCGCGCCGCCGCTGCTTGACGGCAGGTAGAACGGATCCAGCGCAAAGGGATCGGCGATGCGCGGCGTGCCGTCCCCCGTGGTTCCGAACGATTCGTTATGGTCCCACTGGATGTGGATGAACCGGCCGTCGCTCGATCGGTCGTAGAGATAGTATTCCGCCCCGGCGCCGAGATACGAATCCAGGTTGACGAACAGGCTGTTAATCGCCATGCCGGTCAGCCAGTTCTCGACGTCGCAGATCGGTTCCAGCCGGGCGGGCAGGTCCGCCGCCGCCGTATTGTTCAGGATGTCCAGAAATCGGATCAGCCTCGAGTAGTCGTTGGCGGCCTCGTTGGTCTTGAGCAGGTACACGTTTTGATACGCCGATTGACTTGCGCCGAGATAGGCCAGGTTGGGCGTCGCGCCGCCGCCGAGTTGCTCCTCCGCCTCGTAGAGATTGCCGTCCTCTTCGTTGCCGAACCGGCTCCGCATCATCGTCTTGTCGGGCTGCTCCACCGCGAGATACAGTCCGTAGTACGCGTCGTTGATGTACACGCGCGCGTGGACCGACCGGAGCGCCGCCACGTACTTCCCGGCGAAATCGTGCAGCAGCTTTTCGCGCAGGAAGTCCGGCTGGAGGTCCCCATTGTTAAGGTTCAGTTTCTTGAGTCCCAAGAAGTCCGCCGCATCGTCGTACTTGTTGAAATCCAATTTGAACGGTTTCTTAACGCCGTTTCGCCGAAAGGCCGAGTTGCCCTTAAAGCGGACGCCGATACGGTCGATCACGATGCTTCCGTACTGGAAGCGGGCGGGAAAATACGGATCGGCCGTGTTGCCTGAGTGGGCCTGGTACAACGTATTGTACCAGTTGGAGTCCGCGAACGTCAGCCGGATCTCCCGGACCGCGCTGTCGTCGAAGAACGCGCCCGCCTGGTCGGCGAACATGGCGCGCGGGAGCAGCGCGAGACACAGCGGCGCGGCAATCGGGAGCAAGAGGACAAGCTTCTCCTTCTTTGTTGAACGCAAATGCCGACCGGCCAGGTTACAGGGCGATGACAATTTCGCGACAGATTCGTCCATCACCCATGTCGGATTCGCCCGCACGATGGCTCGTTTCGTTGTCGGGGCCGTGTCAAAGGCTTTTTACAACGGCGCGGCGGTATATACTTTCGTACAAGGCGGGCGCGCACGGCGACAGGCCGAGCCTCCGCTTCTTCCGCTGAATCGTGTCCACGTCGGATCTGCGCTTCGAACTGTTCGCCTTCCGCTTTCTATTCGCGGCGCGAGATGCGATTCGCTTCCCGCCGGGCAAGGCCGGCAACATCGTGCGCGGCGCCTTCGGGACCAGCTTCCGCAGCCTGGCGTGCGATCCGCGCTGTCCGGGCCCCGCCGATTGCGAGCGTCGGCCGACGTGCCCCTACGCGCGCATCTTCGAGCCCGCCGCGGCCGGCGCCGGTCCCAGCGGCTTATCGGACTGGCCCCGTCCCTTCGTCTTCCGCGCTTCTCATCTCGATGACCGCGGGTTCTCCCCGGGCGAGTCGTTTCATTTCGACGTCCACCTGTTCGATTGCCGCGAGCCGGCGCTGGCGCACTTCGTTCTCGCCTTCGCTCAGCTTGGCCGCGACGGCATTGGACCGCGCCGCGGGCGCGCCGATCTTCTCGCCGCGCATCAACTCGGCCTCGACCGCCACCCGTCCATCCAACTCTTCGACGGCGCCGCGCATCAACTGCGTCCGCCGCGCGAGCCCATTTCGCTCGGCCTCGACCCGGACCCCGAGCCTGTCTCCCGCGTCCTGGTCCGCTTCGTGACCCCCACGGAGCTCAAAAGCGGCCGGCAACTCGCCGCCCGCCCGGAGTTCCCGATTCTATTTGGCCGAATCCGCGACCGCCTGAGCACCCTTCGCGCCCTCTATGGCCCCGGCCCGCTCCCGATCGACTTCCGTTCCATCGGCGCCCGCGCCGACGGCGTCCGCATGACCCGCTGCGACCTCCGCCAGTCGCGCGCGCTGCGCCGCTCCTCCCGCACCGGCCTTACGCACCCTCTCGGCGGCTTCCTTGGCGAAGCCGAATACGAAGGCCCCCTTGCCGAATTCACGCCTTTCCTCCGCGCCGCCCAGTGGACCGGCGTCGGACGCCAAACCGTGTGGGGCAAGGGCGAGGTGGAGGTAGCGGCCTTGTGAGCGCGAAACTCTGCCGTCCGCCGCGATCAGATTTCGATCGTTATTTGGATTTGGCGAGCTTCGCCAGGTCCCGGAGCAACTGCTTGACCGCCTTGTCGGCGACGTCGGCGGTCGCGCTCTTGTATTTCGCGCCTTTGCTCTCCTGCGTGGTCGACCACACCACGTCTCCGTCGGGTGAAACCAGGCGGACAGACAGCCGGGCGTCGTCAATGGTCTCGGTGGACGCTTGGGAGTCTTCGATGGAGGCGGCGCCGGCGATGAAGCCGCCCCCGCTGGAGCCGTGGCGCCCCGAAACCCTTGCGCTATGGCTACCAGACGCGCCTGCGACGGCGGTGCTGGAACCGAGCGCATGCACTTCCTGGGTGGTCTTCTCGAGACCGTCTCCTTTGAGGATGAGGTCGGCCTTCTCCTTGTTTTCCGTCACGATGAAGCGTTTGCTCGCCCGAAGCGCGTCCACCACCATCGACTGAAGCGTCTTGCTGATCTGGCTGTCGCCGAAACTCTCCACGAACACGCGTTTGGCCTTCACCAGCTTTTCAACAAGTTCCCGGTCGACGGCGTCGGCATCGTCCTGCTGTGGGACCGGGGCGGGTGACGCGCCCGCCGGCGCCTGCAGCGACGCCAGCGCCATCAAGAGGAAACACTCGCTTAGCATGTCATCCTACGGCTAATTTCCCTTGCCGGACTTGCGCGCTTCTTCGTCCTGGTATTCGATCTTTCGCCCGCTGCGAGCCTCGAGGCTGGCCAGGGTGGTGCGAACGATATCTTTGCCCAACTCGAACACGGCGGCCTGCTGCTTCTCTTCGTCGTCCGTGTAGTTCACCGTGAGGAAATGCTTCCGCTTCTTGCTGAATAGCGCGATGGGGCTGACGGCGATGGCCACGCCGAGACGGCGCCCGGCTTTTTGCCCATACTCGAGGGCATTGATCCGCTCGTAGGGAATCACAAGCGTCTGAATTTGCTTTCCGGCTTTGTATTCAAATACGAACGACGACGGATCGGCGGTCGACGACCGGCCTTCGGTGAATTCGGGGATGGCGGGCGTTCCGCCAACATACATGGTGTTCTTGCTGCCAATGCCCGCCAGCAATGGAGAGGCCAAACAAATCGTGGCCAACAGGCGCATAACCGTTTTCTTCATCAGTACCTCGATCTCAAACTGTCGATCCGCCCGGTGACGCTCCGCCCGGACATGCGGAAATCGAATTTCGGACGGCCACAACTGTTATCGGCCGGGTACCGTTAATCTTTAGAGAATTACGCTTGGACAAATCGTCGAAATGCGGATGGAATTGTCGAGCCCGGCGCGGACTTCGAATACGGCCGCGAATCGAACTCCGAGATCAGGAAAAAGTCCTGCCGTTAAGCAGCTTCCGTACGCGATCGCTGGCCGTCGCCCGCTTTGCGCGAACTTGCTTATAGTACTCTCTATGGCCATCGTCGCCGTCGCGGGACGCAAAGGTGGAATCGGCAAGTCCACAATCGTCGGCAACCTGGCCGCCGAGTTTGACGCCATGGGTCGGACCGTTGTGGCGCTCGACGCCGATCCCCAGCACAGCCTGCTGGCGTGGGCGCGGCAGGGAGACGGGTTGCTCGCGCGCTGCGTCCGGGAGGTTTCGGGGCGGGACACGCTCCGTTCTCAGGCGCGCAAGGCGGAAAAGGAAACCGACATAGTGCTCATCGACACCCCGCCCGGCATGCCTGAGGTGGCCTATCAAGCCGCGCTTGCCGCCGACCTCATGCTGCTGCCGTGCGGGCCGTCGCCCTTGGACTTGTTTGCCCTCAAGGAGGCCCTCGCGCTCTCCCTACGGGCTCGCGCCGAGCGGCGTTCCAAGAAACCCCGCATCCGGCTTGTTCCTTCCAAAGTCCTCCTCACCACCAACCTCGGCCGCAGCCTGGAATCCTCGCTCAAGACAATGGGAAAAAAAGTCCTGCCGCACATCGGCCAGCGCGTGGTGGTCGCGGAGGCCGTCGCCGGCGGCTTGACGGTGGCCGAGTACGCGCCGAACTCCCCGGCCCGCGACGAGTTCCGCGAGCTGGCCCGGGCGGTCGATAGGATTTTGAGGCGCTGATCCTCGCTCTGCTCACCGCGGGATTGGCCCGCCCGCCGCGGTCAGCGCTCCAGCGGGCGCGACCCCCGTCATCGTAGGCCGATGCGGCTCTTCGCGGAAACGGTCGAACAGGGGCCAGACCAGTTGCTGGACTCGGCCGTCGCGCGCGTGACAGGTCTTCTCCAGCCATCGGAACGTCGCGCCGGAGTCGCCCAAACCCGCGTAAATGGTGGCCATGTTCACGGCGGAAACATATCGTTTTTCGGCGAGCGTGTTGAGTTCGCGGATGGCATTCCCGACGTTGTCAGCATTCCCATCAGGGTTCCGCTTCGATCTCAGGTCCCGCAGACTCCCAATCTGCAGGCGCTCAAGGAGGGCGCGGACCTCACGCTCGCCTGCGGACAGGCTCTGGACCCGGTAGCCGGCTGCGTGATTTCCCTGACCGCCCCGAAATAATCAGACAATCGCCTTCACTATAGAGATAATCGAGCTGATCAGCATCAGAATGACCCAGATGGCGGCCAGAATGAGCGCGATCAGGCCGCCGATCGTGTCGGTGATGCTGACCAGGAAGATGGGGACCAGCGCGTGAAGGAACGCGATGCACGCCAGCGACGTCACGATCAGCTACCAGGCCTTCGTTCTGTAGGAACCGCTGGGCGCCAGCGTCCAGATCGGAATCCCGCAACTGGCGATCCGTCTGGGTACGGATCATCCGCTCGTCGAAGCTGGCCGGAATCAGCGAATTGCCCAGTGCCGCGAAAACGGCAATCAGCATCACGAGGGCGGCGTTATAGAGAAAGGCGTGCGGAGCTTATCGAGCATGATCGTCGGCGCCGATGGGCTCTGCCAAGTGTAAGCCCCCTTTCGGGCTGTCACAAAACCGATCGAGGAAAGGAGATGCTATGAACGACGCGCTGAAAGGCTTTCTCACCGTGGTCGTGGCCATCGGTCTGTCGATCGCGTGGGCGTATGTCGGAAACGAATTGGCCGATCAGCCGCTGGAGCCGGGCGGAGCCATCGCGATCGGCTTGGCGTTCGGCCTGCTGTACGGTCTTCAGGCCGGAATCCTCTCGAGCTACGACCTGGGCGCCGGGACCGGCTGGCTCAAGTTGCTGGTCGACTTCACCTGGAGCTTTCCCAACACCGTCTGGGGATTTGTCATCGGCAACCTGATTTTCTGGTTCTTCGGCTATCCCTCGCGCGCGCTGAGCAAGGGCGTCGGCTGGATCGCCTTTAAGCCGTACGGGAGCAGCGGATTCGGGCATAATGTCCTCCAAACCCACGGGACGGTGAATCTCGGAGGCGCCGGCCAGCACGAGCTGCTCCACGTGCTTCAAGCGCGCGTGTTCGGGCCGCTGTTTCTTCCGATCTACGCCGTCAATTACGTAATTAACTTCGTGATTCAGTTGATCTGGACGATCACGCTCGGATGGATTCTGGCGGCGGCCAAGGTGCGTGACACGGCATACTTCCGGCCCCCGGCGAAATCCGTTGTCAGCGGATTTTTCGGCTGGATCTACCATTCCACTCTCTTCGAGCTGTGGGCGTATGAATCCGGCAATCCGTAGCCACTCCACCGGCGTGGCGCTCGCTCTCAGCGAGCCGAGTCCACACTCGTGTGGACTCTTGTTGCCTCAGTTCAAGGAGCTGTGCTCTTCGCCTGCGGGAACCGGACGGAATCCAGCAGCCCCTGGAACTGCGCCAGCATCTGCGCTTCCGCCGGATCGCCCGCCCGCCGGGTGAGCAGAAAACGGAATAATTTATCGCCGCGAATCACGTAAAGCGCCGTGTTGGAATAGTCCACATTTCCAGATTGTGTCTGGAAATTCGCTTTAATCCCGGCAAATGTCTCTACTACCGAAGCGCCCTCTCCAGCCCCGACCTCCTGACGCGCCGCCTCGATCGGCGGAATGGAGGGCAGGGGCCTCGGCTCCACCACGATCAGCGCTCCGCCTCTGGGCAGAGGATCCCCGCTTCCCGCCGCTGTGTTTCGAAGCCGTACCGATCCACTCGGTTCCCCTGCCGCCGCGGGCGCGACGGACCAGCCCGGCGGGAAATCGAACGTGAAATCCGCCGGAAGCACCGCGACGCTCGCCATGCCGCCGCTGACGGACCTGCTTTCGCCGTTCTCCCGCACGCTCAGCAACGCTTCCAGGTAAACGATCCCTGGTTCCGCGGCGGGTAGAACTGCCTCCAATTCGAACACTCCCGCGGACCGCGCTGTCATCTGCCCCAGGATCGCCGCGGGAACGCCCGCCTCCACCCGCACCAACGTCGCACGCTCGACGTTCCCGGCCCTCCCAGCCTCGAGCGCGGCTGTTATCTTCACGGGCGCGCCCGCCGCCACGGATACGGGCTGCACCGTCAGGAGCGCGCGCGGCGATCTTGCTCCTGTCGCGGCGCGCCTTCCGGACAGAAGCGCGGCGACGATCCCCGCGATCAGCGCCAGGCCGCCGAGACCCATCAGCGCGTAAGCCCACCACGGCAGGCCCTCCTCCACCGCTCTCGGTTCCGGTTGCGGCGTCGGCTTCACCGGTTCTGGTTTTGGTTTCACCGGCTCCGGTTTGGGCTTCACCGGCTCCGGCTTAGGCTTCGGCGGTTCCGGCGCCGGCCCGGGAGGATGCGAGTAGGTGAGGTCCGCCGTCTCCCCTCCCAGCGCCGTATAGAACGTCTTCACGTTCGGAACCCAGTGCTCACACCCCTCCGCGCAGTACTTCCCTCCGATCTGCTCGATGGTTTCGTACCCCTTGAGAAGGTAGCTCTTGTTCAGAAACTTCGATACGATCTCGATGCCTCGATCCCAGGAAACGAATGGCGAATTCGCGCACGTCCCGCCCCAGAACCAGTTCCACGCGTTGTTTTCCACGCAGATGCGCTTGCCGAATGTGCTCTCTGCGCCGGCGATTGCCACCACCAGTCTCGGATCGACGCCGAACGTGGACCCATGACCGACAAACACCGCGCCGCGCCCCGCGAGCGGCGTGTTTCGGAGCCGTCCCTCCAGCGTGCTGGCCGTTACCACGGGTTCCGCGCGCAAGCCCGCGCAGCTCAACATGACGACACACGCGATTCGGCGTAACATGCATCACCTCCCGCCGGTCGGCGTAAAGGACCCGAGCACCCGGTCAAACGCCGCCCGGCACGCCGCCTCGGCGCCATCGCCCGCGCGAAACGTCGCGAACAGCTTGTACGTGGATTGCCCTGCGCTGATGTAGGCCGAGAGCGTCCGGTACGTCAGCCCCGGCGCCACTTCTTCGTCCTGCTGGACCCGTAGCGCTGGGTGTCCGTTCGCCGTTGCCTCGCGCACGGTGACGCCCGGCATGTCCTTGCGCAACTGCTCCGCGGCGCCGAGCCTGGCCGGTCCCGACGTGCCTTCGATCTCGCATCCGCCCGTGGGCACGACGCCCCCGCGCAGATACTGGCTCCGGAAGTTGTTGACCGACCACGGACCGCCGGCCTCCGCCACCTTCGTGTTCCAGACGAACCCGTCCGGTATCGCGGCGCGGAATCCCCGGGCCTGTTGCGTAACCGGTGGCCTCGCCGGCGGCGCCTGGCTGACCGTGATGAAGACCGGATCCGAGTAGCTCGGCCGGGGCGCCGCCACGGCTGCCGGCGCGCTCGGAACAGCGGCCGCCCGCAATTGAATCCGCCCCGGCGTCGGTTCGCGGAATGTCACCGCAATGGTGAATCGTCCCCCGCCGGCATCGCGAAAATTGCCCAGCGCCTCCGGCTGCCGGGCGTTCGGGACCAGGCGTTCCAGGCGAACCGTCACCCGCCCCGGCGCGATGCCGGCGACAAGCGCCGCCTCCACCGTCACCGTCGCCTCTCCCGTCTGGATGCGATCCGGCGCCGCCCGGAGCGAGCGAAACACTTGCGCCGGCTGGGCTGGCTCCGGGGCGGCCTGCGTCACGGAGATAAACACCGGTTCGGAATAGACTGGCCGCGGCATCGCCACCATCGCTGGGGATGCAGGAACCGCGGCGGCCCGCAGTTGGATCCGGCCCGGAGCCGCCTCGCGGAACGTCACTGCCAGCGTCAGGCGCCCGCCCTCGTTGCGGAACACGCCGAGATTCTGCGCGCTGCCGTCTGCCTGCACCCGCTCCAACCGCACCGTCATTCGACTGGCCGCGACGTTCTGCGCAAGCGCCGCCTCCACCGTCACCGTCGCCTCCCCCGTCTGGATGCGATCCGGCGTCGCCTTAACCGACTGAAAGACGCGCTGCTGCGCCCACAGCGGGATTGCCGCCGTCGCAGCCATACAACAGGCCCAAACCAGGCGTCTCGGCATACCTCATCCCTCGAATCACCCGTCGAAAACCAGTTCCCAGGTCACGTACGCCGGCCGCTCCACCTCGATGATCTTCTCGATCAGCGGCCGGTGCTCCTCCACCGTTTTCGGCGCGCGCACCCGGATATGAAACGGCTTGACTTTGCCCTCTTCGACGACTTCTTCCTCAATTTCGAAGCCGGTTACGCCGGTCGCGGTCTCGAGGAAGCTTCGCAGCCCGAACGCCGTACCCCGCCAGCGCGACAGCCTTGCGGCCATCTGAATCAACTGGCGCAATCGTCCCAGTCCCGTGCTGATCGGAACTTCGATCGCGTCCGGCGCGCGCGCCGCCGCCTCGGTGAAGATGCGCTCCAGGTCCACCCAGCGCGCCAGGAACGCTACGAACGCGTCCGGCGTCCGGTGCGGATCGGGAATCGAGTCGATTTGCGCCAGAATTTCTTCCGCAGGCCCGTGCAACTGCTCCATCGCCGCCAGCGCCGAACGCAGGACGC
Organism: Bryobacteraceae bacterium; assembly: GCA_026129905.1. GTDB lineage: Bacteria > Acidobacteriota > Terriglobia > Bryobacterales > Bryobacteraceae > JAHCHE01. The sequence continues at coordinate 62,544 of JAHCHE010000021.1, read as the reverse complement.
TTCGCGGCCCCACCGTGCGCTGAAAGACCTCCGGCAGCAGTTGCGCGATCTCAGCTTCCTTCACGAACTTCCTTCGCCACGACGATGTCGTGCCGGCCCGAACAAAACAGCCACGTCTCCGGCAGCGTCACTTTCTCCCGGTGGGTCGCCGAGGACGACTCCCGGTAGCCCGCTCCGCCGTCCACGCTCCGGTACACGCCCACCGGCCCGCCGCACAGAATCACGCCCGCCGGCGAAGCGGCCACCGTTCTCACCCACTGGAAGATCCGCTCCACCCCGCGCTGCGGCAATCCGACGTTGATGTCCGGAGCTTCCCATTCCGGCTCCTTCGCCGCGGTGTCCAGCCGCAGCGCACCCGACTGAAACGAGCCCGCGTGGACCGTCAGTCCCTGAAACGACAGCGACCAGCAACTGCCGCCCCGCCAGCCGTTGGAATATCGCGTCCACCCGCCCGGAGACGGTCGCGACTCCCATATCTCGATGCGCGCCGCTCCCGTGCCGGTCGCTCCTCCGGTGGCCTCAAAACCCGCCCACAGGTACGCCCGCGGCCCGTCGTACTGCGTCGCCAGGACCCGTATATTTTCATTAGTGAGACCGATGGCCTGAAATGTTTCAGGCCCTCCGCCGCCGCTCGACAGGAACACGCCGGACTTATCTCGCGCGGCGACGGCGACGCTGACCCCGCCCCGCACATCGGTGATCGCGGTCACCGCCTGAAAGCCCCGGTTCGGATTCCCGGGATCCACCAGGATCTGCACCGGCTCCCGCGTCCCGCTCATCGAAATCTCGTACAGTCCGACGGTCGTGGCCACCAGCAGCACCGGGACATTTTCGCGCATCATCCACGCTACGTCGGTGATCTCGAACCCCGCCGCGCGCGGCGGCGACCACGTCTCGCCATCGTCGAAGGTAAAGTACAGCGCGGACCTCTGATCGTCGCCGGGCAGGGAGGTCACCGCGGCCAGCAGTCCGGCCTTCCAGACATTCGCCGCGATGAGCGTCACCGTCTCATTCGGAAACCGCGCCGTCCGCTCCCAGCCCTCTCCATCGTTCACCGTCCGGTAAACGCCGTCTCCCGATGCCGCGTGCCAGGTCTTCGGCTGATAGGCGTCCCGCGAGATGCACGTCACGTCGCGGGCGGGCACGTCTTCCACCGTGAAACTCACGTCCTCCACGTACTCCACGCCCGGTTCGGCCAGTATGATGTCGTACACGTGCGAGGCCCGCAGCGCCTGCCCGAACCGCCACGCCGTCGGGTTCAGCGTGCGATACAGCCGCGTCAGAACGCGCTTGCGCAGCGCCTCCTCATCCTCCTCCCGGTAGGCCGCGATCTTCGCTCGCACCCGGACCGTCTTGTACCGCGCCCAGTTCACCAGGCAGTTCGTCCCGAGCGGCTTCCGCTCGTTCAGCACCCGCGCGATCGGCGCCCGAGCGCTCTCGGCGTGATACCCTTCCGCTTCCGGAGCTTCGAGCGGCCCCTGAAGAACCTCATCCGGGATTTCCGGAACCAGCAGCACCTCCACCGTGCCGGGCGTCGCGTGCGCCCATTCCAGCGCCTGCGTCACCGCTTTCACTCGCGACACCGCGCCGTTACGCCGCGCCAGAATCTCGAAGTCGCTCGCCGTTACTGCCCGCTCCAGCGACCGAAACTCCTCCGGCCCCCGCAGCAGCGCGTTCTCCAGCGTCTCGGCCGCGCGCCCGCCCGAGGCCCGGTCCGGATTGTTCACCGAAACGCCGGGGATCGGATCTTTCAGCACCGTCAGCGCGCCGGCCGCGACATTGCCCGCCTCGCCGCCCCCGCGCCAGTACCACAGCCGGATTGCCCGGCCTCGTTCCGGCACGGCTGCCAGCGGCTGCGGCGTCTCGCTCAACGTCCCCTCGCGGGTCTGCAAACGGATCGCCGGCGCGAACGTGATCGCGCCCGATAGCCGGTCCACAACGTACGCCGGCGCATCCGGCGCCAGATCGGTGAACGTTTCCACCTCACTCCAGACGCGGTAAACCGAGCCCTGAAAGCTGAGCGACGGCGCGCGGCCCTCGATGGCATCGCCCCCGGCTTCCACCCCCACCACCAGCGCCAGGTCCTCGGCCGTCGCGGCCACGATCGGCGCCCGCCGCGCCGTCACCGACAGCCGCGGCGCTCCCGTCCCGTGTCCGGCGAACTCGCCCTCGATCCACTCGCCGTGGTAGGCCGTCACGGTGGTTTCGGTTTCCCCGGGCTCGATCCGGCCTGCCCGGGCCGTCATGAATACCGGCGATTCCTGGCCGCTTCCCGAACGCGCCACGGTGACCCGGACGCCGCGCGGGATCTCCACCGCCGTCGCCGCCGGCCGGCTCAAGCTGAACACCAGTTCCACCGACGCCGCCGTCGGAGCCTGCATCCGCAGGCCGAGCAGCCCCAGGAACTCGATGTACGCCTTCTCGGGCACCCGGTTCAGCCGGTAAATCAGAATCTCCGTCAGGTGCGCGAACAGCTCCATCAGGATCGTCCCCGGGTCGCTTGGGGAAAGCTCCCAGTCCGGAGCGATCGACTTCGCGCGGGCCTTCGCCGCCGCCACCAGTTGCTCGAACGAGCGGTCGTCAAGGTTCGGGGAGCGCAGCGGCATCACCGTTCTCCGCCTTCGAGCGAGATCGGAAGGATCATCCGCTCGATCCGGTTCGTCGCCAGGACGCGGTATTCCAGGTAGATGTTCAGTTGCTCCTCCTGTTCCGGGTTGCGCCCGGCATCCAGATCCAGGATGCGCACCCGCGGCTCCCATCGCTCCAGCGCCTGCCGCACGTAGTGAATCGCCAGCCCGGCGGTGGTCTCATCGTTCGGCGAGAACACCAGCGTATGCAGCAGGCAGCCGTAGTCCGGCCGCATCACCCGCTCTCCCGGCCGCGTCGTCAACAGAATCAGAATCGCCTGCCGAACCGACCGGTCCCCTTCCACCATCGAGAGGGTCCCGTTGGGCCCGAGGCGAAGCCCCGTCTCCTCCGCCGGCAGCCCCACGTCGCCGGCCTTTCGGCCGAAATCCGGATGCACGAATTCCACCGCCCGGTAGGCTCCGTTCATGGCCGTTCATCCACCAGGTCCTGACCTGCGTTCCGAACCTTGTACTCCACCACGCCCGGCGGCGTGCCGTCGGTCAGGCCCCGCACCGTGTCGAGGCAGACGCGGCGGCCTTCGATCGTCATCAGCGGCGAGTAACCCTCCTTTGCCTTCAGCGTGGTCTGGCAAGGGCGGATCATGATCGCGAAATTCGGACACCCTTTGATCGCTCGCTGCTCCACATCCGGTTCCACCAGGATGAAACGCTCCTCGATCGTCACCAGGTCCTGCGTCGGCGCGATCGCCACCTTGCCCATTTCATGCAGGCAGACCAGCGTCGCGTCTTGGGTTAGCGCCAGCATTACGTCCTCCGGAAATTCACCCGGTTCGCTTCGATTCGGATCGTCCGCCCCGGCGCTTCCAACAGCAAATCCGTGTTGGCGTGCACCGTCACCTGCTCCGGCAGCAGTTCCACGTAGCTGCCGCCGCTGTTCTCAAAGCGCATCGCTTTTCGCGAATCGTCCAGCCGGACCCGCTGGCCTCCGGGCGTCAGCAGCGTGTACCGCGCCACCGCGCCGCCCTCGATTCCCGTGTCCGGCCAGCCGCCGCTTCCGTACACTCCTCCGAGCACGAAGCCCACGGCCGGGTTCTCCGCGCTGCACAGCGCCAGCACGTGGTCGCCGGCGTCCGGCAGTGTCATCAGGCCTTTGCCCGCCCCGGCGCCCGCGCTCAGAACGCACATCCAGTCCGTTTCGAGGTCGCCCAACGTCGGCAGCGATGCCTGCACCCGTCCCAGTCCCTCGGGATCGCTGACGCGCGTTATTACCGCCGGCGCGGTAAAGTAACTGCGATCCACCGGCCGCCTGGGCGGAGGTTCCGTGCCGATCTGGGTGACGTAGCCGCGCTCCCGGTCGATGGTGTGCGTTGCCCTGCCGATGACGTACTCCCCGGCGAAGGCTTCCGCGATCCCCGCCACCGACGCCACGCTCCCCGGCCGCAACGCCGTGTTGCCCGTCACCGCCGCCCACAGCGTCACCTCGCGCGCCGCCCGCGAATCCAGCTCCGCCTGCGCCACCGCGGTCGCGAACGCCGGCGCTGCCGACGTTTCGTTCGCGATCGTGCGCTGTCCGTCGCCGCCAACATCTTCCGGCCGCACCCGAGCTGCCACCTGTCGTCCCACCGTCGCCGTCGTCGAACCGGCCGAATGCCACGTCACGTGCGACGGATCCCAACCCGTGGCGGTCACCTCCCGGCACGCCGGATCCGCGTTCACCTCCACCGTCAGTTCGTGGATGGTGCGGCCAAGCTCCAGCCGCACGGGCGCCCCGATGCCTTCGTACCCCGCCAGTTGAACCGTATCGCCGCGGAGCGTCAGAAACATGCCGCACCGCTCGGCCAGGTTGACCAGGAAATCCAGATCGCTCTCCCGGTATTGAATAATCCTCCGCCACTGGGGTCCGGGCGGAGCGCCTTCCACGGTCACCCCAAGATCGGCCGTCAACTCCCGCACCAGGTCCGGCAGGGAAACCTGCACGTGGGCGCGCACCGGTTGGCGTTTGCGGAGCCGGTGCAGCGCATCGTAGCCCCGAAGCCGGATCAGCCGGCCTCGCGACGGCTGATACTCATAGCCCACCGCCGTGACGTCGCCGGCGAATATCGGATGCTCTTCCGCGTCGATGAACACCCGCAGCGACAGGCCCGGCAGAAACGCATTGGCCGCCCGCTCGTCTTCCCCCAGGTCCGCGAACGTCAGCTCGCACATCGACGGCGCCGACAATCGCTGCTCCACCAGTACCTCGCTTAGCGCCCGCGATTCGGCGGCGTTCAGCCCGCGGCCCCCGATCTCTACCGACACCCTCGGAATCGTTGCGATCGGATTCATGCGCCTCCGCCCGCCCGCGGCCTGGGCGGTATGCGTAGCAGCTTCCCCGCCGCGATGTGCAATGGGTCGGCGACGTTGTTAAACAGCGCGATCAGTCGCCATAGGCCGGCGTTGCCGAAGAACCGAAAGGCCACTTCGTCCAGGCGGCTGGGGGCCGGGGCCGGTTCGCCCTCCGCCGCCGGCGCGGCGCCCCCGGTCATCTCGATCGTGCGCTCGAATTCGGCGGCCGGCGCCGCGGGAGGGCTCCCCAAGGGGAGGGCCGGCATCGCCTCGTCGATGCCTGGTAACGCCGGCGCCGCGGAAACAGGCTTCTCCGGCGGCTGCGCTCGCAACAGCCGCATGCGCAGCCACGACCGGCGCGGCACGCCACTCTCCGTGAAAAACTCCAGCCTCTCGGCCACCGCAGCAACCACGCCCGGTATGTTCCAACTCTTTCCCCAGACAAATCGCACCAGCCGCGGCTCGGGGTTTCCATCGCTGTCCATGGCGTTCTCCGTCAGATCCCAAAGCGGCCGCGTCAGCGCCCGAACATCCTCCGACACCACGGTGGAACCCGCCAGCGACGTGTCGAACAACAGGTCGAGCGTCAACTCGGTCGATCCCCCGCCGGTGTACAGCAACGGGTCGTCGGCGAGCGAAGCCGCTTTCAGCGGGCCGCCGTCCGCCTGCCGCCGCTGGACGCCCGCGACGCGGCGGATGGTCAGCGATTCCGGATTCAGCAGGCAGCCGATGCGCTCGCCGGTTCTTTCAATCAGAAACGCTACTCGTTCCATGGCAGTCCGGCCTGCTCACGTTCCAGTCGCCGCCGCCGTTCCCATGCCCGGGCGGATTTCGCGCTCGAGGCGGGCGGCCGTCCTTCCGGCAACTCCGGCCAGTGGTGAAATGGCGTTTCAGGGTATCCCGCCGGCGCCGGCCGGGACGCGGGCCGAGCTTCTCTGTATTGAACGGCGGCCCCTGCAACGTTATCCGGAAGCTCAGGCCAGTTGTGGGCCGAGGGGCGCTGCTCCCAGCCCTGCTGCGCGAACCGGGCACGATCTTCCGACGCCGGAGGCGCCGCTTCATACCGCAAGGCCGCCGTGGGCCCGGGCGCATCCTGCTCCGCGAAAGCGGCCTCCGGAAGCGTCGCCGGCCCGGAATCCTCGAACCTCGCGCCGTTTTCGTTCGGACGGAACTCGCCATCGGTGAAGAGAGCAGGCCACGCTCGCGGCCGCGCTTCTTCGGCCGGCCAATCGGGCCTTGGGGCAGCCGACCGTTCCGGGGCTGATTGCCCGCGTTGCTCCGGTCGCCACTCCGGCGGATTCGGCGTCGCCGCCGGCCATTCGGTCCGGCCGCCGCGCTTGCCTTCGCTCTCGGCGAACACCGCCTTGCTTGCGTTCCGCTTCAACCTTGGCCGCCAGGCGGGAAGCCGCTCCGCCGGCCGTTCCTCAACAGCCGTCTCGCGAAATCGCGCCGGCGCCTCTCCCTCAGCGGGCGGCGCCTCAGGGAAGCGGACGCCCTCCGCCGCCGGATGCATCTCGCGGCGCGCGAACTGCGTCGAAGCAGGGAGGTTCCGATTCGGCTCGGGATACGGTTTAGGCGGAATCTCGCGCGGCGCTTCCGGGCGCGTGCCTGCCGCCGATCCGCGCATCATGCCGACGCCCCCAACCCGTTTAAGCCAGTGCGCGGGAGGCCCTCCATCCGCCGGCTCGCCCTGCTCCGGGTATTCCTCAACCAGCCGCGCCAGCCATCGGATCAACCTGCTCCGCGCGAGCAGCCGCTTCCACCACGCCCGCACGGGGTCCTACCCTCGTTCCAGCGTCTCGAACACCAGCGTCAGCGTCTCTATGGCAATTTCGTGGCCCCGCGCATCCAGCGGCGCGCCGTTCCACTCGCGCGGCCACGCCCGCGTCAGGTTCCACCGCATCGCCTCGTTCGCGCCGGTAGAATCCAGCAGCACGATGGAGACGTTCTTGCGCTCCACCGCCCCGCGCGCCGCGCTCATGAACCAGTTCCACAGCTCCGGCGACGAAGTCAGTCCGTAGCGCAGCGTCACATCGGCGTACTCTACCGGGCCCGGAATGCGGTGCACCACCTGTTGCGCGCCGCCCTCGCGATACGAGATGGCCTGAATCCGTATGCCGATGTTGCTGCACGAAGTAAAATGGCCCTGGGTCACGCCCTGAATTTCGAGCTTGAAATTGTAATCCCGGTACGGGTCCTGCCACGCTCCGGTTGACGGCGTGCCCGCCGGCCGCGGCGCTGCTTCAGGCATTGGCTCCTCCTTCCTGTTCCACCCTCGCGCCCGCCGCCGACTGGCCGATGCGGAACACCACGAACTCGGCGGGCTTCACCGGCGCCACCCCGATCCGCACCACCACCAGCCCCTGATCGATGCTTTCCGGCGGATTGGTTTCTTCGTCGCACTGCACGAAAAACGCTTCGTCCGCGGACCGGCCCATCAGCGCTCCGTCCCGCCACAGCATCGTCAGGAACGCCCGTACGTCCCGGACAATGGCTTTCCACAGCGGCCGGTCGTTCGGCTCGAACACCACCCAGCGCGTGCTCAGCGCGATCGATTCCTCGATCAGATTGAACAGCCGCCGCACGTTCAGATACCGCCATTCGCTGGCGCCGTCGGCCACCGTGCGCGCGCCCCACACCAGCACGCCTTCCCGCGAGAACAGCCGGATGCAATTGACGCCCTTCGGATTCAGCGCCTCCTGGTCCGCGCCGCTCACCCGCTGCGAGATGTTCAGCGCGCCCCGCAGCGTCTCGTTCGCGGGCGCCTTGTGCACGCCGCGCGTCGCATCGCTTCGCGCCCACATTCCGGCAATGTGGCCGCATGGCGGGACGTTCACCAGGTCGTTAGGCGACAGCGGGTCGCGGACCGTGATCCACGGGAAGTAGAACGCTCCGTAGCCTCCCTTCGACATCCTCGGCGCCAGCCCCGCGCTTTCCGTCTCCTCGCTTCCCGGCGCCTCGGCGTCCCCGCCTCTCCGCCGCGTTGCCTTTTCTACCGCCGCTTTCGTCAGCAGATCGATGTTGGGGACGGTCTCGGGCGCGTCGAGAATGGCCACCCGGTCCTTCAGCTTCTCGCAGTGCGTCAGCAGCGCGTCGTACGCTCCGGCCCCGGTCATTCCGGGCGCGGCCACGATCTTCACTTCATCCACGGTTTCCAGGACGTCCAGTCCGGCGCGGCCTTTTGCGCCGCCGGTCAACGCGCCGCCCGCGCCGAGGTTCACCACGTAGCACCGGCGGCCTCCGTTCAGGAAAAACCCGGCCACCGCGTGCGACAACGCCGTGCTCGCCGCTCCCTCTTGGACGTACGTTTTCAAAAATTGCGACCAGTTGTCGATGGGAACCGCCTCATTCACGCGGGCGTCCGCCATCGGCGCCTGGCCGGCGAAGGCCGCCGTGCTGGTGCCAACCGGTTGGATCGGGTTGGCGCCGGACGGGACCTCCTCGACATAGATTCCAGGTGCATAGTAAAGCGGCAAGTTCTACTCCTCCATCTCGATGTGTACCGTGTACGGGCTGTCTTCGTTAGGGTAGCGGCTCAGATCGACGTTGACCTCCCGCCCTTTCGCGCGGATTCGCAGCGCCCGCGGCGGCGGCCCGGCCGGAACCGCGTTGAACCGGAACCGGCCCCGGTGATCGGTCTTCGTCGACAGACCAAGCGATGGAAGCTCCACCAGGGCCTCGGCCAAGGCGAGATCCTCGGGACCGATAACCACGCCGTGCAGGCTGCCCGCCGGCGTCATGTCGAGCACCACTTTTCTGACGAACTTCAGCGGCTGCCGCGGCGTCTCTTTCGTCGCTCGATACAGCAGGCACAGGCAGGGTTGCGGAGGCGCGCCCAGCGCCCGCCAGAATTCCGGGCCGGGCAGGTCCGAATCCAGCAGAAAATCGGGGTGATCGATCGCCGCCTCCAGCAGCGTCCCGAGAAGCCGGTGCGCTTCCTCCGGTTTCTCGTCCCAAGCCGTGATAATGTACCGGAGCCGCGCCTGGAGCCGCGATTGCCACGCATTTCGTTGCGTCGGCTCCACCCGGATCTCGCTGAGATACAGATATACGCCCCGCCCCTCCGGCTGCTTCGGAGGCGGTCCCAGCGTGACGATGGCCTCGCCCAGTACGCTGCCCGCCCAATCGCGGACCCGGTTGTCGGCCTCCAGGATCAAGGTGCGCCCCGCCTACTCTTGGTGGATTTCAGTATAGCCGAGTTATCCGGCAACGCAATGAGAGAAAGCGCCGCGCGCGCCGCGAAAAAACGTTCCGCCTACTGCCACGCGGCCGCGTTTTCCCGGGCGAATTGCGCGAAACTCAGCGGATCCCGCCCTGTCGCCCTCTTCACGTCGTCGGTAACGGGAGCGGTGTAGCCCTTCCGAACCGCGGCGTACAGCATCAGCATGTAGGCGACCGTGGGCTCGGGAACCCCCATCTGCTGCGCGCCGAATCGCATCTCGGCTTCGCTCAGCGGATGGTATTTGACCTCCATCCCGGCCGCGTCGCTGATGATCCGCGCCACTTCGCTGTGATCGAGCGCCTCGGGGCCCGTCAGGTTCAGTTCCCCGCCCGTTCGCCGGTCGGCGAACACCGCCGCCGCCGTCTCGGCAATGTCCCGGACGGCAATGAAACTTGTCTTCGCGTCCCCGGCCGGCAGAAAAATCGATCGCTGCTGCTTGATCGAAGGCGCGAGGTAGCCGCTGGAAAAGTTCTCCATGAAGAAATTCGGGCGCAGGATCGTGTACCCGGCGCCGGAATCGCGCAGCAGGCGCTCCACTTTCCCCAGCGGCGCGTCCTCGTTCCGGTCCGCCCCAAAAGCCGAATTGAACACGACGTGTTTCGTCCCCGCCGCTTTCGCCCGCTCGATCACCGGCCCAAGCCGCGCTTCGGCATCCGGGTCGGCCGGCGGCGCGATAAGGAACAGTCCCTCCGCCCCGTCCAGCGCGGCGTCGAACGTGGACGGATCCTCGAAAACCGCCTTCACGGCCGTCACCCCGTCGCGCGCTTCCACCTTCTTGGGATCGCGGCTGGCGGCCCGCACCCCAAGCCCGCGCCGCCGCAGCGAATTCACCAGCGCGCCGCCGAGATTGCCGGTCGCGCCTGTTACCAGGATCGTCATCAATGCCTTCCCTCCTCCTCAAGCCGTCGCGCAATCGACGGAAAACGGCCCCTTCGTCACAGCCGGGAGCGGAATCCGCCTTTCGCGCGTCGGTGTTGGAATTCTCAATACCGGAACACCGCGGCCAGCAATTGGCCGCCGGGCACTTCGTGAGAGTCGACCGCGTAGACGTCCCCGCCCTGCAGGAACGTCTGGATCGCCGCCAGGTCCAGCAAGTCTTCATCCCCCGGCTGCCGCTGCTCGCGCATGGAAACCGCCAGGCTCTCGCGGTCGAAGCTGCCCCACACTTGTTTACCCGCCGCCACGAACAGCGCCTCCACCCGCCCCTGCGCCGATGCCGGGAGCACGACGCGCAGATCCGATGAAGACCGCGCCGAGCCGGCGAACTCGTGGTAGCGGCGGGCCGTGTCTTCCCGCGTCTTCTTCAAAAAAGGCTCTACCATCGGCCATGCGTCCGACTGTAATTCCTCCGCCCGCCGGCCCTCCGGGTTGCCCGTGACGCCGCCGTCGATGAGATACGCGTGGGTGTTGGCCGCGCGATAAAGCGGGAACAGATACTCCACGCCGGCCAGGACCAGCGGCGCCCGTTCGTCGCGGAGGATCTCGCGCAACCCTTTGTCCACTTGCCGGAAAAACTCCCGTACCTCCTCTTTGTCGTCCTCTTCCTGCGTGCCGTGCCGGTTATATTTGCTCGCTGTGCCCGAGGTATGAATCTGCGTCTGCCGTTCAATGCCCGCTGTCTGGACAACCTGTTCCATACTTCGCGGAACTTCCGGCGGCAGGTCCACCTCGCGCACGCCGTACCGGGTGCACTGGAGCAGCCGCACGTCGTGCTTGCTCAAGCTCAGCACGTAGAAGCGGCTGTCTTCCGTGAACAGCCGCATGACCGGCTTGACATGAAAACGATCCGCCACCACCAGCAACTCGTCGAAATGCAGCGGCAGACGGTAGTACAGAAACTTGTTCTGCGATCGGAAAAGGGCAAGTCCGTCGCTTTGGTACCGCCAGAATCCGGCGTTATCGCAAAGCTTCTGCACCGGCTCCAGAAAATCCGCGATCTGAGGAGTACGCAGGCCGCGCCCCGCCAGCTCCTTCTCGGCGTCTCGCAGCAGGTTCTTCAGCCGGATCGGGCTCTGCTTGATATCGGCGCCGCCGCGGTATGTCGGCACGAAAATCGAAACGCATGTCCCGGAGCCATCCTCGAGCAGGAATCTCAACTGATCCTTTCGCAGCAGTTCCACGATGCCCTCCTGAGTACTAGGGTAGCGGCTTTTTTTGACTCCGGCGTATTATCTTCTCCCGAGAGGCGCGTTTGCCTGGGTGTCATACTATGGCCGTGGCGCCCTGTCGCGAATGCTTCCATGCGTCGAGCCTTGCTGGCGCCGCCGCCGTTCTTTTCGTCGCCGCCCTGGCCGGCGCCGCGGCCCCACCCAACGTCGTATTGGTGATCACCGACGATCAGGGTTACGGCGACCTCGGCTGCCATGGCAACCGTTCGATCCGGACGCCCAATCTCGACCGCCTGCATTCCGCGGCAATTCGATTCACCAACTTCCACGTCAGCCCCACTTGCTCTCCGACGCGCGCGGCTTTGTTGACGGGACGATACTCCAATGCAACCGGCGTCTGGCACACCATAATGGGCCGCAGCCTGCTCCACCCGGACGAAGTGACGATGGCGGACCGCTTCCGCGCCTCCGGGTACCGCACGGGGATTTTCGGCAAGTGGCATCTTGGGGACAACTACCCGTCCCGGCCCCGCGACAACGGCTTCGATGAAGCGATCGTTCACGGCGGGGGCGGCGTGTGGCAGACGCCCGACTATTTCGGCAACGATTATTTCGACGATACATACTTCCACAACGGAACGCCGGAAAAATTCCGGGGCTTTTGCACGGATGTCTGGTTTGAAAGCGCGATGAAGTTCATTGCCGCCGCGGCGGGAGAGGGCAAGCCGTTCTTCTGCTACCTGTCCACCAATGCGCCGCACGCCCCGATGTGGTCGCCGGAGCCGTACGCGAAGCCGTACCTGGGGATCAAGGGTCTCGAGGAGCCTGGTTTCTACGGAATGATCGCGAACATCGACGATAACATCGGCCGGCTGGAGCGCTTCCTGGATGCGCGCGGCTTGGCGGCGAACACGATTCTCGTCTTCATGACTGACAACGGTTCCGCGGCAGGCGCGCAGGTTTTCAACGCGGAGATGCGGGGACGAAAGGGAAGTCCGTACGAGGGGGGCCACCGCGTCCCGCTGTTCGTGCGCTGGCCCGGAGGCGGTTTGGGCGCTTCGCGGGAGATCGATGCTCTGGCGGCCCATGTAGACCTTCTGCCGACGCTGGCGGAACTTTGCGGGTTGAAGAACGTGGCCGGTCCCGAGTTGCACGGCCGGTCCCTGAAAGCGCTGCTCGACGGATCGGCCTCTGTCTGGCCGGACCGGGCGATCGTCGTGGACAGCCAGCGAATGGAGTTCCTTCGTCCATGGCGGAGGACCGCTGTCATGACCGCGCAATGGCGCCTGGTGAACAACACGCTTGACGGCGATCCGGCCGCGACCGAGCTTTACGACATCCGCAAGGACCCGGGTCAGCGGCGAAACTTCGCGAACGACTTTCCCGGCGTGGTCGCGGCGCGGAAGGCGGAGTATGAAGCCTGGTGGAAGCTGGTCTCCGGACGGGCGAGCGAGTACGTGCGGATCGCACTCGGCAGCGAGGAGGAAAACCCGTCCCGGCTGACCGCGCACGACTGGCACAGCGAAGGGGCGGAACAAGTGTGGAGCCAGCGGGGCATTCGCCAGGCGCCCGCGGTCAACGGCTTCTGGGCCGTTCGGGTGGAGCGGGCGGGGCGCTACCGTATTGAGCTGCGCCGGTGGCCGCGGGAACTCGATCTCCCCATCAACGCCCCTTACAAAGACGCCGAGCCGAATAACGAGCCGGCGCCGGGCATCGCGATCGCCGCCGTGAAAGCCCGGCTGAGGATTGCCGGCTTCGACCAGACGTCGGAGGTCAGGCCGGCGGACAAGGCGGCGGTCTTCACAACGATCCTGCGCCCCGGGCCCGCCGAACTGCAAACCTGGTTCTACGATCGGGACGGGACCGAACGCGGAGCGTACTACGTGTACGTCGAATGGACCGGGGCCGGATCCCCGCCGAAGACGGTGGAATGACCGTCCGCGGCCCAGCTTCACCGCCCATTCGCCGTGACATGCACCGTCTGCGGGGAAGGCCGCGACCCTCGATTCGGATGGTGAACCATTGCTTTGTTCTGTGACTGTCCTCTTGATCTCTGCAGTTTTTGGTTTCACTGGAAGTGCGCGTGGGTTAGGACCTCAGGACGCCGATTCCGAGCGGCTCAGCGCGGCAGAGAGGTATGCGGCGGTCGCTTCTCTTGGTGATATGTGGGAAAACGCGGTTCAAGAACTTGCCAAAGGCGTGCCAGCGGAACGCCGTGAGATGTTCATAGTCTTCATGCGTAAGTCCTTCCGCCCGGAGCGACTGCGGCAGCCGATGATTGCGCTGATGGCCAAACACTTCACGGCCGGGGAGTTGGATGCGCTGGCGAAGTTCTATGGTTCGGCAAAAGGCAGGGCGGTGCTCAGAAAGTTCGGACGGTACATGGCCGACGTCATGCCCGTCATTCAGGAGGAAGTACGTCGCGGTATCAATGACTTTGCGCGCGAACTCGGATCGCAGTAGCCTGACACTTTACTGGGTACGCGTGGCCAGTACTTCTGGCTGACCAGCACGGAGCAGTATATCAGCGCACTGGTGCAGCTTTGCCCTGACGTCTTTGTAAACCGACGCTTGCTCGTGACCAGTATTGACGGTGGTTACCCGTGGCTGACCGATCAACAGCGCGCACCTCCACAATCTGACATTCGTATGTAGAAGTCCGGGTCGGGGGAGGCGGCACGATACGGAGGCAAAGACCGAACTGGCGTATACGTAGACGGCTTGGCGCCGGTTCTCGGCGAAGTCGCCGGAGTTAGAGCCGGCTCGCAAGGATCGATGCTCGCCCCGCGGCGCGTAGTCAGACCGCTATTTCGAAGCGACCGGCGCGCCGTTGGTCACGGCTTTTTCCCGGAATGGCTGCCGGTTTTCGTAGAGCGCCAGGCGCGCCTTCAGGCCCTCGATCAGGTCGGGGCGATTCTGTTCGACGGCCAGCGCCTGCGCGCGGCGCATGGCGTTCACGGCGTCGGAGAAGCGGCCGGCTTCGGCGTAGGCGGCGGCGAGCGCGTCAAACGTCTCCGGAATCCGGCCCTCCGATAGCTTCACCGCCCATTCGCCAAGCGCCACCGCTTCTCTGCCGTTGCGGACCGAATCGACGGGCCAGGTGGCCAGCACCCGGGCGGCTTGGCTGAGCACGGAGACGTGCGGCTCGATCCGGAGACCTTCGCGCCACGCCGCGAGGGCTTCCGGAATCCTCCCGCGGTAGAAATGGGCGTTGCCCAGATTGAAGCGCGCTTCGGCGAACCGCGGATTCACCGCGATCGCCTGCTCGAAATGCGCCGTCGCCTCATCCCAGCGCTTCTTTTGCATCAGGATGAGTCCGAGGTTGTTGTGGGGACCGTCGGCGGCCGCCGGGTTCACCCGGAGAGCGGTTTCGAAGCGCGGCATCGCCTCGTCGTAGCGCCCCCGGCTCAGCAGCAGCGCGCCGAGGTTGTTATTGGCGCGGCCATCCTCGGGGCTTATCTCCAGCGCCGCCATCCACGCCTCGATGGCTTCGTCGCTCCCGCCCTTCTGCGTGAGTTCCCAGGCTTTGTCGAACAGGCGATAGAATTCGACCGCGGGGACGTCGATTTTCACCATGCCGTCCGGCGGAATATTGACAAACTCGGGAATATTTACCGCGCGATTCGCGGCGGTGGCGTCGTCGATCAGGATGGCGGGGCTGTCGTTGCCCTCCTCGTCGATGTGCGTGAGGTACATCTGGGTGTACGGCGAGCGCGCCTTCGACGAGAAGACCATCCACCGGCCGTTCGGCGAGAAGCTGTGCCACGAGTTCATCAGCGGTGTGTTGCAGCGCATCCGCCGCGCCTTGCCCCCTCCGGCCGGGACGATGTAAAGCCGGCTGTCCGGGCGCATCAACTGTCCGTTGCGGCTCTGCACGAAGACGATCCAGCGGCCGTCGGGAGACACTTTGGGGAACGAGTTGCTCATGCCGTTGCGCGATGCGCCTTCGATCGGCTCCGGGCGGCCCCCGCGGCCGTCATTGAAGGGAATACGGTAGAGATCGTACTGGATTTGCGTCTCGTTCGGATCGTTGGAATACTCGGCCATTTTGCGGCCTTCCGGATAGGGCTCCCGGGCCGCGGCGCGGGCAAAGACAAGGTACTGGCCATCGGGGCTCCATACGGCGTCGGTCTGCACGTAAGCGGGATCGTCCGCGCCCGGCAGCGATTGAATCCGGCCGGTGGCGCGGTTATACCAGGCCAGAATTCCGCGCGTGGGATAGAAGACCTGGAGAAACCGGTAGTCCTTGAAATTCGCCACATAGTAACTGGCTCGCAGGTTGTCGCGGGCCGGATTCACCGTCGTCACCACGAAGCGGCCGTCGGGGGAGACCTGCGACATGAAGCCCGCCCGCATGGGCGAAGAGGGCATCTCGCGGAACGAGTTCCACGACATGACGTCCTCGTTTCGAATCGTCATGCGCGGAGCGATCGGCGCGATGGCGTACATGCCCTTGTCGTTCCGCGGCCCGTCCAGGTCCATGCCCAGCGTCTTGCCGTCGGCGGAAAACGAATGGCAGTTCGCGCAGGTGTAGAGCCCATCCACCAGCAGACGGCTGCGAGACTGGCCGACGTCGCGCAGGCGCCAGCCGATCAGCGGGAGCGCCGAATTGGGCAGCGGTTTGATGACGCCCTTTTCGAGTTCCGAGGGCATCAGGGGAACATCGCGGTAGAAAATCGGCGCGCCGACCGGGTCTTTCGAGGTTTTGAAGCCGACCCGGCCGCGCGAAAGGACGGGGCCGCTCTCCTCGCCGCGAAAGCCGGAAATCGTTACCGTCGCGGGGCGCTCCACCGATGCCCGCTTGATCGCCTCCCACGTCTCGGGATCCGGCTTCCACGTCCGGGCGGCGGCCTGTTCCGGCGTCAGCTTGGGCAATTCGTTGGTGGCGGCGACGGCGCGGGGATCGATCTCTCCAATCGGAAGACGTTCGCCCCGCGAGGATGCCTGCAAGGCCGGAGCGCCGCCGGTGAACGCGATCTCAATTCGCCAATACGCCGCATCCGGGGAGGGATCGCGCCACAGGAACGTGGGCGGCGTGATTTCCGGCGGAAAGACGGAGCCCTCTTGCGGATAGTCGATCGTAATCGGCGGCGGCTCGCCCGTGGCCGTCAAAGCGGCCAGGCCCAGGAACACCGCCGCGGCTGTCGCGCCTCTCACAAGATAAGCGCCCCCCATTGCGTATCAGCATACAACGATCCTCGCGCGCTGTCCTACAATGGGCGCCATGAGTACTTCCACGCGCCGCAACTTCCTCCGCTCGACTCCGGCCCTGGCGGGACTGCCGGCCGCGGCGGGCGCGGACTCCCGGTCCAAATCGGCCGGCTATCGCCGCACCGGCTTCACGCCGGAAGGCGCGCCACGCAAGCTCACCGACAACCTGTTTGTCTTCGAGGACACGTGCAACGTCTATGTCGTTAAGGACGGCTCCGATTGCGTCCTGATCGACTTCGGCTCCGGCAAGATCCTCGACCACCTGCGGGACATGGGGATCAATAAGGTGGACTGGGTCCTGCACACGCACCATCATCGCGACCAGTGCCAGGGCGACTGGCGGGCCGTCGAGCGCTCGATTCCGATCGCCGCCCCGGCGCACGAGCGCCACCTGTTCGAGGACGCCGAGAACTTCTGGCGCAACCGGCGCGTATTCCACCTGTATTACGTGCGGAACGACTTCAATACGATCACCGAGAACATCCCGGTGAAACAGGGCCTGGCCGACTATTCGACCTTCCGCTGGAAACGGACCGATTTCTTCGTTCTCCCGACGCCCGGACACACTCTCGGCGCGATCACTCTGCTGGCGGACGTGGACGGGAAGAAGACGGCTTTCAGCGGCGACCTGATGCAGGCCCCGGGCAAGCTCCTGAACCTGCACGACACGCAGGTGACCTACGGCGGCGTGGAAGGCATCGACCTGGGCATCTATTCGCTGGCGCGGCTGCGCGAGCAGAAGCCGGCCATGCTGCTGCCCTCGCACGGCGAGCCGATTCCCGATCCCGACGCGGCCATGGCGGAGACGATCAAGCGGCTGACGGAATACTTCAAGTTCCAGACCGGCCGCAATCCGGTGGAGGAAAGCCGCGCCTACGCCGTCAGCCCGCACTTCATCGCGCACTACGACACGACGTCGTCGTTCTACGCCATCCTCAGCAACAGCGGCAAGGCGATGTTCATCGACTACGGGTCGGCGTCCGGGACGCACTTCGGCTCATTCCTCGGCGCCACCGCCGCCACGGACCGTATCCGCTTCGTGGAGCACAGCATCGACGCGCTGAAGCGCGACTGGGGCATGAAGTCCATCGACGTCGCCATGCCGAGCCACATGCACGACGACCACATGAACGGCTTCCCGCACCTGGTGCGCCATCACGGAACCCAGATCTGGTGCTACGAAAACATGGTGGACGTGTTCGAGCGGCCGCGCGGCTACAACCTGGGCTGCATCCTCGGCGAACCGTTCAAAGTCAACCGCTCGTTCCGGCACGGCGAGAAATTCCGCTGGGAGGAGTACGATTTCGAGGTCACGCACTCCCCCGGACACACCGAGTACCAGATGGCTCTCTTCGTGACGGTGGATGGCAACCGGCTGGCGTTCACCGGCGACGCGTTTTTCGAGAACCCGCTGAAGGACGGCACGCTGCGCCACAACCTGATCTTCCGCAACCACGTGGAAAACGACAGCCACATCAAGTCGATCCGGAACCTGATCGACCACGAGCCCACCATGATCGCTCCCGGCCACGGCAAGCCGTATCCCGTGGACCGGAAGACAATGGAGCTGACGTTCGACAAGCTCCGGAAGCAGCAGCAGTTGTTCTCGGACCTGCTGCCGGAGGGCGAGACGAATTTCGGACTCGACCCAAGCTGGGTGAGCATATACCCGTACCAGATTCTGCTCGCGCCGGGAGGCAGGCAGTCGCTCGAGATCCGCGTTCAGAACTACTATCCGTCGCCGATGAAGATGGAGGTGGCTCTGGTGGCGCCGTCGGAATGGCGCGTTGAGCCGGCGACGCTGAAGTTCGAAGTGCCGGCGAACTCGAAAGTGAAGCAGCCCGTCACGGTGAGCGCGCCGCGCGACTGGCAGGCGCCCGGACCGCGGTTCGCCATCGCCGCCGACGTCATACGAAACGGCAAGTATCTGGGCCAGATCACGGAAGCGGTGGTAGAGATCGGGGCGTGAGATCCGCCTGGACGGCGGTCTCCGTGCCCATGCCCGGCTTCGCGCTGCCCTGTATCCGGAACGCCACCTGCAAGCGGTCGCGCCACTGCATCCCGACGCCGATTCGCTCTACCGGGATGCGCGGGTCGAAATAGCGCAAGATGGTTTCCGTCGTGGGATGAAATTCCAACGCCGGAGCGATCAGCACCAGGCGTGGCGGCGCCGCGGACAAACGCCGGTCCCGGAAGTACCCCCGGGCGCCGAACTCATTCCGCGCGGCGTGCCACTCCACGCGCATCCAATAATCGAGCGCCTGTAACGGCAGGTGCGGTTCGGCGGAAGCTTTCAATTCCAGCACCGCAAGGCGTCCGCGCCGTTCGACGGCGAGCAGGTCGATCACGTCGCGCTCCCCGCCCGCGAACGCGGGAACCTGGCCGTAGACCGGCTCGGCGAGCAGGTCGGGATCGATCGTCGCCAAGTGCGCCCGAACCTGCGATTCCAGCCACGATTCCGGCTCGCCATGACGAACCGGCGCCGTCGTCCCCTGGCACGTTTCGAGCCGCGTCTCGAGATTGCCGTGGTCGCGCGGATCGATCTCCTCTTCGAAACCGTCCTGGTAGACATAGACGGAGAAGCGCGTCGTTTGCCGGTCCAGGTAGCCCAGCCGTAGGCATGTCGCGCGCTGTTGCCCTTCCGGCACGAAGAGCGCGAGGCCCTCGACGTAGGTGCGCTTCTCGCGCTTGCGCAGGTAATCGAGCCACACGAGGCCGTACGTGAGGATGCCCGCAGCGGCGCCCGGATCGGCGGGCGCGGCGATGGCCGCCCAGCCCCGGGAACCGGAAGTCAGATACGCGCGCGGATAGGTCGGCGACAGCGAGTGCTCGAGATCGGCGTCCGAACTCAGCGCGACGAGTTTCCAGTCCAGGAACTGCCGCCGCAGGAAGCGGCGGAACGTCTCCCGGAACACCATGCGCGCCGCCTTGCGGTCCGCCGCGATGTTCGACGGGCGCGCCTGGTCGAACAGCAGGACCGAACCCTGCCGGCCGCCGAAATGATCCACGCGCAGCGTGAGCTTGCCGCGCGCCTGTTGGTCGAGCGCCGAAACGCGCCGGGCGATGTTGCGCTTTTCGTCCCAGGCTTGAAGCAGAACCCGCGCCCCGCGGACCTCGAGATGAAAGCTGTCCGGCATCAATGGCAACGGCTCCTCGCCGGGTTCGAGGATGGCCGGCTGGCGGCTGGCGCGGAGGAAGTCCTGGATCGCGGCGAGAATATCGGACGGACTTTCGGCGCCGGGCATCGAGCTCTCAATGGATGTGCCGCCCGGCCCGCGAACCTCTCAGATTCACGCCGTAAGCAACGCCCGGAAACTTGCCAGAACGGCGTCCGCGGCGGCGGAGCACTCGAGCCGAGTCCGCGGCTCGACAAACCGCCGGGCCTCAGGTTCCGACATCCGCTTCCAGTCGCCGTCGATGGGGTTGGCGATCAAGCCGGGACACGTCAGCGATTCGAGCAATTGCGGCAGATCGAAATGCCGCAGGACGTCGAAAACGAAGTACTCCGAAGGAATTTCGCGGTCGTACACGGCCTTCCGGTAACGTTCGCCGGTGTGGAGCGCGAAAGAAGCCCGCATCGATTCCGGCCGCTCGAGGAACTGGCGAAAGCTGAGAAAGCCGTCGCGCAAGACGAACCAGCGCACCCCTTGCATCACCGCGAGCGCGTACGTGGCGGCGAGCGCGGCGTTATGCCCGCGCGCATACACCGCCAGCGGCGCGGCGGGCAACTGACGCGAAGCGGCCACCAGGTCGAGCGCCTGTCGCCAGACGAAATTCTCGCCCAGCAGAAGGCTTACCGCGAACACCCAGCCGGGCTTCGACGTGCTAAGTTCGCCGATCCCCCGCACATCCACTCCGGCCACGGCCCACCCGGCGCGCCGCGCTTCTTCCACCAGCGGCTCGGCGGCCAGGTCTTCCTTGCCGTTGTCGTCCAGGGCCAGCAGGAACCCTTTTCTCTCGCCGCCGGCCTGGAGCGCGAACGCGGGAATAGAGAGTCCGTCCTGCGCCCGGAACACGACGCGTTGGACGGGCCTGTCTTCGAGGCGAACGGGCGCCGCCGAGCCGCTGTCCGCAACTCCCAACACCTCCGCTAGCCGAGGCTTCGCTTTCGGTGTTCGCGTGGCGCCCGCCAGTTTCGCCGCCATCGCCGCGATGCCCGGGCCGGCGGGCTTGTTCTCGCCGGGAGGAAAGCAGCGCAGCTCGGGAGAGTCCCAGGGCTCGGTTTCAGTCGGCGGCTCCGGAAACGGCGCGCCGTCGCCGCGGTTCATCAGCCATTTCAGAAACCAGCCGTATGCGGCCTCGCGTTTCTTTTGCTGGTAGCCGTGGCCGGTGGTGGAATCCTCGTAGTAGGACACCTTCTCGCCGTCCCGCGACCCGGCGTAGATTTCCTCGCCGTACTTGAACACCTGCCGCACACCCTCGACGGGAAAACTCTGATCCTGGGACGCGGCAATGATCATCAACGGGCGCGGAGCGATCATCGCGACGAACTCATGGTTGTTCGCGTAGCGGATCAGGTTCGGAACGAAATGGCAGTGCTCGTTCGCGTTGTACCAGTCCAGCGGACGGCAGACGCTGATCTGTTCGTAGAATTCGCTGGTACCCACCACCGGGACGGCTACCGCGATGCGATCGTCGAGCGCGGCCGTGATCCACGTGTTGTAGCCGCCGCCCGAGGCGCCGGTGAAGCCGATGCGCCGCGGGTCCACGTCCCTGCGCCAAGCCAGATACGCTAGTGCGCATCGGGTTTCGTACTCGGCGATGCCCTGCTGCGAAACGCCGGTCAGCAACATCTCCGTTCGACGATGGTCGCGATTGGAGACGCCGCGCTCGCCCTGGCCGAACGGGTCGAAGGTCATCACGACGAAGCCGGCGCGCGCCATGTTGATGCAGAAGGCCTGGAAATCCGGCTTGGTCTTGCTGTCTTCCCACCAGTGGCCGCAGTAGAAGAGGATGGCGGGACCGCGGCCTTGGGATTGCTCGGGCGCGTAGACATGCGCCGGGACCTCAACGTCGGGCAGGGTCTCGTACGTGAGCTTCTCGATGCGGTATCCCGCGCGCGTGAGAATCCCTACCTGTCGCGGCCTCACCCGCAGCGGCCCTGGCAGGCGCCCCAATCCGAGCGACTCCCGCAGCTTGCCGCGAAGCAAGTCGGCGCGGTACCGGTCCGCGTCCGCCCGCGTGCGGCTACGGCGAATCGCCGCCAGCGAATCTCGGGCCCGCCCCTCCAATAAGTCGAGTACGGCTTTCTCGCCGTCGCCGGCCGCCGCCTTGCGCAACGCTAGCGCCTGCTCCGCGGGAGTCTCCGCGCTTCCGCACAGCGGCGCGGCGAGTCCAGCCAGGAGAGCGCGCCGGCTGACCGTAAACTCGGCGCCTATACCTCGACGCCGCCCGATTGGGTTCCGCACTTGTCGTTCTTGCATCGTTGGATCAGGTAGACCAGCCAGCCCGCGAACAGCGCCACGCCGCCCGCGACCAGCCAACCCGGTATATAGCTGATGGCGGCGTTCCGAAGCAACTGGTCCAACGTATGCACGAAGCGCGTTTCGCCGGTGCGGGGATTGAGAATGTCGGTGGAGACCTTCAGCCACCAGGCCGTCAACAGCACCAGAAAAATCCAGCCGTAATTGCGCCGCAGCCGTTGGCCCATGGCCTGCGTCACGGTCAGATGATAGCGGGGCTCGAGCAGGTCCCGGCTGAGGGCGTCGCGCCAGTCGGCCTGATATTCCGCGTCGGTTCGCACGAAAATTCGGGCGTAATAGTTTTGTTCCAGCAGCCGGACCCGTCGCCGGGAAACGTCGAAGAAACGGTAGCGGCGGGACTCGATGCCGAGCAGCAGAAAAACGATGCCCACGCAGCAGAGAATGATCCCGTGGTGCTGGTCGGGCGACGAAAGACTGACGGAGAGCATGCCCGCGGAGGCGGCGATCGCCCAGTTTGTCGTATGGTCCAGGCGGTCGCGCCACGCGATCATGCGCGAGAGTTCGCCCCGGTAGTAGTGGGCGATCGAGTTCACCTGTTCTTGCGAATTGGACGGCAGCAGGCGGTCGGCCGGCGGCGGTGAGGTGGGTTCCGTTTCCAGCATCAGCGGCCTCCCTCCCATGCTATCGCGGCCGCCGTCTTATAATGGTTCCCTTCAGGGCTACCGCCAAAACGGAATCCCACCCGCCGGAGAAATGAGGACCATCGGTGTCGCTGGAAGACGACATTTTGGGGCAGCGATTCGCGAGCGCCCGCGCCGTCGAAACGTTGGGCTTTAGGCCGTACGGCCACCGCTTCGACTTCACGCACACGATTCCCGATGCGCTCGAGCGGTACGGTTCCGCCTCGGCCGAACAGCTCGAAGCGGAGCGGGCCGAGGTGCGGATTGGCGGCCGCGTCCAGACTATCCGCCGCATGGGCAAGGCGGGGTTCGCGCACCTGGCGCAGGGCGGCGAACGGCTCCAGATCTACGTCCGGAAGGAATCCGTCCGCCCCGAGGATTTCGAGCTGTTCAAGAACCTCCTCGACATCGGCGACATCCTCGGCGTGGAAGGCTACCTGTTCCGCACCAAGACGGGCGAACTGAGCGTGCACGCGTCCCGCCTCGATTTTCTGGCGAAATCGCTGCTCAATATGCCCGAGAAATGGCACGGCCTCGAGGACGTCGAGACCCGCTACCGGCAGCGCTACCTGGACCTGATCGCCAATCCGGACGTGCGCCGGGTCTTCGTCACCCGCAGCAGGATCGTCGCCTCGCTCCGCCGCCAGTTGGAGGAGCGCGGCTTCATCGAGGTGGAAACGCCGATGATGCAGCCGATGTACGGCGGCGCGGCGGCCCGGCCGTTTGTCACGCATCACAACGCGCTCGATGTCGACCTTTACCTGCGCATCGCGCCGGAACTGTACCTGAAGCGCCTGGTCGTCGGCGGGCTAGACCGCGTCTACGAAATCAACCGCAATTTCCGAAATGAAGGCATCTCGACGCGGCACAATCCGGAATTTACGATGCTCGAATTCTATCAGGCCTACGCGGATTATCGCGTGCTGATGGATTTTTCGTGCGAATTGCTCCGCCGGACGGCGCTCGACGCCGTCGGCGCCACCCGGTTGACTTACCAGGGGCGGGAGATCGACTTCGCCGCCATCCGCCGGCTGAGCCTGCGTGAAGCTGTCATCGAGTTCTGGCGGCGCGACGAGCGTCCCACGTCGGACGAGCGCCCCAGGTTAGAGGATCTCGCCGATCCGGACTGGCTGAAGCGGCATTCCGGCGCCGCCGGTTCGGGAGCGGCCCTGGTGGAGATCTTCGAGCGGATCGCCGAGCCGCACCTGTTCGATCCCATCATCATCTACGACTACCCGCTCGAAACCTCGCCGCTTTCGAAATCCAAGCCCGACGAACCGGATTTCGTCGAGCGCTTCGAGATCTACGCCGGCGGCATGGAAATCGCCAACGCCTACACCGAGCTGAACGACCCGCAGGAGCAGCGCCGCCGCTTCGAGATGCAGCGGAAGCTGCGCGAAGGCGGCGACCAGGAAGCGCACCAGATGGACGAGGACTATCTCCGCGCGATGTGCTACGGCCTGCCGCCCACCGGCGGCGAAGGCATCGGCATCGACCGGCTGGCGATGCTGTTCACCGACTCGAAATCGATCCGCGACGTGATCCTGTTCCCGCTGCTGCGCCCGGAAGGCCCGCTTGGCCTCGCCGACCGGCTCAAGGCGCTGGAGGAGTAGGGCCGAAGGCCGGCGCAGCCGTTACAATTGCGGCAATTTCGCGGGCTCTGTTAGCCTGAGGCCAGAAGCCGAGCCGACCGGCTCGACGACTGGGAGGCGGACCATGCCATTGACCCTACCGGGCGGCGGTTTGTTAACCTCCGGCCTTACCACCGGCCAGGCGCCCTTCATCGAGGAAGCTCGCTCACGCGGCGAGTTGTACATCGAGCAGCCATGGGAGCTGTACTCAGACGATAATCACGAATCGTGGAAACGGCTGTATGGCCGCATCCGGCCGCGCTGGGAACGATATGCGAACGAGCATTTCCTGCGCGGACTCGACGCGCTGGAGCTCCCGCGCGACCGTGTGCCGAGGCTGGCGGAAGTAAATCGCACGCTGCGGCCGCTGACAGGATTCGAGGCCCGCGCGGTGAGCGGCTATGTCCCGGCGTTCCTGTTCTTCGATTGCCTGCGGCGGCGCGAGTTCCCCACCACGATCACGATCCGGCCGCACGACAAGCTGGACTATCTGCCGGAGCCGGATATTTTCCACGACATCGCCGGGCACGTTCCCATGCACACGGACCGGGCGTTTGCCGAGGCGCTGGTTCGGTTCGGCGACTGCGCGCACACCGCCGTGGATATGACGGCCGCCGTGAAGGACGAAGCCGAACAGTGCCGGCGGCTGACGAGTATCATCAAGGCGCTGTCGCGATTCTTCTGGTTCGCGGTGGAGTTCGGCCTGATGCGCGGCCGCAACGGCGTCTGCGCGTACGGCAGCGGCCTGCTCAGCTCCTACGGCGAACTCGAGCACGCGGTCGCCTCGGACCGGCCGCAGCGCTACCCGATGCAGATCGAATGGGCTATCAACCAGGCGTTCGAGATCGACCGTTACCAACCGCTGCTGTTCATCGTCGATTCGTTCGATCACCTGTTCGATCTGGTGGACCGGCTCGAGAAGTGGATGCGCGCCGGCAAGCTGAACGACGTCGCTCCGGGCGAGCCCGGCGTCAGCGAGACGGACCTGCGCAGCTTCCTGCGGGCGGATCCGTCTAGTTGACGGCGGACAGCGCGCCATCCAGGCGCGTCACGCACTCGTCGACGTCGGCTTTCGAGATGTTCAAGGGCGGCGACATGCGGATGACGTTGCCGTACAGGCCCCCGCGTCCGATGAGGATGCGGTTCTCGCGCGCCGCGTCGATCACCCGGAGCGTCTTTTGCGTCGCCGGAACCTTGGTCGCGCGGTCCTCCACCAGTTCCATCGCCTGAAGCAGGCCCATGCCGCGAACCTCGCCGACGATCGGATGCTTCTCCTGGAGTTCGAGAAGCCGATTGCGAAGATACGCGCCGACTTCGCCGGCATTATCCACAAGATTGCGCTCCTTGATGAAGTCCAGCACCGCTTTGGCCGCGGTGGTGGCCACCGGGTTGCCGCCGAAGGTCGAGATGGTGACGCCGCGGACGGAGTCCGCCACTTCCGGCCGGGCGATCGTAAGACCGATGGGCGTGCCGTTGCCCAGGCCCTTGGCGCCGGTCATGATGTCGGGCGTCACCCCGTATTGTTCGATGCCGAACCACTTGCCGCCGGTGCGTCCCCAGCCGGTCTGCACTTCGTCGCTGATGACGATGCCGCCGTAGCGGCGCACGATTTCCGCCACAATGCCGAAGTACTCGCGCGGCGGCGTAATGAAGCCGCCGACGCCCTGAATGGGCTCGCCGATGAAGGCGGCCACGCGCCCGGAGGTTGTGGTGCGAATCAACTCCTCGACGTCTCGGGCGCAGCGCACGCCGCAATCCGGGTAGGAGAGGCCGAACGGGCAGCGATAGCAGTACGCGGTGTGCGCATGGACGACGCCGGCCTGCGGCGCGCCTCCGATGCGCCAGTTGCTGTGCGCCGACAGCGTCATCGCCAGCGACGAGCGCCCGTGATAGGAGTGGCGCAGCGCGATGATCTCGTCGGCGCCCGTATAGCAGCGCGCGGCGACGATTGCCGTCTCGTTGGCTTCCGTTCCGCTGTTGGTGAAGAACGACTTCGTCAACGCCCCCCCGGGCGTGATCTGGGCCAGGTCGCGGGCCAGCGCCGCCTGCGGCTCGTTAGCGAAGACGGTGGAGACGTGCTGGAGCCGGTCCGTCTGCGCATGGATCTTGCGATTCACCTCCTCGTTACAGTGGCCGACGCTCACCGTTACGATGCCGCCGAAGAAGTCGAGATACTCGTTGCCGTCGGCGTCCCAGACGAACTGGTCCTTGGCGCGAGTGATGACGAGCGGTTCCTGGAAGTAGTGGAACACGGACGGGAACAAATGTTCTCGATGGGCGAGGATGATCTCTTCCTTGGTCATTCCGACGAATCATATCAGTGTTCGCCACGCGCGTTCAGGCGCGCGCAAACCGGCCGCGCATGTGATACATTCCCGTCATGAAATCCGCTGCGCGAGCTGTAACGGCCGCCTTTCTGGGACTGCTGATTGCCGGCCTTTGCTACCGCCACTGGACCGGCGACGCTTCCGCCGCCGATTCGGATCCAACCACCTGGGGCGCCACGGACCCGACATGGTCGCCAGACGGCAGCCGGATCGCGTTTACGCTGTTCGGCAGTATCTGGCAAACCGCGCGCGAGGGTGGACCCGCGGAGCAGATCACGACGGGAGCGGGCTATCACGCGCACCCCGCCTGGTCGCCGCGGGGAGACCGGATCGCCTACGTTTCCGGCCGAACCCCCGCCGGCCGGCTGCCGAACATCTCGGGCAAGCTCATGGTGGTGGACGTGGCCGGCGGGACCGAGCGCGAGATCCCGACGGAGTTCCCGGTCGCGAGCACGCTGGCGTGGTCGCCCGACGGACAGACGATCGCGTGTGGCCTCGGCGTGCCCGGCGGCGGGTCGCTGGTCCACGAGATCGACGTTTCCTCGGGCAAGGCGGTTCGCCGCCAGATGCCGCCGCAGCGCGGGCCCTCGGCGAACTGGATCGCCGTCGCGTGGAGCCCGAAGCACAACGAGATTTTCTTCTCCGCGCCCCGGGTGGGCGCGCCGCAAATCTGGTCGATGCCGGCCGGCGACGTTCCGGTGATGATTCAACTGCCGATAACAAACTACCGGGCGGAAGATATTGTTCAGCCCGACACACTGGCGGTGACGCCGGACGGCGAGAACGTCATTCAGTCGAACGTCATTGTGAACGGGAAGGGAGATTACGAGCTGTATCGCGTCCCCCGGACCGGCGGCCGTCCCGCGCCCATCACGAACACTCCGCGCGACGAGTTCGCTCCCGCGGTCTCGCCGGACGGGAAGTGGATCGCCCACGCGTCGAATCACCTGGGCAACCTCGACCTGTTTCTGATGCCCATCGGCGGCGGCGACAAAACGCATGTGCGGCTCACGGATCTCAAGTTCCGCGCCGCATCCGGAAAAGTGAGAGTGAAGATCGTCGATGAACTGGGGCAGCCGACGCGCGTCCGCCTTCACGTTCGCGCCGCCGACGGAAAAGCGTATGCGCCGCGCGGCTCGGCCATCTTCTACTACCCGCTCGAGGCGGGCGGCGACCGCGAGGGCTTTTTCATTGGAAGCGGCGACGACGAGTTTCCGGCGCCCGCTGGCGAACTGCGGCTGACCGCGCTGAAGGGCGTCGAATACCGCCTCCTGGAACGCACGGCCACCGTCCAGGCCGGTCAGACCACCGAGGTCACCCTCCAGATGGAGCGGTGGACGAACTGGAACCAGCGCGGCTGGTACACGGGCGAAAACCACTTTCACGCCAATTACAACGGCAGCTACTACCAGCGCCCGCCGGAATCGATGGGGTGGCTGGAGGCCGAGGACCTCAACACGGCCAACATGATCGTCGCCAACGCCTCCGGCGCCTTCGTCCACGACAAGGAGTTCTTCACCGGCGCGGTGCATCCGCTGTCCGGATCGCGGTACGTGCTGTATTGGGGACAGGAGTACCGCAACAGCGATCCGCTCGGACACATTGCCTTCCTCAACATCAAGAAACAGGTTCCGCCTTCCTACACCAGCGTCATCGGGTCCGATTCGCCGTACGATTTCCCGCTGAACACCATGGCGGCGATCGCCGCGCGCAAGCAGGGCGGTCTGGTAACGTACGTGCATCCGACCGGCGGCGTGACGCGCGACGTGTTCGACACCAGCCTCGGAGCGAAGGAAAGCCCGGTGACGGCAGCGCTCGGCGCAATGGACGCCATCGACATCCTGCCCTTCGGCGAGGCGGCTTACGAGATGTGGTATCGCTTTCTGAACTGCGGCTTTCGAATGTCCCCCGGCGCCGGCACCGACGTGTTCACCAACTGGCGAGGCATCAACCAGATCCCAGGCGGAGCGCGCCAGTACGTCGAAGTGGGCTCGGCGATGAGCTGGGACCGGTGGATCGAACGCTACCGCGAAGGCCGGGCATTCGTCACCAACGGCCCGCTGATTCGCTTCGAGTTGAACGGCCAGCCGATGGGCGCCGAAATCCGCGCGCCGGCGGGACAGCCTTACGAGGCGAAGCTGTCAGCCGAGATCGCCTCTCGCGTTCCGCTGCGGCTGATCGAGCTCATCCGGAACGGCGAAGTAATCGAACGGACGGAGTTAGGCGGGAACGCGCTCAGCGGGCGAATCGAGAAGACGGTATCTGTGGACCGCAGTTCCTGGTTTGCCGTGCGGGTCGCCGGCCACCCCGCCCGCGGCATAGTAGGCGCCATTCCGCGGGCGCACTCGGGGCCGATATATGTCCTTGTGGACGGCAAGCCGGTGCTCGTGCGGGACGACCTGGCGCTGATGCTCCGGTGGATCGACCGTCAATGGGCGTACCTGGTGGAGCGCAACAATTTCGGTCCGAATCCGAATCGCCGCCAGGCGGAGCGGATGTTCGACGACGCCCGGAAGCATTACCAGGAGAAGATGGCCCGCGCCGGCGGCTGATGGCGATGCGCCCCGCAACCCATGAGCGAGTTTGAGCCCGCCACCCATCCGACGCTGCATTTCATCGGCGTGACCACCGGCCAGTCTTCCATCGTGAGGGTATTTCCCCAGTGGGCAAAGCGCCTGGGCCTGGACGATTCCCGCGTTCGCGGATGGGATTTCAAGATCCATGACGAGCCGGCGAAATACCGCGCGGCGCTCGCCTTCATCAAGTCCGATGCGCTATCGCGCGGCGCTCTTGTCACCACGCACAAGATCGACTTGTTGAACGCGTGCCGGGACCAGTTCGACGCTCTGGACGAGTTCGCCGCGGCGATGGGTGAAGTAAGCTGCATCTCCAAGCGCGACGGAAAACTGGTGGGCCGCGCCACCGACCCCATCACGAGCGGCCTGGCCCTGGATTCCTTTCTCCCGGATAACTACTGGGCGCAAACCGGGGCCGAAGCGTTTGTCCTCGGCGCCGGCGGGTCCGCCATCGCCATCACCTGGCGCCTGATGAAGGCCGCGCACGGCGCCAATCGGCCCACGCGCATTCACGTGGCAAACCGGAGCGCCGGCAGGCTGGAGGATATGAAACGCATTCACCAGCGGCTAGCCGCCGGCGTGCCCGTCGAGTACCACCACGCGCCCCACGCGGAGGTGAGCGACCGCATCCTGGAGCGGCTCTCGCCGGGCTCGCTGGTCATCAACGCGACGGGCCTGGGCAAGGACGCCCCCGGCTCTCCGCTCACGGACCAGGCGGTTTTTCCCGAAAACGGCATCGCCTGGGACTTCAACTATCGCGGCGATCTGCTTTTTCTGCGGCAGGCGAGGGCGCAGCAGCAACGGCGCAACCTCCGCGTCGAGGACGGCTGGACATATTTCATCCACGGCTGGCTGTTTATCATCGCCGACGTTTTCCAGGTGGAGATCCCGTCCAGCGGCCCGGTATTCGAAGAACTGTCGGAGATCGCGGCGCGGGCCCGAAGTTAGGACGTGGCGTGCGCTCTCAGCGCGCCGAGTCCACACTCGTGTGGACTCCTGCGCCGGCGCACAAGCCGCGCCCACCCCCACCAGGTGCGATATTAAAAAGGACGTGACGCTCCTGTTAGTGGCTGCCCTCCTTGCCGGGCCGGCAGCCTTCGCCGGTCCGCAGGACAAGACCGAAGATGCGGCGACCCCTGCCGCTGCGGAGGAGCAATCCCCCTCCGACGGCGGCCAGGCGGGCGCCGCGGGGCGGGCGCAGCTTAACCTGATGGGCCGCACGGACTCCGCGGCCGGGGAGAGCCGTCGCAACGAAAATGTCCAATTCAACGCCATCGACAACAACGCGTTGAAGGAACTCAACCAGCGGCTCGGCGCCACCGCCACCATCGTCACCGAGTTCCGGGCGGACCGCCGCTACTTCGCCGCCGAATACGGCAATGAGCCGGGTTCGGAGCCGCACCTGTCTTCCGCCGCATCCTCGGCGCTTCACGGCAGCGCTTTCTGGACGCACCAGAACAGCCTGTTCAGCGCACGCTCCTTCTTTCAAGCCGGTAACGTCAAGCCCGCCCGCGAGAACGATTACGGCCTCACCGCCGGAGCGCCGGCGTGGCGCGGCGGCTTTTTCTCCCTCGATGCGAGCCGGCGTAGGATCCGCGGCAACGTCAACGGCAATGTGCTTGTTCCCACGGCCCAGGAGCGCACGCCGCTGACGACCGATCCGGCGCTTCGGCGGATGGTCGAGCGATTCCTTGGCGCCTATCCTTCGGAATTGCCGAACCGAACGGACATCAATGAGCGCGCATTAAACACGAACTCACTGCAACGTATCGACGACGACCATCTCGCCGGCCGTCTCGAGCAATCCCGGCGCGACGCCGACCGGTTGATGCTCACGTACAGCTTCACTCTGGAACGCGTGCAGGCCTTCCAGCTCGTCGCCGGACAGAACCCCGACACCACGACGAGGGCGCACCAGGCCCGGCTGACCTGGAACCGGCAGTGGAGCGCTCGCACGCTTACCAATTTCACGCTGGGCTTCGGCCGGGTGGGTTCCACGCTTGTGCCGGAGAAGAATGCGGTGGGTCCGCTCGTGCTTGTCGAAGATGCGCTCGAGATGCTCGGCCCGAGTTCGAGCATTCCCATCGATCGGGCCCAGAACCAGTTCACCTACGCCGGCGATTCCCGCCAGGTCCGAGGCCGCCACACCTGGTACGCCGGATTCCGCCTGACGCGCCGGCAGCTCAACGGAAGCGAAACCAGCAGCCACCGGGGCGTCATTTCGTTCAGCAGCGATTTCGGTCGCGACGCGATCGCGAATCTGCGGATGGGAACGGCGACGCAGCTTTCCGGCGCCATCGGCCACGTGCATCGGGGCTTTCGAAACTGGGAGGCGGGTTTCTTCGCCGGCGATGCCTGGAACGCTGCGGCGAACCTCACGGTGAACATAGGGCTCCGGTACGAGCCGGTCGTGCGCCCGTACGAGGTCAATCGACTGGACGAAATTCCATACCGCTCCGACTTGAACAACTTCGCGCCCTCGCTCGGCCTGGCGTATCGTCTTCCCGGCAAATGGGGATCCATCCGGAACGCTTATGGCCTCCACTACGGAGAGATCTACCCGGTGACCTACGGGCAAATGCGTTACAACCCCCCTTCCAACAGCAAGTTCGAAATCCAGGTTCCCGACCTGCGCCGGCCGCTGGCGGAGTTGCTGGCCACGGGGCTGACTCCCGATGTGCGCAACACGCTGCTGGCATTTTCGCCGGACCTCGTCGCGCCCTATTCGCACCAGTACAACTTCAGTTGGGAGCCGGCGCTGTCGAACCGGTGGGGGCTCCAGTTGGGCTACGTAGGGAGCCGGTCGCCCAAGCTGCTGTACATGTGGGCGCTGAATCGCGCGCGGCCGGTTTCCGGGATCGAGCAGATCACCGATACCGTCCAGGACCGCCGGCCCAACCCGGAAGTCGGTGAAATCCGGACCGTGATGAACGGCTCGTTCGGCTACTACGACGCGGCCAAGGCGTCGCTTGTGCTGCGGCGCTGGCGCGGCGCCTCCATCGAGGCTTCCTACTGGTTCAGCAAGGCGATCGACCTGGGGACCAGTTACTCCAACACCGCCGCCGGACGCGACGCGTTCCAGAACAACAGCCAGGGCGAGTTCGAGGTGCATCGCGACCGGAAGGGCCTCAGTGAATTCGATCAGCCGCACGCTTTTTTGCTTCGCGGCGCCTACGATCTGCCTTCGATACCCGGCGCGCCGCGATGGCAGCGCCGGCTGCTGGACGCCTGGAGCCTGGGCGCCGTGGTCCTGGCGAAAACGGGCACGCCGTTTTCCGTGCGTACCGGGTCCGACGGTCCAGGCTACGGAAACGTCGATGGCACGCGCGGCGATCGGCCTAACCTGGTGGATCCTTCGGTGCTCGGGCGCACGATCGGGCACCCGGACACCTCGCGCGAACTGCTGCCGGCTACGGCGTTCGCCTTCATCGAGCCCACCGCGCCCCGCGGGAATCTCGGCTCCAACACCTTTCGCAAGGGACCCATCGCCAACGTGAACGCTTCGCTCGCCCGGCGGTTCCGCGTCGGTGGCGACGACGAAATCCTGTTTCGCGCCGAGTCCATCAACTTCCTTAACACGCCGCAGTTCGCCGAGCCGGGGCATAACCTCAGCAGCCCCCAGTTCGGCTACATCACCAACACGCTGAACGACGGACGAACCTTCCGCTTTATGCTGCAACTGAGTTTTTGAACGCGCCGCGCGGGTCCTTCGGACCGGCTACGTTAAAATAAAAGCAGGTTGCCGCCCGCCCTCCTGAGGTGTAACTGATTGCTGAACAAACTGGTTATCGAGAACCTGAAGCACCGCCCGGTGCGCACGTCGCTGAGCATCATCGCCATTGGGGTGGAGGTCACCATGATGCTGACCGTGGTCGGCCTGAGCCACGGAATGCTCGAGGACTCACAGCGGCGCGCCCGCGGCGCCGGCGCCGACGTCTGGGTCCGTCCGCCCGGCAGCGCCGCCATCGGCCTGAGCTCCGCGCCGATGTCGGAGAAAATCCTGGATTACTTCCGGAAACAGGAGCACGTCGCGCTGGCGAGCGGTTCGGTCAGCCATCCCATCGGCGGCATCAATACCGTCACCGGCCTTGACCTCGACGAGTTTACCCGGATGGCCGGCGGCTTGAGATATATCGAGGGCGGACCGTTCCAGGGGCCGGACGAAATCATCGTGGACGAGCGCTACGCGCGCCAGAACGGGGTCCGCGCCGGCGATACGATGGAGTTGCTGAACCGGCCCTGGCGCGTCAGCGGAGTGATGGAAGCCGGCAAGCTGGCCAGGCTCATCGTTCCTCTGCGAACACTGCAGGATCTCACGGGTAACACCGGAAAGCTCACCCAGGCCTACCTGAAACTGGACGACCCGCAAAACACCGACAAAGTGGTCGCGAATTTAAAGGAAAAACTTAAGGATTACCAGATTTATTCGATCGAGGAATTCACCTCGCTGTTCTCTCCGCAGAACGTCCCGGGCCTGGAGGCGTTTATCGGCGTGATTATCGGCCTCTCGGTGGTGGTCGGGTTCCTCGTGGTGTTCCTGTCGCTTTACACGGCGGTGCTCGAGCGGACTCGTGAAATCGGCATCCTGAAGTCGCTGGGCGCCTCGCCGGCCTATGTGCTGAACGTGCTGCTGCGGGAAACCGCGCTGCTGGCGGTGGTCGGAACGGCGCTCGGGATTCTGCTCACCTACGGCACGCGCTGGGCCGTCATGACCTTCGTTCCGGCTTCGCTCACGCAGAACATCGTCCCCGGCTGGTGGCCGATCGCCGCCGCCATCGCGCTGGTCGGCGCCCTGCTGGGAGCGGCCTATCCCGGTTGGAAGGCGGCGAATCAGGATCCCATCGAGGCGCTGGCGTATGAATAGCGGGGCGATCATTTCCGTCCGCGACCTGCGTAAGACGTTCCGCGTTGGCGACGTGGACGTTCATGCGCTGCGCGGCGTCGGCATGGAGATCGAAACCGGCGAGTTCACGGCCGTGGTTGGACCCTCCGGCTCCGGTAAGTCCACCATGTTCCACATCATCGGCGGACTGACGCCGGCCACCTCCGGCTCTGTCCATATCCATGGCCAGGACATCGCGAAAATGACCGACGCGGAACGAACGCGGATGCGGCGCACGGAGGTGGGCTTCGTATTCCAGAAGTACAACCTGCTCCCCACCCTGACGGCGGCCGACAACATCGCCATCGCCCGCCACATCGCCCGCCGGCCCGACGCGCTCGACGGCGACTTTCTGAACGTGCTGGACCTGCTCGGCATCGCGCACCGCCTCCATCACAAGCCCAGAGCGATGTCCGGCGGCGAGCAGCAGCGCGTGGCAATCGCGCGCGCCGTTGTCAATAGCCCCTCGATCCTGCTGGCCGACGAGCCCACCGGCAATCTGGACACCAGGTCGTCGGAGAACGTGCTGACCCTCCTCCGCGACCTCAACAAGCGCCTCGGCCAGACCATCCTCATGATCACGCACAACCCCGAGGCCGCCGCCTTCGCGGACCGCATCGTGCACATGCGGGACGGCCAGATCGTGGTCGGCTGATCCTCAGGCCACGGCGCTGAGGCCAGGCTTGTTGAGCAGCGCCGTGTTGACGTTTCCGTCCCGGACGTCGAACACGCCCGGAAAACGCTCCTCCCACGCCTTGTTGGCCGCCGGCACGTACTGCCGGGAGTTGCATTCGATTGCCGCGACGCCCGGAACGTGGGCGGCCAGTCCCGCCGAGTGGATCAGCGACGCGCCCGGACAGGTCAGGTCCTGCACGCAGAGAAACATCTTGTACTTCTGCGCCGCCGCCCCCATCAGCACCGCCTGCGACTGCCCTTTACAGGCTTTCAGCGCGACGCCGGTGTAGCCCATCTCCCGCGCCAGCAGCAGCGTCTCCAAGTCCGTCAGCGATTCGTCGATAACGATCGGCCGCAGCTTGGCCGCCTCGTGCATTACATTCGCGCGATCGCTCTTCAGATCGCGCTTCGTAGGCTGCTCGATGTACTGGAGGCGGTCGAAGCCGGCCGGCGTCTTCTCCTTCACCTGGTTCAGGAAGTCGATGACGTACTGCACGTTCGGGCACTTCTCGTTGAAGTCCGCCGAATACACCCACTTGTCCACGCCGCGCTTGGCCTGCGTTTCGGCGGCCACCCGATCCACCGTCACCACGCGATCGACGTCCCACTTCAGATCGTCGCCGTTCAGCTTGATCTTCAGGTGCGTCAGCCCGCTGTAGTTGATCCATTCGGGCAACGTCTCGGGCAAGCTGTCGTCGATACGCTTCACGATGTCGGCTTCCGTAATGGGATCGAGCGCGCCAACCAGGTGGTAGAGCGGCATTTTCGGCTTAGGCTCGGTGTGAACGTACTGCTCCAGGTACTCGCCCTGAAACTCCGGACTCAGGTAATGGGCGAGGTCGTGCTCCATGTAGCCGGGCCCGTACGTGTGATAGCTGCTGACGCCGAACATCTTGCCGTACGCATCGTGGATGGCGGCGTCGAACGGGCTCGCGGTCACCTGCGTGGCCAGCTTGGGGATCGGCGAAGCGAGCTTCCGCTCCGTCGAGACCTCTTCGGCCGCCTTAAGGTACTCGGGCTCCAGCGCGACGTGGAGGTCGATCGGATGGCCGTATTCTTTGTAATCGCCGGTGATCTTTTCCACCCGCTGCGAAAGCGTCTTCATCGCCTCGAGCGTCGCTTCATAGCCCATCTCTTTCGACGGGTACGCCCACACGTTGCCGATCGGCATCGACCCGAATCCCTTCGCGGACTTCCCGCCCTTGCGGCTGATGACGCAGTCCACGTTCATCATCGTGACGCGGTCCAGCGCCGTGCCGCCGAACTTGATCGGCGTGCGATAGTGAAAATCCTCGTAACTGACCTTGATCTCCTCGACGCGTACGACGCGGGTCTTTGGCGACGCGCAACTGAGGATCGCCGGACCCAGAGCGGCGGTCTTCAGGAAATTTCGGCGCGTTAGTTTTCGCACAGCGTCATTCTACCCCACCCTCGGCGTGTGGCTGCTTGTCGCGGCCGGGCCGGCGGCGCCTGTCCACCACCCGCACGGCCGCATAGAGCGCGACGAACATGCCCGCCGCGATGCCCGCCAGATGCCACTTGTGATCCAGCAGCCATTGCATCGCATTGTCGCCGAGCTGCGTTCCCAGGTACGCCATCGCCAGAAAGCGAGGGATGCGCGCCGCCAGTATCGTCAGCAGAAACGCCCGCGTTCCCACGCCGAGCGCGCCGGCCGACAGCACGAACACTTTCAACGGCAACGGGACGATGGGAACAAAAGCCGGAATGAAAACCGATATCAGCCCGTAATGCTGAAACCACGCCCGGAAACGGCGCGCCCGCGGTGAAATCGCGTGCCGGTCCAGGTACGCCTCTTGCCCTTTGCGCGCTATCGAGAACAGGATCAGGTTGCCCGCCGCCGAGCCCGCTATCGCCAGCAGCGCCGCCAGGTATGCCCGTCCCGGATGGTACGCGGCCGTGGCAATCAGCAGGGCATCCACCCCCGTAGGCAGCGGAACGCCCGCCGAATCGAGAAGCGCCACGACGGCGACGCCGAGCGGACCCCACGCCAGGATCTGCTTGAACAGCTCAGCCACCCAGCAGCTTCCTCAGCCCCGCTTCGTCAATCACCTTCACCCCAAGCGACTGCGCCTTCTCCAGCTTCGATCCCGCTTCCTCTCCTGCCACAAGGTAATCGGTCTTCTTGCTGACCGACCCGGTCACTTTCCCCCCGGCTTCCTCGATCAGCTTCGTGGCTTCGGCCCGCGCCAGCGTCGGCAGCGTGCCCGTCAGCACAAGCGTACGGCCTTCGAGCGGCCCGCTCTTCTTGCGCTTGCGCTGATGCTGGAACTGAAGCCCCTCCTTCCGCAAGCGCTCCACCAGTTCCTGGTTCCGCGGCTCGCGGAAGAACGCGTTGACGCTGTGCGCCACTTTCGGCCCCACTTCCTCCGCCGTTTGCAGCGTCTCCATGTCGGCCGCGGCGATCTCGTCCAGGCTCCCGAACGTCTCCGCAAGGATCGCGGCCGTGCGTTCTCCTACAAAAGGAATGCCAAGCCCCGCCAGTACCCGCGGCAGCGGCCGCGTCCGCGATGCGCCGATATTGGCCATCACCTTGCCGGCCGATTTCTCCGCCATCCGCTCGAGCTCGATCAGGTCCTCCACCTTCAGCCGATAGAGGTCCGCCACGTTCGTCACCAGCTTGCGCTCCACAAGCTGATCGACCAGCGCGTCGCCCAGCCCGTCGATGTCCATCACCCCGCGCTGCGCAAAGTGGCGGACGGACTCCTTCAGCCGCGCCGGGCAGTTGGTGTTGATGCACCGGCTGGCCACTTCCCCCGCCTCGCGAACCACCTCGCCGCCGCACACCGGACACTGTTTCGGCATCCCGAACGGCCGGCGCCGCTCGCCTTGCCTGGCCACGCGGACCACCTTGGGGATGACGTCGCCGCTGCGCTCGACCACCACCGTATCCCCGATCTGCACGCCCAGCCGCTCGATCTCGTCCTCGTTATGCAGCGTCGCCCGCGAGACCGTCACGCCGCCGACGACCACCGGCGCCAGGCGCGCCACCGGCGTCAGCGTTCCCGTACGCCCCACCTGGACGCCGATGTCTTCCACAGTGGTTTCCGCCTGGCGCGGCGTGTACTTGGCTGCAATCGCCCACCGCGGCGCTTTCGCCGTCCAGCCCAACGCCCGCTGCTGCGGAATCGAGTCCACCTTTGCCACCACGCCGTCGATCTCGTAGGGCAACGTTTCGCGCTTGTCTTCCCATTCCCGAAAAAAGGCGAGCAGATCTTCCAAGGCGGGGCACAGCTTCCGATACGGATTCACCTTGAAGCCGATCTTCTCCAGCCTGTCCAGCGAATCCCAATGGCTTTCGAGGAGCGGCGCCCCATCCCGAAACAGGCCATACGCGTAGAAACTGAGCTGGCGCGACGCCGTGATCGAAGGGTCCAGCACCCGCAGCGACCCGGCGGCCGAGTTCCGCGGATTGGCGTAGCGCGGCAGGCCCTGCGCTTCCCGTTCAACGTTCAGCCGTTCGAACGCCTTCCGATGCATCACCACTTCACCGCGAACCTCGATGTCCCCGTGTTCCTGCCTCAGCCGCAGCGGCAGCGAGCGGATCGTTCGGCCATTTTCGGTGACATCCTCGCCCACCAGCCCGTCCCCCCGGGTGATGCCGCGCACCAACAGGCCGCTTTCGTACCGCGCCGCCATCGAGAGGCCATCCAGCTTCAACTCGGCGACATACGCATACGGCTCGCCCCCCAGCAGCGATCTCACCCGGCGGTCGAACTCGCGAAGCTCCTCCTCCGTCAGCGCGTTATCCAGGCTCAGCATGGGGGAACTGTGCGGAACCTTGATGAAGCCCTCCCGCGGCTTGCCGCCCACCCGCTGCGTCGGCGAATCCGGCGTGACAAGTTCCGGATGCTCCTTTTCGAGCGCCTGCAACCGGCGGACAAACTGGTCGAAATCCTGGTCGGAGATCTCCGGCCGATCCAGGACGTAGTAGAGATACTCGTGGCGTTGTATCTCGCCCCGTAACCGCTCGATCTCGCGTCGTATGTCGTCGGGCATAAGCGTCTGCTGCCTATAATAAGTCTTGGCGGAAAGGCGCGAACCATAAGCTTTCGGAACATTCTCCTCATCTACAATCCGGCGTCCGGCCGTTTGCAGGGCAAAGTCCACGCCCTTCTCTCTCGAATTGTCGGTAGTCTCGCATTGGCCGGCGCGCGCGTCACGGCCGTAGCCACCGAAGGTCCGGGACACGCGGCCGAACTGGCCCGCGAAGGCGCCGCTTCGGGCGCGGACCTGGTGGTGGTGGCCGGCGGCGATGGCGCCATCAACGAGACGGTGAACGGTCTCGCGCGTTCGCGGATTCCGCTGGCCGTCCTCCCGTTCGGCACCGCCAACGTCCTGGCCACGGAACTGGGCCTCCCGCGCAATCCGGGCAGGGCCGCCCGCCTGATACCGGACATGGTTCCGGAGCGGGTCTCGGTCGGATTGCTGCGAACCGCCGAAGGGACCGGACGGTATTTTCTCCTCATGGCCGGCATCGGTCTCGACGCCCACATCGTCCTCAACGTGGACCTCGCGCTCAAAAAGCAAATCGGAAAACTGGCGTATTGGATCGGCGGTTTTGGCAAGTTGGGCCAGCAATTCCCCCAATTTGGCGTTCGAATCAATGGAAACGTGTTTCAGAGCGGCTTCGCGCTGGCCAGCCGGGTCCGGAACTACGGCGGCGATCTGGAGATCGCCCGGACGGCGTCCCTGCTGGAGAACGATTTCGAAATAGTGAGCTTCGAGGGTGAGGATTCGTTTCGCTACCTGAAGTATCTCACCGGCGCCGTCGGCAACTTCCTGCACAAGTTGGAAGGCGTCTCCATCCATAACGTCCGCGAGGTCGAGTTCACGCCCCCGCCCGGCGTCGACGTCTTCGTACAGGTGGACGGCGAACTCGCGGGCAAACTGCCGGCCAAGGTCGAAATCGTCGAGGACGCGCTGACGCTGCTGGCGCCGGCCGCGTTTCGGGAGAGATACCAGCGGCGCCGCAGAGCCTGCGCGGCCGTCGAAGCCTGACGCCCCCTGGAACGTAAATTCCTGCTTACAACTCCAGCCGGCCTTCGTAAGTCATCGCCGGCAGCTTGAACTTCTTGCGCAAGTCGAACTGCTGCGTGGCGGCGATGAACTCCACCGACCCGTCTTCGGCCGCGATCGGCGCCTGGCGCGGGAACCGGAAGGTGACCGTAAGATACTGTCCGTACTCGGGGATCTCGACCGACGCCGCGCGAATCGGAGGATGGCCCTTGCGCAGCAGCGTCGCGTGGGCCGGCAGCTCTTTCTTGAGCTGCTCCACCTGGCGGTGAAAGACGATCGCCGGGAAGCCGAACGCCTCGATGACGTACTCCTTCGGCTCTTCCCGCAGCAGCGCGAGCGCCTCGGGCGATTCCAGGCCGCCGGCGCCCCAACGGTCCAACGCCACCGCTTGACGGATCGGCAGCGCGCTCGACCACCGCACCGTCAGATAGGCTTCCGTCCGGACCTTCCATCCGCCTCCCTGGCCCGAACCGCTGCCCGGACCCGTCGGAACGCCCCGGCCGCCTCCCGGCCAACCGCCGCCGGGCCACCCCACGCCGCCAGGCAGCCCGATATCGCTGAAATCGGACAGCAGGCGCGTCGGCGGAGGCTCCAGTTCAAAGGGTACGGTCGCCGGTTTCGCCCAGGGTGAATCGGTAAGCAGCCGGTCGACATCCTCGGCCGTCCACTGCGGAAAGGCTTTTAGCTCCCAGGACGCCGCCCTGGCCAAAGAGCCAGTGCTGACGGCGGCCAGGAAACTCCGGCGGGAAATCGAGCGCGTCATGTTTCGTCCTGATCTTCGGACGTAGCCGGCGCTCGATCGGTTTACGTCTTGTTGCGCTACGTCCAGAACAGCCGCATCGCGTTGCGTCCCCGGATCTTGGCCCGGTCCGCCTCCGGGGCGAACGCAAACATCTCGTCGAACAGCGCGCGCGCTTGCTTGTATTCCGCCACGCTTCGCCCCAGGCCGCCCCAGATCATGCGGTCCGCGCCGAAGGCGTCATAGGTCTGGCGGACCAGCGCTCGCGCGTCCCGGTGTGGGTAGTCCTCCGACGAGGAGTACCGGACGCCCGAGAATTTCATCGTGACGTTCGGCAGTTTCGCCAGTTCCAAAACTTCCGCGTACTCGGCGGGCGTGCCGAAGCCGGAGCGAGCCAGGTGGTCGATGATCACCGGCGTCCCGCGAAATTGCGCCGCCAGTTCCCCCACCTGCGGCGCGTGAAGCGGAATGATGTGCATCTGAATGGCGAGCCCGAGGTCCGCCGCCGCCTTCCAGGTGGGCTTCACCTGGGGATGCCGCAGGTCGCGGTCCCGGATGGCGCCCGCCGTAGTTGGCGCCTCGCCCTTCTTCCGGTTCACGTGGATGCGCAGCCCGACGATGCGCCGCGGATGCTTCCTCACCAGCGCCTCCATGCGCCCCGGCGTCGCCGGATCGATCGGGTCGTACAGGCACGTCCCTTTGAAGAACAGCCGCGAAGGCTCGTTGGCGAAGCAATATTCCAGATACGCATGATCGTCCTGATACGGCTCCGGATGGATGATGACGGTATGGTCGATGCCGGCTTCCCTCACAAAGGCGGCGTAACCGTCAAGCGTCGCCGGCGGCGGCGCGTACACCGCCAGCTTGTGATACGGAAACCGCGCCGGGTCAAAGAAGTGGATGTGCGTGTCCACCACTGGTTCCTTTTCCGAGGCCGTCAAAGCGCCGGCCGCGGTCGTTGTCAGGAATGCGCGCCGCGAAGGTAACATCGTGCCTCAGTGTATTACAGGGCGTCCTTCCCGGCCACCCGGCCTTGACACCGGCCTAAGCGTCTGACATAACCTTGCCAATACATCCCCTAAGGAGGCCACCGGCGCGATGAAGCTTGGAATTGACAGCTACTGCTACCACCGCTTTTTCGGCGAAGTCTATCCGCAACAAAACCCGCCG
The DNA here is from genome assembly GCA_026129905.1 of Bryobacteraceae bacterium. Taxonomy (GTDB): domain Bacteria; phylum Acidobacteriota; class Terriglobia; order Bryobacterales; family Bryobacteraceae; genus JAHCHE01. The sequence goes on along the minus strand of JAHCHE010000021.1, from coordinate 20,950 downwards.
CCCCGGCGGATGACGCTCGAGGACTTCCTGGCCCGCGCCCGCGAACTCCACGTCGACGGCGTTTCCTTGGAGTCCTGCTTCTTCCCGAGCGCCGATCCCGGCTACCTGCGGAACCTCAAAGGCATGCTGGACGACCTCGCCATGGACCGCGTCTATGCCTGGGGACACCCGGATGGACTCGAAGGGGGCGCCAATACCGAGGCCTACCGTGACATGCTCGAAAGCCTCCCCCGCGCCGCCGCCATCGGCGCCTCCATCATGCGCGTTGTCGGAAGCAGCCTCCGATTTCGCCACCTGCCGCACGCCCCGCAGCTCGACCGTCTCGCCGGCCTCTTTCGCGATGCCGTCCGCGCGGCCCAGGACCATGGCATCCGCCTGGCCGTGGAGAACCACATCGACTTCACCGCCTCCGAAATCCTTCAGCTTCTCGACGACGTCGATTCACCCTGGCTCGGCTTGAACTTCGACACCGGCAACTTCCTCCGGCTGCTCGACGACCCCGTCAAAGGCATGCGAATGCTCGCTCCGCGCGTCTACGCCACGCACATCAAGGACCTCAAGCCGCGCCGCGGCGTGCCCGCCGACGAATGGTATTTCTTCTCTTCCACCCCTGTCGGCGACGGTCTCGTCGATGTCGAGGCGCTCGTGCGCCTCCTTGCCGGCGCCGGCTATGACGGCATGCTGGCGGTGGAGATCGACTTCCTGCATCCGGACTACGGCGACGATGAAGACGCCGCGGTGGCCAAGAGCGTCGCGGCGCTCCGGCGCCTGACTGCGAGAGCCGGCCCCGCCCGCGCCGGCTAACGCCGCTGAGCAATCCGCCACCGTCTGCTCCTGCCGGCGTGACCATGCTGCTCAAAACAACCGAACTTGAGGCCATTCGATCCGGCAAGACATCGTTAGTGTTCCGTCGCTGGCGCAGACCCACCGTCAAGACCGGCGGTTCGCTGAAGACGGCGATTGGCGTCCTCCGGATCGAGAGGTTCGGGCGCAGTTGGCGCGCCTCGACTCCGCGTCCCGCGTGGGCGACTGGACCAAGGAGGTGCTCCGCGCCATCCGGTTTCGAGAAAGATTGGCTCAAGGCCAACGTCCGGAAGCTCAAGAATCTCGGGCTCACGATCAGCCACCATCCGGGGTATGAGCTATCGCCGCGCGGAAAGGTCGTTCTCGAGTCCTTGGAGAACGACGCTTGACTTCACGCGACGTGGCGCGCGCTCTCAGCGCGCCGAGTCCACACTCGTGTGGACTCTTGTGCCTTCACCCGATCAACGGCTTCGGACTAACCGTGAACTATCCCACCGGGAACTCGCCCGACGCAATCCGGCTTTCCTTCGGCGGCCTCCCTCGGCAGACATAAGCCCACGCGATGACCTTTTCCGCGCCCAATCTCGCCTCCACCCGCACCCGCTCGAATCCCTCGCCTTCATAGCGGTCGAGCACGTCCCACAGCCCCGCCTCATCCTGGAGCTGGTACACCTCGCCCTTCACCACGTCGTCCGGATCGTTCGACAACGCCATGCCCGGATACGGACCGAGCGAATAGAGCCTGCCCTGCGCGCTCGCCGGCCCGATCAGCTTTGCCCGCGCCGCCAGCCACCTCGCCATCGGATGGCTCGCCCCGCTCCGCAGCGTCCCATAGACGAAGAAGTACTCCCCCATTTATCACCCTCGGGTCTCACTCAACTATACGTCCATCCCGCCGGGCGTCTTGAGCGGATTCGGGCCGCCGGGACCGAACCAGCGGTCCCAGCGTGACGAGCGATCGGGTTGGCTCGTTGCATCGCAGGATGATCCCCGCGGTGACGTTGGAATCACCACCCAAGACAAGATCGCGGGCAGGCGTTAGCCTGCCGGCTTTGCGTCGGCTTTGCAGCCGGCGTTGCCCGTGTTCTTATCTCCGAGCCGTTTTCATCCCCTCCAGTGTGGGCGCCGCGCGCCCGAAATCGTGGGTCACGGGGCATCCGCCGTCCGGCCCGCGGTGGATTACTCCCCTATCCGCAGCAGCTTACAAGCAATGCGCCCGCTTCACAAACGGGGATGCCCATTTCCGCCAGGCTATAATAGCTGCGGCTCGGCGTGTTGTCCCCGCCGCGCCTCGGTCTCTGACAATTGAATCTCGTTCACCGCGCGACCGCCGGCCACTTTCCGCGCATTAAAAATAACAATTCGAACCCATTCCCAAAATCGGACAGTGTGGGAAAATACAACGCTCGGCCGGCGCCCGTTTCGTGGCGATCCGTGCCGAATCGCCTTTGTGATTCAGGCGACGTATCGCCATGAAACAGTGGGCTTTCGATCAATCGTGAGCTCAGGCGAAGCCTCCGGAATTGCGGTTTTCGCGACGCAAAATTAACAATTCGAACCCATTCCCAAAATCGGACACTGTGGTGACATTCAACGGCCGCGCCTGCTCTCGCTCATTCCCCTCTCTTCACTGTGACCTTTCTGCGGCTGAGGGTCTGCCGCCCGCCGCCCACCGCGGTCGCTTTCAACAGATAGTCGCCTTCCGCGTCGGGAGTTCGCAGGCGCAGCAGGTACGTCTCGGCGCCGTTGGCGGGAATCGCGAATCGCTTCTCGGCCCGGACCGCCTCAGCGCCGCCGGCGGATTCGAACGCCAGTGTGAGCCGCCCTTCCGCGTCCTTGTGCTCGTCGTTCACCATCATTACGGCGAACTCGCGCTCGGACCCGGCGGCGAGCGACGGCTGCCAGAAGGAGATGTACACGGCCAGCGGCTTGAACGCTTCGCCGACGTAATCGGAGAAGGCCGGATCGAGTTCCAGCGTCTCGATGTCGCGGAAGTGGTCCGAAGTGTAAGCGCCCGGATAGCTCGAAGTCAGGTAGACGAAATGCAGCACGCCGGCATAGTTGCGGAAGGCCCGCCAGAACTCGGTCAGGCCGCCCAGCAGGTAGCCGTTCAGCGCGAGGCGTTGTTCCGGCGTCGCGTGTGCCCCCAGCAGGTCTTCGTAGACCTTGCCCGTCAGTTCGGTCGGCGTCCCGTCGCGGTTCAGCCAGATCCAGCCGTACTCGTTGTTGATCACCGCGTGCGCGCTCGGCGTGTTCGAGCCGCTTTCGCGCGTGCGCATCGATTCGAGCTCGGTCATCCGGAACGGCTTGCCGCCGAACCCGGTCCGGCTGAACAGGTAGGGGTGATCCTCCACCGGGTCGTCGGGGCCCGCCGGCGCGTTGTAGCTGTTCTCCCACGGCCGATTGGAAAGGTCGAGCTTTCTCACCGCCGGAATCACTTCGTCGGCGTAGATCGGATCGTACGACTCGTTGTTGGCGTCCCAGATCGCTACGCTCGGGTGGTTCCAGTGATCGCGCATCCACGCGGCGTACTCGCGGATGAGCGCGTCGGACTTCCAGGAGCGCTCGTAGCCGCCGGCCCAGGAAGGATGGCCGGTCCACATGAAGTACTCGTTCTGAATCAGCAGCCCAACCTCGTCGGCGATCTCGAACCAGCGCTCCGGCGCCGGGCCGATGCAAAAGCGGAACGTGTTCCAGTGCATGCGCTTCGGAATTTCGCCCAACAGTTTGCGCACCCAATCCTCCCGCCAGGGCAGGTTGCGGCAGTGAGGATCTTCGAAGAACCGGTGCAGCGTGATGTTCGACCCGCGCAGGAAGTAGACCTTGCCGTTCAGGTACGCGCGCCGCGTCGCGGTGTCGAATCGGAACTCGCGCATGCCGAAGCGCGTCGTGGCATCGTCGCCGCCGGTGCTCGTCTCGAGCGCGTACAGGAACGGATCCTCGGGCGACCAAAGCCGCGCCTTCGGAATCGGGATCGTTTGCGTAAAGGTGCGTTCTTCGCCTGGCTTGAGGACGCCTTTTTCCGGCCGCGTCTCGGCCGTCCGCGCGCCGCCCCGCCACTCCTTCACCCGCTGCCGCAGTTGCACCGCCGCGTCGGACGCGGAGTAGTTCTTCACCTTTGTCTCGACGACGATCTCGGACGTTCCGATCCGCGGCGCCACTTGCACGCTTTCGACCACCGGATTGTCGCTCGCCAGCAGCGAGACGCTGTCGTAAATCCCCGGCGTCCACTTGTTTTTCTCGAAGTCCGTCCCGGCGGGGATCCATTCCGGCAGAACGCCGGGATGCGCCCCCACCCGGATCGCCAGGCGATTTTCGCCCGCCCAGTTGATGGACTCGGTCACGTTGAAGTAGCCGGCCGTGAAGCAGCTCAGGTTCTCGCCGGCCGGCTTGCCGTTCAGCCAGACGGCCGTCCCGAACTGCGCCTTGTTGATCTTGAGAATCGCGACCTGTTTTCTGGCCGGCGCCTGGAAAGAGCGCCGGTACCAGAAGTAGTTCCTCTTCTGCCGGGACACGCCGGCATTCTTCACCGCCGCCGATGGGGGCAGCAAACCGCGGCGGATGCGGTTGGAAATCACCTCCCGGCTATCGAACAGGTCGACGTCCTCGAACGAGGGATTGGCCAGGTTCGCCAGCCCCGGAACCGGCGCCTTGCGGTTGAACGAGGCGGGCATCGGGCCGGCCGCCTCGCTGTCGGCGATTTCCCATTCGCCATCCAGGGAGAGGGTAACCCGCTCGGCGCGCAAACACGCGGCGGCGGCCAGACAAACAACAACGAAGGTTAATTTCGGCTTCATAAGATTCGAATAAACAGGTCCTTTTAAGCATATCCCGAACCGGCGGTCGCGCCGGGTGCATAATGAAGAAGCGGCGGCCTCGCCTTCGGCATCGCCGTTGACTGGGAGTCAAGCGCTGGAGTCGGGGCCGGCAGGCCCGATTTACTCTACAAGGGAAGGGAAACAGCTCGGTGCAGGAGTCCGGTTCGGCATACCTCGTTCTGCCAGACGGCGACAGCGAGGGCACGTTCGCTCTAGCTTCCGGTTACATGTGGAAGATTGGGCGCAGTAACGCAAACGATGTCGTCATTCACGACAAGCGCGTATCGCGGGAGCACGCCATCATCCAGCGCGACGACGCCGGCGAGTTCTACCTCATCGACATGGGCAGCCGCAACGGCTCGTTCGTCAACGAGCGGCGCGTGAGCACCCCGGCGGCGCTGAAGGACGGCGACCGCCTTTCCATCGGCGGCCTGGTCTACACCTTCCGCTGGCCCGGCTGTCCCGACCCCGCCGCGATGAGCGTCATGGGCGAAAGCGGAGTGACCGAAGCGTGCTTCCGCCAGCAGCTTGTGTCCGTGCTGGTGGTGGACATTCGGGACTTCACGCACCTGGCGCAGCAAATCGATCAGAGCGTGTTGAGCGAGGCGATCGGCACCTGGTTTCGCGACGCCAGCGAAATCATGCAGCGCCACGGAACATGGGCCCTGAAGTACATCGGCGACGCGGTGATGGCGACCTGGCTTCATGGAGAGGCGGGCAATGCGCCGCGCGACCTAGAGCGGATTCTGCGGGCGCTCATCGAGTTCCACGCCGCCACCGCCAAGCTCGAGCCCGCCTTCCGCCTGCCGGCGCCGCTGCGCATTGGGGCGGGGATCAACACGGGTTTCGCCTCGGTCGGCAACACCGGGTCCAGCACCTTCACCGACTACACCGCGCTCGGCGACGCCGTGAACGCCGCGTTCCGGATCGAAGCCGCCACAAGAACGCTCGACAAGGATCTGCTGATCGGCAACCGCACCTTTGAGGAGCTTCAAGCGTACCCGGACGCAATCCGTCTGTTCGAGTCGCACCAGGTTCAGTTGAAGGGCTATGACGCCCCCGCCACGGTCTGGTCGGCGTCGATCGAAGGAATCGGGGAGCTGCTGAACGGCGCGCCGGCGCGCAACTGAGGCCCGTCAGTCGCGACCCTCGCGCAGGCCCATCTCGCGCTCGGCGTCCACCGTGGTGAGCGTCTCGCTTTCAGCGGCCTCCGGCGACAGAGGGATCTGCTGCGACGGCGACGGGGCAGGCCCGCCCTGGGCACGCTCCTGGGAACCCGGCCCCGCGAACGGCGCCGGTTCGTCGACGGCAACCTCCTCGTCGATCACTTCCTTCGCCGCCTCCAGCAGGTCGTTGGCCAGTTCCGCGCCGTCCTGGTACCTCGAATCGGGCGGCTTCGAGAGGGCCTTCTCGAAAATGGCGCCCAGCGAATCGGGCAGCATCGGATCCACATTAACCAGCAACTCCGGCTCGCCGTCGACGATCCGGCGCGGCACAAACGGCCCGGCAAAGGGGTGGGCTCCCGTCAGGAACTCGAAAAAGACAATGCTGGCCGAGAAGAGATCGGACCGCGCGTCGCACCGCCGCCCCAGGATCTGCTCCGGCGCCATGTAGTTCGGCGTGCCGAGGATCTTTCCCGTCAGCGTCAGGTTCGACGTCGGCATGCGGGCGAGGCCGAAATCCAGAATCTTCGCCTGGTCGCCGCCGTGGATGTACAGGTTGCTCGGCTTCAGATCCCGGTGGATGATGCTGTGCCGGTGCGCGTGCGACAGGCCCTGGCAGGTTTGGGCGATCAATTCGATCTTCTTGGTCGCGGGCAGCCGCCGCTTCTCCTTGATCACCAGCCGCCAGTCCAGGCCCTCCAGCAGTTCCATGGCGATATAGGCCGTTTCGTCGCACTCGCCCAGGTCGTACACCGTGACGATGTTGGGATGCTGAAGGCGCGCCCCCAGGCGCGCTTCGCGATAGAAACGGTTGCGGATCTCCTCGTCCACCCGCGGCCCGGTGCGCATCACCTTGATCGCGACGTCCCGGTCCAGCACCGTGTCGCGCGCCCGGTGGACGGTCCCCATGCCGCCCCTGCCGATTTCCTCGAAAATTTCGTATCTGCCGCAGAATATATGGGACACAGTAATCTCAAAATCTCAACAAAATGCAGGAGACATTATCCGGAGCGCCCTGCTTTTTCGCCGCCTCGAGCAGCGCGGCGCCGGTTCCCTCCAGCGGGCCGCCCGTCCCCAGGATATCCCGGATCTCCTCTTCGGGGACTGAGCCGTGCAAGCCGTCGCTTGAAAGCAGAAAGATGTCGGACGGCTGAAGGCCGAGACTCACGTTGTGCACCGAAACGTCGTTCTGGGATCCGGCGGCCTGCGTCAGCACGTTGCGCATCGGATGATTGCGAAGCTGCGATTCGGACGTCCCGCGCTGCAGGATGGCGTTGAGCCACGTGTCGTCCGTGGTCACCTGCTCGAGTTCCCCGCCGCGAAACAGATAGACGCGGCTGTCGCCCACGTTCGCCACGGCGGCCTGCGCCCCGTCCACCAGCACGGCGGCGATGGTCGTCCCCATTCCGGCGTACTCCGGCTTTTCCTCCGCGCGCTTCCACACCTGCCGGTTGGCGAGCTGGATCGCCGTGGTCAGGCGGTTCGAATCGACGCTCAGCTCGAAGTCGTAGCCGAAAGGCCAGCTCACATCCGCCCGGTCGTGCGACGACTCCACGTAGTACCGCATGGTGGCGATCGCCAATTCCGCCGCCACTTCGCCATGCCGGTGTCCGCCCATGCCGTCGGCCACCACGTAAAAACCCAGGTCGTGGTCGATCAGGTACCGATCCTGATTGTCCGTGCGGTGACAACCCCGGTCCGTAAAGCCGTATGAATCGATCATGAAAATTCGGCGCCGCCTGCCCGTTCCCTATTCAGCTATGAAAACACGATCCCGGCCGTCGGGGCAAGGAGGATTGGCGGCGCCGCACGGACAGGGAATCGCGGGCGCCTCGCGGTTTCGCGGGCAGCCGACAAGGTCCGGCGCGCCGGGTGTATGATTTTAGTTACCCACCCATTTCTGGGATCAGATACGGTCGACAACAGCCTGTTGTTTAGATGGCGGAAAGCTCCATTAAGCGCATCGGCCGGTACGAAGTCCAGGAGGAACTCGGCCGGGGCGGATATGGGCGCGTCTACCGCGCGTACGACCCCACTGTCGGCCGGCTGGTCGCCATCAAAATCCTGACCGCCGAAGGCAAAGACATCCTGACGCGCTTCCGCAACGAGGCCGCCTCGGCGGGCAATCTCAATCACCGCAATATCGTCACCATCTACGATTTCGGGGACTTCGACGGCGTCCCGTACATCGCCATGGAGTTCCTGGCGGGCGACGATCTCAGCCAGCTCATCGGCAACCGGACTCCGCTCACGCTGCTCCAGAAGGTCAGCATCATGCTGCAGGTCGCGGACGGCCTGGACTGCGCGCACCGCAATGGCATCGTACACCGCGACGTCAAGCCGGCCAACATCCGTCTGTTGCCGGACGGCACGGTGAAGATCATGGACTTCGGCATCGCGCGCGTCACTCGCGACACCGCGACGCCGCGCCTGACGTTACAGGGGGACTTGCTCGGAACCCTCCTCTACATGTCTCCCGAACAGGTGATGGGCGGAGAGGTAGATTCGCTCACCGACATCTTCGCCTACGGCGTCACCTACTACGAACTGTTGACGGGCCAGCATCCCTTCCATGCGGCCGATCCCGGGGCGGTGCTCTACAAGATCACGTCGCAGGATCCCGAGCCGGTCCGCAATCTTGCGCCGGACTGCCCGGAACTGCTGGAGCAGGTGATCCGGCGCGCGCTGCACCGCGAGCGCGAGCTTCGCTACCCCAGCCTCCGCGAGCTGCAGATCGACACCGAGCCCATCCTGATCGAGTTGCGCCAGGAGCGCGCCCGCCAGTTGCTGGAGCAGGCGCGGGACTCCTTCGCCGCCGGCGACCTGGAAGCCGCGCGCGCGCAGGCGATGGAAGCCCTCGACCTGGATCCGTCAAATCGCGAAACGCGCGAGCTGCGGGCGGCGATCCAGCAGAAGGTGCAACGGCGGCTGCTCCAGCCCCGGATCGATGAACTCGTGTCCAAGGGCCAGCAGGCCCTGGAGCAGCGCCGAATCTCGGAAGCGCTGGAGAGCTTCGAAGCCGCAGTCCGGCTCGATTCGACCAACCAGCAGCTTAAGGGACAGGCGCAGCAGGTCCGGACGTTGCTCGAACGGAGCCGGTCCGCCTTGCGCCGCCTGGCCGAAGCGCGGCGGGAATTCACGCGCCGGGATTACGCCGCGGCGCTGCGTTCGGCGACCGAGGCGCTCGAGATCGATCCCGACAACGCGGACGCCGCGCGCTTTCTCGACCAGATCCGCGCCGAAGCGGAGCGGCAGGCGCGCTTCGAGCAGGCTCTCGAGCAAGCGAAGACTTCGCTCGAACATAACCGGTTCGATGAAGCCGGCGCCCTTCTCGAATCGTTGGATACCCGACAGCGCGATTCCAGCGCGGCGAAGGAGCTGCTCGAAGGCATCGCTATCAAGCGGGACGAGTTTGAGCGGCGCGAGCGGCTGCGCGCGGAAATCGCCGCGGCAGAAGAGGACCTCCGCGTCGAGGCCTTTTCTCTAGCCGTCGAGCGCCTCAGGGCGCTGGGCCGGGAGTTCCCGAAGGAAGCTCGCGTCTCGGAGCTTCTCCGGCAGGCCGAGACCGAGCTCGAGGCGCGGCGGCGCGCCGACGCGGTAGCCAACGTCGATCGCGAAGCCCGCGCGCTTGTCGACGTGGGTCAGTTCAAACAGGCGCGCGCGTTGATCGAGCGGAACCTGCGAACGTATCCGCGCGAGAGCCGCCTCGAGGAAATCGCCCGCGACGTGGCGTCGGCCGAAGCGGCCTGGTCGCGGCAGCGCGGCATCGAGCAGGCCGCCGAACAGGCGAATGCGTTGCGCGCCCGGCAGAGCTATCAGGACGCGCTGAAAGCGATTGACGCGGCCGTGCGGAAGTACGGCGACGATCCGGCGCTATCGGAATTGAAGAAGGCCGTCGAGGCGGAACTGGCCGGGCAGCGGAAGACCGAAGCGGTTCGCGCCCAGATCGCAAAGGCGGACGCCCTACGGAAGGACGGGCGGCTCGACGAAGCTGTCCGGACGCTCGAAACGGCGGAACGACAGTATCCCGGCGACGCCGCGCTGCTCCACGCGCTCGAAGGCGCGCGGGAAGCGCTGGCCCGTCGCAACGCCATCGCGGAGGCCGCCGCCGACGCGCGGACCCTCAGCGCCGCGGAACAGTTCGATCGGGCGCTGGAGGTAATCCGTTCGGCCCAGCGCGATCACGGCGACGACCCGGCGCTCCGGGAGGCGGCGGCAATCGTCGAACGCGACCGGGAAGCCCGCCGCGTCGTCAAGGCCATCGAGGCGGCTGTCGCCGAAGCGCGCGCTCTGCTCGAGGCCGGCGAGCCGGAGGAAGCCATCGCCCGGCTTGAATCCCTCGCGGCGAAACACGGCCTAGCGGCTGAGATCGAGCGAGCCCTCGGGCCGGCCCGCGAGGCGCTCGCGCAAAAGCGGAAGAACGAGGCGATCGCCGGCGCCGAAAGCGAAGTCAGAGCGCTATTGGAACAGCAGGCGTTCGAGCGGGCGCGGGAGATTGTTGCGTCCCGTCTGCGCGAATACCCGGGCGAGACGCGGCTAGCCGGCCTCGAGCGGGAGATCCAGTCGGCGGAAGCGGCCCGGCGACGCCGGGAGGGTATCGAGGAAGCCCGGAAACGCGCCGAAGGCCTGCGGGCTCGGAGCCGGTTCGATGAGGCGCTGAAGCTCATCGATTCGACGCGGCGGAGCTACGGGGACGACGAAGCCCTCGTCGCGCTGGCGGAGACGATCGGCGCCGAGCGCGAGGCGGCCCGAAGAGCCGACGCCGTCCGCCGCGCGGTGTCCGAAGCTGGCGCGCTTCTAAAGGGGACGGAATTCGGACGGGCCCGCCGCGTGATCGACGCGGGGCTCCGGGTCTACCCCGGTGAGGCCCGCCTCGAGGAAGCGAGAAAGCAGATCGACCTCGAGGAATCGGCCTGGCTGCGCCGGCAAGCCATCGATGAAGCCGCCGGCCGCGCCGCCGACCTCGAATCCCGAGGCGACTTCGATCGGGCTTTGGCCGTGATCGAGGAGGCGCGCCGGCAGCACGGGGTCGATGCCGCCCTGACGTCCGCCGCCGAGAGGATCGCCGCGCGGCGGGAGGCGAAACGGGCGGATGAAGCTGCGTGGGAGACCGTGCGGGAAGCCGAGGCGCTGCTCGGCAGTGGCCGGCCCGAGGAGGCCGTAAAGAGGCTGGAAGCCGCCCTGTCGCGCTATCCCGGCCGCTCCGAAGTGGCGGAAGCCCTCGACCGGGCCCGGACGGAATGGAAGCGCAAACAGCGCGACGAAGCGATTCAGCAGGTCGAACGCAACGCCCTGGATCTGGTGAAGCGGAAGGAATTCGGGCAGGCGCGTCAGGCGGTCCACAGCAGCTTGCGCTCCTACCCCGGCGAGAGCCGGCTTGTCGAACTCGAGGTGGAAATCGACAAGGCCGAAGGCGCCTGGCAGCGGCAGCGCGCCGTCGAAGGGGCCGTGGAACGGGCCGAAGCGCTGCAACGGCAGGGGAAGCTCGACAAGGCGCTGGAACTGATCGGAGCTGCACAGCGGCGCCACGGCGACGACCCCGCGCTGGCCTCGCTGGCCGCCGCCATTGGGAATGAACGGGAAGCGCTCCGCCGAAAGGCCGCAGCCGCCGAGCAGGCCCGGCGCGAACAAGCGCAGCGGGAGCAGGCCGAGCGCGAGCGCGCAGCGCGCGAACAAGCGCAGCGGGAGCAGGCCGAGCGCGAGCGCGCAGCGCGCGAAAAGGCGCAACGGGAGCAGGCCGAGCGCACAGCGCGCGAAAAGGCGCAACGGGAGCAGGCCGAGCGCGAGCGCGCGGCGCGCGAAAAGGTCGTCCCTCAAGTCCCATTCCCGGCCGCCGAGCCGCCCCCACCCGCGGAAGCGCCCGTCCGGCCATCGCCGCTCATAACGCCGAAACGCGCCGCCGCGGCGGCGGCGATTGCGGCAGGCATCATCGCCGCGGCGTTGCTTCTGCCGCGCGGCTCCGAGCGCACGGTCGGCGACGCCATCCCCTTCGAGATCCGAACCGTTCCCTCCGGCGCCACTGTCACGTACGAAGGCGGCAGTTGCGTCACGCCGGACTGCCGCATCGAACTCGCCCCCGGCGATCATGCGTTCGAAGCCCGCCTGCCGGGCCACCGTTCGACAACGGCCACGGTCGCCGTGGCGCGGGACTCCGGCCCCCGGCAGCTTGATCTCAAGCTCGAACCGCTTCTCGCGCTGGTGCAACTGACGACGAACTTCGCCGGCGGCAACGTGCTGCTCGACGGCCGTCCCGCCGGTTCGCTTCGGGATGGGCAGTTTGCGCTGGACGCCATCGAGCCCGGACGCCGCAGGCTGGAACTGAAAAGCAGCGACGGCGGCGCGACGCTGGAATTCGAGACTGGGCCGGGCGGCGCCCCCACGCTGGCTGCCCCTCCCCAGACGCAGGGCGCCGACGCCATTGTCGTCACGTCGTTCGGCGGCGAAGTGATCGTCAACTGCGCCGATTGCTCGGGCGAAGCTCTCATCGACGGCGTCTCCAAAGGGCGGTTCGCCGACGGCCGCCTTTCGTTGAAAGGCATCGCCGACGGATCGCACGAGCTGGAAATCAAGGACGGGTCCGCGTCGCGCAAGCTCGTGTTCGAAATCGGAAACGCTCCGCGGCTTTCCGCCAACCTCACCTCCAAGCAGGACAAAGGAATCCTTGTAGTCGAGACCGGCCTGGACGACGCGGTGATCTTCGTGAACGGGCGGCGATGGCCTCGCCCCACGGCTCGCGGCGGACAACTTACGATCACGTTGGAGAGCGCGGAATACACGATCCGGGCCGAGAAACCGGGGTTCCAGGCGAACCCGGCCGAGATCCGCGCCGCGGTCCGGAAAGGCGAACAGGTCCGCGCTCCGTTCCGGCTTGAGCCCCTGCAAGCAAGGCTGACGCTCGCCGGGCAGTCCCCGGGCGCCACCGTGGCGATCGACGGCAAACACGCGGGCGCCGTCAACGCCGATGGCGCCTTCACGGCAACCGTACCGCCGGGAGACCGCCGGATCGAATTGTCGAAGGAAGGCTTTCAGCCGGTCGCCATCAGCCGTTCGTTCGGTCCCGGTGAAGGCGTACGCCTGGGCGCCGGAGACCTCCAGCTCCAGCCGGTTCCCAAGCCGCCGGAGCCAAAACCGGTGAAAGCGACGCCGCAGCAAATTCCGCAGCAAACGCCGCCCCCGGCGCCTCCGCCACCCGATCCCGTCCAGGTCGAGGCCCAGGACTGGGAACGCGTTCGCGAGAGCGGCAATCCGTCCGCCTTGGCGGATTTCCTCACGCGCCACCCGGGAGGCAGGTTCGCCCGCCAGGCGGAGGCCCGGATCGAAGAACTCGAATGGAACGCGACGGACCGCAACAATCGCGCTGCCCTTGACGCCTTCCTCCGCAAACATCCCAGGGGGCAGTTCGCCGATCCGGCCGCCAAGGCGATCGCCGGACTGGAGGAGGCCGAACGCCGCCGCGCGGAAGTGGCCGCTGTCCTGGATACCATTCAGCGTTACCAGGAAGCGTACAAGCGCGAGGATGCCGACGCCGTGCGCGCCCTGTACGTCAACATGCCCTCCCAGCAGTTCGATGAAATCCGCAACTCTTTCCGCGTCTTCCGGGTGCTGAACCTCCAGTTAACCCCCGACGCCCCGCAGATATCCGGCGATAAGGCCGTGGTTCGCTGCGCTCGCACGCTTGTGGTGAAAGACAACCGGGGCGCGGAACTGCCGGTGAGCGACGTGGCGGTGTTCACGCTGGTGAAGCAGGGCAACCAGTGGCGGATCGGGAGCCTCGCCTCGCAAAAGCGCTAACCTGTAGTAAATAAAGGGCCTTATTGTCGCTTTTGTTTGACAGGAGGCGCGAATCCTGTTAACATTGCGATTATTCCACACAGAGGGGAACGTGCCGATTCGGAAACACTTTTTCGCGGTGTCGCTTGTCGTGTTCGCGACGGGCGGCTTGGCGTTCGGACAGGCCACCGGCGCTTGTTCGGCCAGTGGCAAGCTGGGCTGTATGATCCCGAACCTCTACGGAGATGAGGGATTCGTCCTGCCGAATGCTTTCCACCGCGCCCATTTCCTGAGCGACTTCCAGTCCAACTTCCGGCCCTTCAATGGCGCCATCGCCAGCGAACTCACGCGCCTGCCGCTGGCTTCGCCCGCCTCGGGCTTCACCTACGCGTTCAACTCCGCCACCGGCGTTTTCAGCCGGTCCGCCCAGAGCTTTGGGCCCATCCTCACCGAACGGGCCGAAACCATCGGCCGCGGAAAGCTGTTTCTGGGCTTCTCGTACCAGCGCTTTTCGTTTGACTCGATTGACGGCATCGACCTGGACAATATCCCGGTTGTCTTTCCGCACGAACACGAAACCGGCCGTCTGTACGAGAGCGATTTCGTCAGTTCGCGAAATTCCGTGGACCTGAAGCTGAACCAGTTCACAGTTTTCGGAACGGTGGGGCTCACCGGCCGCTTCGACGTCTCGGTGGCCGTCCCGATTCTCGATCTGAGCATGAGAGCGGTCTCCAACGCCACCATCCACCGGATCGCGCCGCCCGACCCGGCCTTCGGCGAATCGCACTTCTTCGATCCCATGGATCCAACCGGCAGCACCACAAACACGTACACGAGTTCCGGCAGCGCCAGCGGCGTCGGCGACATGGTGGTGCGGCTGAAGACCACGGTGAAGCGTTGGGAGTCGTCCGGACTGGCGATCGCTACCGACGTCCGCTTCCCCACCGGCGACGAAAGGAACTTCCTCGGCGCCGGGACCTTCGGGGTGAAGCCATTCGTGGCCTACTCGATCCGCGCCGGACGGGTGGCGCCGCACGTCAACGTGGGCTACGAGATCAACGGGAGTTCCGTCCTGTCGGGTGATATCTCGACCGGCCGCAAGGGCCACCTGCCGAACCAGTTGATCTATGCGGCGGGCGCGGATGTGGGCGTAAACCGCGTCGTTACCCTAGCCTTCGACGTGCTTGGACAGCGGGTCTTCAACGCCGGGCGGATCGAGGAGACCACGTTCACCTCGCCGCAACCGGAACTCTCCAATCCAGCGGCGGGACGCCAGTCGTACCCGAACACCCGCTTCACCACCGGCTCGCTGAACATCAACAGCGCGGCCGCCGGCGTGAAGCTGAACCTGGTGGGACAGTTGCTGGCAACCGCCAACGTGCTCTTCCGCCTGAACGACGCCGGCCTGAAGGCGAACGTCGTCCCGCTCATCGGGCTGTCCTACACGTTCTGAGCACTGCCGTGCGGCAGCCGGCCTCCGGCCGAACGACTGCACGTCAATGAACCAGAAGCCGGACGCCGCCCGAGAGGTGCGATAGACTTTGTGTGCGCGGCGGCAGCCCCGCGCGCCCACAATGCCGACACGACGGGAATTCATCCAGACGGCTCCGGCCGCGGCGTCCCTGGCCGCTATCTCCCAAGCTTCTGACGCAAAACCGCTGAACGCCGCCGCGATCGCGCGCCGGCATGCGCTGACGCGAGAGCTCCCGACGCCCAATTTCTTCGAGGGGATGCTCCTCGGCAACGGCGATGTCGGGGTGTGCGTTACGGTCCGGCCGGACGCGCTCGGCCTGCACCTTGGAAAGGAAGACTCCTGGGACATTCGCGTCAGCGAAGATCATTACCAGCACGTCGTCACCTTTAAGGAACTCCTGGCGATGTGGCGCCGGGCTGGGGAAGAGGCGCGCCGCCGCGGCCGGCCCGACATGCTCTTCCTCGAGCAGAACGTCGATTTTCTGCGGGAGTATACCGAGAAAGTCACCGCCTCCTACCGCAAATCGTGGCCCCGGCCGTGGCCTTGCGGCATCGTGTGGATTCATTGGGATTCGCGGATGACGCGGCTGGCGCGCCAGCAACTGGATCCTTCCAACGGGCTGTTGACCGTCGAGCTGGAACACGACGACCTTCGAGGCGCGGTCCGCCGCGTTGCCGTCCTGTGCTTCGTCAACTGGCGCGCCGGCCACGTTTCGGTTTCCACCGCTTCGCCCGCGCCCTTCCTTTCGCTCGCCTACTACCCGAATCTCGACGACGACGCGGGACTGCCGCCCCCGGAAATCGACGCCGTAGCCGGCGCGAGGGCGTCCGAGTTCACGTGCTTGCAGAGCTTCCCGGCCACCGCTCCCACCGAAGCCATGCCGAATCCGCCGCCAAGCGAGCGGGACTCCAACGTGGCGCTGTGCGGCCGGCTGGCCGGCGCATGGCAACTCGAGGGCTTAAGCGAAAGCCAGGAGCAACTGCGCCGCCGCGGTGTAGGAAAGCGGGATACCTACACGAGCTACGAAGGGCGGCCGCGCGTGTTCTTCCGCGCCGAGGGCGAGCAGCCGTTCCGCCTCGATCTTGTCCTGCACACGCCGCGCGACGCCCCCGACAGCCTGGAGCACGCCAGGCGCGAAGCGGCCCGCCTGGCCGCCGTTCCTTTGGCCGAGCTACGACGCGGGCACGATGAAGGCTGGGCCGGCTTCTGGTCGCGTTCCGCGGTCGAGTTCGAGGACGAGGAACTCGAGCGCATCTGGTACCACAACCAGTACTTCCTCGCCTGTTGCCTGCGCGAAGGCAAAGTGGCGCCGGGCCTGTTCGGCAACTGGATGAGCGGCCGGATCGGAACCGCCTGGCACGGCGAC
The DNA here is from genome assembly GCA_026129905.1 of Bryobacteraceae bacterium. Classification (GTDB taxonomy): domain Bacteria; phylum Acidobacteriota; class Terriglobia; order Bryobacterales; family Bryobacteraceae; genus JAHCHE01. Next base: position 4,555 of record JAHCHE010000021.1, on the reverse strand, counting down.
TACCACATGAACTACAACACCCAGCAGGTGTTCTGGGGCGTCTTCTCCAGCAACCACGTGGATCAACACCTGCCCTACGTCGAGTTGTGCGAGAACCTGCTGCCGCTGTCGGAAGCGTATGCCCGGGATAAATTCGAGTTGCCCGGAGCGTTCTTTCCGCATTCGGCCTACCCCGTTCCCAGCCAGACCATCGCGTACCCGGCGCCGCCGTGGGGCTACGAGCTTTGCGAGACGCCCTGGACGGTCCAGAGCCTGTGGTGGCACTACGCGTACACGCTTGACGAGGAGTACCTCCGGCGCGTGTACCCCGTCATCCGCGCCGCGGCCCGCTTCATGGCCGCCTACATGACTAGAGGCGACGACGGCAAATATCACATCATTCCGTCGGTTTCTCCAGAAAATTGGGGATTTACCGTCGATTTCCGCTTGAATAAGGACTGCATCGTCGACCTTGCATTGACGGAATTCCTGCTCGACGCCGCCGTCGAAGCTTCGAAGATCCTCGGGCTGGACGCGGGCGAGCGGGCGCAATGGGCCGGCCTGCGCGCGAACATGGCGCCGTACCCCACGGCGAACGGCCCGTACGGCGAAGTCTGGGTGGATGTTGTCGACGCGCCGGTCGAGCATGTCTACAACGTGCCCGCCACGCTTGCGCCGGTCTTCCCGGCCGAGCAGGCCGGCCTGGACGTGCGCGAGGATCGACTGGAGATTGCCCGCCGCACCGCGCGGGTGGCGCGGCTCGAAGGCGGCAACGACCTGGTATTCCAGCCCCTGGCGCGCGCCCGGCTGGGCATGCTGGACCTGGACTGGTTCAAGCGCGAAGTGCGCTATTGCCTGCTGCCGAATGGCGTCGCCAACGACCGCGTGCGGCAGATCGACGGCCGCTACCGCGACTCCACCGACTTCGATTTCATGATGCGCATGGGCGTGTGGACCGAGAACCTCTCTCTGCCCGCCGTGCTGAACGAGTGCCTCATGCAGAGCTACGCGGGCGTCATCCGTCTTTTCCCGAATACCCGGAACCTGGGCCCCGCGCGTTTCGCGAACCTCCGCGCCGCCGGAGCCTTCCTGGTGAGCGCCGCGTGGGACGGCACGGCGGTTTCCGGCATTTCGATCGTGAGCGAGAAAGGCGCGGCGGCGCGGCTCGTCAACCCCTGGGCGCCGCGGGCGCCGCGGGTGTCCGACGTCGGGCGCGGCGAGGCGGTCAACACGCGGATCGAAGGCTCGCGCGTCGAGTTCGCTACCCAAGCGGGCGCGCGTTATCGCGTGGAACCCGCATAGCCTCGCAGCGAAAGCCGCGCGGCGCTATCGCTCTTGGCTGTTGCGAGCGCCGGCGCCGCGGATGATCGGCTCATGAGAGCGGGTTGCGCGTAGAGTCCTTGCGGCCGCTACCCCGGGGACTCTTCCGATGGCATAGGAGCCTGTTGTCACGGTCGCGATAGAAGCGGCAGCGGTCCTCGGCGATCTGCCGGAGCCGAGCTCTGGCGGGCTGTCCTACACGTCCTGAGCACTGCCGTGCGGCAGCCGGCCTCCAGCCGAACGGCTGCACGTCAATGAACGAAAAGCCGAACGCCGCCCGAGAGGTGCGATAGACTTCAACCCCCCTACTCCGGGGGGGCCCGGCGCCGGGCTTTTTCGAGGATGTGAGGCGGGATGCCGCCGCCCTGGCCCAGGTGGTTGAACTCCTCGGCGTAGGCCAAGCCGTGCCTGGCGCCGACGGAGGAGGCCAACTCCTCCGCAAAAGCGCGGGACAGAGCCTCCACGGAGGCGTCGTTGAGATCCGCCAGCGAGGCGCCGGCGCGGCCGGCCGCGTCCAGGCGCTGCTTGGTTTCGATGGCGTAGCGGCGACTCGAGGTTTTCAGCTCGGCGATCGCGCGCAGTTTGCGGTCCATGGCGGCGCCGATGTCGACGGCCTTCAGCGTGGCGCGGCCTTCGCCGCCTTCGCGCGGACGGTAGGGGCGGTACGGGCTGTAGAAGTAGTACTCGCGGGCGGCGTACCCGGTGAATCCGATGTAGGTCATCTCCTGGAGGAAATAGCTTCCGCCGCCATAGGGCGCTTCTTCGGCCATGCGGCCGGTCCAGTACGTATCCTGGTCGTCGAGATAGTGGATGTACCAGTCGGGAAAGAACATGATCTCGGGCTTCCACAGCCGGAGCACCGCCATCACCTGGTTGCGAAGCTCGCTGGTGGAAAGCTGGCCGAACTCGCCGCTCTTGTGGCCGAGGATCAGCGTCTCCTTAATGCCCAGCGCCCTGGCCGCGCGCTCACCCTCCTCGTTGTTCGCCAGGCGCGTTTGGGCGGGAGGAAGTCCGGAGGAGTCCTTCTCCTCGTTTCCCACGATCAGCGCATATACCGGGCGGCCTTCGTCGATCATCCGGGCCAGCGCGCCTCCGGCCCCGAACAGGTAATCCCGCGAGTTCGCGGCGACCACCAGCACGGCGCCGGGCTGCTGTTGCGCCATCCCGGCCGCGGCGAATCCCAACGCGAGCGCGGCGTGAAGGCATCTCATTTCGGGACCGCCCTCTCCATCACGTGCGGCGGCAGCGGCTCGCCCGGACCGACGTAATTGAATTCCTCGCCGTAGCGGAAGCCGTGCCGCGCGCCGACGGCTCGCGCGAGATCCTCGACGAAGCTTTCGGCAAAGCCGCGGGGACCGCGCTCGTCCAGCGGCTGGAAGGCATTGCCGAGCCGGGCCCGCGCTTCCAACGCCAGCGCGCGGTTCCGGGTGTTCAGCATGCCGATGGCGGCCTTCTTCGCCAGGACAGTGGCGCCGATATCGACGCCGATAAACCGCGCGTTCCCCTCGCCGCCCTCGCCTTCCGGGTATGGCCGGCCCACGGCATAGAAGTACACTTCCGGCGCGGAGTAGGGTTTTAAGCCCATGCGCGTGAGGTCCGGAGAAAACGTCGAGCCGCCGCTGTATCCCCACGCCTCTTCGGCCATCCGCCCCACCCAGTAGAGGTCCTGGTCCGCCTGGTAGTGGACGTACGGATCGGGAATGAACAGCTTGCGCGGGCGCAGATGGCGGATCAGCGCGAAAAGCTGCTCCCTCATTTCGGTGCTGGATACGTAGGCCGTTTCGCCACTCTTGTGCGCCAGATAGATGGCGTCGCGAAAGCCGAGAAACTCCGCCGCCTGCTTGCCTTCGTCGATATTCGCGCGCCGGGTGGCGGCCGGCGACAGCGCCGCGGAGTCCTTCTCGTCGTTGCCGAACTGCGCGATGTAGACGTTGTGGCCGTCCAGCGCGAGTCCGGCAAGGGTTCCGCCCGCGCCGAGCAGGTAGTCCGCCGATCCGGCGGTGACGGCCAGAACGTTAGCCCCGTCCTGCGCCGCGAGGGGAATTACCGCCAGAAATACCGCGAAGGCCGCTCTCATGGATTCCCGAATTGTAGCGCAGCCGCGCGCGCGGCGAGTCTGCGGGCCGCCCCGGTCGGGTATAAGAACCGGGAAAGACATGCGCTGGCTGGGGGCATTTCTGATCCCGTTGCTCGGCGCAGCCGTTGAATCTCACCACAGTGTCGATCTTGGGATTCGCGCCGGGCAGACGGCAGATTCAACAGATTTCGACACCCTGTAGCGGGGAGTGACGCATCCGCAAAGTTTTTCGTGCGAAATGCGTTCTCGTGGAAGTCTTTTCATTCCAGCTAGATGCAGAGGCTGGAGGGCGCGGTGACGCATCCGCCGGGACAGGATGCGTCACCTTTTCATCACTTTTTGCGGATCTGTCGAAAGTGTAGAAAAGTGATTAAACGGTCGGAACCCGTCGCGCCGTAGGGCAGCCGGGCCATGGCAGCCACGGGGTTCGGGCCGGCGAGCCCGGGCAGAAATATTCCGTTGGCAGAGAGCAAGGGCGCGGCGGGGACAACCGGCCGAGCCGCCTCATTATACGCCTGCGTGGGCAAGCATTCCTTCTTCCGGACAGGCGATGTGCTTGTAAGCTGCTGCGGATGCGGGAGTAATCCGCCGCGGGGGCGCGGAAATTGCCGTGTGACTGGAGCTTCGGGCACGGACGGGCGCCGCTGATTTGCGTTGTGCCCATGACGGGCAGCGGGACCTATGAGGACCCGCGGCGGCCCATGTTCGCGCCGGTGGATTCCGACCGGCTGCAGGCCCGAGGGGAACCGCGGATCCTCGGCTACGCCTATGAAGTGAGCGACGACGGGCAGTTCGCGCTGGTGGAGTTCGTGGCGCGGGACCGCACGGCGTTCGAACCGATCGTGAACAGCGCGCGCTCCGACGTGCGGGCGTTCCGCAGAGGAACGGCCCGGCGCGAAGAGGTGGAGGCGGAGTTCGGACGGCTGAAACGGAACGTGGACTGGAACCAGTTCTGGACGAAATTCGGGGTGAACGCGCGATGAAACGGCCCTATCTCCGGCTGCTGATTTGCGGGGCGCTGCCCTGCTTCGGCGTCTACACGTATTACTACACGGATGCCCTGACGAGCATCAACGGGGCGAAATGGACGCAGAACGGGACGGTTTCCGGGACGAGCATCGGGCTGACGGCGACGACGACGGCGGGCGGGTCGTTGATCCACAAGGACGCCGTGCCGGA
>JAHCHE010000020.1 GCA_026129905.1 Bryobacteraceae bacterium | reverse complement strand
CTCCCCAAACGGCAGATAGTCGTGCCGGCTCGCCACCGCTCCGCTCCCGTCCGTCACCACCCGCGTGCTCCCCAAGTGGTCCACCGTCACGTACCGCCGCCCGCTCTCCTCCGGCGCCTGGCTCGAATACTCCGCCGCCAACTGCCCGAACGCGTCGTACACGAAATACGTCGTCGCCACCGTCTCCCCGCTCACCACCGCCCGCACCCGCCGGCCCTCCCCGTCGTAGTCGTACGCCGCCGACCCGTTGCTCGCGCTCGCCGCCGACTTCAGCCGGTTCTCCCCGTCATACCCCAGCGTGAACGGCGGCAGTTGCGTCTGATTCCCCGCTCCGTCATAGCCCACCCCGCTCAACCGGTTCTCCGCCGTATACCAGCTCGCCCCGTTCGGCCGGTACCCCGTCCACCCCGGCGTGAACCCGCCCTCGCTCGTCATCCACCGGTTCCCATACCGGTCATAACTGTAGTCCTGCGCCCACGAACCCGACTCGCTGGCCGAAGTCAGCCGGTTCAACCAATCGTACCCGTACGTCTGCGCCAGCTCGAGCGTCCCCCCCACCGTCGCCGTCTGGCTCTGCACGTTCCCATTGTTGCACTCGCCGCCCCCGCCGCAGCTCACCGCATACACGTTCCGCAGCCGCCACTTCTCCCACCCCTGGGCTGTCGTGCCCAGCCGCAAATCCACCGGCTGCAGCCGGCTGTTGTAGTTGGCGTATTCCCACAGCAGATTGCCGAACTGCATCTGCTCAATCGCCCCATGCGCGTGATAGCCGGCCACGCCCGCATAGAGCTTGTCCGCCGCCGGCCTCTGCCCCCCCCATGCACGCCGCCGTGTTCACCGTCCCCGCCTGTTCCCGTCCCACCCAGTCCAACCGCCCGGCCCGGTCGTAACAATTCACCACGCTCGTCGAGGAAGGATACCCCTGCCGCGCCAGGCTCCCGTCCCGGTAGTAGTCGTACCGCATCGCGTACGGCGCCGGCGCCCCAACGATCGTCTGCACGCTGGCCGTGACCCATCCCGCCGCATGGTAGTCGTACTCCGTCCTCGCCGCGCTGTTGCCCGCCGCCGTCAGCCTCCCCTTCTTGCCCGTTACCGCGCTGCCGGAGCAGGCCCCTCCGGAATACGTCAGGCCATCGTAGCAGCGCCGCACAGGCGGCGTGCTGGCGGGATCGTCGGCGTAGCTGGTATGGACGATCCGGTTAAGGGCATCGTATTCATGCGTGGTCGTGATTCCCCGCGTATCCTTCTTCGTCAGCAGGTTCCCATTTGGGTCGTAGGTATACCGCTCCACGCCGCCGGCCGGCAGCGTATCGCACGACGCGCTGCCCACCCGCGTCTCCGGGTTCGACGAGCAGATCAAGCGGCCAAGGCTGTCGTAGGCGAATGTGCGGCTCTGCGCCCCTTGCTCCACCCGGATCAGGTTGTCCAGCGCATCGTAGCTGTAGCTGGTTTGGTAATCGAGCGCACCCGCGACCTGGCAGCCGCTCTCCCACGACTGGCAGGAGGGGTGCTCCACAACCGAGGTGAGCCGGCCCAGTCCGTCCACCACGCTTTTGCGCCGCCTTCCGCTCTCATCCGTGGTAATAGTGACATTGCCGTGATACGCCGTGCGGCCACCGCGCCGTCCGGGTACGCCATCGATGTCACCCGCCCCTGCTCTGGGAGAACGTCTGGCGCGGTTGGCGCAGGACGGCGAACATCCTCCGGTCACGTTTCATAGGCATAAAGACCGGAAACTCCTCTCATACGGTTTGTGCCCCATTCTTTCGCAAACCCAGTCACCACCAATCCAAATATTTCCTAACCCCTCTCTCCTCAACGAATTACCGCCCATTCCACCCCGCCCGCCGACCCGTTTTCTTCTCCCTCCATGCGATATTGGTACCAAAGGAAGAAGCTCCTACCGCCCCGGGCGCCGTCCCGGGGCTTTCCATTTTCCGAGGTACTCACCATGCACGACGCCGTTTCCGACTCCCTTTCCGGCTCGGTCAGCGCCCGCAAGCTCGAAGCCAACCGCGCCAATGCCCAAAAATCCACCGGCCCGCGAACCGCCGCCGGCCGGCAGCGCTCCAGCCAAAACGCCGCCCGCCACTCCATGCTCGCCAAAACCGCCACCCTGCTCGCCCAACCCAACCAGGAACTGAAAACCCTGCTGGCCCGCTACCACGCCGACTTCCGCCCTTCCTCCGTCCACGAGGAAACCCTCGTCGAAGACCTCGCCGTCTCCGCCTGGCGCATGAAGCACATCAACCGCATCGAAACCGCCTTGCTGTCGGTCCGCATGGAGCAAACCTACGACCATGTCTTCACCGCCGGCAAGCCGCCCGCCTATCCGTTCCCCTACGCCGACGAATACGGCCAGATCCACGAACCGGAGCCCGAGGAAGTCGAACCCCGATTGGCCGACGCCGCCGAGGATGTCCGCGAGCTGATCGCCGGCGCCGCCTGGGGCTCTGACCCGGCCGTTTTCGCCCTCATCCTCCGTTACCAGACCCAGGCCCGCCGCGACTACTACCGCGCCCTCAAGGAACTCGAGCGGGTCCGCACCGGCCAAGCCGGCTACCTGCCGGAGGAACAACCGCCTTCTCAGCTCGGCCGCCCGATCGAACCGGAACCGCAAACCGCCGCAAGCGAAACGAAGCCAACCGCGCCGGCCCCCCGGACCGCCGCCGCCTCCGCTTCCAACCAAACGAACCCACCGGCGCCCGTCGAGCCTGTTTCGAGCCCCACGAACGGCGAAACTCCGGTGAATATCACGGCGACTTCCGATCGAATCCGTCAAAAATAGCCGGAGGGGACTTCAGCGTGAACGGCCACGAGCCGTCACCTTAATCGGAACCTCATGTCGAGTTGCGCGATTCGAAGCGGTCAAGCGCGCATAATGCGTCACTTCTATGGAATTGACAAGGCGCATTGAGTCGTCTACAATCCGATGAGGACCTTCGTCGGATCTGGGCGAGAAGGTAATTCTAGCTGGGCGGCGCACGATCTCCGATGGGGAGCGAGGGCGCCTGAACTCGTACGACCGGAGCTGTCGCCTACATCATTGGGCGAGCTGTTCAAGGAAATGAAGAAGGTTTAGCGGCTCCTGGAGATTACCGATCCGAAAAAGGGCGCTCCCGAACTGTAAGATTTCTCGAAAGAGGCCAGCGAAAGGCGGAACATCCATGGTTCGGAACCGGGCGCTCAAATGGGAGTGGATCAGCTTCTGGCCAGGCTCGTTCCTGGCGGCGCGAGCACGCCCGGCAAGACTCCGCGCCCAGATCCAGCGACAATAGAGTGCCTCCGCAGGCATGAGTATCTTCAGTAGAACGTGACGTAATCGGCCATAGACTGACAGACGGACAGAAGTATTGTTCGGATATCCCATTCAAAACTGCTTTTCCTGGCGCCCAAGTGGCGTCAGGAAATCAATCTCTCGAGACCTGAACACAAAAGAAGCTGCTGTTTGGGCCGCTGTGGCGATCCTATTGCTCGTCATCGGCTTCCAGGTTCATGGAATTGAGATGACCAATGACAGCTATCACTATTTAAATGTGGCGGACAATTTTAGGGCAGGCAACGGGCTTACAACTTCCATCATCCATTTCGGTAGCGATCGGCAAACGGGGGCTGTGCCTGCGCCGATGGTGCACTACCCCGTTGGTTACCCGCTGTTGATTGCCCTAATCAGTCTCCTCGGATTGACGATTGAAGAAGCGGGAGCTTTATTGTCCGGCGCCGGTTATGTGGCAACACTTGTTCTCTTGTGGTACGGAGCAAGGCTCTTGGACCTCGGAAAGGTGGCCACGCGGATAATGATGCTCGTGGCGCTTTTCAACCCCGTGGCATTGCGATTAGGCGTTTCGCTGATGACCGAAACGCTCTTCACAGCTTTAACGATGGGGGCCGTTCTTCTCGTCATCAAACACGAGAAGGCGTCACTGGGTCTTCCTGCCTTCTCCGATCCGCGCGCCCTCATTGGAGCGAATCTCCTCATTGGAGCCTCCTACGTCGTCCGCTACGCCGGGTTATTTCTTTTTGTCGCCGTATTCGGATATTTTCTCGGAAAGTTCCTGTACGACCGTAGCCGGTCGAATGCGAAGGCGCTGCTGACAACCAGCATATCCTTGTCGTTTATTTTGGCGACAATGTTACGCAACGTAGTGATTGCCGACGGCTGGAAAGCAGGCCTTGAGAGGGAGGTTTACAACGGGATTGGGCGGGTGACAGACGAGCTGATTCGTTGCATGTACAGTGTTGTTTTCGATGCGAGTTTCAAAACGCTCCAGGCGACGGTTGTGGCTGGCGGTATCCTGGTAATCGCGCCGCCGCTGTGGGCACTTTGGCGTTCCCGAAGAATTCTGCGTCCTTCCCCGCTGCTTATCTTCCCAATCTTGTACCTGGTGATCTATGCGGCGGCGCTTGTTTATGTCTGCACGTTCAGCGTCATTTCGACCTACGCCAGGTATCTGTATCCGCTGCTCCCGGTCGCTTTACTCGTGGCAACCTCCCTGGCGCAGGAAACATTCGTGCGCATCCGCACCACGCGCATCCACTATGCCTTCCTGGCAGGCATCGGCATCCTCCTTATATCGTATGGCGTGGGCAGCCGTAACATCCTGCATGCGTCAAAGAACGAACCGGTTCATGTCCGTGTGCAGCGGTGGCTTGGGGATGGGACGGCTTCGGGTTTGACGGTGCGGCAATGGTTGGAGCGGCGCTCTTCTAAAGATGAGATGATCTCCGCGGTTAGGGGGCACGCCACGAGTTATGTGTTAGGGAGACCCGTCTTGAGTTTTGGCTCTCTGAATATGAGCGGCCAGGTATGGCACGAACGTGCGGTGCACGAGGCGATGGCGCGCTATAGAGCGCGGTTCCTAATCATCTATCGAAACATCAACGCTGTGGAATATAAGGATTCGCCGCTACTTCAGTACATCCGCGATGGCAGAATTCCCGCCTGGCTCGCCGTGGTGATGCGAACTCCCAATGTCATTGTTCTGGAACTCCAGCCGAGCCCAATGCGCGCTTCCGATAGCCTGCCGCCAACCTCTCGGCAGCGCCCGCTATCTCGCCTCAATACGACGCCACCACCTCGTAGCGCGCCTCCGACGGGCTACTGATGCGCACCCACTCCTTGTCGCGGTCGAATTCGGTCCAGTTGCGGCCGTTCACCGTCACCGATTGCATCGGCCTCGACTCGGGGTGCCGCAGCCGCACCAGCAGCGTCTGGGGCGCCCGCCGCGCCGCCAGCTCGACGCGCGCCGTGATCTTTCCCGACGCGGCGCTGCTTTCCACCGTGTAGGTCAGGTTGCCGAAATGCGTGGGCGCCCGTTCAACGGCGATCTTCTTGCCGTCCTCCAGCCACTTTCGCGGCGCGGCCTGGCCCAGCAGGAGCGTCCCGGCGTCCATCTCGCGCACCAGCATGTTGCGATACAACTCGAACCACGCGCCGTCGGTCGAAGGCGGCCCGAAATACTGCCCGTGCGTCCAGCGGTGCTCCACCGGCTCCAGCGCGGAGTGACTGAACGCGCTGGCCATGTAGCTGTAGAAGGTACGGATGGCGGCCTTCGCCTCGTCGCGCAGCAGGTATGCGGTTCCCTGCTGATTGTAGACCGGCTCGTTGGCGATGCCCCAGCCGCGATAGTAGAGGTTGTCCTCGTGGTCGTTCAGCAGGCTGTCGGCCAGCTCCCCGTCGGGAGGCACGGCTTGCAGCCGGATCATGTGTACGGCGCCCGTATCGACGTCGGTGGCGTACCACTGGTCGAGAATCCGCCCGTACGTGCGCGCCTCGCACGGCACGTACGGCGCCCAGGTGCGATCGCGAAGCTGCACCAGCGGGGAACGCGCCGCTCCGGCGCCGAAGCCGGCGGCAATCGAGCCCTTCACCTCGCGCGCGGCGGCCAGCGCGTCGCCCGCGCGGGGATTTCCCACCAGGTCCAGCGCCCGCCCGAGAATGTCGAGTCCCGCGTAAACGTAAGCCTGGTTGAAGCTCCAGACGCCTGTGCCTGTGCCATCGTTCAGCGGGCCCGTTACCAGCCCTCGCGTGGGGCCCTCGCGGCGGGAAGCGGCCTTGATCTGGTCCAGCGTCCAGTCCATCGACTTCAGCGTGGCCGGCATCAGCTTGTCCAGCGCGGCGCGGTCGCCGGAAAGCAGGTAGTTCTGCGCGGCCGCATACATCATGCCGGGCGTGTAGACGACCCAATTGGCGAACCCCGACACGTGCCCGTTGGCCTCCTGGTTGTTCCTGTACTGCGCCGCCAGTTCTTCCGCCGAAATCTTGTGGTAACCGCGCAGGTCGTACAGCATGTAATCCACGTAGACGGCCTGGTTCACCGGCCACGGCGTCCCGGTCTGGCTGTAGGCGAAGTTCGAATACGGCAGGTCGATCTGCACGTCATCCCCTTCGCCGCCGTGCCGCCGCGGCAGCCGCAGCGCGTGCCACAGCGTGGCGCGGAACAAGTCGTTCACTACTTTCTCGGGAACCTCGAACTTCGCGCCGCGCGCCACGTAATCGGACCAGAAGCCGACGGTGGCCTTCCGCGCCGCGTCGTAGTCGATGGCAACCAGCTTTGCTTCGTCTTCCTGGCTCACAACCGGCGACGGGAGCTTGACGACGAACTCCCGCGAACCTCGGGCGCCGAGATCGAGGAACACCGTGGCATTCAGCCGTCTTTGCTCGCGCTGGTAGTCGCGGACGCCGCTCCATGCCACGTCGCCGTCTCCGCCTTCCACCGCCAGCAGGACCTGGTTCTGCGACGCGAACCGGAACAATGCCGTCTTCCCCTGCCTGCCTTGGAGAATCGTCGAGTCGACGTACCGCGCGACCTGCCGCCGGTGGACCATCGTGACCGGCAGCCGCCGGGCCTCGCCGCGCAATTCCGTGACCTTCACCTTCTGGAGCAGCGCCATCGGGATATCGCCGCGCCGCTCCTTCGGCGGACCGTTCAGCGGATAGGCGAACTGCTCCACCTCGTAGCGCACGCCGTCGTCTTCAAACACGGTTGTGATCACCGGCAGCCCGTCGGCCAGCCGCTGGCTTTTCCAGGTCCGCGCGATGCCGCTTTCCAGGTCGCCGAATCCGAACCAGAAGCGGAAGCGGTCCGGATTGCCGTAGTCGTTCCACACTCCCGCGCCGCGGTCGATGCCGAACTTCGGGATCGCGCTGTCCCAGGTGACGCAGACGATGTGCCCCGGCTGCGGCTGGCTGGGATGGACGTAGCTCGGGCTGCCCATGTCCTCCCACAGAGCCGTGTACTCTTCGTAGCTCGCTTCGGGTCCGGCGCGCACCTGGTCCAGCACCCGCTTGCCTTTCCACGGCGTCAGGCGTTTCTGGTGATCGGCGAACGAAACCGGTTGCTCCCCGGACGCGACCAAGACGCCCAGCGAGGGAATCCATAGCGCGCCCTCGTCGAGAAGCTGATCCACGCTGAATGTGAACCCGCGCGTCCCTTCGGCGTTCAGCAGGACCCTGACCTTGGCGGCGTTGGGGCGGAAGGCCGGGTCCCTCGCCAGGCGGTTGGCGGTGTCGGCGTCGCTATGCGCGATGAGATCGGCCCAGATGATGTGGAGATCCTGGATCTTTCGCTCCGCTTCTTCCGGGTACAGAACCGTGAACTCGACGCCGTCCACGTCGCCCGCCCCCGCCGAGGTCTTCCATGCCCCTTCCGCCGCGCTTTCGCCCGCTTCCAGCGAGTAGCCCGCGGCGTCCTTCACTTCCACGCCGGCCGTGGCGGGGGTCGCTTTCACGTAATACGGCGTCGCCTGCTTCACGTCGTGTCCCCACGACACGCGCACTTTCAAGCTCGCCTGCCCGTCCGCGCCGGACGCCAGCGCAGGCAGTAACAGCAATAGAGCGTATTTCATAAGTCCTCCCGCGGCTGAAGCGATGGGATCCGCTGCACGGCGCTCATCGCCCCGTCCAGCGTCAGTATGCTGCCGTTGAAAAATCGCGCTTCCTCGGAAGCGAGATAAACCGCGCAATGCGCGACGTCGGCCGGTTCGCCGAAACGGCCCGCCGGATAGAGCGCGAGCAACTCCGCCTCGGCCTCGCGGTGTTCGTCGTAGTAGCGGCGCGAACTCTCGGTCATGATCGTGCCCGGGCAGATGGCGTTCACCCGTATCCCGTACGGCCCGTACTGCAAAGCCATCACGCGAGTCAGCGAGTTGATGCCGCCCTTGGCGGCCGAGTACGCGGCCAGGTGAATCCCGGCCAGCGCGTTCACCGAGCTGATGTTGACGATCACGCCTTCCCGCCGCGGCATCATCGTTTTCAGCGCTTCCCGGCTGGCGAGAAAGACGCCCTTCAGCGTGACCGCGACAACCCGGTCCCAGCTCTCCTCCGAGACCTGGTGAAGCCAGCCGTCCCCGCCCCACGCCGCGGCGTTGTTCACCAGGATGTCCACCGGTCCCGCCGCGGCAAAGGCCCGTTCCACGTCGGCGGCCGAAGACACGTCGCCCTCGATGGCTTCGGAGAACCCGCCCGCGTCCCGGACCCGCTTCGCCGTCCCGGCGTTCCCCGCGGCGTCCAGGTCGAGCGAATAGATCCTCGCTCCCTCGGCGGCAAACCGCATGGCAATCTCGCGGCCGATGCCGTTGCCGGCGCCGGTGACCAGGGCGGTCTTATTTCTTAGGCGCATTGAGACCCCGCAGATACGCCCGCAGCCCGTCGTGGAGTTCCGGCCGGTCCCAAAGGAACTTCTGCGGGAACTGGCCGGTCAGCGGATACGTGGGCCCAGTGCCGGGGCGCGCCGACGGCCAGTCCTCTTCTTTCACCAGGTACTCGCCGATGCGGTAGCCGTACATGTCCAGGTGCCGTATGCCCGCCTCCAGCGCGGCGTCGGCGATCAGCCGGATCTGCTCCACGGTCGGGTAACGGGCCGGCCCCGGGTTGCGCTCCTCCACCAGGTTCGCCACCCAGAAGGTGTAAATCAGCTTCTTGTCCGCCCCCAGCAGCTCCCGCGTCTTCCGGATCACGTCGCGCGTGGTCTGAGCGACTTTCGCGCCGGAATCGGGACCTTCCCATGACGTGGCCGTGTAGGCGGCGACGACGTCGAAGTGCTTGGCCAGGCGCCCGAATTCCAGGCCCACCGAATCGCGCTTGGCGGCCTCCAGCACGTGGGCCTCGTCCTCCAGGTAGATCTCGTGCTTCGGATTCGGATCGATCTCCCGGATGTACGCCACCGTATCGCGCGCCCAGTCCTCCCACCAGCCGGCCCGCGCCTGGACCCACTTCTCCCAACGCGGGTCCGATTTCTTGCGGGGCGGATCCTCCCCGAACGCCTTCCGTTCGAACTCCCCGTACGAGATGATCTCCTGCTCGCGCGGGCCGCCCTTGCCGCCGAAGCTGCCGATCGGCCCGATGCCGAACGAATCGTCGAAGACGTAGCCCGCCATCGCCGGCTCGTCCTTGTACGCCTTCGCCACCCGTTGCAGGTACTCCTTCCATTGCGTCTGGCGCCACTTCGGGTTGAACACGTCGAAGGCGAAGCGCAGCTTGCCCGCCGCGTCCACCTGCTGAAACTCCGGCTTCCGCTCCAGTGAATTGTGCGTCGGGTGCCAGAACACCATGTACGCGCCCAGCTTCGCGCGGCGCGCGTACTCCATCGCGTCCTTGGTGTCGCGAATCCGCAGTCCGAACGCCGCCGCATCCAGGCCCCAGCACAGCACCACGTCCGTGAAGCCGAGGTCCTGCATCTTGCGGAAGTCGCGCTCCCATTCGTTTTTCGGCGCGGTGTTCAGCCAGTACCACGCGCTGATACGCACCGGCTGCGCCTGGGCCGTCAGACCCGCCAGCGCGATTACGATCGCCCCTAGCTTCGTTCGCATCGCCTGGATCATAACCGCGCCCGCTCGACTCGGTCAATGAACTGCCGGCCCGGCTCACGAAACTGTTCAACCGTTTGAACGCGATGGCCCCGCGGCGGCATAATCGGAGTCGCGCCTCCCGCATACTGACGGAAGCCTATGCTGATCGTTGCTCTGCTGCTTTCCTCTCTGGCGGCGGTCCAGCCCGAAGCCCGCTCCTGGACGCCCGAATCCCGAAGCCTTTCGATCGCCGCCGCTGATCCTCGCGCCGCGGAGATGCTCTGCCAGGGTCCCCATAGTGATCCCGTGGACGCCGGCCTGAGCTGGTCCGCCCCTCAGAAACTCGGCGAATTCACCATCGACTACGCCACGCTCGGCGGCCGCGCGTACGAACCCTCCGCCGGCGGACAGTCGCTTCAATACTGGACCGGCAAGGAGTGGCGCGCCGTTCCCGCAGCCATCGAAATTGACTATCGTGAGCGCGCCGCATTCGCCGCGCTGCAAGAGAGCGGAACCTCGCGCTGGCGCTACCGCTTCGCCCCGGTCGAGACCGATCGCCTTCGCGTTCTGTTCACCCAGCCCGCGAACGAAGAGGCGTGGCATCGATGTTTCGCCGTCCGCGCCATGCGCGCCGGACCGGGTTCTCCCGCGCTCTCTGGCCCGGAATTGCGCGTCGTGGGACCCGTTCCGCAAACGCCGGCCTGGCTCGAACCGGGAGCGAACCTTGCGGTCCCGGAGACCGGCGCGCGCATTGCGCCCGGACCGGCGGCCGAAGTCCAATGGCCGAAGCGGATGCTTGTCAGCCGCGTCGAATCGGACCCGCCTCGCGAAGAGCTCCGCGTCGAATGGTGGGACGGCGTCCGCTGGCGCGGCGTCGAGCCGATCCCGTCTCGGGAACCAGGCGCGGCGCGTTTCCTGCCCGTCTCTACCACCAGAATTCGAGCGGCTTCGGGGCTGGGAACCATCCAAAGCTTGCGCGGCTATCTGGACTCCTCCGCCGGGCACTATTTCCGGGAAGCGCAGCGCGCCCGGACCGACGTTCTTGGCGCCCGATTCCGCGGTCTGGCGGAACCGGACCTTGGCGCTATGCGCGGCCTGATGCTGCCTCTCGACTTCGCCAAAACGGCCATCGGCCGCCCGGCCGACCTGAAAGAGACGATGGTCAATTGGAACGGGACGTTTCTGATGACGGAGACGACGCCCCCCGCGCCGGACAAGCCGGTTCTGGACCGATGGTTCGCCTTCGCCGCCGGCCCGGACAAGGTCCCGTTCGGGGCGGACTGGGCGGCCACGGACACCCGCTACCTCGACGGCTACCTCCCCGCCACCGTGACCACCTCCACTCACGCGGGCGTCCGATTTGAAGCGAAGCTCTGGGTGACCTCGCCGGATCAGCAGGCATACGGTACGGCCGCCGAGGTCTTGGTGACCAACGAATCCCCGGCGCCCGTGAAGACGGTGCTGACGCTCGCCATGGGCCGCCGGCCCTACAAGCCGAAATCGCCCCATCCGCTTTCCTATTCGCCGGACTTGACGGGCTACGCGCTGGATGGCGATCGCCGGTCCGTGCGGTCCGCCGGCGGCGACGTCGTCCTGTATTCGGAAACGCCCGGCGAATGGGGCGGGACCCCGCTGGAACATCACCTGAGCTTTCCTCTGGCGTTAGGTCCGAAAGAAACGAAATCCATCCGATTCTTGGTTCCTTCCGTGGAGACTTCCGTGAAATCTCCAGAGGAACTCCGGGGCTTCGACTGGGCGGCGTCGCTCCGGCAGTTCCGCGCGTATTGGGACCGGAAGCTCAACGAAGGCATGCGCATCGAACTCCCCGAGCCGGAGCTGAACGCGATTTACCGGAACCTGCTGGCGCAATCGCTCATCACGACGCTCGACGGCGACTCCGTTGTCCAATACGGCGCGTATTCCTACGAATCCTACTTCGGCCTGGAGGAAGGCTGGCCCGCGGTCGCGCTGGCGCAGTCCGGCTACCCTGCGGAGGCCCGGAAGATCTTGTCCATCATGCTCTCGCCGCGGCACATGGACAAGAAGAACTACCACCACCAGTACCGGAACGGCCTGGCGCCATTCTACGCCGTCACGATCTATCGGCTCACCGGCGACCGCGCCTGGTTGGAGGAAATCGCCCCCGCGCTGGAGGCCGCCGCCGAGTGGACTATTCAAACCATCGACGCCAACACGGACCCCAAGTACGGCGGCATCCTGCCCCGGCACGCTTATGGCGGCGACATCCACACCCCGGCCTACAGCCTGTATTCGAACGCCACCTGCTGGCGCGGCTTGCAGGATACGGCGCTCGCCTTCCGCATCCTCGGCCGCCGCGAACAAGCGGACCGCTACCAGCGGGAAGCGGACCGCTATCGCAAGCGTCTGTGGGACCTGGCCGACGGCCTCGCGGACCGGAAGAGCCGGCCGCCGTTCCTTCCCATGTCGTTCGAGGTGGGCGAAGGCGCCGCCTACATGGAAAAGGAACCCTCCTACGCCATGCTCGGCATCGACGTCCCCGCCGCCAATACCTGGGTTTACCTCGGCAATTACTGGAACCTGTTCGCGCCCTGCTTCCTCGAGCTGAAGCTGTTTGAGAACGACGATCCGCGCTCGGCCTGGGTGGCGGACTACATGGACCAGCGCGGCGGCATCCTGGCCGGCCTCGTCCGTTTCACGATCGGTTTGGATCAGATCTACGGCAAAGGCTACTACGAGAACCTCCTCGAGCGCGGCCAGCGCGAGGAATTTCTGACCTCGCTCTACGGCATCCTCGCGCACGGCATGTCGGAGAACCTCTACAGCTTCCCGGAAGTGGCCGGCGTCTGGCCGCTGCGCACCGAACACGCCGCCGCGTGGCGCGAGCATCGCCGCAACTTCTGGGACTGGGGATTTCAAGGCTGGCTCAACTCCGAGGGCGAACCGCTTTCGGCCGGCCCCGGCATGGCGCTGCAAATGCTGCGCATGGCGCTGGTGCGGGAGACCCTCGAGGAAACGCCACAGGACGAGCTGCGCCTGCTCGACGGCGCGCCGCGCCACTGGTTCGCGCCCGGCAGGAAACTGGCCGTCGACGGCGCCCGCACCTTCTTCGGCGATGTCTCGCTGTCCGCCGAAGCGGCCCAGGACAAGATCACCGCCCGCGTGACGCTTCCGTCCGAGGCGAAGGCGGCCGACGTTCTCCTGCGCCTGCCGCATCCCTCCGGCAAACCACTGCGCCAGGTGCAGGTCAACCGGCAGTTCTGGGGCGATTTCTCCGGCGACGAAATCCGCCTTCCCCGCCGCGGCGAGATCGAGATTGTCGCCACCTACTAAGACAAATGATCGTCGATTTTCATTGCCATTTTTCCCATTCATTCTTTCGGTATCGCGAATATGAGATGACGGTGGAGTCCCTGCTTGCGGAAATGGACAGGAACGCCGTCGGCCGCGCCGTCATTTCCCCGGCCGGAGAGTTCGCCGCCGTGCGCAATCGCGAGGGCAACAACCAGGTGGCGGACGCCGTCCGTTCCGCGCCGGATCGCTTCATCGGGTTCGCCGCCGTCAATCCCTGGACGCGGGCGGACGGCGTCGCCGAGTTGCGCCGAGCGCGCGACGAGTTGGGCTTGACGGGTCTCGTCATTCACCCGATGCTTCAGGGCTTCGAAGCGAACGACCCGCTGGCGTTTCCGCTGGTGGAAGAAGGCATCCGGCTCGGCATGCTCGTCTATGTCACCGGCGGCGCGCCGCTGCTTGCCGTGCCGTACAAGATCGCCGACCTCGCCGGCCGCTACCCGGAGGGCCGCTTCATCATGGGCCACGCGGGATGGGACTTCCATTTCGACGTCCTCTACTGCCTCGAGGCATGCCCCAACCTCTGGGCCGAGACGTCGAAAACCGAACTCGCCAACCTCGAGTCGATCGCCCGAACCCGTGGCGCGGACCGCCTCCTGTTCGGCTCGGATTATCCGTTCAGCACGTATGAATCGGAGATCGCCAAGGTCCGGCTGACGCCCGGCGTCACCGAAGCCGACGCCGAGCGAATCCTTGGCCGTAACGCGCTGGAACTCCTGGAGAGCCGCAATGATCGTTGACAGTCACGTTCACCTGATCACCGACGTCACCGGCTACTACGCCTACAAGAAATCCGCCGGGGCCTTCGATTCGCAAATCTGGGACGCGGACCGGATCGTCCGCCTGATGGATGAAGTCGGCTACGACCGTTGCTTCCTCCTCACCCTTTCGGGACTCTACGGCTTCAACGACTGGCGCGCGGCCAACGACGACGTGGCCGCGGCCGTGCGCCGCTACCCCGACCGCTTCGTCGGCTTCTGCACCAATTGGCCCAACCAGGACCCCGAGGCCGCGGTGCAGGAACTGCTGCGCTGCCTCGATCTCGGCCTGCGCGGCGTCAAGTACCACCCGTGGCTGCAATCGTTCCCCGCCAACAGCGCCTACTTGTACCCGACGCTCGAGGTCACGTCGCGATACCGGCTCCCGGTCCTGTTTCACACCGGGACGCCGCCGTACTCGCAGCCCTTTCAGGTGATGGAGCAGGCGCGCCGCTTCCCGGAAACCCCGTTCATCGTCGGCCATTTCGGCAAGCTGCTATTCCTGGACGCGGTGCGGTCCGCCGGACTCTGCCCGAACATCTACCTGGAAACCTCCGGCGCGCAGGTCGCGGACCTGGCGTTCGCCATCCAGCGCATGCCCGCCGAACGCATCCTCTTTGGAACCGATCTGCCCGTCGGCGGCGCCCCGGCCGGACTGTGGAACCTCGCCAAGCTCCGCTCCGCTCCGTTTTCCCCCGAGCAACGCCGCCTCATTCTTGGCGAGAACGCCATCCGCCTGATCGAAGGAGTGCGCCTGTGAAGATCCAATCGGTCGAAGCCTGGCCGGCCAGCATCGTCGTTCGCCCGGACCTGGCCATCGTGAGCGCCGCGGGCGAGCACCGTGTTTCGCGCTATGTCATTGTCGCGGTCCGCTCGGAGGATGGCCTCACGGGTTTCGGGGAAGCCAATGTTGTCCCCGTCTGGAGCGGCGAGTCGCAACCCGGCGCCGCGGCGGCCATCCGCGACATCCTCGCGCCCGTCCTCGTTGGCCGCGACCCGCTTCGAGCCTCCGAAGCCACGGACGCCATGGAGCGGGCGCTCATCGGCAATCCCTTTACTAAGGCCGCGGTCGAGATGGCCCTGCTCGACCTTGCCGGCAAGATCCTCGGCGCGCCCGTTCACGTGCTGCTGGGCGGCGCCCGCCGTCCGCCTCGTATCCCGCTGAAATTCTCCATCGGCGCGTTCTCTCCGCCCGACGCGGTGCGCGTCGCGGAAACCGCCGCCGCACTGGGCCTCCGCGCCGTCAAGGTGAAGGTCGGCACGGATGTCGATCAGGACCTGGCGCGGGTGGAAGCCGTCCGCTCGGCGATGGGACCGCAGTTTCGCGTCGGCGTCGACGCCAACGCCGGCTGGACCGAAAGCGACGCTCTCCGCGCCTTGCCCCGGCTGGAACGCCTCGGCGTCAACATGATCGAGCAGCCGCTGCGCCGCGGCGACTTTGCCGGCTGCGCGCGCCTGCGGTCGCGGACGTCGATTCCCCTCATGCTGGACGAGTCGATCTTCACGCCACAGGATGCCCTGGAGGCGATCCGCGCCAACGCCTGCGACATCCTGAGCGTCTACCCCGGCAAGAACGGCGGCCTGCGGCGGTCACTCGAAATCGCGCAGATGGCCGCCGCCGCGGGCCTGGAGTGCGTGATCGGAAGCAACCTGGAATGGGAAGTAGGCGCCGCCGCGATGCTGCATTTGGCCGTGGCGATTCCCAACCTCTCGCGCGGCGTCGATCACGACATTATCGGACCGCTCTACCACACCCGCCGCGCCGGGACCGCTCCGATGGCCGTCGAAAACGGCTGCGCCGTTGTTCCCGACGGCCCCGGCTTGGGCATCGCAATCGACCTCGAGCAACTCCCGTAGAGCGGGACCGGGCGGGAAAGGCATCCGTGCTGGCAGGATTTTGCCACCAATCGCGGCGAGTTTTGTCCGAAATTCCTAATCCGCCAGATCCACGTTACGTTCTTCGAGGAGTTCGCGGGCCAATTCCCTCAGTTGCGTCCGAATCAGGTCCAGAGCTTCGGCGCCCCGCTTTGTGAGACGGTACTCTCGCCGGCTGTGAATGTGGCGCGTGTTCGCATTGACCGGTTCAAGCCAACCCTGACTTTCCATGCGGCGCAGCAGCGGGTACAGCGTTCCGGGGCTGATGTCGTAGCCGTGACGACGGAGTTCCTCCATCATCCATTGGCCGTATACCGTGCCTTCCGCCGCATGGTGCAGGATGTGAATCTTCCAGAAATTCAGCAGCACTTCACGTAGGAGCGGCGCGTTCCTGAGATCGGAATGCCGCTTGCCGGGGACGCTCACCCGATCGCTCCTTTCCGGCCCCACTTGGGCCGTCCACCCGGGTTCCCTTGACGCGCGAGTTCAGGCCCATTATAATCGAGAATCGTTAACATTGCACGTAGACGGCGGTCGTAGACGGCAGGGTTGGCGCAGAACACTTCTGATAGCGAGACAGCGGGATCTCTACCTGTCGTTGATCCGCCCATGCGTCCTGCAAAGAGCTAATATTACGTCCGGAGGAGCCACCTGACTACGATGATGCGCGTGTCGCAAACCGGCGTTCTCCTGCTCCTCAGCTCCGCCGCGGCGTTGGGACAGTCCCTGACGCTGGAGCAGGCAGTGAAGAACGCATCCGATCGCTACCCGGCTACCAGGGTGTCGGCCGAACAGTTGTCCGCCGCCGCGGCGGCGATCAACCTGGCGCGCACCGCCTACCTTCCTCGCGTCGACTTCCTGAGCCAGGTCAACCGGGCTACTCGAAACAACATGTTCGGAATGACCCTGCCGCAGGCGACGCTCCCTGGCATTTCCGGACCACCGCTTCCGGAAAACGACATGACCAGCGTGTTCGGGAGTATTACAGGCTTCACCGTCACCTGGGAGCCGTTCGACTTCGGTTCCCGGCAGGCGAATGTTCGCTACGCCGAGGCAGGTCGCCGCCTGGCGGAAACGGGCGTCACCCGGACCCGATTCGAAGTGGCCACCGCTGCCGCGGACGCGTTCCTGACCGTCGCCGCCGCCGATCAGACCGCCATCGCGGCGCAAGCCGGCGTCGAACGCGCCCGAGTGCTGACGGAGATCGTACAGGCGCAGGTTCGGGCGCAACTTCGTCCCGGCGCCGACGCGAGCCGCGCCCGGGCGGAGCTTGCCCTGGCTGAAAACCAGCTTATCCGGGCGCAAAGCGCCATCGAGGTCGCGAAGGCAAATCTAACGCAATTCGTCGGCGGCGATCCAACGCAAATCTCGGTACAAACAGGACCTTTGCTTAACCTGCCGGACCAGGGCGCCGGCGCCGTTTCCGTGACGCCGAGCCACCCCGTGCTGCTACAGCAACGCTCGCTGGTTGAGCAGATTCAGGCCAACGAGCAGATTCTGCAGCGCCTGTATTATCCGCGTTTCTACCTGCAAGGATCGAACTACGCGAGGGGAACCGGCGCGCTCGCGGACGGCTCTACCCTGGGCGGCGTCAATGGACTCGGCCCGAACATCTACAACTGGGGCGTCGGTCTGAGCGTGACGTTTCCCTTGCTCGATCTCCCTTCGATCCGTTCCAGACAGGAGATCGAACGACATCGCGAGCGGGCGGAATCGGCGCGGTACGATCAGTTCCAGCAAGACCTGACGGCTGCCGTTGCCGGCGCTCGGGCGAATCTGGACGGCGCGCGGCGCGTGGCCCTAAACACGCCGATTCAACTCGAGGCCGCGCGAGCTACGGAACAGCAGATGACCGCCCGCTACGAGGCCGGGTTGGGTACGTTGCTCGAGGTCGCGGAGGCGCAGCGTCTGGTGACGCAGGCCGAGATTGACGACGCCCTCGCAAGACTCGGCGTTTGGAGGGCTCTGCTGCAAGCAGCGGTTGCGCAGGGGAACCTGGACCCGTTCCTCGACCAGGCGGGGAAGTAGAGGACGCTTTATGTGGTTAGTCAATGCGGCAATGAGGCGGCCAATCGCCATTCTGGTGGTCGTGATGGCCGTTGCGCTTGCCTCGATTCTCGCGATCAAGCGAATGAAGATGGACATTTTCCCGAGGCTCGGCTCGCCGACTATCTATGTCGCGCAGCCGTACGGCGGGATGGATCCGTCGCAGATGGAAGGGTTCCTTACGTATTACTACGAGTATCACTTCCTGTACATCACGGGAATCGAGCACGTGGAATCCAAGAACATCCAGGGCGCGGCGCTGATGAAGCTCGTGTTTCATCCGGACACGGACATGAATCAGGCGATAGCGGAAACCGTCGCCCAGGTGAACCGGTCTAGAGCCTTCATGCCGCCCGGGGCGGTTCCTCCATTCATCGTGCGGTTCGACGCCGGCAGCGTGCCCATCGCGCAGCTCGTTTTCTCCAGCGCCAATCGCAGTCCCGGCGAGATGCAGGACTTCGCCATCAACCGGGTACGTCCTTTATTCGCGACTCTCCAGGGGGTGTCCGCTCCGCCGCCTTTCGGCGGCAATCAGAGGACGATCATCGTTCGCGTGGACCCGGACCGCATGCGCGCCTACCAGATGTCGCCGGAAGAAGTCATTGGCGCGGTCAACAAGGCCAGCGCCGTTCTGCCTTCCGGCCTTGTTCGCATTGGGGATGACGCGTATATCGCATCCACGAACGCTACGGTCGGGGGCGATCTCAACGAATTCATGCGCACGCCGATCCGCACCGGCGCCGGCCCGACCGTATATATTCGCGACGTCGGTTACGTCGAGAGCGGAACGGACATTCTGGCCGGCTATGCGCATGTGAATGGCCGGCGCACCGTGTATATTCCGGTTACCAAGCGCGCCGACGCGTCGACGCTGGACGTGATCCGGCGCGTGAGAGAAGCGCTACCCAGTATGCAGGCGGCCGTACCGGAAGACGTCGAGGTGCGGCTGGAGTTCGACCAGACCGGTTACGTGGCCCGGGCCCTGAAGTCGGTGGTTCACGAGGCGCTGATCGGAGCGGCTCTGACGGGCCTGATGGTTCTCTTTTTCCTGCGGGACTGGCGCAGCGCTCTCATTGTGGTGACCACCATTCCGTTCGCCCTGCTGGCCGCCGTGGTCTGGCTATGGGCGGCCGGGCAGACGATCAACATCATGACGCTGGCGGGCCTGGCGCTCGCGGTGGGAATCCTCGTGGACGAGGCGACCGTGCTGATGGAAAGCGTGCATTCGCACATGGCGCAGGGAGATTCAAAGGTATGGGCAGTGATGGGGGCGTCCGCCAAGACGGCCATCCCCCGCTTGCTGGCGATGCTCTGCGTCCTCGCCGTCTTCGTTCCATCCTTCTTCATGGCCGGCGTCGGACGTCAGCTCTTCATCCCGCTCTCGCTGGCGGTGGGCTTCGCGATGATCTCCTCGTATGCGCTGTCGAGTTCACTAGTGCCGGTGCTTTCGACATGGCTACTACGCAGAGCGCACGGCGAGCCCGAAACGGGCCTGTTCCACTGGCTGCGGGAAGTCTACACGAAGTACTTGCGATTCACGCTGCGGCTCCGGTGGCCTCTGGCGGCGGCATACCTGGTTAGTTGTGTCGGGCTTGTGTGGCTGTTGCTGCCGAAGATCGGAACCGAGATCTTCCCGACGGTCGACGCCGGACAGTTCCAGATGCGGCTGCTGGCCCCTACGGGCACTCGCATCGAGCAGACGGAGCGTACGACGCTCGCGGCGATGGACCTGATCCGAGACACAGTGGGCGCGGAGAATGTGCAAATCACCACCAGCTTTATCGGCGTGCAGCCGGCCAGCTATCCGATCAACACAATCTACCTCTGGACGAGCGGACCACATGAAGCCGTGCTGCTCGTTGCGCTCACGCCTGAGGCCAGGCTTCGGGGCGAAGAGCTGAAGGAGGAGTTGCGCGGGCGCTTCCAAAAGCGCATGCCCGAGGTCAGAATCTCCTTTGAAGCGGGCGATATCGTGGCGCGCGTCATGAGCTTCGGCTCGAACACTCCGATCGAAGTCGCCGTACAGGGCCCGAACATCGGGCAGAACCGGACGCACGCCGAGAAGGTGCGGGAGGAACTCGCCCGGCTCCCGTTCCTGCGCGATCTGCAGTACGCCCAACCGCTCGACTATCCGACGCTACAGGTGGAGATCGATCGGGACCGCGCGGGGCAGTTCGGAATGACCGCGGCCGGCGTCGCGAGGTCGCTGGTTGCCGCCACCTCCTCAAGCCGGTTCGTCGATCCGAATTTCTGGAGAGATCCGAACAGCGGCAATGCCTTCCAGATTCAGGTGGAGGTTCCGCAACACGAAATGGCCTCGATCGAGGACATGAGGGCGCTCCCGATCGCCTCCAACGGCACGCGGGCGCTGCTCGGGGACGTCGCCGATGTCAAGGTCACGAAGTCGTTGGGATTGGTCGAGCGCTACAACATGCAGCGGGTCGTCAGTCTCACGGCCAACATCTCCGGCAAGGCGCTCGGTCAAGTGGTGACCGACCTCCAGCAAGCGATCGCCCGGGCCGGCGACCCGCCGCGAGGGTCCACGGTGGCTGTTCGCGGGCAGATTCCGGCGCTCAACGAGACGATCTCCGGCTTACAGGTCGGCCTTGGACTCGCCATCGTCGTGATCTTCCTGTTGCTGGCGGCTAACTTCCAGTCGTTTCGCCTGGCAACCGCTGTGATCGCGACGATTCCCGCGGCGCTGGTCGGAGTTCTTCTCATGCTGCTGGTTACGGGCACGACGCTGAATGTGCAGTCGTTCATGGGCGCGATCATGGCAATCGGCATTGCGGTCGCGAATTCCATCCTGCTGGTGACCTTTGCCGAATTCAGCCGGCGCGCGGGATCGAACGCCATTGACGCGGGAATCGAGGGCGGCCGGGGCAGATTGCGAGCGATTCTGATGACGGCCACGGCCATGATCGCCGGCATGACCCCGATCGCGCTTGGAATCGGAGAAGGCTCTGAACAGACGACGCCGCTCGGACGCGCCGTGATTGGAGGGCTCATGTTCGCTACGTTTGCCACACTGACAATCTTGCCTGCGATCTATGCCATTCTTCAGCGCAAGGCTACCCGAGTCACTTCATCGCTTCATCCGCTGGACGCGGACGGGAGATTCTATGAACCCAGGTAAGCTCTTTGCCGCGCTGGCCGTGGCCGGCGTCGTGTCTGCGCAGGACGTACAGGTTGTGAAAGTGGAGTCGAAGACGCTGAGCCGAACGGTCCTGCTGACCGGTGAGCTCCTGCCCTTTCAAGCGGTGGATCTGCATGCGCGAGTTCAAGGTTTTGTCGAGAAGGTCCTCGTGGACCGCGGCAGCATCGTAAAACAGGGCGAATTACTTGTGACGCTGAGCGCGCCCGAAATGGAAGCGCAGGTTGCCGAGGCGGAAGCCAAGGTGAAGACCGCCGAGTCGGCGGTATCGGAGGCTCGGGCGAAGCTTGTCGCCGCCGAGAGTACATACAAGCGATTGAAAGAGGCATCCGCAACCGAAGGGGCAATCTCCGGCAATGAGTTGGTGATTGCGGAGCAATCCGCGGAGGCGCTACGAGACGCGGTCCGCGCGTCCGAATCGGCGACTACCGCGGCCAAGGCGTCCCTCGCGGCCGTCCAGAAGATGCAGCAGTACCTCCATATCCTTGCTCCGTTCTCAGGAGTGATATCGGAGCGTCTCGCGCATCCGGGGGCACTGGCGGGACCCGGCGCCGGCCCTCTCCTGCGGCTCGAACAAGTCTCGCGCCTTCGCCTTGTGGTGGCCGTGCCGGAAGCCAACTTTGCCGGGGTGAGCCTGGGCGCCAAGGCGCCCTTCCAGGTCTCCGCATATCCAACGAGGACGTTTCATGGCGCCGTCGCCCGGATTGCGCGCTCGATCGATCCGAAAACGCGCTCGATGTCCGTCGAGTTGGAAGTGTCCAACGCTTCCGGCGCCCTCGCGCCCGGCATGTATCCGCAGGTCCATTGGCCTGTTCACGCCACCGAGCGAGCGTTAGTGGTCCCGTCAACGAGCGTAGTCCGGACAACCGAACGTGTCTTTGTCATTCGCGTCAAGGATGGCCGAGCCGAGTGGGTCGATGTTCGAGTCGGAGCCAGGGAGTCAGGGCAATTCCAGGTGTTCGGCAGCCTGGCTGAGGGCGACATGGTTGTGCGGAATGGCAGCGACGAGATTCGCGACGGCTCCAAGGTAACCGTGCCAACCGCAAAGCCGGGTTAGCGCCTGGACCTGTCTTGCTACGCGACGGCCGATGGAGGGCATGCCTGATGTACGAAACTCTGATCGGTGCGGCGTCGGTTATTGCCGGAGCGATCGCCTCCATTGTCGGCTTCGGGATCGGAAGTATCCTGACGCCACTGCTGTCACTTCGGGTCGGCACGAGGCTTGCGGTCGCCGCGATTTCGATCCCCAATTTGGCTGTGTACTTCGTAACGGCAGGCTGTTCCTGTGTATGGATAAGGACATGGATGCGTACCTGAGGTGAAGTCTGCTCGCCCATCTTGTACAGTCTGCGACCAGTAGTTCGGTGAGTGCACAGGCTGGTCAAAGTATGCCCAGCATGACACCATATCCTGTAGAACGCAGTTGAAGTTCGCCTTGCACTCTCCGTTGCCGAAATTCCCCTGCGCGCTGAAGCACGCGGCTTCCGCGGGGCTGAGCGCCCGGCTCGACGTTATCGGAGCTTCCTGATCCCTACGCCCGCGCGTGCTGCGATTCCTTCGGCGCTCGGTAGCGCACCACGAGGTGGGGCGTCTCCAGCCGCTTGTGTCCGTCCAGGCGCGAGGTCAGGCACGCCTCCAGCGCGCCGCTGACGATCAGCGTCCGCTCCACCGGGTACGGCGCACGGCCCGTGATGAACATCTCTTCGATCTTGCTGACCAGGCACGCCGAGTAGGTCACGTTCGGCACGGGCGTCAGGAAGAATTGCGTGGATGGGATGCCGCGCATGCCTTTGACGCGCGCGGCGAACAGGAAATCCCGCACCGCGCCGTTCAGCATCAGCAGCGTCGTCTTCAGCCCGTCGGCGTGCTCGATGAAATAGGCGGACGGATTCTTCACCAGCTTCGGCAGGTCGCCCGAGCCCACAAGGTCCTGCGTGCGGCCGTCCGCCACGGTCAGTCCCTGCGGCGAATCGCTGCGGGAAAGCGCGGCGGTCAGCAGGCGCTTGGACCAGCGGCCTTCCTCGCCCGCTTTCCAGACGGCATCGCCTTCGATCATCTGCACGGCTATTACGCCGGTCTCGCCGCCCTTGCGCCGCTCGATCATGCACTGCATCGCTTCCAGCGCGTGGTAGTCCATCGGGTCGCTGCCGCCCACGCCCACCATCAGCGCCTCCTCGATCTCGCAATGGAGCGGCAGTTCGATGTCCGGCAGGCGCCACGTCACAGGCAGCGACGAGCCGGCCAGCATGGGAAAGCCCAGGCGCTTCGACGCGTCCACCATCCACTTCGCTTTTTCGAAGCTGTACGACAGGTGCTTGTCGTTGTAGACGGGGACCGCGCGGCCGTCCTTCTCGAAGACCTCCACGCACTGCTTGAAGAACTCGTAGCGCGGGTAGAGGACCTGGCCCTTTTCGTTGCGCGGGTACTCGCCGTGCTCGGCAATGATCAGGACGGCGTCCACGGCCAGCTTGTCGCCGCCGCAGCGCAGCGTTTCGGAGATTGACGGGTAGACCTGGAACCCGAACTCCTTCGCGCGCTCCCCGCTCTGATCGGCTTCGGGCTTCTGATCGACGTACAGCGAAACCACCTTCAGATCCGGCTTGCGCCATTCGCCTTCGTGCGGGTAGCCGATGAGAAACCGGTCGCCCATGTGTTGCGCGTGCGACAAGTAGCGCCAGATGGTGGTGACGACGGCGACTCGTTTCGGCATCATGTCCTCCAGAATGTCGATTCCTTCGTGGCTTGATAGGCGATGTTCGCCAGGTGCGGGGTCTCGTAGCGCTTCTCGCCGAGGTGCAGGCTCTCGACGCCCGCGGCCGTGAGCCCGGTGGTGAGCAGCGTCCGCTCCGCCGGGTACGCCGGTTTGCCCAAGAGGAACATCTTCTCGACGTTGTTAACCAAGGGACTGAAGAAGTTCGCCAGGCTGGTGCGCGCCGGCGGCATCGGAAGGTACATCTGCACGGAGAACGGCTTCTTGCGCCCGTCGATGCGCGCGGCGAAGTTGAAATCCTGCACCAGCCCGTTCATCAGCAGCATCGTGCACATCAGGCCGTCGGCGTGCCGATACCGGTACGCGACGGGGTTCTTCACCAGGCGCTCCATGTCCTCGAGCGCCGGGAAATCGTTGTTGAATCCGGCACGGGACGGCGTCAGCGTGTGGCTGCGGCACAGCGCCGCTTCCGCCAGTTCGCGCGGCCAGACGCCCTCGCGGAAGGCTTTCCAGAAACGGTCGCCGCGATAGGCTTCCAGCCACGTCACTCCCGTTTCGCCGCCTTTGCGCCGCTCCACCATGCATTGGAGCGTCTCCAGCGCGTGAAAGTCGTAGCTGTCCACGCCGCCGTAGGCCACGCACATCGCTTCGCTCACGTTGACGTCCGCCGGCATTTCGAGCGACGGCGTGCGCCAGGTGACGGGCAGGCTCGAGCCGGCCATGAACGCGAAGCCCAGCCGGCGTGAATCGTCGTACATCTCGCGCGCCCACTCCCAGTTCCACGACAGGTGCTTGTCGTTAAACACCGGAACCGCGCGACCGCTCGACTCGAACACCTTCGCGATCTCTTTGAAAAACTCGTAGCGCGGATAGAGCCTCTGGCCCTTTTCATTGCGCTTGTAGCGGCCGTGCTCTCCGATGAGCAGCACGGCGTCCACGGCGAGTTTCCCCCCGCCGAGCGTGAGCGCTTCCGCGATCGTCGGATAGATCTTCATCGCAGGAAAGCGCGACGCGCGCTCGCGGCTGAGATCGCCCTCGCCGACCTGGTCCACCCACAGCGAAACCAGGTCCATCGGCGGCCGGTGGTGATCGCCTTCCCACCCGTAGCCTTCCAAAAAGCGATCCACAATGTGCTGCGCGTGCGAGTACTTGAAGTAGATCGTGCAAATGGCGGCGACCTTCGGACGGTGAGGCGGCCTGGAGGACTGCGCCAGCAGCGCCGCGGGTCCGGTCCCCAGCAATTGGCGCCGCGTCAGCGGCAACAAATCTGACATGCACCGATTGTACCGGAGAAGCGGGTCCTTATCCCGCGGAAGCGCCGGGGTCGAGCGGCTTGGCGTTCCGCTGCGTCATTGCGTGGGTTGACCTTGAGGAGGATCGCCGGACACTCGAACGCCTCAGCTTGGTGATCGTCGTTCCGGACGCCGCTCCGTGGATTGCGCCTGCCCGCATTCAGCGAGGCTCCGCAAGGATCTTAGAAACGGACGCGAATCTTGTTCGCGTTGGGGCCCTATGCCGCCCGAGTGACTGCCACTCCAGAAATCAGCGCCTCTTTTCAGAGCTGGAGTTTCTCCTCCAGCTCGGCCCAACGAGCATACAGGGCCTCGACGGCGGCTTGGTCCGCCTCAATCTCCCGCCAGAGTTCCTGGAGCCGCCGCCCGTCGCGCACCATCGCCGGGTCTTCCAGCGCGGAGCGCTTCAACCGTAGCAGTTCCTCGGCCTCGGCGATCTTTTGCTCGATGCCGGCGTACTCGCGGCCTTCGATATAGGAGAGCTTCTTTCTTTCCGGAGCCGCCGCCCGCGCCCTGGCCGCCGGCGCCTGCTTCCTCGTTTCCGTCTTCGTCCGCTTGCTCTCGGCCTCCCACGCCTCCCATTGGGAATAGTCGGCGAACCGCTCGGCGCGGCCCGCTCCGTCCAGACCGAGAACCACCGTACAGACGCGGTCCAGCAGGTATCGGTCGTGGGTCACCAGCGCGACGGCGCCCGTGAATTCGAGCAGGCTTTCCTCCAGAATCTCGAGCGTCGGTATGTCGAGATCGTTCGTCGGTTCGTCCAGCAACAGCAGGTCCGCCGGCTCCAGCATCAGGTTCGCGATGAGAACGCGAGCCCGCTCGCCGCCCGACAGCCGGCCGACCGGCTGGCTCAACTGCTCCTGGGTGAACAAGAACCGCGCCGCCCACGCGTTGACGTGGATGGCGCGATCGCGATAGACCACCGAGTCGCTGTCCGGCGCCAGCGCGCGGCGAAGGGTCCGATTCTCATCCAGCCGCCTGCTCTGATCGAAATACGTCACCCGCAGCCCCTCGGCGCGGCGGATCTCGCCCGTTGCCGGCGCGATCCCGCCCCGGACGAGGCGAAGCAGGCTCGTCTTTCCGCTGCCGTTCGGCCCGACGACCCCAACCCTCATGCCGGCCGTGATGGCGAAATTCAGGTTCCCGAACAGCGTCCGGCCGCTGAACGCGCAGGCGACATCCTCCAGTTCGACGAGCCGCTTCGTTCGACGGTCGGTGGCGGTGAAGTCCACGCCGGCGACGGCCGTCCGGCTTCGGGCGTTAAGGTCCGCCAGTTCGGCGATCATGCCGCGCGCCGCGTCGATCCGAGCTTTCGCCTTCGTCCCCCGGGCTTTCGGGCCACGCCGCAGCCACTCCAGCTCAACGCGCACCCGGTTTTCCAGCGCCTCCTGCCGCTTCGCCTGGGCGTGAAGAAACTCGCCCTTTTTTTCGAGAAAGGCGCTGTAGATCCCCTTCACGCGCAACAACCCGCCGCCGTATGCCGGACTCAATTCGGCGACGTCGGTGGCGATGTTTTCCAGGAAATAGCGGTCGTGGCTGACGATAACAAAGGCGAGCGGAGCGTTCTTCACGAGCTCTTCCAGCCACTCGATGCCGCCGATGTCCAGGTGATTCGTAGGTTCGTCGAGCAGGAGAATGTCGGGCGCCTGAACCAGCGCCTCGGCGATGGCGAGGCGTTTCTGCCACCCGCCGGAGAGCGAGGCCGCTTCGAGATCGAAGTCGTCGAAGCCAGACCGTCCGAGCGCCTCGGCCTCGAGCGCCCTACGTTCCGCCTCCGGAATCCCGGCCCGCTCCGTTGCGCGCCGCGCCACCTCCCCGACGGTGATTCGTGGCTCGAAGACGGAATGTTGCGCGACGTATCCGCGCCGCGTCCCCTTGCGGAGCGCTACCTCCCCGGCGTCCGGCGCCCGCAAGCCGGCGAGCATATCGAGCAGTGTCGATTTTCCCGATCCATTGGGTCCGATGAGGCAAAGCCGGTCGCCTTCGGAGATGGTGAGCGAGATTCCCTGGAACAGGGGAGCGGGTCCGTACGATTTCGCCAGGCCGATCGCGTTGAGCAGTAGCGCCACAGCGCCGTTTCCTCTCGAACCATCTTATGGTCTGCACGCCCTTATGGTCTGCACGCCCGAGTCGCGAATGCCGTTAAGCCGTACCGAACGAGTTCAACTTCGATGACGACTCGGCTGTCCGCATCCTGAAGACGATTGCCCAAGGTGGCTCGTAGGACAGGCGCGGCACAATTCGCGGCGCCAGTCCCCGCCGTTGCTTGCGAAACGTCGGTGGGGAGTTATTAGCGCCAGCGGCCGACTTCGAACTGGAACGACTCGCCGAGGTAGACGCGGCGCACGTCCGGGTCGCGGCCCAGGTCCTCGGGACTTCCGGAGCGGAAGATCTGGCCGTTGTTGATGATGTAGGCGCGGTCGGTGACCGCCAGCGTCTCGCGCACGTTGTGGTCGGTGACGAGTATTCCGATGCCGGAGCTTTTCAGCGAGGAGATGATGCGCTGCAACTCGCGCACCTGGATGGGGTCGATGCCGGAGAAGGGCTCGTCGAGCAGGAGGAAACTCGGCTGGATGACCAGCGAACGCGCGATCTCTACGCGGCGGCGCTCGCCGCCGGACAGGTTGTAGCCCTTGTTGAGGCGGACGCGCTCCAGGCCCAATTGCTCGATTAGCGACTCCATACGCTCCCGGCGCTCGTGGCCGCTGAGGGGCATGGTTTCGAGAATCGCCATCAGGTTCTCTTCCACGGTGAGCTTGCGAAAGACGGAGGGTTCCTGCGGCAGGTAGCTCACGCCGAGGCGCGCGCGGCGGTACATGGGCAGGGCAGTGATGTCTTCGCCGTCCAGCAGGACGCGCCCGGAATCGGGCGTGATAAGGCCGACGATCATGTAGAACGACGTCGTCTTGCCCGCTCCGTTGGGGCCCAGCAGGCCGACCACTTCGCCCTGGACCACCCTCACCGAAACGTCATCCACCACCTTGCGGCCGCGGTAAGCTTTCGAGATCTCCGAGGTTTCAAGGGTGCGCATCAGCGGGGCGCCGCCGCGACGCCATCTACAAAGCCGATTCTACCGAACGCGGGCGCCGCTCGCCACGATTGCGCGAAGACGCGGGTGTTACGCTAATCGATATTGGGGCATGTTGTGAGCAAGACGGCGCGAGCGAGGCGGCGTCTGATATGGGCGGCGCTGACCCTGTCCGCCTTGGCGTTCGGGTGCGCGAAGCGGTACCGCCTGGAAGGCATGGTGCTCGAAGTGGACCCGCCGGCGCGCAGGGTGGTGCTCTCGCACAAGGCGATCCCCGGGTACATGGACGCCATGGTGATGCCGTTCACCGCGCGGCGCGAGCGGGAGTTGCGCGCGCTGCGGCCGGGCGCCGAGGTCGAATCCCGGCTCGTGGTGCGCAGGGGACAATCGCGCCTGGAGAGCATTCGAATCCGGCCCGGAGCGGCGGGCGGGGTGGTGGAAGACCAGGGCGACCGGATCGCGCTGCCCGAGCCGCCGGAGAAGGTTCCACTTGGAGCGGCTGTCCCGGATTTCTCGCTGACCGACCAGAACGGCGTGCGCGTACGCCTGGCGGACCTGCGCGGGCGCGTGGTGGCAGTCAACTTCATTTACACGCGATGCCCGCTGCCGGAGGTGTGTCCGCGGCTGGCGGCGAATTTCGCGGGGCTGCAGCGTCGTTTCGGCGAGCGGCTGGGACGGGACCTGGCGCTGCTGTCGGTGACAATCGATCCGGAGCACGACACGCCCTCGGAACTGCGGAAATACGCTAAAATCTGGAACACGCGGGCCGAGGGCTGGCGCTTTCTCACCGGATCCATCGAGGAGGTGCGGCGCGTCGCGGGCGCATTCGGCATGGTCTATTGGCCCGAGGAGGGACTGATCACGCACACCTCGAAGACTGGGGTGGTGACGCGCGACGGCAGGCTCGCGGCCCTGGTGGACGGGCCGGGCTACAGCGCGCGGCAGCTGGGCGACCTGATTCAAAAGGAGATGGAGAAACCATGGTGAGACTGGGACTCGCGGTGGCGTTCGCAGCGTGCCTGGCCGCCCAGACGGCTTCCAAGGACCTGTGCGCGCCTCCGCCGCAAAGCGTGCCGCCATCGCTGCCGGCAAAGCTGCTGCCCGGGCAAGGGCCCATCGATTTCCCGATCACGACCCGGAGCGAAGAGGCGCGGAAGTTCTTTAACCAGGGCGTGGCGCAGATGCACTCGTTCTGGGCGGTGGAGGCGGAACGCTCGTTCCTCCAGGCGGCGGCGCTCGATCCGGAGGCGCCGATGCCGCACTGGGGCATCGCCATGGTGGCCGCCGGCGACTACCGTCCGCGCTTTCAGCTTGTGCGGGACGCGCCGGGGCCTTCGAAACGGGCGAGGAAGGCGGCGGTTCCGCAAGGCTCGGAGGGGCGCGCGGTGACGGCGGCCCGCAAAGCGCGCGAGCTCAGCCTCGTCCCGGGCCGGGCCACCGAACTCGAGAAGCTGTACATTGCCTCGATTGTCGCGCGGCGCGCATCGGCCGATCCCGACGCCGCCTACATCGGCGGTCTGCGCGCGATCGTCGCGGCCTACCCGGATGAAGTGGAAGCGAAGAGCTACCTGGCGCTCCACCTGATGAGCGGCTTCACCAAGCCGGACCTGCGGCCCCGGCCGGGCTCGATGGAGGCGGTCGAAATCCTGCGCGAACTCCTGAAAAGAGCGCCCGACCACATGGGCGTGCATCACTACGTGATCCACGCTTGGGAAGGCTCGTCGTTCGCGAGCGAAGCCTGGGAAAGCTGCCGCCGGTATCCGGAGCTTGTGCCCAACATCCCGCACGCGCTGCACATGCCGGGACACATCTGGGCGCAGACCGGCAAGTGGGAAGAGGGCGTCGGGGCGTTTGAGGCCGCGGCGGCCAACGAGCGCGGCTACATGAAAGCCGACAGCCTGTACGGCGCGGGTCACCACGGGCACAACGTCCACTTCCTGGCTTCGAGCCTGGCGTTCATGGGACAGTACGGCCGGGCGATGGAGAACGCGCGCGAGCTGCTGGCAATTAAAGAGAATCCGCGCGAGGCCTCGCAGGTGGACAACTTCCGCACCGCCTACCGGCAGGGTTGGTTCGCCATGATGCTGGCGCTGGTGCATGGCGAGAAGTGGGACGCGATCCTTGACGGCGAGACGCTGCCGGTATACAACAAGCCGCGCGAACGCGCCTGGCGCTATTGGGCGGAGGGTCTGGCGCACGCGGCGCGTGGAGACATGAAGAGCGCAAAGAGCAGCGCGAAACAGATGACGCGGGCGCTGTCGGATTTGCGGAAAGCGATCGGCGACGTTCCGCCGCCGCTCGAAACAGCGCGGGTGGAACTCGATGGCCACATCGCGTTCGCGGCGGGACGCGTGGACCGCGCGCTGCGGGTGCTCGACGATGCCGTGAAGCGGGAGCGCTCGCTTCGCTACAACGAACCGCCTTCGTATCCCCGGCCCGTCGC
The DNA here is from genome assembly GCA_026129905.1 of Bryobacteraceae bacterium. Taxonomy (GTDB): domain Bacteria; phylum Acidobacteriota; class Terriglobia; order Bryobacterales; family Bryobacteraceae; genus JAHCHE01. Next base: position 145,115 of record JAHCHE010000020.1, on the reverse strand, counting down.
GCTGGCGCTGGGACAGTTCGCGCTGAAAGCCGGCAGGCCGGCGGTGGCGGAGGCGGCGTTCCGCCAGGCGCTGGAACAGTACCCCGAGTTCGGACGCGCCGCCGCCGGATTGGCCGATGCGCGCCGCGCGGCGGGTCCCGCCGTTTCGGCCGAGCTGCGACCTCCCGGCAGGTGAGGGGTCAGCGGGTCTTCCGTTCCGCCAGCAGGCCCGGCTGTTTCCCAAGCTGCGCGATCTCGTCGGTGGTGAGGGGACGGCGAAAAACGGCGAGTTCGTCCAGCAGGCCGATATAGCCCACGGCAACGTAGATTCCCGTCTTCTCGATGTCCCAGTCCATGGTAATGGCGCGATTGCCGATCGAGCCGGCGCGGGCGCCGTCGATGTACAGCGCCGCCTCGGCGTCGTCGCGGCCCGTGTCGAAGTTCCTCCAAGTGAAAACGATGTGATGCCAGTCGGCCGTCTTGAACCCGACCTCCTTCACGACGACGAGCGGCGCGTCGGGGTCGGACTCCGAAATCTGGCTGCGCCCGTTTCCTTCCGATTGGAACGCGCCGAGGCGGAAATCGCGCGGCGACGTATCGGGAAAGTCCACCCAGAGCCCGCCGTTGGTGGCGCCTTTCTGGGTGATCTGAATGGGATCGCAGAAGCGCGTCTTCAGCATCGTGTTGGGATCGGTCTTCATCCAGAACGAGACGCTGCCGCCCCAGCCGCCCTTTGCGTACGGGAGATTGCCTTTGGCGGGGAAATAGATGCGCCCGTTGCGCGGCAGGATGTCGGCGGCCTCCAGCGCCCCGCCGTGGATGCCCTCGCCGGCCGCGATCCGGAACACCCGGGGATCGTACCCGCTCTCGAACACGAACTGCCCTTTTTCGGTTTCGTGGTTGAAACGCGTCCCGGGCGAGAGCGCGCCGCCTCCGAAATCGCCCTTCACCTCGCGGTCGAAGGAAGCATAAAAGACAAGGTCGTCGAGCATCGCGCTTTCTCCTGAACCTGGGCAAACCGAAGCAATCGCGAGAGCGAGAACGCCGACTACTTTCCACGCGCCGTGCTGCATCGTGCGCCCATCATACTATGGCCGTGAACGTCGGGCGCTTTCGGTCCGGCAGCTTTGGCGGACGGAACGTGGGCGCCGGGCGGATTCAGAGGAGTTGCTCGGCGAGACGCTGGAAGTTGGTGGGCGTGACGAGCTCCATGCGGACTTTGAGCCGGGTGTACTTCCGGAGCACCTGGTGGAGTTCGTCGCTCGGGAACCGGGGGCTGGCCAGGTGGAGGTGGCCATTTTCGACCCGGACGGGCAAAACGCGCCACTTGCGGACGACGCTCGAAGGCAAGGTGCGGGCGATCCGGCGCGGTACCTGTTCGGGTGGCACGTCCAGCAGCGACAGGCCGGTTTGAAGACTCATCGCCTCGTAGAGTTGCTCTTCGGTCAGCAGGCCCGCCTCGAGCACGAACTCCCCAATGTCGATGCCCTCCGGTTTGGCGGCGCGAGCCAACCGCATCAGCTTCTCGGGAATGTAGCCGGAGCCGACAAGAATGTCCTCGAGCGGCTTCTTGTGGGTCAGCAAGGCGGCGCGCGACGGGTAGGCGTGATCGGTCTTTACCCAAACCAAGGGCTGACGCCGAAGGCGGGCGCGGCCGTAACGGAACAGGGCCCAGACCGTAGCAAGTGAATTGATCAGGTTTCCATATATCATGCGAAAAGGAACTCCGAGGGCAAACAGCAGCCCATAGATCCGCCCGACGCAGGCCATCCTCGCTGTCGTGTGGATTACCTGCAAGCCAAGCGTGACGCCGAGAAGCTTGAGCATAAACGGGATGGCCAGCGTGTTGCCGAGACGCCACTCGGTCCCGGCCAAGCCCGCGGCAACGCAGGTGACGGCGCCGTAGGCGAACAGAAAGTTCGACAGCAGGCTAACCGGATTTCCGACCAGCCCTTTCCGGTCCCTCCACAGCCAGTAGGCCTGCCGCAGGCTGGACGACCAGCCGTGGTGTTCCCAGGTCTGCAGCGCGATCCCTGTCACCCAACGCGTGCGCTGTTTCACGGCGCTCCGAAAGGTTCTGGGGAAGTATTCGCGAGTGGCGACGGGCGCTCCCGATGAACGTTTCAACGGCAGAAACAACTGGCGGCAGCCGAGTTGCTTGAGCCGAAGGCCGTTTTCGTAGTCTTCGGTGAGACACGAAGGTTCGAATAGAACGTTGGAGTGCTTGTCGGCCAACCGTTCCAGGGTCTTGCGCGTGTAGCCGGTTCCCACGCCGCAGGAGGGCACGAATCCGCCCATGGCCTGCCGTGCGGGGAAGTCTTTGGAGTGAAACTCGGCGAAGTCGTCGCAGTAGAGGCCATGCGTGAATTCCCAGAATGGCGTGGGCAAGGGCAAAACCGGGATCTGGATCATGTCGTAATCCCGGGCATAGGCGCCGATGACGCCCAGCTCATCGGGGTGGATGAGATCCTCGGCGTCGTGGATCACCATGAGATCGAAAGGCGGACCTTGGCGCTCCTCGTAGTCGAGCATCCCCTGGTAGATCCAGTTCATGCAATCCGCTTTCGAGGTCGGACCATCGTGGGGGCACAGGCACAGGTGGACGTTATCGAAGCGCTGTTCCAGCGCGCGCACAGCTTCCACGGTCGGGTCATCGTTGGGATAAGCGCCGATGAAGAAAGCAAAACGGTCGTGCCGGATCGCGGCGATGTTGTGCTCCACCATGTCCCCGATCACCTCGTGCTCGCGCCAGCAGGGCACGAAGATCGCTACCCGTTGCGACGGGCCGGCCAGGCTCTTGTCCGCCGGAGGACCGTGCGCCCATGAATGAAGGAAGGCGAACAGGACAACCAGGTCGTCGAGACCGCTCAGCACAATCCACGCGGCGAGAGGCGCCAGGGCAGCGGCGATAGCCGCATCGAGCAAGTGCGGCAGGTCTGTGACGAGCCAGTCCACCATGGACATAGTCGCCGACGGCGGTCGCCCATCTCGCCGGGAATTCAGCTATGTCTTTGATTCAATGAGAGATATACGTTGGTTCCACGCGGATACAAGCCTTTGCCTTACGCCTTCGCGGCAGGAAGGGTCAGGCGAAAACGCCCGACTAGAGCGAATTGATGTAGGCCAGCACGTCGGAGAGCTGGTTCTTCTCAAACCGCGGCCACTCGACGTTCCTCTTGCGCATCTCGGCCAACATGTCCGGTCCGTGTTTCCAGGTGTCGGAAACAAAGGTGATGCTGTCGATCTTGCCGGCCAGACTGGAGAACGACGGCGCGCCGCTGCCGGCTACTCCGTGGCAGGACGAGCATTTCTTCTCTTCTACCACCCGGCTGCCGCGCGAAGGGTCGCCTGGAGGGTCAAAGTACTGAATGGACCAGAGATAGCCCACCAGCCGCGTCATCTCCTCGGGCCGCAATTCGCGCGCCTTGCCGCGCATCTGTGGAGCGTGATTCCACATGGCGGCGGCGAGGCCGGCTATGGTCTGACCCTGGCCCCTACCCCTCAGAGCCTGGGCGCCGGTGTGGCAGTCCGCGCAACCCTTTTCCCGGAAGAGCACCTCGCCCGTCGTGGCCGAGGCCGGAGCGAACCGGCGCGGAGCCTTGCGGACATCCGGCTGGCTTTGGACGTAGACCAGGATGTCGCTCATCTCCTGGGCGCTGAGAGTCGGCCACGCGGTTTTGCCCATCGCCGTCTGCATCTTGGGGGCGTGGTTCCAAAGCTCGCGGGCGAACTGGATGGAATCGGTCACGGACGGCCACTTGCGAATGGGAGGGGCGCCGGCCTTGGACGCGGCGCCGTGGCAGCCCTCGCATCCCTTGGATTCGAACAGCCGCTTGCCGCGGGCGGCGTCGCCCGGTTGCTCGAAGTAACGAAAGGCGTAGAAGTGGGCGAACAGGTCGGCGGCTTCATCGGCGGTGAGCTGCGGGCGGGAGATGCCAGCCGCCTCCATCGCGGACCACATCTGCGGTCCGTGGTTCCAGATGGCCGCGGCCATGAGTGACGGCGAGTACTGGCCGGTGGGACGCTTGGACAGGTCCGGCGCGGACTTGCCGCCCTCGCCGCTGATGCTATGACACGTGACGCATTTCTGCGCTTTGAAGACCTCCGCGCCGCGGGCGGCGTCTCCAGGAATGGTATCCCCCAGAGCGGCGGCGGATAGCGACAACAATAGCGTTGCGAGGACGCGCGTGAACCGTAACATTCGACCCTCCAGGTTAGACTTGCCCGTCCGGCGCTCGGCCGGCCTCTGCACGTTAGACAACGACCCAGACGCGCGGTTACCGCTTCACAGAGACAGGCGGAGACCGACGATGGTGTGATGGGTCCTAAACCCCTCAAACACGTAGGCGGCCTGCGACAAGCCGAACCATCGCCATTCAGCATAGCACGCAACGTTCCGGTGAAGGGGGAGCAGGAAACGTCCGAACGGCTGATAGTAATCCGTCGGCCGGCTGCCCGACGAGGTGAACATCGAGCCGCCGACGCTGATTTTCGGCGTCACGGCGGCGCCGGCGGCGGGAAGGTTCACTTCCATAAGGCCGGTGATGGAGTGGCCGTTGTCGCGATAGCGGGATTCGGCCGGCGTATAGAACGGCGGCAACAGGAACATGATATCGGAGCGATACGACGAGTAGGTATAGTCGCCGAGCAGCGAAACGCGTTTGTTGTTTGCCGGATTCCACTGGAAAGAAAGGGTCCCGGCCAGATTGCGCGCGTCGTATTCGATGCCCGTGGCGGGGTTTTCGTTGTCGAGCAGATGCAGATTCGCCGCCACCTGCAGCGACGTCCTCGCCTGAAAGCGGACGCGCGCGCGGAAGCGATGGTAATTGTGCAGGCTGGTGCGGAAGTAGGTGCTGCCGGCGGAGGCGCCTTCGTAATCCGTGTTCACGGAGAGCCGTTGGGTGGCGCGGTAATTGAATCCGAACATTCCGACATTTCGTTTGAGTTCGCCGTTTTCGGGTAAGCCCGAGGGGTTCAACGTCGCCGGCCGGAATGTCGAATCGCCCCATTCGTAACGATGGCCGCCGCGCAGCGTGAGCCGGGAGGTGACATCGACAAAGAGGTCCGCCTGCTGCCGGTTGTAGTTCAACGCCAGCCGATCGGCCGAGAACAGGGTGCGCGTCTCGTTTGGAGCGGCGGCGAAGAGAAACTGCTCGGTGAGCAGCAGGGACGAACCGTTGTGGAGGCGGTCTGTCATAATGCTCTCCACCACGCGGACTCTGGCGTGTGGACGCAGTTCGACGCTGAAATTGCCCGAGGTGTGCGGCTGCTTGGCGCCACCTGAGTTGAGAATCTGCTGCCCGTTGAAGAACCGCGTGGCGCCCAGGACGAAGAGCCCCTGGGCATCGGCGGAATGCCGGACGTCGGTGCGGGGCTGGCTGAACCGGAACTGGCCGTAGAGGTTCACCCACTTCGCGGGCGCGGCGGTCAGCAGGCCGCGGCTGAAGACGCTGCGGCCGCGGATGCCGTACGCCTCGTTCACCCGGTCGAGCACAAGCGTCTGGCCGAGCAACGGGACGCCGCGGTTGCCGAGGTTGCGGTCGTTGGTGAAAACCCGCTGGTCGTCCTTGAACGTCGTGCCGCCCTGTTCCAGTGTGGCGTGCCAGCGATTGAACTCCAGGCGAACGCCGCCCCGGTAGTAGTTCGTCTGATCGTCGAGGTCGGTGGCTACCGGATACTCGTTGGCGGTGGCGACGAACGGCGTGATGCCGGTTCCGAAGCCGGAATCGCGGCTGAAGCCGATATAGGGGATCACGCGCTTGCCCGGACGCAGTTCCAGTTCGGAATTCCACAGCCGCCGTCGCATATCGAAGGACCGCTGGCTGATGAGATTGCCCTGGCCGAGCAACGGGTTGGCGAACGACGGCAGGAAGTTGTAATAGGCGATGTTCCGGTAGTCGAATGTGAGCCGGTATGCGCCGGAGCGTTCGGCTTCCAGGCGGCTGACATTGTACGGGTCGCCCCAGTTATTCGCGAACAGGGTCAGCGTATCGAACAGCTTCTTCTTCGAATCGCGCACCTGAAAATCCAGGCCGAGGACGCGGAAGCCGTCGTTGAGATTGACCACCGAGCGGTAAGCGCTCCAATTTCCCCCGACATCGGAAACCCAACGGTAACCCACGTCGAGCGTCCCCGAGGCCGCCTGCTCCTGGACCGGCGCCGGCGACTCGGCTTTCTGTTCCTGCGCCGGAACCAGGGGCGCCAACAGCGGCAGGAGCGGAATCAGAGTGAGCCGTTTCATCGGAGGAAATCCCGGTTAACGTGCGATCCGTGGACCTTCACGTGGCAGATCGTGCAATTGCGGAACCTGGCGCTGCGCAGATCGTGGAAACCCGTGGGAATGCCGCCGGGGACTCCGGAAGCCGTCGCGCCGGTCGGGCTGAAGATGTTGGAGTGACACTCCAGGCACAGGTTGGAGACTTCATGCCGGATCAGCATCCGGGGATTGGCCGAGCCATGGGGCTCGTGGCATGATCCGCATCCGTCCAGCCGCACCGGAGCGTGCTCGAAGACGAACGGTCCGCGCTTGTCGCCGTGACATTTAAAGCAGCCGGGTTCGTTCGCGAGCGCCGTTTGCAGGTTGCGCGGCAGGAAGCTCCCGTGCGGGTTGTGGCAATCGACGCAGGACATCGCCCGCTGTTCCAACCGGTGCGCGTGCGGCCGCTGGAACGACGCCCAGACGTCGGTATGGCATGCAGCGCACTGGGCATTGATGCGAGAGTGGCGGCGTTGAGCCATTTCGCCATCGACGGCGTGGTGGACCGGGTGACAGCCTACGCAGCTCACCTGCCCCTTGGCGTGACCGCCTTGCACGCGGCCGACATGGGTGGGCGTGTTGAGGTGGCAGTTCAGGCAGATTGCGTCGGTCCTCGCTGGCGAGAGCTTGGCGGGATTCAGGATCTCGCCTGCGTCCGCCGATTCGGAGTGTTTGGCGCCGGGGCCGTGACAGGATTCGCAGGCCCTTCCCTCCCAGCCGTGCTTCGGCTGGGTCTCGACGACCGCGTGCGGATTCTTCTTCTGAAACGTGGAGAAGATGTCCTCGTGACAGGCCTGACACATCTCCGAACCCGCATATTGGGTCTGTTCCTCGGGGGAAGCGGCGCCGCCCTCGGGCTGCTCCGCCTGCTGAGCCACAATGGTATGCGAAAAAAGAACGACGGCGGCGAGAACCGTCGCAAAGGCGAACAGAGGCGGAGCGTTGCTCCGCCTCTCCAGCCGCCGGAAAGAGGCGATTCCGGCCATCGCGACGTTACTCGGCGTGTACGCGATCCAGGCTGAACTGCTTGCCGGGGCCATGGCACGCGGAGCAGCTTTCGCCCAGCGCCGACGTGTTCACCAGGGCGTGAGACGCCGCCTGGATGTTGTCGTGGCAGCCCAGACAAGCGATCGTGGTGGGTCCCACCGGATTCAGGAACCCGCGCGGATCGGTGACGTCGACATGCGTCTGGCTGAGCGGCAACTGCTGCGAGTTGTTGACATGGCAGAGGTTGCAGTTGTTTCGCCCGACCATCGACGTGAAGTGGACATTGTTGAAGTTTATGGGACGGCTGCCGAAACCGTAAATCGTGTAGTCGCGGCCCAGTTCGGCCCCGCTGTGGATGCGATGAATCATCGCGCGGAAGTCGATGCCTTCCGGCGGCATCTGCTCGGCCGGCCGCACCACGGCGTCCGTCTCCCGCGGGTTGTGACACACCACGCAGTACTCGGTTTGATTTCGCAGACTGCCGTGAATCGTGAGGCTGACATGGCAGTCGTTGCACTTCGCCAGATCCACCACCTGCCGGCGCGGCGTGACGGGGGAGCTGTCGAGCGAGAAGTACTTGACCACGTTGTTGCCGGCATCGTTAACGTTTCGTTGCGCGCCGCGGTCGGTGATCGGCAGGGAGCGCCGGCCCTCGATGCTCATGGACCAGCTTCCGCTGGCGCCTTCCGGAATCGGCCGGGTGAAGGTGTAGGTCCAGCGATCGCCCGAGCCGGTGGCGGCAGCCCTAACGTCCTGGCGAATGTACGTCGTGTAATCCGTGGTCGGACCGGCCAACACCAGCGACAGGCTGCTGAAGGTCGACGGCGCGAGCGGAGCGCCCGTCTTGTCCTTCAGGGTGAAGGTGACGGTCGGCGCCTTGCCCGCCGCCCCGTCCTGGATGTTCGTGATGTCGAAGACCACGCCGGGCAACTGGCGCGAGAAGCGGGAGGTGGTGTGCGCGCCCTTGATCGAGATGTCGAATTCGAGTTCGCCCTCGGGGATGTGACAGGTCGAGCAGAGATTGTCCGTCGGCTGGGGCAGGTTCGCGTGATTTTCACCGGTAGCGAAATTGACGTTGTCGTGACAGGAACCGCAAGCCTCGCGGCTGGGGTTCGTCAGCCAGGCGTCGTGCTGGGTGGCCCCGACGTCAGAGCGGTGGCATACCTGGCACTGTCGGGTGGTGTCGCCCTCCGGATCGAGCGGCGAGAAGGTGACGCCCGAGAAGTCGTGCACGCTCTGGCGGTTCCCGATGATGACATACTCGCCGCCGGCGACAACGCTCGGAAGAAAGCGCCCGCGATGGATCTTGTGGATCATGACTTTCATATCCACGGTGTTGCCCGTATCGGGGTCCACCGTCATCGGGTTGTGGCAGAGCGAGCAGCCTTCCATCGTGGTGCGGCCGGTCTCGCCGTGCAGTTGCAGCCGGTCGTGGCACTTGTTGCAGCTCGCCGTATTGATGACATCGCGGACCACCGTCACCGGCGAACCATCCGGAACGAAATCATGCGTGACTTCCTTCAAGTACACGCCGAGGTCGAACTCGGTCAGGTTCCGGTTGCCGTAGACGCCCACCGTGTGCGTGGCCGAACGGTCGATGTCCGCCGGCGCTTTCGTCCCAAACGTGTATAGGTACTCGCCGGGCGCCGTCTCCTGCCAGCGCCCTCCGGTGTCGGCCGCCGATTGCACCGCCGCTACGCCGGTGATGGGGCTGGTCTGGGTTCGGACGGTGTAGGTTATGTATTGCTTTTGCCCCCTGGGGATGGTCCCCATGACCAAACTGGCCGAGACCGCGCCGGGAGTGTTGACCCCGGTTCGGTCCAGCGCAAGTCCCCTCGGATCGGTGAACTTGACTCTGGCGGTCATCGTGCCGTCGGTGGCGATCTCTGCCCCCAGAATCTGGATGTCCAGCCCCGGCCGGACGAAGTTAATGGTGTTCGGGTCCGCATAGAAGGCCTTGTCCAAGGTCGAATATGTCGGTTTGGTCGCGCTGATCAGCGCGAACGACCCAACCACCAGCAAAAACGCCACGCTGACGCGCAGCAGCTTTGTAGACAGTAATCTCGCGATCATTACTGGCACCTTTGAGTCTCTGAGCAATCGCAGAATTTCACTACAAGGTAGTGCACCCGAGCACGCCTGAGGCCATCGCCCTCTGCGGCCTAGTTATGGACCTAAATCTCCATTTTTCAGCCCCCTAGAACCCCCGCAACCGCGCCGCCCGGTTGGGTTATATGGCTAGACTTGGGTACTATTACCCAACCAGGAGTGGCTCGTCCCGAAGAACGGCCTGGGCTGGAACAGCCATCGAGGGCGAATACGAACCGGCGGTGAAACCCCCGGGCGCCGATTCGAGTCTCCCTGATGGAGCGGTCGTCAAGCCGGCCGCGGGAGGGTTCTGGTATGTTGCGATCGACAAAAGAGATAATCGGTTATAAGCTCGCCGCCGTGGATGGCGCGATCGGCAGCGTGGACGATCTCGCTTTCGACGACCGGACCTGGGAGATCCGGTACATCGTCGGCGATACCGGAGGGTGGCTATCCGGCCGCCAGGTGCTGCTCTCGCCCGCCAGCTTCGGTCAACCCGACTGGAGCAACCAGACCATCCCGGTTTCGCTGAACAAGCGCCAGATCGAGAACAGCCCGGGGATCGATACGGATAAGACGGTCTCCCGCAAGTACGAGACGGAGTTGCACCGCTACTACGGCTGGCCGGCCTACTGGGTGACGCCGCCCCCCGGAGAGATGGCCTACATACCGACGCCGGCGCCGACCTACGTCGCGGTGGCCGACGAACCGGGTGTTGTGGAACGCGACAACGAGCAACCTGAGGACCATGACGCGCAAACCCATCTCCGCGGCGTGAAGGAGGTGACCGGATACAACATCGGCGCCATCGACGGCGACATCGGCCACGTCGAGGAGTTCATTGTCGACGACGACCGCTGGGCGATCCGCTACATGGTTATCGACACCCGGAACTGGCTGCCGGGTCGAAAGGTGCTGGTGTCGCCGCTGTGGATCGCCTCGATTCGCTGGGATGAGCGCTCGGTGTACGTCGACCTGACCCGGGAGGCCGTCCGGAACAGTCCGGAGTACAACCCTTCGCAGCCCGTCAATCGAGACTACGAAGTCCGGCTGTACGATTTCTACGGCCGGCCGAAGTACTGGTAGCTACAGCGGTTGCGGGCGATGCCCAGCAGCGGGACGCCGCTGCGGATGACCGGGTTGGGGAGATTGGCAATCCCGCGGCCGAAGATCGCGGTGATCTTGCTCGGCTGCACGCTGGAGAGATTGGCGTCCAGCAGCCGTTCTCCCGAAGAAGCCAGCCGCCGGGATTAACGCCTACGCTCGGGCGATTCTAGCTGGCTTCCGGCTTCCTCGACTTCCATATCCGGAAGGGATATCAAGGGAAGCCCTGCCTGGTTAGCGCTGGCCGGCCAACGCGACGATCCGCCGGACCGCTTCGTCGATGCCGCACCGCACCGCCGCCGAGACCGGCGCGCCGAGATCGAAGGCGGCCGCTTCAATGCCGACGATGATGAGCCGCGGCGGGAGGCGGCCCAGCGCGCCGGCCAAACCGATGGCTTCAGCGACGCCGAAATGATGCGTCGAACCGCGGAATGCGTCCAGGTTCGGCGGCGCGGTCCGAGCGTCCCAGACGCCGACCGTTCCAGGCGGCGCGCCGGTGATGACCGCATCCACGACGATGACATCCGCGGCGCCTTCCCAGACGGCGATCAGCGCAAGCCCGTCGCCGGAATGCTCGATCGCCGGGAGTCCGAACTCGCTGAGCCGGCGGGCCGCCAGAATCCCCGCCGCGTCATCGCCGCGGTCCGGATTGCCGCAGCCGATGACCAGCGGCGTCACTCCGGCGCCCGCTCGAGGTGAAGCTTGAGGAAATGGCAGGAGCAGGAGATGCAGGGGTCGTAATTGCGTATGGCCTGCTCGCATTGCCAAGTCATTTCGTCGACGGACTTGGAGGCGATCTTCGGTATGAAGCTCCAGAGATCGTCCTCGATCCGTCGGAGGTTCTGCGAGGTCGGGGCGATGATCCGCGCGTCAACCACGATGCCGTCATCGTCGATCCGGTAGCGATGGTAAAGGCTGCCGCGCGGCGCCTCGGTGACCGCCTGTCCCGTCGCCGCGCGGACCTCCACCGGCGCCATCGGCGTGACGGGCGGCTCGTAGGCGTCGATGAGCCGCAAGGCCTCTTCGCAGGCGAAGACGAGTTCCACGGCCCGCACGACGATGCTCTTGAACTGGTTACGGCACGGCGGCGCCAGGCCCGCGTCCGCGGCCGCCTGGCGAGCCAGCGGCGTCAGCTTTTCGTAATTGAGATTGAAGCGCGCCAGCGGTCCCACCAGGAAGGAACCACGCGCGCGCACCGCTGAGTGCAGCGACGTCGAGTGCCGCACGTGCCGTTCGGCAAAGCAGTCCTCGTACTCCATCACATCGATGTCGATGCCGCGGTTGGAAACCAGGCGGCCTTCGTTGAACGGGTATTCGTCCGGGTGCGATAGCGAGACGAACTCGTAGTCCTGCTCGAAGTCGGGAAAATGGAAGCCGGCCACCAGGCGCACGGTGTTCAGCGAGGCCTCCAGCGCCCAGAGCAGGGCTTCCCGCATCCCCTCGAGCTGCCGGCGCGCCGGGACCTTGTAGAAACCGCCCACCGCGGCCGAAACCGGATGGATCTCGCGGCCTCCGATCAGCGTTACCAGGTCGTTGCCGATCTTCTTCAGCCGCAGCGCGTCGTTCACCGCCTGCTTGTGCGCGGCGGCCATCTCAATCACGTCCTGGCAGCCAAGGAAATCCGGCGCGTGCAGCATGTAGACGTGCAGAGCGTGGCTCTCGATCCATTCGCCGCAGTAGAAAATCCGGCGAAGCAGCCGCGTCATCGGATCGATCTCGACGCCGAGCGCCCGCTCCAGCGCGTGGATGGAGCTCATCTGGTAAGCGATGGGACAAATGCCGCAGATGCGCGCCGTAATGTCGGGGACTTCGGTGAAGTGGCGGCCGCGCAAGAAGCCTTCGAACAGCCGGGGCGGCTCAAAGATGCGCAGTTTGAGTTCCTGAACGCGGTCGCCCCGCAGTTTGACCTGAAGGCCGCCCTCGCCTTCGACGCGGGCCAGGCAATCCACCCTGATGGTGACGGCGCCTTTCGGCGCATCGCTCGCACGGACGCTCATTGCTGTTCCCTTTCCTCGGTGGCCGCGCGGAACTGCCACGACCAGGCGTTGAAGTTGCGGAACGCGCGAAGGATCTGTTCGCGGTCGTTCCCCAACTCGGCGAACCGCCGGGCCAGCGCCTTGGCGTTGGGATTCTCCATCGGGCCGAAGCAGCCGTAGCAGCCCCGGCCATAGGCGGGACAAATAGCGCCGCAGCCGGCTTGCGTTACAGGTCCCAGGCAGGCGAGGCCGCGCGCCACCGCCACGCAAATGGCGGCGCGCCGCTTGCATTCCAGGCAGACGCTGTAGGTGGGAATGTTCGGCTTGCGGCCGGCTAAGGTCGCGGCGATGAATTCCACCAACTGGTACTTGTTGATCGGACAGCCGCGCAGCTCGAAATCAACCGGCACGTGCTCGGCTATGGGAGTGGATTGTTTGAGGGTCTGAATGTAGTCCGGATTGGAGTAGACGTAGCTGACGAACTCGTTGACGTCGTTCCAGTTCCGCAGCGCCTGGATGCCGCCGGCGGTGGCGCAGGCGCCGATCGTCACTAGCGTCCGGCACTGCCGCCGCGCCTGCTGTATCCGCTGCGCGTCGTGGTGCGTGGTGACAGAGCCTTCCACCAGGCCGATGTCGTATGGCCCCTTCAGCATCCTGCGCGAAGCCTCCGGGAAGTACGCGATGTCCACCGCGCCCGCCACCGCGAGCAGATGCTCTTCGGCGTCCAGCAGGCTCAACTGGCAGCCGTCGCACGAGGCGAACTTGAAGACCGCGATCTTCGGCTTGTGTTTTGCGTCAGAGCTCATAGCGATCCATCCAGCGCTTCAGTTTGCCGTAGGTGAAAATCGGCCCGTCCTTACAAACGAAATACGGACCCAACTGGCAGTGCCCGCAGAAGCCGACGGCGCACTTCATGTTGCGCTCCATCGATAGGTGGATGTCCTCGTCGGAGAGCCCGCGGGCAAGCAATTCGCGCACCACGTATCGCATCATGATCTCCGGACCGCACACCATCGCCGTGGTGCGCGCCGGTTGCAGCCGCACGTGGCGGAACAGCGTGGTGACCACGCCGACATTGCCGCGCCAGCTCAGGCCCCCGTAGTCCACCGTGTTGATGATCAGCGTGTCGGGCACGTAGTTCCAGGCCGAAAGCTGCTTGCGGAACAGCAGGTCCTGCGGACTTCGCGCGCCGTACAGGACGATGAGCCGCCCGTAGTCGCCTCGATGCCGCAGCACGTGCAGAATGGCCGGCCGCAGCGGCGCCAGCCCGATGCCGCCCGCGACGATCAGCACGTCGCGCCCGTATGACTCCTTTAGCGGCCAGGCCGTGCCGAAAGGTCCGCGGACGCCGATCGATTCGCCCGGCCTGCTGGTGACCAGCGCATGCGTAACCTTGCCCACCGAGCGTACCGTGTAGACGAGCTTGCCCCGCTCGGCCGGGTCGCCGCTGATCGAGATCGGCAGTTCCCCCGTCGCGAAAACGTACAGCATGCTGAACTGGCCCGGCGCGAACGCGGGCAACTCCTGCTCACGGGAGTTCGCCGCCAGCGTCAACGTGAAGGTGTCGTGTGTCTCTTTGTCGACTGTCGCCAGGCGCGCGGCGACGGGAATCATCACGTCGGGAGGGGCGAGGGTCAGGGCGCTCATGACGTTTTCGGCCCCTCGGGCGAGTACATGTCCAGTAGTTGTAGACGGAAGGCCTGTAGCCGGCTGGCGACGACGCTCAGCAACCGCCGCATCAGCGCGTAGCCGAAAGCGCATTCCTGCTCACACGCCTCGCGGAGCCGCGCGCCGTCGAACGCCAGTGCGCGCACCACCGTCAGCGCGCGCGCCTGGAAGTGTTTCGAACTGGTCTCCATCGCCGAGGACCAGCCCAACTCTTCGCCTTCGCGCAGCGTTTGCACGCGCAGAGTCTTGCCAAGCGCCGTCACTTCCAGGGCGACTTTGCCGGACAGGATCAGGTAGAAGAAACTCGACTCGTCGCCCTCGCGAAAGATGACCTGGTCGCGCTCGAAGTGCACCTCGTGCGCCATCGCCGCGAGCCGGTCGATATGCGCCGGCCGGAATCCCGCCAAAAAGGCGTGCTCCTTCAATGTCTCGACGAGGTTCTTGCTCTTAATCATGGGACCCTCCTTGTGAATTGACAGCGGCGGGAGACGTCCGGAACGCGGCGAGTTCACGGGTGACGTCGATGCCCACCGGGCACCAGGCGATGCACCGGCCGCAGCCGACGCAGCCCAGCGTTCCGAACTGGTCGCTCCAGGAAGCGAACTTGTGGGTGAGCCACTGGCGATAGCGTGATTTGGGCGAGTGGCGCACGCTGCCGCCGTGGATATAGGAAAAACTCTGGGTGAAACAGGAATCCCACCGGCGCCAGCGCTCCGCGCTGCGACCGTCCACGTCGCTGGCTTCGTCGACGGCGACGCAGAAGCAGGTGGGGCACACCAGGGTGCAGTTGGCGCAGCACAGACACCGCGATGCGAGGTCGTCCCAGTGCGGATGATCGAAGTTGTCGTATAGCAGTTGCGCAAGCCCATCCGTGTCCAGCCGCCGCTTCATCGACCCGGCGGCGTCCTGGAGGGCCTTCTCGGCCGCCTTCCGCAGTTCCGCCGCCGGCTCCGCCTTTGGCAGTTCCCGCAACAGCTCTTTCCCCGCCGCGCTGCCGGCCTCGGCCAGAAAGACGTGCCGGCCGTCGTCGACGATTTCCGTGAGCGCGATGTCAAAACCTTCGCGCGCCCGTGGCCCGGTGTTCGTCGAAGCGCAGAAGCACGTGTCCGCGGGCGCCGTGCAATTCACGGCGACAATGAAGGCGTGGGCCCGCCGCGTCTCGTAAAACGTGTCCTTGTACCGGTCCTCCAGCAGCACCCGGTCCTGGATGCGCACGGCGGCGATTTCACAAGCGCGGACGCCGATGAACGCAGTGCGGGGCGGCGACGGCGCGTCCGAAACGATCCGGAACGTCCCGTTGTCCCGCTCGGCCGAGATCAGCTTGATCTCCGCCGGATGAAAGAAACTCTTAAGGCTGCGCGGTCCGGCGGCGTAGCCGAACACGGCGCCGTCGTTTCGTTTGACCAGCCGGCATGCGCCGGCCTCCTGTTCCATGGAAAAACCGGCTGGAAGGTCCTCCAGCCGTTCGATGGGCGAGTAAACGATGGTCCCGTCCCTGACGGCCGGTCCGATCACCTGGTATCCGCGCGCCTGAAGCGTGGAAATTAGCTCTGCCAGCGCGCTCACGCTGAGCGCCGCGGCGGAAGCGGATCTCGTGGGCATGGCGCAATCCCTGCCTGTCGGCGGGCAAGTCTATCATATATTCAGATCTGAAACAACTGAAACCCGCCGTCTTAATTCTATACCGAATGCCCGGCCTTGTGACAATATTTATGGAGTGGCATCCGGAGCATCCGTCCCCCTCGTGGGCGTCACCATGGGCGATCCGGCCGGGATCGGTCCGGAACTGTGCCTCCGGGTTCTGCGCGAGCCGGCCGTACTGACCGAGTGCACTCCCATTGTTTTCGGTGATGCCGGAGTACTCGGCCGCGTGGCGGACGCCTGCGGCCTGCCGCCCCCGGAGACCGCTATCAAGCTGAATCAGTGGGAAGGCGGAAGGGCGCCTCGCCAACCGGCGCTGGTCGATTGCGGCGCGATCGACGCGGGCGCCGTGCGTCCTGGCGAAGTCCAGGCGGCCTGCGGGAAGGCGGCCTACGCCTACATTCGCGAAGCCGTGAACGGCGCGCTCACGGGGCGTACCGCCGGCGTGGCGACCGCGCCCATCAACAAGGAAGCGATCCGGGCGGCGGGCATCGAGCAGCCGGGACACACCGAGATCCTCGCTGACCTCACCGGCAGCCCGCGCGTCTGCATGATGCTGGCTTCCGAACACCTCATCGTCAGCATGGCGACCACCCATATCGGCTTCGCGCAGGTTCCCCAGCGCCTCAGCTCCGGCCGCGTGCTGGAGGTTATCGAACTCACCGCCGCGACCGTCGCCCGTCTTCGCGGCCACGTCCCCCGTATCGGCGTCTGCGGCCTGAACCCTCACGCAGGTGAACACGGCCTGTTCGGCGACCGTGAAGAGGAACGCTTCATCGAACCGGCGATCGAGGCCGCCCGCGCCAAGGGATTGCTGGTGGAAGGACCCATCCCTCCCGACACCGCGTTCGTCCCCAGCCGCCGCCGCGAGGTGGACGCGATCGTCTGCATGTATCACGATCAGGGCCACATTCCGTTCAAGATGCTGGCTTTCGACACCGGCGTGAACATCACGCTGGGCCTGCCGATCGTGCGGGTGTCGGTGGATCATGGAACGGCGTTCGACATTGCCTGGAAGGGGCGGGCCAGCGCCGAGAGCATGATCCAGGCGGTGCTCTGGACGGCGCGGCTGGGGTCACGCCATGTTCCGCGTAATCGCTGACGACCTTACCGGAGCGGCGGAGATCGGCGGCGTGGCGTGGCGCTACGGGTTTTCCGCCGAGACGCACATCGGCGCGTTCTTCGAATCGGAAGGCGGCGTCGCGATCGCCGATACCGACTCGCGCTCGCTTTCGCCCGAGGACGCCGCCGGCCGCATTCGCGAACTGGCGCCGATGCTCCGCGGCTGGCGCGTCTTCAAAAAGGTGGATTCGGTCTTGCGCGGCCCCGTGTACGCCGAGGTGGAAGCGCTGGCCGAGGCGGCGGGGTTTCGCCGGGCCCTGCTTGTTCCATGCAACCCCTCGCTCGGACGCACCATCGAGCGGGGCGAGTACCGGGTCGACGGGACGCCGATCCACGAAACCGAGTTCGGCCGCGACCCGGAGCATCCGGCGCCCTCCTCCCAGGTCCGGGACTTGCTGCGCGCGGCTCACGCGCGGGTGCTCCCGGCCGGCAGCGAACTGCCGGACTCCGGGATCGCAGTGGGAGAAGCGGCCACGGAGGCGGACATCCTCGGTTGGGCCGCCCGGCTGGATGCCGGCACTCTCCCCGCCGGGGCGGCTTCGTTCTTCGCCGCGATCCTGGAGCACGACGGTTTGAGGATGCGTCTGCCGGGGCCGCAACGGCCGCTCGAAGGCAAGTCGCTGCTGATTACGGCGAGCGCGTCCGAACAGAGCCGCCGTCAGCTCGAAGCAATGCAATCGGAAGGCGCGCGGGTGTTCCCGCTGCCTGCGCCGGTTGCCGCGATCGTGGATGCCCTCGCATCCGGCCTGAGAGCGGCGCTGACGGCCCGCGCCCGAGACCCGCTGATCGACACGGCCGAGCGGGTATTAAAGGAGGTTTCGATTTCCGAGTTGTGGGTCGAGGGAGGGGCAACGGCCTCTGCCTTGGTCCGGCGCTTCGGCTGGCGCATGCTGATGGTAGACGAAGAGATCGCGCCCGGCGTGGTAGCGCTCCGCCCCCCGGGCTTCGATGCTCCCAGGCTGGTCCTCAAGCCAGGCAGCTACCGGTGGGGCCGACGGACGGTGGGAGAGGAAGAAGGAAGCCGAGGAAGCCGGACGACAGAATCAAGCCGGGATCGACCGAACGCCTCGCGAGGCCCTACCCCAGGGTGAGAGCGCGCCGCCACCAGCGCCGACGCGCCCTCGATCTTGCCTCAGTGATGATCCACGCGGGCTCGGATCTCCCGCACGCGCAGATCCTGGATCAGCCGGACCATGTTCTCCACCGCGCTTTCGACGAACCTCCGGCCTTTCTCCACCGACGCCTTCGTCGGGTCGCCCAGCGTTCCGGTCCGCGAATAGCGGCTGAAGAACTCCTGGTAAAACACCGGCGAGCCCTTCTGAAGGTCCCAATAGAAGAACTCCGAGGTCTGCGGCGGAAAATCGGGTTCGGCCTTATCCATCTGCACCAGGTCGCCGCGCAGGTAGAGAAGAACCGACGTTTCCAGCTCGCAGCCGTGGGCCATGCCGCCGGGCCAGGCGGATTCCCGCAGCTCGTCCAGCACCTCGCGCGCCACCATGTTCCACCACGGCGCCATCGCGCAGATGGCTTCCGTGTGATTGGTGATGTTGCGCGCCGCGATGTCGAGAAACGGCACGTTGCTCCCGTGGCCGTTCACGATCAGGACCTTGCGAAAGCCGTGATGGGCCAGGCTCTTGCCGATGTCGGTGACGTAATTGATGATCGTTTCGCCCTCGACGGCGATCGTCCCCGGGAAGTCCAGGTGGTGCTCGTTGAACGAATAGTAAACCGACGGCATCAGGACCGCTTCGCCCGGGATGCGCTCCACCGCCAGGCGGGACATCTCGGTCGCCGTCAATACATCCGTCACCAACGGCAGGTGCGGCCCGTGCTGCTCGACCGTGCCCACCGGAAGGACCGCGACGCGGTTCTGCGCCACGGCCTCCCGGATCTCCGGCCAGGTGAATTCTTCGTACCGGTATTTTTCCTTCATGCGTGTTCAAAGATCATGCGGTTGCCTGCCGCACTTTCTGTCCCAGCTCCTTTATTTTTCCTTCGGCCATTTCCTTGCCCCGCTCCATCATTTCCCGGCCTCTTTCGATGAGTTCCTCGCCGAGATCCTCAAGATACGTCTGGGCGTTCTCCGCGCGCCGGACGATCTCGCGCCGGGTCCGCCTGCCTGCCTGCGGGGCGGTCAGCAGTCCCACGGCGGCGCCTACCGCCACGCCAATCACGAACATCAGCGTGCATGCAGCGACTTTGTCTCGCTCCATAACCTCCACCTCCTGCTTACGGTTATACAAGAAGTGTACTTCAGAAGCCAGAAGCCGCCTTCCGGCCCGCCTCGATTTCCATCAGCAGGCGACGGCCGTCCTGATGCGCGGGATGCCGTCCGAGCAGGTTCCGCAGAACGGCCGCTGCTTCGGCGGCGTTGCCATTGCGGTGGAGATAAAAGGCCAGCGTGTAGGCGTAGCGGGGCTCCTCGGGCCGCAGGCCGGCCGCCTGCCGGCATAACGCGAGAGCCGCTCCTGGGTTATCGGGCGCTTCCAGGATGCACAGATTGTACGCGGCGGCGGCCATCGTCGGTTCGGCGTTGAGCGCTGCGCGGAGCGCCTGCTTCGCTTCGCGCGGGCGGCCTTCCTCGCCCAGCAGCAAGCCGAGGTTGAAATGCGCGGCCGCGTTCTTCGGTTCGGCCTTCACCGCCCGGCGCAGGCAGTCCTCCGCGCGGTCGTTGCGCCCCGCCTGATTATAGGCGAGCGAAGCGTTCACCAGCGTGGCCGCTGCGGCGGGCTCCAGCTTCAGCGAAGCTTCGTACGATTGGATCGCCCGCTCCAGTTCGCCCCGGCTCATGTAGAAGTTGCCAAGATTGGAGAGCGAAGCCGGATCGTCAAGTCGCGACCGCATCGAGGATTCCAGTTCGGCCATCGCGGCTTCGACGCGAGCGTCCGGCCCGCCGCGGGGGAGCCGTGACAATGCCCAGGCGGCCTTGATGCGGACAAGACGGTATTCGTCGCCGGCCGCTCGCGCCAGCGCGTCGAGGGTCTCCGGCGCCGGATTGCCCGCCAGCGTCTCGGCCGCGCTCGCCCGAACAAGCGGCGAAGGATCGTTGAGGCGCTCGCGCAACACGCTCCAGATCGAAGGATCGTCGCAGGCGCGCAGGAGCCGGATGAGCGACGCCGCAGTGATTTCGTCGCGTCCGGGGTCCCTGATGTACGCCAGCATCTCCTTCAGCCGCGACCAGTCGCGCTTTCGGGCGCCGGCAATCAGTTCGCCCCGCCGCAGAACCGGCGCCTGGTAATCGCGCTTGTGCCACTGCCGCACCAGCCGGTCGGCCCAGTCCGCGTCCCGATCCGTGTGGCAGTTGTTGCAGGCATTCGGCGATTGGAACCGAATGGTCGCCGCCGGCGCGGGCGCGCGCATCGAGTGGTCCGATCGCCGCATCCGCGCGAATTCCGTCATCGGCATGTGGCACGCGACGCATTGGCTTCCGCCGCCGCCCGCCTTGTGGCGCGTATGCCCGGATGGCGCGCGGACTTTGTCCTCGTGACACGGCAAGCAGGCCTCGTTGGCGCGCTCCCCGTCAAAACGGTAGCGTCCGCTGGAGGTATGGCAGTGAAGGCAATCGAGCTTGCCCGCGGCGACGCAGGGACTCGACCGCCAGAGCGTGTAGGTGTAGTTCTCGCCCAGGTCGCGCCCATCGGGGTAGAAATCCGGATGCTCAAAGCCGATCAGGTCGAAGTGGTCGAAGTACCGGTCGCCCGGACGGAATTGCGTCGTCAGCGGGACCATCTTCGCGTGGCACGGCGCGCACATGTCGTTGGTCTGCTCCGGGCTGAAGCCGCTGGTCTTGATGATCTTCAGGTCCGGCGGCGTCTCGCCGTCCTTCGCCTGTTGAAAGACGCGGACGTGCTCGCCGGCTGGCCCGTGGCACGTCTCGCAATTGATGCCGGGCTCCGCCCAGCGCGAGTGGTAGGAATCGGTGGCCGGGTCGTAGTTGGTCTGAAGCTGGCTGACGTGACAGCCCCAGCACGAGGAATTGAAGGTAAACGGCCGCTCGGTCCAATCGAGCGGCGCATCGGGCATGTCGGGAAAATGCCGCACGGCGCTGGCCGCGGTATCGTACCAAACCTTGCTCCGGACGTCATAGGCCACAGGGAGAACCTGAAGACGCCCGCCGTCGAGCGGCGTCAGGAAGTAGAAGACGTTCTTGCCGCCCATCACGTGGTGGATCTCGTGCTTCCGCACGCCGCCGGCGCCGCGCTCGACCACCCAGCCTCTGGCGCCGCTGAAGTCGACCGACCACAACCCTCCGGCGATGGCGATCTCCTGAGCGGTTGGCGTCAAGTTGGAGCGGGCGAAGTCAGCCGTATAAGGCTGCATCGCCAACCCATGGTGCGAGGGCGCCCAGCGCTGATAGAACGCTTCATGGCACCCTCTGCAACTCGATGAACCGGCGAAGCCATCCTCGGTTCGGTCGGGTTCGGGCGGCCGAAAGAGAAGACGTGCTCCCAAGGCCAGAAGCGCCAGCGCAAGGACGACCGACGCCGCGTAGACCTTGCGCATGGCGGACAATCAGCCGTTGCCTCGCGGCGGCGGAGGCGGCGCGAATACGCCGCGGAGAACGATCAGCCGGTTACCGATCAATTCAACGCCAGAGGAGCGCGGAGTTCGAACGTCAGCCGGGTTTCCGACGGGATTTGCAGGTGCGGGCCGCGGACGGCGGACACCGCCACGCCCGTGCCGGCGCCGGCGCCCGCGCCAATCGCCGCTCCTCTACCTCCTCCGGCCATGGCCCCGATGGCCGCTCCCACGCCGCCCAGGACCGCGGCATTACGGGCCGTGCTTCTGCCTTCGCCCTTGGTTTTCATCTCCGCGTAGCCGGTGGCGACGTCGTACGATTTGCCCCCCACCGAGATGTCGTATATCTTAAGGGCCAGTTCGTCGCTGCCGGAAACGCGGCCGCCGGTTTCGGCGCGCATCACCTGGATAGTACAGTCTGCGCCGCGCGCCAGGGCCGTCTCGCCCTGGACGATAACCGGATCGTCGATGCTGCAACGAAATCGCTCGCCGATCGCCGTCTGCTTCGCGTCGATGCTATCGATCATGCGGACGCTGATCATCGTCCCGGCCGGGATGGTGAGCCCGGACGGCCGAGCGGCCGCCGCCGGGGGCGCGGCGTGATAGGCTGGCGCTGGCGCCGCCGCCGTGGTCGTACCGCCGCCGCCGAACTCCACGCTGGAGATATCGGTGATGGCGTAGCTTTTCGTCGCGCCGCCGGAGTCCAGGAACCGGATTGTGCGGGCGTCTCCCCCCAGGAAGGTGCCGTCCACCGCCGCTCCGTCTTTCAGCCGGAGCGTATCGCCGCTCGCCAGCGGGGCCATCAACGACAAAACGGCCGCCGCCGCGGTAATTCCTACTGTACGCATGGTTTCCTCTCTTGTGCGGTTTGCTGAGTTCCCTTTCCTATCCTATTCAGTTTACTCCCGGCTCAGCGGCGCGCCAGGTAATCGTACAGCACCGCATCCTCGCCCTCCGCGGCGATCCGTTCCTCGAAATGCTTGACGATCAGGTCGCGCCTGGCAAGAATGCCGCCGATCTCCGCTTTCATCAACATCGGGTAGAGCGCCTTTGTGAGCGACTCGCGGTCCAGCTTTCGCAACTGCTCGAGCAGAAGCCGGTCGCACCGCTGGAGGTTGTTCGGGTCCCGCAACGTCGTTTGGATCCGGAACGCCCGGGTGTGATCGATCATCCAAACGTTCCAGTCCTGCGTTATTACGAGGTTGCCGAGATTCCGATCCGTGTTGTAGATCAACTGATCAAACAGACGTACGATGTGCATCTGCCGGTTCCAGCGATCCCTGTCCGGCGGGTCCAGCTTCTTCTGAACGCGGTCCTTCTCGGTCATCAGGACATCGTCGATCCACCAGGTAACGGCCGCGGACTTGCCACCCACCTTCCGCTCCACCGATGGCGGGATCATGTCAAGCAGCAGAAGGCGGCCAAGCCGGTAGCCGGCGATGTTTCCGCGATAGGTGTCGCGGAAGTTCAGTTCGGAACCGAGAGCCGAAGTGAAGGTGGCCCGGAATTCGTCGATCGTCTGAACATGCGCGTCGTGGGTTATCTTTCCGTCGGTCATCGTGACCCGGAGCGAACCCGTGATCCCCTGCGAAAGGGCCCGTGAAGCGATGATCCGGGCGCGCTTCAGGAATTCTTCTTTTTCCCGGTCGGTCAGCGGGGTGACACCGTTGCTGTACAGCGGCGCGGCCGCGAGCGCGGCAACGAGGAGCAGGCGCAGTCGGGCGGGCGACTTCATGAGCATCCCTCTGGGTGGTACTTACCACAGAAACCCGCGAAACCGCAATACCCTACTTTGGGCGATTCCTGGGTCTTGTGACCAGAACTAAGTGACAGCGAGCGCGACGGCGTTTCAACTGTGAACGGAGCAAGCGCCTGCGGCTACTCGGCGAGATCCCCGGAGCGGTTAAGGTCTTCCGCCAGGATAATGGCTTCGGCGAGTTCCTTCATCGGGCGGCGGAGGCGCCGGCTTTGATTCCGCAGCCGCAGGTACGCCTCTTCCTCCGTAATGCCATGTTTCTGCTGGATGATTCCTTTGGCGCGCTCCACCAGCTTCCGCGTTTCCAGCTCGCGCTTCATTTCCAGGGCCTCTTCCAGCAGGCGCGCCTTTTCGTCCTCCAGCAGCGCCTTGGCGATCGCGCCGCCGAGTTGCTCGCCGATGAACACCGCCATGGCGATTTCCTCCGGACTGTGCTTGTGCGGCTCCCGGTGATGCACATTGATGACGCCGACGGCGGCGCCTCCACTGACGAGCGGAACCGAGAGGATGGCCTCGTACGTGTCCTCGATGAGTCCCTGGATGTGCTTGAACCGGGAGTCGCCTCCGGCGTTGGAGCCGAGCGCCACCACCGATTTGTGCTCGGCCACCCAGCCCGTAACGCCTTCCCCGAGTTGCATTCGCAGCGTGCCTAGGTCCGCCGCGTGCGGCGCCTGCGATGCGCGCAACACCATCTCTCCGGTCGCGCTGTCGATCAGGTAAACCAGGCACGCGTCGCACGCCGTCGCTTGGACCGCGAATCCAATCACTTCGCCCAGTATCTCGTCGAGTGAAAGATCCGAACTCACGATGCTGCTGATGCGGCGCAACATCGCCACCTGGGAGCCCGGAACCTCCGTCGCGCGTGACGACGCCATATTTCCACCCTAAGCGCCCGCCGGCCGGGCCGTCCAATCCAAAATTTCTATTCGGGTCATAATTGCCCGCGATTATCGCGCGCCTGAGGGCACTATGAGAGCAGAGGGCGCCATGAAATCGCTCGCTCTGGAACTCTACGAACACTACCGCGGCGGAAAATCGGTCCCCCGTCTCGCCGTCGAGTTCGGCATTCCGATGGAGCGCGTTGCGGAACGCATCTGGGCCGCCTCGATGTTTGCCGCGGAACTGCGCGCCCGGCTCGGCCCCGCCTTTGCGGATGTAGACGTTCTACAGTCCTCTGTGGCAGGAGATCGTCTGCGGCCCAATGGCAGGCAGAGAGCGCTAGCGTGATACTATCGCCTCACCGCGGCCGAAAAAAAGCAACTATCAGCCGAACAATCCAGGTGGAATTTGCTGGTGAAAGCCGTCGCCAGACAGGGCTTCGAGCGCGTCATCCAGCGCCACAAGGTCCGTTTCCACCCGCTCATCCGGGGCGAGGTTCTCGTCGAAAGTGAGTTGAGGCGCGCCGCCGCCTCGTTTCCGGCACTTGCGCGAGCGGGCACAATCCACGAGAATTCGGCGCATTAATGCGCTCCTCGCGGGCGACGCGTTCCGTCCGCCTCAGCATATCACCGGATGAAGGAATCTTAATTTCATTTTGTAGTTTTGCCGCGTGATCCCCGCCTTTCCGGCCGGAGCGGAAGGCGCAAATGGGAATTGGCGGCAAGGCGGTCTGGAAGACGGTAGTTATCATCGGCTTGGCGGCGCAAACCGCCGCCGCGCAAGAAAACCTGCACGGCAATTCCGTTCAGCCCGCGCTGATTCACGACCTGGCCGGAGTTCCCCCCGGAACCCTGGCAGCCGCCAAAGCGTAAACAGAACGCGTCTTCGCCGCGGCGGGGGTCGCTCTTGCGTGGATCGATTGTCGAGCCGACGATGTCAAGCCGGGGCGGCCCCAGCCCTGCCCACCCCCGGCCTGACGGCACGATCATCGCGCGGATAGCGCCGGCGCCACTGGATTACATCGATCCATCCGCCCTCGGATATGCGTTGAACGGCGGCGATCAGGGCGTCTACGCCACGGTTTCCCTCCTGCGGGTGCGGCAATGCGTGGCGAACCAAACGAACTCGTCGGCGAATCTGGAGCAGGTGCTCGGCCACGCGATCGCGCATGAACTCGGGCACCTACTTCCAGGCGAGCAATCGCACCCGCGGGCCGGCCTGATGCAAGCCGGATGGGGTCACAAGGTCTTGGACGACATTTCGAAGGGGCGGCTATTCTTTTCGGACGGCGAAGCCCGGCGCATCCGTGAGGCGGTCGCGCGGCGGACGCGGCACGCTGCCAGAATGCCAGCGCCGCCGAGTTAGTTAAACTAGGCCGCCGGCGGCGCATTGCCGGCTTCGGCGGCGGCTCTGCGGACGTCAACGAACGCCAGTAGCGCCATGCCCACCAGGAAGAAGACAATCAGCGACAGAACCGCCGTCCGGTAACGCCCGGTGAAGTCCAGCGCCAGGCCGAAAAAGAGCGGGCCAAGCCAGCTTGTTCCCTTGTCGCTGATCTCGTAGAGGCTGAAATACTCCGCTTCCTGACCTTTCGGGATCAGGAACGAGAAGATGGACCGGCTCAGCGCCTGACTCCCGCCCAGCACCGTGCCGATGATCGCGGCCAGCAGGTAGAACTCGCCGGCGCTATGTACGCCCGCGTAAACGTAGAACAGCGTGCCGGACCAGATCACCAGGCTGACCATCACCGCCCGCTTGTTTCCGATAGCGAATGCCACATATTTAAACGCAATCGCGCCGAAAAAGGCCACGATTTGGGAAATCAGGATCGCCGTCGTCAGCGCCGATAACGGCAGTCCCACTTCCTCCTGCCCGAATTGCGCCGCAAGGTTGATGACGGTCTGGATGCCGTCGTTGTAAACCAGGTAGGCGACCAGAAACAGCAGCGTCTGCGGAAAGGCGCGCGCGCGACGTAACGTGTGAACAAGCTGCCGCACGCCGGCCGTAACGTAGTTATCCCCGGCCGGCAACCGTTTGCCGCCGCGATTGCGCAGCGTCGCCAGCGGAATCAGCGTGAAGACGCCCCACCAGGCGCCCGCCGAAGCCAGGCTCAGCCGCACCGCCTGCCCTTCGGTAATGCCGAAGTCGTCCGCCCTGGCGTACAGGACCAGGTTCAACACCAGGAGCAGCGCGCCGCCGGCGTACCCCAGGCCCCAGCCGTTCGACGACACCGCATCCCGCTCATCCGGACCAGCGATCTCCGGCAGAAAGGAGTTGTAGATGACGACGGAAGCTCCAAAGGCGAAGTTGGCCACCAGGAATAGCGCCGCGCCGAACAGGTACGCGTCGCCTTCCAGCAGATACATGCACAGGGTCGCTCCCGCGCCGGCGAAGGCGAGCAGGCCCAGCATCTCCTTCTTGCGCCGCGCGTAATCGGCGATCGCGCCCACCAGCGGCAACGCAAGCACCTGCGTCAGAACCGACGCCGACACCAGGTACGGCCACACCGCCTGCGGGGTGATGCGAAGGCCGGCGAAGGCGACGTAGCCATCCTCCCCGGCCGCCGCTTTGGCGAGCGAGGTCAGGTACGGGCCGAAGAACAGCGTGACCACGGTGGTCATGAAGGCCGAGTTGGCCCAATCGTAGAAGTACCAGCCGCGCTGCTCGCGCCGGGAGTACGCGTTCACCTTGACTCCGCCCGTCATCGGGACTCGCGCGACAGCGCCTCGGCCATCGATTTCAGCTTCACGTAGTCGAACTTCCCCGAGGCGAGCACCGGCAGCTTGTCCACGACCTCGATCCTCCGCGCGACGGCCAGTTCGGGCAGCCCAAGCTTCCTGGCGGCGGCGATCAGATCGTCGCGGCGCAGCGCGGGGTTTTCCGTGAACAGTACAATCAGCTCGCCCCGATCCGTCTTCGATTGGGTCGTAGCCGCCGAAGCCTGGCGGGAAGCGGCCGCCGCGATTCGCTCGGCGAGTTCGAGCGACACCATCTCGCCCGCCACCTTGGCGAACCGCTTCAGCCGTCCCGTGATCCGCACGAAGCCCTCGCGGTCGATCTCGACGACGTCGCCGGTGGCGTACCAGCCCTGGACAGGGCGCTCGATCGCGCCCGGCTTGTCGGACTTCAAATAGCCGAGCATCACGTTCGGTCCGCGCACCCGGAGTTCGCCGCCCTGCTCGATCCCCTCGACCGCCTCCACGCGGCCCTCGATGCCGGGCAGAAGCCTGCCCACCGTGCCAGCCTTGTGCTCGAAGGGCGTATTCACCGCCAGCACGGGAGAGCACTCGGTGACGCCGTAGCCCTCCAGAATCCGGATGCCGAACTTCTCCTGCCACAGCCCGCGAACCTCGTCGCTCAGCTTCTCCGCGCCCGCGATCACCAGCCGCACCTGGTAGAAGTCGTAGGGGTTCGCCGCCCGGCCGTAGTGCGCCAGAAAGACCGGCGTTCCCAGAAGCGCGGTGCAATCGTAACCGTAGGCCATCTCGGGAATGATACGGAAGTGGAGCGGCGACGGGTAGAGCAGAATGCCCGCCCCTGAAAGCAGCGGCACGAACACGCCCGCCGTCAGGCCAAAGGAATGAAACAGCGGCAGGGCGGACAGTAGTTTGTCGCGGCTGGTGAAGTCGATCACCGCCTTCACCTGGGCGACGTTGGCGAGGATCGAGTCGTGGCTGAGAACCACGCCCTTCGGCTTGCCCTCGGAGCCCGACGTGAATAGCACGATCGCTGGTTCCTCCGGCCGGGCAGGCCGCGCCGCCGCTCTCGGAAATCGCAGCGCGTAACTGAGCAGCCAGAGCTTGTCACGGACGCCGAACTGCGGCCGCAAATCTTCCAGGTAGATGAGCCTCACGTTCCGTAGCTGCGCCGCTTTCTCGACCAGGCGCGCCCGCTCCAGAAACACCCGCGATGTCACCACCGTCTCGATCCCTGCCGTCGCGCAGGCCGACTGCATACCTTCGACGCCCGCCGTGTAATTCATCATGGCCGGAATGCGCCGGGCGGCGAACATCCCCAGCAGCAACGCCACGGTGGGGAAGGCATTCGGCATCAGCACGCCGACCGTCTCGCTCTCGGCGGCGATGCGGCTGGTCAAACGTCCCAGGGCTAGGGCCGCCTTCAGCAGCCCCCCGTAAGTATGGCCCCGCCGGTTGATGTCGTCGAGGATTTTCGTGCGCCGCCCGTACAGCCGGACGGCGTCAAGGAAGGCCTCGTACAGCGTCCCGCGGCTGCGCGAGCGGAACCCGATGTCCACCATCAGGTCGCGCAGCCGGCGCGTGGCGATTCGGCGCCGCTCGCGGCCCCCCGCCGCCTCCGGCATTTCGATCTTCTCGATCGGGAACACCGTCAGGCGGATGCGCGGAAACCAGTTCCTGGGGAACGGCGGCTTCATCCGGCTGAAGGGCGTGTACTCGGCGCCGGAGATGTGGACGGGAAGTATCGCGGCCCCCGTTCTCGCGGCCAGAAACGCCGGGCTGTCGTAGACCTTCATCAGGCCGCCCGTCACGGTGATGCGCCCTTCGGGGAAGATTCCCACTGGCCGGCCCGATTCGATCTCACGCACCAGCGCCTTCACGGCGTGCGGCTTTGTCGGGTCCACCACCACGTAGGAGATCAGGCGGCTCACCAGGCGGAAGTACCAGTAGCGGACCACGTCGGTGTGGACCACCCAGATCGGCCGGTACGGCAAGTGCGCCTCGAGCAGAACGGGATCCAGCAGCGAAACGTGATTGGCGACGATGAGGAGCCGCTCGGGGGCGCTCTCCGGCGGCCGGCCTTCAACCGTTACCCGGTAGAGTAACTTCAGCAGCAGCCGGACCAATAAGTGGAGCATGCGCCCACGCGCGGATTATGCCGTGGCTTTCTCCGGCTCCAGTTTCCTCTTGTATTTGCACCCTTCGTTGGGGCACTGCAAGACGCCGCCGGCCTTCTGCCATTTTTCGAGCAGGTAGCTGCTGCCGCACTCGGGACACGCCTCGGCCACCGGCTTGTTCCACGCGACGAAGTCACAGCCGGGATAACGGTTGCAGCCGTAGAAGGTCTTGCCGCGCTTGGAACGGCGCTCCACCAGTTCCCCTTCGGAGCATTTCGGGCAGGCCACGCCGATCGTCTTTTGCTTGACGTACTTGCAGGCCGGATAGTTGCTGCACGCGATGAATTCGCCGAACCGGCCGGACTTGCGGACCAGCGTGTTGCCGCACTGCGGGCAGGGCTCTTCCAGCGGGACGTCCGCCTTCTTCTGCTGGCCGTCGAGGGCCTTGGTGGTCTTGCAGTCCGGATAGCCGGAGCAGGCGTAAAACTGGCCGAAGCGGCCCTTCTTCAGCACCATGGGGCGGCCGCAGTTGACGCAGTACTCCTCGCCCTCTTCGCTCGCGGCGGTCTCCTCCGCCCCTTCGAGCGCCACCTCGCGGGTATTGGTGCATTCGGGATAGCCGGAACAGGCCATGAAGCGGCCGTGGCGGCCCCACTTGATCACCATCGGCCGCCCGCACTTTTCGCAAAGCTGGTCGGTGGGCTCCTCCATCCGCTTGATGTTGGCCATCTCGGTGGAGGCGCGTTCGAGGTCGGCCTGAAACTTGTCGTAGAACTCGGCCATGGCCTCGCGCCAATCGAGCTTACCTTCCTCGATTTCGTCGAGTTCCTCTTCCATCCGGGCCGTGTAGCGGACGTCGAAGATGTCGTTGAACGAGCCCAGCAGCAGGTCCGTCACCACCATGCCCAGTTCGGTGGGATGAAAGCGCCCTCCTTGCTTAGTGACGTACTCGCGCTCCTGTATGGTCGAGAGGATGGCGGCGTAGGTGGAAGGCCGGCCGACGCCGTCGGACTCGAGTTCCTTCACCAGCGTCGCTTCGGTGAACCGCGGCGGCGGCTCCGTGAAGTGCTGCTCCGGCAGCAGCGCGCGGAAGCCGAGCGTTTCTCCCTGCGTCACCGCCGGCAGCTTGTGCGCCAGTTCCTCGTCTTCCTCATCCTTCTGGTCCTTGCCCTCTTCGTAGACCGCGAGGAAACCGTCGAACTTGGGGACGGAACCGGTGGCGCGGAACAGGTAGTTCGACGCGTCGTTGCCCCGGGCGGCGACCTCGATCGTCGTTTGGTCGAACAGCGCGGGCATCATCTGCGACGCCACGAACCGCTGCCAGATCAGGCGGTAGAGCTTCAGCTCGTCCTCGGCCAGGTAGGAAGCGACTTCATCGGGCGTCAGGGCGGCCGAGGTTGGGCGAATCGCCTCGTGGGCGTCCTGGGCATCCTTCTTGCTCCGGTAGAAGACCGGCCCTTCGGGCAGGTAGTTCGCGCCGTAGCGCTGTCCTATCAGTTCCCGGACATCGGCCAGCGCGTCGTTGGAAACGCGGGTCGAATCCGTTCGCATATAAGTAATGAGGCCGACGGAGCCTTCCTTGCCGAGATCGACGCCCTCGTACAGCCTTTGCGCCAGCCCCATCGTCCGCTTCACGCTGAAGCGGAGCTTCCGCGCCGCCTCCTGCTGGAGCGTCGAGGTGATGAACGGCGGGACGGGGTTCCGTTTCTTCTCTTTTGTGGCGACCGACCGCACCACGTACTCGGCCCCATCCAGCGCGTTGACGATCCGGGTGGCGGCGGCCTCGTCCGGGATCTCTACCGATTTGTCGTCGCGTCTGGCCAGCCGGGCGGTGAGCGGCGGCGGCTTCTTCGCCTTGAGACTGGCGTCGATCGTCCAGTATTCGCGTTTCTGAAACGCCTGGATCTCGCGTTCGCGCTCGACGATGAGCCGCAGCGCCACCGTCTGCACGCGCCCCGCCGACAGGCCACGCCGGACCTTGTCCCACAGCAGCGGCGAGATCTTGTAGCCCACCAGGCGGTCCAGCACCCGCCGCGCCTGCTGCGCGTCCACTAGCCTCTCGTTCACGAAACCGGGGCGCTTAAAGGCTTCTCGGACCGCCTTCGCGGTGATCTCGTTGAACATCACCCGATAGATCCTGGGAGAGGCCTTTTTGCCGTTGGACTGGAGCACTTCGGCGAGGTGATAGCAGATGGCCTCGCCCTCGCGGTCCGGGTCGGCGGCCAGGTAGATGGCTTCCGATCCGTCGGCGGCCCGCTTCAACTCCTGGATGAGCTTCTTCTTGCCTTCGATTACCTCGTACCGGGGCGTGAAGTTACGGTTGACGTCCACCGCCAGGTCCTTCTTGGGAAGGTCCATGATGTGGCCGAGCGAAGCTTTGACCGTAAAATCGCGGCCGAGGTACTTTCCGATTGTTTTCGCCTTCGCCGGCGACTCGACGATGACGAGGGATTTAGCCATATGAATCCGGTTCGCCCTCCTCCTCAGATGATGATGCGGAGACGATCTCCTCCCCGGGGCGCCGGCCCGCCGCGCGCAAACCTACCGCGGCGGCTAGGAATATTAAGACTTTAGCAAGTCAGCGCCGGCGGAACCCCTCTGTCTCTAGGGCGCCTTACCACACTTTAACAAAGTTCTTCCCCGGAAGCTGCCGGACAAGACCGGACATTTCCAACTCGAACAGGGCGGCGATCAGTTCGGACGAGGAGTAGTCTGCCAGCTTTTCCAGGAGGTCATCGAGCTGGGTGGCACAATCGACCCTTAGACGCCCCAGGACCTCCCGGGCTACCTGGCTGGCGGGTCCCATAGGAAGAGATGCTTGATCGGGCCCGCAAGATGCCGCGGGAGACCCGGCCTCGGCGAGGCGGTCCTGAGCGCGCTCCGCCAAGCGCCGGCGGTGTTCCGGCGGCAGTTCGACCACAACGTCGTTCCAGTCCTGCACGAGCTTTGCCCCCTGCTTTATCAGCAAGTTAGGCCCCCAGCTCATCTTCGACGTGACATTACCCGGCACGGCGAACACCTCCCTGCCTTGTTCCATGGCCAGCTTCGCCGTGATGGCCGACCCGCTGTATTGCGCCCCCTCGACGACCAGGACCCCAATGCTCATTCCGGCGATGATGCGGTTGCGGACCGGGAAGTTCTGGGGGTGGCCGGGGGCCCCCAGTGGGTATTCGGTGACCAGCAGTCCCTTCTCGGCGATCTGGGCCGCCAGTCGCCGGTTCTCGGCCGGGTAAATGACGTCGACGCCGCACCCGAACACCGCCACGGTGTCGCCGCCGATGGCCAGTACGCCCTTGTGCGCGGCCGTGTCGATGCCTCGCGCCATGCCGCTGACGATGGTCAGCGACGCCCTCGCCAGGTCCGAGGCCAGGCGCTCCGCGACCGCCATTCCGTACGGCGTCGGCCGCCGCGTCCCCACGACGGCGAGCATCGGCGATTGCAGCAGTTCCACCCGGCCGCGCGCATACAACACCACCGGCGGATCGAAGATTTCCCGCAGGCTTGCGGGATATCGGGGATCGCGAATCGGGAGGATGTGCGTCCCGGTATCTAGAACCTTCTGGTGCTGGGCCGCGGCCTCCTCGAACGGGCAGCCGCTGGCGATGCTCTGCGCAACGCTCCCGCTGATGCCGGCCGCTTCGAGTTCCGACCGCGAAGCGCGGAAGATGGCTTGCGGCGTACCGAACTCGTCCAGCAACTGCTTGGCTTTCCGCGCTCCGAGCCCCGGAGCGAGGCGCAAGGCCAGCCAGTGCAATTCCTCGTCGTGATCGGCCTTTACCGCGAGCATGGTGACGGAAGGGCTCTCAACCGAGATGGTGGCGAGGAGGGAGAAGACTCTCAGGCGGGTCCGCAAAGGAAGGAACGGGCGAGCGCGTCTGCGAGTGTCCCGACTGGAGGGCTGCGCAACCAGTTTCGGCATGGCTACCTGGCGAAGAGCAGCCACGGAAGCGTCTGGAAAGACGAATTTTGCGGACAAAATCGTGCGGGCTGACGTGATACGCTTCCTAACAGCATCGAGCGCCATGGCTGGTTCCGATAAGATTGTCCGCGTCCCCATCCACGGCTTTGTGAAGCTGTCGCCCTGGGAACAGGACGTAATCGATCATCGTGTGTTCCAACGTCTGCGGCACGTCCGGCAGCTCGCCTTGACTGAGATGGTTTACCCCGGCGCTTGTCACTCCCGCTTCGAGCATTCGCTTGGGGTGATGCAGGTGGCCAGTATGATGTTCGATCAACTCCGGCCGCAACTGGAGACGTCTGGACAGCTCGAACCGAGGTTTTCGAAGGACGACCTCGAGAAGGCTCGAGTGATCGTTCGGCTATCCGCGCTGTTGCACGACGTCGGGCATTGCCCCTTCTCACACGCCGGCGAGGATGTCATGCCCACTAACCCGCTGAGAGGCAAGAAGCACAAGCATGAGGACTACTCGGCCGCTCTGATCCGGCACTGCATGGGGGATGTCATCGATGGTCATCCCGCGAACGAACTGAAGGTTTCCGCTGATGAAATCTGCACCTTCCTCCAGAACGACGGCAGTCTTCCACTTCAGCTCCTGTTTTGGCGGCCACTGATCACCGGCCAGATGGACGCCGACCGCGCCGACTATTTGTTGAGGGACTCTCATCACGCTGGCGTTGCCTACGGCCAGTACGACATCAACCGCTTGGTTGCAACGCTCAGGGTGGTCCGCGACCGCGAAACGGAGAACCTGATGATCGGCATTGAAACGGGCGGTATACAAGCAGTCGAAGGTTTGATCCTGGCCCGGTATATGATGTTCATCCAGGTGTACTTCCATCACACGCGTCGCGCATACGATCGCCATGTCACCGGGGTGTTGGGTCATCTGCTGGCTCAGGAGTACGGGGACAGATACGGCGCGAGAGGCACGTTTCCACCACCCAGTGGCGACGAAGTCCGGACCGCCGTACAAAATCTCGACGAATTCCTGCGCTGGACGGACCCTCGCGTATGGCAGGCTATCGAAAACGATTCTGCTGGTCCGCATGGAGTGTTAATCAAGAGTCGCCACCATGATCGTCGGGTCCATGAGACCTCTCATTTTCCATCGACGCCCGAATTGGATCACTTCTATGAAGTGGCTCTTCCGAAACTGCGGACGATGGGAGGATACGTCGACAAAGCCGACAACTCCTGGTACAAGTTCGATAAATCGGCGGATATTCGAGTGGCGACAAGCGATCGCGGAATTGATCCGGCGCCTGTACCCCTCTCAGAGAGATCCTCGCTCGTCCGCGCATTGGAAGAAGTGACCCAACGCCGGGTATACGTTCCTTGGGCAAGCAAAGAAAAGGCGAAACGCGCCCTCCGACCGTGATATGCTGGATCCGATGCCATCGAATCCTGAGATCCCGTGGGAGAGGTACGCTCTGATCGCCGAGTTCATACGGCGCTTCGATGCGCAGGGCATGACGCTCGGCAAAACCGCGCTTCAGAAGATGATCTTCCTGCTCCAGCGGGCATTCCGATTCGATTTTGACTACGGCTTTACGCTCTACACCTACGGTCCGTTCTGCGTGGACGTTGCCAGGGATCTCGACATCGTCCGTGGCTTTGGAGGCGCCGAGATCGCCTACGATGCAAACCGTGGCGGCTACGAACTCCGGCCCGGCCCTGCCGTCGACGAACTACGAACGCGTGGATCTGGCATACTGCCGGCGATCAGCGGCGCGTTGGACCAACTCGTTGCCGATTACGGCCGCGCGACTGCCAAAGAACTCGAGTTGCGCTCCACGATTGTTTTTCTGGCGAGGCAAGACCAGAACAAAGAAGCACTGGTCAAGTTGGTTCGTCAGGTGAAGCCGCATTTCTCCGATGCTCAGATCGAGGCGGCCCGACGTGAACTCGAAGAGAGAGGCTATCTCGGGCGGGCAATCGAAGCCCCACGTACTCTTACCACCGGCAACTGAGCCCCACTACCGCCGCTAGCCGGATTTATCAAGCAGAAGATCCGGTTACGTTGGTGTCCGGGCACTTCCAAGTAGGCGGCTGGCAAAGCGGGAGGCGATGCGGAACTGGGCGCAACGAAACGCCGACATAAGGGTGAAGCTGTAGAGGCGCTCGAAATCGCCGTGAGGGGCCCGAGGTGCGCCGCGGGAGAGGGGACTTCGGGTTCGGGACCTTTCAGGAACCGGGCAGCGTGGGGTGGCGGAAGCCGCTGGATCACTTGACCCGGCGGTAGACTTCCTTCCGGTCCCCCACCTTCACCACGAGGACGAGAAGGACTTCATCTCGAACCTGGTAAATGACGCGGTAGTTCTTCCGCGGCCCCACGTAGACGCGATAGAGCTTCTCCTTCATTTGGAGCTTGTCGTACCCGCTCGGGCGGGGATTCTCCGCCAGTTTCTCTATGTCCTCGACCACCTTCCGACGGATGAACGGATCCAGTTTGGCAAGATCCCGGCGCGCGGCGGGACGAAATTCAATCCGGTACGGCAAATTGGCCTACTGGCCTTTCCGCGCGCGGCTTTTCGCTCTCGGCCTCGGTTCGGACATGCCCAGTTCTTCCTTGACCTTTTCTAGGGGAAGGTTTTCCCCAGGTTCCGCCAGCGCGGCCTGGGCGTCTTCCAGGTCGATTCGGTCCATCTCCTCCCGGGCCAGGCGCTCCAGCAGGCGGAGGTCCTCTATGGGGATGACGGCGGCGAGGTCTTTCCCACGACGCGAGACAATGGTCCGCTCCTTGCCGTAGGCGGCGCGGTTTACGACATCGGGAAACTCCTCCCGCGCTTTCGAGACATTGAGGCGTGTCATCGCACCGCTCGTACAAACTGTACGAGTCTACACACCAGTGTCGGGCATAGCGAGCGGTTTTGCAAGGCTGGAGAAACGAGGGCGCGGCGTCTTGAGGACCATGACCATACGACCCCACGCTCAAGCGCCATGGACCGTTCGATTCCGGACATTCGATTCCGGAAACTGCACAGCCGAAAGCCGCTGCCGCCTTTCAATACAATGACTTAGGCGAGGATGCTGGCGTGCCGTTAACCTTGGCGGCGCTATGAGAACGCTTTGGCGAGATGTTCAATTCGGCCTTCTGATGCTGAGGACCGCCCCCGGCGCGTCCGCGGTGACGATCCTCACCCTCGGACTCGGCATTGCCGTCAACACGACGGTTTTCAGTTGGATCGACTCCGTGCTCCTGAATCCATACCCTGGCGTAGGGAATGCACATGAATTGGCGTTGATCGAGACGGTGACGCCGGCCGGCGAGTACCTGGTCAATACGTCATATCAGGACTACCGCGACTATCGGGACAACCTGATGCTGGCCTCGGGCGTGGCGATCGCACGGTTCACGCCGCTGAGCGTCGGCGCCGACGGGAAGACGGAGCGAGCCTGGGCGGAGCTGGTCTCCGCCAATTACTTCGACCTGCTCCAGGTGAGAGCCGCGCGGGGCCGGACCTTTCTGCCGGAGGAGGGCGGCGATAAGCCGGGAGCGTACCCGGTGGCGGTAATCAGCCACGCCATGTGGCGGGGCCGGTTCCGCGGCGACCCGAACATTGTCGGCAAGACAATCCGGCTGAACCGTCACGAGCTGACCATTATCGGCGTGGCGCCGCCGGAATTTCACGGCAGCACCGTGGGCGTGCTCTATGACGTGTGGATGCCCATCACGATGGCGACCGCGATGGGAACGGGGAACGGCACGCTGAACTACCGTGGAACCCGCGATCTGACCTCCACCATTATTCGCCTGAAGCCGGGCATAATGATCGAGCAGGCGCGTGCGGAGGTCGCCGCGCTGGCCAAACGGCTGGCGGCCGCGCATCCGCAGACTAACCGGGGCGTGGATGCCACCGTGACGCCCATCTGGGCGGGCCACCTCGGGGCCCAGGGAATGTTGCTGAAGCCCCTGCGCATCCTGATGGCGGTTTCGGTCCTGCTGCTGCTGATCGTCTGCGCCAACGTCGCCAACCTGCTGCTGGCCCGGGCGGTTTCGCGGCAGAGGGAGTTCGGCATCCGGCTCGCGCTGGGGGCGCGGCGGGGACGGCTGGCGCGGCAGATGCTCACCGAAACGCTGGCGCTGGCCGGCGCGGGAGGGGTCGTGGGCCTCGTGCTGGCGCTGTGGATGGGCCAGTCGCTCATTTCGCTGCTTCCTCCCGTGGACGTGCCTCTGGACGTCGGTGGAGGGTTGAATTGGCCGACCCTTGGGTTCACGGCGCTGGTTGCGGGTGTGGCCACGCTCATTTCCGGGGTGGCGCCGGCGCTGTGGTCGGCCCGGGCGAACGTCAACGAGACGCTGAAGGAAGGCGGGCGGTCGGGTGGATCGGGCTCGCGCTCGCACCGGCTGCGCGGGCTGCTGGTGACGGCCCAGGTGGCGATGGCCACGGTGGCGCTGATCGGCGCGGGGTTGTTCGTCCGGAGCTTCCGCAACGCCAGCCGCATCCACCCGGGGTTCGACCTCAACAACGTCTCCGTTTCCCAGTTCTACCTGTCAAGCGCCGGCTACACGGCCCAGGAGCAGCGCCAGTTCTGCCGGACGCTGCGCGAGCGCCTGGAGACCGTTCCCGGCGTGATCGGCGTCAGTTACTCCGACGTGACGCCCCTTGGCAACGTTGCGGGCTCCACGCCCTGGCACCATATCGAAGTGGATGGCTACGTTCCGGCGCGTGACGAACAGATGATCATCCATCGGGCAACGGTTCCCCCGGGTTACTTCGACCTGTTCGGCATTCCTCTGCTGGATGGCCGGGATTTCACCGAGCGCGACGACGACCAAGCGCCCATGGTGATCATCGTCAACGAGACCTTCGCCCGGCGCTTCTTCCACGGAGGCAATCCGATCGGTCGCAAGATGCGATTGGGGACGAGGGCGGCAACCGTCGTCGGACTGGCCAGGGACAGCAAGTATCACACGCCCATGGAGGCGCCCCTGCCGTTCTTTTACATTCCGTTTCGCCAGTGGTTCGCGCCGGGTTTGAACTTCTCCGTGTTCATCAAGACTGCCGGGGACCCGTTGGCTGTCGTTCCGGCCCTGCGGCGGGAAGCGCTGGCCCTGAACCAGGACGCCGTCTTCTCCACCAGCCTCTTCGTGGAAGCGGCCACCAGTTCGCTGTACCCGCAGAAGGTAGCGGCCACGCTGTTGAGCGTCGTGGGAGGGGTGTGCCTGCTTCTGGCGGCCATCGGGTTGTACAGCGTCATGAGCTATGCGGTGACCCAGCGAAGGCAGGAACTGGGGATCCGCATGGCGCTCGGCGCGCCCCCGGGGGACCTCCGCCGGCTGGTGGTGCGGGGCGGGCTGATCCTGACGCTGCCCGGCCTGCTGGTCGCCCTGGCCGTCGCGCTGGCCGCCTCGCGGCTGGTTGCCGGGATGCTGGTGAATGTCGAGCCGTTCGATCCGCTGACGTTCCTGGCGTCGGCCGTCTTCCTGAGCATGGTCGCGGCGCTGGCCAGCTACGTCCCCGCCATGCGCGCTTCCCGGGCGGCGCCCATGAAGGC
The DNA here is from genome assembly GCA_026129905.1 of Bryobacteraceae bacterium. GTDB lineage: Bacteria > Acidobacteriota > Terriglobia > Bryobacterales > Bryobacteraceae > JAHCHE01. The sequence goes on along the minus strand of JAHCHE010000020.1, from coordinate 106,868 downwards.
GCTCCGGTTCGACTGATCTCGCGCCAGGCCGCGATGCACAAGTCGCGCTTGTCGGCTTGCGCTATGATCGGGAATCGATGGACGAGACGCAGCCGGCGGTTAAGGTCACGGTTCTCCTTGTTTCGTACAATTGCGCGGCCGCGCTGCGGCGGTCGTTGGAAGCCCTGGAGCGAACGGCGGAGCGCGAATCGGTGGAGATCCTGGTGGTCGACAATGGCTCCCGCGACGAAAGCGGCCAGGTGGACCAGGAATTCGCGAGCGTCACCGTACTGCGCATCCCGCGCAACTTTGGGCTCACCAAGGCTCGGAATATCGGCGTCCGGACCGCCAAGGGCGACTATATCTTCTTGCTGGAACCCGGCGTGGAGGTCCTGCCGGAAACCATTCCCGCCCTGGTCGCGCGGATGGAAACGGATGCCACCGCGGGTGCGGTATGCCCGCTGCTGATGAATACGGAAGGCAATGTCGTCTCCCGGGCGGGCAAGCTCCCATCGCCCGGTGAGCTGTTCCGCTGGTGGCGCGGGGGCGAGTCGTACCTCCGCCCGCTACCTGGGGGCGCCGTCGCGGCAGACGCCGGCGAAGCGGAAGCTTTTCCAGTAGAATGTCCCGACCCTCGCGCCGTGCTGGTCCGACGCCTGTTCATTAAGGGAATGAACTACTTCGACGAGCGCTACGGACAGTTCGGCTCGAGTCTGGAGTTGTTCTTCCAGGTTCGGCGCGCCGGGAAGCGCATCCTCGTGCTAGGGGCGGCGCAAGCGCTCCACGCCGAAGGCGACGGCCTATGGACCCCCTCCGAATCGGTCGAGCACGCCGACCTCGACGCCGACTACGCCTCCGGCATCATCGCCTTCGCGGCGAAACACTACGGATTTGGCGCCGGGCTCAAGCTGCGAACGTTCAGCATCTTAGCCGCTCTGGCCGGTTTCCGCTTCGGCGTGGTGTCGCGGCTGGTTTCGTGCCAAAAGATCGACGGTTCGCAGACCGGCGTGTAAGCGCTGCCTCGATAACACCCGAGTGACGCCCCGAATCGGCTGCCGGCGGCGAGATCGAAGCGCTCAACGTCATCCGCCGAGTGCGTAGCGCAGGACTCTCGAATAAATCGAGCTGCTCTGCTTGCGCGGGCGGGCCCTGCACATTCGTTCCCATTATTAGCACCTTCCTCCGTCGTGCGAACACCCAGAAGTCGCGGTCCTTCATCCGACCTCACGCCACGCGCCCATCCTCGGAGAGTAGAGAGCAGTCCTGATTGGGCGTACGCCGTACTTCGGCTGGATGTATTGCTTTGGTTTCGATGCGCCTCGTCTTGCGGTTGAACAAATAGGGCCGTCCTTGCGTACTCCTTGACGGCCACCAGGATGGCCGGCGCGTTCGTTGAGACCGGCCAAGAGAAGCGTGGCGGAGACGCCGTGCGGTGGCCGGTTCCTGCGGTACCCAGGAGAGGAGACCATGGCGCTTTGGGATCGCTTGCGCGGCAACCGCACGGGAGTTGCCGGGATACCGGGGTGGCTCGATACGCTCGCGCAGGATGTGCGCTATACGGTTCGGGCGTTGCGCGGCAACCGCACGGTCGCCGTCCTGATCGTCATACTGCTGGCGCTCGGCATCGGCGCCAACACGGCGATCTTCACAATCGCGCACGCGCTCGTGCTGCGCGCGCTTCCGGTAAAGGACCCAGGCGGCCTCGTGAACCTGCGCGTCGGCAATTTCATGTACTGGGGTTATATCGAAGGAGACGAGACGCTTACGTGCGGTCTCTGGAAGCAAGTGCTCGATCACCAGGACGTGCTGGCGGAGCCGTTCGCGTACGCCGATGCCAACTTCGACGCCGTGCTGAACGGCGAGATCAGGGAGACGCAAGGCGCATACGCATCGGGCGAGGCGTTCCGCACATTGGGCGTCCAGGCCATCGCCGGCCGCACTTTCGGCCCCGAAGACGAACGCGACGCCGCGGGGACGCCGGTTGCCGTCATCAGCTACAGCCTTTGGAGCCGTGCGTTCGCCGCGGATGAGGCCGCTATCGGGCGCACGCTCACCCTCGAGGGAAAACCGTTCACGATCATTGGAGTGACGCCACCCCGGTTCTTCGGATTGACAGTGGGGCGCGCGGCCGACGTCTACGTGCCGCTCGCCGCGGAGCCCTACGTGCGCGGAAAAGACTCCGCGTTCAAGAATCCTATTCATTATTGGCTGCAGGGGTTCGGCCGGCTGCGCCCCGGCGTGACCATGGAGCAGGCGCAGAGCCGGTTGGCGGCCCTCTCTCCGATTGCCATGCGCGCCACCTTGCCGTCGGAACTGCCAGCCAACGTGCATTCGCAATACCTGGCGCAGCGATTCGCGCTCGAGCCGGCGGCCTCGGGCGTGTCGTATGTCCGGAGCGAGTTGAAGCCGCCGTTAACGATTCTCTCGGCAGTGGCGCTGCTGCTCCTGTTGCTCGCGTCGTTCACGGTGGCAAACCTTCTGCTGGCCCAGGCCACCGCGCGCAACAAGGAGATGGCCGTGCGGATCGCGATGGGAGCGTCGCGGGGCCGCATCATGCGGCAACTCGGGCTCGAAAGCGTCGCACTCGCCTTTGCGGGCGCGTGCGCCGGCGTACTCCTTTCCCGCTCCGTCGCGGCATTGCTGATGCGCGTTGCGTCAAGCGAGTTGAGCCCGGTAGCCCTTGACCTGTCGCTCGATTGGACGGTGTTCGGGTTTGCCTGCGCAGCCGGAACGCTGAGCGCGGTCCTGTGCGGATTCGCGCCGGCGTTGCGGGCGGCGCGCGTTGCGCCGGCGGACGCATTCAGGGGCGGGACTGCGACCATGTCCGGGTCCGTGATGCGCGCGCGCCGGTTCCTGCTCTCGGCGCAGATAGCCATTACCGTCGTACTCATCGCCGGCGCCGTTCTGTTCGGGGCGACGCTTCACAACCTGCTGGCGGTGGAAATGGGTTTCAACCGCGACAGCGTGGCGCTGGCCGCGGTCGACCTCCGCCGCGCGCACGTAGCCGAGGAAGCGCGGCCGGCGTTCTACAGCCAATTGCTGGAACGGATGCAGGCTCTCCCGATCATCGATTCCGCCGCCATGTGCTACGTCACGCCGATATCCGGCAGCACGTGGCAGTTCAGCGTCAAAGCGGAAACCGCCGAGGGATGGAAGCCGGTCCATATTCATTACAACGCCGTCACGCCCGATTACTTCCGGACATTCGGAACGCGGCTGCTGGCCGGCCGGACGTTCCGCGAGGCCGACTCGAAAAGCGCTCCGTTCGTGGCGGTGGTGAACGCGAAGTTCGCCCAGACCGCTTTTGGAAGCATGGACGCGATCGGTCGGAGGATCTCGATGGCCGATCCCGCTCCCCGCGCCGCCGAGATTGTGGGGATTGTGGAAGACGCCAGGTATCGGGACCTGCGCGCGGCGCCGCCCCCGACAGTGTACACTCCGTTCGTCCAGAACCTGGAGCAACCCGGTTCGGCGGCGATTGGGCTTCACTCACGCGGGGGCGCCGAGGCGGCGGTTCAGCCGGTGATCAGCTTGCTCAACCGCGAATATCCGAACCTGAGCTTCCGTGTCACCACGCTCCGCGCACAGGTTGGGAATTCCGTGGCGAGGGAGCGCGCCTTTGCCATGATCTTCATGGCGCTCGGGGGCCTGGCGCTGTGCCTGGCGGCCGTCGGCATCTATGGCGTGCTCGCGTATTTTGTCGAGCAGCGCAGGGTCGAGTTCGGCATACGGGCGGCGCTCGGGGCAACGCCGGCGGACATCCGCCGGCTGGTGTACCGGCAGAGCCTGTCGGCTTTCGCGATCGGCTGCGGCGCAGGTTGCCTATTCGCGCTTTGGGGCGCCAGGTTCACGCAGGCCATGCTATTCGGCATCACTCCAGCGGCGCCGGCGGCGTACATAACGGTGATCGGCATTCTCGCTTTGGTAGCGATGGTAGCGACGGTTGCGCCCGCGGCGCGCGGCGCCCGCGAGGAGTGCGGCCGGCTGCTGCGGAGCGAGTAAGGGCGGCGGCGGGCAGGAGGGAGGCGAACAGGGCGCCAGGGGCGAGCCGCGCGCGCGACAGCAGGCGGAGCAGCGCCACGGTCGCCACAGCGGCCAGGAACTCGAGGAGGTCGAGATCGAGGCGGCTTCCTTCCGGGAAGCGACTGCTCGAACGGCTGCGGCAGATCGACTCCCTGCGGATCGTGCCGACCGGGAGGGCGCTGATGCAGGCGAAAGCCGGGGGCTTCCGCGCCGGGTGACGCCGGGCTTGTTGGCCGATGCGTCACCTACAGGAAGCCGGGCTCGTGTGGTCGCGAAGCTTGCGCACTTCGCCGACGAAGAGTTCCGCCTTGTTCCTGCCGCGTCTGAATGCTCGTCGATCAAGCCGAAGCACTTCGTGGACCTTAGAGTGGAGCGGGCAGTAACTCCGGCAGTTAGATGCCTTCGTTGTCGGGGATACTTGCCCGGCGTCGTCGAATTCGGGGTAGGCGCGGAGCAGCGCGAACGTGGTCTTGCCCCAGGACCCTTCTTTGGGAAAGACTTCGCGGACGAACTTCTCGGCAAGCGGGAGGTCGGCCGCGGACGGGCAAGTCGGCGGCGGCAGCCGACGCAATGGCGCACAGGAAGGCGATGTATGTCGGCGATTGCATGGCCTTGTGAAAACCGCTTCCAATCTATTAGGAATCGCTTCAGATCGGGCGCGGCGATGGCCCTAAAGGTGGCGGCCCAAAGTTCCGATGTAGGGTGAGAGGCGATGACGGCTATTTGACAAGAGCCGATGACCCTCCAACACCCATGCTGCGAGCAATCATCGTCGGCGCTGACCTGGAGACCAAGGAAAAGCTGGAGAACGCTTTTCAAGCGACGGCGCGACTGGCGCTGATGCGTTGGGTAGCGCACTACCCGGAAAAAAATGACCTGTCAAGAATCCTGCGAGCGCACGCGCCGCAGGTAGTGTTCACGGGCGTGGACGACCTTGAGAAGGCGCTGGCGCTGGCGCGGGCAATCGAAGCGACGATTCCGGGAGTGCCGGTGGTGGCGGTCGGACGGTACCTGAACCTGAACTCGGCGGTGCTGCTGGAGTTGATGAAAGCGGGGATTCGGGAGTTTGTGCCGATTCCGTTCGAGAATGCGCTGCTTCAGTCGCTGGCGGAACGGGTGAAGGAGCATCTCGCCAAGACGCAGCTTTCGTTCGATTCGACGGACCTGATGTTTTCGTTTCTGCCGGCCAAGCCTGGGGTGGGCGCGTCGACGCTGGCGCTGAACTTGAGCGTGGCGTTCGCGGCGCAGCCGAAAACAAACGTACTACTGACGGATTTCGATCTGAACAGCGGTCTGGTCGCGTTCATGCTGAAGCTGACCAGCGCGTATTCCGTCGTGGACGCGGTGGAGATGGCGGACAACCTGGACGAAAGCCTATGGCCGCAGTTAGTGAATGACCTTGGCGCACTCCACATTCTACCGGCCGGCCGGCCGACGCCCGGGGTGCGCATCCAACCGGTGCAGATCGAGCGACTGCTCACTTTCGCCCGGCGGCTGTACACGGTCATTTGCGCCGATCTGTCGGGAAACTTGGAGAAGTACTCCATCGAGCTGATGCACGAATCCAAGCGCATCTTCATCGTCACCACGCCGGAGATTCCGCCGCTGCACCTGGCCCGCGACCGCATCAACTTCCTGCGCCAGATGGATCTTGGCGACCGCATCAGCATCCTGCTGAACCGTTTTCACAAACAGAGCGCCATTCCGGTGGCGCAAATCGAGGACATCCTGGAAACGCCGGTCTACGAGGTCTTCCCTAATGCCTATAGCTCGGTGCACAAGTCGCTGGTGGAGGCGCGTCCCATCGACGTGGGCAGCGAGCTCGGCGCTCGTCTGTACGCCACCGCCCGGCGGATACTGGCGCCGGACTCGACGCCCCGGCCGCTGAAGAAACGATTCCTTCAGGGCTTCTCGATCATGCCGGGCAGGAACTCGTCGCGGCGGTAGCGAGGCCCAGGCGCGCGGGTGCGCACCTTGGCGTCGCTGGCCGTTGAGCGGGCAGGATCTCTCCCTACAGTAGAATCGGTAGTAGCAATGTCTGACACGTTGAAAATTGCCGACCGCGAGTTCGGCTCGCGGCTAATTGTCGGGACGGGGAAGTACCGGTCCTTTCAGGAAATGGCGCGCTGCCACGCCGCTTCAGGCGCGGACATGGTGACGGTGGCGGTCCGGCGGGTGAATCTCACCGACAAATCGAAAGAATCCCTGCTCGATTACATCGACCGGTCGAAGTTCTTCATTCTGCCGAACACCGCGGGATGCTATTCGGCCGAAGAGGCGATCCGCACCGCGAGGCTGGCCCGGGAAGTGGGATTGTCGAACTGGGTGAAGCTCGAGGTGATCGGCGACGAGCGGACGCTGTTCCCGGACAACGAGGGACTGCTGGAGGCGACGCGCGTCCTGGTAAAGGAAGGCTTCGTCGTGCTGCCCTACACCAACGACGATCTGATCTTCGCCAAGAAACTGGCGGATGCCGGGGCGGCCGCGGTAATGCCGCTAGGAGCTCCGATCGGCTCGGGCATGGGCATACAGAACGTCTCGAGCCTCCGCATTCTGCGCGAGATGATCACCACCGTGCCGCTCATCGTGGACGCGGGAGTGGGCACGGCATCCGACGCGACGCTGGCGATGGAGTTGGGCTACGACGGCATCCTGATGAACACGGCCATCGCCGGGGCGGACGAGCCGGAGAAGATGGCTCTGGCGATGAAGTACGCCGTGACGGCGGGGCGGCTGGCGTTTGAAGCGGGCCGCATTCCGCGGAAGCTTTACGCCACGGCGAGCAGCCCGCTCGATGGTGTGGTTACGAGGTCTTCGTAACCTCGGACATCTTGACTTTGCGCCCCTGGAACATCGCAAGGTTGGCCAGGTGCGGCCCGGATACCGCGGCGGCGGCGATCTCGACGGTGCAGGTCGGCTGTTGGCGCGACTTCGTGCAGTCCAGGAAGTTCTGAATGTGGCTCTCCACCGGCACGGGGGAGCGGCCCATGAAGATCGGCTCGGGATTCTTGTCCCACGGTTCGGCGTAAACGCGGAATCCCTCCTCGTCCAGGATCATCGTGCCTTCGTCGCCCATGAAGGTGATCGACCAGCCGTTCTCGTAGGCGTTGCAGTAGTCGAGCGTCCAGGTGGCCATGAAGTCCTTGAACTCGAAGACGGCCGAGAAAACGTCGGGGTGCTCGGCGCCTTCCATCTTGGCCACGTAGCCCTGCGCGACGGCGGAAACCGGTGGTCCGGAGCGGGTGAACCACTGCACGACGTCCATGAGGTGGGTTCCCTGGTCGGTCATGTTGCCTCCGGCGTAATCCTTGAAGACGCGCCAGCGGCGGAAGCGCATGGGCTCGAGGTCGCGCTTGGGGGCGCTGCCAAGGAAGCGCTGCCAGTCCAGGTTGCCGGCGAGAGCGGAGTTGTCGAGCGGCCGGGAGACGTTCCAATGCCACTGCGGCTTCACGAGCGTGATTTTTCCGAGCAGGCCCTCGTCAACGAGGCTCTTGGCCCGCAGGATGGAGGGGGCGCTGCGCCGCTGCATGCCGATCTGGACGATGCGGTCGCTGTTGCGGACGGCTTTCACCATGATGTCGCTTTCCTCGAGCGACCAGGAGAGCGGCTTCTCGGCGTACACGTCCTTTTTGGCCTTGAGGGAGGCCAGGAGCATCGGACAGTGGTGATGGTCGGGCCCGGCCAGGACGACGGCGTCGATGCCGGGCTCGGCGAGGAGTTCGTTGTAGTCGATGAAAGTCTTGGCGTCGGGCGAATCCTTCTTCGCGAGGTCAATGTAAGGCTGGTAGACGTCGCAAATCGCGACGCACCGCGCGCCGAGCGCCTGGAATTTTTGGTTGAGATAGCGGCCTCGGCCGCCCGCCGCGATCAGGCCGTACGCAACGCGGTCATTGGCTCCCCACGCGCTCCGGGGCACGAACATCGGGGCCGCCGCCATCGAGGCCAGGAATCTCCGTCGGTCGAATGGCATCAGGGACACTCCTTCGAGGGACTGTGGTATTCGCAGCCATTATAGTCTTTTCGCCGGGCGGCTGGTCCACCGGGGATTTCAGCAGTTGGGCCAGCGTGGGGGCTAGTTCGACGAAGATCTGTACCGGGAGCGAACTGGTGAATTCGTAGCCGCCGGCCTGTTCTCCGGGGACGAAGGCGGTGATGGTTCCGAAAAGACGGTCGCCGATGTAGAAGACGAAGGTCGCCGTGCGGTTGATGGGACGGGAGGCGATGGCCCTGCCGCCGCGGGCGTAGGTCTCGAAACGATTGTCGCCGGTGCCGGTTTTTCCGCCGACAACGACGTCGGGGACGCCCGCTTTCGCCAGCGCGCCGAACGCTCGCCGGCCGGTGCCTTTCTGGACGACGCCGGCCAGCTCCCGGACCAGGCACTCGGCCACGGCAGCCGGCAGGACGCGCTCGCCCTCACTCAAGCGGCGGGCGAGACTGGTCTCGAACGGCGTCGCGGCGGCGAAGCGCAGCGATTCGATGCGAACGGCTGGAAGACGGACGCCTCCGTTGACGATGACTCCCATCAACTCGGCGAGAGCGCCGGGGGTGTCGCCCGAGGATCCAATGGCCGTGGCGAACGAAGGCACGAGGCGGGCGAACGGATATCCTTGGGATTTCCAGTCGGGGTGGAGGCGGTCGAACGCTTCCACCTCGAGTAGAATGCGGATGGCGCGGTCCTGAGCGCTCTTGTTCCGGGCCTTAAAGAGCCATTCGTAGGACTCCTGGCGGGTGGCGGCGCTGGCTTTCAGGATCTCGGAAAGCCCGGCTTCCGGATACCGGGTCTTGTATTCGACCAGCCATAGCTCCAATGGGTGGACGCCGGCGAGGAAGGCCCGGTCGTTGAGGTTGAAGCGGCCAGGGGCGTAGCTCGTGTACAGGTCGTTCATCAGCTTGTCCGAGAGGTTCGGATTCAGCATGTTGGCGATGAGGAACGCGGCGAAGGCGTTGGGGCCATCGTTGGGCCGAACCGAGCGGTAAATGACGGCCAGGCGCTTGGGCGTCTTGTAGATGCTGTCGACGAACTTCTGTAGCGTTTCGTCCGGCTTGAGACCTTCATACTTCTGGTAGAAGCCGCTGAGGAATTGCGAACCCTCGCGGTCGGCGAAGCGGGTGAGATAGTCGCGCCGGCCGAGGTGAGACGAGTCGCGCAGCAGAGCCTCGGAGAACGTGGGAAGCCGCCAGGTGTGGTACTGCGCGATGTCGCGCATCAGCCGGATGAAGACGAGGTTGACCGAGCGCTCGAACGCCTCCCGGACGGTCATGATGCGCCCGTTGTCCTTGGACTCGAAGTTGGAGAAGGTGTGCAGTCCGCCGCCGGTAAAGAACGCCTCGCCGGGACTGGCCGAATAACTCCGGAGCATCGCGGCTTCGAGCATCGCGGGGAGGCCGCGGTCGGCGTCCTGGGCCAGCCAGGCGATCACCCATTGGGTGAGGCGATCCTGCGGGGCGTCGGCGGTGCGCAGTTCCGCGACGGAAAGGCCGGCGTATTTCTCATGCAACTCGGCGACGATCTTGAGGTAGGAGATCAGGGTGCGGAGCTTGGCCGTCGAGCCGAGTTCGAGCTTGGTGCCTTCGCTAATGTTGAGCGGCTGGTCGTAGTTATCGGCCTGGACGCGCAAGCGGTTATAGCCGGGACCCCGCTCGTAGACCGTGACGCTGTAAATTACCGACGAGGGGTCGCCCCGCAGGAGCAGGCGGCTCTGCCGCAGGCCGGCGACAGCGGCATACTCGGGGTCCGTGAGGCTCTGGAGGGTTTCGGTGACGCGCTTCTGGGCCGGGGGGTCGAGCGTCGCGCTGACGTCGAGATCCAGCCGGTCGAGGTCGTAGGTGGACTGCAAACCCAACCGTTGGAGCAACTCGATGCGAACGGCGTCCCGGCCTTTGCGGTCGGCGAACCGGACCGCCGGCGGCGCGGGGGCGCGGTTGGATATGGCGAGGGGAGCGGCCGCGGCGTACTCGCGCAATTGCAGCGGTATGACGCCGTCGCGGGCCAGGGCGCGGAGGTAGTTCTCAGACCTTTCCACCAGACCGTCGAACTCGTTGAGCAGGAAGGCGCCGGGCTTTTTGATCGCCATCAGCAGGGTCAGGACGCGGCGGTATGCCAGCGCCTGTTCCGGGGAAACGGCCGTGTCCGGGCCGATGTCCGCAAGGAGGCGGTTGGTTTCATCGAAGTCGGCTCCGAACCACGCCCACAAGCCGTCGCCCAAGCCGTGAACCTCGCCGAAGCCGGCCCGCGCCGCCAGCGGAACCGAGTTGAGATACTCGCAGACGATCCGCCGGCGCGCCTCGAACGTGTCCTCGCCGTCAAGGTAGCTCCGCAGCGAGGCCGACGCCATCTGGCGCATTTTCTCGCCCGCCGACTGGGTCCGGCCGCCGGGTGAGTGGCGGAATTTCTCCATCTGCGTGGCGAGAGTGCTGCCGCCGGAGACGCGGGCGCCCGAGTAGAGTTTGCTGAAGCCGTAGCCCAGCGTCGCTCTACCGAGGCGGTCCCATTCGACGGCGGGACTCTTGCGCCGGTTGCGCTGGTCGAGCAGTTCGCGGTCCTCGATGTAGAGGATCGTGTGGACGACGATCGGCGGGATCTCCTCGAAGCTGCGGTAGATGCGCTCCGGGAAGCGGACGGAATACAGTAGCTCGCCGTCGCGGCCGAACACGCGGAGACCGGCCTGTGATTTCTCGTGATAGGCCGGGAAGAGTCCCCAGCCGATGAGGCGGCCGAGCATGGCGGACAGGCGGGCCTGCTGCTGCACATCGTAGCCGGCATCCACCAAGCGGGGTACGAACTCCGGCACGCGAGCGTGGCCCAGCCGAACGTCGTACGGGCCCGAGGCAGGCTGCCGGAGAGCGGTGCTGGGGCCGGACTCGACCGAATAGGTCATCCGAGCCGCAACCGCGGAAAACACCTTCGCTTGCAGCCAGGAAGTGCGGACCTCGACGACGAAAGCAGTGACGGCCGCAGCCGCCAGGATCAGGGGTCCGACACGGGACCACCGAACGCGTCCGGGGGCGTCGTGCAAGAAAATGTGCACGAAGGTTTCGCCAAACGCCCCGGCCGTTTTCCAGGCCGTCTTGGTGTCGTACCGCTTTTTCCTCTCGACGTCTTCTGGTTCAATCAACATCGCAGCGCTCCCGCCAAGCGCCTCCAAACCGGCGAACCCCGCAGTCGGGCCCTGCGGAGACACACCCCCTCTTGTCAGAAGGTGTCACGGCGGCGCTCGACGCTACGCCGCTGTGGAAATAATTCCAAATTCTGGCAGAAAGTTCCTGAAGCCGAAATCGTCTCCGGGCAGGTTCAGCCAACTGGGGACCGCCTATATGGTTGACGCACAAAGGCGGTTTGGAGTTGCTGAAACGACGGCACGGCGCTAACGTAGTCTGGCGGCATGAAATCCAGCACGCGAGATTCCAGCGCAACCGCCATATATCTTATATTATTACACTAATATAAATTTAACTTGACATGAAGCATATCGTGTGACATTATAAGAGCAGATCGCGGCGCCCCGGCGTCTTGCCCTCGCGCAACGCCGCTCGCCGCCAACCCAGACATACGGAGTGAGCCATGTACGTAAGGAGAATGTTCCCATCGCCGTTTACGAGGGCAGGTTCTTCGGACCTCGCTCGTCTTCGGAGAGACATGGATCGCCTGTTCGAGATGACGTGGGGCGAGCCGGCTTCCGCCCCTACAGCAGGCGTGTTTCCGGCTATGAACGTTACGCAGGACGCGGACCGCTACCAGGTGCGCGCCGAGTTGCCAGGGATCCGCACCGAGGACCTGCAAATCTCGGTGGAACGCAACAAGCTGGTGGTTTCCGGCAAGCGCGAAATGCCGGGCGAGTCCGATGCTGTGAGCTACCACCGGCGGGAGCGGGCAGGCGGCTCGTTCAGCCGCAGTCTGACCCTGCCGGCGGATTTGGACGCCGACAAAGTAGAAGCCAACTACGCAAACGGCGTGCTGACGATTACGCTGCCGAAGGCGGAAGCCGTCAAGGCGAGGCAAGTGACGGTGAAGGCCTCCTAAGACGGGAACCGCGCGGCAGAAAGGAGAATCACGATGCCTACGGATACGAACATCCAACTGAGCGAAAAGCAGGAGGTCAGCGGAGCGGCCGAACAGACCCGGGAAGGTCCGGTGTACGAGCCGCTGGTGGACATCAGTGAAGACGCGGAGGGTCTGACGCTGATGGCGGACATGCCCGGCGTTACGCCGGAGAGATTGACGATCGATCTCCGCGAGAACGTATTGACCCTGCGAGGCGAGGTGGAAGCGCCGCCGCCGAACGAGTCGTATGTTCTTCGGGAGTATGGCGTCGGGGCGTTCTACCGCCAGTTCACGCTGGCCGATTCGATCGACCAGAGCCGGATCGACGCGCGCTTGAAGGACGGGGTGCTCCACCTGCGGTTGCCGAAGGTGGAGAAAGCGCGTCCACGTCAGATCAGCGTGAAGGCGAGCTGATAGGCGGCGCGCCCGCCGGCGCGCTTACGCTCGCCGCCGCAACGCGGTTGTACGGCTCCGGCCCGCTTGTTACCCTGAGTGTCGGTCCATGCGGAAGTGGAGGAGCCTGCAACGGCGCGTCTTCGATGTGCGGAAGGGGGAGTACCGCCGTACGTTGTTCGTGGCGCTGTACTTCCTCTTCATCATGTTCGCCAACAATATCCTTAAGCCGGTTTCGGCGGGGTTGTTTCTGAACCGGTTTTCCGAGAAGGACCTGCCTTACCTGTACTTGCTGATCGCCGGCGTTGGAGGGGTGCTGGCGTACCTTTACACCAAAGTCGTCGTCAACACCTCGCTGCGGACGGCGGTCACCGCGGCCACGTTGGGAAGCGCCGCCTGCCTGGTGCTGTTCTGGACGATGATCGGGACGCGCTCGGGCACGCTGTTGTACGTTTTCAGCGTCTTCGTCAGCCTGGTCGGCATTGTCTTCATCTCGCAGGGGTGGCTGATCGCCGCCAACATCTTCGACAGCCGGGAAGCGAAGCGGCTATACGGGCTGCTGGGATTGGGTGCGATCCTCGGCGCGGCGCTGGGGGGATCGTTCACCGCCTTTACCGCGCGCCAGGTTGGCACGAAGAACCTGCTGCCGGTGGCGGCTCTGTTCCTTCTGCTGGCGTACCTTTCCCTGCACCTGACCAAGTCGGCGCACAAGGTGCAGGCGAGTTCGGCCATCGTCCCGCAGTCGCGGCAGGACGACGAGTCCGCGGTGAACTTCAATTTCCGCGACGTGCTCTCCGCCATTGCCCGATACCGGCACCTCCTGGTGATTGTGGGCATCATCACAATCACGTTTTCAGTAGAAATTCTGGTGGAATATCAGTTTCTCGCGATGGCGCGGGCGACATATAAAGGCGATCGGCTGACGGCGTTTCTGGGCAAATTCACCGGCGTCTATCTCAGTCTCACGACGCTGGTGCTGCAATCGTTCTTCACGACGCTGGTGGTGCGGCGTTTCGGCGTGGGGCGGACGCTGCTGATCGCTCCGGTGACGGTGGGCCTGGGGGCGGCGAGCGTCCTGGCTGCGCCGGGGCTGCTGACGGCGGCGCTGACGCGGATCGGCGAGGCGTCAAACCGCTACTCGATCAACCGGACAGCGATCGAGCTGCTCTACCTGCCGCTGCCGGCGGAACTCAAGAACCGGACGAAGGCGTTCGTCGACGTGTTTGTGGACCGGCTTGGGCGTGGGGTCGGCGCGTTCCTGTTGTTGTTTCTGACGGCCATCGGACTCACGGCCCCGCGGTATCTGTCTCTGGTGTTGCTCTGCCTCGCGCTCGGCTGGGCGCTGCTGGCGCTGTGGGCTAGGAAAGAGTACCTGCGCACGGTGGAGAAGCGCGTGCAGGCGCGGCGGCTGGATCTGGAGAGCGCGCGCGTGACGGTGCAGGACACGGAAACCATCCGGGTGCTGGAAGAGGCGGCGCGCGGAGAGAACCCCCGGCAAATCACGTATGCGCTCTCGCTGTTGTCGGAAGCGCCCGGTTATGACGTCGGGCCGCTGTTGACGGAGCTGGCGCAATCGCCCCTCACGGCTGTGCGGGCCAAGGTCTACGAAACGGCGGCCAAGGTCTCCTTCCCAGGGTTGCTGAAGCCGGCGCTGGCGGAGATCCGCTCCGGAGCGTGCCAACACGACGTGGCCGGGGACGCCGTCACGTACGCGCTGGCGGTGGCGCCGAACCCGGAGGAACTGGCCGTCGAGTTCGTCAACCATCCCAGTTGCGCGACGGCGGAGGCGGCCGTTCGCGCGATCGCGGCGCGGAAGGAACTGGTGGAGTCGCTGCTCACGCACGAGTGGCTGACCGCGGCGGCGCAGAGTCCGGATGAAGACCGGCGGGCGCTGGCCGCCTTCTCGGTTGGGGTGCGAGGCGATGAAGGCACGGGCGTGCTTCACGACCTGCTGCGCGACCCGTCGCCGCGCGTGGGTGCGGCCGCGATCCGGGCGGCGGGGGCGCTGCAGAACCGGGCCTACCTGAGTCCGCTCGTGGGCCACTTGGCCAGCCCGAGACTTCGCAGCGCGGCCATCGAGGGACTGGTGGCGTATGGGGAGAAGTTCGCGCCGACGCTGGGAGTGCTGCTGCGGGATCCGAGCACGCCGATAGCGGTGCGGCGGCAGATCCCGCGCGTGGTGGCGGGCGTGCAGGCCCAGATCGCGGTGGATACCCTTCAGGCGTGCCTGGGGGTGGACGACCTGACGGTTCGCACCGCGGTGTTGAAAGCGCTGTACCGCCTGCGGGAAGAGGCCCCGTGGCTGAAGTACGACCGGCAGTTGATTACGCACGAGATCCGCCGCGAGGCTGTGATGTATTTCCACCTTTACGCCGCGCTGGAGCGGTTCCGTCACGGCAGGCGGGACGGACGCGCTACGGCGCTGCTGGCGCGGACTCTGGACGACCGGCTGAAGCAAACGCTCGATCGGCTATTCCGGCTGCTCGGGCTGCGCTATCCGCCGAGCCAGATTCGAGCCGCATACGTAGCAGTAACGAACCGGCGGCAGGAGGAGTTCGCCGCGGCGCTGGATTTCCTGGAAAACGTGCTGGAGCAGGACGTCAAGGAGTTCGTTCTCCCCATGATCGACGGCTCGCCTCACCTGGTGGACATCGGCCGGGAGGAGTTCGGAGTCGACGTCCCGGATCTGGAGACGGCGATCCGCCACCACCTTCGTTCCGGCGACGGGTGGCTGATGGCCTGCGCTATCGCCACGGCCGCGGAACTGAAGCTGAAGGCATTGTGGGGCGACATTTCCCGGGCGCCGGATCACGCGCCCCCCGAGGTGGCCGAAGTTGCCCGCGACGCAGCCGCCGCGCTAGCGTAAGGAACTTGGAGGCCGCATCCGGCAAACCATCGCCAATCGCCGGTTTTTCCATGGCCGAACGCAACATCGTCGAAAAAGTGATCGCGCTCGAGGGGGTGGAACTGCTCAGCAGCCTGACGCCCGATCAACTCTCGCGCATTGCGTTGATCGCCAAAGAAGTTCGCTATCCGCCGGGGCAGATGATCCTGCAGCCTAAACAGCCGCTGGACGCGCTGTACGTCATCCTGGATGGGGCGGTGGAGATCAGCCGGGGCGGACCGGTACTGCACGTGGCGCGACAGAACGAGGTGCTTGGCTCCTGGGCCCTGTTCGACGATTCTCCGCTGCCGGTAGTGGCCCGCACCGTGGAAGATACCGTATTGCTGAAGATCGCGCGGGACGATTTCTACGACCTGCTCAGCGACAACATGGAACTGGCGGCGTCGATTTTCTCGACGCTGGTGCGCCGCTTCCGCAAACTGATCGAGCAATGATACGTGCTGCGATAATGGAGGCTTGGCTGGCCCGTTGATGAGCGCGCAAGAGCCCGATCTCAAAGCATACGTAAGCATCCTGGAACAGACGCTGGCCACGGCCAAAGAGCAATTGATCGAGGCTCACCACATGATTTCGGTGGGCATGCTCCTGGCCGGGATCGTACACGAGATCAACACGCCGATCGGCTCGATCGTCTCCAACAACGAAGTGACGGCCCGCTCTCTGGCCATTCTGAAGGAACAATTGGACAAGGCGCAGGCCGATGGCGCGCCGCCCCCGCCGAAAGCGGCGAAAATCCTCGACACGTTGATCAACCTTGCGGCGGTGGACAAGATCGCTTGCGAGCGGATTATGTCGGTGATCCGGAGCCTGAAGACGTTCGTCGGCGGCAAGACGCACGAGTTCCGCAAAGCCAATCTCAACGAGATCCTTCAGAACTCGCTCAAGCTGGCGCGCTGCGAGTTCCGGCACCGGATCGAAGTGGAGACGGAGTTCGGCGAACTGCCGGAGGTGGAGTGCGACGCGCAGAAACTGGGGCAGGTGTTTCTGAACCTGCTGGTGAACGCGGGCCAGGCCATACCGGAAAAAGGAAAGGTGACCGTTCGTTCGGGCCTGGAGGACGATTCGGTTGTCATCTCGGTGGCCGATACCGGCACAGGCGTTCCGCCCGAGCAACGCTCCAGGATTTTCGCGCCCGGCTTCACCACGAAGCCCGCGGGCGTGGGCACGGGACTGGGGCTGGCGCTGTCGAAAGAGATCGTTGAGGAGACACACGGCGGTTCGATCGGTTTTGAGAGCGAAGTAGGCCAAGGGACAACGTTTTTCGTTCGCATTCCGGTGTCGCCGCCGCCCAAGGCGGGCTGACGCTTCCGGCCGGGAGAGGAGCTTATCGCGTGCAAAGGGAAAGGGAGCCGACGGTGGTCATCGTGGACGACGAGGAGATGGTCCTGACCAGCCTGAACGCGTTTCTGACGCTCGAGACCGAATACACGGTCGAGAGCTACACCGATCCGGAAGAAGCGCTGGAACTGCTGAAGAAGACGCCGGCCGAGGTGATCATCTCGGACTATTTGATGCCGCGGATGAACGGGATCCAGTTGCTGGCGCAGTCGCGTGAGCTTCAGCCGGAGGCGGCCCGCATCCTGCTGACCGGGCACGCCGACAAACAGAGCGCCATCGACGCCATCAACCGCGTGGGCTTGTTCCACTACGTCGAAAAGCCGTGGGACAACGCCGCGCTGCTGCTGGTGATCCGCAACGGCATCGAGCGGGCGCAATTGCTGCGCAACCTGCGGAGCAAGATTCATCAACTGGACGAAGCGCACGCGAATCTGAAAAACGCGCAGAGCCAGTTGATCCGGGCGTTCCTGTAGCGAACGGCGATCGGCTTTCCACGATCAGCGGAGCGCTATCCCCACCACGTTTCTCCAGGGGCGAGGTGCGCTTTCGCGACGTCGGGGTTCAGCTCGACGCCGTAGCCGGGCTTGTCCTGGATGGTGAAGTAGCCGTCCTGGAAAACCGGGCCGTCGTGAATCACGAGGTCCTGCCACCAATCGACGTAGCGGGCGAGTTCGTGGACGCGGAACGTGCGCATCGAGGCGGCGGCGTGACAGGAGGCGATGGTCCCCACCGGGCTCGCCGGATTGTGCGCGGCGGTCCAGATGTAGTAGTTATCCGCCAGGTCGTGAATCCGTTTGGACTCGAGCAGGCCGCCGGACTTGGGGATGTCGATGTGCACGATATCGCAGCCTTGCAATTCGATGAGGCGGCGGAACCCGTCCCGGGTGTAGAGGTTCTCGCCGGTGCAGATGGGGACGTCGACGGCGTGGGTGACGCGAGCCATCGCCTCGGGATTGCCGGGCGGGACGGGATCTTCCAGCCACATCGGCTTCGCGGGCTCGATCGCGCGCGCCATCTGGATGGCATCGCGCACATCGTACCTCCAGTGGGCCTCGACGCCGAAGTCCACGTCCGGCCCGAGTTCCTCGCGCACGATCTCCATGGCCCGGCCGATGCGCCGCAGATCCTTGAGCGTGAGGCCGCGGGTGTAGCGGTCGTGGCCCGGCTCCTTGTATTCGGGATCGGCTCTGGGCGGGATGCCGTCGCCCTGAAACTTGAACGCGGTCCAGCCGAATTTCTCGGCTTTGGCCTGGCGGACCTGTTCGCGCCAGGCCTGGGGGTCCTCGGGGCGGTCCACGGCGGGCATGGTGCGGTAGAAGCGTACACGGTCGCGGAAGCGGCCGCCGAGCAGGTTGCAGGCGGGCGTCTGCAGGAGACGGCCGGCCAGGTCCCAAAGAGCAATCTCGATGCCGCTGGCGGCGGTGACCGTGACGCCGGCAATGGCGCCCGCGCCGGCGCTCTCCATCAGCATCTTGGTGTAGAGCTTGTCGACGTTGAGCGGGTCTTCGCCGAGAACGCTGGGACGGAGTTTGTTGAGCACGAGATCCTTGACGCCCCAGCCCCAATAGGCTTCACCAATGCCGTACACGCCCGAGTCGGTTTCCACTTTGATGAGGTTCCAGTCCCACGTGCCGCGCACGATCATGCACTTGACGTCGGTGATCTTCACCTTCCCCCGGTGTTGCGCCGCGAGCCGGTGAAGCGGCAGCAGACTCGCCGCTCCCGCGGCCGATTTCAGGAACGTTCGCCTGTCCATAGCATCTCCCTCCGGTCCATTCTATTCGGACCGGGGCGGCGTTCGGGCGGGCTGTGCTGAGATGGTGAGGCGAGGGCTATGAAGATACTGGCGGTGAACTGCGGCAGCTCGACCGTGAAGTTCCAGCTTTTTGAGACGAGCGCCGAGCGGGCCGAGCGCAACGAGGACCGGGCGCTGGCGCGGGGCATGGTGGACAAGGTGGGCGCGGCGGATTCCAGCGTCAGCTTCGAGCCTGCCGGGGCGGACAAGCAAACGATCCGGCGGCCGATCCGCGACCACCACGAAGCCGTCGAGGCGTCGCTGGCTACGTTGACGGAGAGCGGAAACGGACTCCTGCGCGATCTGTCGGAGATCGCGGGCGTCGGCCATCGCGTGGTACATGGCGGCGAGTATTACTCCGACTCCGTGCTGTTCGACGACGAAGTGGAGCGGCGCGTTGAGGAATGCGTCGAGCTTGCGCCGCTGCACAATCCACATAATCTGACGGGGTACCGGGCGGTGAAGGCGCTTCTGCCGCGATGCCCGAATGTGGCCGTCTTCGATACCGCGTTTCATCAGACGATTCCCCGGCGCGCGTTTCTGTACGCGCTGCCGCTGGAGCTTTACTCCGAGCACAAGATCCGCCGGTACGGCTTCCACGGTACGTCGCACCGCTACGTGTCCCAGCGGTACGCCCAGATTCATGGCGCCGGCCTGGAGAACCTGAAGCTGATCGCGTGCCACCTCGGCAACGGCTGCTCGATGACGGCGATCGACCGAGGCCGGTCGGTGGACAACACGCTGGGGCTGACGCCGATCGAGGGGCTGGTGATGGGCACGCGGCCGGGGGACGTGGACCCGGGCGTGGTGCTGCACCTGATGTCCGATCTGAAGATGACGGTCGAGGAAGTGACGGAGTTGCTGAACAAGCGGAGCGGTCTGCTGGGGCTGTCGGGGGAGACGAACGACATGCGGTCGCTGATGCAGGCGAGCGAGGCAGGCGACGAGCGGGCGCGGCTGGCGATCGAGATCTTTTGTTACCGGATCAAGAAGTACATCGGCGCGTACCTGGCGGCGTTGAACGGGGCCGACGCCATCCTTTTCACGGGCGGCATCGGGGAGAACGCGCCGGCAATTCGCGCGCGGGCCTGCGAAGCGCTCGACGCGTTGGGGGTGGCGCTCGATCCGGGGAGGAACGAGCGGGCGCGGGGCGCGGAGGCGGAGATTTCGGCGGACGGGGCGAAGGTGAAGGCGTGGGTGATTCCGACCAACGAGGAATTGCTGATCGCGCGGGAGACGATGCGCTGCATTTCCGTCCCGGGGGTGAGCGGCGTCTGCGCGTGCTCCAAGAATGACTGCTGATCGCTGATCGCTGAAAGCTGATGGCTGGACGCGGCTGGACGCCGGCCGCCTCAAGATTTCAAGTATTCTTGGCTATACTTGGCCGGATGGGGATCCTGGATCATTTCACGCGCAGGCAGTGTTTTGGACTTTTATTGACGCCGGAGATCGCCGCCGCCCTCCAGCACGCTGAGCATAGCCAGGAGGCGGGAGCGAAACTGTCCTGGTTCGACCCGGCGACGGCGGCCGAGGTGGAGGCGCTGGCGTCGCGGATCGTACCCTCCGGCGACGGGCCGGGAGCGCGCGAAGCGGGGACGCTGTATTTCATCGACCGGGCGCTGGCCACGTTCGATCGGGCCAAGCAGGGCGTCTATAAAGCCGGACTGGCAGAATTGCAGGCGCGGCGGCAACGGATGTTTCCCGGATCGTCGAGCATCGCGGCGCTGACAGGCGAGCAACAGACGGAACTGCTCGCGGCAATGGAGACGACGGAATTCTTCGAGCTGCTGCGGTTCCATACGATCGTGGGGATGTTCGCCCACCCCTCGTGGAGCGGGAACCGCGATCAGACCGGGTGGAAGCTCATCGGGTTCGAGGACGCGCATCTCTTCCGGCCGCCGTTCGGCTACTACGACGATCCGGCGCACGGCGAGGAGGAGCGATGAGCGCGGCGTTTCGTTCAAACGAAACGGTGGACTTCGCCGTCGTGGGAAGCGGAGCGGCCGGAGGCGTCGTGGCGAAGGAACTCGCGCTGGCCGGCTTCACCGTGGTTGTCCTGGAGCAGGGCCCGCACATGCAGGCGAAAGATTTCAAACACGATGAATTCGGCGTGCTGTTCCAGTCCGCGCTGACCAATAATCCAAAGACACAGCCGGTTACGTATCGGGAAAAAGAAGGCGACAAGGCCGAAATTCGCGACGCGGTCAATTATTGCCGGATGGTTGGCGGCGGCTCGGTGCACTTCACCGCGAATTACTGGCGTTTTCATGAAGTGGATTTCGAGGAGCGCAGCCGCTGGGGCGCGGTCCCGGGAGCGAGCCTGGCGGACTGGCCGATCCGTTACCGGGATCTCGAGCCTTACTACGCTAAGGCC
Organism: Bryobacteraceae bacterium; assembly: GCA_026129905.1. Classification (GTDB taxonomy): domain Bacteria; phylum Acidobacteriota; class Terriglobia; order Bryobacterales; family Bryobacteraceae; genus JAHCHE01. The sequence continues at coordinate 86,020 of JAHCHE010000020.1, read as the reverse complement.
GAGTACGACCTCGGCGTTTCCGGCCTGGCGGGGGCGAATCCGTTCGATCCGCCGCGCTCGAAACCCTATCCGATGCCCCCGCTGCCGGTGAAATCCTCCGGCGTCATCTTCGAGCGGGCGACGCGAAAGCTCGGACTCCATCCCTTTCCCGCGCCCATGGCGATACTCTCGCAACCGTACAAAGGGCGGTTGGCGTGCCAGCATTGCGGCTTCTGCAACTCGTTCGGTTGCGAATTCGGATCGAAATCGAGCACGCTGGCGGCGGCGATTCCCGCGGCGCTGAAGAGCGGGCGGTGCGAACTGCGGGCCGAGTGCTACGTGCGCAAGGTGGAGATCGACGCCGGAGGGCGCGCGAACGGCGTGATCTACTTCGACAAGCAGCGGCGGGAGGTGTTTCAGAAGGCGCGCGCCGTCGTACTGTGCGCGAACGGAGCGGAAACGCCGCGGTTGCTGCTGATGTCTACGTCGAACCGGTTCCCCAACGGGCTCGCCAATTCCAGCGGGCTGGTGGGCAGGAACCTGATGTTCGACGCGGGCGCGATCGCCTGTGGGGTGTTCGAGCACCCCTTGAACGAGCACAAAAGCGTGCAGGTAACGCGGCTGATTCACGATTACTACGACTCCGACCCCAAGCGCGGGTTCTTCGGCGGCGGGGGTATTGACGCGCGATCGCAGGCTTACCCCGTGGTGTTCGCGCTGTTCGGGCTGCCGATGGACGCGCCGCGTTGGGGCGTCGAATACAAGAAGATGCTCGCGGATTACTTTCCCCGGACGATGATGCTGCTTGCGCACACCACGTGCCTGGCGCAGGAGACCAACAGCATCACGCTCGATCCGGACGTAAAGGATGCGTGGGGACTTCCCGCGATGCGGGTCACGTTTTCGTGGCACGAAGACGATCTCAAGACGCTCCGCTACTTCGAGAAGCGGATGCTGGAGATTTTCGACGCGGCCAAACCGCGCCGGGCATGGTCGTATCCGCCCGGGTTCGACTTGCTGCCGTCGCGGCACCTGATGGGCACGTGCCGGATGGGCAACGATCCGAAGACATCGGTGGTGAACGCGGACAACCGCGCGCACGACGTCGCGAACCTGTTCATCGTCGACGGCAGCAGCCTGGTGACGAGCGGGCGCCAGCAGCCGACGGCGACGATTCAGGCGCTGGCGTACCGCGCGGCGGACCGCATGGCCGCTATGGCCCGGCGGGGCGGGATCTGACCTGGTCGACGCTCCACGGACCGGGTCCGGCGGCCGCGAAATACAGGAAGACGAAGCAGTAGAGCGCCGCCAGTTCGCCGCGATTGAGAATGGGCCAGAAGCTCTGCGGCAGGTGCGCCATGAAATAGGCCACGGCCATTTCGCCGCTCAGGATGAAGGCGACCGGCGCCGTGAACAGGCCAACCATGATCAGCAGACCGCCCACCAGCTCGAGAACGCCCGCCACCCAGGGCAGTGACATCACCGCCGCGGGGTTGCCGCTGCCTCCCGCGCCGCCGAGTAAGCCAAGCACCTTCTGAAACCCGTGCAGCGAGAACATGAATCCGGCCACAATACGCAACAGCGAGAGCGCCTGAGGTCGATAAGCAGCAAACCGAGAGAACGCCATTGGCATCCGAACCTCCTCAGACGTTTATACCGCAAGCGTTCGCCGGCGGGATGATGAACGCATTCTTCCGGACGCCAACCGCCGATTCGGGCGGCCGGGCGCTCAGTAGAGGTTCGGCAGGTACTCGATGGGCTCGTTGAACGGCTTGGCGCGGCCGGCCGCGACGTCGTACATGCGCTCGTGGCTTGCGATGGCGGCGGCGCCGAGTTCCTCGTATGGCCGGTTGCATACGTCGAGGAAGCCGATGTTGTAGTTTTCGCCATCGAAGCGGCCCAGCGCCGATTGATCGTACAGGGTAAACCAGTGCGCGCCGACGCAATGCGGGTTGGCGGCCGAGTCCTCCAGGTAGATGCGGTAAGCCTTGGCGCGGTCCACCTGGTTCTTCAGGTGGCCGATGCCCGAAGACGGCAGTCCGACGTCCAGCGCGCCGAAATGCCACTCGCCGATGATGACCGGCATTTTCAGGAGGCTATGAATCTGGCGCGTCACGTCGGAGGGAACCTTCTGGCGATAGCAGTTCATCGAAAAAACGTCGAAGGCTTTCATCCCTTCCACCGCCCACATTGGCGGCGTTCCCGCCCAGCGCATGCCGAGGTTGAGGTGGTTCGGATCGACTTTCTTGCATGCGGCGGAGATCGTCTTGAAGTATCGCTCCGCCATCACGACGCTGAAATCCTGAAGGTCCTTCAGCGCGCCCGGGGGCAGGATGGCGTTCCACGAGCCGGAAGCGACTTGGTCGAAAGTGGTCTGGAGGCCCCAGGCATTCGACAGCGCGGCATCATCCGGATACTTCTGCTTCAGCGCGCGGGCGAGTTCCTTTCGTGTTTCGCACTGCGGCGTCACGAACAGCATGCCGGCCGCGGGTAATTCCGAGGAAAATCCCCACGACGGTTCGTTCATCAGGAAATAGCCGATGAATGCCGGATCGCTCACGGTGTTCTTGAGTTCGGAGGCGTAGGCATCGGCCTCTTTTTCAAAATCGGGATGAAATATGTCGGGAAAATCGCGATAAACAAGCGGAATTTTCGCCGGTTGGAAGCTCATGGGCCGGACATAGGGAACCTGCGCTTTGCTGGCGAATTCCCACTCGGACCAGTTGCCGACGGTATTGAAGCGGAGGCGGCGCAACTCGCCCAGCGCCGCGGCGGCCCACTTGTCGCGCCAGCCGGAGGCGCCCACCGCGCGGATGAAGTTGGTGGCCATGTAGTTGATGTAGCGGCCGTCGCGGCGGTTGTCGGTTCCCGAATCGAAGGCGTCCTTGAATTCGCCGTCGGGCTCGGGCAGCCAGCCCAGCGCCGTCTCGATGCCGTCAAAGCGGCCGTAACAATCCACGCGGACGCAATCGAGGCCGGAGGACCAGAACGCGTAGCCATCGGGATCCACCAGCCACCAACGCTTGCCGTCATTGTGGGTGCGGAAGAAACCGGTGGGCTTGCCCAGACGCCGGGAGCGCCAGCCGCCCCAGCGAGAGAACCCGCCGGGCCAGACCTGCTTCGGCGCCTGTTGCACCTGCTTGCGGATGCGCTCGGCGGCCTCCTCGGGCGAGCGGCTTTTGGCCGGCCAGTCCCGCAGCGTGCTCTGACCCATCTCGTCAACCAGGCGGCCCTTGGGAAGGACGGGGTTCTGCATGCGAGGAACCTCTTCCGCCGAGAGGGCCACGTCGGTCATGCACCAGCGGGCCGGCCGGGGACTCTTGCGCGTGACTTTGAATGTCATGCGGTCCACCTTCGCCAGATCGACGCGATCGCCGCCGCACCGCGGCTTCAGGAAGGCGCCTTCACGGTCGATGCCCCAGCGGTTCTGGTCCACGAGGCTGAGGGGCAGCCGCATTCGGAACCCGCACTGGTTCAGGCCGAAGAAGCGGAACGTGAACGCCCGGCCTTTCTCGCCTTCCTGGAGCGTGATCAGGAAGACAATCGTCTCGTTGCCGTCCAGCAGCATGTCGCACGTGAGATACCGCGCTTTCGACAGCGCGCCGGGCGCGAACGAATAGGACAGGCCGTCGCCGTCGGCCGATGCAACGTACCAGGCGGCGTCGCGGATGGGCGTCGCCGCTTCTTCCTTCGCCAGGCCGCCCAGCGTCGAATCCGGCTTCAGCCTGGACGAGTCCCTTGCCGAACCGCAGCCGGCGGCGAGGGCAGCGGAACCTGACAGAACGCCAAGGGCGATGAAATCTCTTCTGTCCATCATGGTCCTCCCAAGAAGGTGAAACGAGTTCCTGAACCGATCATCTTAATTCGGCCGCGGGACGGGGTTCAACCCGTCCGGCCCAGCCCGCTTACCGCCGGACACAACCCGTTCAAATATTTCGCCTGCGCTCCAAGCCACAGCGCGCCAAGAGCTTGTGAGGAAGGCTCCCCACCTGGAAGCGTCTGTAGCCGCGCCCCGCCCCTTACAATAAACCTGGGCGGCCAGTCCCGCCTGCGACGATCTTTGAAAACCGAATAACCTAGCGCGCGCAAAGGGCCTTCTACAAATCGATGAAATTTCCGCACAATTCTGCGGTCTTGCGTCGCGGACGCCGTAAGCTATTGTTCGCCAATAAGTTGCGCCGCGACGCATCCGCGATTTTCCGTGCGTAGCGCCTCGCGCCGGCGGTGGGCCTTCAAGCGAGCGCAGCCGTCGGCGCGGGCCTCGGCGGCGGAAATGAGATGGTGACGAACGTTAGCACATCCACGGATTCACCGCGATGCTGAAACGGTGAGTAGAGCCAGGACCGGACCGCCCGCGTCGCCGCACGGGTAAGCAGAGGATGGCCGCTGACCACGCGCACTCGCGTGACAGCGCCGGTCCGGGAGATGAGTACCTGAAGACGAACGTCTCCAGTAATCCTCCACGCGCGCGCCAAGGGCGGGTATTCCGGTTCAACGCGCACCAGCAGCCTGCGCTCCATCAATAGTTCGGGCAGGCGAAGCAGAGGCTCGGCGGCCGAGCCGGGCGCCATCGTCATCGCTACGAAGAGACCGAATACGCCAACCATCCCGGCGCTCCATCGCGAACGTCCTATCCCGCGCAAGACTTGACAACACCTGGTGGGGCGGCCTCTTAGGCAGCGCGGGACTCTTAGTCCCGCCCCCTCGGCCCTGCTCCACATCGGCGTTGAAAAAGTAGACGCCGGCAAGGGCGAATTAGTTCCTCCGCGCCGCGGCGCCGGCGCGCGTCAGGCGGAGGCGGGCGGCGTTTCGCGAATGGGCCAGATTGGCGAGTCGACTCGGGCCGAGGCGAGGATCTCTTCGAGTTTGCGGACGACCTCCGGATGGCGCGAAGCGACGTTGTCGGTCTCTCCGGGAGACTCGGCGAGGTTGTAGAGTTCGACGGGCCGATTGCGGCCGAACCGAACCCCTTTCCAGTCGCCAATCCGGACAGCCTGGTGATAGCCGCGTTCGTGAAACTCCCAATAGAAGTACTCGCGCTTGGGGACCGAGCCGCTGGTGAGCGCGGGCACAAGCGAGAGGCCATCCAATCCTTTCGGCGCGGCGGCGCCGGCGATCTCGGCGCAGGTCGGCAGGAAATCCCAAAATGCCCACGGGTATTCGCTGACGCGGCCGGGCGCGATGCGGGCGGGCCAGCGGGCAATGCCGGGCACGCGGATGCCGCCCTCGTACAGGTCGCGCTTGATGCCGCGGAACGGGCCGCGGCTGGCGAAGAAATCCGGGTCGTGACCGCCCTCGCGATGCGGACCGTTATCACTCGAAAAAAGGATGAATGTATTGCTATCCTGACCCGTCTGCTTTAATTTTCCGAGAATTCGGCCGACGGCGTCGTCGAGACGGGAGACCATCGCGGCGAAGCCCTTCTCCGGCCTGGGCCACTTTTCTGCGGCATACGGTCCGTAATCCGGCGTCTCCATGCCGTCGCCCGTATCGCGCCCCATCTCGTTGTTGGCGTGGGGAATGGTGGAGGAGAAATAGAGAAAGAAGGGACGGTCGTCTTTCGCGTCAAGAAACTCGAGAGCGCGCTCGAGGAAAAGGTCGGGCGCATAGTCGGCTTTTTTCGCGCCGAAATTGCCGCGCAGCAGGAATTCCCGTTCATTGTCGAGCAGGTGTTCGGGATAGTAATTGTGGGCGTGGAGCTGGCTGAAGTAGCCGAAGAAGCGGTCGTATCCCTTGCGCAGCGGGTAGCCCGTAGTTCCCATGCCGCCCAGCGACCACTTGCCGGCGAGGCCGGTTCGGTAGCCTTCGTTCTTGAGGAGTTCGGCGACGGTGACGTCCTGGGGACGCAGTTCGAGGTCGGGAGAGTGATTTCCGCGGGTGCGGGCATGACCTGTGTGATAGCCCGTCTCGAGGCAGCAGCGTGAAGGCGCACAGACGGTGCTGCCGGCGTAGGCTTGCGTAAAGCGGACGCCTTCGGCGGCGAGGCGGTCGATGTGCGGGGTGCGTATACGGCGCTGGCCATAGCAGCCAAGGTCGCCGTAGCCGAGGTCGTCGGCAAGGATCAGGACGATGTTCGGCTTGCGGACTTGCGCCGGCGCCGAAGGCCCGCCTGCTGCGAACCCGGCCGCGGCGCCGAGAAACTCTCGCCGGTTCATAGCGGTATTCTCTCTCTCGGTTCACCGGCATGTAAACTAGCGCCATGCGTCTGGAAGTTCACCCGGCGACGGCGGACCGGTGGAAGGATCTCGAGAAACTGTTCGGCAAGCGCGGCGCCTGCGGCGGGTGCTGGTGCATGTACTGGCGGTTCAGCCGGGCGCAGTTCGATAAGCAGAAGGGCGGGGGGAATCGCCGGGCGATGAAGAAGCTTATCGACTCCGGCGGAACGCCGGGACTGATCGGTTACGTGAAAGGCGAACCGGCGGCGTGGTGCTCGATCGGCCCGCGGGAAGACTTTCCCCGGCTGGCGGGGTCGCGTGTGCTGAAGCCAGTGGACGAGAAGCCGGTGTGGTCGGTGGTGTGCTTTTTCGTCGCGAAGCCATATCGGCGCAAGGGACTAACGGTACGGTTGCTCGAGGCGGCCGTGGAGTTCGCGCGACGGCACGGCGCGGAGATCGTCGAGGGCTATCCGGTCGAGCCGGAGAAAGGCGCAATGCCGGACGTGTTCGCGTTCACGGGGCTGGCGTCGGCTTTCCGGAAAGCCCGCTTCGAAGAGGCGGCGCGGCGCTCGCCGACCCGGCCGGTTGTTCGGCGCTTCGCCGGAGGGTAGAAGTATGATTAAGCCGTGGCCGGCTACGACAGCGAACTGGCTCGGATCGTCGAACAGTTGAACAAGGCCGCTCCCGGCGGGACCAAGGCGGAGCGCGCGCAACAGGGCGTCTCGAATCAGGGCGCCGGGGGCGCGTTGGTGGAACTGCTGGCGGCCGCCGCGCGGCTGAACGCTTCCGACCTGTTGCTGATCGCCGGGGCGGCGCCTGTCATGAGGGTTACTGGGGCGCTGATGTTCGCGAGCGGCCCCGACTTGTCGGGCGACGACATCCGGTCGTTGCTGCTGCCGCTGCTCAACGCGGCGCAATATGAGGAGCTACTGAAAAAGCGGTTCGTGGACTTCGGTTTCGCGCAGGAAGGGATCGGGAGGTTCCGGGCGAACATCCACTACCAGCGCGGCACGCTGGCGGGCGCGATCCGGCTGCTGCCGCACCGCATACCGAGCCTGGAATCGCTGAACATGCCGGCGGGGCTGGGGCGGCTGACGGAACGGCGCCAGGGCCTGGTTCTGGTAACAGGGCCGACGGGTTCCGGCAAGAGTTCAACCCTGGCGGCGCTGATCGACATGATCAATGGCGCGCGGCGCGATCACATCGTCACCATCGAGGACCCGATCGAGTTCCACCACGCGAACCGGCGATCGGTGGTGGAGCAGATCGAGGTGGGCCGGGACGCGCCGGATTTCGCCGGGACGCTGCGCAGCGTGTTGCGGCAGTCGCCCGACGTGATCCTGGTGGGCGAGATGCGCGATCCGGAGACGATCGGGACGGTGCTGACGGCGGCGGAGACCGGCCACCTGGTGTTCTCGACCCTTCATACCAACGACACGGCGCAAACCGTGTCGCGGATCCTCGATTCGTTCCCGACGGGCAACCAGCCGCAGATCCGCCTCCAGTTCTCGCTGGCGCTGCTGGCCATCATCGCGCAGCAACTGGCGCCGGCGGCGGACGGCAGGGGCCGCTACCCGGCGGTGGAGATCATGATCGGCACGGACGCGATCAAGAACCTGATCCGCCGGGGGCAAGACCAGCAGCTCCGTTCGCAGGTGGCGATGGGACGGCACGAGGGGATGTTCACCATGGAGCAGTCGCTGGCGGAACTGGTCCGATCCGGGCGGATAAGCCGGGAAACGGCCTTTGCGCACTGCTTCCGGGCGGACGAATTGACCCGATATCTCGAGGAGAGGTGACGGAACGCTCGCCGGCTGGCCGGCGCCCCCAGAAGCGGACTAGAGGTAACCGCGACCGTTTGCTATAACTCATTAAAGAGGAATGCATAATACGCTCGGCATTCTGTTGGCGGGGGGCGCCGGCGAGCGTCTGCACCCGCTCACGCGGCACACGGCGAAGCCGGCGGTGCCGTTCGGGGGCAGCTATCGCGTCATCGACTTCACCCTGTCGAATTGCGTCAACTCCGACATTCGCCGGATTTTTGTCCTCACCCAATACAAGGCGCTGGAACTGACGCGTCACGTGCGCGACGGCTGGGACATCTTCTCGGGCGACATCGGCGAGTTCATCGAGGTGGTGCCTCCGATGAAACGGGTGCACGAGGGCTGGTATCTGGGCACGGCGGACGCGGTGTACCAGAACATCGAGAGCATCGTGGCCGAAAAGCCCGAGCACGTGCTGATCCTATCTGGCGATCACATTTACAAAATGGATTACCGCGAAATCCTGGAGTGGCACCAGACGTACCGGGCGGACGTCACCATCGCCACGATCCAGGTGGATCCGGGCGAGGCGTGGCGGTTCGGCATCGTCGAGATCGAAGACGATTACCGGATAACGGGTTTCGAGGAGAAGCCGAAACACGGCAACCCGTCGCCGTCGATCTTCAATCCGAACATGCTGAGCGCCTCGATGGGGGTCTACGTGTTCCGGACGGCGGCGCTGTTGAACGCGCTGCGGGAGGACGCCGAAGACAGCGAGTCGAGCCACGATTTCGGCCACGACGTTCTGCCGCGGCTGATCGAGACGACGCGAGTGGTGGCGTACGATTTCCACGACCTGAACCAGAAAGCGGCGCGGTACTGGCGCGATGTGGGAACGCTGGACGCCTACTACGACGCGAATATGGACCTGGTTTCGGTGACGCCGGAACTGAACCTCTACGACAGCAAGTGGCCCGTCCGCACGCGTCCGGCGCAGAGCCCGCCGGCGAAGTTCGTGTTCGCGCACGAAGGCCGCCGGATGGGCGTCGCGCTCGATTCCATCGTATCGCCGGGCTGCATTGTATCCGGTGGGAAAATCGTCCGGTGTATCCTATCGCCCGGGGTGCGCATCAACAGCTATTGCGACGTGCAGGACACCATCCTGCTGCATAACGCGCAGGTGGGGCGCTACGCGCGTATCCGGCGGGCGATCATCGATTCCGGCGCCACGGTTCCGGAGGGAAGCGTGATCGGTTTCCACCCGGAGCAGGACCGGGAGAAGGGATATCACGTCACCGAATCGGGCATCGTGGTCGTTCCCCACGATCCGGCGCCGGTGGAAGCCATCGTGTCCTAAGCTATCCGATACTCTCTGCCCCGGAGAACGCTCCCGAGGCCGATGCCGGGAGAATTCCAGCCGGTGTGCCACAATGGTGGCGATAGACGCTAAAGCGATCATCAGGTACAGATATGACTGAAATAGCAAAAATCATCGGACGAGAAATCCTGGATTCACGCGGCAACCCGACCGTGGAAGCCGACGTATACGTCGCCGACGGCAGCATGGGCCGCGCCGCCGTGCCCTCCGGCGCTTCCACTGGCGAGCACGAGGCGGTGGAGTTGCGCGATGGCGACAAAAAGCGCTTCCTCGGCAAAGGCGTGCGGAAAGCCGTCGAGCACATTAACCACGACCTCGCGGAGGCGCTGACGGGCATGGACGCGGCCGGACAGGCCGCGCTGGACCGCAAAATGATCGAACTGGACGGGACGGCGAACAAGAGCCGGCTCGGAGCCAATGCGATTCTGGCCGTCTCGATGGCGGCGGCGCGAGCGGCGGCGCAGTCGCAGCAAACCCCGTTGTATCGCTACTTGGGCGGGGTCGGCGCGTCGGTATTGCCCGTGCCGATGATGAACATCGTGAACGGCGGCGCGCACGCCGACAACTCGGTGGACCCGCAGGAATTCATGGTGGCGCCGTGGGGCGCGTCGAGTTTCGCGGAAGCGCTTCGCATGGGCGCCGAGGTGTTCCATAACCTGAAGAACGTCCTGAAGAAGCGTGGTTACTCGACGGCGGTGGGCGACGAGGGAGGATTCGCTCCGAACCTGAAATCGAACGAGGAAGCGGTGGAGGTCATCCTCGAGGCGATCGGGAAGGCCGGGTACAAGGCGGGCGAGGAGATCGCTCTGGCGCTGGACCCGGCGGCAAGCGAATTCTTCGACAGCGAGAAGAACAAATACGTGTTCAAGAAGTCGGACAAGAGCGAGCGATCCGGAGAAGAACTGACCGAATTCTGGGCAAATTGGGTGAGGCAATACCCGATTATTTCGCTGGAAGACGGCATGGCGGAGGACGACTGGGCAGGCTGGAGAGCGCTGACCGACAAGCTTGGGGCGACGACGCAGCTCGTGGGAGACGACGTGTTCGTAACCAACACGGAGCGGCTGGCCCGCGGCATCGAACAGGGGATCGCGAATTCCGTTCTGATCAAGGTCAATCAGATCGGGACGCTCACCGAAACCCTTCAGGCGATGGCGATGGCGGCCGGGGCCGGTTACACATCCGTGGTGTCCCACCGTTCGGGGGAAACCGAAGATGCGTTCATCGCGGACCTGGTAGTGGCCACTGGCGCCGGGCAGATCAAGACAGGTTCCGCCAGCCGCACCGACCGGATCGCGAAATACAACCAACTGCTCCGCATCGAGGAGGAGTTGGGCGCGAGCGCCCGGTACGCCGGCAAACAGGCCTTCCGGCACAAGCGCGGTTAGGCGGGTCGCGAGTCAAGACCACCTCACCGGCCGGAAAAACCGGCGGCGACGGGCGCCTATTCGACGATCAGCAGCGGGGTAACGTCAATGTAGCGGGGGACGTCGGAGGCGTCCGTGCCGAAGGGTTGGTCGGATCCGGCGGCGCGCCAATAATAGTTGCTGCCGGCGACCGCTTCGTACTCCTGGCCGGTGTTCGGATCCTGGACCCGCTGCACGCCCCGGATCGTGTCGGAGAACTGGCGGGAGCGGCGGTCGGCGCTGCGCTGGGCGTTCCAGTAAGACTGGCTTTGCACGCGCGAGATGTGGTTGTTCGTCTCGGTGACAATCCGGCTCACGGCCGCGGTGGTACCCTGCTGGGCGGCAAACCATTGAGGATTGATCTCGACGGACTGGATCATGCGGGTGAGTACGGAGGAGGCCAACGCCACTTTCGGCTCGGGCGCGACGAAGTTGTACAGGTGGCGGACGGTCCAAACGCCCGTGCCGGCCATGCTGATCATCTCCGTGCCGGCGAGGCAATAACCGGCTGTCTGGACTCCGTCCCGGGACAGCTTAAAAGAAACTTCGCCAAACGAGAGGGTCGTCTGGGCGAGTCCGCCGCTCAGGGCATTGACGGATTGGGCGAGCTCGGGGCGCTCGCGCTGGTCCAACAGCTCGAGTCCACCGGCGCCGCGAGCGAGGGTGGAGGCGGCATATTCGCGGGCGAATGCCAGGCCCGGGACAAAGCGGCGGACCATCATCTTGGTTCCGTCCATGGTTTGGTACCAGCGGCCTTCGGTGAAGCCGGTCCAGTTCATCGTCTCGTTGGGCAGCACGAAAGGCGGGATGTCCGCATCGCCGATAGCGACCGTCATTCCGTCGGGGGACGCAGCGTGGACAAAGTGGCGGACATCGGTGGCGCTGAGCCGCATGGTTCCGCCATTCACCTGCCAGCCAGAGGGAACGGCGGTGGTGAAGGCGTTTTCGCGCGGATCGGAGAACTTCGTGAACGAAATCGCCGGCTCGCCGGGGGCAACCTGCCCGCCGGGGGATTGCTGCGCGGCGGTGAACGAGAACGACTGGACGATTCGGACCAGGTCCTGTTTGAGAGCGTCGAAGTCACGTTCCGGCGCGCCGATGCCATACAACGTGCCGGGCCCGTCGAACATGACGCACAGAATGACGGCGCGGCCCAGCCCGCCGCGAGTCTGATAGGTTGCGACGCCTCTGGCCTGGTCGGGCGAGCGGCTCAACTGCGTGGCGGAGATGAGCGAGGCGCCGGGCATCAGGCCGGGATCGCCCCAGCCGCTCTGGCGGATCCAGGCGAGGGCGCTGGCTCGATGGGAGGCGAAGACCGGCCGCACGACCGCGAACGCTCCGCTGCGGTCGTCGCGGACGGCGACGCCCCTGGCGCCGGCGGTTTCGATTCTCCAGCCTGACGGGTGCTGAACGCGGAAGCCGTTCGGGTCTTCGTGGGTCACCCAACCAGGGGCGGCGGACGGGTTGGCGGGCGGCGAAGGACGCGGCGCATCCGCCCCGGACCAAGGCTCCGCGGCCGGCGCCGACCCGGGAAAGGGGCTGGGCGACGGCTGATCCGGTTCGCGGTCGTCCGCGATGTGGATCTGTGTGCGGCCGGGCTGGTTGAGGGTCTTCACGGCATAGACGATCGCGAGAATGGCGAAGGCGACGACGCCCAGCTTCAAGACAATCTTCATCGGATCCCCTTCCTCTGTGCCTCGACCTTCTATGAAGGTCCGCTCATCCACGGACGTACGTCCCGCCGCCGGGCAGCCGAACAGCGAGAGCGTTGAAGCTACTGGGCGACTTCGGCGACACAGTCGAACCCCGAGAGGTAGTCCTTCTGAAACACGGGGGGCGCGCCGCGGAGGTCGAGCAGGAACGGCAGCGTCAGCGCCTTGCCGCTTTCGAGCCGGATGGGCTGCGCGGACTGGCCCTGGCGCGGGACCCACTCGAGCATGTACCCGGCGCCCGAGGGCTGGAAGCGGTCCGCATCGCCGAAGAACCGGAAGGCCGCCCAGAGGCCGTCATACGTGATAAAAGCGAAGTCGCCGGCGCCCAGGTTGCCGGCAAGGCGCGCGCCCGGCTTTCCCGCGCCGGGCCAGGTGAACTCGCGTTGATCGCCGCCCTTCCCCGTGCCCTTCAGCGCCTGGTCGTCCAGGGTCAGCGTAATGCCCTGGAGCCCTTCGGCGGGCAGGGTGGTCATGGAATATGCGATGCGCGCGTCGCGGGCCCCTCCCGCGTAGAGCGCCTCGCTGAACTTCATCGCCCGGTTGAAAAAGCGTAGGAAGTTGTCAGTAACCTTCACGCGGGCCTCGGCCTTGCGCACGTACTGGCCGCCCGCTTTCTCCAGGTGGTTCTTCAGATCCGCCTCGTAGAACGTGTAGAGGCGGCCTTCGCCGGGGCGGAATATCGCGTTGATTTCCTGGAGCGAGGCGTCGATTTTCGAGGCGGTATTAAAAGGATATTTGCGGGTCAAGTCCATGAACTCGACGCAGAACCGCTTGCCCTCGGCGTTCAGTTGCGCTGGTCCCAGCGAACCCAACACCGCTTCAGCGTGCCGGATCGGATCCTCCATCAGTTTCTGCACCAGCCCGTGAACGTTGCCTTCGCGATCGATGCGGAAGCCTTGGGCGATCTGGCGGGTGACCTTGTAGGCGTTCGTCGCGTCCATCAACGTCTGTTGCGCAAAATCGTCGACGTTGACGTTGCCGGACGATTTCGCCAGGCGGTCCATGCTGGCCTGGAGGTTGCCGAGGGCGCTGATGTATGCGGCGTTGGAATCACGCACATAGCGGTCCGGGCAGCCGGGCGGCTCGACGAAGTGGACCGGTTGGTAGGGCGCCTTGGCCTCATCCGCGGCGGCGGCGGTGTGAACGGTGGCAAGGCACAACAGGCCCAACAGGTAGGACTGGTTGCTGGAGAGTTGGTTCAGTTTCTGCGCGGCATCGGGAACGCTGCGGTAGCGGACCACCTGGGATGTGGCCAGGTACTGGCGCCAGTTGGCGATGTAGTCGCGGGTATATCGCGCCTGCAACTCGGGCAGCAGCTTGGCGGGGTCAAGATCGCCGTAAGCCTGCTCGCCCAGCACCCACTTCTCGCCGCCGAAGAAGAGCTTATAGTTGCGGATGGCCTCCTGCATGAAAACCCATCCTTCGGCGGTGAACGCGCCGGTGACATCGCGGTTGCTGGCGATGTAAGCGGCGGACCCAGGGAACTGCTTGTTGAAATTGACCGCGGGCTTCTGCCGGTTCGCTTCCGAAAGCATGTAGGCGTAGATGCTGTCGGCGGCATTGAACTGGCTGAGGTAATACCGCGCCCGCTCGATCGCCCCGCCGTCGTTGTCGCTGGAGAACGGATTGCCCAGCCGAAGTTCTTCACTGTAGAAGTCGAACTGGTTTTGGGCGAGCCGCCGCCGCTCCGCGTCGATTTCGCGCGAAGCGAGCCAGCGCTCCATGAGTAGCGGCGACAAAAATTCCCGGGTGCTTTTGTCGGGATGCGACGTGGTGATGAGGTAGGCCTTGAGAGTGTCGTAGCTCGGCTGGTAGGCGTCGTCGGGTCCGGGCTTGACGGGCAGCTTGCGCAGCCAGTCGAGCAGCGAGGCCTGCGTCGCGCCGAACATAATCTGGTGGAAGCGTCCGAAATACAGGCGGCGAGCGTTGGGATAGATGGCGTTGCCGGCGTACAGGCCCCAGCGGAGCCGCCAGGGAGGACCTTCGCGCCGGTACAGCGAGAGCAGTTGAACGGATTCCCGTAACGCGTCCAGCCGCTCGAGCGCGTTCTGCGAAGGGAGTTCCTGCGCCGCGCCGCCCTGTTCGGCCTGCGAGATCGCCAGCGCGGCGGCCCGCACCCGGTTCTCCAGCGCGCGGTTGCCGAAGAAGGACACGGTCATCCCCACGCACCAGACGGCGATCAGCGCGCAGGCGGCGCCCAGGATCAGCCGCCGCGTCAGTTCGGTGCGGGCGCTGCTGCCGCTGAGGCCCATCGCGGCGCGGTCCATGAGGATCACGTCGCTGAACAGGCGCCCGAGGAACAGCCATTGCGGGATGCGGCGGGTGCGCGCGGCGGGGGCGTCGAGAGGCGTCTCGGCGGGCACGGCATCGAGGCCGAAGATGCCGGTGGCGCCGCGCCGGGCAACCATGGCCAAGTCCTGCGCCGCCTTGGCTACCGGCGCCGCCTCCTTCACCGTCACCGGGCGAACGCCCGAAAAATAGAACCCTCGGATGAAGGGGTTGGCGCGCAACTGGCTGGGACGTCCCAGGTCGACAAGAAAGCGGACCACGGAACGGCGCAGCTTGCGGAACTCGCGGGGAAACTCGTAGACGGCGGCGAGCCTGCCGTCGTCAACCTCTCGCGCCAGAAACAGGGGACGCCGCTCGGCCACGGCGTAGAACAGTTCGTTGAAGGCGGTGGTGAGACGGAGCGACTCCTGTTCGGCGTAGACGCCTTGTTCAACGCCGCGGCGCATCGGCAGCGTGACGCCCAGCGCCTGGTGCACTTCCTCGTCGGCCAGATTGCCGACAAACTCGGTGAAGAAGCGGATGCGGTCGAGCTTGTTGAACAGAACGTAAACAGGCAACTGTATGCCGAGGGTCTGGGAGATCTCGCCGAGGCGTTCGTGCAGACGGCGCGCCGTGACGCTGAGAGCTTCCTCGGCGCCGGGCCGGAGAAACAACTCGCAGTCCACGCACAGGACGACGCCGCGGGCCGCCTGCTGTTTCTTGCGGAACAGGGGGCGGAGCCGGGCGGGCTGCAGGCGCTTGATAAGGTAGGTCCACCGGTTTGGCTCAACAAGCAGGCGGCCGCCGGCCTCGATGAAAACGACCTGCTTAGCCAGCCAGAGGTTCGCCGGCCGGGTGGGAACGACGGCGCTCTCCTGAAAGATCTGCCCGGCAAGCAGTTCCGGCTCGACGCCGGATTGGATAAACGCGCTGGTCTTCGCCGAGCCGCTTTCGCCCATGATGAAAAAGACCGGAATCGCGGACAGCTTGGCGTCCCGCTTCTGGCGCGAGGAGGCTAATCGCGCTTCGGCCTGGCGGATCAGGTAGTCGATTTCAGTCTCCGCGCCTGGGGCCTGGGCGCGCTGCGCTTCGGCGGTTGCCTGCTTGCGCTGCCCGCGCCGGTTGTACCACCAGATCAGCGAGCCATAAAGAGAGAGACCGAAACCGAGCAGGGTAGTCCTCACGATGTTCTCGGCCATGCCGGTGAGCCCCAGCTTGGACGGCACGAACCACGCGATCACGGCATACATCGCCATGAAGATCGCGGACGTGATGTAGAACGTGAAGTAACCCATTCCTTAACCTATCTGGCGGCGCCGGCGGCGATCTCGCGCAACGCGGCGACTCCGGAGCGTAGCGTCAGTTGATACGCGATGAACAACGCGAGGCTCAGCGCGCCGGACGCGACGGTGGCGACAACCAGGCGGCGGAACCACGGATCGGAACGCGCCGGACCGCCGCCCTCCTCGGGCAACCGCCAGTTCGGCGAGAGTTCCGGACCCATTTTGCGAATCCGGCGGATCTTGTCGTCGGTTAACTCCATCGTCGCGCGCAGCTCCGCCTTGGAGCTGATGCTATACCGGCCGAGGTAACCGAGCAGGAGGCACAGATAGTACACCTCGAGCAGGTCGGCCAGCTCGGGCGTATCGCGCCGCCCCAGCAATTGCTGAAGGTTTTCAAAGAAGGTCTCGCCCGCCACGTGGCGTCCGAACAGCTCCTCCTGAAGCGGCTTGCGCACCCAGTCCTTGAAGACCGGCTGGCGCAGGTTCAGGATGGTCTCGTCGAGAAAAGCCACGATCGCGAAGACGGCGAGACGGATATCGTCTTCCGTATAGCCCTGGGTCTTGGCCTGCTGGTCGGCGAACTTGATGGCGTGAAGGACCTGGCCCCGGAACTTCTCGGCGCTCACCACATCCTGGCGCCCGGCGCGGAGACGCACGACCGCGGTGAGCAACTCCTGAAAAAGCAGCGCCAGGTTCTCGCCGCGCCCTTGTCCGACGGCCGCGGCAATTTCAATCGTGGATTCAAAATTCGCCGGCAAAAGATCTCCTCACGATTCCAGGATCACGGACAACTCCAGTTCGGGGTCAGGCAGCTCACCGGGCACGTAGATGCCGACCTCCCGGGTCTTGACGATGTGGTCCCAACAGGGACCGGCTTTGTCGATGGAAAAGTAATGGTACTCCACTTTGGGCGAGACGGCGGGCGGCGGCACGGGCAAGTGCGACAGCTTCAGGCCGGGCAGCGCCCTGTCCACGAGCCTGCCGACGAACTCCCTGGAGCAGACCTTCACCAGCCGCGGGGTCCGCTCGATTAACTCCGCCTCGCCGACCGGCGAGTGGATGCCGAGGATCCAGCGCGAGCGGTGGAGCGTGCGCTCGTCGAGCACTTTGCCTTGCCAGAAGTAAAGCTCGGCGGGCTCCAGCGCGATGGGCACGAGGTTGCTGGGCACAACCAGCTCGAGATGGCCCCGAATGTGTTGCTCCAGGGCGTCGAACACCTCGGCCAGCCGCTCGTGATCGTACAGGGGAAGGTCGCCGGGATGCGATTCCAGGCTGAACGTGCACAGCGCGCCGGCCAGGCGCGACATCTCGATGAACAGCAGTTCCGGATGAACGCGCGCGGCGAAGCCGAGATGGCGGAGCGGACCGGCGGCCGAATTGACGCAGTGCAGGAACCAGGCGTTGGCGATACCGTGAGCGGAGAAGCCCGAAGCGGTCGGACTGCCGAGATCCTTGGGCCGCGCCACGGACCGGCACTTTTCCTCGAGTACCTCAACCAGGCGGCTGACCATCGTCATCAGCCGTCCGGAGGCGCCGATTTCGAGCGATGGCGGCACAAAGCGCTCGTCCAGCACAAAGCGACCGGCCGGATCGCGGCGGATGCGCGCGCACCGCAGCATGACCGCGTCGCCGGCATCCTCGGTATCCAGGACAAACCGCACGTTCTTGCGGCCCAGCCTGACCGGCTTTTCGTCGCGGCCGGTGTTCTCGTCCGGGAAGGTCGCGCTGTGCGCGATGTAGCGGGCGTCCAGCGGCTCTTCGCCGTTCAGCGCGCAATTGGCGCTGCCGGGCCGCCGGGGCGGCACGGATAGGGAGACATCCACCGACTCGCGCAGGGCCGGAAATACGTCGGAGAGCGCCCGAGGCGGCGGCAGGGAATCGTATTCCGGCATGTGAAACACGAGGCCGTCCGGAAAGACACCGCGGGCATGGATCAACGACAATACGCCGTTGCGCAGCGAGTCGGCGTCCACTTCCAGCCCATTGAACCCGTAAGGCTCGAACCAAAGCTGGGACGTCGCGAAATGCGCAAGGTCCTCCAGGTAACGGCCCTGCGCCTGAAAATGGTGGGGCGCCAGGTACATGCCCTCCGACCAGACGACGCGTTGGAGGTTCTTCATCGCCTGCGCTCCCCCGCCGGCCGCCCGCGGCGGGACTTGCCCGGCCCTGGAAGGCTCGGAGCCCGGATCTCCTGGCGGCCCGGCGCCCGCCGCCGCCCGCATGGTTGACAACAAGCGCAGAACGGTGAAGCATGGGAACTGAACGGAACGCTGGGAGCCGAGGCCATGAGCTTCTTCCAGAAATACGAATTACTAAGGCTTCTGCACGAAGGAGAAGCGAAGACGTTCAAGGCGCTGGAGCGGGCCACCGGGCGGAATGTGCTCTTCCATATGCTGCCCGGCGACCAGCAGAACAAACCGGGGTCGCTGCTGGAGCGCGCGCAAAAACTCCGCGGGTCGGCGGGCCTGATCGAAGTGGGCGAGTTCGCCAGTTCGCCGTATGTCGTGACCGAGTACTCGGAGAATTTGACGAAGCTCAGCGAATGGCTGGCATCGCTGTCGCCGGCCGAAGCGGCTGCGCCTGCATATTCGCCGCCGGCGAAGGAGCCCGATGGGGTTCCACTCGGCATCGCCGAAGAAGTGACGTCGCGGCTCCCGGAACGCCCCGCGGGATCTCCCGCCGAGGAACTAACGCGCCCCAAGCTGGAGGAAACGGGCGAATTCACGCGGGAGTTCGACAGGGGGCTGGGCTCGATGCTTCCGGCGCCCGAGAGGAAAGCTCCGGAGCCGCCGCCAGCGGTGGAAGCGGGAGAGTTCACGCGCTTGTTCGAAGAACCGTTCGAGAAACGGTCGTCGCCGCCGCCGATGCCGCCCCCGCCGCGCGCTCCCGATCCGTTCGACAGCCCCGCCGCCGAGGCCGGCGAATTCACCCGTCTGTTCGACGAGCAGTTCGGGAAACGGCCTTCGCCCGCTCCGATGCCGCCCCCGCCGCGTGCTCCCGATCCGTTCGACAAGCCGGCGGCTTCCGGCGACGAGTTCACAAGCATGTTCGAGAACGCTTTCGAGCAGCGCCAGCAGCGGGAGGCGCCCCAAGCGCCGGACGGGCCAAGCGACTTCACCAAGTTCTTCGGCTCGGGCATGCGTAGCGAGCCGATCAACATCGAGGAGGAGCAAGCCCGGCAGGCCTTGAATCCGGAACCGTTCAAACAGCCGTTCCGGCAGCCGAGCGAGTTCACCAAGCGATTCGGGCCGGCGCCCGGAGAGTCGGAGGAAGCGTTCCCGGCGGACCGGGATTCGGGGCCGGATTGGCTGTCCACGTCGACGGACCTGTTTGGCGCCAAGGCGAAACCCAGAAAGCCGGTGCCGCCGGATGCCGATCTGCCGTCACCCGAGCAAAGGCCCCCCGGAGAATACACCCGCGTCGTCCGGCTGCCCGACGCCGAGGAACAGGAAGCGGCCAACGCCGACTTGAACCAGCCGCCGGCGCCCCCCATTCGCAAGCGCCGCGACCTGGCGCCGCTGATTGTCGCCGCCGTGTTGCTGGTCGCGACGGTGGTAATCGTCCTACTGCTGCTCCTGCGCGGAAACTGAGCTTCGGTCCGCATCAGCTCTCCTGGGGCAGAAGCACGATCAGCTCGGCTTCAGGGTTGGGGAAATCGCCGGGAATGTATGCGGCGAGGTTGCGCGCTCGCTCGACGGCTTCCCAAGCCAGGCCGGATCGGCTGAGGCTGAAGTACTGGTGGTTGAGCTTCACCGGGATGCTGGTGGGCGGGCTCATAACGTGGGTCATCGGAATGCCGGGCAGCGCCTGCCGCACCAGGTGCTCGATGTGGGCCGCCGAGCAGACCTTCACCAGTTGTGGCGCGCGCCGGATGAGCTCGCCTTCGTCCATCTCCGCCTTGATGGCCAGGTACAGGCGCGTGTTTTCCAGGAACCGGTCCTCGAACAACGAAGCGGCGTAAATCGAAGGCCGCACCAGTCGCAGCGGCAGCGAGACGAAGTTGCTGGGCACGACCGTGTCCAGGAGATGGGTCAGTTGCTCGTCGAGCTTGCCGAAGCAGTCGCCGAGGGCGTCGTGGAGGTATGGCGGCAGATCGCGCGGCTGGAGTTCCAGCGAGAAGGTGGTCAGCGTCGAGGCCAGTGACGCCAGGATCGAGAACAGTTCCTCGGGGTGGCCATGGCGCGTTTCGAGCAGATGGCGAAGGCCGGGGAAATGGCTGTTGATGGTGTACAGGAGCCAGAAGTTGGCGATGTCGGCGGTGGTGAATTCGGCCAAGCTCTGGTTCTTCTGGCGGCGCATGCCGGCCAGCATCCCGCTCTTGGCCGCCAGCGCCTCTACCAGGCGGCGGGCCAGCGCGGCCAGGTATTCGCTGGCTGTGAAATCGGTAAGCGGCGGGGCGAACCGGGGGTCGAGCTGAAGGGTTCCGGACTCGAGGCGGCGGACCCTGGCCACCCGCATGGGGACGCTGCCGCGGCGGGGCTCGCCTTCCACCAGCAGGCGAAAGTTCTTACGGGCGAGCTGGATGGCGCGCTCGGACGCGCCCGAATTCTCGTCTCGAAACGTGCCCACCGCGGCCAGGTAACGCGTGTCCAGATCGCGCTCCGGCGCCGACAGGTTCACGCCGCTGGGACGGAAATCCGGTACCGCCAGGTAGACGTCGATGCTTTGCTGGTCGGGACCGAAAAACTCGTTCAGGGGCTTGAGCGGCGGGGCGGGGTCCGACTCCGGTATCTCGAAGGCGAGGCCGTCCGGGAACAGACCGGCGGCGCGGTGGATGGCGAGCCCGCCGTTAGAGAGCTTTTCCTGGTCGATCTCCAAACGGCTGAATCCCCACGGCTCGTACCGCAAGGCCTCCAGGCGGAACTGGAGGATGCTCTCCAGAAAGCGGTCCTGGGCCTGGAGGTGCTGCGGGCTGAGAAAGGTGCCCTTAGACCAGATGACCGGCTGGAGAATTTTCATGGATGTCGCTCGCCGCCGGGTCGCGCGCGCCTCGCGCCGGGACCACCATCTCTAATTCGCGCAGCGGGAACCGCATTGCCCTCAGCGGGGCCCGTGACGCGATTCGGAACCGATGTGCGCGTATCTGAAAGACTACGCCGATTTGCTGGTGAGGCGCCATGAACGGCCGTGTGCAGATTCATTGTGGCGCGGGAGAGCGGCCCGAACCGCGCTGGGCGGGCAGGCCGCGGGAGGACAATCCGTTGCGTATCGTCATATTCGGTGATTTTACGGGACGGGCCAACCGGAACGTAAGTCCCGGACTGGAAGGCCGCCGAGCGTACGAGGTGGATGGAGGCAATCTCGACCGGACGATGGCGCGCCTCGCGCCGCGCCTGCTCCTGACCGTTGCTGAGTTGCCGGAACCGGTCGACATCCGCTTCGAGGAACTCGACGGGTTCCATCCCGATTCTCTTTGGCGGCGGCTGCCGGTCTTTGCGCGGTTTCAGGAGGCGCGGCGGCGGTTGGAGGATCTCCCGGCGCGCGAGCGGCGCCCCGCCCCTCCGCCGGAGTGGCCCGCGGCCGAAGCGCCGGCGCTTGCGCCCGGGGCCGGGCTGCTCGACCAGATGATCGCGGCATCCTCGCCCGGCGCCGGACGGGCGCGCCCCGCCCCGCGGGAGGAGGCGTGGGCTCAGGCCATCGAGAGCATCGTGGCGCCGCACGTCGTGCCGAAACCCGACCCGGCGCGGGAAGAGATGGCGGGCCGGTTGGACGCCGCCGCCGGCGAGTGCATGGTGGCGGTGCTGCGGCATCCGGATTTCCAGGCCCTGGAGGCGGCGTGGCGTTCGCTCTGGTTTTTGTTGTCGCGCCTCGAAGCCGAAAGCGGCCTCCGAGTGCATATCGTGGACGCGGCGCGCGAGGACCTTATCGCGGACCTGCTGCGCGCGCCAGATCTGAGGGCGACGAATCTGTACCGGCTGTTGGTGGATGAAGGCGAGTGGGCCATTGTGGGTGGACTCTACACATTCGCGCCCTCGGCCGGCGACGCGGCCTTGCTCGAGCGCATGGCGGCGCTGGCGCGCGCGGGAGGAGCGGCTTTTGTCGCCGGCGCCGCCCCTCGATTCGCTGAACGGCTGACGCCGGAGGAAGAGCAAGCCTGGAGCGCGTTGCGGAGGAGCCCGGTGGCCCAATCGATCGGGCTGACGTGGCCGCGCCTGCTGCTGCGGCTGCCGTACGGCCCACGGACCTCCTCCACCGACCTGCTCGAGTTTGACGAAATGCCGGCGCCGCCGGCCCACGAAGCGTATCTGTGGGGGAACCCCGCGATCGCGGCCGTATGCGCGCTGGCCGGAGCCTCGAACGAGTTCGAGCGCTTGCCGGTCCACACGTGGCGCGACGCGGAGGGCGAGCCTCAAATGACGCCCTGCGCCGAGAGATGGCTTACGGCGGACCAGGCGTTGCGGCTGCTCGAGCTCGGCGTGATGCCGCTGGTTTCGATCAAGGGGCGGGACGCCGCCCGGCTGCTGCGCTTGCAGTCGGTCGCCGATCCCTGCGCCCCGCTCGCCGGCGGCGCGAGGCCGGGGAGTACGATCGGCTGATGGAATTCGCGATGCGAATGCGCGTTGGATTGCAGATGCTAGTCCAACGCGCCCGACCGGCCCCGGCCGGCAGGTGTGTGCGACCTGGGCGCCAAAGTCCCAAAACAACGGAGAGAACGAATGGCCAGAGAAAGCGTTCATAAGAAACTGGAGCGTGTCCGGCCTCCCAGAGTCCACGTCACGTACGACGTCGAGATCGGGGATGCCATCGAGTTAAAAGAAATCCCGTTCGTCATGGGCGTGATGGCGGACCTGACCGGCATGCCGGCCGAGCCGCTGCCGCGCATCCAGGAGCGGCGGTTCGTCGAGATCACCCCCGACAACTTCGACCGGGTGCTGGAGAGCATGCGGCCGCGCGTGGCGTTCTCGGTGGAGAACAAACTGTCGGAGGACGTTAACGCCGGCAATCTCCGCGTCGAACTGAACTTCAAGGGCATGGACGACTTTGAGCCGGAGCGCGTCGCGCGCCAGGTGAAGCCTCTGAACGACCTGCTCGACCTGCGGACGAAGCTGTCGGATCTCCAGGGCAGCCTGCAAGGCAACGAGAAGCTCGAGCGCCTGCTGCACGACGTGCTGTCGAACACGGAGAAGATGGCGCTGGTGAAAGACGAACTGACGCGCCGGAAAACGGCGGGAGGTGAATAACGATGGCAAAGGAACGCCCAGCGGCGCAACCCGCGGCGGCCGCGGCCGCCGCAACGACGCAGGAAGCCGGCGCGACGCTGATCGATCAGATCGTCAGCGAAGGCCGGTTCGGCAAGGACACCGGAGCGCGGGAGCGCGGCAAGAATCTGGTCTCCGAGTTCATCAACCAGGTGATCGAGGGACAGATGACCGTCACGCCGGATATCGAGGCGATGATCAACACCCGCATCGCGCAGATCGATCACCTATTGTCGCTCCAGTTGAACGAGATCCTGCACCACCCCAAGTTCCAGCAGTTGGAGGCCACCTGGCGCGGGATCCGGTACATGATCGAGCAATCGGAGACCGGCGTCAATCTGAAGATCAAGCTGCTCAATATCTCGAAAAAAGAACTGCTGCGCGATCTCCAGCGCGTGCCCGAGTTCGACCAGAGCCAGACTTTTAAGAAGATCTACGAGCAGGAGTTCGGGGTGTTCGGCGGCGAGCCGTTCGCCTGCCTGGTGGGCGATTACGAGTTCAGCCGGGGGCCGGAAGACGTCGAACTGCTCGAGCGGGTTTCGCAGGTGGCGGCGGCGGCGCACGCGCCCTTCATGACGGCGGCTGCGCCCGAAATGCTGAACCTGGAGACCTTTACGAACCTGGACGTGCCGCGCGATCTGGCCAAGGTGTTCGACACCACTGAGTACGCCCGCTGGAAGGGCTTCCGCCAGTCGGAAGACTCGCGCTATGTCTGCCTGACGATGCCACGCGTGCTGATGCGCGTGCCCTACGGCAGGGAGACCAAGCCCATCGACGGCTTCAATTACGAAGAGAAGGTTTCCGGCGCCGACCACGGCAAGTATCTGTGGGGCAACGCGGCCTATGCGCTCGGGGCAAGGATCACCAACGCCTTCGCCCGCTACGGCTGGTGCGCCGCCATTCGCGGCGTCGAGGGCGGCGGCCTGGTGGATTCGCTGCCGTGCCACATCTTCCGCACCGAGGAAGGCGACGTGGCGCTGAAGTGCCCCACCGAGACGATCATCACGGACCGGCGCGAAAAGGAACTGGCGGACCTCGGCTTCGCGCCCCTGGTGCACTGCAAAGGTACCGACTACGCGGCGTTCTTCAGCGTGCAGACGGCCCAGAAGCCCAAGTCCTACGACACGGAGCAGGCCAACGCCAACGCCCGGCTCTCGGCGCAATTGCCGTATATTCTCGCCGTCTCGCGCTTTGCGCACTACTTGAAATCGATGATGCGCGACAAGATCGGAAGCTTCCAGTCCCGCAAGGACTGCGAGGTCTTTCTGAACCGGTGGATTATGAACTACGTCACGCCGGACGACACGGCGTCGCCCGCCGTCAAGGCGCAGTTCCCGCTGCGGGAAGCGCGCGTGGACGTGCAGGAGGTGGCCGGCAAGCCGGGCGTGTTCCGCGCCGTTGCTTTCCTGCGACCGCACTTCCAACTGGATGAGCTGTCGGTGTCGTTGCGGCTGGTGGCGGAACTGCCGGCGTCGGCGCGGCAATAGGCGGCTTGGAGGGCCGCAGCCGATCGGAATTGTATTGGGAGGAAATAGGGAATGCAAACCGATTACTTTCTCGACATACAGAACCCTGTGATTCCCGGCGAAAGCCAGCAGCAGGGGCACCAGAACCAGATCGAAATGGACGACTGGTCCTGGGGAGAGACGCAGACAGGCACCGCGGCATACGGCTCGGGCAGCGGCGCCGGCAGAGTGACCATGCAGGATTTCCGCTTCTCGAAGCGGTTGGACCAAAGCGGGCCGCAGTTGCAGAAACACTGCTCGACCGGCACCTACATCAAGAAGGCCGTGTTCACCGCCCGCCGCACCGGCGAGGGCGGCGGAGCGCCAGTGGACTACCTGAAGATCTTCTTCGACAACATGATCATTTCGTCGTACCAGATCTCCGGCAGCGGCGAGGATCTGAGGGAATCGATCGCGTTCAACTTCGAACAGGTCAAGATCATGTACAAGCAGATCGTCAACGGCGTCGCGCAAGGGTCGTTCGGCTGGGGTTACAACGTCAAGGAGAACCGGGTCGTATCGTAGGACCGTGCATCGGATGAGGAGGAAACGCCATGCTTAGCGCACTGTTGCAGATTCCAGGGGTGAAGGGCGAGGCCAAGGACGCGAAGTACCCGGAATGGATTGAAATCGACGGCTGGAGCTTCGGCCAGGCGCAATCCGGCACCAGTTCCTATGGCACCGGCTCGGCCGCGGGCCGCGTGACCATGGACGACTTCACCTTCACCAAGCACTTTGACAAATCGAGCGTAAAACTGTTCGAGTTGTGCGCCGCCGGCCAGTTCATCGACAACGCCATCCTCCTGGTGCGCCGCAGCGGCGCCAAGAGCGGCCAACTCGA
This sequence comes from Bryobacteraceae bacterium, assembly GCA_026129905.1. GTDB lineage: Bacteria > Acidobacteriota > Terriglobia > Bryobacterales > Bryobacteraceae > JAHCHE01. Next base: position 60,531 of record JAHCHE010000020.1, on the reverse strand, counting down.
GGACTATTTCCGGATCGACTTCAAGGGACTGATCATCTCGTCCTACCAGACCTCGGGATCGGCGGGCGATTCGGGTCTGCCCAGCGAGAGCATCTCGTTCAACTTCGTCGAGCACAAGAACACGTTCTACGTCCAGAAGGACGGCGCGCCGTCGGGCCAGATCATGGCCGGCTACAACGTCAAGACCGGCGTGGCGCAGTAAAGCTTTCAGCCATCAGCTTTCGGCGGTCAGCCCCGGAAGCTGATGGCTGGGCAGCGCAAGGCATACAACCAGTTGGCGGAGGCGTCCCCGTGGGATCGAAGGAACTCTTACGTGACGGAAAGCTGAACGAAGCGATTCGGGCGGTCGGAGAGGAAATTCGATCCCACCCCGAGGACTCGCAGCGGCGAACGTTCCTTTTCGAATTGCTCTGTTTCGCCGGCGAGTACGACCGGGCGCTGAAGCACCTGGAAGCGCTGTTGACCGATAGCCCGGACCGCCGGCTCGGCGCCATGCGGTACGTCGGCGCGATCAACGCCGAGCGAACCCGCCAGTCGGTAATCCAGGAGAAGAGACCACCCGCCGAAGGCCCGCCGGTGAGTGGAACCCTCAATGGCGTACCGTTCCAATCGCTGGAGGACGCGGATCCGCGGATCGGCCGCCGGCTCGAAGTCATCGCCGGCCACGAATACCTCTGGGTCCCGCTGGAGCACATCTCGTCCATCGAAATGGAACCGCCGCGCCGGCTGCGCGACCTGTTGTGGGCCCCGGCCGTGGTTCAAACGGGCCCCTCCTTCGGAGATCGCGACCTCGGGGAAGTGCTGCTGCCGGCGCTGTCGCCGTTCTCGTGGCGGCACAGCGACGACGCGGTCCGCCTTGGCCGCGTCACGGTCTGGGAAGAGGATGGCGACGGTCACGAGGTTCCTTACGGGCAAAAAATGCTGCTGACGGACGAGGAGCTGATCCCGCTCCTCGAGGTGCGCCGGCTTGAAATCCGTACGCTCGGCGAGACGCCATGATCGATCTCGACGAGCTGCTCCAACCCATCTCCGAGGAGAACCCGAGCGGCAAGGACCTGCGGTACGCGCCGGTCTCCGCCCAGATCAAAGAGGCCCGCCGGGTCGAAGACGAGCTCGATCAGGGCGTCTGGAAAACGGAAATCAAGAAAGCGGACTACCCGCTGGTGATCCGGCTGGCCACCGATGCCCTTAAGAAGCAAGGCAAGGACCTCCAGGTGGCGGCGTGGCTGACCGAGGCGATCACCCATCAGGATGGCTACAGCGGCCTGGAGCAGGGGCTCGAACTGATGTCGCGGCTGCTGGCCGAGTTCTGGGACACGGTCTACCCCGCCATCGATGAGGACGGCGACCTGGAACTACGTGCCACGCCGCTGCTGTGGGTGGCGACCCAACTGGACCGCGTGATCCGGTCGAATCCGCTGACCGCCGGCGGGTACAGTTGGTTCGACTACCACTTCGCGAAAAGCATTCCTTCGGAAGAGGAAGCCGCCCGCGACGAGACGAAGCGCGCGCTGCGGCAGGACGCGATCGACCGCGAGCGGCCGACCATGGACGTGTTCGAGAAAGCCTGCGCCGAAACCCCGCTAACCTTTTACGAGGGCCGGCAACAGGAGATCGCCGCGGCTATGGCTCGCCTCGACGCCCTGTCCGCGTTGGCGGACGAGAAGTTCGCCGAGGCCTCGCCCGGCTTGGGACACCTGCGCGGGCTACTGGAGGAAATGGAGCAGACCGTCCGCGTGATCCTGGTGAAGCGGCGGCAGTCGGAAAGTCTACGCACGGCGCCGGCGCCTGCCGCCGTGAGCGCTCCCCCTCCGCCGGCCATGGCCGTCGACGATTGGGGCGAGCCGATCGTTTCCGCTCCCTCCATGGCGGCCTCGCAACCCGACTCCTGGGGACAACCGGCCGATTCCTGGGAGCAGCCGGCCTGGTCCGAGCCGGCCGCGGCCGCCCCGGCGCTGGACCCGGAAGAGCCGATCCGGCGGGTGGCCGAGATCGCCGCGCTGCTTCGCCGCGCCAACTCCCACAGTCCCGTCCCGTACCTGATGCTGCGAGGCGCCCGGTGGGGTGAACTCTACGCGGCCGGCGAGGATCCGGACTTCATGACGCTTGAGGCGCCGCCTACCCAGATGCGAATCGACATGAAACGCTTCTGGTACTCCAACGACTGGGACGAATTGCTGAACCTGACCGAAAACGCCATGGCCCTGCCTTGCGGGCGGGCGTGGCTGGACGTGCAGCGATGTGCGGTCAAGGCGGCGGAAGCCACCGGGCGCGAGGCGGTAGCGCGCGCGCTGAAATCGGCGTTGCGGACGCTGCTGGAAGACTATCCGAGGCTGCCGGACTGGACGCTGAACGACGACACGCCGGCGGCCAGCTCGGAGACGAAAGAGTGGCTACGGGCCGAGCGGCTGGCGGGAGGCGGACGCTCCCGCGCCTTGCCTGTTTTCGTCCCGGCGGAGCCGGCGCCGGCCGCCAATGGGGACGGCGAGACGGCGCTGAAGGATGCCTTCGACCTGGCGATGGAAGCCGCGCGCGAGGGCCGGACGGAGGAGGCATTAACCATCATTTCGCGCGAGGCGGCTCAGGAGAGCTCCGGACGCGGCCGCTTCCTCCGCAAGGTGCAACTGGCTCAGATCTGCCTGGCCACCCGTAACGACGCCATCGCCGCGCCGATCCTGGAACAGATCAGCGAAGAGATCGAGCGCCGCCAGCTCGAACAATGGGAGACGCCGGAGCTGATCGCCCAGGCGCTGGCCATGCTGGTCCAGTGCCTGGATCAGCCCGGCGGCGATACCGAGCGAAGAAGGAGGCTGTACTCGCAAATCTGCCTGCTGGACCCGGCGCGCGCTCTCTCGCTGGCGAGGTAAGAGATGGCGAAGGACATCTTCGAACCCGGCATCACCGTTTCTCTTCTCGACCGGCTCACCGACAACGAGCCTCGGGTAGCCACCGAGCCGCCCTGGACGCGGGCGCAGTCGCTGCGCCAATTGAAGGCCTCCCTGCGGCGGGACCTCGAATTTCTTCTGAACGCGCGGCGCACGCCGATCGACCCCCCGCCGTCGGCGCGGGAACTGCCGCGCTCCGTGTACGCGTTCGGCCTACCGGACATCACCGGCATGGCCATCGACGCGTCCGAAGACCAGCACCGCCTGGCGCGAGCGATGGAAGCGGCGATCGCCATTTTCGAGCCGCGGCTGGCCAACGTCAGCGTGGCTGCGCAACCGGCGCCCGGAGCGGCGCGCATCCTGCGGTTCCGGATCGAAGGCACGCTCCGGGTAGATCCGGCGCCGGAACGCGTCTTCTTCGATACCGCCCTGCACTTGACCAGCGCGACCTACGAAGTGGAGGGCGAGAAGCGTGCGGGATGAGGTCCTCAATTACTACGAGAGGGAACTCAGCTTTCTCCGGCGGATGGGAGCCGATTTCGCGTCGCGATATCCGAAGATCGCCTCGCGCCTGCTGCTGGAGCCGAACCGCTGCGAAGATCCGCACGTCGAGCGGCTGATTGAAGCCTTCAGCCTGCTCGCCGCCCGCATTCAACTCAAGCTCGACGACGAGTTTCCCGAAATTACGCAGTCCCTGCTGAACGTCGTCTATCCGCACTATGTGCGGCCGATCCCTTCCATGGCGGTGGCGGAATTCCGCGTCGATCCGAAGGTGTCGAAACTGACGGAGCCGCTGGTCATCCCGCGCGAATCGCTCCTCTATTCGCGACCGGTTGACGGGCTGCCGTGCAAGTTCCGCACCTGTTACGAAACGGCGATCTGGCCGTTGCGCGTGGTGGAGGCCCAGTGGCGGACGCCGGACCGGCTGGACCCTCCGCTGCGCGCTCCGGACGCGGCGGCGGCGCTGCGGGTGGAACTGGCGTGCTGGCCAGGTGTTACGTTCAGCGGCCTGAACCCGCAGGGATTCCGCTTCTACCTCGACGGCGAAAGTAACCTCGTGCACTCGCTGTACGAGTTGCTGTGCAACAACTGCCGGGACGTCGTGGTGCGCAATCCGCGCCCGAAATTCCAGCAGGCGCCCCTGGCGCTGCCGGTGGACGCGGTGTCTCCGGTGGGCTTCGCGGAAAACGAAGGACTTCTGCCGTATCCGCGCCGGTCGTTCCTGGGCTATAGGCTGTTGCAGGAGTACGCCGCCTTTCCCGAGAAGTTCTTCTTTTTCGACCTGCGCTACATGGAAGCGCTGCGCTACGCGGGCCTGGAGGACCGGGCCGAGATCGTCTTCCTTCTTTCGCCCTTCGAGCGGGCCGAGCGGCAGGAGATGCTCGAGGCGGGCGTTTCGGCCAAAACGTTCCGGCTCGGCTGCGCGCCCGTAGTCAACCTGTTCCCGCAGGTCGCCGAACCGGTGCTGCTGGAGCCCAGCCGGTTCGAATACCCGGTCGTGCCGGACGTTCGTCACCGGCAGGGCCTGGAGGTCTTCTCGGTGGACCAGGTGGTGTCCACCAGCCATGCCGACGGCTCGATCACCGAATATCAACCCTTCTTCTCGTTCCGGCACGCCGGCGCCGGCCCCCGCCGCGCAACCTTCTATCACGCCGCCCGGAGGCAACCGGGTGGCGTGGAGGGTCCCGGCGAGGTGCATCTCTCGCTGGTCGATCTGTCGGGCAAGCCGGTGACGCTGGAAATGGACACGCTGACGGTGCGCTGCACGTGCACCAACGGCGACCTGCCGTCGCGCCTGCCGTTTGGCAGCGAACAGGGCGACTTCCTGATCGAAGGGACGACGGCCGTCAGCGCGATTGTCGCGTTGCGCAAACCGACGCCGACCCACCGTCCCCCGCTGGGCGGCGCCGCCCTGTGGCGGCTGATCTCGCACCTGTCGCTGAACTACCTCTCGCTGGTGGAGGAAGGAAAAGAAGCGCTGCAGGAGATCCTGAAGCTCTACCAGGCAAGCTCGGCGGCGCACCTGGACTTGCAGATCCAAGGAATCCTCAGCGTCGCCAGCCGCCGGCACATGGCGCGGGTCGTTTCCGAGCACGGGATCTCGTTCGTCCGCGGGTTGCGGGTCGAGATGGAGCTTGACGAGGACAAGTACGTGGGCGGCGGCGCCTACCTGTTCGCCAGCGTGCTGGAGCGTTTTCTCGCACAGTACGTCTCGATGAACAGCTTCAGCCAACTGGTGGTTCGAACCCGCCAGAGGAAGGAGGCGCTGCGGCAGTGGGATCCCCGAGCCGGCAACCGGATACTGCTCTGACCGCGCCCGTCCGGAGGCAACTGGAGGAGCGCGCGCATGAATTTGAGTTCTTCCAGCTCGTCCGTCTGCTGCAGAAAGGGCTGCCGGACCGCGAGCCGGTAGGCAGGGCGGGCGACCCGGCGAACGAAGCGGCGCGGTTCGGAGTCCACCCGACGCTGTCGTTTCCGCCGTGCGAAGTCCGGGAACTGCGGTGGAACGAAGCCGGTCCGCCGGCCATGGCCGTTCACTTCTTCGGCTTGACGGGTCCGGTCGGCGTGCTGCCGACCCATTACACCGCCTACATCCTCGAGCGGCTCTACGCGCGCGACGCGACCCTGCGGGACTTCGTCGACCTGTTTCACCACCGCCTGCTGTCGCTGTTCTATCGCGCGTGGGAAAAGTACCGCTTCGCGGTACCGTACGAGCGTGGCGAGAAGGACAGCTTCACCCGGCATCTGCTGGATCTGGTCGGACTCGGCACCCCCGGGTTGCAGAACCGGCAGGCGGTCTACGACCAGTCGCTCCTGTTCTATGCCGGGTTGCTGGCGCAGCAGCCGCGATCCAGCGGGGCCCTGCGGCAGATCCTGGCCGACTACTTCGATGTCGACGTCGAGGTGGAGCCGTTCGCCGGGACCTGGCGCGCCCTGGATCCGGACTCCTGGTCGTTTCTTAACGAAGGCAGCCGCCAGTCCGAGCAGTTGGGAGTCGGCGTGATCCTCGGCGACGAGGTCTGGGACCCCCAGTCGGTCGTGCTGATCCGCATTGGTCCGCTGACCATGCGGCAGTACCGTGACTTTCTACCCGACGGAACCGCTTATGCTCCGCTGCGCTCGATTACGCGATTCTTTTGTGGGGACGATTTCGACGTCGAGGTCCAACTCGTGCTCCGGAGCGAGGATGCGCCCCGCTGCGCTTTGGATGCGCCGGAGGAACCGCAGCCGCAACTCGGCTGGACCTCGTGGCTGTTCACCAGGCCGCCGGAGCGCGACCCGGACGATACGATCCTGCGGCTGTGGGAGGCCGGAACTTCGACTGGACCCGTACAGTGAGCGCCGCACGGCGCCAGCCGGAAGAATACCATGCGGGAGGCTTCGGGTCTTCCGAGGAGGGAGCGGACAATGAATGCCGATCTGAAAGCGCTGATTGGAAAACTGAACGATACGACGCGCGGGGCGCTGGAGGCCGGCGCGGGGTTGTGCCTTTCGCGCACGCATTACGATGTCGAGATCGAGCACTACCTGCTGAAGCTGATGGAAGGGCCGGAAGCGGATTTCTCCCGGATCCTGCGCCACTTCGAGGCCAACCCCTCGCGCCTGGCGGCCGATCTCACCCGCGGCATCGACCGCCTGCGCACGGGCAACGCTCGCACCCCGGCGTTCAGTCCGACGCTGGTGCGGATGCTCGCCGAAGCTTGGACCATGGGCTCGCTGAACTACGGCGGCGCCCAGATCCGGAGCGCGTTCACCATACTGGCCCTGGTCGCCGACGACGAACTGGCGCGGCTCCGGACGGATTTCGGCCCTGAATTCGGGAAGATCAAAGCCGAGGCGCTGCGCGAGCAACTGCTCTCGATCGTGGCCGGCTCGCGCGAGGATGAAGCGGCTGTCGAGACGAAAGCTGGCCCGGCCCCGGCGGGCAAGCAGACGGCGCTGAAGCAGTTCACCGTCGACCTGACGGAGAACGCCCGCCAGGGCAAGGTCGACGCCGTGCTGGGGCGCGATTTCGAAATCCGGCAGGTGGTGGACATCCTGATGCGCCGCCGCCAAAACAATCCGATCCTCACCGGCGAGGCGGGCGTCGGCAAGACCGCGGTGGTGGAGGGCTTCGCCGCCCGGGTGGCCCAGGGCGACGTGCCGCCGCCGCTGCGCAACGTCGCGGTCCGCAGCCTGGACCTGGCCCTGCTGCAGGCAGGCGCCGGCATCAAGGGCGAGTTCGAGAACCGGTTGAAGGGGTTGATTGAGGAGGTGAAGTCGTCGCCGACGCCGATCATTCTGTTTATCGACGAAGCGCATACCATGATCGGCGCGGGAGGCCAGGCGGGCCAAGGCGACGCCGCCAACATCCTCAAGCCGGCCCTGGCGCGAGGGGAACTGCGCACGATCGCCGCCACCACCTGGTCCGAATACAAGAAGTACTTCGAGAAGGACGCGGCGCTGGCGCGGCGCTTCCAGGTGGTGAAGGTGGAAGAGCCGGAGGAGGAGCAGTGCATGGTGATGCTGCGCGGCATCGCGCCGATGCTCGAGAAGCACCACCGCGTACGGATTCTCGACGAAGCGATCTCATCCGTCGTGCGGCTGACGCATCGCTACCTGGTGGGACGCCAGCTTCCGGACAAGGCGGTCAGCGTTCTCGACACCGCCTGCGCGCGCCTGGCTCTCGGCGACGCCTCCAAGCCGGCCGCCATGGAGGGCCTGGAGCGGGAAATCGACGACCTCAACGTTCAGCGGCGGATCCTTGAGCGGGAGTCGGCCGCCGGCGCGGACCATGCCGAAAAGCTCGCGCGCATCGCTGCGCGGCGCGGCGAAGCGCAGGCGCGCCTGGAGGAGATCCGCAAGCGGTGGGAGAAGGAGACGGCGCTGGTAGCGCGGATCCGGGAATTGCGGCAGCAACTCGAGGCGCCCACCGCCGCGACGGCCTCGGCTTCTCCCGGAACGGCGGCGCAGCCGGCGATCGCAGTGGCGGAACCGGCGCCCGCCGGCGGTGGAGGAGACGGCGGCAGGCCCGACTCCCCCGCCGCGGCCAGGGCTCAGGTAGCGTCCCTGACGTCGGAATTGGAAGCGCTCCAGGGCGACCAGCCGCTGACGCGAGTCTCGGTGGACCGCTCCACAGTAAGCGAGGTGATCTCGGCCTGGACCGGCATCCCCGTGGGCAAGATGCTCAAGGACGAGATCCAGGCGAGCCTCGAAATGGAGTCGCACCTGGGCAAGCGCGTCATCGGGCAGGACGGCGCGTTGGAAGCCATCAGCCAGCGGCTGCGCACCGCCCATGCCAGCCTCGACGACCCGGGGAAGCCGCGCGGCGTGTTCCTGCTGGTCGGCCCCAGCGGCGTCGGCAAGACCGAGACAGCGCTGGCCCTGTCGGACCTGCTGTACGGCGGCGAGCGCAACCTGATCACCATCAACATGTCGGAATTTCAGGAGGCGCACACCGTCTCCACGCTGAAAGGCTCGCCTCCGGGCTACGTCGGCTACGGCGAAGGCGGCGTGCTGACGGAAGCGGTGCGGCGGAGGCCCTACAGCGTCGTGCTGCTGGACGAGGTGGAGAAGGCCCATCCGGACGTCCTCGAGCTCTTCTACCAGGTGTTCGACAAAGGCATGATGGAGGACGGCGAAGGACGTCTGATCGACTTCAAGAACACCGTCATCCTCCTGACCACCAATGCCGCGTCCGACGCGATGATGCGCCTGTGCGCCGATCCGGAAACCATGCCCACCGCTCCGGCGCTGGTGAAGTCGCTGAAGCCCGAACTGGACAAGATCTTCAAGCCGGCTTTTCTCGGGCGGCTGGTGATCGTGCCGTACTACCCCGTTCGGGACGAGGCTTTGCGCAGGATCATCGTCCTCAAGATGGACAAGATCAAGCGGCGCCTGCAGGAAAACCACGGCATCGCGCTCCATTGCGGAGAGGCGGTGTTGGACGAGATCGGAGGCCGGTGCACGGAAGTGGAGAGCGGCGCCCGCAACGTGGATAACATCCTCACCAACACGCTGCTGCCGGACATCTCGCGCTTGCTGCTGGCGGGCATGGCCGCGGGCGACAAGCCGTCGGGCATTCGCGTGACGACCGGGCCGGATGGTAAGTTCGTCTATACGCCGGTAGTCGAATCCGCTCGCGAGGCCGCGCCGTGAAAAAACGGAGTAACATTGTACGGCGGTGAAGCAGTATGTTCCCGCTGAGACAAACCGATCGCTTATTCTATCTGGAAACGCCGCTGGGTCCCGACAAGCTGCTGGTGCGTTCGGCGACCATCGTCGAGTCGATTTCGGACGCTTTCCGGGTCCGCATGGTGTTGGTCTCCGACGACTTCAACATCCCGTTCGACCGGATCCTGAAGAAGAACGTCACGCTCTCCATCCGGCAGTCCGACAACCAGACGCTGCGCTGCTTCAACGGCCACATCTCGAAGTTCAAGCAGACGCCGCCGCCGGGCCGGCTGGCGCAGTATGAAGCCGAGATGGTTCCCTGGCTCTGGTTTCTCGACCTGAGCGCCGATTGCCTGGTCTACTACCAGGGCAAGACCGTCCCCCAGATCGTCGAGGACACCTTCCAGCGCTACGGTTTGACCGACTACGACCTGCGCCTCCAGCGGCCCCATGCGCCGTGGGATTATTGCTGCCAATATCGGGAATCCGCCTTCTCATTCGTCAACCGCCTGATGGAAATCGAGGGAATTTTTTACTACTTTCGGCAGGAAATGGGCAGACATACGCTGGTAGCCACCGACTCGAATGCATCGCTCCAGCCCTGCCCCTACCAGGCCCGCTTCCGCTACGAGCATGCCTTCGGTCCCGGGTTCAAGCGAGACGAGGACACGGTATTCCATTGGTATCCCGAGCGCTCCGTCCGCCCGGGCCGATATACGCACAAGGAATATAACTACGAGATCCCAAACGATCCTCTGCTCAAGAATACCGACACCACCGTCGCTTCTCGCCTCGACAGCCGGTTTGACGTTTACGATTATCCCGGCGAATACGAGTACAACCAGGAAGCGATTGATTGGGGCAAACTTCGCGCCGAGGAAGTCGAGCTTGACTACGACGTCATCAAGGGAACCAGCAACTGCCGCTCGATGATGCCGGGCTACCGGTTTCAATTGACCGAGCACGAGCGCGACGATCAGAACGGCGGATACCTGGTTACATCCGTAACGCACACCGCCCATGAAGGAGCTTTCCTGCCCGGCGCCGACAGCGGCGAGCCGTTCTACGAAAACCAGTTCACGTGCATACCGGACTCCGTGCCCTACCGTCCTCCGCGAAAAACGGAAAGGGCGCAGATGCTCGGCAGCCAGACGGCCGTCGTGGTGGGACCGAAAGGCGAAGAGATCTACACCGACCCTGTAGGGCGCGTCAAGGTGCAGTTCCACTGGGATCGCAAGGGCAACTTCGACGAAAATAGTTCCTGCTGGATTCGCGTGATGCAGCCGTGGGCCGATGCCGGCTTCGGGCATATCTGGATTCCCCGCATTGGGCAGGAAGTCATTGTCGATTTTCTCGAGGGCGACCCCGACCGCCCCCTGATTACCGGCTGCGTATACAATTACAAGAACCTGCCGCCGTACAAGCTGCCGGATCACCAGACCATCGGCGGCGTCAAGACGCGGAGTTCGAAGGGCGGCAGCGACAGCACGTACAACGAAATCCGCCTGGACGACAAGATGGGCGAGGAACTGTTTGCCATCCAGGCCGAGCGCGACCTGGAGATCGTCGTCAAGCGCGACACGAAGGATGAGCGCCGCCGCGACGAGCACTACACGCTCCGCCGGGACCAGATGGAGCTCATCGAGAGAGACGTTCACCTCACGGTCCGCGGCGAAAGGCGCGACGCGGTAGAGGGCGACCGGTCGACCAAAATCGGCGGCGAGTATCACGTTAAGGTGAACGGCGACTGCTTCATCGAGACCGCCGGAAATCTGTACCTGAAGGCCGGCGGGCGCATCATCCTCGACGCCGGCGGCGGCGTCAGCTTTCTTGGCAACGGCAGTTTCATCGATGTCAACGCCTCGGGCATCGTGATCGAAGGACCGATGGTCTGGATCAACTGTGGCAAGGGCCAGCCGGCCAGCGCCCGGACGGCGAATCCGCAAACGCCGAATCTGCCGGAGATTCCCGGTCCTCCCCCCGCGCCGAGCGTGCCGCCGCCGCCATCGTTTCCACAGGGAGGAAGCGGCAGTGGCAGCGGTGGAGCGGCAGGCGGTGGTTTCACCAGCTCGCCGGCAAGCGGAATGGGAAGCGGAGCGGGATCGGCGGGTGGTTCGGGCCAGGGTTCGGGTTCGGGCGGAGGTTCACCGTCGACGGCGCGTTCGGCCACCGGGGCAACAGGCGCCGGCGCCGTCGAGTATACGAGCGGCGGCATTGTTCGATTCGTCCCCGGCAGTTCGCCCCAGTCGTCGCCTCTGGCAGCGCACGAAGCGACTCACGTCATGCAGCAGCGGCCCGGAGGAGAGGCTCCTCCGTCGCCGCCTGGCCCGCAAACACCAGCGGCTGGCGGGCCGCGGAGTAGTATCGGCGTGAGTATCGAAGGTTCCGGAAGCGAGGCAAGCGGACCACCAAGCAGCCCAGCGCCCCCGCCGCCGCCGGACCTGGGGAGCGACGATGAATAACGAACCGCAACCCCACAGCGCGATCGCCATCCGCTGCCTGGCTCGGCTGCGGAGATCGGCGCCGATTACGCGGCGATCACCCGCCCACCAGCACGTCGGGGCTGCCGTCCACCATCTGGCCCGGACCGCCGCAGTGCTGGTCCAGGTCGTCCAGGCGATGAGCGGAGAGGTTGTTGATCAGCACCGTCTGGCTGCCCTCGACCGCGACCCACGTGTTCGGGCCGCAGCACAGCGCGTGCACGCCGGTGTCGGTTACGCGAAGTGCGGGCTGGCTGTTTACGACGACGTTCGGCGAGCCGGTGACGGCCGGTCCGATGCAGTCGTGCGGACAGCACGAGTTGAAGTGCGTGTCCACGGGAACATGCGACCGGTCGCCCAGCCTCGATTGCGGTTTCAACGAGAGTCAGTATACACCTGGATTGGAATTTAGGGAAGGAACAGCATTGGCCGACAGAACCCAGTTACGCGACCGTTACGAGCTCAAGGAGGTGTTGGGCCGCGGCGGGATGGGAGTTGTTTACCGCGCCTGGGACACGTTGATGAAGCGCGAGGTGGCGCTGAAGACGGTGCTGGAAGTGGACAACCCGCTGTCGCTCGACTTGTTTTTCCGCGAGTGGGGGGTTCTGGCGGCCATGGTGCACCCGAACATCATCAGCATTTACGACATCGGCGAGGTGGAACTGGAAGGCGCCAAGCGGCCCTTCTTCGTTATGCCCCTGCTGCCGGGCGTCTCGCTGGACCGGTTGATCAAGCAGGGCAGCCCCCGGCTGACCGTCCCGCGGCTGACCGACATTATCGTGCAGGCAAGCCGCGGGCTTCAGGCGGCCCACGACATGGGGCTGGTCCACCGCGACGTGAAGCCCAGCAACATCTTCGTCATGGACGACGACTCGGTGAAGCTGATCGACTTCGGCATCGCGCGCCTCACCACCTCCGCCTCGCAGACCAGCCTCAAGGGTACGCTCTCCTATATTGCGCCGGAGCAGCTTCAGATGAAGCCGCCGACGCCGCTCTCCGATCAATACGCGTTGGGCGTAGTGGCCTACGAGGCGCTCACGCGGCGCCTCCCCTTCCAGGGCGCCACCGAGGCCGAAACCGTCAACGCCATCCTCCATCTAAGCCCGCCGCCCATTTGCGAGCTCAACAACAGCGTCAACTACGCCATCAGCCAGGTGGTGCACAAGGCGCTGGCGAAGAATCCCTGGAACCGCTTCCCCAACGCCAAGGAATTCGGCGAGTGGCTGCAAAAGGCCGTCCGAGGCGAACCGCTCGAGTACCTGGATACGGCGAAGGTGAAGCCGCGGCTGCGGCGCGCGGTGGAGAGTTTCGAGCAGGGCGACTACGACTTCGCATCCGAGATTCTGTCGGAGATCGAAAGCGAAGGACACCTGAATCAGGAAGTGGTCCTCGTGCGCCGCCAGGTAGAGCAGGCGATCCGGCGCAAGCGCATCGGCGCTTTGCTCGACAGCGCCCGGCGCTTTCACCAGGCGCACGAATACACCTTGGCGCTCCGCAAGATCCAGGAAGCGCTCGACCTGGATTCGAACGACCCCGACGTGCTGGCGCTAAAGGGCATGGTCGAGAAGGAGCGGCGTTCGCGAAAGATCGACGAGTGGATTCAGATCGCTCGCGAGCACCTCGGGAATCAGTCGTTCCAGCAGGCGCGCGACGCCCTCGACAAAATTCTCAAGATCAAGCCTGACGACACGGAAGCGCTTCGGCTGATGGCCGACGTGCGCCGGGGCGAGCAGGAACTCGCCCGCACCCGCGAGCGCAAGTCGCAACTGTACCGGCAGGCGATGGACTCCTGGCAGCGCGGCGAAGTCACCAGCGCGCTGAGCAAGCTCGAAGTCCTGGCTTCGCTCGAGCGGGAACATCCCGACAGCGATACGGGCCTATCCGGCTCGTTCCAGGGCTTCTACAACCAGGTCCGGTCCGAGCACGACACGCTCAAGAACAAGTATTCGGAGGCGCGGCGGCTGCTTTCCGAGGATGAATTCGAGGCCGCGCTCGCCATCACCAAACAGATCCTCTCCAAGTACCCTAACCACGCGCTGTTTCAGGCCCTCGAGTACGACATCAAGGAGCGCAAAAGCCAGAAGCTCTCCGCCGTCATCGCCGAGACCGACCGGCGCGTCGAGCAGGAGCAGGATCTGGACCGCAGACTGGCGATCCTCGAAGAGGTGAACCAGGCCTATCCCGGCGAAAAGCATTTCGAGCAGGCGCTGCGGCTGGTGCGCGACAAGCGCGACCTGATCAACTCCATCGTCGCCAAGGCCCGCTACTACGAGGAGCAGCAGCAGTTCAACGAAGCCCTCGACCAGTGGCAGATTGTCCGGTCGATCCACGAGCGCTTCCCTGGACTCGAGTTCGAACTCGAGCGGCTGGCGAAGCGGCGCGACCAGCAGGCCCGCGAGATGGCGAAAAACCGCTGGGTGGAGCGCATCGACCGTCTGATCGAGGCGGGCGACTACTCCCGCGCCGCGAGCGAGGTCCGGAGCGCGCTGGGCGAGTTCCCCAACGACGCCGAACTCCTCGAACTCGAGAAGCTGGTGAACAAGAGCTCCGAACGCTCCGAACAGGCGCAGATGATTCTCGACAGCGCGCGCGAGTTCATCGATGCGTCCGACCCCGATCGCGCTATCCCGCTGTTGCGCGAGGCCAGCCAGTTGGATCCCCGCAACTCTGTCATCGGCGCCGTCCTGGCCAACGCCCTGCTTGAAGCCGCTCGCCGCAGGGTAGACTCGGATCCCGAAGCCGCCGAGCAGGCGCTGAAGGAACTATTCGCCCTCGAACCGAACCACCCGGGCGGCGCCAGCCTGGCCGCTCAGTTGGCGGACCGCAAACGCGAGGAGTTCCTCTCCTGGTGCCTGGCGCAGGCTCGCCGGCTGCAAACCGACGGCGATATCGAGGGCGCGCTCGCCGTGGTGAACCAGGGATTGCTGATGTATCCGCAGGAGCCGCGACTGCACCAGCTCCGCACCGCGCTTGAACGCCTGCGCGGCGAGAACAAGCAGCCGGCGCCGCCGCCCGCCCCAACCACGGGACTCCTCGCAACGTCGAGCAGCCTGCTGACGAACTGGCAGGCGCCGCTTCCCTCGAGTCTGCCTGCTCCGGCGCAGCCGCCGGAGGCCGGAGGCCGCGTTCCGCCCGTACCCGCGGAACCCATCGCTCCTCCGGCGCCGGCCGCTACGCCAGCCGAACCCCCGCCGGCGCCCGGCAATCCGCTCCCGCCGGTCCCGCCGCCCAAGCCTCCCCCGAAAGCGGCCGGCGTTACGGCCGCGCTGAAATCGGCAGTTGAAGGACTTCCACGCGTCAGCCGGAATTGGATCTATGCCGCCGCGCTGGCCTTTGTCGCGGTGTGGGTGGTGATCGCGTTGGTGCGGCTTTTCGTCGATCATCCGGAGGCGGAGCGGCCGCCGCGCCAGGTAGTCCGCCAGGTAGTTGTTCAGGCGTTGCCCGACGGCGCCGAGATCCGCATCGGCGATAACGTCTGCGGCATTTCCCGCTGCGAAGTGAGCCTGCCGTCCGGCATCCATCGCGCGGTGGCGACGTTGATGGGCTACGAGCCCGCCTCGATGAACATCTACGTGCCGGACAACGAGACGGACCCACTCCAGCCATTCGAGCTGAAGTTGACTCCGGTGGCCCCGCTGCTCACCATCTCAACCAACATGGAAGGCGCGCAGGTGTCGCTGGATGGCGCCCCGCTGACGGAGATCCCCGGTACCGAGTTTGTTCTCCGCAACCTCGTGGACGGCGATCACACCATCCGATTGGTCGGCGGTCTGGCCGAAGCGACCTTCTCCTTCCAGGTTTCGCGCACCTCCGCCCCGGTGGTGATCCTGCCCTTGCGGGCGCGCGCCATTAGCGCCACCGTGCTGGCCGCCTATGGCGGCGAAGCGCGCGTCTACTCCACGGAGTCCGCGGCGAAGCTCGCGCTCGACGGGATGGACGCCGGCGACCTCAGCGCCGAGGGAACTCCGCTCACCGGCCTGGGCCCGGGCGCCCATGAAGTCGTCCTCACCGCCGCCGCGGGAGGTACGCATCGCCTGGTTTTCGAAGCTGGCTCGTCACCGACCCTGGTGATTTCGGCGGCCGCTAACCTCAACCTGGGCGGTCTGCGCATCCTCACCAGCGAAGACGACGTCAAAGTGTTTATCGGGGGCAGTCTGTACCGGCGGCCGACAGTGCGCGGCCGGCTCCTGCTCTACCTGCCGCCGAAGGAATACGCGATCCGGGTGGAGAAGGACGGCTTCATCACGCCGCCCGAACAGACCGTAACGATCGTGCAGGGACAGGAGGCGCGTCTCGATTTCAAGCTCGCGCCCGTGCCCCTGACGGCTTCGCTGGTAGTGCGCGGCGGCATTCCCGACAGCGAAGTGTCGATGGACGGCCGCCGTCTCGGCATGGTGCAGGCCGACGGCGTCTTCACGGCCACCGGCATCGAGCCCGGCAAGCACACCCTCCAGATCCGCAAGGAACGCTACCGGCCCCTTGAAGTCACCCACGATTTCGCCCCCGGCAAGCCGATCGAGATCGCCGGAGCGCTCGAAAGCGCGGTCGGCAAGCTGGTGATCCAAGTGATGCCGGCGGACGCGGCCGTCAAGCTGGAGTTGCAGCGCGAGGGCGACACCGCGCGCCGGCCCGTAACCAACCGGACGATGGAGCTTCCCGAAGGCGTCTACACCGTCGTGGCGAGCGCGGCCGGCTTCCACGGTTACGAAGCGACGGTGAAGATCGTGCCCAGTCAGTCCGCGACCGCCATGGTCCAGTTGCAGCCGCTGCCAACCCAACAGGCGAAGCCGAGCTCCGGCTTCTCGCTGGCCGACTGGGAGGCCGCCGGAGGCTGGGCGCGTGAAGGAAGCGCACTGGTCCGCCGCGGGGGCGACTACGTATTGTTGCCGCCATCCACTGGTCCGGGCGTCGTCCAATTCCGAGCGGAGTTGCAGCGCGGCAAGCGGCTGGATTTCGTGGTCAACTTCCGCGACCAGCGCAACCACATTCTGTACCGGCTGGAAAGACGCGAGCTGGAGCGCGCGCAATTTGTAAACGGCAGGAAGCAGGACGAAGCCAAGCGGAAGCACACGCTCGACCTCGAGCAGCCGGTCGAACTGGTGGTGACCTTCTCGGGCGACTCGGTGAACGTCAGCGCCGTGACGGGCAACCAGCACGTGCTTCTCGATTCGTTCCAGCCCAAAGACCCATCGGTTGGCCGCTTCGGCTTCCGCATACCCGGCCGCGATCAGATCGCGCTGACGGACTTCAAGTACTCGGCGAAGTAGCGCTCGGCAGACAACGCGACAAAACCGCTTCGTCGACCTCGATGCCGAGGCCCGGGCCTTGCGGCACGGGCAGCCGCCCCGCCGACACCGTAATGCGCTCCTTCAGCAACTCGTCGCGCAACGGGTTGGGATTGCGGTCGTACTCGATCACCGGCTCGTTCTGGAGCGGCACGGGATTGGCGGTGTGCGGAAATGGCGGCGTCGCGGCGAGTGCGTGCAGCGCCGCCGCCAGCGCAACGCCCGATCCCCACACGTGCGGTATCACCCAGACGCCGAAGCTGTCCGCCAGCGCGTGGATCTTTTGCCACTCGCTGATGCCGCCCGCCGCGCAAATGTCCGGCTGCGCGATATCGACGCAGCCGCCGGTGAACAGGTCCCGGAATCCGAACCGCGTGAACTCGCACTCGCCGCCGGCGATCGGGATGGACAGCGACCGCCGCACCTGCCGGTAGCCCTCGCGGTCCTCCGGCGTCACCGGCTCCTCGAACCAGCGCACGTCCAGCCGCTCGAGCCCCCGGCCCGCGCGAATTGCGGTAGGGACGTTGTAGGCGTGGTTCGCGTCCGCCAGAATGACGCAGTCGCTCCCGGCCGCCGCGCGCACGGCGGCGATCCGCTCCAGGTCCTGCTCTACCGGCAGCAATCCGATCTTCGTCTTCAGGATGCGGAAACCGGCCTCCCGGTACGATCGCGCCTCCGCGGCCACCGCTTCAAGCGACGCCGCGACGTCCAGCGGATCATGGCCCCGGTAGTAGCAGCCCGTGGCGTACGCCTCCACCGACGTGCGAAACGGCCCGCCCAGCAAGCGGAACACCGGCTCGCCGAGGACCTTCCCCGTGATGTCCCACAGCGCGATGTCGATGCCGCTGATGGCGTCGACGTACACGCCGTTGCGCCCGAAATCGCGGCTGAAAGCGTACAGTTGCTCCCAGATCTTCCACCGTTCGCGGGGGTCCTGGCCGAGAATGCGAGGCGCCAGCACCGCGTCGATGCAGGCCGCCACCGGTTCCGCCGGACCGTACTGGCCGCCTTCGCCCCATCCGACCACCCCATCGTCGGTCGCGATGCGAACCAGCAGACTCTTGCGTTCGGGAAACGGGCATTGCGAAGACCAGAACCGCTCCTCGCCGAGCGGCGCCTTCAGCGCAAAAGTCTTGATCTCGGAGATTCTCACCGTCTCATCGCCCTCCGGGTCCGGAGAGGCCCATTATAGGACAGCCGAATATTGCGGCCTACGCGCTCAGGCCAGCTTCCAGGGCGCGCGGTACTCTCTGCCGGCAAAACCGTTAGCGGCCTCGTTGTTCGTCACGCGCTCGGCCCCGGCGTCCCAGTCGATCCGATTGCCGGACCGCAGCGCCAAGTTCCCCAGGTGCGCCACTGTGGAAACGTGGTGGCCGATGTCGAGGTTCTCCACCGGCGGCTTCCTCGACCGTACGCAATCCAGGAAATTCCCGGCGTGGTTGGCCCGCATCTTCTCGTCCGCCCGCGCCACTCGCTTCATCTCGATCATCCCGCGCTTCTTCGGCTCGGCGATAATCTCCCAGCCACGGTCGTCGAGGATGAGCGTGGCGTCGGCGCCCGTGAACATCACGCCGTGCTCGCGCCGGTCGGGCCCAAGCCCGCTCTGTACCTGGTGCTCCCAGATGAGCGTATAGGACGGGAAATCGTACACCGCGATCTGCGTGTCGGGCGTTTCCGAGTTGTCCTGGAGCGCGTATTTGCCGCCAGAGGAAAAGACGCTCTTCGGCCATTCCGGACCCATCGCCCACAGCGCGATGTTCAGCAGGTGCACGCCCCAGTCGGTCATCAGCCCGCCTGCGTAATCCCAGAACCAGCGGAAGTTGAAGTGGAAGCGGTTCTTGTTAAACGGCCGCTCGGGCGCCGGGCCGAGCCAGAAATCGTAGTCCACCCCCGCCGGAACCGGACCGTCGGGCGGATTGCCGATGTCGGTGATCCAGTCGAGGTAGGCCCAGCAGCGGACCTGCCGCACTTTGCCGATCTTGCCGGAGCGCACCATCTCGACCGCTTCTCCGTAGTGCTCGCCGCTGCGCCACTGCGTTCCCATCTGGCAGATGCGCCCGTGCTCGCGCGCCGCGTCGCGCATCGCGCGGCCCTCCGCTATGGTGGTGGCCAGCGGCTTCTCGCAATAGACGTCCTTGCCGGCCCGGCAGGCGGCGATGGTCGGCAGCGCGTGCCAGTGGTCCGGCGTGCAGACCACGCACACGTCCACGTTCTTGCTCTCGACAACCCGGCGGAAATCCTTCGCCGCGTCGGGACGCTTGCGCCCGAGTTTCTCCAGCCGCTCGATGGTCTTCTTGATCCGCGCGTCGTCGACGTCGCAGACGGCGGTGACCTCGCATTCCGGATGCGCCAGAAACGCGTCCGTGTCACCCACCGAAATCCCGCCGCAGCCGATCAGCCCGATCCGGATGCGATCGCTCGGCGCCGCCGCCCTCGCGCCTTTGGCCATTACGGACGCGGCAATCGACGCTCCCATAAACCCGCGACGAGTGGTTTCCATGGCAGCCTCCTTTTCTCTCGCGCCACCATGGTACCACCCGGTCGCGGCGATTCCGCCCGCGATCCTCCTCACTCCGGCTGGAGCCGCTTGAGATACTCCGCGTCTACCGCCGCCCAGTTATTGGTGAAACACTCCGAGCACTGTTCCGGAGTGATGCCGGCGCTGCGGAGATACTCCTGTTTCATCGCCGAGGGCGGCATCTCCTTGTACTTGTCCGAAGGATCGAAGTAAGCCGGGTCGGGTTCGCCCGGGCTGAAGTACACCAACCCTGTTTCGCCGATCTTCCGGAAACTGCCGTCCGGCTGGCGCGCTTCGGTGACAATCTGGGCGAATTCGCAACCGTAATCCGGCAGGCGCCAGAACGTGTCTCTTTCTTCACCGTTCGGCGTCAGCCGTTCCACAACGAAGGTTTTCACCCCGCCGACCTCCTCTTCCCGGATAAAGGTATCCATGCCTTCATTCGCGCAGTGCGCCGGCGGATTGAGAAATCGCATCTTACGCCGAACGACTTCGTCTTTCTTCAGAAATCCCGTCGCTTTAGCGCCGATCGCTTCCACGATGCCCGCGTACCTTCCGTCGGCCATCTCCAGGCGACGCGTCACCGTCGCGGCCGGAAGGATATCGCCGGGCCTGCGGCGAAGCGCCTCCACCGTGGCCTGCGACCCATCCGCGCGCACAGCCGTCGTACGGTTCGCCGCGACGAGAGGTTTGCCGTCGGGATCGTACACTAACCTAACCTGTTCCATCGTGAACGGTTGTACGTTCACCTGCGCATGCGCCGTCCGCTCGACGAACATCCACTTCCCCGCGCGGTATGCTCCGTATCCCGCCACGCTCAACGCGACAGCGGCAAAACAGACGGATTTTTTCCATTTTCCAGCCATGTTTTCTCCTCCTTCACACACCCGGCCTTGGATTCAAAAATAACCATTCTCGACAAAGGATGCAACGAAAGTCCTTAACTCAGGCTCCTAGAAAACCGGCAAGATCCTTCCTGCATGATTGAGAGTAGCGGTCTCCCAAGCGCCTCTCGCCGGTTGCCCGCCGGAAGCCACGCGCAGTAGCGTGGATAATGTATGCGCTGGTCAACATTCGCCCTTCTCGCTCTGGCGTCCCTTTCGTTCGCCGCGGCTCAGGATTGGCCGCAGTGGCGCGGACCGAACCGCGACGGGTCCGCCGCCGGCGTCAAGCTGCCGGCCCAGTGGCCGGAAAAGCTCACGCGGAAGTGGCAGATCGCGGTCGGCGAAGGGCATTCCTCGCCTGTGACGGCCGCGGGGCGCATCTACCAGTTCGCCAGGACGCAGGACCAGGAAACGCTCGCCGGCATCGATCCGGAAACCGGCAAGATCCTGTGGAAGGAGAGCTACCCGGCGCCCTACACCATGAATCCCGCCGCCACCGGTCACGGCAAGGGACCGAAGTCCACGCCGGTAGTCGCCGACGGCAGGGTCTACACCCTTGGCATCACCGGCATTCTTTCGTGCTTCGACGCCGCCTCGGGCAAGCTCCAATGGCGGAAGGATTTCTCCAAGCGCTTCAAGACCACCTCGCCCCTCTACGGAACCGCCATGTCGCCGCTGGTGGATCGCGGCGTCCTGTTCGTTCACGCCGGCGGACATGATGACGGAGCGTTCATCGCGTTCGACGCCGCCACCGGCGCCGAGAAGTGGAACTGGCGCGGCGACGGCCCGGGCTACGCCTCGCCCATCCTCGTCGAACTCGGCGGCGAGCGTCAGATTGTGACCCAGACTCAGAGCAAAATCGTCGGCCTTTCGGCCGCCTCGGCAAACCTGCTTTGGGAGATGCCGCTGTCCACGCCGTACGTCCAGAACATCGTGACGCCCGTGACGGCGGGCGACCTGATGGTCTTCGCCGGCCTGGGAAATCCGATGATCGGCGTCCGGCCGGCGAACCTAGGCGGTCGGTGGTCCATGCAGAAAGTCTGGGAGAACCGCGAGGCCGAAATGTACATGAACTCGCCGGTGGCCGCCAAGGGCGCGCTGTACGGCTTCGCCAAGCGGGACCGCGGCAGATTCTTTTGCCTTGATCCGGCGAGCGGAAAAATGGCGTGGCAAGCCGAGCCCCGCGCGGGCGATTACGCCTCGATCGTCCTGGCGGGCGATACGCTGCTCATGTTGACCTCCGACGCGGAACTCACCGTGGCCCGGGCGACGCCTCAGCGCTTTGAAGCGCTGCGCAAGTACTCGGTGGCCGACAGCGCCACCTGGGCCCACGTCACGCCGCTGGCCAACGGCGTGCTGATCAAGGACGCCTCCAGCCTGGCGCTCAGGACCTGGTGAACCCGCGCGCTACTCGTCCGCCTTCTCGAAATCGAGCGCGGCGGAATTGATGCAGTAGCGGAGATTCGTGGGCTTGGGCCCGTCGGGGAAGACGTGCCCGAGATGCGCGTCGCACCGCTTGCAGAGGACCTCCTCGCGAACCATGCCGTAGCTGCGGTCCATTTCCACCTCGACATTCTCCTCCGCGATCGGCGCCCAGAAACTGGGCCAGCCGGTCCCGGAGTTGAACTTCGTCTCGGAACTGAACAGCGGCGTGCCGCAACACACGCACGTGTAAATGCCTTTTTCGTAGTTCTTGTTGTGCTTGCCGGTAAACGCGAGTTCCGTGTCCTTCTTCCGCGTGACGGAAAAAGCGAGCGGCGAGAGTTGTTTCTTCCACTCCTCATCGCTTTTGACCACCTTCTCGACCATGACAATTCCCTTTCTGGCGCCCGAGGGCGTGAATTCCGCGATCTCGACAGGCGGCCCGGGGCGCGGCGCCACAGACGCGGAAACAGACGGCGGAGCCTCGCGCCGGCTGCATGACGACAACGCCGACAGCAAAGCCAGAACCGGAATCCATCGCAGACGCAAGGCGGCGCCCCCCTATTCCTCTATCCTACTAGGCGGGCGAAAAATTCCGGAGGTGCGCTGGGTTAAGATGGCCTCCGGAGCCCTCCATGACAGAAAAGTACGTCGCCTCGATCGAACTGCTCAAGCGGGCGCGTCAGTCCCTGGCCGGCGGCGTGAGCAGCCCGTTTCGCGCGAAGTTTCCCGTCCCGCTCTACTTCCGCCACGGGTACGGATCGCGCCTCTTCGACGAAGATGGAAACGAGTACATCGACTACGCGCTGGCCTGGGGCCCCGCCATCCTGGGGCACTGCCATCCCAGGCTGGTAGAGGCGCTGGCCGAGCAGGCGCGGCGACCGGCGACCTATGGCGCGCAGCACCGCCTCGAGATCGAAGTGGCCGAGCGGATTCAGGCTGCGGTCCCGTGCGCCGAACGGCTGATCTTCACCTCGAGCGGGAGCGAAGCCGTGCAGTGCGCACTCCGGCTGGCCAGGGCCTGCACCGGCCGCAACCTCGTGCTGAAATTCGAGGGCCATTACCACGGCTGGTTCGATTCCGTGCTGCTCAGCCATCATCCTCGGGCGGAAGAAGTGGGGCCGGCGGAGGCGCCGCGCGTGGCCCCGGAGTCGAAGGGGCAGGTTCCGAACGCGGCGGACAATGTCGTCGTGCTGCCGTGGAACCGCGCGGACCTGGTCGCGAGCCTGTTTGAGGAGAGGCGGAGGGAAATCGCGGCGGTGATCATGGAGCCCGTATTGTGCAACAGCGGTTGTCTGTTGCCGCTGCCGGGGTACCTCGAACAAATCCGGGAGATCGCGCACCGCAATGGCGCACTACTGATCTTGGACGAGATCATCACCGGGTTCCGCATTGCGCCTGGCGGGGCCCAGAGCTACTACAACGTCGTGCCGGACCTGGCCACTTTCGGCAAAGCCGTGGGGGCGGGCCTGCCTCTTAGCGTCATCGCCGGGCGCAGGGAAATCATGGATCTGATGTTCACGGGCGGGGTTTCCTACGGTGGCAGCTTCAACGGAAATCCCGTCTCGCTGACGGGAGGGAAGGTGGCGCTGGACGAACTGACCCGCGACGGCGGCGCGGCGCTCAAGCAAGCTAACGAACTGGGGGGCCGAATCCGGGACGGCATCGCGGAGGCGGCGGCCCGCTATCGCATTCCGGCGACGCTCTGCGGTTTCGGGGCGGCATTCGCGATTCACTTCACCCGAACCGAGGAACTGACCGACTACCGCGCGACGCTCGACGACAACCGGGAACGGCTGGCCGAGTTCGTCCGCGCCGCGATGGACGAAGGCGTGTACCTGTTGCCCGACGGCCGGTTCTACGTCTCGGTGGTTCATACCGAAGAGGACGCGCGGCTCACGCTGGACGCGATGGACCGCGTGTTCGCCCGCATGAGCAGGCAGATGGAGAGTTGATGCGATGAAGTTGACGGTTTGCGCGGTTCTGCTGACGGCTGTGTCGGCGCCCGCCCAAGTCCGGATTGACGAGAAGGCGCTCGTGGATCTGACCTACGCATTCGACGAGAAAACCATCTACTGGCCCACCGACATGCACTTCCAGTGGAAGCAGACCCATGCCGAGATGACCCCGGGAGGCTACTGGTACGCCTCGGCCACCTACGGCGCCAGCGAGCACGGCGGCACGCACATCGACAGTCCCGTCCATTTCGCCAGGGGCGCAAGGACCCTGGAGCAGATCCCGCTTTCCGAACTGGTGCGTCCGGCGGTGGTGATCGACATCGCGGCCAAGTGCGCGGCGAACCCGGACTACGAGCTGACGGCGGACGATATCGCGGCCTGGGAAAACCGCCATGGCCGCATTCCGGCGGGTTCGATCGCGCTGGCGCGAACCGGGTGGGGGCGGTTCTGGCCCGATAAAAAGAAATACCTCGGCTCGGACAAGCCGGGCGACGTGGCGAACCTCCACTTTCCCGGATTATCCGAAGGCGCGGCGAAGCTGCTGGTGGAACGCAAGATCGCCGGCGCCGGCATCGATACCGCGAGCATCGATCCCGGAACCTCGAAGACCTTCCCCGTTCACCAGGTGTTGTACGCCGCCAACCTCTACGGGTTGGAGAACGTCGCGAACCTCGAGAAACTGCCGGCCACCGGGGCGACGCTCATCGTGGCGCCGATGAAGATCAAGGGCGGCACCGGCGGTCCGGCCCGCATCATCGCAATTGTGCCCTGAGCCGGCGGACCGCGTCGCGGCCGCCGTTCCTCACGTCATGACCGTCAATCTGTTACGATCAGGACAATGATGCCGGCGCGCGGCGGCCGATCGGGTCAACGAATTTCTGGACACGGCGGCAAGTTCCGGCTAAACTGGGGGCTAGTGACACGCGCCTTTAGGCGTCAACAGGGGAAATCAGCGCCGCAGAGGCGCGAAAACCAGTCCGATTCGTTAGTTCCTTAATGTATCCTCCGAGATCCGGCGATTTCAGATCACGCAAAGTCAGAGAGAACGTTAACGAGGCAATCCGCGCCCGTGAAGTCCGGGCTGTCTTCCCGGACGGCGCCGTCGAGATTCTGCCGACGCACGTCGCGGTTCGCAAGGCGCGAGACCTGGGCCTGGACCTGATTCTCATCGCTCCGACGGCGCAGCCGCCCGTGGCCAAGGCCATGGATTACGGCCAGTTCCAGTACGAGCAGAAGAAGAAGCAGAACGAGGCCCGGAAGAAGCAACACGTCATCCAGGTGAAAGAGCTGAAGTTCCGGCCCAACACCGACGAGCACGACTACGATTTCAAGAAGAACCACGCCATCCGCTTCCTGAAAGAGGGCAATCGGGTGAAAGCGGTGGTCCAGTTCCGCGGGCGCGAAATTGCGCACGTCGACCTCGGCAAGAAACTGCTGGTGCGCTTTGCCGGCGATCTGGCCGAGCACGGCAGCGTTGAAGGCGAACCGAGGCTGGAAGGGCGTAACGCGCACGTCATCATTACGCCGTCCAAAGCGGTCAAGAAGAAGCAGCCGGAAGCGCCGGCCCCCGTCGCGTAAGCCGTCCGGCGTCGAACCTCGGGAATTGCCCTGGGTAACATCCGGTTCGTTCAAGCGTCTCCTGCAAGGCGGCGATGCCGTCTCGTGAAATCAGCGAACCGTTCAAGTCCAGTCGCCATTATGCGAACCATCACTTTCATCGCGACGCTGCTGGGCGCTGCCGCCTTGCTGTCCTGCGGCGGCGAGCAGCCGCCTGCCACCGCGCAGGCGGACGCGCCGGCTAGCCGGATACCCGTGGGCGTGCTCGACGCGCCTCAGCCTGGAGAAACCATTCGCGGCAGCTACAAGATCAGGGGCTGGGCCCTCGACGAGAGCGGAATCCGCGATGTTGCCGTCTATGTGGACCGGAGTTTCGCCGGCACGGCCAGGATCGGTCTTCACCGGCCGGACCTGATCGCAACATACTCCGCGTTTCCCGACGCCGAAATCGCCGGATTCGAGTTCACCTGGAACGCCGCTGCCGCGCCGGCCGGCCCTCACGAGGTCACGGTACAGGCGCGGGCGAAAAACGGCGCGGTTCGCGACGTCGGCTCCGTCAGCATCGTGACGGCAGAGCCTTGAGGCTGATTCCCGATCTCGCCGCTGCCCGCTTTGCGCCGCGCCGCTATCGGCCGGGGGGCATTGGCAACTGGTCCGGACACCTTCCGTTCGCCTACGGCCTCGTGGCCGCCCTGCGGCCCGCGGTCATCGTGGAACTGGGCGTCCATTATGGCGAGTCGTACTTCGGCTTTTGCCAGTCCGTGGATGAGAACGCCGTCCCGGCCGTGTGCTATGCCGTGGACACCTGGACCGGCGAGTGGCAGGCGGGCTTCTACGGCGAGAACGTGTTCCAGGACGTGGAGTCGCACAACCGGCTCTATTACGCTCCGTTTTCCCAGTTGCTCCGCTGTACGTTTGACGAAGCGCTGCCCCGGTTCGCCGACGGAACCATCGATCTGCTCCACATCGACGGCCTCCACACCTACGAGGCTGTGGCCCACGACTTCCACGCCTGGCTGCCCAAGGTGAAGGCCGGCGGCGTCGTCCTACTGCACGACATCGTCGTCCGCTCGCCCGAATTCGACGTGTGGAAGCTGTGGGAGGAGATCGCGCCGCGGTTCCCGAGCTTCGAGTTCCATCACAGCCTCGGGCTCGGCGTCATCCGTATCGGCGAGGCGCCGCTGCCCGAGGAACCACTGTTGCGGCTCTTGTTCGATTCTTACCGCGAGGCCGAACAGTTGCGCCGCTACTACGCCCTGCTGGCGGATGTGCTCGAGTACCGGGCGCGGCTCCAGGAACAGCGGTTTCACACCAGCGACGCCGTGTGCGTCAAGGTCTATGGCTGCGGTCCGGCCGGCTACGAAGAGAGGACAAGCGTCTCGACGCCGATCGAGACCGGACGCTGGCGCCGCCTCACGCTGGGGCTCCCCGGCGGCAGCGGCCATGGGCCGGTCCGCCTGGATCCGTGCGAGACTCCCGCCGTTGTCGATCTCGCCGAGATTCAGATTCGCCGGGCCTCCGACGGCGCCGTGCTATGGCGTTGCGATTCCGCCTCCGGGTTCGATGGGCTTCAGCCGAGCCGCGACCTTGCGATTCTCGACCGTGGGGAGACGCTCCACTGCTTCAGCCACGGTTTCGACGCCCAGATGACCTTACCGCCATTGGCGAATGCCGCGCCGGGCGACGCCCTGCTGGTCGACCTCTGGATCAACGTCGAGAAGGAGCTATCGAGGCTGATTCCCGTTCTGGAGGGCTCGCCAGCGGAGCCCTCTGCGCCGGAAGCGTCGCTTCGGGAGCGTGTCGAGGCGCTGGCGCGGGACAATGCAGCCCTTCGGGCGGATCTCGAACGAGTGCGGCGGGAGCAGGAGACGCTCGCCTCTGAAGTGCGCGCCCTGGCGCTGCAAAACGACAGGACAGACGAACCGCCGGACATCGCGCCGGCGTAGCCGCTATTCTCTCCCCGCACGTGCTCATGTCCAGCGCAGCGTGCCCCACGGCCATGTGCAGG
The DNA here is from genome assembly GCA_026129905.1 of Bryobacteraceae bacterium. Classification (GTDB taxonomy): domain Bacteria; phylum Acidobacteriota; class Terriglobia; order Bryobacterales; family Bryobacteraceae; genus JAHCHE01. The sequence goes on along the minus strand of JAHCHE010000020.1, from coordinate 33,381 downwards.
CGATCCTGGGTTCCATCCGCAGACTCGGCCTGGACTCCCTGATGGCCTCCCAGCGTTGCCAGGAACGCGACCTGGCGTTGGCCATGATCGCCGAACGGCTCCTCTACCCCTGCTCGAAACTTGCCACGACGCGCGCCTGGCACACCACCACCTTGGCCGAGGAACTGGGCGTGGCCGAGTGCAACGAAGGCGACCTCTACCGGGCCATGACGTGGCTGTTGGCGCGGCAAGCCCGCATCGAAGCCAAGTTGGCCCAGCGGCGCCTGCGGGATGGCGCCATCGTGCTCTACGACGTCGGCAGCAGTTATTACGAGGGCCGCACCTGTCCGCTGGCCCGCTTCGGCCACGACCGGGACGGGCAGAAAGGACGGCCGATCATCGTCTATGGCCTGCTCACCGACGGCGAGGGCTGCCCGGTGGCGATCGAGGCGTATCCAGGCAACACGGGCGATCCGACCACCGTGCCCGACCAGGTCGAGAAGCTGCGCCAACGCTTCGGGCTGTCCAGGGTGGTGCTGGTGGGCGACCGCGGCCTGCTGACCGAGACGCAGATTGGCAAGCTGCGGGAGCATCCCGGGCTGGGCTGGATTTCGGCCTTGCGCGGGCCCGCCATCCGCGAGTTGGTCGAAACCGGCTGTCTGCGCTACAGGGGTCTGGCGCGAGTCGAGCGGGCGTTCCGCTGTCTGAAGGGGATCGACCTGCGCATTCGCCCCATCCCCCATCGCAGCGCGGATCAGGTGCGCGCGCACATTTTGATCGCTCGATCTCCCATTACTTCAGGCAGATACTCGGCCTTGAGGAGGCGCGAGGGGCTGAAGGCTCGAGCGGGCTGGAGAGAAACCTGACTCGCAGAAGCGGACGGCTACGCGCCGGACAAGCTGCTAAAATCAAGGCTTACTTCCGCGGGAATGGTGAAGGAGCGCGGTGATCCCCCACTCAGGCAGCGTTATCGCAATCTACCCGGGATCGTTCGACCCGTTCACCAATGGCCACCTGGACCTGATCGAGCGGTGCACTCATCTTTTTGACAAGCTGGTGGTCGCCATCCTGCGGAATGAGAACAAGCAGCCGTTGTTCACCGTCGAAGAGCGGACGGAGATGATGCGCGAGGTGCTGCGCGATCATGCTCACGTCGAGGTTGATTCGTTCGACGGGCTGCTGGTGGACTACGCCGCTCGCCGGAAGGCGATGGTGATCGTCCGCGGCATCCGGGCCATATCGGACTACGAATACGAATTACAGATGGCCCTGATGAACCGGCGGCTGCGGCCGGAGATCGAGACGGTGTTTCTGATGGCGAGCGAGGCGTATTCGTTCATCAGCTCGAAGCTGGTGAAGGAAGTGGCGGCGCTCGGCGGCAGCATCTCCGGATTGGTGCCTCCCGAAATAGAGGCGAAGCTAGTCAAACGATTTGCGAGGTGAGTGATTATGCAGCCAAGAACGAAAGCGGCGCCGGCGCTGGCGGACCGCGTATCCTTGATCAGCATGTCGGCCACGATGAAGGTTTCGGCCGAAGCAGCCCGCCTGAAACGCGAGGGCATCGACGTGGTGGGTTTCGGCGCGGGCGAACCCGATTTTCCCACGCCAGAGCACATCAAGCGGGCCGGCATCAAGGCGATTGAAGATAATTTCACCAAGTACACCCAAACCGGCGGCGTTCCGGAACTGAAGAGCGCGATTTGCGACAACCACGCGCGGGACTACGGCACGGCCTACAAGGCGTCCGAGTGCATGGTGAACGTCGGCGGGAAACACACGATCTTCAACTTCACGCAGGCCCTGCTGAATCCGGGCGACGAGGTAGTGATCCCCATTCCGTATTGGGTGACGTACAAGGATGTGGTGAACTACACCGGCGCCCGGTGCGTGTTCGTGGACACCGACGAGGACAAGGGGTTCACGGTAACGGCCGCCATGATCGAACGCCATCTCAACCCCAAGACGAAGATGGTGATCATCAACTCGCCGTCGAATCCGAGCGGCGCCGTGGTGGAGGACGACGAGTTCAAGAAGATCCTGGAACTGACGGCGGATCACGGCGTGTGGCTGATGACGGACGAGTGCTACGACAAGTTCGTTTATTCGGGGCAGCCGTTCTCGATCGCCGGCATGCCCGGGGCGAAAGAGAACGTGCTGGTGGTCGGGTCGCTGTCGAAGACGTATTCGATGACCGGCTGGCGCATCGGGTTCGGGCTGGCGCCGGCGCCGGTGATCAAGGCGTGCGAGGAGCTGCAAAGCCACAGCACGTCGAACCCTACGTCGATCGCGCAGAAGGCGGCGATCGAAGCGCTGCGCGGACCGCAGGACGATGTCGGCTCGATGCTGGCGGAATACCGCCGGCGGCGCGATTACGTGATCGACCGCATCCAGACGATCCCCGGCATGAAGATGGCCGAGCCGAAGGGGGCTTTCTACGCCTATCCGAACGTGAGCGGCGTGTTCGGGCGCGACGGCATCAACTCGGCGATGGATTTCACCGAGAAACTGCTCCAGAAGGCGCACGTGGCGGTGGTGCCCGGCGAGGCGTTCGGCACCGACAAGCACATACGCATCTCCTACGCGACGTCGATGAAGGAGTTGGAGCGCGGGTTGGACCGCATCCACAAGTACGTCGATTCGCTGCTGCAATGAGCGGCCTGCCGGTCCGGCTGGAGCCCTTCTTCGTCGAGAAGGTGTGGGGCAGCGCCAGCCTGGCGCCGTGGTTTCCCGATAGCGGACGCCGCATCGGAGAGGTCTGGTTCCCGGCGGAAGACATCCTGGTCAAGTTCATCTACACCACCGAAAAGCTGTCGGTGCAGGTGCATCCGCCGGGAAAGACCGAGATGTGGCATGTGCTGCGGGCCGAGCCGGGCGCGGCGATCGCGCTCGGGTTCCGCCGTCCCGTCACCAAAGAGGAGGCGCGGCGGGCGGCGCTGTCGGGCGAGATCGAGGAGTTGCTGGAGTGGTATCCGGTGTCGGCGGGCGACAGCTTCCTGAACCCGGCGGGAACGGTACACGCGCTCGGCGCGGGGATGGGGATTTGCGAGATCCAGCAGAACTATCCGGTGACGTACCGGCTGTACGACTACGGGAGGCCGAGGGAGCTGCACGTGGAGGAGGCGCTCGAGGTATTGCGGTGCGAGCGGCACCCCGGGAAAACCGAGCCGGCGCCGCTGGCGGGGGGAGGACAGCGGTTGATCACGTGCGATTACTTCGTGGCCGACGCGATCACGCCGTCGGAACCACTGGAGTACCGACCGGCGGCGGACCGCTATCACCTGCTCATCGCGGTGGAAGGCGCGGGGACGATCGCGGGAGAGCCATTCAGTGCGGGCGAACTGTGGCGGGTTCCGGCCGACGGCGAGAGGTTCGCGATCCGGCCGGATGGCGGGATGAAGATTCTGCGGACGTTCAACCCAGCGTGACCGGCGCGGGAAGCACAGCCCGGCGCCGGCGCAAAAAACATATTTTCATCATCCTGATTGATTGGTAGACTGTTGGGAAGGCCGCCAAGTGAACCGGAGGTTGTTGTTAACGGCGCTCTCGCTGGCCACCCTGCTGGGCTGTGGTGACGATCTGAACTCGCCCCGCGGCAGCCGGGAGGCTTTTGTCGGAGCGTTTACGCTCCACTTGCTGGCGGAGTTGTCTCCGCGCGCGCCTGTGGTTACGACGCTCAACCACGGGGACCGGGTGGAGATCGTCGACCGGCGGCGGCGGTTTGTCAAGGTGCGCGCGCGGGGCGGCGAGGAGGGCTGGGCCGACGGGTACCTGCTGTTCGACTCCGAGCAGATGGGGCGCATGCGGCGGCTCGCCATTCATGCGAGGCAACTTCCGTCGCAAGGAAAAGCGACCGTTTACGATCACCTGAACGTTCACACCGCGCCCAACCGCACCGCGCCGAGTTTCTTTCAGCTTCGGGAAGGCATGGAGGTGGACGTGCTGGCGCACCGGTTGGAAGCCCGGTCGCGCTACGAACCCCCGGCGGACGACGAAGACGTTTTCCCCAAGCCGCTGTACCTGACGGCGCCGGACGCTCCGCTTCCGGCAGCGGGCGCGGACGACTGGACCCTGATCCGGCTGCCGGACGGCCGGGCGGGGTGGGCGCTGACGCGGCTGCTGACGATGGCGATCCCCGACGAAGTGGCGCAATACGCGGAAGGCCACCGGATTGTCGCGTATTTCCCGCTGGCCGCCGTTGCCGACGACGGGCAGGTGAAGCACCACTGGCTATGGACGACGCTGTCGGGCGGGCTGAAGCCCTATGAATTCGACAGTTTTCGGATTTTTGTGTGGAACCTGCGGCGGCACCGCTACGAGACGGCGTATATCGAGCGCAATGTCGTGGGTTACTACCCGGTAGAAGTGGAACCGGCCGGCGAGACGACGGGACCGCGCGCGCCGAAGTTCAGTCTCCTGATCCGGGATAAAGACGACGGGCAGCTATACCGGCGGACGTACGAACTCTCCGGCTACCGGGTGCGGATGCTGGAGAAGGCGTTGTGGGAGCCGCAGCCGGATCCGGATTCGCCGAAGCTCGTCGTCCAGACCGGTCCTCACGCGCACGACGGCGGCATCCTGCCGAACCTCAAGCAGAAGGTCAGGAACTGGCTCCAGTAGGGCTCTCCGCGCATGGGGCGGTTACACTTCCACGCGATCGAGCGCCAGGAATTCGCGGAGGTGGGGGTGGTCGCAGCGCTCGACTTCCGACACCGGGCCGAAGTAGATGACGCGGCCCTCGTGGAGCACCACGACGCGATCCGCCACTTTCCGCATCAGGTCCAGGTCGTGCGTCACCACCACCGAGGTGAGTCTTAGCTGCCTCTTCAGGCGCAGCATCAGGTCCGAGAGGTGATCCGACATGATGGGGTCGACCATGGTGGTGGGCTCGTCGTAGAGGATGCATTCCGGCTGCGCGGCGAGCGCGCGGGAGATGGCCACGGCGCGCTTGAAGCCGGTGGAGAGGTCCGAGGGGTAGGCGCTCTTGTACTCGCGCAGATCGACCAGGTCGAGCAGCCCGTTGACGATGTCTTCGCGGTTCTGCTCGTCGTAATCCTCCCGCAGCTCGAGGGAGAACAGGATGTTTTCCTCGACGGTGAGGGAGTCGAACAGCGCGCCGGACTGAAAGACCATGGTCACCTTTCTGCGGATGCGCCGGAGCACATCCTCGGCGGCCTGCGTGATGTCGGTGTGCGCTACGATCACGTGGCCCTGGTCCGGCTGGAGGAAGCCCATGATATGGCCGAGGCTGACCGACTTCCCGACGCCGCTCCGGCCGATTACGGCCACGGTCTCGCCGGCGTCGACGAAGAAGCTGACATCGGCCAAAACCGGGTAGTCGAACGTCTTATAGACATTACGGAACTCGATGTAGTGCGGGTACTGCTCACTCATTGGTCGGCGGCGTGGGATTCCCACTCGGCGGGAGTGTTCATGTTGGCCGCCCAGCCCGCGTCTCCGGCCGGGACGCGGGCGACGCACAGGGACCGGAGCGCCTCGGTGACCTTGCGGCGGTTGGCGTCGAGGGCGGCGCGGACCGCCGCCAGGGAGCGGCGATGCCAGACGGCGCACAGCGGCTCGTCGCGGCCGTCAGGGCCCAATGGCAGCAGGCAATCGCAATCCGCGCGCTCAGCGCGGGCGAGCAGATCCTCGAGCAGGGGCGCTGTCAGACCAGGCATGTCGCAGGCGACGACGACGTTCCAATCGGCGCGGGTGTGGGTGAGAGCGGTCTCGATACCACCCAACGGGCCGCAGCCCGGCCGGAGGTCGGCCAGCGCCGGAAGGGCGAGGCAGGCATACCGCTCAGGGGCCCCGACGAGGGTCACGCCGCCGGCGGCCAATTCCACCTGGCGGGCGATCCAGGAGACGAGGACGCTGTCGCGGTATGGCAACAGCGCTTTGTCCCGGCCCATGCGGGAGCTCTGTCCGCCTGCGAGGACGAAGCCGGCGCGGCTCATGGATCGATGGTAACACCGGGGACAGCAGTACTGTTGGGGGGAGGGCCCCAAGTCTTAGTTAACGCTTTAAGATCATTGGGTTAACCGCTTGGTAGAATTGGGCTTGGCATGAGGCGGCGTTCCATGTATAATGGGTGGAACATTATAATGCGGAATTGTTTCGCCGCCTTCTCGCTGGCCGTGGTGGTGTTCGGGGAACCGACATCGACAGCGGCGGCCGGTCCGGCGGTGCACATCGCGTCGACGGTTCGGGCGGACGCCAAGAGCGGGCGTCTAGTACGGAAGACATTCGCGCCGTCGCTGCAGAAGCTGACGCCCGCGCAATTGCGTGATTTGGTTCGGGTGGACGAGCTTATACTGGAGGCAGCGAGCAGACATGAAGTGGACCCGCTGCTGGTGCGAGCGGTCATCGAGGTCGAGAGCAACTACAACCCGTTCGCCGTCTCTCCGAAAGGGGCGCAGGGCTTGATGCAACTGGTGGGCCCGACGGCGGAGCGGTTTGGAGTGAAGAATTCGTTCGTTCCTTCGGACAACATCGAAGCAGGGGTGCGTTACCTCAAGTACCTGCAGCGATTGTTCCAGGACGATCAGCTCGCTTTGGCCGCCTACAATGCAGGCGAAGGCGCGGTGGCAAAATACAACCGAGTGCCCCCCTACCGCGAAACGCAGGATTACGTGCAAAAGGTCGGAACGCGATATCGAGAGTTACAGGATCAGGCTGGAGCAGGCGCGGAAAAGGCAACACCGGAGGCGACGGAAGAGCCTCACTACCGGCCATTGGAAGCCTTCGTGGATTCCGAAGGCAGACTCCATCTCAGGACGAGGTAAGAGCACATGGCAGCCTTCTTCTCAACGGCTTCTGGAGCAGCGCGGCCCAAGGCGACAATGCCGTTGCGCCTGTTGGCGTTGCTGGCGGTTTTCGTCATCGGTGGATCGGCGTTTCCTCCCGGCGCCCGGCGGGCGCGGCCGGCCGCCGTTAAGAAGGAAAAGGTGACCGCCACGAACGTGCGGTTCTGGTCGTTGGGCGACGTGACGCGCATTGCGGTGCAGACCACAGCCGGTTTTGAGTTCGAGGCCAACCGGTTGTCGAATCCGCCCCGCACCTACTACGACCTCCTGGATTGCCGGCTGGATGTGCCGGAACAGCGGAAGGGAATCAGCGTCGTGCCGGTGAACGACGCTTTGGTCAAGCAGATCCGTCTTGCCCAGTACAAGCTTACGGTGACGCGGGTGGTGCTCGATCTGAAGGGGGAGTACACGGTTACCGCGTCGCAACTGGAGAACCCGAACCGGCTCATCATCGAGGTGCGGAACGGCCCGCCGCAAGGTGAATCGGTCGTGAGCCGGACGGCGCCGCCAGTGCAGCCCGTTGTAACGCCCAAGCCCGCGGCGCCGCCGCCGGTCAAGCCCGCGGTAACGCCAAAGCCCGCGCCCCCGCCGAGCGCGGCGCCGGCAGAGGGCAATCCTCCCGTGGCGGCTGTGGCGAGCCTGACGAAGAGGAGCGAGGCGGCGGTTGACGAGGAAGCCGCTGTCGAGCCGGAGGACGAAACGTCACCAAGCGAGGTGGTCCGACTAGGCCAGCCGGCGCAGCAAAATCGCAGCGGTGAGCGCTCACTGACCCGGGCGCTCGGACTGAAGCTCGGCAAAATCGTGATCGATCCGGGACACGGAGGCCACGACACCGGGACGATCGGTCCAAGCGGACTGAAGGAAAAGGACGTATCGCTGGACATCGCCAAGCGGCTGGCTGAACTGGTGGAGACGCGGATGGGATCGCAAGTGGCGCTGACCCGCACCGAAGACGTGTCGGTTGCGCTGGATGCGCGGACGCAACGGGCGAATGCCGAAAAGGCGGACCTGTTTCTATCCATCCATGTGAATTCGTCCCGCTATCCGGCTGTGAGCGGCGTGGAGACGTTCTACCTCAACTTCACGCGCTCCCGCGCCGACATGGAGGTGGCGGCGCGGGAAAACGCCGGTTCCAGCAAATCCATCCACGAGCTCTCGGAGCTGGTGCAGAAGATCGCGCTCGACGACAAGATCGAAGAATCCCGCGATTTCGCGTCGAACATTCAGCAGGGCGTGCACCAACTGGTTCGAAAGCAGAACCCGCGCGCCAGGGACCGGGGCGTGAAGAAAGCGCCGTTCGTCGTGCTGATCGGGGCCCAGATGCCTTCGGTGCTGGTGGAAGTGGGATTCATGACCAACGCCGCCGAGGAGCGGTTACTGGGCAAACCGGAGCACCGCCACAAGATCGCCGAAGCGCTCTACGAAGGGCTGGCCAAATACGCCGCGACGCTCAGCCATTTTCAGGTAGCCAAGACCGGCGCCCTGGACTAAGCGAGGCGGAGAACAGCGGCGCGTCGGCGCCTATGGCTCCACCTGGTAGTTGGGCGCCTCTTTGGTGATGATCACGTCGTGAACGTGGCCCTCGCGGAGCGCCGCCAGAGTGATTCGGAGGAACCTGGCTTTCTGCTGTAATTCGGGGATCGTCCGGCAACCGCAGTAGCCCATGCCCGCGCGAAGGCCGCCAGTGAGCTGATAGACCATCTCCGCCATCGGTCCCTTGTATGGGACGCGCCCCTCGATGCCTTCGGGGACCAGTTTGGCGTTGGGATCCTGGCCGTAGCGCTCGGAACTGCCTTGGGCCATCGCGCCCATGGAACCCATGCCGCGATAGCTCTTGAACGTCCGCCCCTGATAGAGGATGGTCTCGCCGGGGCTTTCTTCGGTGCCCGCCAGGAGGCTGCCGATCATGACGCAATCGGCGCCCGAGGCGATCGCCTTGGAGATGTCGCCGGAGTACTTAATGCCGCCGTCGGCGATGAGCGGCACGCCGGTTCCCCGAGTCGCGCGGGCGCAGTTTGTAATGGCGGTAATCTGCGGGATGCCGGCCCCGCTGATCACCCGGGTGGTGCAGATGGAACCGGGGCCAATCCCGACTTTAACCCCATCGACTCCCAGCGCCACAAGGTCCCGCGCGCCTTCGAAGGTACCGACGTTGCCGGCGATCAACTGGACATCCGGGAAGCCGCGTTTGACGGCGATCACCGATTCGAGGACGCGGTCCGAGTGGCCATGCGCCGTATCGATGACGATGACGTCCGCCTTGGCGGCAATGAGTGCCTGGGCGCGTTCGAGGAAATCGCCGCCGGCGCCGATCGCGGCGCCCACGCGGAGCCGTCCCTGCGCGTCCTTTGCAGCACTGGGGTACTTCAGTTTCTTCTGGATGTCCTTGACGGTGATGAGCCCTTTGAGGTTGTAGTCCTCGTCGACAACCAGCAGTTTTTCGATGCGGTGCTTGTGGAGGAGTTTCTCCGCGTCTTCGAGCGTGGTGCCCACGGGAACCGTGATGAGGTTCTCCTTGGTCATGACGCTCTCGATCGGCAGGTCGTAGCGGGTCTCGAAACGCAGGTCGCGGTTGGTGAGAATTCCAACCAGCCTGCCGTTTTCGGTGATGGGAACCCCGGAGATGCGGTACCGCCGCATCATCTCGAGAGCCTCGTAAATCTTCTGGTGCGGACCGATGGTTACCGGGTCGACGATCATGCCGCTCTCGGAGCGCTTCACGCGGTCGACTTCCTCGGCCTGGCGCTCGATGGGCATGTTGCGGTGGATCACGCCGAGGCCGCCCTGTTGCGCCAGGGCGATCGCCATGTGGGATTCGGTGACCGTGTCCATCGCCGAACTGAGAATGGGGATGTTCAACGGGATCTCGCGAGTGACGAAGGTGCGGGTGTCCGTTTCGTTGGGAACGACGGAACTTCGGGCGGGTACCAGCAGGACGTCATCGAAAGTGAGGCCTTCCTGAAGCGTCTCGTCAATCATAGAAAGGAATCCCTCATGATACCATCCGTTCCGGATCGCGTCCTCCGGAAGTCAAGGACTGGGGTGCACTTTGGTCGTGACTTCCAAGCCAGCGAGGAGTTTCATCTGCTCGCGGCCGTGATCGAATAGCGCTTGCTGCCCGACCAGAGCCTGCATGCGCCGCACGCCCGGCGAGGAGTCGGTGTTCTCGATCTCCAGCTCATTTGCGCGCTTCGACCAGGGGCGGGTGGGCCGGCGTGAATTCCGCGCCCGCGTGCGTCACCGGACGCGGGTCGCTGAACGTGACGCCGCCGTCTCTTGAGATCCGATACGTGACGCCCCAGTTGCGGAGCCCCTCCAGCGGATCGTCGCTCGGCAGCACGCCCTCGGTCCGGAAATCGATGTAGAGGCCGCTGGCCGGATCGACGAACCCGCCGCGCGGATGGAGACGCCACATGCCGTCGGGCCGCCGCTCTCCGGTGCGCATCTCGACCGGCGCCGACCAACTCCGCCCGTTGTTCCTCGACCGGCGGACGTACGCGACGTCCACCGTATCGGAGCGCGTCCAACGCTGTTCCAGCGAGACCATCTCGACGCCTGTCGGCCGGGTGTAAAAGGCGTACGCCATCACCGCGACGCCCTTGGCCGGCGAAGCGAGGAATGCTTCTCGCCGGACGGTGGCCTGCGCGCCGAGGACCAGAACGGCCGGCGCGGCCAACAACGCCCGGCGTGTGATGCGCGCCTCCATCGTCACTGCGGCGGCGAGGCGAAGACGTAGCTGCGCGCGTTGGGCAGCGGGTTGAATTCGTACCACCCGTTCGCAGCAGCCGTCAGGGCAACTTCGCCCAACGCGGCGCCTTCGGGGTCGTACGCCTGCATGCGGCCCGGCGCCGCCGCTTGAAACCGGATGCGGCCGTTGCCGTAAATGTCGATCAGCTCCACAACGCCGTCCGCTTTGTTTCTTCTCGCGACCGCGCCCGCGGCGCCGAGCGTTCCATTCTCGGTCCATTGGCCGCGACCGTCCAGGTACTCGTAGTCCTGCGAGCTGACGTAGTCTCTTCGGGCGCCGTTCACGGTGGCGGACAGCTCGTAGAATCCGTTTGACGGATGGAAGGCGAGCCAGCCCGCCGGCGGCAGTTCGACGCTCCGGCCCCTGTGATCCTTCACCGTCCAGGAACTCTTGTCCCCGCGATTGACGAACACCTCGAGGCCGTTTTCGTAGACCACGCGCAGGCGCGAATCCGCGATCGCCCCGGTCGCGTGCGCCTGGCTGGGGCTGAGCAGCCGTCCTCCGCCATCGGCGTACTCGATCGTCTTCGGCCGGACAAACCCGTACAGCCGCTGCAGCTGCTGCATCATGTAATAGGAGCGCGCCATCGCCTCGACGCCGAACGGCTCGTCCAGCCCCCAGTCCGTAACCAGCCACCCCATATTGCCGTAGCCGATGGTGGTGGCGAGAAACATGTCGACGTACTCCCGCCGGCGCGGCGATTCCTTCCATTGCTTGTCCAGCCGGCCAAGGTAGTAGTTGGTGTACCCCATCCCGTAGTCGCACTCCAGCGGATGGATGTGGCGGAGCATGAACGCGGAGTCCAGCGGATGCGTGAGCAGGTTGATGTCCGTGTACACCCAGCCGTAGCCGCCCGATTGCAGCCCGGCGAAAATCCACTGGAACGTGCTCTCCGATTGCGTCGGTCCGTAAACGCGCTGGTCGTTGAGCAGCAACTGCCCATAGGCGTAGAACGTCGCCGCGAACGTGCCGGCGCCGGGAACCCGCGCGTCGTAATCGCAGTATTCCCACGGCGGCGGGTTGTCGGTGTGCACGTCGGTGTAGGACATCTTCACGCCGAACTTGTCCTTGATCCGCTGCGCGTAGTACGCGTCCATCTCGACCGCGGCCGACGGCTTCATGGCGTAGGTCCGCGGCCAGGCGCGGCGCCAGTCGCCGTTGGGCATGCGCTGGACGCGGTCCGGATCCCAATTCGTGTTCACCGGAGCGAAATCGCAGTAATTGCTGTAGACGCCCTGGAGCCAACCCATGGCGTTCTGCGCGGCGATGTACCATTTCAGCTTTTGGTCGCCGCCCTTCTGCGGAGCGGCGTTCAGCCGCATGGTGTAGCTGTCGCCGTGATCGCGCCAGGTGACCTCGTGGCTGTGCTGCATGATCTTGTCGAGGCCGTAGGAGCGGATCCGCCGGCAGCGCTCGTGGTCCTTCTCGAACGTCTCCGGCGTCGCCACGGTCCAGACCACCTGCTTGCCCTCGTCCTGCCGCAGCGAGGGCGGATTGGGGATGCTGGGGAACGTCTCCTCGTAGACCGGCGAGGTGGTCGCGAACACTCGCTCGTGCAGGTTATTCCTCTGCGCGTCGGTTTTGGCGATATAGCGCATCCCGCCGTTGATCTGCGCGCTACTGGCGGTGACCTCCGGCTTCGCGAAAGCGAACGGCTCGCTCGCGTTGGTACGGTACCAGTCGAACCACACCGAGGTGAACGCCGGCTTCGCCGCGTCGCCCCACATCAGGATGCGCGGATTGGTCGCGCCCAGCGTTACGTACGGCACGGTGATCGGCTTCGGGTTCGTCACGCCCGCAACCCGGCCGAAGCGCATTTCCACCGCATCGCCGCCGTCGCACCAGACGTCGAGCACGAGCGACTTCTGCCAGAGCCGCAGTTCGTAGTCCACCTCGCGCGAGCCGTGGCGGAACTTCGCGCGCACGACGCCGCCGTCAAGAGCGGCCGAGACCAACTCGCCCTCGGCTACCCTGTCCTCCGGGGTGTCCGCAAAACGCACTCCGCCGCCCGCCATCGGTTGAAACGCGGTCCCGCCGTTCACCGACGCGCTCAACTCCGACAGGTTGCCCGTGCGCGGCCGGTATTCGTACGTTATCGTGGCGTCCTTGCCCTCGTACTTCCATTCGAAATGGCCCGCCTGAACCTGCCGGGCGCTCACCTTGAACTCGCGTTCGAAATTCTCCGGCAGGATGGTTTCCTCGCGGGTGGGAAACGGCAGCGTTCCCGGTCCCGTGTTGGTTCCGGCAATCTGGCCTCGGAACGGCTTCAGGTTGCGGCGGGGCTGTTCCGCGATCTTGATCGGCGCCAGCGTCTCCGTGTAGAACGCCAGCGAATCGAAGTAGAGATGCCGCGGATCCTTGTTGGCCGCCTTGGACACCTCGATGCCCGAGAAACTGGCGGGCCAGACGACCTGGTTCAGCAGTTCGGCCGCCACTCGACGGTGGATCAGCCACCAGCTTCGCCAGCGGACGTCGGCCACCTCGATGCGGATTTCCCTGCCCCGCGCGTCCACGACCAGGACCGCGACGTCGGTAGGGGGAGTTGTCGGGTCGTTCTCCCACCGCCAGCGGTTGCCGTGCCCCCACAGCTCCACCGAATCGAAGCGCGCCGGTATGGGAATCGGCTTCGGTGGACGGGCGACCACGCGGCTCTGGTCGCCGGACCCGGAATAGACGATCTTGGCGACGTACTGGCCCCACATCTGCTGCTCGCGGCTGCGGCGCAATTCGCCGCCGGCGCCGTTGAAGAGTTCGAGCGTCCACCCTTGAAGGTCCTCGAAATCCACCAGCGTTTGCGGGTGCTGGCTCCGCTCCGCCCAGGTCATTTCGTACGGCTGCTGCCCTACGTCCCGCCAGGGATCGATCGCGTTGATTGCGGGGACAACCTTGTCGGGTCCCGCGCCCATCAGGGAAACCGCGGCCGGCAGCAGCCAGCCGCAGAAGCGCGCTAACGATGCGGTCCTCATCCTACTGGACCCGGAGCAACACGCCGGCGCCCGGAGCCAGCCAGTCCATCTCGCGCCCGAACTCCTGTTCCTGGCCGGTGTAAGGCGAGATGCGCTTCACCTGGCGCTCGCCGCCCTTGAAGTGGACGGCGAACCGGAAGCTGTTGTTCAGGTCCTTGTTCACGAGCATGATGTACGGCCGCCCCTGGCCGTCCTCGAACTCGCCCACCATGAACCGCGCCGCGATCGGAGGCCGGACATACCGTTGGAACATCTCGACGCTCGCCACCAGCTTGCTTTCCGACAGGGTCTTGCAGCCCGCCGGCGCTTCCGGATAGTGATAGACGCCCGTGCTGCGCAGCTTCAGCATCGTGGGCGCGAGCGCGTGAATCTGCTTGTTGATCCGGCGCAGGATGTCCCACGTGGGCGTCCGGTTGCCGAACTGGTCGATGGCCCCGAGGCGATAATTGCCGATCTGGGGCGAGTGGTAGGTGAAGTACTGGATCCCGCGGCCGCCGTACGCCAGCGTGCCGTAGACCTGGATGTTGAACGTGGCATCGGACGGCTCCATGTAGTTGAAGTGCGCGTTCGCCAGGATGCAGTTCCAGAAGGGAACCTTGGCGTCGAGCGCGATTTTTCTTATTATTTCCAGGTTTTCGTAGAAATATTCGATCATTTCCCCGCCAACAAGGGAGTAATTGTCGTAGCTGAGGAACGGCTGCTTGATCGTGTCCACCAGCAGCCGCGCGTACGCCTCATAGGTGGGCACGCCGACGCGGTCCGTGCTGACGCGCGACGGAAAAAGGTTCACGTACGGCAGCTTGTCCGGCATCTCCTGGCGCAGTATGGCGGCCACTTTGCCGAGGCCCGGCATCAAGTCGGCATGCGGCTCGTCGCGCAGATAAAATCCGATCACCGTTTCGTTCTTGCCCACCTGCGCGGCCAGTTCCTTCACCTTGGCGCGGATCTCGCTTTCCGGCGGCAGCTTGGTCCACTCGTAGCGGTTGACGCGCGGGTCGGTGACGAAGCAGGCCAAGCCGGCGTTCTGCACCTTGTCCACGTCCTCCACGCGGCAGAAGCCCGCGATATTCAATCCCGCCTCCTTCATCAGCCGCAATTGCTCGGCGTCGGACGGCGAGCCGCCCCACGCCATGATCGGGAACTCGCGCGGTCCGGGCGGGGTTGGGTTCACGATGACCTGGGCGGAGCCGGCGGCGAGGCCCGCCATGGATAAGAAAAGAAGCCTTGTAAGGGCGCCTGTACGAAGCATCGGGTATTCCTCTCGCAGCGAGTATATCCGAGTTCGAGGTGCGAAATGCGCCCTGGCCCTGACATACAATACGTCCTTGGGAGAACGGATGGCCAACGGACAAGTCACCCTTGCGGAGATCAGGCAGCAACCGGAAACGTGGCCGGACACGGTCCGGCGAGCGCGCGAAGCGGCGTTGGCGCCGAATGAAGGCGCGGTAATCACCGGCGCGGGCACCTCCGCCTACGCCGCAACGGCGGTGGAAGCCGCGTGGCCGGGTTCGCAGGCGGTCGGCTCCACCGAACTGTTTTTCGATTTCCACGAACCGCTCGCCGCGCGGGGGCTGGTGGTTTCCCTGGCCCGTTCCGGCAACAGCCCGGAGAGCGTCGCGGTGGTCGAGAAGATCCAAAAGGCGTTGCCGCGCGTGCGGCACATCGCCGTCACCTGCAACGCCGAAGGCAAACTGGCCAACTGGTCCGGCGTGGAAACGCTCGTTTTGTCGGAGAAGACGAACGACCGGGGCCTGGCGATGACCAGTTCGTTCACCAACCTCGTCCTCGGCGGATACTGCCTGGCGCGCCTGGACGACGTGGAGCAGGCGGTGGACGCTCTCTGCGCCGGCGCCGAGGCCGTCTTGCGCGAGCACGAGAGCAAAGCGGAGGAACTCGCCTCCTCGCCGCCCGCCCGGCTGGTTGCCCTGGCCTCCGCGCCGTTGTTCGGCGCCGCGCGCGAGGCTTGCCTCAAGACGCTCGAACTGACCGCCGGCAAGGTCGCCGTCCTGCCCGAAACGTACCTCGGACTCCGGCACGGCCCGATGAGTTTTCTTCAAGCCGATTCGCTCGTACTCTGCTTCATCTCCTCCGATCCCCGGCGCCGGCGGTACGAAATGGACCTGGTCGCGGAACTCAAAGCGAAAAAGCTCGGACGCCTGGTCGCGCTGGCTCCGGAGGGCGTCGAAACCTCGGCCTTCGATTACGCGATCGCAACCAAAGCCTCGTCGCTCCCGGATTACCTCCGGACGCCGGCGGAAATCGTCTTCTGCCAGTTGCTTGCCTATCACCTCAGCGCGCAGTGCGGCCTCGACCCGGACAATCCGAGTCCCGGCGGCGTCATCAACCGCGTGGTCCAAGGAGTCCGGATCTATGAAGACTAAACGTACGCTCGATATCATCGTCGCCGGCGAGGTCAACCCCGACCTGATCCTGCGGGAAGTTCCGCCGCTCGAACTCGAGAAGGAACTGTACGCCAAAGACATGGACCTGCTGCTGGGCGGCTCCAGTTCTATCACCGTCTTCAACCTGGCTCGGATGGGCGCGCGCGCCGGGTTCGTCGGCGTGGTGGGCGACGACTTCTTCGGCCGCTTCTGCGCGGAGCGGCTGAAATGGGCCGGCGTCGATCTCAAGCATCTGCGCTGGACGAAGACCGTGCGTACCGGCCTCACGGTCTGGATGACGCGAGGCGACCGGCGCGCGGGCGTGACCTACGCCGGAACGCTGGCGATGCTGCGGGCCGCCGACGTGCCCTCGGAGTACCTCCAGCGCGCCCGGCACCTCCACGTCGGCGCGTACTTCTTCCTCTCCAGTCTCCACAAGGGCGCGCCCGCATTGTTCCGCCGCGCCCGCTCCCTCGGCCTCACCACCTCGCTCGACTGCAACTACGATCCCACCGAAAAATGGGATTCCGGCATCCGCCGGGTGCTCAAGGAAACGGACGTCTTTTTTCCTAACGAAGACGAAGCGCAGCGGCTCACCGGCCAGCGGAACGCGCATGCGGCGGCGGAAGAGCTTCGCAAACTCGCGCGCATCGTGGTGGTGAAGCGCGGGGCCAAGGGCGCGCTGGTGTCCAGCGAGGAGCGGACGTTCGCCGTTCCCGCCGTGCGCGTTCGCGCGGTGGAGACCACCGGCGCCGGAGACAGCTTCAACGCGGGGTTCCTGGCAAAGTTCGTCCGCGGCGCCTCGCTCGACGAATGCGCGGAGGCCGGCGTCGAGTCCGGCGCGCGAGCGGTCACCAAGGTGGGCGGCACCGCGGCCTTCGAGTGACGCCGCGCTACGCGGCCTGCCTGTCGGACCACTCCAGGCGGACCACCGTCTCGATGTGCGCCGTTTGCGGGAACAGATCCACCACCGCAAGACTCTCGAGCCGATAGCCGCCCGCCAGCAGCGAGCGCAGGTCGCGCGCCAGCGTTGACGGATCGCAGGAAACGATCGCCAGCCGCCGCGGCTTCACCAGCAGCAGTTGCTCCACCACCGCCTTCCCCAGCCCCGCCCGCGGCGGGTCCGCCGCCAGGAAATCCGGCGTCCCGGCGAGGTTCGCCAGGTACGCCTCGGCGCTTTCGTTCCGCGCTTCCACCGAGGCGCCCGCGCGCTCGGCGTTGAAACGCAGATCGGCCGCCGAGGCCGCGTTCGTCTCCACCGCCTGCACCCGCTGAAACCGCCGCGACAGCGGAATCGAAAACAGCCCCACGCCCGCGTACAGATCGACGGCGAATTCTCCCGCCGCGCCTTCCAGCGCCTCCGCCACCAGCCGGTCGGCCAGGAAGCGGTTCACCTGAAAAAACGACTGGTGGCTGACCCGGAACGTCTCGCCCGCCGCCTGGTAGTCGAGCGCCGTCACGTGATCGCCGGGAATCTGCGCCGCGCACCACTCGAAGAACGTCTTCGCCACGCGCTCGCCCGTCGTTTCCCGGATGTTGATCTGTACCTGCCGCTCGTCGGTGAAAACTTCGATCGAGCGCAGGAAGCGCGGAAAACGCGGCTGGGGCAGCATACGCCGCAGCGCGGCCAACGCTTCGTTCACCCGGGGCGACGAGATGGGACACCGGTCGATGGCATGGAGCCGCCGCGAGCCCGCGTGATGATAGCCGATCCGGCCGTCGTGGATGTGAAACTGCGAACGGTTGCGATACTCCCACGGCGGGCCGGAAACGACCCGGACCTCCTCCGGCCACGCGATCTTGCCCACCCGCCGCAGCGCGTCGCGCGTGATCTCCACCTTCTGCTCGAGCTGAAACTCGTACTCCGCATGCTGGTACTGGCATCCGCCGCAAGGGCCGAAATGCGGGCATCCGGGCGTGACGCGCCGGGCCGACGGCCGCACCACCTCCACCAGGCTCGCCCGCATGAAGCCCGCGGTCTGCCGCGACGGCGAAACGCGCGCCACCTCGCCCGGCAGCACGAATGGCGTCAGGCACACTTTGCCTTCCACGCGTCCAAGGCCATCCCCGCCGTAGATCAGCTTCTCAATGGCGATTTCGTTTACGATGATTCTTTGTCCTCCACAGCATGAAACCACGCGTCTTCTCGGGAGTTCAACCTTCCGGCGACCTCCACATCGGCAACTACCTGGGCGCGCTCAAAAACTGGGTCCGGATGCAGTCCGGCTACGAGTGCATCTACTGCATCGTCGACCTGCACGCGATTACGTTATATCAGGATCCGGCGGAACTCCGGGCCAAAATCGAGGAAGTCGCCGCGCTGTTCCTGGCCGTCGGTATCGACCCGGCCGTTTCCTCCATCATCGTCCAATCGTCGGTTCCCGCGCACGCGGAACTGGCCTGGATGCTCACTTGCGTGACCCCGGTGGGATGGCTCCAGCGAATGACCCAATTCAAAGCCAAGGCCGCCAGCCAGGACACCGTGGGCGACGGCCTGTTGCAGTACCCGGTGCTGATGGCGGCGGATATTCTGCTTTACCAGGCGCACATCGTCCCGGTCGGCGAAGACCAGTCGCAGCACCTCGAACTGACCCGCGACATCGCCCAGCGGTTCAACGCCTTGTACGGCGACACGTTCGTGATGCCGGAGACGAAGCTCCCGGAGGTAGGGGCGCGCGTCATGGGACTCGACGATCCGGAAACCAAAATGAGCAAATCCGCCCCGGGCGTCGGGCACGGGGTGGCGCTGCTGGATCCGCCCGACGCGATCCGCAAGAAGATCATGCGGGCGACCACGGATTCCAATCCCGCCGTCGACTTTGAGACGATGGGACCCGGCGTGCGCAACCTCATCAACATCTTTCAGGCCTTCACCGACTGGCCGGACGAGCAGATCCGCGCCCACTTCAGCGGGCTCGGCTATGGCCAGGCCAAGAAACAGGTGGCGGAAATGGTCATCGAATCGCTCCGGCCGATCCAGCAACGCCACCGCGAAATCGTCGATGAGCCGGGCTATCTGCCGGGAGTGTTGAAGCAGGGCGCCGAACGCGTCTCGCCGATCGCCAACGAAACCGTCGAGTTGGTCAAGAAGCGGATGGGTCTTTATTCGCGATCCTGACATGGCGGCCCGCCCGGTCTCTCTCTCCGCCTACGCGCGCCTGATCAAAAGCAACCCGAATTTCCGCCGTCTCTGGCTGGCGCAGGTGGTAAGCGAGATCGGCGACTGGTTCTACTCGATCGCCGTCTACAGCCTGCTGCTGGAATTGACCGGCAGCGCGAAGGCCGTCGCCATCGCGGTGGTGCTCCAGGTTCTCCCGCAATTCTTCATCGCTCCCATGGCGGGCGTGGTGAACGACCGCGTCAGCCGCCGCAAAGTGATGATTTTCGCCGACCTGGCCCGCGCCGCGATCGTGCTTGGAATGCTGGCGGTAAAGACGGCCGACATGGTCCCCCTCGTTTATGGCTTGCTGCTCTTGCAAACGTTCATGTGGGGCTTCTTTGAGCCAGGCCGCACCGCCACCCTGCCGAACCTGATGCGCACCGAAGACGACCTGCTGGTGGGCAACGCGCTCTCGTCCACTACCTGGTCGTTCAATCTGATGGCCGGGGCCGCCCTGGGGGGCCTGGTCGCCGCGGCCTTTGGACGCGACGCCGTCTTCGTCATCAACTCCCTTACGTTTCTCGCTTCGGCGGCCTTTCTTCGCGGCATGAAGGTCATCGAGCCGCACGTCGAGCGTCAGCCTGGATTCCGCCCGCGGGACCTGGCCGACTTCTCACCCGTCATCGAGGGAATCCGTTACGTCTCCGGCAACGTGCGCCTGCTGGCCACCCTGCTGGTGAAATCCGGCCTGGGATTGCTGGGCGCCCACTGGGTAATCCTGCCGATCTACGGCGAGCGCATCTTCCCCTTGCAAATCGGCGATATCGATCCGCAGCGGGCCGGCATGCTCGGCATGAGCGTGCTGATGGGTTCCCGCGGCGTGGGCGCGCTTGTCGGTCCGTTGATCGGCGGCTACTGGGCCGGAAGCCGCCGGTCCCGTCTGCGTCTGGGAATCCTGGCCGGATTTATCGCTATTACCCTCGGATATTCGGGGCTCGGTCTTGCGAGCCGGATTGGCTGGGCGATCGCCGCGGTGATTCTGGCCCACGCGGGCGGCTCCGTGATCTGGGTCTTCTCCACCACGCTGTTGCACTTGCAGGCCGACGACCGTTTCCGCGGCCGCGTGTTCGCCGCCGATTTCGGGTTCCTGGTCGTCACCATGTCGATTATGTCGTATGCCGCCGGCGTCGCCCTCGATTGGGGAATCTCGGTCCGGACCATCGCCATCGTCTCCGGCTCGGTCGCCCTTTTCCCAGCGGCCCTGTGGGGCATCCTCGCGCTGCCTCTTTGGAAGGAGTAACTCACTCCCGGAGCACCCAGACCCTGTCGAACCCCTCCGACCGGCTCGGAGGGACCAGGCGCGCGGCCATCGCATCGAGCGCGTCTTCCGGCACGATCCGGGCCCTGCCGCGGTTGCGCTCCTTGCAGACCGCCAGCGGCGCGTCGAAAAACAGAGCCTCCACCTGGCAGCCGTACCGCCGGCCGAACAGAACGTACCCGCTCCGCTCCGCCGGCGTCAGGTGGGTCGCATCGATGTAGGTAACAGGCCGCCCGATAGCAATGCGCCGCCGCAGCAGGTCGCGCAGCGCGGCGAACACGTGTCCGTGAATCGTCTGATCCGTCTGGTCGTCGGCCAGCAGCCGGCGCATTTCATCGGAGGACAGCGCGGGCAGGCGGTGCTTGGCCACGTAGGTCGATTTGCCGCATCCGGGCAAGCCAACCAGGATCACGATCCGCGGCCGTTGGTCTGCTACGCCAGGTACCGTTCAGCCTCCAGAAGGCGGGCGGCGATGCGCCGGCGGACGCCGAAAGAGTCGATGGCGTCCAGCCGCGTGAATCGCCTCAGGATCCCGAGGTTCACCCGCAAGGCGTCGCCGTCGCACGACGCGGCCAGAACCGCCCGCCCCGTCGATTCCACTTTTTCCACCGCCTCCGGCGCGAACGCCTGGCACATCTCCACCGCAATGCCTCCGTCGCGCTTGCGGGCGCGCAGCGCGGCGGACTCGAGCGCGAGAGCCATCGTGGCCACGTCGGTGATGCCGGCCAGGATTTCCTGCTGCTGGGCGAGATCGGCGGGATACTTGCGGAACGCTGCCCCCAGCAGCAGCAGCGCCGCCTTCCGGGCGTTATCGGCGGCGGTCAGGCACGGCTCGAGCGGATCTTCGTCGTAGCGCGGCGGGACCGGCCTCTCCAGCAGTTCCCGCTCCAGGGCCTTCACGGCTTTCGGCAAGTCCAAACGCTTTTGCTGCGCCCTTTTTATCAACATGCTGGTGGCGAGCATGCGGTTGATCTCGTTCGTTCCCTCGAAAATGCGGTTGATCCGCGAATCGCGGTAGGCCCGCTCCACCTCGTAATCGTGGTGATAGCCATAGCCGCCGTGGATTTGCACAGCCTCGTCCACCACGTAGTCCAGCGCTTCGGTGGTAAACACCTTCACCATCGCGCACTCCGCGGCGAACTCTTCGAAAGCTTTCAAATAGCGATCCCCCGCTTTGGGATCGCTCCAGCTTATTCCGAAAAGCCGCTCTTCGATCATGCCGGTCACGCGCCAGACCAGCGTTTCGGCGGCGTAAATCCGCACCGCCATTTCCGCGATTTTCTGCTGTATCAGCCCGTAATTGGCGATGGGTTGGCCGAACGCGACCCGTTGTTTCGCGTACTTGATGGCCAATCCCAGGACGCGCTTCGCATTGCCCATGACTCCCGCGCCGATCTTCAGACGTCCCAGGTTCAGGCAGTTGAATGCAATGACGTGCCCGCGGCCCGCTTCTCCGAGCATGTTCTCCACAGGCACTTTGACATTTTCGAAATACACGGCGCAGGTGGAGCTTCCCTTGATGCCCATCTTGTTCTCTTCGGCGCCGATGCTCAATCCGGGGCTGTCGCGCTCCACCAGGAAGGCCGCGATCTTTTCGCCGCCCACCTTGGCGAAAACCGTGAACAGCCCCGCGCCGGAAGCGTTCGAGATCCACATCTTCTGCCCGTTGAGGATGTAGTTTGCTCCGCCCTCCTCCAGGTCGGCCCGCGTCCGGATGGCCAGGGCATCGGACCCGGCTTGGGGCTCCGTCAAAGCATACGCGGCGATCAGTTCCGCGTTGGCGAGCCTCGGGAGGTAGCGCTGTTTCTGTTCCTCCGCGCCGAACAGCAGCAGCGGCATCGCGCCGATGCCGGCCTGCACCGACTGCCACACCCCGTACGAGCCGTCGCGCGAGAGTCCCTCGGCCACAATCAGCAGCGATGTGAGGTCGAGTTCCATTCCGCCGAAGCGGTCCGGAATCATCACGCCGGTCAGCCCGAGCGCGGCGGCTTTGCGCAACAAGGGAACGGCGGCCATTGGATCGCGCTGCATGGCTTCCAACTGGGGCGCCACTTCGTTGCGAAAGAACTCCTCCGTCGTCCTGGCGATGGCGAGGTGTTCTTCGGTGAAGTCCTCCGGGGAGTAAGCGTCCTCGGTGGCCGCCGGCCGGAGCAGGAACCCGCCTCCCTGAGCTCTCCATTCTCGTTGTTCGGTTGCCGTCATGGCCGCTTTCCTCCCTCGCCGCCTCGTCTACATGCGCTCGAAGATGCCCGCCGCGCCCTGTCCGCCGCCCACGCACATGGTACACATTCCGTAACGCGTCCCGCGCCGCCGCATTTCGTAGAGCAGCGTCGCGGTCAGCTTTGCCCCGGTGCAGCCAAGCGGATGACCCAGGGCGATGGCGCCGCCGTTCACGTTCACCCGGTCGATGTCCAGCCCCGCCAGCCGGATTACCGCCAGCGCTTGTACGGCGAACGCTTCGTTCAGCTCGATGAGGCCGATGTCGTCCAGCCGCAGTCCCGCCAGCGACAGCGCCTTCGGAATGGCCACAACGGGGCCGATACCCATGATCTCCGGGGGGACGCCGGCGGCGGCGAAGCTCACGAAGCGGGCCAGCGGCTTCAACCCGAGCTGCCGGGCTTTCTTCTCCGACATCACCAGGGCCGCCGCCGCGCCGTCGCTGGTCTGCGAGGAGTTGCCCGCGGTGATGGTTCCCGAGGCGTGAAACACTGGCTTCAAAGCCGCCAGCGCTTCCAGCGAGGTGTCGGCGCGGGGACCTTCGTCGTGGTTGAGCGTGAAACCCTGCCTCGCCGGTTTTCCGTTGGAGAGAGTGGCCGCTTCCACCGGGACCGGAATCATCTCCTGTTCGAACCGGCCTTCGGCTTGCGCCCGCACGGCGTTCCGGTGGCTGCGCAGGGCGAACGCGTCCTGGTCCTCCCGGCCGATCCGGTACTTCCGCTGGAGATTCTCGCCGGTGAGCCCCATCGTGAGGTACACGTGCGGGTACTTCTCAACAAGGCGCGGATTCGGAGCGAAGGCGTGTCCGGCCTTCGGCAACAGGCTCATCGATTCCGTCCCGCCGGCAATGATCGTCTGGGCGCCGCCCGCGCGTATCTTCTCGGCCGCCATGGCGATCGCCTGGAGCCCCGAAGAGCAGAAGCGGTTGATGGTCATGGCCGGCACAATGTCCGGCACGCCCGCTCGCAGGGCGGCGATGCGGGCCACGTTCATTCCCGATTCGGCCTCCGGCATGGCGCAGCCCAGGATCACGTCGTCCAGTTCGTCGCGGGCGACTTGCGGATAGTTGTCCAGCAGCGCCTTGATCGCCAGAGCGGCCAGGTCGTCCGGCCGCGTGTTCCTCAAGCTGCCCCGAGGCGCTTTCCCCACGGGCGTCCGCAGGCAATCGACAATCACGGCTTCCTGCATAATTCCTCCATTGGCGCGGAACCGGATGGGCGCGCCCTAATTACGAAGCGGCTTCCCCGTCTTGAGCATGTGCCGGATGCGATCTCGCGTTTTCTCGTTTCCGCACAGGCTCAGGAAAGCTTCCCTTTCCAGGTCGAGCAGGTACTGCTCGGAGACGGTCTGCCGGCCGGTAAGGCGGCCCCCGCTGAGCACGTACGCAAGCTTCTCCGCGATCGTCAGATCGTAGTCCGAGATGTACTCGCCCTGCCGCGCCAGCCAGGCCCCGAGCCGCAACGCCGCGTACGCCGCCTCGCCCCCAACGGGAATGTCCGTGCGAATATGGCCGGGAAGGTACGCCGGCGCCATCGACAGCGCCAGTTGTTTGGCGTCTCCGAGCAGCCGTTCCGGGTTCATCGTCACGCCGTCCGCGGCCGCCAACAGGCCCAGCCGGCGGGCGTCGGCGGCGCTGGCGGAGACCTTCGCATAGCCGATCAGCTCAAACGCCCGCTCGGCATCACCGAGGCGGATCAGCATTTCCTTGGTCCCGCCGCCGGCCGGTATCAACCCGACTCCCGCCTCCACCAGCCCCATGTACAACTCCGCCGAGGCCTGCATGCGCGCGGCGTGGAGCGCGATCTCCGCCCCGCCGCCCAGGGTGTGGCCGAACGGCGCCGCGACCACCGGCTTGGGCGCGCAGCGGATCGTCATGTTCGCCTGCTGGAAACTCCGGAGGAAGAAGTCGATCTGGTCCCAATCCCCCTCCTCGGCCGCCAGCAACAGCAGCATCAGGTTGGCGCCCGCGCTGAAGGCTTCGCCCTGGTTCGCGATCACCAACGCCTCGAAATTCCGCGCCGTTTCGTCGACCGCCGCGTGGATCATGCGGAGCGCGTCGTCGCCTATGGCGTTCATCTTGCTGTGGAACTCCAGGCAGAGCGCGCCGTCGCCAAGGTCGATCAGCGAGGCCCCGGCGTTCTGCCGCACCACGCCTCGGGCGCGCTTCACCTCGTCCAAGCGCACGATCCCAGGACGCTCCTCCAACTGGCGATAGGCGTTGGATGCCAGGTCGAAATACTCGGTTTGCGGCTGACCGCAGAAGTCCGCCGGGCGGTAGAATGATGCCGCTCCGGCCGAGAGCATGGCGGAGACCTGCGCCGGCAGCGGGCGGCCCTCTTCGGCGATGCGCCGCGCCACGGGTTCAAAGCCCAGGGCGTCCCATAACTCGAACGGGCCCATCCGAAAGGCGTAGCCCCACCGCATCGCCCGGTCGATCTCCACGGTGCGATCCGAGATCTCGGGGACCTTCTCGGCCGCGTAGACGATCAGGTCTCTCAGCAGCTTCCAGACGTACCGGCCGGCGCGATCGCCCGCCTGAACCAGGAATCGCAGCCGGGCCGGCAGGTCCTCGATGTTCTTCGCCGTTTCCACGGACGGCAGTTCGGGCGTTCGCCGCGGGTGGTACTCGAGCGTTTTCCAGTCGATGGCTTCGAACGACCGGCCCGCGCGGCGATAGAAGCCCTGCCCGGTCTTTTCCCCCAGCCGCCCCTGCCGGATCATCTCGTCGATGAATGCCGGAGGAATGAACCGCTCGCGCCATGGATCGCCGGGGGCGCCTTCGAAAAGGTTTCGCGCCACGTGCGCCCAGATGTCCAGACCCACGATGTCCAGTAGGCGGAAACTCGCGCTGCGGGGCAGGCCGATGAGCGGCCCCGTCAGCTCGTCCACCTCCTCCACCGTGTAGCCGTCCTCGACCATGATCTTGTGCGCCGTGGCGCCGAAAAAGCTGCCGATGCGGTTGGCGATGAAGTTCGGGGTGTCCTTACACGGGACGCAGCCTTTGCCCAGCCGCCGGTCGCAGAATTCCGCCGCGGATTCGAGGAGAGCCGGATCGGTCGCCGGGCCAGGGATCAGCTCAACCAGGTGAAGGTAGCGGGGCGGATTGAAGAAATGCGTCCCGAAAAAGCGCCGCCCGAAGTCGGGCGGGAAGCCTTCGGCGAGCTTCGCGAGCGGAATGCCGCTGGTGTTGGTGGAGAGGATCGCTTCGCGCGAGGCCAGCGGCGCCGCCTGCCGCCACAGGGCGCGCTTGGCGTCGAGGTTCTCGATTATCGCTTCGATCACCCAGTCGCAAGCGGCGATCTTCGGAAGGTCGTCCTCGAAATTCCCGATCTCGACGAGGTTCTTCGCGGCGTCGGTGAAGAACGGCGACGGCTTCTGCCGCGACGCGGCTTCCAGCCCCTTGCGCGCCGCGGCATTGCGGTCCTTCTCATCGGGCAGCGGGATATCCAGCAGCAACGCGGGCACTCCGGCGTTGGCGAAGTGCGCCGCAATTCGGGACCCCATCGTGCCCGCTCCCAGAACCGCTGCGCGTTGGATGACTCTCATCGGCTTTGCGCTCAGCTTTGGAGTGTAACGCATGCCGCGCCCAGCCGGGAGGGCCGAAGGCGCGAACCGCCGGCGCTCGTCGCGCTCATTCTGCCGCTACGCCCGTTCAGGGAAGGAGAACGGCGCGGTCGGGTCCGGACTCCCGTTGGGGCGAGCCGCCATCCGGGAATTCCCACGCCGGCGGCTGATGCTGGAACGGCATGGCGATCAGCGCGGCCGCGGCGACTTGTTCCGGCTCGCGGTAGGCCGGCACGCCAATCGTGACCGCTTGCTGCGGCACGTTGAGGCGAAGCGTCCCGTGCAGGCGATCCCAGATCGAAAGCCCGCTCGACCAGTTCGAGTCGGTTTCGCGCTGCACGATGGAATGGTGAATGCCATGCATCCGCGGCGTTACAAGGAAAGGCGCCAGACGGCGCTCCAGCGAGGCCGGCAACTCGATTTCCGAATGGTGAAAGAAGACGCAGAGGCCGAAGCAGGTCTGCCACAGGGAAAACGTGAAGCGCGACGGACCCAGCGCTGCGATCTGCAATGCCCGGAGGGGAATCGAGAACAGCAGTTCTCCGAAGTGAAACCGGATGGCGGTGGAGACGTCCAGGTCGAGATCGGAATGATGCACCACGTGAAAGCGCCAAAGCAGGGGCACGCGGTGCAGCAGCACGTGCCACAGGTAGATCGAATAGTCGAGCGCCAGGGAAGCCGCCACGACCTCGAGCCAAAGCGGAAGCCGCCGGCGCCGGAACAGCCCCCACCCGCGCCGCTCGGCCCGATTCATCAGCAGGCCTGTTACCGGAGCATCCGCCCACCGGACAGCGATGGCCGCGACCGCTGCCACCGCGGCATTCCGCGCGGCGCGGCGCAGTTTCGGCTCCCGATGCTTCCGTAGCGGGCGCTTGTGTTCCAGCAGGATAATGCACGCTCCGGCGATCAGGAATAGCGATGTCGTCAGCCACGCCGGGAGGTTTCTATTTCGCACGGGAGGCGCGGCCATGGGCGCTAGAACAGCGCCTTGACGCCGAACTGGATCCGCCGGGGACTTTGCGCCGACAGGATGCGGCCGAAGGTCGGCGATCCGAGAAAGACATCCGGCAGGTCGAAATTCGCCCGGTTCAGCAGGTTGAAGGCCTCCGCCCGGAACTGAAAGCGGAGCCCCTCGGAAACCGAAAAGTCGCGCAGCAAGGATACATTGACGGTCTGCAAACCGGGTCCATCGACAATGTTGCGTCCGGCATTGCCGAAGCTGCCGAAGGGCGGCATCTGGAATGCGCCGGGATCGAACCACCGCTCGGTAGTGGGGTTGGCGAGCGCCGGGTCGCGAACCACGTTCGGCCGGTCGTTGGCGCCGAATCCGAGAATCGACCGCCCCGTGTTGCTGTTGTCCAACTCCGATAGCAGCGCGACGGTAACGGGCCGGCCGGTCTGGAAGGTCCAGATGCCGAACGTCTCCCAGCCTCCGAAAACCCGCGATGCGGGCGAATCCGCGGTAAGGAACCGCTTGCCCCGTCCGAACGGAAGTTCCCACGAATAGCTGAAGGTCAACCGCTGGCGCAGGTCGAAATTCGAACGCCCGCGCTCGGCGCGCAGGTTGTAGCTGTTCTGCGGGAAGTTGGCGTCGGCCGCGCTGGCAAAGAAGCTGGACGCGTCGTCAATGGACTTGGACCAGGTGTAGGAAGCCAGCAGCGACAGTCCCCGGGTGACATGCTGTTGGAGGCGCGCCTGAAGGCTGTTGTAGTTCGAGTTGCTGCGGGACTCGAGCTGGTTAATATCGGCGAAGTACGGGACGGGCCGCAGGTTCGGCGAGACCGGCGACGGGCGCGGCTGGTTGATGTCGCGCGCCGAGAGCTGCTTGGTCCCTTTCGAGCCGACGTAGCCGACCTCGAGCACGCGGCTGTGGCCCAACCGCTGCTGCGCGGTGAAGCTCCAGTGCTGGAGATAGGGGGAGCGCAGATCCCGCTGGTAGGACAGCGCCGACGGCGGGGCTTGAAACGGGAAGTCCTCCGGAAACGGATCGGACAGCGTCAGGAACAGGCCCTCGAGCGGAAAGAACAGGCGGAAATCGAAGTACGGGGGATTGAAGTACAAGCCTTCGCCCGGCGCCAGAGACGACTGGTCGTAGTAGATGCCGTAGCCGGCGCGCAGCACCGTTCCGCTGAGGCCGCCCGGCCGCCAGGCAAGGCCGACGCGCGGCGCCCAATTGTTCCTGTCGGCATAGTAGCCGCTGCGCGGAATACCGTTGGTACCCACCTGTACCAGGGCGCCCATTGCCGGCTCGTACACGTTCGACCGGTCGAATTTGTCGACCGGCGGAGCGTTGTACTCGTAGCGCACGCCGGCCGAGAGCGTCAGGTCGGGCCGGATGCGCCAGGCGTCGGCGACGAAGAAGTTGCCGCTCCACGTGCGCAGGTACTGCGGGTTGTCGAGGCGCGCGACGCCGGTCACCGTGGGGAAGCCGAGCAGCAAGTCCGACAACGGATTGCCGGTGATGCCAAGGAAGTTCAGGAAACCGCGCGACTGCACGTCGCGGAAGGCGTTTTGCTGGGTGCGCCGGTAGTCGAATCCGAACCGGATCGTGTGCGCGCCGCGCGCGTGGGTGACGTGATCGAGCGCCTGGAACGTATTCGTGACGCTCTGTTGCGGGTTGTTCGTTTCGTCTCCTAAGGACGAAAAGCCCGGCAGCGTGATGTGGCTGAGACCGAAGTCGCGCGAGTTGGACGAGGTTTCGGGCAGGCCAAGGCGCGTGTTCACGCTGACGCCGTAGTTCTCGTGAAACGACGCCGTGGCGACTCGAGTAAACGCCACGCGCGCCTCGTTGATCCACACCGGCGAGAACGCGTGCGTCTCGCTGACCATGATGTTCTGCGGGCGGCGCGGCACGGTGGTTCCATAACCGGGCACGGCGGGAAAGCCTGGTCCCGAGAACGGCAGGTAGCGGGTCTGGTCCGCGAAGCTGTAGCGGAACGTAAGATCGCCGGCGCTGCCGAGCGCCTGGTCGAGCCGGAGGTCAAACTGATCCGCGCGGTCGCGGATCGAGGGCGAGGAGACGTAGTTCTGCTGTGGGACGTCGCGATTGGGCAGCGGATAGAGCGCCGCGATCGCGGCCCCGGTCGGGTGGATGAAGAAGGAAGGAATCCGGTTGCCGGGGAATGGCTGTCCCGACAGGGGATCGTACGGCGGCTGGGCGCTTTGCGAGAAGTCGCCGGCGCGCTCGAGGGCCGTGGGCACGTTGGTGGTGCGGGTGACGCCTTCCCGCAGGCGCAAACCTTCGTAGTTGCCGAAGATGAAGGTCCGGTTGCGGATCAGGGGACCGCCGAGCGATCCGCCGAACTGATGCCGCTGATACTTCGGGTCCGGCTCGCGCGCCGGGGCGAAATAGTTGCGGGCGTCGAGCGCGGCGTTGCGGAGGAACTCGTAGCCCGCGCCGTGCCAGGCGTTGCCGCCGGACTGGAGGACGACGCTAACCTGCGCGCCGGCGTTGCGCCCGAAGGTGGCGTCATAGTCGCCGGTGAGCACTTCGAACTCGCGGGTGGCATCGACGCTGGGGTTGACGGCGGAGTTGTTCAGCATCGGATCGGAGTTGTATACGCCGTCCAGCAGATAGTTGTTGGAGTCCTCTCGTGCGCCGTTGACGTTCAGCGCGGTGGCCCCGCGAACACTGGCCGCGGAACCCTGCGCGGAGGGAGCGACGCCGGGCAGCAGCAGAGTGAGTTCCAGGAAGTTGCGGCCGTCGAGGGGCAAGCCCCGAATGAGATTGGTCTCGATGACCGAGCCGAGCGCCGCCGAGTCGGTCCTCAGAACGCTGCGCGCGGCCGTCACCACCACCCGCTCGGTGATCTGGCCCGGCAGGAGGCGGACTTCAACGTCGATCTCCTGGTTCGTGAGCAGAGTCAAGCGTTGCGCGTGCCGGCGGTGACCCTCGGCAACCACTTCCAAATCGTACGAGCCCGGCGGAAGCTGGGCGAAGACGAATCCGCCTTCACCGTTCGTCGTCGCGGTTCGGGGACGGTCCGTTTCCCGGTGCGTTAGCGTGACCGCCGCGCCCGGAACCGGCCGGCCGCTCTCGTTGGCCACGGCGCCTGCGATGGAACCGCGGAGCGTCTGGGCCTCCGAAACAGGAGTCACGACGAGGAGCAGGAGCAGAAGCGCGACGAAAATCATGGCTGTATAGACGTAAACGGCGCCCAGGATGTAATCCTTTTATGATAGCGAACCGGAGGGACATACCAATGACGATGTCGCGTTGGACACTGGCGCTGCCGTTTGCCGCGGCGCTGGTGTGGGCGCAATTTCACGAATCGGGCCGGCCGGAACTGCGGGCGCGGCTCACCGTCGCCACCGAGCCGCGGATGCCGGTGCGAGCGTACCTGTTTAAGGACGACAAGCCCTTCCGCCTGTCTCCGGTGGAAGCCATGCTTCCGCTGCGGGTGGATATGTTCTACCGGGAGCGGCTCTGGACTCGGGGCGACCGAGCGTCGACGCTCGAGGTGACCTGCCGCGACCAGTCGCACTATGTGTTGCTGGAAGGCGGCGGAAGCTTCGACCTGCCCGCCGGCAAGTACCGGATCGAGGCGTACCGCGGATTCTTCTACGCACCTGCGACGGAGGAGTTCGAGCTGGAAGCCGGCAAGGAGCGGCAGGTCACGCTGCGGATGCGCGATTGGGCGCCTGGCGAAAGCCGCCGGTGGATCTCCGGCGACGACCATATTCACCTTACGCGCGAACTTCGGGACAACGACGTGTTCCTGCGGTGGTTGGAAGCGGAGGACCTCCACGTGGCGAACTTCCTGCAATTGCAGCGGCAGATGGACGCGGCGGTACAGTACGCTTTCGGGCCGCCGGGAGAAGCGAAGCGAAACGGCTACGCGATCCGGCCCGGACACGAATCGCGGACCGAGTTCTACGGGCACGTGAACCTGCTGGGAGGGCGGGAACTGATCCGGCCGCTGAGCGCGGGCTCCATGTACGCCAATTCGCCGGGAGCGTATCCCTATCCCGCTATACTGTTCGCGAAAGGACGGGAACTTGGCGCCACCGTCGGCTACGCCCATTTCAGCGGCTCCATGCCCCATTCGACGCTGCTGATGGACCTGGCGCTGGGCAACATCGATTTCGTCGAAGTGCTCCAGTTCGGCGTTCTCAAGACAGGGGAGTGGTATGAACTGCTGAACGCCGGCCTGCGCGTAACCGGAATAGCCGGCAGCGACTTCCCTGTATTGCTGAATCAGCGGGACCCCTGGCCGCGGACGATCCCGCTGCTCGGTCCGGAGCGGACCCTGGTGAAGGCGGATGGCGGCCAGTCCCCCTATGAAGCGTGGGCCGCCGGCGTTCGGACAGGCACGGCCATCGTTACGAACGGCCCATTGGTGGAGGCAACGCTGGAGAAGAACAATTCGGTTGTGACGGCGAAGGCCGGCTTCTACCGTCCGCTGGAGAAGCTGGAAATTATCCGGAACGGCGAGGTGATCGCGGCGGTTTCCGGCGACGGAGGCAAGACGGAACTGAGCCTGTCCGCCCGCGTGCCGGCCGGTGAGAGCTGCTGGCTGGCGGCGCGGGCCACGGCGCGCAAAAAGGAGGGGGAGCCGGACATCCAGGGGCACACAAACCCCTTCTATATCGAAGCGAACGGGCGTCCGTATTTCGACGAACAGACGAGAAGAGCGGTGGCCGGGCGGTGGGAGGAGGAACTGGCGCACTATCGCAACGCCGGCTTGAGGTTTCCCGACGAGCGGTCGCGGGACGATTTCTTCGCGCGGGGGGAACAGGCGCTACGCATCCTGACGGCGCCCCCGGCGCAGGGAAGGCGCTAGCCGTTGATTTCCGACAGGAAATGCTTCAATTCGCCTGCTGCTCGGGCTATAATTGCATCTAATCATTTGTCGGAGACCCGGCCGGCGATGCTGCGCGCAGCGTATCCGGTGGGAGTTGATTACGCCGTCTGGGAGAGTTCATGGAACGAAACGGGGCAATGACGCTCACGTTGTGGGGCGTCCGCGGCTCGATACCTACGCCCCAAGCGGAGAAGCTGGGCTTCGGGGGAAACACCGCGTGTCTGGAGGTGCGTTACGACGGGCATCCGGCGCTCATTCTGGACGCGGGATCGGGCGCGCGCCGGCTGGGCGCGCTGCTGAAAAAGGAGTGCGCGGGCGAGGAACTCGAAGTCAGCATTCTCTTCACGCACTTTCACTGGGATCACATCCAAGGGCTTCCCTTCTTCGCGCCCTTGTACGACAGGCGCACTTCGCTGACCTTTTACTCTTCCTGCGAGCCGGCCCGGTTGCGCGAGATTGTGGAAGGTCAGATGACGGCCCCCTATTTCCCGGTGAACATGCCGGCCGTCCAGGCGACCTGCCGGTACGCGAAAGTGGAGCCGGAAGGCATGCCGTGGGGCGACCTGCACATCCGCCCCTTCCCCCTCCGCCACCCCGATGGCGCCACCGGCTACCGAATCGAAGGGCCGAGCGGCTCGATCGTCTATGCGTCGGATCACGAACATGGGGACTCACGGCACGACGCGATCCTGCGGGAGCACGCGGCGGGCGCCGACTTGTTGATCTACGACGCGATGTACGACGCCGCAGAGTACGCGTTCCGGCGTGGCTGGGGGCACAGCACGTGGGAGGAAGGCGTCCGCGCCGCCATAGACGCCGGGGTCAAGCGGCTGGTGCTGTTCCACCATGAACCGGATCACGACGATAGGATGGTGAAGGAGATGGTGGATCGGGCGAGCGCCCGCTTCGAAAACACGATCGGCGCCAAGGAAGGCTGGTCGGTGACGGTCTGATCGGAACATGTATCCACGCTAGCGGCTGGCACAGGCGGGCGTACAAGCCCCTGGATGCCGCTCTGAAGTCCTACGCAAAGCGTGGGCGCGCGGTAGCATGATTCCTATGGCACAGATACCGGCCGGCGCGCGCGGCGAACGCAAGCTCCTGGTCACCAACGACGTGGCGATCAATTTTCTCGGCGCGGAATCGGCGCGCGTGCTGGCGACGCCGCACCTGATCGGCGGGCTCGAGATCACCGCGCGGGACCTGGTGAAGCCGTACCTGGAGCCGGGCTTCGACACGGTGGGAACGCACGTCGACGTACGCCACCTGGCGGCGACGCCGGTCGGCCTCAGCGTGACGTTTCACGCCGAGATCGCGGGCGTGGAAGACCGCAGCGTGAGCTTTCGCGTCTGGGCGGAAGACGAGAAGGAGAAGATCTCCGAAGGAACCCACGAGCGGTTCATCGTCAACGTCGAGCGCTTCGGGGCCCGCGTCCAGGCGAAGGCCAGAGGATAGCCCGGCGACTAAGGACCTGTTAGAAAACAACAATTCCAAACCGCGT
>JAHCHE010000002.1 GCA_026129905.1 Bryobacteraceae bacterium | reverse complement strand
TGGGGGGTATGTGGGGACGTAGGCGGGCGGCGGGTCGAAGCGGAGCTGAAGAACTTCACCGACCGGGAGCTGCGCCGGCGGCAGGGATACTGTGAAGCTGGCTCGGCGGTTTCTGCGATCGCTGGGGACCAGCGCCCACGAGACTTGGGTGAAACGTGTGTCGTGGACGCCGCGCTTCGATGAAGATGTGGCGACGCGCACGAGTTCTGGCGCGCACAATGGGCAAGTCGGCGGCGGACTGAAACCGACGATTTCGCCGCCTTGGCCTGGCATCACGAATGGCATCTTGCGCCCGAAGAGGCCCTGCGGATGGCGGAGCACTACCGGCTGCTGGGCTGGTGGACGGAAACGAAGTCTTGATCCCACGGCGGCTTGAACGGGCAATCTGTACTGTAGAATCCAGATAAGGAGGAAGCGGGATGACTGCATTGAGTTCCGCGATTGAGCCCGCGACCAGGGCTTTTCTGGAGGCCCTCAACCGACAGGGCGGACCGCAAATTTACGAACTGTCCGTGGAGGAAGCGCGCGCCGTGCTGGCTGGAGCACAAGCGGGCGGGGCGGCGGGGCCCGCCTCGGATATCGAGGATCGTACGATCCCGGCCGGGCCGAGCGGCGAGGTCGGCATTCGCATTGTCAGGCCGCAGGGCAGCCGGGGCCGGCTTCCAGCGGTGATGTACTTCCACGGCGGCGGATGGGTGCTCGGCGACCGGAACACGCACGACCGGCTGATCCGCGAGATCGCCAACGGCGTCAACGCGGCGGTGGTCTTCGTGGATTTCACGCGGTCGCCGGAAGCCAAATATCCCACGGCGATCGAGGAAGCCTATGCGGCGACCCGGTATGTCGCCGAAAACGGCAAGGCGCTGAAGCTGGATTCGACAAGGCTGGCCGTGGCGGGCGACAGCGCCGGCGGCAACATGGCGGCGGCGGTCACCCTTCTGGCGAAGCAGCGCGGGGGGCCGAAAATCGATTACCAGGCGCTGTTCTATCCGGTGACCGACGGCACGAATTTCGACACGGCGTCGTACCGGCAGATGGCTACCGGCCACTTTCTGACGCGGGAGGCGATGCGGTGGTTCTGGAACCATTACCTGGCCGACGCGGAGTCGGCCGGCCAGTCGACGGCGTCGCCGCTGCTAGCCTCGGAGGAGGAACTGAGCGGGCTTCCGCCGGCGCTGGTGATCACGGCGGAGTACGACGTGCTGCGCGACGAAGGCGAGGCTTACGCGCACAAGCTGGCGCAGTCGGGCGTCGCGGTGACGGCGGTCCGCTACCTCGGCACGATGCATGACTTCGTGATGCTGAACGCGCTAGCGAGTACGCCAGCCGCTCGTAGCGCTATCGCTCTGGCCAACGAGCAGCTCAGGAAAGCGCTGGCGACGCAGGTTCGGCGGGCGGCGGCGGGCTAACGGCCCCGACGGGATCGCACGCGACGCGAAAACCGTAATCGGCGTACTCGAACTCGGGCGGGATGCTGCTCCGGGCGGCGCAGCGGGCGATCTTTACGTGGTGGCGCCAGGAGCCTCCGCGCGATGCCCGCCGCACGCCCTCGGCCGGTCCGGTGGGATCCTCGGCGGGCGAAGCGGCGTAGTATGTCCGGCCGTACCAGTCGGCGCACCACTCGTGCACGTTCTCGCACATGTCGAAAAGGCCGTAGGCGTTGGGCGCGGACGTGGCTACCGGCTCCGGTCCGGCCAGCCAGCGCGAGCCGTAGTTCTCGCGCGAGGTGACCGGATCGTCGCCCCAGGGGTAGAGCCGCCCCTCGAGTCCGCCGCGGGCCGCCCATTCCCACTCGGCCTCGGCCGGCAGGCGGAAGCGCCTCCCCGTCTTCGCCGCCAGCCATTCGCAATAGGCGGCGGCGTCGAACCAGGACGGGCCGGTGACGGGATGGCCGGGCCGGTCGAATCCGGGCTGCCGGCGGAATTTCGACGGTGGATGGCCGGTTTCCAGGCAGAAGCGGTCGTATTGGGCGTTGGTCACGGGAGTCCGGGCCAGTCCGAAAGGCGAGACGCGTACGCGGTGAACGGGACGCTCCTCGTCGCGGCCGTCCGCCTGGCCCATCAAGAACTCCCCTCCGGGCAACGCGACGATGTCCGGGAGTTCGGCGGGCGGCAGGGGCGCCGGTCCGGGCTGGTACCCAGCGAACGGTTCGATGCAGGGAAAGGCGTCCACCGCGCCGCCGGCTTCGATGACGGCGAGACAGCGGCGAACCTCGCGCTCGATCCGGGCCGTGCGGACGCCGCCCCATTCGGGCAGGTAGCCCTGGATCTTGCGGAGGCCCTTGGTCAACTGGCGAACGGCGCCGATGACGTTGCCCCGGCGATGGTGATGGAATCCGACCGCGAAATGGATCAAGCTTTGAAGAAACCAGCGCTCGGGCTGCCGCGCCGGGGTCCAGATCTCCTCGAGGACCTCGTGGCACTCGAAGAAGTCGCCGCGGTTGAACAGTTCAACGCCGCGGTGGAAGAGCGCCTGCGCGTCCTTCACTTCAGCAGCGCGTCGATGGCGGCCTGCACGATGGCTTCATCCACTTCCGAAGGCGCGCCGCTGGCGGCCATGGCGCCGATGGTCTGGCCGTCCACCTTGATGGGGAGCCCGCCCTGGTTCGGGAAGGCGTCGGGGAAGGCGAGCACCTGCATGTTGCCGCCCTTGAGCTGTTCGGCGGCCGCATGGGATGGCCGCCCGTAGAGCGCAGCATGCCGGGCTTTGCGCTGGGCGAACTGAATGGTGTTCAGGCCGGCGCCGTCTGCCTTCTGAAGAAAGAGCAGGTTGCCGCTTTCATCGACGATGCAGAGCGTTACCTGGACGTTGCGCTTCTGCGCTTCGGCCTCGGCGGCCGAGGCCAGCTTTTTGATCGCCGCGAGATTCAGCCACCGCTTGGTGGGCAGGTCGACGGCGGACAGAATGGTCACCGCTGCGAGGAGCAAGAGGGCCGTTTTCATCATGCGGATCATGATAGCAAGGCGCTCGCGAGAACAAGGCGCTCGCGGCGGACCCACCTACGGACGGTAGGTGGCCACCGACGTGTCGGTCTCCCAAACCTGCACCTGCTGGATGCGGGCGGGGACGTCGCCCGAGGCGGCGAGCCCCTTCTGGACCTCGTCGTAGAAGAACCGGGCCATATTCTCCGCCGAAGGGTTGATCGTGTCGAACGGAGGCAGGTCGTTGACGAACTTGTGGTCCAGGTAGTCGACGGCGGCCCGCATCAGCCGCTTGACCTCGACGAAATCCACCAGCAGCCCGATGGAGTTCAGGCGCTCGCCCTCGAGCGTGACGCGGACCCGGTAGTTGTGGCCGTGCACGTTCTCGCACTTGCCCTTATAACCGCGCAGGGCGTGCCCCGCGGCGAAGGTCTGCTCAACCGCTACTTCAAACATGGAAGAACTTCTCGATGTCCTCCAGCCTGGTGGTGAAGCCGTAATCCGGCAGGCTGTCGAAGAACACCTTGCCGTATCGCATCCTGGTGATCCGGTTGTCCAGCAGCGCCAGAACGCCGCGGTCGGACCGGCTGCGGATCAACCGGCCGAAACCCTGCTTGAGGGAGAGAGCGGCCTGCGGAACCTGGTACTCGTAGAATGGGCTTCCCCCCTCGTCGCGGACCGCCTGAATGCGCGCGGCAACCACCGGGTCGCTCGGGACCGCGAACGGCAGCTTATCTATGATAACGCAGCTAAGCTGTTCGCCCGGCACATCGACGCCCTGCCAGAAGGCGGAGGTGGCGAACAGCACGCAGTTGGGCGTCGAGCGGAACTCGTCCAGCAGCGCGCTCCGCGGTCCCGTACCCTGGAGCAGCGTCGGGTATTCGGTTTCGAACGATACGCGGTCGTACACCGCCTGCATCTGCTGGTAGCTGGTGAACAGCACGAACGCGCGGCCTCGGCTCAGCCGCAGAAGCCGCAGAACCGCTTCCGAGGCTGCGGGCACAAAGCCGGGGTCCCGCGGGTCCGGCATTTCCTCGGGGATGTAGAGCAGCGCCTGCTTCTCGTATTGGAACGCGCCGGAAACGATCAGCGTCCGCGGATGCCGCACGCCCAGGCGGCGCTCGACATAATCGAATCCGCCGGCGACCGCCAGCGTGGCCGAGGTCAGAATCACGGGGCCCACCTCGTTGAAAAGTTTCTTTTCGAGCAGTGGGGAGACGTCGATGGGCGTGGCCTGGAGAAAGCAGGAGCGGCCCCTGCGTTCCACCCAGTAGACGTGCGTCCGTTCCTCGGATTCCATCCAGAAGCGGAGCTTCGAGGGCAGTTCCACCGCGCGGCTGAACAGGGGAATCACCTCGTCGGGCGCGTTCTTGATCTGCTCGAGGAAAGCCCGGAGTATGTCGAGCGCGCGCATCAGGTCGCCGTACTCCGCGGCGTGCCGCTCCAGGAACGTCTGCCGTCCAGCGAAGCCCTGCCGGCCCTCGTCCCGGAACAGGGCGAAGAACTGGTCCGAGCAGATCTCGAGCTGTTCGAGCACCTGGTCCAGGTCTTCGCTGCCGAACCCTTTTCGCCGCGCCACCGCCGCGACGTCGCGCCGCAGTTCCTGCACCTGGTGGTTGCTGATCGAGAGTCCGAAATACTGGCCCGCCACGTCCTCGATCTCGTGCGCCTCGTCGAAAACGACCGCGTCGTAATCCGGTATCACGCCGCCCGATTCACCCTCGCGCAGGGCCAGGTCGGCGAAAAACAAGTAGTGATTGACGATGACGATATTGCTCTCATGCGCGCGCTGGAGCATCTGGGTGATAAAACAGCGGTAGAATTGCGGGCACTTCTGGCCGGAGCACATCTCGCGCCGGGCGTCGATCTTGGCCCACGCGGAACTCGCCTCGGGCAGTTTCGCGATTTCCGCGCGGTCTCCGGTTTCCGTCGTCTTTTCCCAGTCTCGAATGATCTGAAAGTCGGCGAATTCCTCGAGGCCGGCCAGGATTTGCTCGCGATCCGCATCGTAAATTTTCTGCCGGCAGGCATAATTATTCCGCCCCTTCATGTAGGCGACGCGAAGAGGGGTGGAGAAATGATTCTGAAGAAACGGGACGTCCTTGTAAAAGAGCTGGTCCTGCAGATTTTTCGTACCGGTGGAGACCACCACGCGCTTGCCGGACAGGATGGCCGGGACGAGGTAGGCCAGGGTCTTGCCCGTGCCGGTGCCGGCTTCGACGATGAGCGGACGGTTTTCGGCGAGCGCCGCTTCCACCGCCTCGGCCATCTCGAGCTGTCCCCGCCGGAACTCGTAATTGGGATGCCATTTCGACAGGATTCCGCCGGGACGAAAAAACTGCTTCACCCCCGGCGCCTGCGTCCGCTGACTCATCTACTGCTTCAGTATACGGAGGGCGACCCGCGCCGTCACTCGCGCAGGGCGCGGTCGAGGTCGGCCGCGATCTGTGGAATGAGGCGCGGGTCGCGGAGGAGGTTGCGCGGTCCGATGGCGGCGTGGCGCTGATAGAAGAGTTCCGTCGCGGCGAGGGCGGCGTTATAGGCCATGGCGGCGTGAGAAGCGCTCAGCCGCGACCACGTCTGGGAGAGGTTTCCCAGCCGCGGCAGTCCGCCGGCGCGGGCCTGCCGCTTCAGGGCGCCCAATTCGGCTTCGCTGAGCGTTCGGCCGGAGAGTTTCTGCGCCAGCCCCTCGTGCAGCCACTGCGGAAAGTCGCCCATGGCGGCCAGACAGGCATGAACGATCTCGTGCGAAAACGTCCGCTCCGCCTCCCCGGAACCGAAATCCGCCACGCGGATCCGGCCGTTGAACTGCCCGGCGCTCCACTCGGCCGCCTCCGTGGTCCGGCGGTATTCCTCGGGCGACTGCACGATGGCGACGATGCGCTCGGACGCCTCGCAGCCGAGTTCCGCCGAGATGCGCGCGAACTCCTGGTCGAGGCGGCCGGACAGGGCACGGGCGGCCGCAGGCTCCATCCGGCCGCGCGGGTAGCGGAGGACGAAGCGGGCGCCGATCAGCTTCTCGCCGCTGGTGTCCTCGCGGGCTTCGCGCTCGGCAGCCAGGTAGAGGCGCTCGACGGCTGGATTCGGCTGCAGGGCCAGCGACTTGCGCCAATAGTCCATCGCACGGGCCATGTCGTCGCCCCGGTAAGCCGCATAGCCGGCCAAAGAGAGCAGGCCGGGATCCGAGCCGTTGGTCCGCAGGGCCGCTTCGAGCGCCTCCAGCGCCTCGGCCGGCCGGTTACGCTCGATCAGCATGGCCGCCCTGGGACCGGCGGGGCCGGCGGCAGGAGACATGGCGGCGGTCCGAACAACCGCGGTCTCCGCCCGGAACGCAATGGCGGGCGCGGCTCGCCGTTCGCGCTCGAACTGCTCGACCCCGGAGACCGCTGCGGCGCTTACATAGCCCGTCCGTCCGCCGGCCGCCGCGTTGACCTTGTAACAGGTCCCGCCTTCTCCGGCGACGGCGAACTGAATGGCGACCGGATCGCCGCGACTGAGAAAGGCGACGACGCGTTCGTCCGGGCCACAGCCTTCGCGCAGAGGCAGGCGATCCTGGAGCACGACGTGGCTCATCATCAGCGCGGCCGCGGGCGCAACGGCAAGCAGGCCCATGCTACGATGGTGCCTTTCCACGGTCCCCCCGTCTGCCGGGTGAATACCCTAGAATAGGAGGGATTTATCCGCGAGTCCGGCCTGGCTGCCCGGCGCCGGCCGCGAAAGAGGAGTGGTTCGTTTTTGCT
This sequence comes from Bryobacteraceae bacterium, assembly GCA_026129905.1. Classification (GTDB taxonomy): domain Bacteria; phylum Acidobacteriota; class Terriglobia; order Bryobacterales; family Bryobacteraceae; genus JAHCHE01. The sequence goes on along the minus strand of JAHCHE010000002.1, from coordinate 398,501 downwards.
GACTGCGCGCGAGACCTTTCGCCGGCACGAGATCCTTTTGGCGGGCGCCAACGGATTTCTGGGAAAGGTCATCCTCGGCATGCTGCTCGACCGGTTCCCGGAACTGCGGCGCGTACACATCCTGATGCGGGGCAAGCGCCGCGCCACGCCTCAGGAGCGGTTTGAGAAGGAAGTTCTGCGCTCGCCGCCGCTGGCGCCGCTGGTGGAGAAGCTCGGCCTGGAGCACATCCGCGAAAAAGTAAACCTGGTGACGGGCGACGTGGGCCAGCCGGACTGCGGCGTTCCAAGCCAGACGCTCGACGATCTGACCGGAAACCTTGGCCTGGTCCTGAACTGCGCCGGACTGGTGGAGTTCTTCCCGCCCGTGGACGAATCGTTTCTCTCCAACGTCGACGGCGTCGAGAACGCGGCGGGGCTGGCCCGGCGGATCGGGGCAAAGCTGGCGCACGTATCCACCTGTTTCGTCTGCGGGGAATCGGACGGCTTCATCGAAGAGTCCGAGCCGATCGTGGGGTTCTACCCGCGGCGCAAAGGCCGCCACGACCGGGGCTTTCATCACGACCGCGAAATCCGCTACATGCGGGAGCGCATCCGCGAGGCGTACGCCTCGAGCCACACCAACGGCAGCCGCAAGCGGTCCCGGGAACTGAGCCAGAAGCTCAGCGACCTCGGATCGCAGCGCGCCGCGCAGTGGGGCTGGACCAACACCTACACCTATACCAAGAGCCTGGGCGAGCAACTGCTCGCGGCCCAGGACGACCTTGACTTCACCATCGTGCGTCCGGCCATCGTCGAGGCGGCGCTGGAGTTTCCCTTCCCCGGCTGGGTGGAAGGAGGCCGAACCGCCGCGCCGCTGGTCATCATGGCCATCAACGGGTTGCGCCACTGGGCGGTGCGCGAGGACGCGCCGATGGAGGTAGTTCCGGTGGACCAGGTGGCCACGGCGATTCTGATCGTGGCGACTCTGCTGCTGAACGGACGCGCGGAGAAGGTCTACCATGTCAGCACCGCCGACGCGAACCCGATTTACTTCGGCGAACTGGTGAAGGTGCTCTACAAGGAATGCCGGCGCCGCGCGCAGAACGCCAACGGTCTGGCCCGACTCCCCTTCGGCGGGCCGCAAGGCGTCCGCGTCCTAACGCCGGAGGAAGTGATGGAGCGGGGGCGGCGGCAGCAGAAGAACCTCACGCGCTTGCAGCACTTCGCGGCAGCGCTGCGGCGGATGGCGCAACGTACCGGGCTGCCCGGAGAGCAGACGTTCCGGGGACTGGCAGCCTCGTTCCGTTCGGCGAGCCTGAAGGCGGCGGTGCGGGACCAGGCGCTGGAGTTGTACCGGCCCTTCATGTATGACAACCGCTTCATTTTCGAAGCCGAGAACATGCGTTCGGCGCGCGCCTCCCTGACCGAGGAAGACCGGCGCCTGCTGCCGTGGTCGCCCGAGACGATCGACTGGGAAGACTACTGGGTGAACAAGGAACTGGCCGGAGTGGAGCGCTGGATTCAAAACGAGGGCAAGGGCTAATCCGCTCAGCGAGCATCTTGCGCGCGTAGGCATAGGGGCGGCTTCAGGAAACGCGGGTGGATGCCGATAAGCAGCTCAGTGGGTCGTTGTTTCTTGGGCCGCCGCTGCCCGGCCGTGTTCCCGCTCTGCCTGGCCCTGTGGATCGGGGCGGCGCCCGCCGTCGCGTTGGAGCCGGGACAGCCTGCCAATCGTTATTCGCTCGACTACTGGAGCGGCCGGGACGGTTTCCCCGAGGAGACCATCCTGGGCATTGCCCAGACTCCGGACGGCTACCTCTGGCTGGCTACGCCCGCGGCCGTCGTGCGCTATGACGGCCGGGAATTCGTTTCCTTCGATCGGACGCGCATCCCGGGCCTGGAGAGGATCGCTTCGGCGGGTTTCTCGGCAGCCGCCGACGGCAGCCTGTGGCTCCGCAATCGCGAGGGGACGGTGTGGCGCGGGCAGGACGGGTCCTTCGAAAGAATTTTTGGCGACGGGCGCCGCACACTTGGCCCCGTGCGCTGGCTTCACCACGGTTCGCGAGGACGCGTCTGGCTCGTCACCGACGACGGAGTCCATCAGTGGATCGAGGGCCGCATCCGGTGGGACGCGATGGACCTGGGCGCCTGGCGGAACCGGATTGCGCGCTGCCACCTCGATCGCCGGGACCGGCTTTGGCTGCTGCTGAAAAGCGGCGAAGTCGTCCGCCTTTCCCCCTTCGGCAGGCTCGAGTTCGAATTGCCGTCCGAGTTTGGCTTCGGAGCGACGCAGCCGTTCATGGTGGAAAACTCGCGAGGGGACATCTGGTTTGGAGCGGCGAAAGGTTTGCTTCGGCTCGCGCCGAACGGCGAAACGCTGGAGACGATCCGGGGGTACAGGCCCTCGTCCGGGGACCACGTGAGTCTTGACGACCACGACGCGCTGTGGATTTCCTCGGCCACGGGAATTGGCCGGCTGCATCGCGGGTCGTACTCGGCCATGATCGGCAAGGGAGACCGGCTTGCGCCGCGCACGATGGCGATGTTCATCGACCGCGAAGGCAGCCTGTGGATTGGCACGACTCGGCAAGGCCTTTACCGCATCAAGGACTCGAAGTTCGCGAATCTGACCGCCGAAGACGGCCTGTCGAGCAACCAGGTGTACGCGGCCTTTCGCGACTCCACAGGGGTCCTGAACGTGGGTACGGACGAGGGTCTGGACAGGCAGTTGCCAGGCGGCGAGATCGTTCACCTGGACGAGCGAAACGGATTGCCGCCGGGAAGCATCTTCGCCATTGCCGAGGACCTTCAGGGGCGCCTCTGGGCGGGGGGCGATCAAGGGCTGTCGTTTCAGACGGGACCATCGCGTTTTGCGAGGCGGCGGTTGCCGGGAGAAGACGTGCTGTCGGTGCGGGCGCTGACGGGGAGCCGGTCGGGCGGCGTCTGGGTCGTCACAAACGACTCGCTTCGGCGCATCTACGGCAACGACGTCGAGTCCGTTGCGCTGCCATCGGCTGTTCAGCCGTCCCGTATCCGTGCGGTGTACGACTCTCCACGGTGGGGTCTTCTTGTTACCACCTGGGATAATGGGCTGCTGGCATGCTCGTTCGCCGGCTGCGAATCGTTTCCGGGGGCGGGGATTGGAACGTCCATTAGCGTGTTCGCCGTTCACGAAGACGCCGCCGGCGCGCTGTGGGTCGCGTCGTCAAAAGGCCTTGGCCGCATTCCGCCTGCTACGGAGGGCCACTTGCCGCCGATCCGCTGGTACGACCTGTCGCGATTGTTGCCGCATACCGAGTCCGAATACTACCAGGTTGCCGAGGACGCCGAAGGGCGCCTCTGGCTGGGAGGCCGGCGGAGCCTGGTCCGGCTGGAGAAACGGGACCGCGATCGGCTGGATGCGGGCGTGATCCGCCAGTTCGATCTGCGCGACGGCATGCGCAGCGCGAACTTTGGCGTGGCAAGGCAGGGATACCGCTCGGCTGGCGGCCCCGCGGACGCCCTCTGGTTTCCGAGCCTGGTCGGACTGGTGGGGGTGGAGCCGAGATTGCTCAAAGACAACCGGCTGCCTCCTCCGGTGTTGATCGCGAAACTCGTCGTGGATGGCCGCGCGATCGACTGGAGAAACACGCCGTCGCTGCCGGTCGGCGCGGAGCGCATCGAAATCACGTTCATCGCCACCAGCCTTATGGAACCTGGCAAGGTTCGGTACCGATACCGGCTGGAAGGTTTCGATCCCGGCTGGGTGGAAGCCAGCGCGGTCAATACCGCCGTCTACACGCGGCCGGGCCGGGGCCGATACCGGTTTCGTGTTCTCGCGTGCAATAACGACGGGGTGTGGAACGAGCGGGGGGCTTCCTTTGAGTTCGAGATTCCGCCGCACGCTTACGAGACGGGCTGGTTTTCGCTGCTGATCGCCGGCCTGCTGCTTGCGGCCGGGCTCGTGATCGTGAAGATCCGGACGCGCAGCCTGATTCAACAGAACCTGCTGCTGGAGCGACGCGTGGCCAAGCGCACGGCGGAACTGGAGCGCGCCCGCAGCCAGGCGGAGGCGGGAGCGAGGGCGAAGTCGGACTTCCTCGCCACGATGAGCCACGAGATCCGCACGCCGATGAACGGGGTGCTCGGCATGTTGAGTCTGCTCGAGCGGACCGACTTGAACGAGGAGCAGCGCAGCTTCACCGAAGTCATCTCCAGTTCCAGCCGGTCGCTACTGGCGCTGCTGAACGACGTGCTCGACCTGTCACGCATCGAAGCCGGCAAGCTGGCGTTGTCGTTAAGCCCCGTGAACCCGCGCAACCTGGCGCGCCAGGTGACCGACCTGTTCCACCAGGCGGCGCTTTCCAAGGGCCTCGCGCTCTCGTGGTCCGCCGCGCCGGAGCTTCCCGAATGGTTCACCGCCGACGAAGCCCGCATCCGGCAGGTGCTGGTGAACCTGGTGGGCAACGCCGTGAAGTTCACCGAAAGAGGTTCCGTCGAGTTGGCGCTTGGCGGCCGGCGCGCCGAGGGCGGGACGTGGGAGGTCGAATTCGTCGTCCGCGATACCGGCATCGGCCTGGCGGAAGACCAGATCCGCCTGCTCTTCCAGAAATTCAGCCAGGCGGACTCGTCGGCGGCGCGCCGCTACGGCGGCAGCGGACTGGGCCTTGCGATCTCGAAGAGCCTGGCCGAGCACATGAACGGCGGCATCGACGTCGCGAGCGAGTTGGGCGTGGGATCGCGCTTTCGGTTTCGCGTGCCCCTGCCGGCGGCGGACGCGCCCTCGGCAACCAGGGCCGAACCAGGCCCGGAGACCGCTTCGCCAGGCCCGCCCCTGCGGATTCTGCTGGCCGAGGACAACGCAGTGAACGTAAAGGTGGCCGCAACCATGCTCCAGCGCATGGGCCACACGGTCGTCCCGGCGGCGAACGGCCGCCAAGCCCTGGACGCTTTCGAGCGAGAATCCTTCGATCTCGTGTTGATGGACTGTCAGATGCCGGAGATGGACGGCTTCGAGGCAACGCGCCTGCTGCGCCGGCGCTGCCCGAACGGCGGGCCCGTGATTGTCGCCATGACCGCCAACGCCATGGAAGGCGACCGCGAGCGCTGCCTTGCCGCCGGCATGGACGACTACCTTCCCAAGCCGGTCGTCTTCGAGCAGCTTGCCGCCTGCATTCAGCATTGGAGTGAAGCGCGGGCTGCCGCGGAAACCAACCTGAAGTCTCCAGGAGACGTTTGATGAACGTCTTCGGGTTCACTGACGTGCAGTTGTTCGGCCGGAGGCCGGCTGCCGCACGGTTAGCGCTCAGTAGGTCTTGAGGGCGTCTTTGTCTCCCAGCGCCGCCAGCGTCTTCTTCAGTCCCTCGATGTTCCCGCGCAGCGCGACTTCCGCGTCCAGGTCTTCCCTGTGGCCCAGGATTCCGATCGGTCCTCGGTAGCCGCTGTTCCTGACGACGGTGAGCATCTCGACGTCGCGGTCGCCTTCGCCGACCGGCAGAATCATCGGAGCATCCTTCTTCATGCCGTTAATATTGACGGCCTTCAAATACGGCAGCATTTCCGCGAACAAGGCGGCGAAACGGTCCATATGCGGCCGGCCGTGATGGAAGTTGTAGACGATCCCCACGCCGTCCAGCTTCAGGCGCCGGATGATGGCGATCTGGTTCTCCGGATCGCCGAACCACCCGCCGTGGTTGTATAGCGCCACCGGACAGCCCAGTTTCTTTGCTTCGGCCGCCACCCAGGCGATGGGCTTCGCCGCCGCCTCCACTTTCTGTTCCTGCGGCAGCGCGGCGAGCGCCTTCTCCATGCCGAGCGACACCCAAAGCTGCGGCTTCAGCTTGCGGCGCTTCAGCAGATCCAGTATGGCCGCGACGTTCTTGTCGCCGGCCGGATCGGCGCCGACCGGCAGCCAGAAGGCCGTCAATTCAACGCCGTGCTTTTCGAGCGCGTCCACCTCGCGGTCGAACTCCGGGATGTTGTTGTCCCGCCAGTCGTAGGCGAATTTTCCGATTCCCAGGCGCGCGAGCATTTCGGCCCGCTGCTCGGGATTGCGCTGTTTGGCGTCGAACGGAACGATGCACCACGCCACAAGATTATCCCTAGCGAAGACGCTTGCCGGCTTTTTCGCGGCGAGCGGAAGGAAGACGAAAACGAAAGAAACGATGGCGAGAACGCGAGCAACCTTCATTGGCGAGGGCCTCCCGGACCGATTACAAGTATAGTTGTGAAAGGGGATGACCATGCGCGTTTCCTTCTCGAATCGCCGTAAATTCTTCCGGCATATCAGCCTGTTCGGAACAATCGCCGCTTTCCCTGGCGGGCCCCGGCTGGCGGCGGCCCTCGCGCAGAAAGCTACCGAGGAATCCCGGAGGGTCTACCTCAGCCTGGGACTGAAGCCGATCGTCAACGCGGCTGGAACCTACACGCACCTGGGGGGCTCCCTGATGCCGGCGGAGGTGATCGAAGCCATGAACAAGGCGGCGCAGCACTATGCGCCGATCCGCGATCTGACGCGGGCCACCGGGGAGCGGATTGCCCAACTCACCGGTAATGAAGCAGCCCTGGTCACCACCGGCGCCGCCGGAGCCATCTTTGTGGGCGCCTGCGCTTGCATCGCGGGCGACGACCCGGACAAAGCCAAGCGCCTGCCATTCACGGACGGTATGAAGAACGAGGTTGTGGTCCAGAAGCTGCACCGCACCGGGTGGACACGGCAATGCGAGGCCGCCGGCGCCCGGCTCGTCGAGGTCGAACACAAGGACGAGATGGAGCGCGCCATTAACAGCCACACCGCCATGCTCTATTTCCTCGTCGCCGACAAGCACTTTGGCAGGTATCGGGACCAGCTTGACGCGCCGGGCGGCAAGGTTTCGCTCGAAGAGTGCGTCGCGATTGCGAAGAAGACGCGGGTCCCGCTCCTGGTGGACGCGGCCGCCGAGTTGCCGCCCCCGGGGAATCTCTCCCACTACGCCAAACTGGGCGTCGACCTGGCCGCCTTCAGCGGCGGGAAAGGATTGCGAGGACCGCAGAACGCGGGTCTGCTGCTGGGCCGAAAGGACCTCGTCGACATCGCGGCCACCTTTCAAAGCCCGTACAGCGGGATTGGCCGCGACTTGAAGGTCGCCAAGGAAACCATGATCGGGATGGTGGCCGCCGTTGAGCGGTATGTGAAGGTGGACCACAAAGCGGAGTGGGATTTCTGGAAAAAGCAGGTGGATTACATCAAGAGCGTTGTGGACAGGGTCCCGGGAGTCGAGACCGGATATGTGCCGGAATGGGTCACCAACCACGTGCCGCGGCTGTGGGTGAAGTGGGACGAAGCGGCATTCAATTTCTCGCGCGAAGACTGCTTCAAGGCGTTACAGGAAGGCGATCCCCCGGTAATCCCGCTGCGCACGCCAATGGGAGTCACCATCGTCACGTGGATGATGGCGCCGGGCGAAGAAACGATCGTCGCGCAGCGGCTGAAGGAAGTGCTGGAACTGGCCAAACGCACGGCCGCCTCCCGGCCCCGCCGGAGCGATGCCGAATTGGCGTCCGGGTTCGCCATGGACAGCCCCATCGACGAGTGGGATGCCGCCGCCGATGGCCTGGCGCCTCAGCATCGCAAGCAAGAGGGCGTTTAGCGAAGGCATGCTCTGCCCGGTCGCCGTGACTACGGCGGAATCGTCGGGCGACGCGCGTGAATTCGCGCCGTTCGCCGGCCGCGTTTCTACGAGGAGAGCCGCGGCAGTTCGTACCCCTTGCGCCGCGGACGGCGCAGCAGTCCGTTGGCTTCATCGTCGTCCACGAACCGCTCGGCCGCGGGATCCCAACGCAGTCCGCGGTTTAGCTGGCGGGTAATGTTGGCCAGATGCGCCAGGCTCACGGAGCGGTGGCCGACTTCGACCTCGGCCAAAGGCCGCCGGCGCGAGCGCGCGCACTGGAGCCAGTCGTGCATGTGGAATTCCGCTTGCCACTGCGCGCGGTCCCACTTCACCACTTCCTCCTTGTCCGGAAGTTCGGTGATCAGCTCGGGAGGATCGCAGGCCAAGCCGTTCCGGTAAATCTCGATCCGGCCGTTCTCGCCGGCGAAGATCGCGCCACCCAAGAGCCTCCCTTTTTCGGGCATCTCCAGCCGCACGGTGGCGCCGTTGGCGTAGCGGAACGCCAGCGCCCCGGCCGGCCCGTCGCGGAGCGGCCAGAACTCCACGGGTCCCGTCTCGTCCATCCCGAGCGCGCTCTGGATCTGGTCCAGGCCGTGCGCGCCCCAATTGGTCATCTGTCCGCCGGAGTAGTCGCGCCAGGCCATCCAGCCCGTATAGAGCGGTTTGCTGTACGGGCGCATGGACGCCTGGTTGACCCACATGTCCCAATTCATGCCTTCCGGCGCGGGCTCCGCGGCCGGCGATTCGGTTTTCGGCGCCGAACCGTAGTTCACGCCCTGGACGAAGTACAGTCTGCCGAGGCCGCCCTTGCGCACGAAGTCGCAGGCCACTTGGTTCATCGCCATCGACCGCTGCTGGCTGCCCACCTGGAGGATCCGGTTGTACCGCCGGACGGCGTTCACCAACGCGCGGCCCTCGGCCACGTACAGCGTCAGCGGCTTCTCCGCGTAGACGTCCTTGCCCGCCTCGCACGCATGGATGCAAGCCAGGACCCGTGCGTGGTCCGTCGTCCCGACGATCACCGCGTCCACGTCCTTCTCGTCCAGCAGCTTGCGGTAGTCCTGGTGGATGCGCCACCGGGCCTGCCGCTTCGCCTTGGCTTGCTCGGCGCGCTCCAGGAAGCAATCGGCCACCGAGACGATCTCCGCCTCCTTTGGAAGTTGGTCGATCAGCAACCCGCTGCGATTGCCGGCGCCGATGACGCCGATCCGGATCCGGTCGTTCGCGCCCAGAACCCGCCGGGCCGATGGAAACGCCGCGGCCGCGCTCAACAGCGCGCGCCGGGAAACGCCACGTTGTACCTGCATGATTTGACCGTCCTCCTCGCGCGATCAGCGCGCTTTCCGCTCCTTCGACGCCGTCTTCGTCCGGTTCTCGAAATAGAACAGGCCGCTCTTGCCGCCGGCGGCGAAATCCAGGTCGCCGTCGCCGTCCATGTCGGCCACCGGAAGGTGCATGCCGCCGCCCGCGCGGCCGCCGTAATCGATGATATGCCTGGACCATGATACCTGTCCGCCGCTCCCGGGCCGGTACTCGTACCAGTAGAGACCCAGCGGCTCCCGCTCTCCGGGATCCTTCCCGTCATGCGCCATGAAGCGCTTTCCGGTAAGCAGGTCCTTTCGGCCATCGCCGTTGAGATCCACCAGCGTCAAGGCGTGCGGTTGCGACCACGAGTCGTCGATCACATGCTTCACCCACGTGCGGTCCCGCCGCTGCTCCATCCAAAAGACGCCGTAGTTGTGGCCGTGCCCGCTCAGGAGATCGGGCAGTCCGTCTTCGTTCAGATCGATGACGAAGATGAAGCTGGTCGCGTCCAGCTTGTATTCGGGATGGAACTTCCACTCGCCGGCGCAAGGATCGGCCGGGGCCTCGAGCCAGCCTTCCGGCGTGACGATGTCCGTGCGCCCGTCGCCATTCACGTCGCCCGCGCCGATCCCGTGCCCGTAACTGCGGTTGCTGGCGACGCACTTGCGAAATGCGCCCTTCTCGAAGCGGTACCAGGCGGTGGGCGCTTCCTTCGAGCCGTACTGCGGGAGCACTTCGGCGGCCTTGCCGTCGTTGTCCATGTCTACCAGGAACGAGAACTCCACCGGGTAGCCGTCGTCGATGGTCGCGTCCTGCCATTTCACGCCCGCCTTGCCGGGATTACGCGACCACCACAAGCGCTTGGGGTGCCAGCCGGAACTCACGATGTCGACATGGCCGTCGCCGTCGACGTCCAGCGCCAGGTCGCTCAGCGTCTCCAGGTATGTGCCGTACTCCTTGATCTCGCGGACGACGTGCTTCTTCCAGGTCGGGTTCTCGTACCAGGCATCGCCGGAGAAGATGTCGAGACGGCCATCCCCGTTGAAATCGCCAATCGCGGCCGTTTCGCTGATGCCGGGGTCCACCAGCGTTCGTTCGAAAAGCATCTCCGGACTGCGGGCAATTACCAGCGACGCGGCGGCCAGGGACAACAGGAGTATCGGCTTCATAGGACCTTTATATGATATGACCCTGGCCGGCGCGACGGGCGCCGCCCTCCCGCGCGAACGCGAAGCCTTATCGCTGGTTAATCAACTGCTCGGCCTCCGCAACCTGGGCCGCCGTGGCGCGCAGGGTCAGCGCCCTCGTATGGCTGTACGTGAAAGCGCGCCGAATGTGCGTCGCCGTCCAGATCTGCTCGGCGAACTTTCGGAACTCGGGCGTCGTCTTCACGTCCGGGACGTAAAACACGCGCACCACCTCGTCGCCGCCGCCCGGCGCCCGGAACGGCCGCGCTTCCGAGCTTCCGCGCTCCGATTGCGGCGGCCGGTCGAGCTGATCCAGCAGCCATGCGGCCAGCGACATTTGCGCTTCGGTTGTACGCAGCGTGACCGCGCTGAGCCGGTTGTAGGTAAACGCGTACCGAATGTCCGCCGTCGAACGGACCACGGTGGCGATCTCCTGAAGGTTCTCCGTCGCTATGGCGTGTTTGAGAAAGAACACGCGCACGAGATCGTCGCCGCCGCCCGGAAGCCGGTATTCGCCCGGGGCGGAACCTCCGGGGGGCTGATCCAGCGCTTTGAACACCCATTCGGCAAGCGCCACGCTCGCGGCGGGGCCGCGTACCGACAGCGTTCTCGCGGCGACATCCGCATTCGTCCGCGGAAGCTGGGACAACACCCGAACCGCAACGGCGATCTCCTGGATATCCTGCGGCGCCTGGGTATGGGAAAAGCGAAGCGTCCGCTCCACGTCCTGCCCGGCCGGAGGTTGTCCGGAGGCTGCCGCGAAAATGAAAATAGCGACAAATGCCAGAGCAATTACTGCAAGGCGCATCGAAATTGGACTCCCTTCGGTAAGGCTTGACGGCATTCGCGCCGCAGGCGTGCAGACCATAAGATGGTTCGAGAGGAAACGGCTCCGTGGCGCTACTGCTCAACGCGATCGGCCTGGCGAAATCGTACGGACCCGTTCCGCTGTTCCAGGGAATTTCGCTCACCATCTCCGAGGGCGACCGCCTTTGTCTCATCGGCCCCAACGGGTCGGGAAAATCGACACTGCTCGAGATACTCGCCGGCTTGCGTGCGCCAACTACCTCCCCGACGACCCGAAACCGCCCGCTCCCCGCCGCGTGGCATTCAACTCCGCCTCTTCCCACTCCACCGCTTCGTAGCGCGCGATCACCATCTGCGCGATCCGGTCGCCCGCGCGAACCTGGTACGGCTCGCGGCCGAGGTTGAGGAGGATCACTTTGATCTCCCCCCGGTATCCCGGATCGATGGTCGCCGGAGCGTTCGGCAGCGTGATGGCGTGCTTCAGGGCCAGTCCGCTGCGGGGGCGGATCTGCGCTTCGTATCCGGGCGGGACCTCGATCGCCAGGCCGGTCGGCACGGTGCGCGGCGCGCCCGGCTCGAGCGTCGCGTCCTCTACCGCCCGTAAATCCATGCCTGCGTCCTCCGCGGGGCCGTGCGCGTAGGCCGGCAGGGCCGCCGCCGGATGCAATTTCGTGATGCGAATGCGCAATCCGCTATCATAGCCTTTCGTGTCTCAGGACAAACGCAAGCGGGTGTTCACCGTCGCGCCCATGCCGGCCGAAAAATGCGCCTACGCCCTGGCGCGTTACAGCCGGTCGCCCGATTCCATCGCCAAATCGCTCGACTGGGTCCGCGCGCACGACTCGCGGAAGTTTCTCGAGAGCTTCTACTTCCAGTACGGCCACGCGTCCATCGCCGACCTGGGCCACGTGGTGATCTCCTTCGAAGGGATCTCGGAGCTGGCCGCCACCGAGCTGGAGGACGAGCCGCTGTGGGACGGCCAGGCGCGCTCGTCGCGTTACCAGGACTTCGGCAAGGGCGGCTTCGTCACGCCTCCGGACTTCGATTCGCAACAAGCGGAGCGGTGCCAGGCCGCGGGGCGGGAACTGCTGGAGGCGTACGGCAAGGTCCATGCCGCCGCCTTCGAGTCGCTGCGCGAGAAGATCCCCCGGCCCGACGGCATGGACCCGAAAGCCTACGACCGCAACCTGCGGGCGCGGGCGTTCGACGTGGCGCGCTACCTGCTATTCTTCGGCGTCTCCACGAACGTCGGCCAGGTAACCAGCATCCGCACGCTCGAAAAGCAGATCCGGCGCATTAAAGCCAGCGATTATTGGGAATTGCGCGAACTCGGCGATGAAATTGCCGGCGTTTGCGCCCAAAATCCGGACTGTCCGTGGGACCTCAACGCCGCCGCGGAGCCGGTTGCCCCGACCCTGGCTCGCTACGTGGACGTGGACCGCCACCTGGAGATCTCGCGCAACGACCTCCGGCTGTGGGCCCTCCAGAACCTGCCGGCCGCCGCCGAGAGAGAGACGCCGGACGTCGACCTGATCCGCCCCTCCGACGCCGCCACCGACATCGCCGCCACGCTGCTCTTCGCGGCCACGGACCGGCCCTACCGCGAGCTGTACGAACTCGCGGCCTCATGGAGTGCGGCGCAGCGCGACGAAGTCATCGACGCGGCCCTGCGCTCGCGCACCCGCCGGGACGAGCTGCTCCGCGCCTTCCGCGGAGCGCCGTACGCGTACGACATCGTCATGGACATCGGCGCCTATCGCGATTTGCACCGTCACCGCCGCTGCCAGCAGTTCCGCCAGGATTACGGCTGGCGGCTCGGCTATGTCACGCCGGCGCAAATCGAGGAAGCGGGCGTCGCCGGCGAGTACGCCCGCGCCATGGAGGCCGCGTTCGAGACCGGCCGCGCCCTGCCGGCCCCGGGGTCGCATTACCTGCTGCCGTTCGCCGCCCGCGCGCGCTTCCTTTTCAAAATGGACTTCGCCGAAGCCGAGTACATCTGCCGCCTCCGCAGCGGCGTGAAGGGCCACTTCAGCTACCGCGAAATCGCCTGGAAGATGAAACAGCGCATGGAAGAACTCGAGCCCGGCCTCGCCCGCCTGATGCAGGCCACTCCGCCGTGGGTGGACGATCCGCTCACGAGGTGAGAGCCCGCTCCGGGTGCGATATACTTAGGTAGTAGCCCTGGGGAGGATATCGAATGGCCCATCGTTGGCGGTCTTTTGTACTGATTCCCGCATTCATCGCGATCTGTTCCATTTTGGGAGGAATTTACGGTCCCGCCCTCCCGGGCGTCTCGGCCGCCTCCGGCGAGGATGAGATCAAGCGGAGCATCAAGACGTTTGCTTCGCTGTACGACGTCGTGGAACGGAACTTCTCCGACAAGATCAATCCCGACACGGCCATTTACAACGGCGCGATCCCCGGCATGTTGCGCACGTTGGATCCCCACTCCAGCTTCTTCGATCCCCGCGAATTCCAGCTTCTGCGCGAAGACCAGAAGGGCGCCTACTACGGGGTCGGCATGTGGGTGGCCGGACGCGGCGGCAAGACCGTGGTCATAATGCCCTTCACCGGCTCGCCAGCCTACAAGGCGGGCATCCGGCCGGGCGACATCATCCTCGAGGTGGACGACAAGAGCACCGAGGGCTTGAACACAAACGAAGTGGCCGACCTGCTCAAGGGCCCCAAGGGCACCCCGGTGCAGGTCAAGATCGGCCGCCAGGGTAACACCGAACCGCTGGTTTTCAACGTCATCCGCGACGAGATTCCCCGTAAGAGCGTCAGCGAAGCGTTCTTCCTCCGGGACGGCATCGCCTATCTCGGCATCGAGCAGTTCAACGAGAACACCTCGCGCGAAGTCGAAGACGCCATCGAGCAGCTTGGGGAAAAGAACATCAAGGGACTGGTTCTCGACCTGCGGCAGAACCCGGGCGGCCTTCTTAACGAAGGCGTCGCCGTCGCCGGACGCTTCCTGCGCAAGGGCCAGACGGTGGTGAAGCACCGCGGCCGGAGTTCGCCGGAGAAGCCCTACGTCGCGCGCCGCGGCAACAGCGGCCTGGATTATCCCATCGTCGTGGTAGTGGACCGTTTCTCGGCCTCGGCGGCGGAGATCGTGGCCGGCGCGCTCCAGGATCACGACCGCGCCTGGATTCTCGGCGACAACACCTTCGGCAAGGGGCTTGTCCAGACGGTTTATCCGCTGTCGGAGAATACCGGTCTCGCCCTCACCACCGCGCGCTACTACACGCCAAGCGGCCGCCTGATCCAGCGAGACTATGCGAACAAGTCCTTCTTCGACTACTACTACCGCAAGGACCTGGACGCCAAGAATCCGCTCGACGTCAAAATGACCGACAGCGGCCGCACCGTCTACGGCGGCGGCGGCATCGCGCCCGACGAGAAATTCACCGACGCCCAGTTGTCGAACTTCCAGCGGCAGGTGGGCCGCCGGCAAGCGTTCTTCAACTTTACGGCGAAATACTTCGGCACGCGCAGCACCAACCTGCCGAAGAACTGGGCGCCCGACCAGGACGTACTGAACGAATTTCACAAGTATCTCCTCGATGAGGGCGTGGAGTTCACCGAAGCCGAGTTCGCCGAGAACCACGATTGGATTCGCCGCCAGTTGCAGCGCGAAATGTACATCACCGCCTTCGGCATTGACGCTTCGCGGCACTTCGCCATCGAAACCGATCCGGTGGTGCTGCGCGCCATGGATTCGATGCCCAAGGCGCAGCAGCTTCTCGAAAGCGCCAAGCGCATCCTCGCGCAGCGGAACAGCGCCGGCGGCAACGACGATTAGATGCAGCCGTCAGCGATCGGCTTTCAGCGGTGAGCCAGACCGGCGCGGGCTGATCGGTGAGAGTACACCGCCTTTACATGACCGAACAGCACGTCCGTCCGCAGGTCGCCGTACTAGATACGGGCGGCCAGTACTGCCATCTCATCGCCCGCAGAATCCGCGAGCAGGGCGTATACGCCGAAGTCGCCTCGGCCGACACGCCGGTTGACAAGCTCGCCGGCCTGAAAGGCGTCGTTATTTCCGGCGGGCCCGCCAGCGTATATGAAGCCGGCAGCCCCACCGTCGATCCCAATCTCTTCTCGGCCGGCGTGCCGGCGCTCGGCATCTGCTACGGCATGCACCTGATGGCGCACCTCGGCGGCGGCGCCGTCCGCCGGGGTGACCGCGGCGAATTCGGCCTCGCGTTGCTCGACATCGACGAACCCGGTCCGCTGTTCGCCGGCCTGGAGCCGCGCCAGCAGATCTGGATGAGCCACCGTGACGCCGTCGAGGCCGTCCCGCCGGGCTTCCACGCCATGGCCCACACCGACACCTGCGCCGTGGCCGCCATGGGCGACCCCGCGCGGCGGCTCTACGGTCTCCAGTTTCATCCGGAGGTCGTGCACACGCGGCGCGGCGCCCAGATCCTGTCGAACTTCCTGTTCGAGGTCTGCCGCTGCTCGCGCGACTGGAATCCCGCGCGCCAGATTCCAACGATCGAGGACGCCATCCGGCGCTCGGTGGGCGACCGCGGCGTCCTGTTCTTCCTGTCGGGCGGCATCGATTCCGCCGTCGCGTACACCTTGTGCATTCGCGCGCTGGGCCCCGATCGCGTGCACGGCGTCTACGTCGATACCGGCCTGATGCGCGAAGGCGAAACCGAGTTCGTTTCCACGCTGTTCTCTTCACTCGCCGCCGGCAGCTTCGACGTTGAGCACGCCGCCGAAGAGTTCCTTACCGCGCTGGCCGGCGTGCGCGACCCCGAGCGCAAGCGCAACATCATCGGCGAGAAGTTCGTCGAGGTGCAGGAGCGCATCCTCGAGCGCGGGCATTACCTGGACGGCCACTGGATCCTCGGCCAGGGCACCATCTACCCCGACACCATCGAATCCGGCGGAACCGCCCACGCCGATCTCATCAAGACCCACCACAACCGCGTGGCGGGTATCCAGCGGCTGATCGAAGCCAACCGCATCGTCGAGCCGCTCACCTCGTTCTACAAGGACGAAGTCCGCGAACTCGGCCGCACGCTCGGCCTGCCGGAAACGCTTTTGGAGCGGCATCCCTTCCCCGGCCCGGCGCTCGCCATCCGCTGCCTCTGCGTCGACGCGGCCGAACCGGTTCAGCCGGCCGAAGATGGTTGGGTGCTGCCGGTCCGCTCGGTCGGCGTGCAGGGCGACTCGCGCAGCTACCGTCCGGTGCTGGCGCTGGAACGCGTCCCCACGCCGGAGGAGGACCTTCACGATCTGGCCACGCGGCTCATCAACCGCACGGCGAACATCAACCGCGTCGTCGCGGTGGTGCGATGCCGGGCGCCGCTTTCGGAGCTGCGGACATGTCCCAGCGACCTTTCCGCCGAACGCCTGGAGCGGCTGCGGCGCGCCGACGCCGTCGTCCGAAAACTGGCGCACGATTCCGGCTTCGACCGTTCGATCTGGCAATTCCCCGTGGTGCTGATCCCCGTTGGCGCGGCCGGCCGGCCCGATTCCATCGTCCTCCGGCCCGTGGATTCCGTCGACGGCATGACCGCGAATTCCGTCCTGATGCCCCGGCCGCTGCTGGACGCGATGGCCGGCGCCATCCTCGACATCGACGGCATCGCCGGCGTTTTCTACGACCTCACTCACAAACCTCCCGCAACCATCGAGTGGGAGTGAGCCGGCGGTTGTCCCTCCGCGGACTGGCGCAATCCCCGCCCGTTCATAGGTGGTAACGAGGCTTCCCCGCTCTGCGTCCAGCCCTCAAGAGGAGGAGGAGAATCCATGAAATGGAAAGCCGCGGTGTTGGGAGCATTGCTGTTGTTCGCTCTGCTGCCTTTCCGCTCGCCCTCGCAGGACCAGCGCAGGAACGCCGTTTCGCCCGCGAAATTGGAGCCCATGCAAAACATGGGCGCCTATGCCGCCGATTCCGGCCGTCCGGCCTTTCTACCTGCCGAGTGGGGCAGTCTCGTCAGCGTGCAGCGGATCGAGGGCGACCGGTTGATGATGTTTCTTCAGAACGAGAAGGGAGAGATCTACCTGGTCCGCCTGGTTCAGCGCGGACAGTACTTCTACCTGGACACCTACGACCATGGCGGCGTCGCGCTGGTGATCCGGCGCGAACAATGAACCCGCCCTTGTGGCCGCAAAGTCTTGGCGCGATTCTGCCGATAGGATGATCCCCTGCGCCATGGCTTCCTGTAGACGGTTGAGGATCGCGATAAGCCGCTTATGCTGGCTGTCGATTAGGGAAAGGACGTCATGGGCGGCATCATCGCCGAGCTCATTGAATACACCAAGGCCCATTTCGGTTACGAGGAGCGGATGATGAAATTGGCCGCCTACCCCGACTACGAAGTGCACAAACTGCAACACGATCGTCTCGCCGCGCGGGTCCTCGAGTTCCACAAGGAGTACGCCGCCGGGCGCGTGCTGATGAGCCTTGACGTCATGGAGTTCCTCAAGAACTGGTTGCAGACGCACATCAAAGGCCCCGACAAGAACTACTCGCCCTTCTTGAACGCCAAGGGCATCCGCTGACGGCGCGCCGAAACCTACCGCTCCCGCGGTCCCGTTCGCGGACCGCGGCCCAGCCGGCCCGTAATTAACGCCCGTTTTTCCGGCCTTTTTCGCTTTTCACGGCGCTGATGGTTGCTTTACTCCGCCTATCGTGATATGACTATACACATCGATTCGGAGAGGGCACGGAGTGTTCCAGCGCTACCCGCTTGTGGGAAAGCACTGGCAGCGTTTCCCGTCTTCTCTCGACAACAAAGCTAGCGCGTTCCGGCTCACGGAGCGGCGCAAAGTCAGGGGGGTTTTGGATGAGAGAAAGATTGTTCCTGTGTCTGGTCGGGTTGACGCTTTCGGCGTTCTCCGCGCGGGCGCAAGTAGCTACGGGTTCGCTTTCCGGCGTCGTCACCGATCCGAACGGAGCATTGGTGCCCGGCGCGATGGTCAGGGCGACCAATGATGCCACGGGCCTGGTGACCGAAACGCATACCACCGACTCCGGCTTGTACGTGCTGGCGAGTCTTCCGGTCGGCGTCTACACCGTCACCATCGAAAAACCTGGGTTCAGCCGGCTGAGCCGGGGCAATATCGAGATCCGCATCGCGCAGCGTCTCGATCTGAACGTGCAACTGGAGGTCGGCGACGTCCAACAAACGATCACGGTCAGCGCCGAAGCGCCGCTGCTGGAGACCACCTCCTCGCAGCGCGGTCAGAACTTCTCGAACAAGTTCATGAACACGCTGCCGCTGTTCACCGGCGGCATCCGCAACGCGCAGGCGTTTGTCGGATATATGCCGGGCGTCTCGCGCGGCACGCCGGAGTTGTCCATCGCCGGCTCCGGCGGCCGGGCTTCGGAGGTCCTCATCGACGGGGCGAGCCTGGTGATTCCCGAGTCCGGCGGCGTGGTGTTCAATTTCCCCGGGGCGGAGATGTTCAGCGAATTCAAGCTGCTCACCGGCACCTATGACGCCGAATACGGCCGCTTTGGCGGCGGCGTTCAGCTCTTCGTCACCAAGTCGGGAACCAACGACCTGCACGGGGCGGCGTTTCTCAACATGCGCCGCGACATCTGGAACGCCAACGCCTGGGCGCTGAACGCGCGGGGCGCCGCGCGGCCCAAGGAGCGGTTCAACGAACTGGGCGGCGCGCTCGGGGGACCGGTCTATGTCCCCAAGGCCTATGACGGCCGGAACCGGTCGTTCTGGTACTTCACCTACTCCAAGGACAAGCGGCCCA
Organism: Bryobacteraceae bacterium; assembly: GCA_026129905.1. Classification (GTDB taxonomy): domain Bacteria; phylum Acidobacteriota; class Terriglobia; order Bryobacterales; family Bryobacteraceae; genus JAHCHE01. The sequence continues at coordinate 379,867 of JAHCHE010000002.1, read as the reverse complement.
TCACCGCCAGCGCCGTGGTGAACACGCTGCCGACCGTCCGCATGAAGAACGGCGATTTCGGCGAGGTCCCGCAACTGATCTACGATCCCGCCACCACCGCCGGCAATACGCGCGACCCGTTCCCGAACAACGTCATTCCGCGCAGCCGCTTCAGCACGATTGGCAACAACCTTGTCGGCGTGATTCCGGACGCGACGCGGCCCACGCTGGTCGGCAACTTCGACTTCGTCAACCAGCAGATCTACGACCGCTACATCTGGAACCTGAAATTCGATCACGCCATCACCCCGAACAACCGGATTGCGTTCACCGTAACCAGGGAAAACGAATCCAACAACCAGTTCACCGCGTTCCCCAGCCTGTTGGGCCAGGGCCTGCTCGGCCTTCAGAGGCCGGATAACTGGCGCTGGAACCACGACCTGATCCTGCGCCCCACGCTGCTGGTCCACTCCACCTTCGGCTATTCGCGCACCCGCCAGCTTTGGGATAACCCGAACCAGAAGGGCGGCGCCTCGCGCCTGGGATTCCCCGGCATCACCGGCGATTCCGACGCCACGCCGCGCATCCGGTTCACCGGCGCCGACGGCCTCACCAACTGGGGCGTCCAGGACGGCAAGGTCGGAAACGGCAGCCAGATCAACATCACCTACCACTTCACGCAGGGCTGGACCTGGACCCGGGGCAGGCACGAGTTCAAATTCGGCGGCGAGATCCGCCGCCTGCATACCACCTCGGATCCGATCGACCTGGCCGGAACCAACGGAACCTATGATTTCGCCCGCGCGCAGACCGCGCTGCCGACCAACACCGCCGGCACCGGCCACGCCTTCGCCAGCGTGCTGCTGGGCTTGCCCAACCGGGTCGAGCGCGTGGCGCTGCCGGTTCTGCTCGGCAACATCCGGTACGGTTATCACGCCGCCTACTTCCAGGACAACTGGAAACTCAACCCGATGTTCACCCTGAACTTCGGTGTCCGCTATGACGTACCCATCAACTGGCACGACCTCAACGGCGATTACTCGATGGTGGACCTTACCCTGCCCAACCCCGCCGCGGGCGGTCTGCCGGGCGCGGTGGTGTTCGCCGGCAACGGCGCCGGCCGCGTGGGCAAGAAGCGGTTCTACCCCACCGACTTCAGTAACATCGCTCCGCGTATCGGCTTCGCCGCCAGGGTGCGGCCCACGACCGTTCTGCGCGGCGGCTTCGGTATTTTCTATCAAACCCTCGGCAACGGCGGCTGCGGCTGCCGCCTCGGCTTCGCCAACCCGATCGTCCGGGAGTCCGACGGCTTGGGCGGCGCCATCCAGTGGGACGGCGGCATCCAGCCTCCCGCGGGTTTCCGGCCTCCTCCGCTAATCGATCCCACGGTCGGCATCCTGGGGCCGGACATGGACGTAATGGGGCCGAATTTCGGCAAGGCGCCGCGGGTCTACAACTGGAGCTTCACGGTTCAGCAGGAGCTGAAGAACTTCCTGTTTGAAATCGCCTACGTCGGCAACCGGGGCCACGGATTGAATTCGACCATCGAGCTAAACCAGCTTCCTATCAGCCGCCTGGAAATGGGTTCGCTCCTGCGCCAGCCGATCAGCAGCCAGGCGGCCATCGACGCCGGCTTCACCAAGCCTTTCGACGCCTTCCCGGACAACATGACCGTGGCGCAGTCGCTACGCCCCTATCCGCAATACCTGGGCGTGCTGGACCGCAATAGCGGGGTCGGCCGGACCTGGTACGACGCGTTGCAGGCTAAAGTCGAGCGCCGGTTCGGCTCCTGGCAACTGATGGCCAATTACACCTGGTCGAAGGCGCAAGCGGCCAACCACTACCGCCAGATCTTCAGCCAGCACTTCAACGTGCCTGCCCAGGACGCTTACAACACGGCCGACATGAAGGCGATCTCGCCCTTCGACCAGCCGCACGTCGTGAGCATCCTCAACTCCTTCGACCTGCCGTTCGGCAAGGGCCGCCGGTTCCTGCGCTCCGACAATTTCATCGTGAACCTCTTGCTGGGGAATTGGACGATCGCTTCGGTCCAAAACTATCGCAGCGGCGCGCCGATCCAGATCTCGGCCCCCAACACGATCGGGACCGGAGTGCTGTTCAGCCGCTTCAAGAAAGCCAATCGCGGTTCCGATCCCATCCGTACGGGCATCGACCGCACCACGCTCGATCCCAACAACCCGTCTACGCGCTGGTTCGGTCCGAACGCCTTCGTCGCGCCCGGCGAGTTCGAAATCGGATCGGTGTCGAACTACCTCCGCGAGTTTCGCCAGCCGCCTGTTCTGGAAGACAACATCTCCTTGGTCAAGCGGCTTCAGGTCCCGGTGAGCCAAGATCGCTCTGTGGACCTCGTACTCCGGGCGGATGCCTTCAACGCGTTCAACCGGACCAACTTTGGCGGCATTGTCGCGGCCGTCGGGAACCCGAATTTCGGCCGGCCCACCGGCCCGCAGCAGGGCGCCCGCCTCATCACCATGGGTTTGCGCCTGGAGTTCTAGGCGGTGTTGTTCCCCGGGGCAAGGCCAGGCTTCGGCCTCGCCTTGCCCCTGTTGCTACTAACCTTCTCCTGCAATCGTAGCCACTCGGAAAAGCGCCCCCCGTCCGAATTTGTCGCCGCCTCCGCCTGCGCAGCCTGCCATCCGGCGCACGCCAAAACGTTCCGCCAGACGGGAATGGGCCGCGCCTTTTATCGCGCCATTCCCGCGAATATGGTCGAGGATTTCGAGACCGGCGGCTACCTGTACCATGCGCTGTCGGACCGCCACTACCGGATGATCCGGCGCGGCGACCGGTATTTCCTCCGCCGCTACCAGGCCGGGTTCAACGGAAAGGAGACCAACGTGATGGAGGCGGAAATCCATTACGTGATCGGCTCCGGGAATCACGCCCGCAGCTATCTGCACCGGACAGCCGAGAACCGCCTCGTCCAGATGCCGGTGTCATGGTATCCGGCCAACGGCGGTTACTTGGCCATGAGTCCCGGGTACGACAATGCCGCCCATCTCGATTTCCGCCGCAAGATCACGTACGACTGCTTCTTCTGCCACAACGCCTATCCGAACGTGCCGGCGGGCGGGGACCTTGCCGGCGCCGACCCCGTCTTCCCGCACGACCTTCCCGAAGGCATCGATTGCCAGCGCTGCCACGGGCCCGGCCGGGCGCACATTGAAGCGGCCCAGCGGAAGCGGCCCGCCGAAGAGATCCGCGCCGGCATTGTCAATCCGGCCCGGCTCACCATCGAGCGCCAGCTCGAAGTCTGCATGCAGTGCCACCTGGAGACCACCAGCTTCCCGCTGCCGAACTCCATCCAGCGCTACGAGCGCGGCGCCTTCTCCTACCGGCCCGGCGAGCCGCTCGGCGACTACATGCTGCACTTCGACCACGCGACGGGATCCGGACGCGAGGACAAGTTCGAGATCGTGAGCGCCGCCTACCGCCTGCTCCAATCCGCCTGCTTTGAGAAGAGCGGCGGCAAGCTCCTGTGCACCACCTGCCACAATCCGCACGACGTTCCGCGCGGCGAGAAAGCGGTCGCGCACTACTCCGCCGCCTGCGGCCAGTGTCACCAGGAGGCGCTCGCGCCGCGCATCGCCGCCGGAATCCACCCCGCCGGCGCCGATTGCATCGAGTGCCACATGCCCAGGCGCCGGACCGAAGACGTCGTACACGCGACGATGACCGACCATCGCATCCTGCGTCGCAAACCGGCCCGCGACCTGCTGGCTCCGCGCGCCGAGCGCCAGGAGATCGAGGGCGTCTCCTACCAGGGCGAGGTCGTGCTGCACTATCCGCCGGCGCTGCCGCCGTCGCCCGACCGCGACTTGTACCTTGCGTTCGCGCAGGTGGCGCAGAAAAGCAACCTGAAGGCCGGCATCGCGCAACTGGAAGCCGCGCTGCGCGCCCACCAGCCCACCCGCCCCGAGTTCTACTTCGAGCTGGCGCAGGCCTATGCCAACGAAGGCGCGAGCGAACGCGCCATCGCCCAGTACCGGGCGGCCCTGGCTCGCGATCCGAAGTACGCGCCCGCCATGCGCGGCCTGGCGTCGGCGCTGCTCAAGACGGGCGATGCGGCAGCCGCCCTCATACAGCTCGAAAGCGCCCGCGCGATCGATCCCGGCGATGCCCAGACGCTGCACGAACTTGGGCGCGCGTACTATCAGCTCGGCCGCCGCGCCGACGCCGTCTCCGCGCTGGAAGCGGCCCTGCGCTCCGATCCCGACATGCCCGAGGTCCACGACACGCTGGGCAACGTCCTGCTCGAGATGGGCCGGCCTGACCGCGCCGAGGCGTCGCTCCGGGAAGCGATCCGCCGCCAGCCCGACTTCTCGTCCGCCCACAACAACCTCGGCAACGCGCTCGTCGCGCGGAACAACTTCGAGGAAGCCGAATACCATTTCCGGCAGTCGGTTTCGCTCGCACCCTCGAACGCCGTCGCGCGTTACAGCTATGGCGCCGCGCTGGCAAGCCGCGGCCGTTTCGACGAAGCGCAAACCCAGATCGAAGCCGCGGTGAAATTGAAACCCGATTTCGGCGAGGCTCAGGAAATCCTGGGGAACCTCTATGCGCGAAAGGGGGACTGGGCCCGCGCGGTCCGCCCCTTCCGGGAAGCGGTCCGCGTGCGACCTCAGTTCGGACGCGCCCGCCTCGGCCTCGGCATGGCGCTCGCCGCCACCGGCGACGTCGCCGGAGCGCGCGCTCACCTCTCGCAGGCCGCCTCGGACCCGGACGCCGCCGTCCGCGCCGATGCATCGGAGTTGTTGCGCTCCATCCCAGCGGGACGATAGCGCCGCTGCCGCTCTCTGCAAAACCCGGTGGTAGCCTGAGGGTAGAGCGTCAATACATGCCATGAGGGGACTTCTTGTTGCTTCTCTTGTCGTGTGCCTCGGCGCGAGCGCCGCGGCGAAACAGGTCAAGAGCCGGGAGATCAGAGTGCCGGGAGGCGCGGCTTGGCTCGACACGGGCATCGATGTCGCGGCGGGCGAGAAATTCCTCCTCACCGCCGAGGGACAACTCACCTACGCCGGCTCAGCGTCCCCCGTGAGACCCGAAGGCCTGCCCCGCAACTGGCGCGACCTGCTGCGGAATTACCCGGTGAACGCCGCCGGACTTGGCGCTTTGATCGGCCGCATTGGCGAAGGCGCCGCGGCCCGGCCCTTTCTGGTCGGTTCCAGGTGGGAAGGCATAGCGCCGATTCGCGGCCGCCTGTTCCTCGGCTTGAACCAAGCGGGCAGCGAAACCGCGGAGGGCGAGTTCAAAGTGAAGTTCGAACAGCTTGAGGCGCCCGCCACCGCTCCGGAGAACAAAGATGTCGAATTGCCCAGCCTGACCCAGGAGACGTTCGACAACGAGATCCCGCTGCGCGTCCATGACGCCGGCGGCGCGCCGGGCGACCGCGTGAATTTCGTCATCGTGGGCTCGGAGGAGAGGGTCACGTCCGCGCTGGGGGCGGCCGGCTGGGTCCAGGTGGACCGGGACGTCGGCGACGCCCTCGTCGCCGCCATCCTGACGTCGATTTCCAAGCAGGCCTACCTCACCATGCCGATGAGCGAACTCTACCTGTTCGGCCGCCCGCAGGACTTCGGCTACGCCCACGCCGATCCTATCCAGGTGGTGGCGGAGCGGCACCATTTCCGCTTGTGGAAGGCGCCGTTTACCCTCGATGGCCACGCGGTCTGGGTCGGCGCGGGGACGCACGACATCGGCTTCGAGCGGGACCAGCGCGACGGCAAGATCACCCACAAGATCGATCCCGACGTGGACAAGGAACGTGAGTTCATCGGCGAGAGCCTGATCGAAACCGGCATGGTGGCCAAAGCCGAGTACCTCTCCCACAAGTACCCGATCACCGAAGCGAAAACCGCCCACGGCGGCGAGTTCCACTCCGACGGCCGGACGCTGATCCTCTACCTCCGCCCGTAGGCGCCGCCGCTATTCCGGCAGCGCCTGCCGCTCCGGCTCCGGCAGCCAGAAGCTGGCGATGAAGCCGATCACGTAGACCGCCGTTCCCACGATGGCCGCCGCGTACGCCAGTTGGATTGGCGCGGTGGCGCCGGGCGTCACGTTGGCCAGGTGCGTCGTCACGTATGCCGCCGAGGTTCCGATCATCCGGCCCCCGACGTTGGCCGCGAAGCTCTCGCCGGTACCCCTCAGGTGCGTGGGGTAGACGCGCGGCAGGTAGTTGCCCCAGAAGCTGAACTGGGCCACCGTCAGCATGCCGACCAGAAAGATCCCGATCTTCAGCAGCGTCAGGTCGTGCGGCGCGGCCCACAGAAACACCACGGGCATGACGATCAGGCCCGGGACCTGGAAGGTCCGCAGCAGCCGCCGGCGGCCCACCATCCAGACCGCCAGGGCGGCGAGAATGATCCGGCCCAACAGACCGCCCATCTCCTGGGCGAACTGGACGGCGCTGACGGTTTGCTCCACCCGCGCCTGCGCCATCCCGGCGAGTTCCGGCAGCCCTGGGACGATGCGCGGCACGTGCTGGATCGCCCCGAACGCCGCGCCGTAGCTACAGGCGACCATGAGCGCCGTCACCAGCGTCGTCCGCCGGTACGCCGGGCGGAACAGCTCGGCGAAGCTCGGTCGCTTCAGCGTGCCGGCCGCCTTCTTCTCCCGCCACATCGGCGATTCCGGCAGGAACGGCCGGATGATGATCAGCGGTATGGCAGGCACCACGCCGGACATCAGCGTGTAGCGCCACGCTTCGTGCCCGCCATGCACCGCCGGGAGGGAACCCGCGTACGTGACGGCGAGGTAGTAGGCGCCGGTGACCAGCAGTCCGCCGAGCGACGAGAAAGCCTGCGTGTAGCCGAGGACCGCCTCGCGCTGCTTGGGGTGCGGGAACAGCTCAGCCAGCCATGCCACCGCCGCCACGAACTCGACGCAGACGCCGATGAAGGTGGTGCACCGGAAGAACAGCAACTGCGGCAGGGACGTGGCGAAGCCGGCGGCGAAAGCCGAGCCGGCGTAGATCAGGATGCTCCAGACCAGGACGCGCCGCCGTCCCAGGCGGTCCGTCATGTAGCCGCCCAGCAGTCCGAACACGCCGCCACACAGCGCCGGCACGTAGAACAGCATGCCCACCCACTGGTTGAATTCCGGGGAGCCGGGCGCGAAGCCGCCCAGTTCCATGATGGCGGGCCGTACAATCAGCGGCAGCACCAGCAGTTCGTAGATGTCAAAGGCGAATCCCAGGGCGGCGACAAAGCAGATCAGCCATTGCGTGAACGTGAGCCGGAAGCGTGTTTCTGGCATGAGTGCGAATGCTCGCATGATACGACAAACCGGTTAAACTACGGGCCATGATCCGGACCTGCGTGCTTGTTCTGCTCGTATCGATTCCGATGGCGTACTCTCAGGAGACGAAAGTGCGGCTGGATGGCCAGGTGATCGATGGCGCCACCGGCCGGCTTCTGCCGTGCCGCCTTTACGTGGAGGGTCCTCCGGGCAAGTGGCATCTGGTCAGGTCCGCGCAGGCCGGCGGCGCGGCCGTCCCGTACGAAAAGCAGCGGGGCAGCGTCACGGAGATCCACACCGCGCTCACGGCGAGCCCGTTCGTGGCCGAGTTGCCGCCGGGCAGCTACCGGTTGATGGCGGAGCGGGGCAAAGAGTACGTTCCGGCGGAGACGACGGTGCGGCTTGAGAGCGCGCCGGCGAAAGTCACTTTGGCGCTGAAGCGCTTCACGGACATGGCGGCCCGAGGCTGGTATTCCGGCGACACCCACGTCCACCGCACGCTCGACGAACTGCGCACGCTCGCGCTGGCGGAGGACCTGAACGTCTCCTTCCCGCTCGTCTACTGGGTGACGCACGCGTTTCAGCCGCCAAGCCAGGGCGACAAGAGCATGGCCGGGGAGATCCCGGCCGAAACGATCCGCGTGGACGACGCCCACCTGATCTGGCCGCGCAATACCGAGTACGAGATCTTCACCGTGAGCGGGAAGCCGCACACGCTCGGGGCGCTGTTCATCATCGGACACCGCTCCGAGTACCGGGCGGGAGTTCCGCCGCTCGGGCCGGTGGCGCGCCAGGCGGCCGACGAAGGCGCGCTATTGGAGCTCGACAAGCACGCGTGGCCCTGGTCGATGGCGCTGCCGCCGCTGCTGAACGTCCACCTGTACGAACTTGCAAACAACCACATGTGGCCCGCCGGGTTCGGCTTTCCCGAGTGGGGCGAGCCCTCGGCGCCGTACATGGAGATCGAAAAGGACAGCCGCGGCGGTTGGACCGAGTGGGGTTGGATCGACTACACCTTCCAGAATTACTACGCTCTGCTCAACGCGGGGTTCCGGATGAGGCCGACGGCCGGGACCGCTTCCGGCGTGCATCCGGTTCCGCTGGGATTTGGCCGAGCTTATGTCAAGGTCGAGGGCAAGTTGACGCCCCAGACATGGCTGAAGGGGCTGAACGAAGGGCGCAGCTTCATCACCACCGGTCCGCTGCTGTTCGTCACGGTCAACGGGCAGCCGCCGGGCCACACGTTTCGCGTGAAAGCCCCCATCGAGGCGGCGATCGAGGCGACCGTCGAAAGTCATCTTCCCGTCGATCGGATCGAGTTGGTGGTGAACGGCAAGGTCACGGCACTCGGCAAGTCTCCGGCGAAGACGGCGATTCGCCCGCCGGCGTCGTGCTGGGTCGCTGTACGGGCAATCCAAAAGCTGCCGGGCGGCCGCATCCGGTTCGCCCATTCGAGCCCCGTCTTCATCGACATCGAAGGCCGGCCGCCGCGCCCGCGGAAAGCCGAGATCGAGTATCTCATCGAGCGGGTCCAGACGGAGATGAAGCGGAGCGAAAGCGTTCTCCCGGCCGAAGCCATCGCCGAATACCGCTCCGCCCTGGAGAAATACCGGGCGGTCGCCGCAACCGCCGAGCCTTGAGTTATCCTTTGAGAGACCGGCAAGGACCGCCGAGAAAAGATGCCCGTGAAACCCGACCTGCTCGAAATTCTGTGTTGCCCGCTCACCAAAACCCCGTTAAAGGCGCTCGACGACGACGCCATCCGGGACATCAACGAACGGATCGGCGCCGGCCAGGTAAAGTACGAGAGCGGCGCGGTGGTGAAGGACCCGCTTCAGGAGGGCCTGATCACCGTGGACGGACAGCGGATCTACGCCGTCCGGGACGGCATACCCGTGATGCTGGTGGACGAATCGATCCCAACAGGCCAACTGGGCCGCTTATTCGGAACCGAGGGCTGATCGGAGCCCCCGATAGTATCCCTGCTGGAAGCGCTCGAGATCCGTCTTGACCAGGTTCAACCCGTAGACGCAGAGTTCGAACGAATCCGACAGCCGCCGGAACAGCGGGGCTTCGAACCGGTACTCGAACTGGTCGAAGGCGGCCACGATGCGGTAGGACTCCTTGCCGGCCTTGACGTAATCCACCAGCGCGTCCAGCCGCAAGCCGCGGCGCGGCAGCGAAGCCACGTACTCCGGAAACAGGCCGGATAGGAACAAGGTGTAGTCGCCGATGTGCTTTCGCACCGCCCGCTCGTAGTCGAACGAGCGGCCCTCCAGCAACGGGTTCGACTCGATCAGCATCTCCCCGACGTCTTGCAGCCGTTGGCCGCGCGCGTTGCGGATGCGATACAGTTTCCGAACGTGGGTGAACTCGGCGAGCAGCTCCGCGATGTAGGTGACGGCTTGGGTATCGCTTAGCTGGGCGTCCTGGAACAGCCGCCGTTCGACCAATCCCGCGAACAGCCTGCGTAAAGGATGGTTTGCGTCGATGGACAACTCACCCCTCCCCTGTGCAATGTATTGTACGGCGCCGCCGGGTTGCATTGAAGGGCGCGGGTTCATTAGACTCATGGGCGTCATGCCCAGAATTCGCTTCGCCGTAGTTATCATTCTCCTGCTCGCCCCCGGCGCCTTGCTGGCCGGCGATACCGCTACCGTAAAGGAAGAGAAACAGGTCTTCAAGACCTATCCATTCTCGGGGCCCGACCCGATGCCGATCATGACGCGATCGAGCATGTGGGGGCGCGGGCCGCGGCTGTACCCGTATTTCTTCTTTGACAAGCTGAGCTACGAACCGGTCGACCAGGCGTGGAACGTGGTCAAGCTGGAGAACCCCTACATCGAGGCGCTCGTCATGCCGGAGGAAGGGGGGAAGCTCTTCGCCGCCATCGAAAAGAGCACGGGCAAGGAGTTCATCTACTACAACAAGGTGCGGAAGTTCCGTCACATCGCGCTGCGCGGCCCATGGACGTCGGGAGGCATCGAGTTGAACTTCGGCATCGTCGGCCACACGCCGGCCACGGCCACGCCGGTAGATTACCTCACGCGCAGGAACCCCGACGGCAGCGTGAGCTGCATCGTGGGGAACCTGGATCTGCCGTCGCGCACATTCTGGCGCGTGACGTTCACCGTTCCACCGGACAAGGCGTACTTCGAATCGAAGGGGCTCTGGTACAACCCGCAGCCGCTGAACCAGTCCTACTATGTCTGGATGAATGCGGCGAACCGGCTGTCGGACGATCTGGAATTCGTCTTTCCAGGCAACCGGTACATCGGGCACGACTACAGCGTGGACGAAGCGCCGTGGCCGATGACCGAAGACGGGCGAAACCTGGCGCTGTACAAGGAGCACAGCGACTCGGACCAGGGCAGCTACTTCATTCACGGCGTTCTGGACGAGTTCATGGCAAGCTATTGGCACAACGCGAAGTTCGGCTCGGGCCACTGGGCATTGCCGCAGGACATGCCGGGGCGGAAGTTCTTCCGCTGGCCGCTGTCCCGCGCGGGCGGAATCTGGGAGAACCTGCTCACCGATTCCGACGGACCGTACTTTGAGCCGCAGACCGGCCGGCTGCTGGACCAGGACGACCACGAGTTCTTCGCCCCGTACACCACCGATCAATGGAGCGAACTCTGGTTCCCGTTCAAGGAAATCGGCCCGATGGTGAAGGCCTCGCCGTACGGCGCGCTGAACGTGAAGAATACCGGCAGCGGCGTCACCGTCGGATTTTCCGCGTTGCAGAAGATCGACGACGACCTGGTGCTGCTGGCCGGCGGCAAGGAAGTCCATCGCGAGCGCGTGAGCCTTAAGCCGATGGAGGTGTTCCAGAAGACCCTGCCGGCGACGGTGAAGAAGGGCGCGCTTGAAGTGAAGATCGGCGACAAGATCTCCTACGCGGACGATCCGGAAGCGAACCTCCTGCGGCGTCCTCTGAACTTCCGCAATTACGAGGAGAACACCCTCGAGGGCCTTTACCAGTCGGCGGAGCGGCTGGAGAAGGGCCGCAATTACGATCTCGCGCTGGAGAAGTACCTTCAGCTATTGAAGAAGGAGCCGCTCCACATGCGGGCGCTGACGCGGGTGGCGGAGCTTTACACGCGCCGGGCCGAGTACCCGAAAGCGCTGGAATACGCCGAAAAGGCGCTCGACTACGCGATGTACGACGCCGACGCGAATTACATCTACGGCGTCATCGCTCGGAAGATGGGCAACCTCACCGACGCCAAGGAGACGTTCGGCTGGGCAGCCCGCTCGATGAAGTACCGCTCGTCGGCCAACGCGCTGCTGGGCGAGGTCTACCTGGTGGACAAGAAGTACGACCGCGCGCTGGAATTTCTGACGCGCTCGCTCGATTACGACGTTCAGAACATCAAGGCCCTCCAGTCGCTGAGCACGTTATACAGGCTGCGGAACGAGAGAGAAGCGGCGGGAAAGACGCTCGATAAGATCCTGGAGATCGATCCGCTCGATCACCTGGCTCGGTTCGAGCGCTATCTGCTGACGCAGGACCAGGCAAAGCTCGACGAATTCAAATCTCTCATCCGCAACGAACTGCCTCACGAAACGTATCTCGAACTCGCGATGTACTACGTGAACCTGGGGCTGCCCGCCGAAGCGCTGCGACTGCTCGGCGCAGGGCCGAAGCAGGCGGAAATTCTGTACTGGCTTGCCTACTTGCAGCGGGAGAAGGCGCCGGACAAGAGCCGGCAGCTTCTCGAGGAAGCCAACCGAATGTCGCCGTTCCTGGTGTTCCCGTTCCGGGAAGAGTCGATTCCGGTATTTCAGTGGGCGAACCAGGCGCGGCCCGGCGACTGGAAGCCGAAATACTACCTCGGGCTGATCTACTGGGGCATCAATCGCCGCGCGGACGCGCTATCCACTTGGGATGGGCAGGCTGACCAGCCCGACTATCCGACCTTCTACGTCAGCCGCGCGTACCTGCGGCAAGACTCCGAGCCGGCGAGGGCCCAGAAGGACTACGAACGGGCCTACGCCCTGGACAAGGATAGCTGGCGGAGCGCCTATCACCTGGGCCGCTTCTACACTGACCGCGGCCAGCACGAAAAGGCGTTGAAGGTGGCCGTCGAAACCTCCAAACGCTTCCCCGACGCCGACCTGATGAAGATTCTGCTGGCCCGGACTTATCTCAACAACGGCCGCTACCAGGATTGTTATGGCCTGCTGGAGCACGCCACCGTTCTGCCGTTCGAAGGCCAGCGCGACGTGCACGACCTGTACATGCAGTGCCAGGTTTCGCTCGCGCTGACGGACATGAAGCAGGCCCGGTATCCGAAAGCCGTCGAGTGGCTGGAGAAATCGAAGGAATACCCGGAGCGTCTCGGCACGGGCAAGCCGCACAATCCGGACTACCGAATTCAGGAGTATCTGCTCGCGGTGGCCTATGAGAAGTCGGGCGAGCAGGCGAAAGCGCAAAAGGCGCTGGAACGGATCGGCGCGTTCTGGGGCGACCATCCGCGGCGGAATTCCGTCGCCGAGGTGAAGAAGAAGGTGGACGCGTGGTACGCCGCCGATCTGCCGACGAAGAGTGAAATCGAGGCGCTGCGCCAGCTTAGCCAGGTCATCGGCAGGGGCAGAAGAAGCCGCGACTGATCGGGAATGCCCGGCGTGGCTCGCTGACGAGTTGCTACCGTTCGAGCAGCGACCGGTAGATCTCCGCCATGGTCCGTGCGGAGGCTTCCTGCGAAAAATTCGCGTGGATGAATCGGGCGCCGGCTCCGGACAGCCGCTGGCGAACACTTGCATCGTCAGCCAGCGACCGAATGCGATCCGCCAGCGCCTCCGGATCGCCGGCGGGAAACAGAAGTCCGGTTTCGCCGTCGGAGACCAATTCCGGATTGCCTCCCACCCGCGAAGCGATGGCGCAACAGCCGCACGCCATCGCTTCCATCAGCGCGTTCGAGAACGCTTCCGATAGCGACGGCAGTACAAAGATGTCGATGCCGCGAAGGAAGGGTACAACGAAGCCGGCGGCGGGCACGAATACGCAGCGATCGGCGATGCCAAGGCCATCGGCTTGATTCCTCAAGTCCGGCAAGGACGGGCCGTCGCCGACGATCGCCAGCCGGATGCCGGGGCGCCGCGGGGCCACTCTGCCGAACGCATCCAGGAGGCAGGCGAGCCCCTTTTCCGGACGCAGCGCGCACACGACGCCGACCACCAATGCCGCTCCGCCGAACTCCGCCGGCTTTTCACGCGGCTCCGGAGAGAAAGCCGCGAGATCGATGCCGTTATAGCAGAGACGTATTTTGCCGGCCGGCGCCCGTTCCTCGTTCACCAGATGCCGTCTTACGAAGTCGCTGTTCACCACGATGGCGTCGGAGAACTGGTCCGTCACGCGAAGCAGGTGGCGGGGCAGCCCCGGTGAGAGTTCCCGGTGCGCCCGCTGGCTCGTGACGACAATGACGCCGCCTGCGGCCCGGGCCACGGAGGCGCCGAACAGATTCATCGGCCAGTCAAACGTGTGGACGATCTGTATCCGATGCTCGGCCAGGTATCGAATCAGCCGGAGCGCCCCGCCGGCTACCGAGGGCCGGACAAACGACGAAACCGGGAACTCCACGATTGGCACGCCGGCCGAACGCAGATCGCGGAACCTTGCCCCGCCGGCTCGCAAGCAACCGACGTGGACCTCGAATGCCGCCGGGTCGAGATTCTGAGCCAGCACGCTGAGTTGACGTTCGCTCCCGCCGAGATCGAGCGTCCGGACCATCAACAGAACGCGGACGGGGTCAGGCATCGCGAACGTTAGAATGGATCGAGTGCCTAAGGCAGACCTTAGCCCGCCTGTGGATTCCATCGATCGCAAGAAACTGGACGTCGCCTTCGTCGGCGGCATCGCCTGGACGGCCGGCGCCAAGTGGTTTACGCAAGTGCTCTCGTGGGCCTCGCTCCTCATTATCGCCCGGCTCCTGTCGCCCTCCGACTTCGGCACCGTGGCGCCAACCACGGTCTATTTCGGCCTGATGAACGTGCTGGCCGAGTTCGGCATCGGCACGGCCGTCGTGAACATGCGGGAACTCCAGCGGCATGCGCTGGCGCAGCTTAACACGGTCTGCCTGCTGCTTGGCGTCGCGGCGTTCGGATTCTCGGCGGCGGTGGCGCCGCTCGTAGCGGCTTTTTTTCGCTCCCCAAAGCTCGAGCCGGTGGTGATCGTGACCAGCATCGGCTTCTTCATGACCGCCCTACGCGTTGTGCAGATGGGCGTTCTCCAGAGGGACATGAACTACAAGCTGCTTTCGCTGGCGGAGGGTTTGCAATCCGTGGTTCAGGCCCTGACGACGCTGGTCTGCGCGTTTCTGGGGCTCGGATACTGGTCGCTGGTGGCGGGCGGGCTGTGCGGCACGGCCGCGGCGGCCGTGGTGGCGATGGTTTGGGTCCGGGCGCCGTACGCCAAGCCCCGGCTTCGGGACATCGGCGCGGCCTTGCGGTTCGGGTCTCACATGGTGACGGCCCGGGTGGCCTGGTACGGTTATACGCAATCCGACATCATCGTGGGCGGCCGCGTTCTGGCGGTTTCGGCTCTTGGCGCATACACCTTCGCGCTGAACCTGGCCAGCATGCCCGGCGAGAAGATCACCGCCGTCATCATGCGGGTCACCGGTCCCCTCTTTGCGCGGATTCAGCAGGATCCGGCGGCGATGCGCCGGTACCTGGTGGCCACAACCGAGAGCCTGTCCTTTCTCACCTTCCCGGCCGTTCTGGGGCTCGCGGCGGTGGCCGAGGAATTCGTCGCCGTCGCGCTGGGGAAACAATGGGGCGGCGTAGCGGCGCCGCTGCGCTGGTTGGCGTTCTACACCGGTCTGCGCACGATCGCTACGCTGATGCCGCAAGTGCTGACGGCGCTCCGGCAGACGGCGTTCACCATGCGCGTCTATCTGGCCACCCTCGTGGTAATGCCCTTCGCTTTCTATGCCGGCAGTCACTGGGGCCCAACCGGCCTTGGGGCCGCCTGGACGTTTGCTTATCCGATCATGGTGATGCCGATGTACGTGCGCGTGTTCCGGTCGATCGACCTGAGCGCGAAGGAGTATCTGAACGCGATCGCGCCGCCCCTGGTGGCGTCCCTCGCGATGCTGGGCGCCGTACTCGCCGTCGCCCACGCGCTCCCCGGCAACTGGCCTCATCTGACCAGGCTGTTGATTGAGGTCGCGGTTGGCGCCGTGGTCTACGCCGCGGTGCTGATGGTGGCGTTCCGCAAGCGCGTCCTGCGCTATCGCGAGCTTCTGCGAAGCTTCCGGCGCAGCAGGTGAACCGCGGGTCCGCCGCGGTCCGGTTGGTATAATAGCGGTCATCTGGAGGATAGTAAGTGAAGTGGATAACCGCCGGGTTGTTCTCCGTCGTTGTTGTGTTCGGCGCCACGCAGAAAGAACCTTCAAACTGTTCCAGCCGGCCATGCACTTACACCATCCGGTGCGCGGCAAGCACCTGCACGCAGGCGGAAGTCGGCGAGGTTCAGACCGCCCTTGACGATGCGCACCGGGGCGATACCATCAAACTGGAAGCCGGCCGTCTCTTCCGGAGCAACCGATCGCTGGTCATCACCGCGCGCCCGGGTTCGAGCGGCTACCTGACCATTACGACTACCCAGGACGCGAGACTCCCCGCCCCGGATGCTCGCGTTACGCCCGCCTACGCCCCGTTAATGCCCACCATTGCGGCAACGGGACCGTGGGCGCTTGGCATCGCCGGCAACGATACGCCCGCGACGTATATTCGGCTCTGGGGTCTGCGTTTTTCGACGATCGTTGCCGTCACCGGAGAAGGTCCGCTGTTAATCGGCAACAGCGGTTCCTATTTCGGAACGACGCTGCGATCTCCTCTCCAGCAGCCGGATAACATCGTCGTCGACCAGTGTCTTTTCGAGCAGGACTATAGTTACATCGTTCGGCGCATGATCTCCGTCCATGGACGCCACGTGACAATCAGGAATTCCTACATTGACGGAATACGGGAGTTAAACGCGGACACGCAGGCAATCAACGCCGTCCAGGGCGTCGGTCCTCTCATCATTGAAAATTGCTATCTGGGCGGCGCCGCGGAGAATCTCCTGCTTGGCGGGATCGGAACCTACTTCGATGGCGCGATCGAGGGCATGATCCGCTTCAATTACTTTCCGCGGATGGAAGAGAGGATGCGCTTCAGCCCCTGGTCGGGAGGAATGGTCGTTTTCCGAGGACGCGTGATCCGTCCGTCGAGAAACACCGGTTACACGTACGTAGCGCGGAACTCTGGAATTACCGGCAACATGGAACCGGCCTGGCCCGAAAGCGTCGGCGGAACCGTGGTGGATAACGGCATCACATGGGCCTGCGTGTCCAGTTCCAACGCCCACCTGGTGGCCAAGAATAATCTCGAAATCAAAAGCGCTCGCCGCATGCAGATACAGCACAATGTTTTTGCCCGTCATTGGATCGACGGGCAGGATAACAACGTTGTGTTCAAGCTCTCCAACTGCGTCGAGGGGACGGCAAACTGCCAGTGCGTGCCGGAGTATTCGGGCGTGGTCGACGTAACTGGCGCATCCGTGCGCGCGCGAGACGGCAGACCGCTGCCCAACCTGCATCAACCTCTGACCTGGAATAACGTCGATCCATTCAACATCAAGATCAACGGAGTGGACTATAGGATCGCCTCTTTCGAGCCGGGCGACCACCTCCGGCTTACGTTGACAACCGATGCGGGCACGCAAACTGGAGTTCCCTATACTTACGGCCAACGAGGCTGCCGGTCCGCGTGGGATCACCAGATCACGTTCACGAACAACGTCATCCGCGGGGGACCTGTCGGCCTGACCATCGCGCAGTGGACCAATGGCGTCATTGGGCAAATCGGCGACATCCTTGTTCGTAATAATCTGATGGAGGACCTCGATTGCCGGAAGTGGAGCGCCGTGGGCGGCGGCTGCGTCAACACCAGGAATTACCTCTTTCTCGGAACGTTGCCGCCCCGGGTCAGAATTCACAACAATACGATCTTCGGCCGCAATGCGCCCGTCACGGCCATTCAACTGGAAGGCCGCGGAGATCTGCACGCAGGCGACGCCGAACTCCTTAACAACATTTTCCCCCGAGGCAATCAAGGGGGTATCCGAGGCGCGTCTCACACCGAAGGTTCCTCTTCCCTCGACAACCTCCTGTGCGGCGGCAAGCCTTGTCCGGTGACGCAGTTTAACAAGAACATCATCGCGGGCGTCGATCTGCGCCGATACAGCACGGGAGAGACTTATAACTTGTGTTCCACCAATACCGGTTGCGGAATCGACTGGGATTTTGACGATCCCCGGTACGGCAGGCTGTTTGCCAATTACTCCGGCGGCGACTACAGCGTGCGTGAAGGCAATTTCGCCAAACGCGGCGGAACCGACGGCGCGGACATCGGCGCCGACTTCAACCAACTCCCCCAAATCCGGGACCTGGTGATTGAAACCACCGATCGCCAGGCGCTGTTCAAGTACCGGCTCACCGAGCCTATCCAGCGAATCCCCTGCGTCGTCGAAGTGAGCGACCAGCGCGATCTCTCGACGTCGATCCCGGATCTCAACCCCAGCCTGTTCTCCAGGCCCGGGAGCGACCGCCAGTCCGACAGCATCGTCGATAGTCAGCGGCGAACGAGAACCATTCGCATTGGCGGAAACGTACCGCTTTCTGCAAGCACGACGTATTGGTACCGGCTGCACTGCGGCGGCGACGCGTCCGAAGGCTCGTTCACGACAAAGGCCGCGAGATCGGGCACGCGCCAGGTAACCCTGCGCGCCACGCCTGACGCCCAGGGGGTCGTATCGGTGATTGTCGAATACTCCAACCGGTACGACGGTTCCACCGATACGCTCATCGGACCGTCTTACACCGCGCAGGTAGCATGCGCGGCCGGCTCGTCGTGCGAAGTCGGCTACAGCCTGGAAGCGGGCGCCATTTCTTTCTACCGCTTCCTGTATCTCGATCAGAACCGGAACGTCATCGCGCGTTCCCCGATGCAAGTCTCGGCGGACCCGGGCGTTGTGATTCTTCCCCAACCCAAATTCACCTCCGGCGACACGGTGAACAGCGCGAGTTTCCTCAGCGGCGGCGCTGCGCCGTGCCAGCTCATATCGTTTTTCGGAGCGAACCTCGGCCCCGTGGATCCGGTCTCCCTCCAACTCACTCCCGACGGCAAATCGGTGACGAACCAACTTGCGGACACCCGCGTCTTGTTCGATGGCCACGCGGCGCCGCTGCTGTTTGTCTCGTCGACCCAAATCAACGCGGTAGTCCCAGCCGCGGTTGCCCAGCGCCAACTCACGGAAGTGCGGGTGGAATATAAAGGACAGCCCTCAGGGCCGGTTGTCTTGGCCGTCGCATCCGCAAACCCCGGAATATTCACTGTCAGTGGCGACGGCCGCGGCCAGGGCGTCATCCTCAACTGGCCCGACAATTCCGTAAACAGCCCCACGAATCCCGCCCCCAGGGGGAGCGTTGTGACGGCGTTCGGCACGTCGGGCGGGGCCACCTCTCCGGCGTGCGAGGACGGCGTCATCGTTCCCGAGCCACGCCATCTTCAGTTGCCGCTCTCCGCCACCGTTGGCGACGCGCCGGCCACGGTCACGTACGCCGGCTCGACTCCAGGCTTGGTGACGGGCGTGATGCAGTTCAACCTCCTGATTCCCGACAACGCTCCGACGGGCGACGCTGTTCCTGTGCGGGTTAGCGTCGGCAGCGCCCAGAGTCAGGACGGAGTGACGATCGCTATCCGATAATTGGGTGGGGCAGGATCTCATCCAGGATCTCATCCTGCGCGGCGGTCCCACCGCCGCCCGGCTGATCGCCACTCCTCCCGCAGGTTGCCGTCACAATCGCGGTCTGGAACTGTTGCTTTCTGACCGGACAGGCGCTCAGCGCTCGCCGTGAAAGAGCGAAACGGGGGGCGCTCCGGCGGGCCGGTTCGTAGTTGCCGCGGGCAACAGCGTCCGCGTCGGTTTGGCGCGGGCCGCGGTGACTCGCTCGGCCACCTGCGCCTGCATCCGCTCGGCTTCCTCGGGACGGAAAAGGAGACGGCCCTGAACGGCGGCCGTGAGTTCGTCGGCGAACCATCGACAGCGCATCATCCCCCGTAGTGAGTGCGCCTCCGCTCCCAGGAGCAGATGGCCGAGTTCGTGCGCTATCACATGTCCGAGGATAATGGCGGGATTGAGGCCGGCCTCCTTCGCCCTCGCCCAAACGCGCGCGTAGAAGATGCTGACGACGTAGGGGAACTCGCGCTCGCCCACAGGCTGCGCGAAGCCGAGGACGGTGCGGTCTTTGCTGAAGCGCGCGCTGAGAGATTCCGGCAGGATACGCACAAAGAGATCGGTCGGCGCCTTGTGCGGGTCGAAAATGAACTTCTGCGACGGACCTCTGTCGCGGAACGTCAGCGTGATCTCCGCCGTCGCGAATACGCGCCTGGCTTCCTTGATGGCTTTGGCGAGGATGGGGGCCGGTACATCCGCAAGGTTGCAGACGTGAACCTTGATTACCTTCTCCGCCGCGGCCCGGCCGGAGAACAGTCCCAATACGCAAGCGGCGCCCGCCGCGAGTAGAACTCGACTACCAACCACCATGTCCTCACCTCCCTGTCCCGGTGAGGCCGTCGTCGCCGCCTGCTCTGAACCCCGGCGCGCAAAGCCGCATGACCTCGCGCGCCGCATTTAATACTATAAGATACTTTTATCCGCAACTCTCTCTCCGTAGATGCGGTGGGGCGGATGCGGCGACTACGCCGCGGGGCGGCCTCAAGCCGGGAGCAGGTCGGGGAGTAACTACAAGCCGTCCTGCTTGGCGAGGATTTCCTTCATGATTTCCGACGTTCCGGCGCCGATGGTGTAGAGGCGCATGTCGCGCCAGATGCGGCCGATGGGGTATTCGGTGGTGTAGCCGAAGCCGCCGAACATCTGCATGCAGTCGTAGGTGACGCGCTGGGACAGATCGGTGGCGAAGAGCTTCGCCATGGAGATTTCGCGATTGGCGCTTTTCTTCCGGTTCATCAGATCGAGCGCGCGGTAAATCAGCCAGCGGGCGGCTTCGACGCTCGCGCGGTGTTCGGCGAAGCGGTGCCGCCAGACCTGGTTTTTGATCACGGGATGGCCAAAGGCGTGGCGCTCCTTGCCGTAATGGATGGCGAGTTCGAGCGACCGGTCCATGAACGACAACACCAGCAGCGAGGTAGCGAGTCGCTCGCCCTGGAAGTGCTCCATGATGTAGTAAAAGCCGTGGTTGCGGCGGCCGAGCACGTAGCTGGCGGGGATGCGACACTCATCGAAGTACAAGTGGGCGGTGTCGGAAGCGACGTGCCCCACCTTGGCGATCCGTTTGCCAACGGAGAAACCTTTCACATCGGTGGGAAGCAAAACGAGCGAGATGCCCCGGTGCCGGTGCTCCGAGGTGCGGACGGCGAGCAGCAGAAAGTCCGCGATGACGCCGTTGGTGATCCAAAGCTTCTGCCCGGTAATCACCAGGTCGCCGCCGTCTTCGCGGGCGGTGGTGCGCATCGCCGCGACGTCGGAGCCGCAGCCGGGCTCGCTGATGGCGAGGGCGGCGATGCGGTCGCCGGCGATGGCGGGTTTCATGAACTCGTGTTTCTGTTCGTCCGTGCCGAGGTCGCCGATCAGGGGGATGGTCAGGTCGGACTGCACCATGAAGCCAATGTTGAGGCTGGGAAAATCGGTGTAGCGCAGCGCGTCGTACATGGCGGCGACGGCCCACCAGTCCATGCCGACGCCGCCCCATTCCGGGTCGATGCGAATGCCGAAGAGGCCGAGTTCGGCGGCGCGTTTGAAAAGCTCCTTCGGGTAGGCGCGGGCCTCTTCCCATTCCTGGGCGCGGGGCGCGATCTCGTCGAGGCAGAATTGCTTGACGGTGCGGCGGATCAGTTCGTGTTCTTCGGTGAAATAAGGATACGGCGGGTGAACGGCCGGCGTCGTTTCGGTGACGATCATCTCCCCCTCGGGCGCGTAGCGCTGCTCTTATTATAGGGGCGGGTCGTCCGGCGCCACTTCAATGTCGAGCGCCAACAGCGCGGCGCCGAAGGTTTTACCCTGGGCGTCCGTACGGAGCGAGACGGTTCCGCCGCCCCCGAGAGCGCCGTGGATGAGGAAATTCAGCGCGGCGAGGTTCGGCAGTTCGTAGCGCTCGACGGGGCCTCGGACGCGGTCGCGGAAGAAGTCGAGGATGCGCTCCGGGGTAAGTTCGCGAAGCAGGAGCGCGTAGTGTTCGTCGCGCCAGGCGATGACGCCGATATTGACGGCGTCGCCCTTGTCTCCGGAGCGCGTATGGGCGAGGCGGGAGAGGGGGACCTTCATTCCACCACCTCGATGCGCGCCTGCACTTCGGTCCGCGGCAGCAGGGCGGGCCAGTAGGCGACCACTTCGCGGACGGCGGGGCGGCCTTCGCCGTAACCTGTGGCGCCGGGCGGGCCGGAGAGGACAAGCGGGATCAGCTCGCGGGTGAACCGGTCGACGGCGGCTCGGTCCGGACCCCGCACGCCGATGCGCAACTGCACCTCCGGCGGGTCCGCGACGCGGGGCGCCGCGCGGCCATGGCAGGCATCCAGACCCAGGAACTCCGTATAGATTTCGTCGAAGCGGAGGCCGAGCGTTTCCAGGCGCCTCCGGACGATGCGATCGGCGGCGCGCGCTTTCTCGACGGCTTGCGGCCACGTGTAGACGAGCGTCCCAATGGCTTTCCAGCCGGCCGAGTAGTTGATGGAGAGCTTGAGGAATTCGGTGGCGGGAGCGCCGCTGGCGCCGGTGACGCGCACGCGGTCCGGGCCGGCGTCGCGCACGCGGAGGCTGGTGAAATCGGCGATGCAGTCGGGCGTGTGGTACGCGGAGGGGTCGCCGATTTCGTAGAGCAACTGCTCCTTCACCGTGTGCGCGTTCACCAGGCCGCCGGTGCGTGGGTGCTTGGTGATCTGAAACGAGCCGTCCGGGTCCATTTCGACGATGGGGTAGCCGATTTCATCGAGATTCTCCAGGCCTTCCCAACCGGCCTGCGTATTGCCGCCGGTGACCTGGGCGCCGCATTCGACGATGTGACCGGCCACCATGCCGGCGGCGAGCCGGTCCCAGTCGCCGGGACGCCAGCCGAATCGGTGAATAGCGGGGGCGCAGACCAGCGCCGCGTCGGCGCAGCGGCCCGAGATCACGACGTCCGCCCCGGTGGCCAGCGCCTCGGCGAGCGGGAAGGCGCCGAGATAGGCGTTGACGCTGAGAATGCGGTCGCGGATAGCCTCGATCGGCTCGCCGGTATCCATGTTGGTCATGGGGTGGCCCTTGTCGAGCAGTTCGCCAACGCGCGGGGTGAGGTCGTCGCCGAGCACGACGGCGACTTTGAGGCCGGGAGCGAGTCTGAGGACCTCGCGGGCGCAGGCCACCGGGTTGAGGCCGCCGGCGTTGGCGAGCACGGCCACGCCGCGTTCGCGGAGGCTCGCCGCGAGCCTGCCAATGAGCGGCGGGAAGTCTCGGGCATAGCCGAGCGACGGATCGCGCTGGCGCTGCTTCTGGAGGATGGCCATGGTGACCTCGGCCAGGTAATCCAGCGTGAGATAGTCGAGCGGCCCCTGCTCGACCAGCCGGACCGGCGCTTCGAGCCAGTCGCCCCAGAAGCCCTGCCCGTTGGCAATGCGGATCATGAGAGGGTTTCGAGCGCCAGGTGCGCGGGGCGCGGATTCGCAGCCGCCACTTCGAGCAGGAACGAGAGCGTCGGCCGCGTCTCGACGGGATCGATGACGGCGTCGACGTGCCCGCGGGCGGCGGCGTGAGAAAAATCGAGCCAGCGCTCGTAGTCGGCGCGGGTCCGCTCGATGGAAGCCTTCAGTTCCTCCGGCAGCGGCTGTCGGGCGGCGCGGTACTTTTGTATCTCGGGGCCGTAGACGGCCTGGACTGCCGAGTCGCCTTCCATGACGCCGATGCGGGCGGTGGGCCAGGACAAGGTGAAGTGGGGGTCGAAGCCCTGTCCTGCCATGGCGTAGTAGCCGGCGCCGCTGGCGTGATTGACGGTGAGGACGATCTTCGGGACGGCTGCGCAGGCCATGGATTCCACCATCTCGGCGCCGGCGCGGATGATGCCTTCGCTTTCGGCTTCCGTGCCGACCATGAAGCCCGAGACGTCCTGGAAATAGAGCAGGGGCAGGCCACGCCGTTCGGCCGTCTCGACGAAGTAGGAGACCTTGCGCGCGGATTCCGTGTAGACGATGCCGCCGACGCGGGGGCCGGACGCGGTCTTGACGAAGCCGCGGCGATTGGCGATGACGGCTACGGGGCGGCCCTCGAGGCGCGCGTTGGCGCAGAGCATCTCGGGAGCGTGCTCGGGCTGAAACTCGATCAACTCGCCCGCGTCGAACAGAGCGGCGAGGACGGCTTGCATGTCGTAGGGGAGGCGGTGGTCGTCCGGGAGAATGTCGTAGAGATCCTCGGGCGGGCGTGCGGGAGGAGGTCCCGAGGGAGGCTGAACCGGCGCCGGCAGGTGATGAAACTGGCGGCGGATCAATTCCAGGCAAGCTTCGTCGTCCGGGGCCATGTAATGGGCGACGCCGCTCACCCGAGTGTGGAGGGCGGCGCCGCCGAGGGTTTCCTGGTCGGTGACCTCGCCGGTGGCGCCCTTCACCAGGTTGGGACCGCCGAGGCCCATGAAGCTGACGCCTTCCACCATCACGATGACGTCGCTGAGGGCGGGCAGGTAGGCCCCGCCGGCGATGCAGGGTCCCATGACGGCGGCGATTTGCGGCACGAGAAGCTTCCGCCGCATGAGCGAGTTGTAGTAGAAGATCCGGCCCGCGCCGTACTGGCCGGGGAAGATGCCGTCCTGAAGCGGAAGATTGACGCCGGCGGAATCCACCAGGTAGACGATGGGGATGCGGTTCCGCATGGCGATTTCCTGGGCGCGGAGGATCTTGGCAATGGTCTCCGGCCACCATGCGCCGGCCTTGACGGTGGCGTCGTTGGCGACCACAACGGCGGGCCGGCCTTCAACTTTCCCGACGCCGGTTACCACGCCGGCGGCCGGCGCTTTGCCTTCGTACTTATCGAAAGCCAGCAGCAGGCCGGCCTCGAAGAAAGGCGAGCCAGGATCGAGGAGGCGGTGGATGCGCTCGCGGGCGGTCAGCTTGCCGGCCTTGTGCTGCTTCTCAATCTTGTCCGGGCCGCCGCCGGCGCGTACCTGCCGCTCCATCGCGCGGAGCCGCTCGACCCGTTCGCGCATGCGCAGTTCAGTTGGTTCGCCGGTACTCTTCAATGACGTCGCGGAGGATGGAGCCGATTTCAAGGAACTGGAGGTAATCGACAGGCTTGCGGAAATAGCGGGTGGCGCCAAGGGAGGCGGTGAGCGCGCGGTCCCGCTGCGAATCCGACGAGGTGAAGACGACGATCGGGATGCGTTTGCAGCGTTCGGAGGCGCGGGCGCGCCGGAGAATCTCGTGGCCGTCTCTTCGAGGCAAGTTGAGATCCAGGAGAATGACTTCCGGGCAAGCCGCTTCCGGACTCCGCTCCGCCTCGTCGATGAGCCGGAGGGCGGCTTCGCCATCTTCGGCGAGGGTGATCTCCACCGGCACGTCGTGAAGCTGAATCGCCTGCCGGATCAGCACGATATCGGTGGGATTGTCTTCGACGATCAGAAGGCGGACGTTGCGGCGGCCGGCCTGCTCGGGCAGCGAAGCCGCCGGGGCTTGTTTGGCCCGCGCCGGGGCGGCCCCGGACTCCTCATCGGGCGCGCTCGAGGGTCCACCTCCCAGACGGAGGGGGAGCGCCTGCTCAGAGCGGGCGGATTCTCTGATGAACGGAAACGACATCCCCGATTACTAGAATATCGCCGCTGTCCTCCCAGCGGCCATACCTTGGATTCTAACACCCGAAGGCGGGGGATGGGGCCGGGCCCGGGATTTCCGCCGTATCCGGCGCCGGCGCGGAGCCCATTTGAGGCGCCGGGGAGTTGCGGCACCGTTCGCGTAGGCGCAGAATTAGCAACAAGGAGGAGCTTACAATGCGCGCTGGGACCTTAGCTTTTTTGGTCGCCGCTGTTTCCTTATGCGCGATGAACGGCTGTGGGTTCTCAATCACAGTCCCGTTTGACCTCATTCCGCCGGAAACCACGCCGATCGCGACGCCCACGGAACAAGCCGAGAGCATTGTGTATGAAGACCCGGGCACGATTGTGGTATATCACGGGCATGCGTGCGCGGAATCCGATCAGCCGGGAGCTGAAGTCAGGCTGCGGGTGCGACATGAGCTGAAATTGCCGCAGTACGTGGGATCGGCGACCGTCATACTGAACGGTTGGCAGGTGAAATATCTCCACGACGACCACCACGTGGCGGATTTCGCCACGGTGATCTATGGGATCTCGTTCGAGCGAAACATCCTGAGGTGGAACGCCTCGGGCAGGCTGTCGGATAAAAACTTCGACGACGCGTACGGATGGTGCTATCGGTACACCGCGATCGGATGGAATCCCACGGCGTTGCAGGCGGTGGTCGATCATGCTGACGAGGACCACGTCATGAGACCTGTCGCTCAGGACAACACGACCGCGCTGAAGGAAATGAAGGGTTTCCTGCCCGTGAGCGCGCTGCCGGCCCGGTCTCCGATCGCCGTCCTGCCGCGCGGCTACATGACGGCGTATCTGGGCGACGCCGACCATCACCTGCTTCAACTTGCGTATAACCTGGATTACAGCGAAAAATTCGTCGAGCACGAGAAGAAGTATTCGCGGATTTCCGGAACTGCCTGCTGCAACAGCGCGGATCCTGCGCTGCCGGCAGCGGCGAATTATGCGGAGGGTTTCGTGAGCTGGGACAGCAAAACCATCTTCAAGGACAACGGTCTGCGCCGCGATTACCATAACTCCGAACTGGTATCCGCGCTGGGCGGCCCCGACGTCGGCGTAATCCAGCCGCCGTTTACCGTCCTCCCGCGCGAGGACGCGGACTCGACCACAGGCTGCATCATCGGAGGCGCCGTTCTGTCGACGCGCGAAGTCACGACGGAAGAGATCCCCTTCGAATACGCCATTCCAATGCTGACGGGATGGGAACTGGCCTATGCCTGCGACGATGCGCACATCCGCGTGATGGGCGCCTGGATCGAGCGATTCAGCTACGCGCGTCCTTCGGGCGGCGCGGGCGGGAAGCTGCAATACAGCGTCTCCACGATGTTTCATGACAATCAAAGCGGAGAACACATCTCCAGTGCTCGGGCGCACGTTCTCGGGTTCAAGCGGATCGCTGCCGCGCCTACTCCAGCGCCGATTCCGGGGCCTGTGAAGCCGTAGCGGCGTCCGGCGGGGACAGCGCGGCTTCGAGCCAGGTCCACGCGGCGTTCAGCGCGTCCCGGGATGGCACGCTGCCCTGGGCGATGCGGGCGTTTCCGCCGCCGCGGCCGCCGGATTGAGCGAGAGCCGCCTTCAGCAGGTTGCCGGCATGGGCGCCGAGGTCGGCGGAGACGGCCAGCAGAAGTGACGGCGGATCGTCGAAAAGCGCGGCGAACCAGGCTCGTTCGCCGGCGGTGAAACTCTGGGCTTCTGTGCGCACGTCGGCCGGGATTGGGCCGGCGGCGAGGCGGCGGACGACGCGTTTCACGCCCTCGGGACCGGGGAACGTATCGAAATATAGCGCCCGGCCGCGAAGCTGCGCCAGTTCGAGCGAGAGGCGTTTGGCCGATTTGTCCGCCTCGGCGAGCCTGGCCTGCTGCGCCGCCACCAGCGCGGGGACCTCGTCAAAGGGAGCGGAGAACAGCCGAGCCACTTGCGACAACGCGTCGTAGTCGCTTTGCGCCCGGCGCAGCGCGCGGCCCCCGCACAAAAATTCCAGGCGCAGGTTGCCGCGGATCTTCTCGAGCTTCCGGATGAGAATGGCGCCGATCTCGCCGGTGGAACGCACGTGCGTTCCGCCGCAGGCGCTGCGGTCCAGGTTGTCGATGGAGACGATGCGGAGCGTGCCCTGGCGCTCCGAGGGTTTGCGCAGGTCGCGGGCTTCGCCGGCCTCCTCGTACGCGACGCGGACGGCCCGGTTCTCGAGGACGATTTCGTTGGCGCGCTGCTCGGCGGCGCGAAGCTGTTCCGGCGACAAGGACGCGGCGCCGATCTCGATGGTGGAGGCGTCGCGGCCAAGATGGAAGCTGAGCGTCGGGGCCTGGAAGAGATCGTTGAGGACGGCGGAGAGCAAATGCTGGCCGCTGTGCTGCTGCATGTGGTCGAAGCGGCGGGGCCAGTCGATCGAGCACTCCACTTCGTCCGCGTCGACAGGCCGCGCGAGGCGGTGTCGGATGCGGTCGCCCTCATCGGCGACGTCGGTCACGGCGACGCCCGCAATTTCGCCGGCGTCGCAGGGCTGGCCTCCCGAATCGGGGTAGAAGGCGGTCCGGTCGAGCCACGCGTCGCGGCCGTCGGATGCGCGGCCGACAACGCGTGCCTGGAACGTCCTGAGATAGGCGTCGTCGTAGTAGAGACGCCGGGTCATTCGATGGCGATCACGATGGTGTTGCTGACGTAGCCGGGTCCCTCCACCCGCAGGGGCACGGTGTCTCCCCTGGGGAGGACGGACGGCACGAAGACATTGATTTGATAGAGGCCGACAAAGCCCGGGGTCAGGCCCGCGAAGAAGGGCGTGGCCGGGGATCCGCCGGTGACGTTGCCGCCGAAGTAGACCGTGGGCACCGGGTCGATGCGCGCGAAGGGCTCGGCGGCGGGCGCGGCCGCGCCGCTGGTCACGGGCGGGTTGGTCTGGCCGAAGCCGGTGGCGTAGATCACCAGCGCGTCTCCTGACCGGGCGCGCCGGCTGGGAATGCCCGGCGTCGGGGGAATGGGAAGCGTGCCGTCCTGGTTGACGATGATGCCGTAGTCGTCGATGCCGAGCCTGAGCAGACGGGGCGCGCGCCGGGCCACATTGACGGTGACCGTATTGCCCGCCTGCCCGTCGCGCGTCATGCTGACGCGGGCCTCGCCAGGCTGGACCTCGTAGGGCACTTGAAAGTTGATCTGGCCGTAAGAAGCGTAGTAGAGCGGCGCGGCCAGGCCGTTGACGAGAACCCGGACGCCGCCGAGTTCGGTGGGAAGCGGCGTGGCCGGGGCGCCGGCCGCGTCCTGAAACGAGAACTGTTCGCCGAACACGGAGGCGATGCCGCCCGCGCCGATCGTGTCGCCGGGTTCGTAGATCGCGTTGTTGACGACGCCGCCGGCGCTGGCCGCCGGGACGCCCTGCGCCACCACCTCGACGTCCACCGGGACGCGCAGCGGGCCGTTGACGGCGTTGGAGGCGATCTCCACCGCGCCCTGATACTTCCCGGGCGCGAGGTTGGCTGTGTCGATGTTGACGTTGACGATGTTGCCGGTCTCGGCCCTCACAGCGGCCAGCCATTCTCCGCCGGACGTGGTAGAGACCTCCGCGCCCGTGATGCTCAAAGCGCCGAGACCTCGATTGGCGACCACCACCGCCGCCTGCGGCTTGATGGTGTTCTGCGCGACGCGGATCTGCACGCGGTCGGGCGAGAGCGCGGCGATGGGGTCGGAGGTGACGCGCAGGGTGACCGGCACGTTCTTGTTGTCGGGCTGAAAGCTGGACCCGGTGATGTTCACCGATCCGCTATAGCTTCCCTCGGCCAGGCCGGGCAGGTGCCTCGCTTCAAGGAGGTAGGGCCAGACGAAGCGGAAGCTGCCGAAGCCGTCGATGCCGAACGAGAGCCAACGCCCGCCGCTTTGCGTCGTCACCGCGCTGCGCAGTTCACTGTTGGTTGCAAAGCGGACGGAGTCGGCGGATCCGTTCGGGGCCACGAAGAGGTCGGCCTTGGCGGGGACTCCGCCGCCGGGCTGGACGGTGACGGTGATAGTTTGCGGAGCGTCCAGCGCATCGGCCGCGGTGACGATGACAGTTCCGGTGTGAAGGCCCAGGCTGAGGGAGGCGGTCTGGAGTTCGATGTTGATGGGGAAGCACGAGCCGGCGCGGGTCGTGCAGGGCGCCGCTCCGCCCACCGCCGGAACCAGCCACGAATCCGCCGCCGCCACCCTCAGCGTGAGGCTGCCGTCGCCGGCATTGTAGGCTTCCACCACTTGGCGCGGACCGTTGGCGCCGACGGCGACGGAAACCGGCCCCACCGCCGCGGTGGACAGGCGGAGCTTGGGAGCGGCGAATGCCGTACCTGCCAGAACCGCGATGAGGGATGTCAGGACCAGCGGGCGCGAGAAGCTCACACCCACTCGAGGGCGCCCTTCTTGTAAGCCCAGATGTAGCCGACGATCAGAATGGCGAGAAAAACGGCGACTTCCACGACGCCAAACCAGCCGAGAACTTTGTAGCGTACCGCCCATGGGAAAAGAAATACCGTCTCCACGTCGAAAATCACGAACAGGATCGCGATGATGTAGTACCGGACGGCGTATCGCCCGCGCGCGGTGGTGGCTGCCCGGATGCCGCACTCGTACGCCTCCAGTTTTGTCGCGAACGGAGAGGACGGGCGCAGGATCTTGGCCACCAGCAGCATCGTCAGGACGAACCCGACGGCCGCCGCGACGAAGATGAAAAACGGGACGTAGCCTTCCGGCATGGAGCCAGTTTACCACGCGACCTTCGCGGGGCGCGGTTGGCGGGCGGGGAAGCCGTGCAGGAGCAAAGGCTGCCCTGGAGTAAACTGATTGTGGAGGCCACGAAGGCGCTGTTCGAGAGGATATCAATCGACCCAAACATCTGCCACGGCCAGGCGTGCGTGAAGGGCACGCGGATTCCCGTCCACCAGATCGTCCGCATGCTGGCGAATGGCGACGCCGTGGAAGACCTGCTGGCCGAGTATCCTTCGCTCGACCGCGCGGATATCATGGCTTGCCTCGACTATGCCGCCGAGTTGGCCGAGGAGCAAGTGACGCCGCTGTCGGCTCTGGGCCGCTGACGGATTGAGTGGCCTGGCCTTCTCATGGTGATCCGAGACGCGACCATGAGCGCGTCACGCGCCCGCGATCCCGGCGAGCGGTAGTTCGCGATCACACCGGCCAGTATCTCAACGCCGCGGGGAATACGTCCCCATTCGTGGCCGGAGGGCGCTCAGTACAGAGTTTCACAAATACGGCTGCGTATCCGATTCGCATGTGATGTGGGGGGGCAGGCCCGCGGCCTGCGGCGGCCTCTCAGGCCGCCCACACGGAGGCGGGCCGAGGGCCCGCCGCAGCTCAAGGAGCTGCCCCACGGTGCTGGATACGTCACCGTAATTCCGAACAAGAGTACTTAGTCGAGCTTCAGGTCGCCGCGGGGCTTGCCCTGGCGGACTTCCTCGAAGGCGTCGCGAAGCTGGTCGGCATGGAAGGGGCCGACCCATTTCTGGACGTTCGCGGGGAGTTTCGCCACGGCTTCGCCGGGCTTGCCGTCCTTCAGCGTTACCAGGTCTTGCAGCTTCGTTGCTTTCGAGGCCGCCTTGCGCAGTTCGATGAAGAACTGCTTTTGCCCTTCCATGACCTCCCTGCCGGCGGGGGGGCCATGGCCGGGAAGGACGCGGGCGATCTCCAGCTTCTGCGCCTGTTCGATCACTTTCGGCCAGCCGCCGACGTTGCCGTCGCCCGTGTAGTTCCACGGGCCGTTGACGATGGCGTCGCCGGTGCAGAGGATCTTCTCGTTCGGCAGGTAGGCGAAGCCGTCGCCGCGGGTGTGCGCCCAGCCGAAGTGGTGGAATTCGACCCGGCGCGACCCGTCGTCGAGCACGTAGGGGCTGCGGTCGAAGGTCTGCCGGGGAGGCTCGGCTTCGGAGAGGCCGAGTTCACCCACGTCCTTGCGCTCCTTGGCGGCGTCGCGCCAACGCGAGGGCTCGTACCGCTTCATCTCGTCGACCACGCCGGCGTGGGCCAGGGTCGTAGCGCCCGCTTTGGTCCAGACGGGGTTGCCGTACGCGTGGTCGCCGTGGTGGTGGGTGTCGAAGACGTACTTCACCGGCTTCTTCGAGACCCTCTTCGCGTCGGCCAGCACGAGACGGGCGCCGCTAGGGAAGTTGGCGTCGATGACGACGAGGTAGTCCTTCATCTCGATGATGACGTTGTTGCAGTGGCCCTGGTCCTCGATTTCACCTTCGCGGAACCAGACGCCGGGGGCGATCTCCTTGAGCGTCCCCGGCTGCGGGGAGAGGAGCGGCACGAGGGCGAGCGTCGCAAACACGAGCAGGAGCCAGGTTCTTCGGGGTTTCATCAGGTCCTCCGGGATCAGAGTGGGTCGATTGTACCACGCACTACTGAAACGGCGAAAAGATGACGATAGGAAGGCGAATGGGCACGCGGAAAGAACTGTTCACCTTGCTTGGAGTGGCCGCGGCAGTCGCCGTGTTATCGACCGGGCTGTTCTACGGCTTGGTAGTGAACCGGCTCCAGGAGAGCGCGGAGACGGCGGAGGCGCAGGCGGAGCGGCCGGGCGACGCCCTCGGAATTCCGAGCGGCATGCGGGCGGTATCGGTACACGTCGTCGATTCGAGCGGCGTGGTGCGGCTGTTGAGGCCGGGGCATCGCGTAGACGTGCAGATGGTCTACTCGCTGGCGGGAAACCCGCCGGGCACGGCGCTTCGGACCGTAGCGCAGAACCTGGAAGTATTCCGGTCCGACGACGGCGCGCCTGGGGAACGGCCGTCCGCGCCGGTGGTGACGCTGCTGGCCCGGCCCGATGAAGCCGACGCGTTGGGGCTGGCGGACACCGCGGCGCGAATCCGGCTGCTGCTGAGGCATCCCAAGGACGCCGAGATTTCCGAGCGCAAAAGCCTCGAATTGACCGCGTTAACAGCGGCGAGGCCGGACGAGAAACCGGCGGCGGCGGCGCGCCGCTAGACGCTGAGGCGGGACGACGCCGATGCTTCTGACGCTGTTATTCTTCCTGGCGACGCTGGCGCTGACGTCGGCGGCCATGGTGGGATGTTGGCTCTTGCTGAGACGGCGCACGCTGCTAGGCCGAAGTTCATGGAACTCCGGGCTAGGCGAGGGACGGGCAAACGCCGCGGCGGTGATCGACTGGGTAGAACCGAACCGGCTGTTGAAAACCGATTCCCTGAGCACGATTTCCGTGTGGGCGCGTCTGCTGGCCAAAGTGGATTACGTGAACGTGATGAAGGCCCGGCTACGGCAGGCTGGGATCCGGTGGTCGGTAGGGCGGCTGACCGCATCGATGTTGCTGGCGGGCGCGGTGAGTTACGCCTGCCTGGCGCACGTGGCCGGGACGTCGTTTCTGGTGAGCGCCGCGGGAAGCGTAGGGGGAACGCTGTTGCCTTATGGCTACGTTTTGCAAGCGCGGCGTAGACGGCTCGACCGGATGGAGGACCAGTTTTCCGACGCGCTGGACTCGCTGGCGCGCGCCATGCGGGCGGGCAACACGCTTGCGGCGGCGCTGGAGATCGTGGCGTCGGAATGCCCGGAGCCGCTGGCGGGCGAGTTGCGGACGCTGGTGGAGGAACGGCGATTCGGCCGTTCGTGGGAAGAGGCGCTGGACAACCTGGTGGCGCGGGCGCCGTTGGTCGAAGTCAGCATCTTCGCGGCGGCGATCAAACTCCAGAACCGGGCCGGCGGGAGACTGAACGAAGTGCTGGCGCGGCTGGCCGAGACGCTGCGGGATTCCGAATCGCTGCGCAGCGAGGTGCGTTCCATCGCGGCGCACGGCAGATTCACGGGGCGATTGTTGACTGTCATTCCGATTTTGATCTGCGCGCTCATGTTGACGTTGAACCCCGGTTACTTCGATTCATTTCTGGCTCACCCGCTGGGCAAGGACCTGGCGGTGGCCGCTGGCATGAGCGTGGCGGCGGCGCACCTGCTGATCCGGAAACTGGTGGACATCAGCCTATGAACTGGGCGCACTGGCTGCCGGGCGTTTTTTTCGCTACCGTGATGTTCGCCACGGTGGTGGCAGGCTACCTGGCGGTGTATCGAAAGCCGCGGCGCGCCGGGGCCGGGACCGAGTTCGAGAGCACGGAGGCGCCGACTGAGGCGCCGCGGGCAATCATCTCGCGGGCGTTCAACCGGATCGGCGAGGCGATCCCGAATCCGGTTGCCGAACAGGCGACGCTGCGGAAACGTCTGCTGCTGGCCGGCTATCGGTGGCCCTCGGCGGTGACGATGTTCCACGGCATTCGCGTGGCCAGCGGTCTGGCGCTAGCCGGGATCGTGGGATGGACCGTCCTGCTCGCCCACGGGGAGACGGTCTCCACCCTGATTCCCGTGCTTTGCGGCGCGGGGTTCGGCTACCTGCTGCCGGACCGGGCGCTGGAGGCCCGGATACGGGCGCGCGCCCGGCGCATCCGCCGAGGCATTCCGCCGGCGCTCGACCTGCTGGTACTGGCGCTGGAGGCGGGGCAATCGCTGGATCAGTCGCTGCACGAAGTGGCGAAGGCGCTGGGGATGGCCTATCCGGACCTGTGCGAGGAGTTCCTGTTCGCGCGGCTGGAGATGCGAGCCGGAAAAAGCCGTCAGGAAGCGCTGCGCCATCTCGCCGCGCGGAGCCCCGACGCGGAACTCGGGAAACTGACCGCGCTGCTGATCGACGCGGAGCGCTTCGGGACCAGCCTCGGCCCCGCGCTGCGCACGCACAGCCGCTATCTGCGGACGCGCAACCGGCACCGGGCCCAGGAAGCGGCGCGGAAATTGGGCGCGAAGCTTGTACTGCCGGTGTTCTTTCTGATCTTTCCCGTCGTGTTGCTGGTGACGCTCGGTCCGGCGGTCATCCAGTTCCGCGAGAGCCTGAAGACCCTGTTCAGCGGGTTATGATTCTACGTTAGCGGGTCGCAAGGCCCGCCGGCGTGGCCGCTGTCCGATCCTCGACGGAATCGACAATTCCAGCGCGGCCGGCTGAACGGGAGCAACGGATGCGAAGAACTCTGGCGGGGGCGTTGCTGTCGATCGCCTGGCTTGGTCCAGCGAACGAATGCGCTCAAGGACAGGAGTGGAGACACTGGGGCGGCGATAGCGGCGGCATGAAATACTCGCCGCTCGACCAGATCACGAAAAAGAACGTCGGCTCGTTGCGCGTAGCCTGGGAGTTCGACACGGGCGATCTCAGCGACGGAAAAACCTATCCGAGCCGCTCCGCGTTTCAAGCGACGCCGCTGGTAGTGGACGGAGTGATGTACGTGACCTCGCCGTTCTCGCGGCTGTTCGCGCTCGATCCGGAGACGGGGCGCAAGCTCTGGGTTTTCGATCCGAAGATCGATCGGAACGTCCGGCTCAACCTCTTTGTCAACCGCGGCGTCGCTTACTGGAGCGACGGGAAGCGGCGGCGCCTTTTCCTGGGTGACCTGGAGGGGCGGCTGCATTCCATCGACGCGCGGACGGGAACGCCGGACGCCTCCTTCGGCGCGGGAGGAATGGTGGACCTGGCCAAGGACGTGGTCGAGGGTTTCGAGCGCGGTTACTACCGGCTAACATCGCCGGTGGCGGTCTGCGGCGACGTCGTGGTGGCGGGAGGCCTGGTGCCGGACGGCGAGCCGCAAGGTCCCAGCGGCCAGGTGCGGGGGCTCGACGCGAGGACGGGCAAGCTTCTGTGGCGCTTCCATACCGTGCCCCGACCGGGCGAATTCGGCAACGACACGTGGGAGGGCAAGTCGTGGGAAAAGCGCGGTGGGACAAACGCCTGGTCCGTGCTGAGCGTGGACGAGAAGCGCAAGATGGTTTTCCTGCCGATCACCTCGCCCGCGTACGATTTCTACGGCGGCGACCGCAAAGGGGCCAACCTGTTCGGTAACAGCGTCGTGGCGCTCAACTGCGAAACGGGCGAGCGCGTGTGGCACTACCAGACAATCCACCATGACCTTTGGGATTGGGACCTGCCGGCGCAGCCGGCCTTGGTCACGGTGCAGCGCGACGGGCGGGAGACGCCGGCGGTGGCTCTGGTAACCAAGCAGGGATTCCTTTTCCTGCTCGATCGGACGACGGGCAAGCCGTTGTTCGAGGTCGAGGAGCGGGAAGTGCCCGCGAGCGAACTCGAGGGCGAGCACTCCTGGCCGACGCAGCCGTTCCCGCTCAAGCCTCCGCCGTTCGCGCGCCAGGCGATGGACGAGGACGAGATCACTGAGGTGACGCCGGAGTCGCGAGCCGAGTGTCTCGAGATGACGAAGGGCGCGGTGTTCGGAGAACCGCTGTTCCACCCGATGCACGAGAAGCCGACGGTGCTGTTTCCCGGCTTGAACGGCGGCGCCAACTGGGGCGGCGCGGCCTTCGATCCCCGGAGCACGCTGCTGTTCATCAACTCGATGGACGTGGGCGGCCTGTTCCGCATGGTGCGGCGCGACGAGGAGGCGACGCTGCCCTACCGCCTCCGCGCGGTGAAGTACGAGTTCTTCTGGGATTCGAAATTGTATCCGTGCCAAAAGCCGCCGTGGGGTTCGTTGACGGCCATCGATCTGAACAGCGGCGAGTTCCGCTGGCGCGTGACGCTTGGAGAATTCGACGAACTGACGGCGAAAGGCGTTCCGAAGACGGGTGCGCCGAACATCGGCGGACCCATTGTGACCGCGGGCGGGCTGGTCTTCATCGGCGCCACCAACGACCGGAAGTTCCGGGCGTTCGACAAGGACACCGGCGAGGAGTTGTGGATGACCAGGCTGCCGGCCAGCGGCATGGCCACGCCGGCAACCTACCTCGGGCCGAAGTCGAAGAAGCAGTTCGTGGTGATCGCGGCCGGGGGCGGCAACAAGTACGACCTTACGTTCACCGGCAAGCTGGTGGCATTCTCGCTGCCCTGAGTCCGTGGGTTAACCTGATGGTTGTTGCGCAACGCCGGAATCGCCGTCATCTGGCTGGCGGCCGCCGTCGCGGGCGGCCAGGACCAGCCGGTCTACAAGAGCAAAGAGGAAGAACTTCCCCAACGCGTGGCGCCGCAGCCCGTTCCGTTCAGTCATAAGGTCCACGCCGAGGCTGGTTCGGCTTGCAAGGACTGTCACACGACGGCCGCGACCAAAGAGCGCGCCGGGTTGCCGCAGGCCGACCGCTGCATGCTCTGCCACCGGACGGTGAAGGCCGACAGCCCGGCAGTCCAGGAATTGGCGAAGTACCAGCGCGAGGGCAAAAGAATTGCCTGGGTCCGGGTGTATCGCGTCCCGGAGTTCGTGTTTTTCAGCCATGCCAACCATGGAAAGGCGGGCGAGGCGTGCGAGACGTGCCACGGTCCCGTGGCCACGCGTGACGAAGTGGCCAAGGAGGTCTCGACCACCATGACCTCGTGCATGAACTGCCACGCGGCGCGCGAGGTTTCCAACGACTGCCACTTCTGCCACTCGCTGGGCTACTGACGAGAGACCGGCGGCGGACTCGGCCGGACGCTCCACTCTAGCCACGTTACCGAACGTTACATTTGCATACGTAGAACAATTATGTATAATACTTCTACGTATGGCGATGGGTAAGGACCTGGTTGCCGCCTCTGCCACGCCGCTTGTGCTCGCCATCCTTGCCGAAGGCGATAGCTACGGCTACGCCATCATCAAGCGAGTGGCCGAATTGTCAGGCGGGCGCTTACAGTGGACCGACGGGATGCTCTATCCTGTGCTGCACCGGCTTGAGCGCCAAGGTTATGTCGCGGCGAGGTGGTCCGCGTCCGAGAACGGCCGCAGGCGTAAGTACTACCGCATCACGAGAGAAGGCCGCACGCAGCTCGCATCCCAGCGGCAACAGTGGCAGGTGGTGGACGGCGCCCTTCGGAGTATCTGGCTGAAGGCGTGCACGGCATGACGATGTTCGCCGATCTACCGCTGGAGGAACAAATCGCGCAGTGGCGGGCGTACGTCCGCCGCCGGCAAGCCATTACCGGTTCCGACGTGGAGGAGCTCGAGGGACATCTGCGCGACCAACTGGTGGCGCTCACCGAGGCCGGCCTGGCCGCGGAAGAAGCTTTCCTGGTCGCCGTCAAGCGCATGGGCAGCCTCGATGCGCTGTCACGCGAGTTTGCGCGCGCGCACTCCGAGCGGCTCTGGAAGCAGTTGGTCATCGCCCCAGACGGCCCCAATGAGACGGCAAACAGCCCACGCGCCGAGACGCTCGTCGTCCTGATCCTTGCGATCGCCGCGGCGTTGGCCATCAAGGCGCCGGCGCTGTTTGGTCTTCGGCTCGGCGGTGGTGACGAGCGGTTCTACGCGCGGAACGCCAGCCTGTTCGTCCTGCCGCTGCTCACCCTCTACTTCGCGTGGAAGCGCGGAGCGGGGGTTGTAAGCGGCCTCTGGCTGGCGCTCCCCTTCGCGGCCGGGGCTGTTTTCGCCAACGTCTTCCCCTTCCGCAAGGGTAGCGACACCGAGGCGCTGACCGCTCTGCACCTGCCAATCGCGCTATGGCTGGCCGTCGGCTTCGCATACGTCCGAAGCCGCTGGTTCGCCGACGGCGGGCGCATGAACTTCGTGCGGTTCTCCGGCGAACTGGTCATCTACTACGCGCTGATCGCGCTCGGCGGGGGCGTTTTTACCGCCCTGACGATGATGATGTTCAAGGCCATCGAGATGAACGCTCAGTGGTTGGCAGAGGATTGGCTGATCCCGTGCGGGGCGATGGGGGCCGTCATTATCGGGTCCTGGCTCGTAGAGGCGAAGCAGAGCGTCATCGAGAACATGGCGCCGGTTCTAACCAGGCTGTTCACGCCGCTGTTCACTGTTCTGCTCCTGGCGTTTCTGGCCACGATGGCGTGGACAGGCAGGCCCATCAACGTGCAGCGGGAGGTACTCATCGGCTTCGACCTGTTGCTGGCGCTGGTCGTAGGGCTGGTGCTCTATGCCGCCTCCGCGCGCGACCCGCAAGCGCCGCCCGACTTCTTCGACGGCATGCAACTGCTGCTCGTCGTCAGTGCGCTCATCGTCGATGGGGTGGCGCTCACGGCGATCGCAGCCCGCATCTCCGAGTTTGGCTTGACTCCGAACCGAGTGGCAGCTCTTGGCGAGAATCTCATTCTGCTGGTCAACCTGGGGTGGTCGGCCTGGCTCTATGCGCGCTTCCTGCTTCACCAGGGCTCGTTTGCCGCCCTGGAGCGATGGCAGGTTTCGTATCTGCCCGTATACTCCATGTGGGCGGCATTGGTGGTTGTCATCTTCCCGCCCGTGTTCGGCTACCGTTGATCTCCCAAACGTGGCCTGCGCCGGTAAGTAGCTCGTCCTGACGAGTCGCCCCCTGCTTAGGAGTTCTTGCGGCAATGCCACGGGGCGGGCGCCGCCATCGTGATGCCTTCATTCCGGGTACCCTGATAGGAGAATATGGTTTCACTGCCGTCAAGACAGCCTGACCGCATCAAGAATGCCGAGATCGACCGGTTGCTGTACCAGGTGCATGTCATCAAAATCGATGCCAAGGGGCTGGCCGAGGGGCTGACGCGGGAACAGCTCAACTGGAGTCCCGGCCCCGGGCGTTGGTCGGTGGCGCAATGCCTGGATCACCTGAACGCGATCAACGCCGCCTCGGCTTCGCTCTTGGAACGCGCCGTCGCGGAAGGCCGGCGGAAAGCGATGCTCAAGGACGGACCTTACGCGTACGGTTTTCTCTCCCGCTGGTTTCTGAAGACGATGGAGCCTCCGGTCACCCGCCGGGTGGGGGCGCCGCGGAAGTTTCGCCCTGCCGCGGAGCGGTCGGTCGACGAAGTGCTGCCGCCGTTTCTCTCCCTCCACGAGCGTATTGAGGACCTCGTGCGGCAGGCCGACGGTCTGGACCTGGTCCGGATCAAAGTTCCATCCCCGGTTACGTCGCTGATCCGGTACAGCCTTGGGATGGCGTTCTGGCTGCTGACGGCGCACGACCGGCGTCATTTGTGGCAGGCGCGCCAAGTCTTGCAAGACCGCCGTTTTCCCCATGCGCAGCAAAGGGCGCCGGCCCAGACCGCTACGAGTAGTTCCTGAACGGGAACACGACGTCCCGGATCCGT
Organism: Bryobacteraceae bacterium; assembly: GCA_026129905.1. GTDB lineage: Bacteria > Acidobacteriota > Terriglobia > Bryobacterales > Bryobacteraceae > JAHCHE01. The sequence continues at coordinate 340,777 of JAHCHE010000002.1, read as the reverse complement.
TCGCCGATCACCTCGATGTTTTTCAGGTCGCGCGCGCCGACGCCGTGCATCTCGGCCAGCTTCAGCGTGCTGTCGCAGGTTTCGAAGGGCGCGGTTCCGCGGTCGGCCATTGGATCGAAACCCATCACCGCCGCGCCTACGGCGTCCGTCGTCACGGGGTTCGTGCCCACGATCAACAAGCCGGGCTTCACGCGATGGATCCGGCGGGCGCGCCCCTCGGCGACCCACGGTCCTTCGCCCGTTGTCATGGTCTCGATGCCTTCGACGATGGAGAGGTGGATGGGACGTGCGGCGACCAGGTCCGCAACGATGCGCGGGACGCGGTAGCCGTCGTCGCGGGACGAGGACGGGTCGTTTTCCGAAGGGGCGATTTTCGAAGGCTGGCGGTGGCCGAAGTGGAGCATCGAGCGGCCGCCGTTCGGCACGCGGGCCGGTTCGTCGATGCCCGCGCCTTCGCCGTAGATGGTCGCGGGCGTGTTGCCGAAGCAGTTTTTCATCGCCAGCGTGATGCCGGCGGTGACGTGTTCCTTGAGCTTGGCGACGGAGACGAACACGTCGCAATCCGCGTAGGAGTGGTTGAGCCGAAACCCTTTGAACGTGTGGCCGCCGTTCGGCACGGCGAAGTAGTGGTACTGCTTGCCGTAGCCGAGCGATCCGGTGTTCTCCATCTCGACTTTCGAGCCGGCGTTCAGCATCTCGGCCGGGTCCCAGCCGGCCTGCAACATGTGCTCTTCGAGCGGATCGACGTCCTGGACAAAGCTTTCCAGGATGCGGATGCGCCGGGCGCCGGCCCTCGACATCAACTGGATGGTTGCGGTGATGACGTCCGGATGGGTCCAGTGCGCCAGTTCCGCCGGCTCGTGCCACAGGCGGATCCCCGCGCCGCCGGTAAGGTTTACCTTCACGGCGACGGTCTTGCCGGCGACGATCTTCCCCAGTCCTCCGATCTGATCGAACAGTTTGGCCAATGCCGCATGCACGGGCGGGCCATAGGAGTCGCACCGCGCAATGGCCACCGGCGCGGTCGGCGCGGACTTCGCCGGACGCGCTACGGCAAGCCCCGCGGCGGCGGCGAGCCAGTCTCTGCGGCTGAGATGAATTCCCATGCGTTACCCCTCTAATTCGATTGCAGCATAGGTCTCGAACGGCGGCAACGGCACTTCGGTTCCCAGTCGGCTTTTGACGGGCTTCACCCTCGCGGCGGACTCCAAGGTGTAGAATCCGGCCGAAGCGTACGGGCGCGGCAGTCCGAGCGTCACGGTATCCAGCCGGCCGCGCCGGCTGTACGACACCAGGTGAACCACCGCCTTCTTTCCGTCCCGGGAAGCGGCGTAATAGGAGTCCATCGTGCCTCCGTTCCAGATGCGCACGACGTCCTCGCGATGGCTCAACAGCAGGTGCGCCTCGGCGGCGAGCACGAAGGGGTCCGACCACTCCTCCCGGGGCGTGGCGATTCGACCCTTGCCATGCGCCCGCAGATCGTAGCCCAGCTTGGACTCGGCCGGTTCGGTTTTTGTTAGCGCTTGGGGCGCGATCAGAAGCCCCCCGCCTTCCACGAACGCAAGCAGGTCTTTGCGCAGATCGCCCTGGGGGGGCTCGGCGTCCACATACAGGATAGCTTTCAGCCCGGCGAACGAAGCCGCGGAGGCTTTGGCGTTCGGGACGATGCGGTAGGCCAGGTGCCGCCGGGCGGCGAGGTTCAGGAATTCGCCGGCCATAAACTCGTTTTCACCTTCGAAGTCGGATACGACGCCCAGCGCCGCGACAGGTTCGAAGGCGCGCCACTCTTTGTGTTTCCGGGCGAACTCGAGCGCGGCGATCGCTTTCTTCCATCCGCCCAGCGCGGCGTCGCTGCCGGATTCCAGCCCCTTGCGGAAGTTTTGGTCGAGCGAAATGACCCAATGCGCTCCGTAGGCCTCGGCTTCCGCCACCGGGAGGGGATAGTAGTCCGGCGGGACGACTTCAGACTCCTTGGGTGGATCGTAGACCAGCCAGACGGTCTTTTCCGGTTCCATCGCCCGGGCCAGCTTCGTGCGCCAGCCGTTGGAATCCACCCACGGCGCGCCGGTCGGCCCCGTCTCCGCCGTGTTCCGCGCTTCGGTCCGGGTGATTTTCACGTGAGGCCAGACGCCTTCCAGCAGAACGATTCCTCTTGGCGGCGAGGCGCTATCCAGCGGGGTGAAGGCGATGTCGCCGAGGGGAATTACGGGCGGCGCGTCGCCGGTCAGGCAGTTGATCGGGGTGCCCTTGATCAGGTCCAGCCTCGAGGCGTCGGTCCATTCGGCGGGCCAACGCATCGGGATCCACTCTGCGCTCATGTACGGCTCCTTAATCGATTCTTTACAATTATAGTAAAGGACCTGAAATGCGGAGTGGGATGGGCGACGCGCCCTGATGGGGGCGGACTGTTCGCTTCATGCTCGCGGCTCCGTTGCTGGGAAAAACGCTATCATGAGTACAGCGGCGAAGATGCTGAAACAAAAGCGCGAAGAGTCGGACGACCTGCATCCGCAAGAAACGGCGGAGTGGCTGGAGGCGCTCGACGAGGTGGTGGACTCCGCGGGGCCGGACCGCGCCAATTTTCTGCTGACCCGGCTGATCGACCGGGCCGCGTTCTACGGAATTAAGTCTCCCTACGTACTGAACACGCCGTACCTGAACTCGATTCCCGCGGAAGAAGAAGAACCGTATCCCGGCGAGCGGGAGATCGAGCGGCGGATCAAGAGCTACGCGCGCTGGAACGCGCTCGCCATGGTCGTCCGCGCCAACAAGTACGACGACGGCATCGGCGGACACATCTCCACCTACGCCTCCCTGGCCACGCTGGTGGAAGTGGGCTTCAACCACTTTTTCCGGGCCTCCTACGGCAATCAGCCGGGCGACCTGGTGTATTTCCAAGGGCACGCCTCGCCGGGCATATACGCGCGGGCGTACCTGGAAGGGCGGCTTTCGGAAAAACACTTGGAGAACTTCCGGCACGAGTTGCGCGACCGGCCGGGGCTTTCCTCCTATCCGCACCCGTGGCTGATGCCGGACTTCTGGCAGTTTCCCACCGTCTCGATGGGCATCGGGCCGATTAACTCGATTTACCAGGCGCGGTTCATGAGGTACCTCGAGAACCGGGGGATCATCGAGCCGACGCTGCGAAAAGTGTGGACTTTCGTCGGCGACGGCGAGACGGATGAGCCGGAGACTCTGGGCGCCACCACGCTCGGCGCCCGCGAGCATCTCGACAACCTGATCTGGGTGGTCAACTGCAATCTCCAGCGCCTGGACGGCCCGGTGCGGGGTAATGGGCAGATCATTCAGGAACTGGAGGCGGCCTTTCGAGGCGCGGGTTGGAACGTCATCAAGGTGATCTGGGGCGACGATTGGGACGTTCTGCTGGCCAAGGACAAGAGCGGCCTGCTCATCAAGCGGATGGGCGAGTGCGTCGACGGCGAGTACCAGAACTTCAAAGCCAAGGGCGGCGCTTACGTCCGCAAGGAGTTTTTCGGCAAATACCCGGAACTGCGCGACCTGGTGGCCGACATGAGCGACGATCAACTGGCGCGGCTGCGGCGCGGCGGGCACGATCCGGGCAAGGTGTACAACGCCTACAAACGCGCGGTCGCTCACAAGGGCGCCCCGAGCGTGATTCTGGCGTTCACCATCAAAGGCTATGGCCTGGGCGAGGCGGGGGAAGGCCGCAACATCACCCACCAGCAGAAGAAGCTGAACGAGCAGGAACTGGCGTACTTCCGGCAGCGGTTCGACGTCCCGCTCCCCGAAGAGATGGTGCACACCGCCTCGTTCTACCGGCCCCCGGACGACAGCCCGGAAATGCTGTATCTCCACCGCCGGCGCAAGGAACTGGGCGGCTATCTGCCGGCAAGGGAGGCGAAGGCGATCAAGATCAAGACGCCTCCGCTGGAACTGTTTGCGGACGCGATCGGCGGGTCGAAAGGCAGGCCCGCGATGACCACCGCGGGCTTCGTGAGCATTCTCCGATCGCTGCTAAGGGACCCGGACATCGGCAAGCTGATCGTGCCGATTATTCCGGACGAGGCGCGGACGTTCGGCATGGAGTCGCTGTTCCGCCAGGCCGGGATTTACGCCAGCCGCGGCCAGCTTTACAAACCGGTGGACAGCGACATCTTCCTCTACTACAAGGAAGCCAAGGACGGACAGATTCTCGAAGAGGGCATTACAGAGGCGGGCTCACTGGCGTCGCTGACAGCGGCGGGGACCTCCTACGCCAACTACGGGGTCCCGATGATCCCGTTCTTCGCGTACTACTCGATGTTCGGCTTCCAGCGGGTGGGCGACCTGATCTGGGCGTTCGCCGATTCGCGGGGCAAAGGTTTCCTGATGGGCGGCACCGGCGGCCGCACGACGCTGGCGGGCGAAGGATTGCAGCACCAGGACGGGCACAGCCTCGTCCTTTCCTCGACGGTTCCGACCTGCGCAAGCTACGATCCGGCGTACGCCTACGAGATGGCGGTAATTATCCAGGACGGAATTCGGAGGATGTATGCGGAAATGGACAACCGCTTCTACTACATCATGCATTACAACGAATTCTACGTTCAGCCGCCGATGCCCGAAGGCGTCCAGGAGGGCATTCTCAGGGGCATTTACCGGTTCCGGCCGGCCGAGGAAGCATCCGCGCGGGCGCAGTTGTTCGGCAGCGGTCCGATCCTCAACGAGGCGCTCCGGGCCCAGGAGATTCTGCGCGACCGCTACCAGGTGGCGGCGGACGTCTGGAGCGTCACCAGCTACAACGAACTGCGCCGCGAAGCGCTGGGCGTGGAGCGCTGGAACCGCCTGCATCCGGGGGAACCGGAGCGGCGGCCGCATATCCAGCAGGTCCTCGACGGCCATGAAGGGCCGGTGATCGCGGCCACCGATTACATGAAGGCGGTACCGGATCAGCTCGCGCCCTGGCTGACGGGACGGCTGACGTCGCTCGGCACGGACGGCTTCGGCCGTAGCGACAACCGGCAACACCTGCGCCGCCACTTCGAAGTCGGCGCGGAGGCGATCGCCGCGGCCGCTCTGTCCCGGCTGGCCCGGGCCGGAGAATTCGACCCTGCCCGAACGGTGAAGGCCTTCGAAGAGTTAGGGATCGACCCGGAAAAGGCCGATCCCGTCCTCGCCTAGCGAGGGGTCTACTGCGATACGACGGGGATGTACACGATTCCCGCCAACGGCGGCCCGGCGACGTGGATCGTCGAGCACCCGCACATCGAGCATCCGTCATTGCTCGATCTGCCGAACGGACGCCGGGCGTTCCTGTATCAGGCGGTGGACAGCCCGCCCAACCATGCCATCTTTGTTCAGGCGGCGGGCGAGGACCGGCGGCGCCTGGTCGCGTCGTCGTCGTCAAGCAATCCTTACCCCGCTTACAGTCCGAGCGGACATATCGTTTACGTGGACGGCACGGGCGATTCGGTGGCGATCTGGGCCCTTCCGTTTTCGCTTGACACGCTGGAGCCACGCGGCAAAGCGTTCCGGATCGCGGAGCGCGGCTCGTCGCCGCAGGTGTCCGCCACGGGCACGCTGGTGTACAGCGACGTGCCGTCGGACCGCCAGCAATTGGCGTGGGTCGACCGTTCGGGCAAGATCCTTTCGCTGATCGGCGAACCTCAGCGCCAACGCAGCCCCTTGTTGTCGCCGGACGGCCGCAGCCTGGCCGTCGAGGTGCGGGACGGGGACAGCGACCTGTGGGTGTATGACCTCGACCGGTGAATCAAGACCCGGCTCACGTCGGACGCGGCGGTGGAGCGGCCTAGCGCCTGGACCGCATCGGGAGACGAGATTACATACGTCTCGGTGAGCGGCGGAAACGTCGACATCCTCTCGAAAGCGGCGAGCGGGAACGGCGAAGCGCACCCCCTGGCGGCTACGCCGCTGAACGAATTCGGGCGAGAATCGGGGCATCGCTTCGTTGAAAGGCAGGAACGAGATCTATGTCCGCGAGTTTCCGAGCGGCGGCGGCAAACTGCAAATCTCGGCCAAGGGAGGGACCGCGCCTCGGTGGCGGCCGGACGGCCAGGAACTCTTCTATGTCGAGCTGGCCCGGCTGATGGCGGTGAGCGTCGCGACGCGGCCGGTCTTTTCGGCCGGGCCGCCGGCGCCGCTGTTTGTAAGGCGGTCGCTGGCGGCGATGAACTCGCAGTACGATGTCTCGGCGGACGGCCAACGACTCGTCGTCCTTGACAAGCCGGCCGGCGAACCGCCGCTCTCGCTACATGTCGTTCACAACTGGTTCGAGGAATTTCGCGGCCGGTAGCGATAGAAGGACCCGGGCAGGGTGATGCCGCTGACGAGAAGGAAAACCGCTGCGCGAGGAAATCGAGTGCTCCGGATGCGAGTCCGCCGCGGCGGGCCCGATCCGAAGCACCCGTGAGAAGCCCAAGTGGGCTCTTACCGTATCACGCTATGGCTTGATCAGTTTGACGTTGGCAGGAATGTCTGCGCCGAACCCCCATTGTATGGTGGTAACGGTAGCGAAATCCTGGGTGCTGACGATGTACCAAGTCCCATCGCTGGGCCGCCACACCGCCAAGTCGCACCTCACATCCCCACCGTAGTTGGCCGGTACCGGGATATCGCCGGGATTACCCCAATGGTGGAACCGGACCGTGAAGTCCAGGCTGTTGATGATGTACCAGAAGCCGTCGTTCGGCCGCCACACCGCCATGTCGGTTCTGCCGTCCCGATCATAATCGCATGGCACCGGAATATCGCCTGCAAACCCCCACTGCATCGTACTGACTGCTGAGGTCAGACTGCTCCTGACGTGCCACATCCCGTCACTTGGCCGCCAGTAGGCGAAGTCGGCCCGGCCATCGCGATCGTAGTCGCCGGGCACGGGAACGTCCCCCGCGCGGCTAAACGCACCTGCGCTAGCTGGAAAGACCCTGACGCCGCCGCCGAGCTGGCTGCTGAACCAGCGCCACTGCCCGGTGCTCGGCCGCCAGACGGCAAAGTCGGTCCTGCCATCGCCATCATAGTCGGCGGGTACAGGAATATCGCCCCCCACGCCGAGTGTTGCGGTGACGGTGCTTCCGTCTGAACTGAGGATCACGTGCCAGGTTCCGTCGCTGGGGCGCCAAACGGCGAAATCCGTCTTGCCATCGGCATCGTAATCGCCAGGGACGGGAGTGTCGCCCCCTATCCCCAACTGCTGCACGATCCCGCCGGCGACGACGTCCGAATCGACGTACCAGTTCCCTTCCCACGGCCGCCAAAAGGCCGCATTAGTCCTGAGGTCCCCGTCGAAGTCCCCGATTCGCACCGGTTGAGCTTGCGCCGGCCCGGGGGTAACCATCAGCACTACTGCAAGCAGCCCTAGGCAGCAAAGTATGTGCTTGTTCATCTTGGTTCTATGTTCCTCCCATGTTCATATTCACCACGTCCCGCTCGCCTCCGGATAAGATGACCATCAAGCGGGATGCGGCTAGTATTATACCTCCCAACGCGGGGCCATGCTCCCTGCTTTTGCCGAGGAGTACAAGAATAGTGTCGAGCGGCGCGTGGGTGGTAAGAATGAACGCAGCGGGTTCAGCAGATCGTGGTCGTCGCGATCTACCTTGAGGGCGTTGGGAAGGTTTTGGAAATGTGGTCGTGCCAGGTCAGCTTTTCCTGGTCCGCCAGCGCCCAGATTAATCCGAGTCCTGCGGAGGCGAAGCTGAGACACGCCCCGGCCAGCCGGCAGACGCGCTGCTTCCGCGTTGGAGGTTGGTTGTCGAAGTTCACGAGGCGAAGGCTCGTCCAGACCATACCGGGCGAGTCTCGGTCGGCGAGGAGCCACAACGCCTTGTAGAAAAACGCCACGAGGCAGGCCACCGCGATATACACAGCCATCTCCGCCTTGCCCAGGAGCAGTTCGCCGCCCGCGGCCCGGAAGAACAGAAACACCGGTATTAGTCCGCCGGAGACGAGACCCAGATCCATGAACGCCGCCATGATCCGATGAATCGGCTGCGCAACCCGGTATTGGGAATACCGGGCGGTAGGCGGCTCCGGCCGGCTTCGCCCGAGCGGCTGTTCGGCGGGTGGCGGTGGATCGAACGACAACGATCGTTGGCCTGGAATTACCCTTCGTCTTGGCGCCGCCTTGCGGTCTGTTTTTGCGGCCGGTGACGGAGGGGGCGCGGGCGCTTTTCGTTTGGCCTCGGTGGGGACATTACTGTACTCGTCGAATCGCACGACCGAACTGGGAAATAGCTGTCCCTGCCGCGGGCGATGACGTCCCTGCGGTCCAGTGCTTGGACGGTTGACCGTCGGGAGTCGCCCCGGAGAAGAACCAGGGGGCTTCAAGGGAGGCGAGGCGGGGCTCGCCTTCGGTGTGGGCCTCGCCGGAGCGGGTTGCCAGACGGGCGACGTGCGGGCGGCGGGAAACGATGACGGGGCGGCGGGAGTATGGCGACCGTCCAATCGGCGTCCACAGCGGCGGCAACGATGGTCGTCCTCTTCGGTCGCAGCGCCGCAGTAGTAACAGTTCATGCTCGAATCGCCACGAAGCTGGCTTTCAGTTGCGCCCGGCCTCAACGCCGTGCTACGGTTTTCGCTTGAGCGGTGAACAACCGTGCGCCGGGAGCCCCGATCTTCTTCATAGCACATTTCGTGTAACTTGTCACCTGGTATTTTCTATTTCACTGAATTTTATAGTGTTGGCGGCGGCGTTATTTCTCTGCCACCGACCTTGCCGGGGAGGTGAATCCCAGCCGCCGCCCATCCAGGCAAGGATGCCCGGGCCACGGGAAGTGCTCATCAGCGCGGTCCGGCAGGAGGCGGAGGGTCGCCTCTACCGCCTGATCGGCGCGGCTGAGATCCAAACCACGGAAACGCTCATTCGCGCCGACCTGATCGAATACAACGAAGCCACCGGCGAAGCCAAGGCCGAAGGCTCCGTGAAATACAAGAACCTGGTGACCGGCGAGCAACTGGAGGCGGATCGCGTCGAGTACAACGTTCGCGACGAGACCGGCAGGTTCTACCAGGTTGTCGGGGAAGCCAGCGGCAAGTTCGATCCGCGGCCCGGCCTCCTGACTACGGAGAATCCTTTCATTTTCAAAGGGGAATGGGCTGAGCGGATTAAGGATCGCTATATCGTCCACAACGGCTTTCTGACAAACTGCCGCTTGCCCAAACCGGTCTGGACGCTCAACGGACCGCGCTTTGACATCGTGCCGAACCAGCGGGCCATCATCCAGCGATCCACGTTTCGTGTACGCAATATCCCCGTGTTGTACGTGCCGGCTTTTTACAAGCCGCTCACCGAGCGCCCGCGCAAAAGCGGTTTTCTGACCCCAAACGCGGGAACCAGCTCCCGGCGGGGGTACATGGCGGGTACCGGCTACTACTGGGCGGTCAACCGCAGTTACGACTTGATGTACCGGACGCAGTACTTCACGCAGCGCGGCTTCGCTCACCACGTGGACTTCCGTGGACGCCCCACCCAGTCATCCGACGTCTACGTCTTCTTCTACGGCGTCAACGACAAGGGGCTCCCGCTGGACGACGGCCGCAGGTTCAAGGCCGGAGGAGGTCTGCTCACCGTAACGGCCAACGCCGACCTCGGCAGAGGCTTCTATGGCCGGGCGGATATCAACTATCTCAGTTCGTTCCGATTTCGCCAGGAGTTCACGGAGTCGTTCAACGAGGCCGTCTTTTCCGAAGTCCACTCCGTCGCCTTCGCCACCCGCAATTGGTCGACCTACGGCTTCAATATCGTCTTTCGCCAAAATGAGAACTTCAACAGCGGCGAGCCGGGCGACGTTGTCCAGATACGGAAGTTGCCGTCGCTGGAGTTCAACAGCCGCGACCGCCAGGTATGGTCCCGCGGGTTGCCGGTGTGGGTTACCCTCGATTCGAGTCTCGGGTTCCTCGCGCGCGACCAGCCCGCCCGCGAGGACCAGCCGCTGTTTCAGACGCGGCCGTTCGTCCATCGCGCCGACGTGGCGCCGACGGTGATGACCGCGCTTCGCTGGAAGGACTTTCACCTGCTGCCGGCCATGACCCTCCGCGGCACGCACTACGGTTCGCGCTGGAGAGAAGGCCAGATCACCGGCGAAGGAGCGTTCCGCGCCAGCGGCGAGTTCTCGGCCGACCTGATCCTTCCGTCGCTCGCCCGCGTTTTTGCGGCCCCAAAGTGGCTCGGCGAGCAGGTGAAGCACGTCGTTGAGACCCGTGCCGGCGTCCGCGTCGTGGATGGCATCGACAATTTCCACGACTACGTCCGTTTCGACGAGGCCGAACTGTTGTCCAATACGTCGGAAGCCACGATGCTTGTTGCGAACCGCTTGCTCGCCAAGCGCAACGGCGCCGTGAAAGAGGCGTTAAGCTGGGAACTCCAACAGCGCTATTTCTTCGATCCCAGCTTCGGCGGCGCCGTCATTCCCGGCCGGCGGAATGTGCTCATCAGCTCGCTGGACCTGACGGGCTACGCATTCATCGACGCGTCGCGGCGATACTCTCCGATCGCCTCTAATTTGCGGGTCAGCCCGATCGGCTCGCTGGGCATCGGGTGGCGCGCCGATTATGATCCTTACCGCCACAGGTTCGTGAACAACGGCCTAACCGCCGACGGCCGGATTGGACGATACTTCGTTTCCCTCGGCCACAACTACGTCCGAAGCGCGCCGGCGCTGACGGCCAACGCCAATCAGTTTCGCGGCCTGGTGGTCGTGGGCGACCAGAACAAGCGAGGCTGGAACGCGGCCTTTAGCGCGATCTACGACTTCCGTCAGGACGTGATGCAGTTCGGCACAATTCAACTCACCTACAACAGCGATTGCTGCGGCCTCAGCGTCCAGTACCGGCGGTTCTCCTTCGGGACCCGCAATGAAAACCAGTTCCGACTCGCTTTCGCCATCGCCAACATCGGATCGTTCGGAACGCTGCGGCGCCAGGAACGGATTTTCTGATCCGAGGCCTCAGTCTGGAAGCCTGGCCTGACAATCCAGTGGGCAGCCTCGTAGGCGCCTCGTAGGCTGCGCGGGACTCCCAGTCCCGCCAGCGGCTTGATTTCCGTGACACCATGACCGAAAAAGGAAAAACGGGCCTCGGGGAGGGGATTCCGAGGCCCGTTCGGAGGGGCAAGCGGCGAGCTGGGTCTCGCCGCCGGGGATGCTAATTAAGTCAATGACGACTTTGTTGTCCTTACATACTGCACGCGTTGTACCAAAGCCGTAAAGACCCGTTTACTCCGAATTTCATAGCGTTAGAAATCGGGCGACGGAAACCCTGTGGGGCAATTCTCACCCGACCGTGCAGTTTGACCCAACCGTTGTGGGTCATCGCCCCCCCGCGGCCCGAATTGACTCGACGATTCGCGTGTGACCAGCCATCTCCGCCATCGTCATGGCGGTGACTCCCTGACGAGTCTCATTCACCTTGACGCCGCCATCGAGCAACGCCTGCACGGCCTCGGCGTGCCCGCCCTGCGCTGCGAGCATCAGCGGGGTGAAACCGTCGCGCCGGTCCTTCCACTGGGCGCGGCTGGCTAGCAGCACGGTTATCGAGCCGGCGTGACCTTCCTTGGCGGCCAGGAGCAGAGGCGTCCATTTGTCGCTGGAGCGGTCGCCCACGCCCGAGCCGGCCAGCAGCAGCGCATTCAGGCACCGGTCGCAGCCCGCTTCGGCCGCCAGGTGAATGGGCTTCCGCCCGCCGATGCGCACCCCGTGGTCGGCCCCCTTTGCCAGCAGCGCTTCGACGACGTCCCCATGCCCTTCACGGGAGGCTACGGCAAGGGCAGTCCACCCGTCCTGGCGCGCCACGTTCACGATCGCGCCGTGGTCCAGCAGGGCTTGGACAACCTGGAAATGCCCGCCCTGCGCGGCCAGAATCAGCGGCGTAGAACCTTCGGGATCCTGGTAGTTGGCTCTTGCCCCCTTCGTGATCAGCGAGCGGACCGTGGCGGCATCGCCTCGGGAAACCGCGTCCATCAGCAAGACATTCCGATCCTGCCCGGCTGCCGGCAGCCACGCCGCCAGTATCGAGAAAACCGTAGCGAAGGTCCGCGCCATCGGAATCAGAATCCCCCTTCCCTTTGCGGCAAGGCCGTGAACGCCCGGTAAGCCGCATCCCAGCCTTCATTATGCTCGGGTTCGAAATGTCGCAGCGGGAACGACGTTTTGACGATCGAGCGAGCCTCCGCCAATCCGGAAAGTATACCCGCGCCAACCGCCTGAACGAGCACGTTGCCCGCCGCCGTCGCTTCGGTAGGACCCGCCGTCACCGGCCGTGAAGTCGCATCCGCGACGAACTGGTTCAGCACGTGGTTCTGCGAACCCCCACCGACAATGTGGATCACCCGAATCGCGCGTCCCAGCAACGCCTCCAAACCCTCGAGGACCTGACGGTAACGGAAGGCCAGGCTTTCGAGGATCGCGCGGCACATCTCACCGGGTCCCTCCGGCGCCCGCTGCCCGGTGGCTTCGCAGTAGGCCGCGATCCGTTCCGGAAGGCGTCCCGGCGTTATGAAGACATCCGGATGGATGATCGCCCGGAACGGCGTTGCGCGCGCGGCCAACTCCGTCAGTTCGGCATACGAGTAATCTCGCCCCGCGGCCCGCCACGCGCGGCGGCATTCCTGCAAGAGCCACAAGCCCGAGATGTTCTTCAGCAGCCGGATCTTGTCCCCCACGCCGACTTCGTTTGTGAGGTTCTGGGCCAGCGAAGCGGAGTTGATGACCGGTTCATCCAGTTCGACGCCCATCAAGGACCACGTGCCGGAGCTGATGTAGCACCAGTCGTCGCCCTCCGCCGGCGCCGCGGCTACCGCCGACGCGGTGTCGTGGCAGCCGGTCGTGTACACAGGCGTGCCCGGTTCCAGACCTGTCGTCTCGGCGACCTCCGTCCGGATCTCGCCAAGCCGCGCTCCCGAAGGAGCGATCTCCGGCAACAGCGCCACAGGCAGCCCGAGGCGGTCGAGCAACTCGGTGGCCCAGCGCTTGCGCGCTGGGTCGTACATCTGCGACGTGCTGGCAATTGTCACCTCGGCTTTGGCTACCCCGGTGAGCCAGTAGTTGAACAGATCCGGCATGAACAGCAGCTTCGCTGCGGTCTGGAGCGCCGGAGCGTTCGCCAGTTTCATAGCGTAAAGCTGGCACAGCGTGTTCAGTTGCATGAACTGAATGCCGGTGTGGGCGAAGATCTCCTCCCGCGGCGCCGCGGCGCAGATCGCCTCAACCATGCCGTTGTTCCGGCTGTCCCGGTAGTGGCGCGGGTTGTCCGCCAGGGCGCCGTCGGCGCTCAGCAGGGCGAAATCCACTCCCCACGTATCGACGCCGATCCCCTCGATGCGCAGCTTGCGTTCGCGCCCCGCGACGGCCGCGCCCTGCTGAATCTCGTGCCAGAGGCGAAACGTGTCCCAATAGAACCCTGTCGGAATGCGGACGGGACTGTTCAAGAACCGGTGAAGCTCTTCGAGCTGCAGCCGCCCGCCGGAGATTGTGCCCAGGATCGCGCGGCCGCTCTCGGCGCCCAGATCCACTGCGAGGTAGTGTTTCATCGCGAAGCCGTAGTATAACGCCCGTGAGCCGAAGCGGAGGCGCCGCGAGCTCTCTCAGACTCGACCGTCGAGCGCGAATGCCGCCAGGTCCTTTCGCAGCCAGAACATCTGGTAGATGTGATGCGCCTCGTGGTAAAGCAGGTATTCGACGAGGAAGCGAATGTCGTACCGGTCGAATTCCGGATGTTGCCCCGAGCGGCGCCATTGCGCCGCCCCGAGAGAGTCCAGCAGCCGGATGAAAGCGGCGCGGTCGGCTTGAAACTGGCTTAGTATGGCGGCGGCCGGTCGCTTTTTGAGGCGGTCGAACTCCGCGTCTTCGTCCGGATCGTAGGAGGCCAGGATGGGATCTTCCTGCTCGAGCATCGCCGCTACTCTCCGGGAGAAGACGGCCTGAATGACCATCAGATGGCAGGCCAATTCCTTCAGCGACCACCTGTCGGGATCGACGCGCCGCAACAACTCTTGCTCCGTCAGCCCTTCCGCTAGGCGATTCACGTCGATGGCCTGAGCCTTTAGCCGCTCAAGCAGCGGCCGGTGATCCTCACGTATCTCCTCCGCCAGTCGGGCCATCAGCCGTGTCTCACAACTCAGCGCCAGCGAAACAGCTTGAGGGCGATGAAAAAGCAGCCTACGAGCCACGCGATCATGACCGCGATGGGAAGGCTCATCGCGCCCAGGTGTTCGCCCTGCAGCATGTTGCCCCGGAACGCCCGGATTACGGCCGTGAGAGGCAGCGCCTGGATGAACGGTTGCAGCATCGCCGGGAATCGCTCCGAGGAGAAGAACACCCCGGAGAAAACCCACATCGGCAGCATGACGAAATTCATGAGACCCGACGCCGCCTCGATGGTTTGCGCGCGGCAGGCGATCAGGAGGCCGAGGGCGCTGAACGTGAGGGAGGCGAGAAGGCAGAGCGCCATGAGTTCCCCGATGGGGCCGCGCAGCGGCACTCCGAAAATCAGCACGCCGAATCCCACCAGCGCCAGCACTTCGATAAAGAGCATCGAGATCCGCGACAACACGAACGACAACAGGTATTCCGAACGCGACATGGGCGAGGCCACGAGCCGCTTGAGCAGCTTCTTCCGGCGCGCGTCGACAATGGCGAATCCCAGGCCCCAGATGCCGCTGCCCATCAGGTTCATCCCGAGCAGACCGGGGATCAAAAAATCGATGTAGCGGTTGCCCGGCTCCCGCACAACGTCCGCGGCTACGGGGACGGCGTCACGAACCCCCGCCGCCCTCTGGACGGCGCGATCGGCCAGGACTCGCGCCGTCCGCGCTTCCGGATTCGTGTCGTCGTAGCGGAATGTAACGCCGCCTTCGGCGCCCGGCGCGGCGAACAGGGCGATCCGTCCCAGCCGCAACGCTTCTCCGCCCGCGCTCGCATCCATCACCTGCACGGACAGGTTCGGATCCGCGGAGAGAGCGGCGGCCAGATGCCGGTCCGAGACGCCGATGCGCATCATTTCCGGCGGACGATTGCGGAAAGCGATTCCCAGCCCGGTGGCTAGCAGAATCGGAAAGACGAAGACCCAGAAGATGGCCTCCGGCTCGCGCCAGAACTCCCGGTAACGCACCAGCGTGAGTTGCACCAGCGACCGTTCCGAAAAGCGGCGTCGCTCCATCCGGACGCGCGACGCGACGGCGCCCGCAATCTCATTCATCGCGCAGATGCCTCCCGGTGAGCGTTACAAAAACGTCCTCGAGCGTCGCGGAATGCGTGCGAAGCTCCGTCACGGAAACTCCCCGCCGGTCGAGTTCGGCCAGCAGCGCCGGCACCGCGGTGTGCAGTTCCGCCGCCTGTAGCTGGTAGGTTCCGTCCTCCAGGCGAGCGGCCTTGACGCCGTCGAGGCGCTCGAGCTCATCCAGGCCCGGACGGGGCGCGCCATTGCCTACGGCGAACTCGACCATATGCTCGACGCCGATGGAGGCGATCAGCTCGCGCGGCGTTCCCTGGGCAATCACCCTCCCATAGTCCATGATGGCGATCCGTCCGCACAGCTTTTCCGCCTCGTCCATGTAGTGCGTTGTAAGAATGATGGTGCGGCCCGCGGTTTTCAGTTGTTCGATCAGGTCCCAAAGCTGCCGCCGCGCTTGGGGATCGAGGCCGGTGGTGGGCTCGTCGAAGAAAAGGAGGTCGGGATCGCCCACCAGGGCGCAGGCCACCGCCAGCCGCTGCCGTTGTCCTCCGGAAAGGTTGCCCACCCGAGCCGCGCGCTTTTCCCGAAGCTGCACCATCGCGATCACTTCGGCCGGCGCGAGACCTGAGCGGTAGAAGCTCCGAAACATGTGGATCGTTTCTTCCACGGTCTGTTTTTCGGAAAGCTGCGTTTCCTGGAGTTGGACGCCGAGGCGCTGCCGCAGCGCCGGGGCGTGAGCGTTCCAGGTGAGGCCAAACAACTCGACCGTTCCGCTGTCGGGCGGGAGCAACCCTTCGCAGATCTCGATCGTGGTGGTTTTTCCGGCGCCATTAGGCCCGAGCAGTCCGAAGCACTCGCCCGCGTACACCTCCAGGTCGACGCCGTCGACGGCAACCACATCCTTGTAAGCTTTTCGCAGTCCCCGAACCGAGAGGGATGGCTGGCTTGAGGGAGCAGCCATACTCCCGTATTGTAACGAGCGCCGCGCGTCCGCTGACAGCCCGGAGCGATCCGCACGGCTGACCGAAGAGCGAGGCGTTGGTCACTTAAGATCCTGCGCGCTTGAACTTCTGACGAGCGCCGTGCCGAATATGGAGCACATCTACCTCGCAGCCTTCCCCTTTACCGGCAGCACAACGGGCCGCTTACCTCTTGAGGTTTTCGCACCGGCCGTTTTCAACTCGGTTCACCTGCGCGGCTCGGCGTCGCGCGAAGCCGGCTCGCCGCGGGCCGATTCCAGCTTCCATTGAATCTGGCGGAGCATGCCCAGCATGAGTTCGCAGTCCTCGGCGCCCATGCGCAGACGGCGGAAGAGGCGGCGCAGCTTCAGCCGGGTGGAGTGGGAAGTTACCGGGTTGACGTAGCCGCTTTCCGTGAGCGCTTCCAGCCAGGATTCCGTCAGGCGGTCGAGGTCTCCGCCCGGTGCGGGCGTGGGGCGGGCCGGCCGGGCCGAAGCCGCCGCGGAGCTGCGCACGAACTCGTAGAGACAGACCGCCACCGCCTGCCCAAGGTTCATGGAACCGCGGTCGCGCCGCGCCGGGATCCGCACCAGCCAGTGGCAGTAGCTTAGGTCCTCGTTGCTGAGCCCGTACTTCTCGGAGCCGAACAGCAGCGCCGCGGGGCCCTCGCGCAGATGCTGTCGCAGTGCGCGGGCGCCGTACTCCAGCCGGCGCAGCGAGTGTTTCAGTTCGCGATGACCAACCGATGTCGCGCCCACCACGAGACCGCAATCGGCGATGGCCTCGGCCAGCAGGCCGAAGTTTCGGGCCTCCTGGAGGATAGGCGATGCCCCAACGGCCGAGCGAGCTTCCTGGTAGGCGACGTCGTAGGCGTTCACCAGCCGCAGCCGCGTGAAGCCGAAATTGCTCATCGCGCGGGCGGCCGCGCCGATGTTCAGCGGGTTGCGCGGCGAGACCAGGACGATCCGAAGGCCGTCGTAAGGAAAAGAGTCGGCTTCTACCGGGGCGACAGGTCCGCTCAGCGAAGTTCTTCCATGATCTGCTCGAGGGCTTCCCGCGGCGGGCGGGTCCTCGATTCGGGCAGCGTGGCCAGCGGCTCGTCTCCCAGGTTCAGCATATCGGCGAAGGTCTTCTTCGCGGCCTCGACGTAGATGATCCCGGTCAGCACCTCGCCCTTTGCGTTCGATTCGTGAATCGCGCCCATGGCGCCGAACTTGTCCGTCGGGTCGTAATCGCGGTCCAGCTTCTTCAGGCGCAGTTTCGAGCCGTCGTGCAGTTCCACCTCGCGCAACGCGCCCTCGGGGATCTCCACCTGGATGTCCTCGAAGAAAGGCACGAAGTCGAGTTCGTGCAGCGGCAGGTCGTGCTCCTTCATGTAGGCGTAGCTCTTGGTGGAGCCTTCGTGATCGTTGAACGTAGTGCAGGGCGAGATGATGTCGAGCAGCGATAGCCCGCGGTGAGCGATGGCCGCCTTGAGCACCTTGCCCACCTGGTCTTTGTCGCCGGAAAACGAGCGGGCCACCAGGGACGCGCCCATCTCGATCGCCATCAGGCAGCAGTCGATCGGGGGCAGATCGTTCGGCGCGCCGGATTTCAGCGTCGAGCCCAGATCGGCCGTCGCCGAGAACTGCCCCTTCGTCAGTCCGTAGACGCCGTTGTTCTCGATGATGTAGATCATCGGCACGTTCCGGCGCAGCATGTGCATGAAATTGCCCAGTCCGATGGACGCCGTGTCGCCGTCGCCCGACGTCACGATCCCGATCATGTGATGGTTGGCCAGAACCGCGCCGGTGCTCAGGGCCGGCGCGCGTCCGTGCACGCCGTTGAAGCCGTGCGCCTGGTTCAGAAAATAGGCCGGCGACTTCGACGAGCAGCCGATGCCCGAGAACTTGGCCACGCTCCAGGGCGCCACGCCCATCTCGTAGAAGCATTCGATGATCCGCTGCGAGATGGCATTGTGGCCGCAGCCGGCGCACAGCGTTGTTTTGCCCCCCTTGTAGTTGGCAACCTCCAGGCCGATGCGGTTCACATTCGGCCGCTTGGGCGGGGGCGCTACCGTCGTACTCACAAACCCTCCTGAAGAACGATCTCGTCGGTAATGGTGCGGGCGTCGATGGGCAGCCCGCCGTAGTACCGCACGCTGCGGAGCTTCCCGATCAGCTCCGGCGACAGCTCCATGCGCATCAGTTGGAGCATCTGCGCGTCGCGGTTCTGCTCGATCACGTAAACGCGCGCGTGCCGCTCCAGAAACTCCGTCATCTCGGGAGTGAACGGATAGGAGCGCAGCCGCTGGTAGCTGGTCTCGACGCCGTACTCGTTGCGCAACTGGTCCCGGCTTTCGAGCGTCGCCTCGCGCGACGTGCCGTAACAGATCACCCCGATCGAGGCCCTCTCGTTGATTTCGGTTTCCGGCTTGGGAACGAACCGCCGCATCGTTTCGAACTTGCGCGCCAGCCGGTCCATGTTGTTGACGTAATCGTCGGGCCGTTCGCTGTACTGCGCGCGCTCGTTGTGGCCGCTGCCGCGGGCGAAGTAGGCGGCCGCCGGGTGACGGGTACCGGGCAGCGTGCGGTAGCCGACGCCGTCGCCGTCCACGTCTTTGTAGCGCGCGAAACCGCCCAACCGGTCCAGGTCCTCGGCCGAAAGCACCTTTCCCCGGCAGATGGGCTCGGTCGGATAGTCGAACGGATCCGACATCCAGTTGTTCATGCCCAGGTCCAGGTCGCTCATGATGAACACGGGCGTCTGGAACTGCTCCGCCAGCTCGAACGCTTCGCTGGCCATGGAGAAGCACTCTTTCGGGTTGCAGGGGATCAGCATGGGATGGCGCGTGTCGCCGTGGGAAAGTACGGCGGTCGCCAGCATGTCGCCCTGCTGCGTGCGCGTCGGAAGGCCGGTGGACGGCCCCACGCGCTGCACGTCGACAATCACCGCCGGGGTCTCGACGTAGTAGCCCAAGCCGACGAATTCCGACATCAGCGAGATGCCCGGTCCGGCGGTGGCGGTCATGGCGCGCGCCCCCGCCCAGCCGGCGCCGATAACCATGCCGACGGCGGCGAGTTCGTCCTCGGCTTGCACTACCGCGTAGGTCGGCTTGCCGGTCTCCTTATCGATCCTCAGCCGCCGCAAATAATCGATCATCGTTTCCACCAGCGAGGAGGATGGCGTGATCGGATACCAGGTGACCACCGTGACGCCCGCGAACACCGCGCCCAGCGCGCTGGCTGCATTGCCGTCGATGATGATCTTGCCGGCGGTGGCGTTCATGCGCTCGACGCGGCACGGATCGCTCTTGCGCAGGTTCTTGTCCGTGAACTCGGCGCCCGCGAGCACCGCGCCCCAGTTCAGCTCCGCGGCCTTCACTTTGCGCGCGCCGAACTGCTTGAACAGCGCCTTGCGGATCTCCTCGAGATCGATGCCCAGCAGACGGCCCACCACGCCGTCGTAGATCATGTTCCGGACCAGCTTGCGGAGCTTGGGCTGCGGGCAGACCGGCGCCACCAGCTTGTCGAACGGAACCGGATAGAAGTGCAGGTCGGAGCGTAACTGGTTCAGCTTCAGCGGTTCGTCGTAAACCACGGCCGCGCCGCTTTCGAGATTCATCACGTCCTCGTTGGCCGTTTCCGTGTTCATGGCCACGAGAAAGTCGATCTCCTTCTTCCGGGCGGTGTAACCGTGCTTGCTGGCCCGGATCGTGAACCACGTGGGCAGGCCCTGGATGTTGGACGGAAACAGGTTCTTGCCCGAGACGGGAATCCCCATCTGGAAGATCGACCGCATCAGCACCAGGTTCGCCGTCTGGCTGCCGGAGCCGTTGACGGTCGCCACCTGGATGCTGAAATCGTTGACGACCTGCTGCTGCGCGATGCCTTCGTCGGCGGGACTAGGGCTTATTTCAATAGTCGACATGCGTGTTTTGGTTGTGATGGGAGGGTGACGGCCCCTCTTCCCAAACATTATACTTGAACGCCGCGCGCCGCCTGCCGGGTTGAGCGGAGCTGCGATTTAGTGGAATAATCGAAGGTGCAGCCCTCTCGATGTCCCTTCATTCCGACCAAGGCAAAGTGAGCGTGGAAGCGTTTGCGCAGCAGATGCGCAGCCAGATGATCCCGCTCAGCAACCGGTTCTCTTATTTCTTCACGGCGCTGCCGATGACGGAAGACGACGTCAAGGAGTACCTGGAGGAGCCCGTTGCGGCGCTCCCGCCCGGCTTGGCCTCCTCGCTTCCGGCGGCGAGCGTGTTCCTCGTCCCGTACCTCGAGCGCGCGGGCAACCGGACGGCGCAGACGCACAAATCGGGCGCGCTGGTCTCATTCGAGAAGCCGGACGAGAAGTCGCAGATCTGGAGCGCCAAGCTGGTGACGGACGACGAAGCGGTGCTGGTGCTCGCCGTGAAGGACCTGGAAGTGGCCGACTACCACTACCGGTTTTATCACCTGGTGGCGGAGATCGCTTCCGAGCTTTGCCCGGACCGGCCGCTCGAGGAATTCCGGACCCTGCTGCGCGAAGAGCTGAACGGCGGCGTCCACGGCGAAGTGGACGACCAGAGCTGGCAGCTCAAGCAGGCGCTGCTCCGCCGGCAGGGCCGCGTCGGCCGCCGGACGAAGGGCTTCGAACGCTACGCGCGCCAGGCGCTCGCCGACACGCTGACCCTCTACCTGCACGGCATCTGCTGCGACATCGACGTGGATACGGGCCCCCGCCAGATCGCCAGCCGCCACCTGCGCCGGAGGCTCGAACTGCTGCATTCCATGTTCCCGCCGCCGGAAGGCTACGTCGTCTTCCCCGAAGAGCTGAATCACGCCGACGAGCGGCGCAAGTAGGCTCGGACCCGCCCTCTGGACGTCACGCGGATACCGCCACGCCGCCTCCGTGGCCCGTCCCGAGCGCCTTTATCGCCATTGGCGGCCGCCGGCGTAGGAACTCACGTTTGCGGCCTCTGCGCCGAGGCTCTTTCGGCGACCGCGCGGTCCTCCCGATTGCGTCACCGTAGTTCCGCTCAAATACGCTCACGTATTCATGCCCTGGCGAGCACCGCTCTCTGGCTCCGTACGAGCCTCTTTCCGAGCCGCGACCGCGAGGGAGCGGTCCCCCGGGTTACGATCTACCGGGTCAACATGCGCGCGACCAGAAGTCCCCCGGACGTTGGTGCGACTGCGGTTTTCGCCGCCGACGCGGCGCCGTCGACGGCCTTTGTTGGAACACCCATCGCCCTCGTTGTGCGGCGGCGACAAGGGGTTTGCCCCACCTCTGATCTGAGACCAACACCGCTCGCGGGATGTACAACCTCCAGAAGCGGACTGAGACTCCCCGGCAGGCTCTCACATTACCCGTCGGAGACCGGCGCTTCGGAGGCGCCTTTCAACACGGCGGTAATATCGGCGATCCCCACGCCCGGTCCTTCGGGGACAATCAGCGAACCGGATTTGCTCGAAAGGGGCGGGTTGAACCAGTCGCGGTAGCGCGCCATTTCCTGCTTGAACTCCTGGTACTTGCCGATGTCCGGCACGCAGGAGGCGAAGTGGAGCATGTAGACAAAGCCGAAGCCGCCGGAGATGTGGACCGTGGTGGACATGCCGGCCAGCTTTGCCATGCGCGCGACGCGGATCGAGCGAATCAAGCCGCCGTAGTAGTGCAGGTCCGGCTGGACGATGTCGACGCCGCGGTTGGCGATCATCCAGCGGAAGCGGCGCTCGCTGAACTCCTGCTCGCCGCCGGCGACGGGAATCGTGAGGGCGTCGGCCACCTTCTTCGTGTCCTCGAGGTGATCGAACGGGCAGGGTTCCTCGTAATAGACCGCCTTGATCTCCTCGAGCATCCGGCCCACCTCTATCGCTTGCGGAGGATCGTACGAGCTGTTGGAATCGGCGTGCAGATCGATGGCGTCGCCCAGCGCCTTGCGGGTGAGCGGGATGAGCGCCTTAGTACGGCCCGGCATGGCGTCGGCGTTCCGGCTCATACGGCCTCCGATGCGGTACTTCACCGCTTTGGCGCCGGTTTCGTCGATCAGCTTCCGGAGGTATTCCACTTCTTGCTGCGGCGTCGTGTCGCGTCGGCCGCTGGCGACGTAAAACGGAACCTCGCGGCGAATCACGCCGCCGAGCAGGTCGCCGATGGGCTTGTTCGCGACGCGGCCGAGCATGTCCAGGATGGCGAACTCCACCCACGCCTGCGGGGACCAGAAGGCAAGCCCCTGGAGCTTGTAGTTGTCGCGGTAAAGCTGCCAGAGATGATTCTCCAGATCGCGGGCGTCCTTGCCGATGAAGTGCGGAACGATGAGTTGCCGGAGAATCGGACTCAGGTATTGCGCCCGGCCGTTGTCGAGGGAAACGCCTTCCGCGCCGTCCTTCGACCGCA
Organism: Bryobacteraceae bacterium; assembly: GCA_026129905.1. Taxonomy (GTDB): domain Bacteria; phylum Acidobacteriota; class Terriglobia; order Bryobacterales; family Bryobacteraceae; genus JAHCHE01. The sequence continues at coordinate 318,314 of JAHCHE010000002.1, read as the reverse complement.
CGTGAACGAAGTAGTCGCGGCCTTTCCTGAGCAGACGGATCGAGTCGATGACGACCGGCGACTTGAGCGCGTCCAGCTTCAACACGGGCTGGGCGGCGGCTTGGTCAAACTGCTCGATGGACGGCTTGTCGGCGGCGTGGGCGCCGGATGCGGCCAGGACCGCGGCGCCGGCGGAGCGTTCGAAAAATCGGCGGCGATTCATATATGCGTCAGCTTACCGCTCTTCCACCGCGGCGGCGACGGCGTTGGAGACGCGGCGAAGCAGGCGGCCGCGGTCCTCGGAAACATTGCGGTTCGTGAGAATGACGCATAGCACGCCGGTTTCGGGGTCGGCCCAGGCCACGGTTCCGGTAGCGCCGACATGGCCGAAGGCCGCCGGCGAAACGAGTTCGCCGAAAAAGCTCCAGACGGGCGAGTGCGCCAGCGCCCAACCGAGGCCCCACGGCGCCCCCAGCCTCGCGTTCTGGTCGGTGACCATCGCCCGGGCCGCCGCCGGGCTGAACACGCGCTTGCCCGCGTAGACGCCGCCGTTGAGCATCGTCTGCAGCAGGATCGCGAGGTCGTCCGTGGTGCTGTGCATGCCGCCCCAGGGGTGGCCGATGTCGCGCCAGTATTGGGTGTTGGGGCCGAAGCGCTCGACGTCCGCCCGGTCGCCGCCCTCCGGCGAGCAACACCAGACGGTGTCGGCGATGCGGCGGCCGCCGAGTCCCAGCGAGCTGTCCTTCATGCCTAACGGCTGGAAGATTTCCTTCCTCTCGAAATCGCGAAGGGGCATGCCCGAGACGCGTTCGACGATTTCTCCGGCCAGGAGGATGCCCATGCTCTGGTAGGTGAAGCTAGTCCGGGGCTTGTACAGGAGAGGCGTCGTGAACGTATGGCGCACGAATTCGCTTAGCGGGGCGTTGGCGCGCCGCAATTCGGTGTTCTCGGGCAGCATGTCGGGGAGGCCGGAGGTGTGGCTCAGCAGGTCGCGGACGCGGACCCCGGCTCGGTCGTCGCCCCGGAATTCCGGCAGGTAGTGCGAGACCGGGTCGTCCAGGGAGATCAGGCCCCGGTCGACCAGCAGCATGACCGCGCAGGCCGTCACCGGCTTGGTGATGGAGGCCAGCAAGAAGACCGAATCGGGATCCACCGCAGGAGCGCCGGACGCGGGACCCATCCGGCCGAAGCTCTTGCGCAATACGATGCGCTCACGGCGCGCGACCAGGATCGAGGCGGCGGGAACCCGGCCATTGGCGACTTCGCGATCCAGCAGGTCCGCGGCGCGGGCGAGGCGATCGGGCGCGAAGCCGGCGGCGGCAGGCTCCGCGGTTCGCAACTGGGCGAAAGCGGCCGCTGCGACAAAAACGAAAGCGTACGGAACGACCCTCCGAGTGATCATCATGTCGATTGTATCCAGGCTTGCGGCGCGCGCCCGCACTCTGACAAACTGGCGGGCATCGAGGAAGTATGGCCTCACGAAGTCTGCTCTTCTTGTTTCTGATCCTCGCACCGGCTGCGCGAGGCGCGGAGCTGTTCTCCGACGACTTCTCGCGGTTTCCGCCGGGCTGGCTTTCGACGCCGGTGGGACTGTTGAACGCGGCCATCCAGGAGTATCACTACCTGCCGCATCGCGGCGTGCCGCTGGAGCCATGGGCGAACCCGATCAACCATCTCGACGCCTGGGTGGTGAGCGACGAGGACGGCAAGTCGTACCTGGAGCAGCACACGGTGAACCCGCAGCCGGAACTGCTCAACCCGACGCTGATCACGGGCGACCCGGAGTGGTCCGGCTACGCCGTCGAGGCGAGCGTGAAGCCGCTGTCGCTCGACGAGATGGCGGGCGTGGTTTTCCGCTATCGCACCAACCGGCACTACTATCTGTTCGCGCTGACGGGCGGAGGGAAGGCGCGCCTGGCGTTGCGGCTGCCGCTCGAAAAGAAATTCCGCGTCGCGGAGTGGCGCGAACTGGGGGAAGCCGCCGTTCCGTACGACGTCACGCGGTACTACAAGCTGCGGGTGGAGAATCACGGGCCCGGGATCCGGGCGTTCGTCGACGGCAAGCTCGTCATCGAGGCCAGCGACGGAGAGATTCTGAAGGGCAAGGCCGGCGTCACCGCGAACATCCCCGCTCGGTTCATGGATTTCCGGGTAACGGCCACCGAGGGCGAGATCGGCGCCATCCGAGGGAGGATCGAGAAGCGGCAACTGGAGCTGGACAAACTGCGCGCCGCCAACCCGAAGCCGGTGGTGTGGAAGCGTTTCGAGACGCCCGTTTTCGGGGCGGGACGGAACGTGCGGTTCGGCGACCTGGACGGCGACGGGCAGATGGACATGCTGATCGGCCAGAACATCCCGCGGGTGCGCGGCGACGCCTTCGACCACATCAGTTGCCTGACGGCGGTGACGCTGGACGGCAAGATCCTCTGGCAACTCGGGCGGCCGGACGAGCGCAACGGCCTGCTGACCAACGACACGCCTTTCCAGATTCACGACATCGACGGCGATGGGAAACACGAGGTCGTGATGATCCGCGATTTCCAGCTTCAGATTCTGGAAGGGGCGACGGGCAAGGTTCTCAAGAAAGTCTGGGTTCCGGAGATTCCGGCGGACGTCAAGGAGCGGCCTTACAAATACAATCACGGGGACTCGATCGCATTCTTCGACCTGTCCGGCAAGGGGAAGCGTCACGAGATTCTCATCAAGGACCGCTACCAGTACTTCTGGGTCTACAACAACCGCCTCGAGTTGCTGTGGAGCGGCAGCGGGCAGACCGGACACTACCCGTATCCGTTCGACGTGGACCAGGATGGCCGCGAGGAGATTGTGCTGGGCTATGCTCTCTGGAGCCCCGACGGCAAGCAGATCTGGAGCCGCGACAAAGAGTACCGCGACCACGCCGACGGCATCGTGATGGGTAACTTCAGCGGCGATCCGAAAGCGCCGCCGCGCGTCTACGCCTGCGGCAGCGACGAAGGGTACCTGATGTTTGACAAGGACGGCCGGACGCTGAAACACATCCGCATCGGACACGCGCAAAGCCCGAGTATCGGCAAGTACCGTATGGACCTGCCGGGGCTGCAACTGCTGACGGTGAACTACTGGAAAAACCCCGGTATCCTCTCGCTGTTCGACAGCGACGGCAACCTCTTGCTCCAGGATGAACCGATCCACAGCGGCAGTCCGCTGCTGCCGGTGAACTGGCGGGGCGACGGGCAGGAGTTTGCGCTGCTTTCGGGCAACGTTCGGGAAGGAGGGATGATCGACGGCCACTTCCGGCGGGTGGTGATGTTTCCCGACGACGGGCATCCGGACCTGGCGAGCTACGTCGCCGATCTGACGGGCGACGCGAGGGATGAAGTGGTCCTCTGGGACACGAAGCAGGTATGGATCTATACGCAGGACCGGCCGTTCGCGGGCAAGAAGATCTACGCGCCGGTCCGCAACCCGGACTACAACGAATCGAACTACCGGACCACCGTCTCGCTGCCCGGCTGGCGGGAAGTGAAGTAGGCCGCGGGACGATATGCGAATCCTGATCGCGGGAGGCGGACAGGTGGCGCTGCACACCGCCAGGCGCCTCATCCGGGAAGGCAACGAGGTGGTGATCGTCGAGCAGGACGCGGCCCGGTGCGAGCAACTTGACGAGACTCTGGACGCCCGGGTGGTGCGCGGCAACGCCGCCAGCGTGGAAACCATGCAGCGGGCCGGCCTCCGGGAAGCCGACATGTTGATCGCGGTAACCAGTCTCGACGAGGTGAACCTGCTGGCCTGCCTCATCGCGCAGGCGGAATCGAAAGTAAAGGTCAAAGTGGCCCGCGTGCGGACCCATGAAGTCGGCCACTGGCGCCGCATCGCCGCTCAGACCGGGTTGAACATCGACCTGATTATCCATCCCGAGTCCGAAGCGGTGGCGCGGATCCTGCCGGTGCTCCAGGTTCCAGGCGTCTCGGACATCGTCGATTTCGCCGACGGGAAGGTGAAGCTGTTCGGCAGCCTGATTGAACCGGACCACTGGGGCGCGGGAAAAACGATGATCGAGCTCACTAAGGCGGGGCCGCCGGAGCATTCGCTGATCGCCTTGATTTTTCGGGGCGCGGACGTGATTATCCCGCACGGGGAGGAGAAGATCCTGGCCGGCGATCACGTGTACGTGATCACGCGCGACGTGGACCTGAACGCCGTGCTCGGCTTCATGGGCGTCCAGAAGCAGGAACGGCTGGAGCGCGTGTTCGTGCTCGGCGGCAACCAGATCGGCATCCAGGTGGCCGACGAACTGGAGAAGCGCGACGTTTCGGTGAAGCTGTTCGAGGCCAATCTCGAGCGGTGCAAGAAGATCTCCGAGATTCTCGAAGACACGATCATCATCCACGGCGACGGAACCGATGCGCAGACGCTGACCGACGAGAATGTCAAGGGCGTCGGAGCGTACCTGGCGCTGACGCACGACGACGAGGACAACCTGATTGCGGCGCTGCTCGCGCGCAGGCTGGGGGCGAGAAAAGTGGTGGCGCTGATCAACCGCCTGAACTACCTGCCGATGGCGCAGCGGCTCGGCATAAACACGTGCGTGAGTCCGCGCCTGGCGACGGTGGATCGCATCCTTCGATTCGTGCGCAAAGGCGAGGTGGTGTCCGTAACCACGTTTCGCGAGGAAGAGGCCGAGGCGATCGAATTGGTGGCGGGCGCCGGTTCGCGCTACGTCGGGAAAAAGCTGAAGGACATCCGGCTGCCGCGGGAAGCCATCGTCGGCGCGATAGCGCGGCCCGGCGGCGAGGTGCTGATCCCGCGCGGCGAGGCCTCGATCGAGGCGGGCGACCGAGTGATCTTCTTCGCTTCGGAGAAGGTGGTGCCGGAGTTGGAATCCGCCTTTCTGTCGGAAGGGCGGAGATAGCGCGGTGATTCGATTCTCCGCCGTGCTCCACGTTGTCGGGCTGTTCCTGCTCATCCTTGGCGGCGCCATGCTGATCCCGCTGGCGGTTTCGGCGGCGGAGCAGGACGGCTCGCTGCCGGCGGTGGGGGCCGGCGCCGCGATCGCCGCCGCGGCAGGGGGCTTACTGTTTTGGCGAATGCCGCGCCCGGCATCCGAACTCACGGTACGGGAGGGCGTGCTGGTGGTGGCGGCCATCTGGGTCGCCGTGCCGGTTTTCGGCGCCCTGCCGTTCATCTTTTCGGGGCTTTTCCCTTCGGTTACCGACGCCGTTTTCGAATCGATCTCGGGGTTCACCACCACCGGGGCGACGGTGCTGGCGGATGTCGAGGTCCTGCCGGAGGCGCTCCAGTTGTGGCGCTGTTTCACCCACTGGCTGGGCGGCATGGGCGTTGTTCTGCTCGGCATCGCCGTGCTGCCTTTGCTGGGCATCGGCGGTATGCAACTGTACCGGGCGGAGTTTTCCGGGGCGCGTTCGGAAAAGCTAACGCCGCGCGTCACCGAGACCGCGTTGTCGTTGTGGCGGATCTACGTGGCGCTGACGCTGGCCGAATACGCAGCGCTGCGGCTGGCCGGGATGACGGCGCTCGAGGCGGCCTGTCACTCTCTCTCGACATTGGGTACCGGGGGGTTTTCGTCGCGCACGGCCAGCATCGCGGGGTTCGGCAGCCCGCTGATCGAGTACATCGTCATCCTGTTCATGGTGTTGGCCGGAATCAATTTCACCCGCCATTACCGGCTGTGGTCGCAGCGCCGCGTGCGGGAGTTCTTCGGAGACGTGGAGACGCAGGGCTACCTGGCGATCCTTCTTGTCGGGACGCTCGTGGTCGGCGCGACCCTGGTGTGGGAAAGCGGTTACGGGCCGGCGCGGGCGCTGCGGGCCGCATTGTTCCAGGTGTCCTCGATCGTGACGACCACAGGATTCATTACGGACGATTACGAGAAGTGGCATCCGGTATCGCACACGATTCTGGTGGCGCTGATGTTCGTCGGCGGATGCACGGGCTCCACCGCGGGCGGCATCAAGGTGGCGCGGCTGCTGTTGCTGCACAAGGTGGGGGCGCGGCAGTTTCAGCGCATCGTGGAGCCGCGAGGGGTTTTCGCCATTCGTCTGGGAGGCCAGGTGATCCCGGAACAAACTCTCCAGACGCTGCTGAACATGGTGTACCTGGCGCTGCTGGTGTTCGCGGTGGGCAGCCTGGCGATATCGGCGATGGGCGCGGACATCCTCACGGCGGCCGCGGCGGTGATCGCCTCGATGTTCAACATCGGGCCTGGGCTGGGCCTGGTGGGGCCGGTGGACAACTACGGGCATCTCCCCGCGCTCTCCAAGTGGATTCTGTGCGCCTGCATGATCTGCGGGCGGCTGGAGTTCTACACGGCGCTGGTGATCCTGGCGCCGCCGTTCTGGCGCAAATAGCCGGACCGGATGCGCCGGTCAGGACACGGCGGCGGCGGACGGAGCGCACCGGGCCAGCATCCGGTGGAGCGTGTCCGGGTGCAGCGGCTTGCTGAGATAGTCGTCCATGCCGGCTTCGAGACAGCGTTCACGGTCTCCTTTCATCGCCGACGCAGTGATGAATCGCGGGTCACAAGCAGTCTCTCGAAATTTCGCCCCATGTTTTCAATGAGTTAAAGCGGGCGGACGGAGGCTGGCGCCGGGTCCCGCGTTACCATGGAAGCCGGCGAGCCCCTGGTGTGCAACGCCGGTCCAAGGCGCTGCCCTACTCACGAATTGTTTTCCATTTGACGGTGCGCGCAGGGCTCGCCGCGCGCGCTGAGGAGGTTATTGTGTCGTTCGTTAGCAAGCCTAAGGTCCTGACGTTGCCTGACGAGCCGTTCTACCCAGTTGACCGTCTGTTCCTGTTTGACCGGCAAAACCGGCTCACTTGGGAACAGCAGTTCAAGGAACAGGCGCCGGCTTGGGACCGGAATCGCCAGATCAAGCGCTGGGCCGATACGTCGGCGCTGGATGGCGTCGCGAATCCGGATACTCGCATGGTCGAATACGACTATTTCGATCCCGCAACAAGGAGTTTCCAGAAATTCAGAATCACAGCCCGGGAAGCCGCGTCGCCGAACTTGCCCGGCAAGTATGTCTATCCGAAATACGTCGTCGAGCCGACGACCGCCGTTGTCGTCAACCTCGCCGGCGGCGCGCCTCAGCCACTGAACCCGGCGACGCTCTGTCACAAGGCCGAAGCCGAGGCCATCGTCGCCGAATTGAAGGTCGGTGAAGTGGTTGAAGGCCAGTCGTTCGTCGCCGGTCCGTTCCGGATCGACTGGCAGAGCGAAACTCGCCGGCGTTGGCTCATCAAGATCGGTTCCGATTTTCACAGCGCTTCGGCCCTCATTCAGGACCGGAACCGCGAAGGCGTCGGCTCTCCGGGCGAGTGGGCAATCACTACGTCCGGTCCCCGCTGGGTCAGCTTCTCGCAGGACACCGGCGAGCAGGATCCCCGGCCCGAGATCCCCATTCCATGCCGGCCCCTGTTCCCTCAGGAAGCCCTTTATCTGCGCCATCCGATGGCGGTGCTTGTCTACCGGAAAGACAGGGAGTCCGACTACAACCCGGCGCCATCCGTTCCGGCCGGCGGCCTGTCCGTTCAGCAGGCCGAAACGCTCGGTCGAATCGACGCAAACGTCCAGCAACTGCTCGCCTTGCGGCTCATCAACGGGTAACCGGTTCTCGTTCAATGTTTGCAGCGCCGCGGCCCCCCGGCCGGCCGCGCGCGCTGCCTTCTATCTGCCGGCCTGCGCCTCGAATCCGAGGCGGCGGCGTCCGCCGGGCGAGGGGCTAATCCTCGCGCGGACGACGGTACGGTTTGAGGCGGATGTTCCGTGCTTCCTGGCCGCCGGCGCGGTTGCGGTACGGTTCAGAGCCAAAGGCGATTCCGGCGCTGCCGCGGTTTGAGCCAGGGGGAGACGCCGTGTTCCACGCAGGCGGTATGTGCACGGCGGAACGCATGATTCCGCCTTGATCGAACAGGACCAGCCGTCGATCCAGAGTTACTTCAAGGGCCTCCCCTTTGACGGCGATCTCGAGTTCGTGAAAGACCGTTGGATCGAACTGCTGCGGAGTCTCGCTGTACGCCACGATTGCTACCGGGTGCAAACGCCTGACGCGCACCTGCCCGGTACTGCGAAGCTGCACCCAGTAACCTGCGCTGGTTCCTCCAACGATGCCATCGCCAGGCGCCGACCGCCGGCAGCGGAAATACGGTCCGGCTTCCGTGACCTCGCCCCCAGGGCCCGGCGGTACGCGCAGTTCGACTTGGATCGAAAGGTCCTGGCCGACGTCGCTGCCACGCAATTCCTGCATGGCGCAGTCGGGCGGCGGCCGCACGAACATGATGCCTCCCAGGTCACCGGGTCGATTACGCACACGGGTGGAACCCTCGCCTGGGAGCGGCGGAGTCAGGTCAACATTGTCGCCAAACACCGAAGCGAAGTAATAGGGCCCCCGCCCTTCGGCCTCCATATCCACGACACGCGACATGCAGCGATAGAGACCGTTTATCTCGGCGTCGCGCAAGGAGCGTTCATAGACGCGGATGTCGTCGATATCGCCGCGGAAACTGGTTCCTCCCCAAACCGCGCGGCCGATGGCCCAGTTGGAAACATCGCCGGGATCGAGGGTTTCACCGACGGACGCTTCCGCCTGGTAGTCTCCGTCGACAACCAGCCGAATCCGACCCTGATCCACAACGCCGGCGACGTGATGCCAAAGGCCATCGTCAAGGCGGTGGCGGGAAGAGACCGATCGATAGTAGTTCCCGAATGCGGCCCGCCCGGTTTGGTGAAGCAGCAGAAAGAAGGCGTCAGCCGCGACGTGAGATCGTGCGCTGCCGTATTGAAAAAACGTGGTTGCATCGCCGTTCGTCGTGCTTGTTCTGATCCACGCCGTCAGCGTGCGAGGCGCGGCGCCGCGCGGCATGCTGCCTGCCGCCGTCCCTAGCACGTGGGTGTCCAGTCCGGTGAAACGAAGAGCGGATCCCGACACGCCGGGTATCCAGGAAACGCCCGCCGGTAGGACGGCAGCGCCATGCAAGGCGTCACGGATCACTGTGCCGTCCCCTTCATCGAGCTTCCACCAGGCGACCTCGCCATATTTGGGTTCCCGGCCCTCTTTGGGTTGTTTTGCCAAGACGGCAAAAACAGCAGCCACAGACAGCGCAGCGGCGGCGGTCGCGCCCCAATGCCATCGTGGCTGGCGCCGGGACGGCTTGGCGAGTTCCGGCGACGGTGCGTCATTGACGGCAGCCGCCTGGCTGGGATTCTCCTCCACGGAGGCGACAAACCGATACCCCAGCTTTGGGACAGTCCGGAGATACATCGGATTGCGGGCGCTGTCCCCCAAGGCGCGCCGCAGCTCGGCGATGCACTGCGCCAGAGCGTCGTCGGTGACCGCTGTGCCCTTCCAGAACTCTTCCATGAGTTCTTCCCTGGAAACGAGGCGGTCCCGCGCGGCGAGAAGGTACTGCAGGATCCGGAAGGTCTTCGGTTTGACGTGGACCTCGAGGCCGTTCCGGCGCAGGAGTCCTCGTGCGGCATCAACCTCAATATCGCCTACACGATAGACGCGCGGCGTGGAAACAGCGGCCATATCCCTTGGACCCAGATCAAGGGGCATTCAACAAAAAATCAGGTTCTGCTCATTCCTCCGTCAGCCGGTCCCCGTTACGCTATGACGGTGGTTACCAAGTCTAGCACGGTCCGGGCTGCGCAGCCGCCCAGGCGCATCGGTTGCGGAGCGTTCACCATGCGTCTTCGCCGTTCGCCGGAGCTGTTTGTCCCCGGCCTTTTGCTTTCTCTTGTTGCGGTCCAGGCTGTCGCCCAGGACACGTACGCGCTCGCGCCGCTGGAACCGGAGCTCGTTGAAGTCACCCATGGGGCGCTTGGGGCCCCGTTTTTCACCTACACGCACGCAGCTTCCGTTGGATCCCTCCAGATCAGCGTCACCACAAATAACAACGTAACGGGATCGGGAACCATCGCCGTCGTGGCTCCGGAGTCGCTCACCGGCGTCACCGGCGCAACGGACCTGCGCTTCACCACGCCGCAGCCGTTCAGCGTCAACACGGCATTGACTGGCGCGCGTCTCATCGAAATCGTCGCCTTTACCGCCGGGGGGCCGCGGCAGGGCGAAGGGGCCAGCCTGCCTCTAAGCCTGGAAAGCATCGCATTCGACCCGAACCAATCGGCCGGGTACCTCCAGGTCCGGGTCTCCTTCCGGCTGCCGATCACGCCGGGATCCGAGTTCAACAGTTCCGAGATCCGGTTCCTCGTGCGTTTCCGCTGGCAGTTCACCTCCGACTGCCCACCGGAAATGAACCTGTCTCCCGAAGCCAGCACGCGGCAGAGGGCCGCCTCGCCCTGCTCGGTAAACCCTCCCCCGAACCCATACTCGCCGGAACCGGCCACCGATTCGCGATTTGTGGTCGAGACCGGTCCGGGGCTGAAGACGGCCTGCGCCAAGAGGTCCGACGGACCGCTGCGGATCGTCATCCCGGTAGACCGGGTGGTGGGCGAAGTAGACAGTCAGCATCTGTTGAGCGACACACGCTCTCTCTCTTCGGTGTCGAATGTCACTTTGCGGATGCCGGTGTTCCACGCCCTCCTGCCTGGGGGGACGCGCCGGCTCCGGGATCGCGTACGGCTCAACGGGAACGACAACCCGGACGGGGCGCAGTATGTCAAGGGCAAACCTGGAGAGTGGACTTTGAACTCGGTGACGTTTTTTGCCACCGTTGCCCGCTTCGGCCGCCGGATTCGAGGGCAAAAGCCTGCCCCGGGCGACAACGAACTGGAGATTGTCATCGACCCCGTCAGCGGCGGCGTCACAAAAGAATCGTGGTGTACGATCATCGACTGGGTTGAGCTGAGTTTCGGTGCGATTGCTCCGGTCATCATGGTACACGGCAACGGACAAGGCGATGACGGAAAAGGTGGGGAGTTCTGGTCTGGGGCCGTTCTGGACGAGGGTACGGGCGCCCGTCTGCAAATGAAGTCCAACGTGATTCAATCGTTTGCCGAGGCGGGGATCCCCTTCGATAACAGCATCAGCATGCCGACCGACACCACGGAAGCGCATGGCGATCTGCTGGGGAAAAAGATCCCGGAGATTGCGGCTGAGTTTGGCGCCCGGCGCGTCCACCTGCTGGCGCATAGCAAAGGCGCGCTGGACGTGAGGGATTTCATGGCTCGCAAAGCGCCGGCGAATTTCGCGATCCTCTCACTAACCACTCTCAGCGGAGTGCACGCGGGCTCCTCGGGCCCGGACTATCAGATTGACGCGGTTGGCGCCAGCGCTCTGTGGTCCGACGACAAGACACGCACTACAATCTCGCAAGAATTCCCGCCCGGGAAGGGGACGCCCAGCTTGCGGGTTTCCGAGGTCGAAAGATTCAACCAGAAGAACATACCGTTGCTGCCGCGCCAAATGACCGTTGACGGCGAAACCCTTCCGGTCAGATACACGAACGTCGTGGCGGACGCCAACCTGGACGATAGCCAATCCGCGGCGGGCAATCCGACCATTTCTTTTAACGAAACCGAAGGCATCCCCGGGCAAGGTTCGATGATGGAGACCAAGTTCACTTTGGGCGTGGAACAGGTATACCGCATCATCGGGTATGTCGCCCGTACGCGGGTTGAATCCTACAAAACGCCCACGGGAACTACGGTGCCGGTGGTGAAGGAGACTCCCACACAAGTATTTCAACTCAACGATTTCTGCGTCACTCATGCCAGCGGCAGCTACCTGGTCGAGCAGCTTAAGGGACAGGTTGAGGGAGACATCCACCGCTTGAAGGCCAATCACTCCACCGTTGCCACCCGTGAGGCGGCGTTGATCGCCATCGAAGCGATCCGGAAGGCGCAGCGAACTCGATAGAACTCCATGACGCGAGAACTGTTTGTGACGGCTATCCTTCTGTACGGCGGCGCTCGCGCCCAGACGCTCGACGCGCCGCTGACGAACCAGGACACGCGCGCGGCGACGATTGCGGCGGGGTCCAGCCCGGCATTGGTGGAGTTTACCGCGGATCCGGCGGCGGGCGGCGGCGATTTGTTCCAGGCTGTGGTGAACAAGGCGGGAGTAGCGGTTTCGCTGCTGATTCCGGGTGGTCTCGAGATCAACGAGTCCAACGCCGAATCGCGTGGCTATTCCTACACGGTTCTGACCGGCGCGACGCTGCACGGCTCCTATCTTCCTAGCGCCCTGGCCATCCCGGGAACACAGACGCTGGTGAAACTGCCGCCAGGGGCGCCGCCCGGGCGGTACCAGATCAAGTTCGACGCGTCCGGCGCCGGCGGTGACATTGCCGTCATCGCGTCGTACTTTTCCAGTTCCGGCCTTCGGGCGGGAATTCTCACCAACGCGCCCAGCTATGCGGTTGGCGATACGGTGGTCTTGTCCGGTCTTGTGTTCGACGGAGACCGGCCGGCGCTGAACGCCAGCGCCAGGGTCAGGATCGGGAATCCTCAGAACGCGGCCCTTGCCCCAGTCGAACTGATCCTCGAAGATCTGGGCGACTACGACGCTGCGCCGCGCGATGGCATCTACAGCGGCGCCTTCAAAGCCACCGTCGCCGGGAATTTCACCGCGGCGATGCGGGTGACCGGCGTCTCCACCGCCGGAGCGGCGTACAGCCGGACGGTCGCAACCACGTTCCGCGTGCAGCCTCCACTCGCAACGATCGTCTCTCTCCGCGACGCAGGGGTGGACGGCAACGGCGATGGAGCCATCGACCGCGTAGTCCTCGATCTCAAGCTCAGCGCAAGTACGCCAGGCAACTACCAGGCGGCCGCGACGCTGGCCGCCGCCACCGGCGCAAGGATTACGTCGACGGCGCTGGCGACGCTTGCCAATGGCGACAATAGCGTTGCGCTCGCTTTTTCCCGGCCCGATCTTGTTGCGCTACGGGGAAACGGCCCGTTTGCGATTCGCGATGTCTTGCTGACGTACCTGGACGATCCCGCCATTCCACTTGCCGATTCCAGACCTGACGCTGGCCAGACGGAGGCTTATGTGATCCAGGCGCCGGGCCCGAAGGCGGACGTCTCATCGGAGGCCGTCGACTTCGGGCCGGTCCCGGTGTCGCAAACATCCGAGAGGGTCCTGCGCCTGAGCAATTCCGGTCCGGCTGACTTGAATGTGACCTCGATCAGCAGTCCGGATGCGGAGATTACCGCCGCTTCTCCGCGCGCGCCTTTCACTCTCAAGCCGGCCCAGACGGCAGACGTGGTTCTGCGATTCACGCCGGCGGAGCCGGGGCCATGGAACAGCACGCTTACGATTGGAAGCAACGACGCGGCGCGGAGTTGGATTACCGTCGCGCTGCGCGGCTCGGGCGGCGGCGCGACCGGCGCGCCGCAAATCCAGGCGGGCGGCATTGCTAACGCCGCGAGCTTCCAGACGCCGCTGGCGCCCGGCAGCCTCGCGACCATCTTCGGATCGAATCTTGCCGGCGGCACGGCCTCGGCGGATCGCTTGCCGCTGCCCACATCATTGGCCGGAACCGGCGTAACGGTCGGCGGCATCGCGGCGCCCCTCATCTACGTGTCGCCGTCGCAGATTAATCTCCAGGTGCCCTTCGAAGCGCCAGCCGCAGGCAGCGCGCCGTTCATTGTGACGCGGGACGGTACTCCCGGCGCGGCGCAGGCGGCGCCAATGGCGGAATATGCGCCGGGAATCTTCACCTATGCCCGGGATGCGACGACGCTCGATCCGATCGTCGTGCATGCCGACAACCGGCTCGTCACGCCGGACAATCCGGCTGTGGCGAATGAAGCGCTGATCGTCTATGCGACCGGCGTCGCGCTGCTCAGTAACCGGCCTGCCAGCGGCCATCCTTCTCCGGCTTCGCCTCCGGCGGAGGCGAAGATCACGCCCACCGTTACTGTCGGCGGCGCTCCCGCTGAGGTGCTGTTCGCCGGGCTGACGCCCGGCCTGGTTGGCTTGGTGCAGATCAACATCAAGCTGCCGTCCATTCTGCCCCTGGGAAACGTGCTTCCCCTTGTGGCCCGATTCGGCGACGCCGCGAGCCCGGCCGTGAACCTCCGGGTCGCCGGTCAAGCGGCGCCTACTCCCGCGATTTCGGTTACGCCGTCAAGCCTCGACTTCGGCAGCGTGGCCGTCGGTCAGGCGAAAGACTTGACGCTAACCATTCGCAACAGCGGCGCCGCCGCGCTTACCGTAAATTCCATTGCCAGCACGAACGTTCTGTTCACGGCAGCGATCGCGACGCCTTTCAACGTCGCCCCGGGACTCAACCTGGCGGTACCGGTGCGTTTCCTGCCCTCCATCGCTGGAGCGCAGACGGGCGCGTTATTGATCGCCAGTAACGATCCCGCCCGGCCCGCCGTTCAGGTGAACGTCACCGGAGACGGTTCCGGCGGTGGGGCGGCGTGCGTCAATCCGGCGCCCAACCTGGTGAGCTGGTGGACCGGCGACGGCAACGCGTTGGATCGGACGGGGGGCAACAACGGCGCGCTACAAGGAAGCGCCTCATTCGCGACAGGCCGCGTGGGACAGGCGTTTGATTTCAACGGCAGCACGGGACACGTCCAGATAGGCAATCCGGCCAACCTGAGGCTGACAGCCGGAATCACCATTGAGGCGTGGATCCATCCGCGCACTGTGCGCACAGCCTCGGCCGGACCACCGATGGCGGCAATCGTCACGAAATGGGCACAAAACTTCGGCGACACGCCGGACTCGGATTCCTATGGTCTCTGGCTCATCGAAAGCGGAGGCGCCATCCGGTTATTCAGCGCCATTCATCAATCCGGTCCCCTCGAGCCGCATATCGAGGGTGGGACGATCCCGCTGAATACGTGGACGCACGTTGCCATGACCTTTGATGCAACAAGCGGTCAGTACGCGTTGTACGTCAATGGACAGTCCGTTGCATCGTTGACCGCGCCGGGCGCAATTTTCGCGACCAATCACAGCGTGCAGATCGGACGTGAAGATTCCTACATCATCCGGCCCTTCGACGGCCTCGTTGACGAGACGGCGATCTTCGGCCGCGCGCTGAGTGGAGCGGAGATCCGGGCGATCTACAACGCAGGCGCCGCGGGCAAGTGTAAGTAAACCGGCTTCGCCTTCCAGCGCCGAAGAAGTCCGTGAGCGCCAACTCGCTGACAATCAGATAGCGTGGGACTTTCCGCCGCCTTCCCGATTAGCCGGTGTTATACTTGGCTCTGTTCGAATTTATCGGAGCCATGGAGTTCTTCCTCCTGAAGGTTTTCCTGGCCGTCGCGACGGAGAAAAGCTTCTCCCGCGCGGCCGAAAAACTCTCCCGAACCCAACCCGCCGTTTCGCTGGCCGTCCAGCGCCTCGAGAAAGAACTGGGCGAGAAACTGATCGACCGGTCCGCCAAGGAACTGCTGCTCACCGACGCGGGGCGCATCGTTCTCGACTACTCTCGCCGTTTCGAAAACCTCCAGCGGGAACTCGACACCTCGCTGGCCGAGCTCCGCGACAATTCGGCCGGGCGCCTCACCATCGGGGCCAACGAATCCACCAGCCTTTACCTGCTCCGGCACATCGGCCGGTACCGTCGCCAGTACCCGAAGGTGCGGGTCGAGGTGCGCCGCAGCCTGTCCAGCCGCATCCCGGGGCAACTCCTGGACGGCGACCTGGAGCTTGGCGTCATCAGTTACGATCCCAACGACGAGAACCTTATCGCGACCGTGATTTACACCGATCACTTGGCCTTCGTGGTGCCTCCTGAGCACCGCTTCGCCGATCGCGCCTCGGTGACCATCACGGAGTTGGGCATGGAAACCTTCATCGCGCACAATGTCGTCAGTCCATACCGCGACGTCGTCTTGCGCGCGTTTCAAAGGCACAAGGTCCCCCTGAACATGGACGTGGAAATGCCGACGGTCGAAACCATCCGGAAAATGGTGCAGCGCAACGAGGGCGTGGCGTTTCTGCCGCGCATGTGCGTCGAGCAGGAGCTACAACGGGGAACGCTCCGCGAGGTCAAAGTCGAAGAGCTTTCCGTCGAACGCAAGATTCGCCTGGTCTACCCCGCCCGGCGCGCGCTGAGTCACGCGGCCCGCGCATTCCTGGAAATATTGAAGACGCAGGATCACAATTAACGTATGGCTCAGCCGGCGCAACCTTCTTTCTTTCGTACCGAACTGCTGGAACGGCGCAGGAGGCTCGAATCGGCCTTGACGGCGCAGCCGCGGGCCGAAGATCTCTCCCGCTTGCTCGCGGACGTGGACGGCGCCCTGGCGCGCCTGGATCAGGGCACGTTCGGTCTTTGTGAAACGTGCCGCGACCCGATCGAGCCCGAGCGCCTGATGGCCGATCCGCTGACGCGCTTCTGCCTCGATCACCTCGACCAGCGCGAGCGGCAGGCCCTCGAGCAGGACCTGGCGCTGAGCGCGCGCATTCAGGCCGCCCTCCTGCCCTCGGCCGAAGCGGCAGCCGGCGATTGGGAAAGCCACTTCCGATACGTGCCCGCCTCCGTCGTCAGCGGAGACTACTGCGACATCATCCGGCCCGACAACGGCGAAGGACTCTTCTTCGCCGCCGGCGACATCTCCGGCAAAGGCGTCGCCGCCTCGCTGCTGATGTCGCACCTGCATGCCATTTTCCGCAGCCTCGTTTCGGTTGGCATGCCGCTGATGCAGGCCATGTCGCAGGCGAACCGGCTGTTCTGCGAAAGTACCCTGCCATCGTCCTACGCCACGCTGGCCTGCGGCTGGGCCCGCCATTCCGGCGAGGTCGAGTTGTGCAACGCCGGCCATTGCCCGGCCCTGGTGGTGCGGCGCGACGGCGTCTCGGTAATCGAGAGTTCCGGGCTGCCTTTGGGCATGTTTTGTTCCAGCCAGTACCCGGCTGTTCGCTGCCGTCTCGAGCCGGGCGATTGCCTGGTTCTTTACACCGACGGCGTCACGGAAGCCCGCAGCCGTGACGGCGCCGAATACGGAATGGACCGGCTGATCGAGGCGCTCGCCGCGCAGCGGGGCGCCACCGCCCGCCAGCTTGCCGCCGCTATCGCCGAGGATCTGGAGAACTTCCGCGCCGGCGTCCCCCGAGCCGACGACGTGTTGATCCTGGCGGTTCGCCGGATGGCGGTAAGGCAGTAGACTGGACTCTGATGTCCAGCTACTATCACGAGCACGATCTGCCGCGATTCGCCGAAATGGGCGGCCACGCGCCGGAATTGTGGCGGAAGTTTCAGGACTGGTATTCCGCGGTTTTCGCCGAAGGCGCCTTGACGCAGCGGGAAAAGAGTCTGATTGCCCTCGCCGTCGCGCACGCGGTCCAGTGCCCGTACTGCATTGACGCGTACAGCCAGGATTGCCTCGAAAAAGGCTCCGATCTGACGCAAATGACGGAAGCGGTTCACGTCGCCACCGCCATCCGCGGCGGCGCCAGCCTGGTTCACGGTCTGCAAATGCGCAATGTCGCCGACAAGTTGAGCATGTAGAGGCGCGCGGTGCCCACTCTCAAAGGGACCAATCACCCGCTCGCCGCGGCGGCCGGGCAGTTGAGGATTCTCAACCAGCCCGGCGCGCCGGTGAAGCCGTTCCACCAGGCGCTGGCGGGCTCCGGCCTGCACCCGCTCCTGGCTACCGGAATTCAGGTCTTCCAGCTCAATGTCGGCAAGCTTTGTAACCAGACCTGCCGCCATTGTCACGTGGATGCCGGACCGGACCGCCGGGAGATCATGAGCCGCGAAACCGCGGAACTCTGCATGAAAAAGCTGGCGCCAACCGATATTCCGGTCGTCGATATCACCGGCGGCGCTCCCGAATTGAACCCGAATTTCCGCTGGATCGTCGACGAGGCTAAGCGCCAGGGACGACGCGTCATGGACCGCTGCAACCTGACGGTTCTACTCCTGCCGTCGCAGGCGGACCTGGCGGAGTTTCTCGCCGCGCGACAGGTGGAGGTGGTGGCGAGCCTTCCGCATTACAGCGCCGAACGCACGGACGCCCAGCGCGGCGAAAACGTATTCGAGAAATCGATCCAGGCCCTGCGGCTGCTGAACGGCCTCGGCTACGGAGCGCCGGACGGCGCCCTCCAGCTCAACCTCGTCTACAACCCGACCGGCGCTTTTCTCCCGCCGGCGCAGCATGCCGTCGAAGCGGATTTCCGGCGCGAACTCCGCCGCCGTCACGGGGTCGAGTTCAACCGCCTCTACACGATCGCCAACATGCCGATCAGCCGGTTTCTCGAATTCCTGCTGCGCACCGGCAATTACGACGGCTACATGCAACGGCTGATTCAGGCCTACAATCCGCGCGCGGCGGCCGCCGTCATGTGCCGCTACACGCTCTCCATAGGCTGGGACGGCGTCCTCTACGACTGCGACTTCAACCAGATGATCGAGCTCACCGTAAACCACGGCGCGCCCACGCACATACGCGATTTCGACCTTGCCGTGCTGGCCCGCCGCCGCATCGTCACCGGACAGCATTGCTACGGTTGCACCGCCGGCGCCGGCTCCAGTTGCGGCGGCGCCACCGCGTAAGCGCGCCCGGCGCACAGTAGAATACAGCCATGAGGGGATGCGTCTTCGCGCCGGGAGGGGTCCGTCACCAGAATGCCTCGTAAGCCGCGTTCGTTCCGGCAACTGGCGGCCAGTCCGGCCCTGTTCGGCATCGGCCACGTCAAGCCGCATCACTACCTCGAGATGGCGAGGGTGGCCTGGCAGAACCGGGACAACCTTTCCTACGCCTGGCGCGTGCTCACCCAGGGCGTCTGCGACGGCTGCGCTCTGGGAACCAGCGGGCTCAAGGACTGGACCATGGAGGGCGCGCACCTGTGCATGGTGCGCCTCGAACTGCTCCGGCTCAACACCATGCCCGCCTTCGATCACGCGATCCTCGCCGACGTCGCCGCCGTTCGCGGACGCACGGCCCGCGAATGGCTCGAAACCGGACGTCTCGGCTACCCCATGCGCCGCCGCAAGGGCGAGCGTGGTTTCACGCGCGTGAGCTGGGACGAGGTCTGGCGCGACGCTGGGCTGCGCTGGCGCGCCTTCGATCCAGCCCGCACGTTCCTCTATCTCACCAGCCGCGGCATCACCAACGAGGTCTATTACGTGGCGCAGAAGGCGATGCGCTACCTGGGCTCGCCCAACGTGGACAACTCCGCGCGCCTGTGCCATGCCCCCAGTACCGCGGCGCTGCGCCGCACGCTGGGCGTCTCCGCAACCACCTGTTCGTACGCCGACTGGTACGACGCCGACGTCATCGTCTTCTTCGGATCCAACGCCGCCAACGACCAGCCGGTGACGATGAAGTACCTCGACGAGGCCCGCCGCCGCGGCGCCCGCGTCCTGCTGGTGAACGCCTACCGTGAGCCGGGAATGCAGCGCTATTGGGTGCCGTCGACCCCCGCCTCCGCCCTGTTCGGCACGAAGATGACGGACCGCACGTGGCTGGTGAAGGTCGGCGCGGACCTCGCCTTCGTCAACGCCGTTCAGAAGATCCTCATCGAACGGGGCTGGGTGAAACAGGAGTTCATCGATAGCGCCACTGCGGGCTTCGACGAGCTGAAACGGTCGCTCGACGAACAGCCGATGGACGAACTGCTCGCCGCGGCAGGCCTAAGCATCGCGGACGCCGAAGCCTTCGCCCGCGAGCTTGCCGAAGCCGACTGCGGCATCTTCGTCTGGTCGATGGGCATCACCCAGCACACCCACGGCACGCAGGCCATCACCGGCATCGTGAACCTCGGGCTGCTCCGCGAGTACGTCGGACGGCCCGGCTGCGGCATGATGCCGATCCGCGGCCATTCCGGCGTCCAGGGCGGCGCCGAGATGGGCGCGTACGCTACCGCGCTTCCGGGCGGCCTTCCCGTAAACGAGGAGAATGCCCGCCGCTTTTCCGAACTGTGGGGCTTCGACGTTCCGTCCCGACCCGGATTGAACACCGTGCAAGCGCTCGAAGCCGCGCTGCGGGGCGAACTTGATGGCCTGTACGCCATCGGGGGCAACTTTCTCGGCACGATGCCGCAGCCGGACCGGGTTGAGGCCGCCCTCGGCAAACTCCCTCTGCGCGTCCACACCGACATCGTCGTTACCCCGCAGATGCTCATCGACCCGGCGGAAGTCGTCTACCTGCTGCCCGCCCACACGCGCTACGAGCAGAAGGACGGCGGCACGGAGACCACCACCGAGCGGCGCGTGATCTTTTCGCCCTACATCCCCGGCCATGACGTGGGCGAGGCGCGCTCGGAGTGGGAAATCCTGCTGGACTTCGCGCGCGCGGTCAAACCCGAGAAGTATGACCGGCTGCACTTCGAAAGCGGCGGCGCGATTCGCGAGGAAATCGCCCGCGCCATCCCCTTCTACGCGGGCATTGCTGGACTCCGCCGGCAGGGCGACCAGTTCCAGTGGGGCGGCCCCATGCTTTGCGCCAACCGCGAATTCCCGACGCCGGACCGCAAGGCCCGCTTCGTCCCGGTTGCGCCGCCTCGCCTCGAGCGGGATGAGCGGCATCCCTTCGTGCTGGCGACGCGCCGCGGCAAGCAGTTCAACTCGATGGTGCAGCGACACCGCGATCCTCTGACGGGCGCCGAACGGGACCACATCTTCGTCTCGCCCTCCGACGCGCGGGAACTCGGACTCCGCACCGGCGATCCGGTTGTGGTGGCGAACGAGGTCGGCGAGTACCGCGGCCGCGCGTTCGTCGCCGACGTCGCGCCGGGCACGCTGCAAGGCCACTGGCCGGAGTTGCTGCCGCTGCTGCCGCACGACCGCGTGGACGAAACGGTCGGGATCCCGGACTACAACGCCCGCGTCACGCTACGGCCGCTGAAGTCAGACTCCGCTGAACGAACCGCAGGATCTCGGGGCTGAAGTACGACGGCGGACTGACGGAGAATGCCGGGCGTCCGCCGATCTCCCGCGAAGGGCCGCTCACGACGTAGGCGTCCGCACGCCGCAGGTAGCGCCGGCAACTCGCCTTGAAGTCCGCGACTTCGGGGTGTAAGACCGAAAGGTACAGGTCCGGCCGGAAGAACTCCAATGCGCTGTTGGACTCCATAATCACGAACTCGCGCGGCTCGATCAGGCGCTGCAGTTCCGGGATGACGGCGGCCAGTTGACCCATTCGCGCACGGACCCAGAACGCGTCGGCTGCGCCGGCTTTCAGAAAGCGCGAGGTGTCGGAGCGGCCGTCGAGGTTGCATTCGGGGGTAATGGCGTAGGGACAGGCCGGGTCTTCCACCGCGCAAGCGCAGGCGCCGCCGTTGATCGAGCAGACGCCGTGCCCGTATTGGGTGATCTTGAAAGCGGTCCAGCCGAGTTCCCGCGTCGCCTCGATGATGCTCGCGGCCACCGACGTCTTCCCGACGCCGCGGCTCTGCCCGCCGACGACAACCAGCTTCACTCGCGCCCCTCTGCTTCGATTGTACCGCCGGCCCTTCGCATATCATGGAGTTGCCGATGAGGGTCCGCTTTCCGCTCGTTGCGCTCGCCGTCTGCCTCTGCGGGACCGCCGAGGAACTCCCGCTTGAGAAGCTCTTCGCGCGCCCCTATATCTGGGGAACGGCGCCGAGGAACGTGAGCTGGTCCAAACAGGGTCACACCCTCGTGTTTCTCTGGAACGCGAAGGGCAACCGTTTCCTGGATCTTTACGCGTATCGGCCGGACGGGAAGAAGCTCGAGCGGTTGACAAACCTGGAATCGTTCGCCGACGATCTGCTGCTATCGGAAGCGGAAAGGGACGACCGCCGTAAGCTGTATCTGGAACCGCGCGAGGGGATCGCCGAGTTCGATGTCTCCCGCGATGGCGCCGTGGTCGCGTTCTCGTACTGCGGCGAGCTGTTCATCGTGGATGTCGGCGGCGCCGCGCCGCCGCTGCGACTGACGCGCACGAAGGACGTCGAACGCTCTCCTCAGCTTTCGCCGGACGCAACGAAGGTTGCCTTCATCCGAGCCGGTCAGGCCTACGTGCAGAACCTCGCCAACGGCCAACTCTGGCAGGTGACGGCAATCGAAGGCGAAGACGAACTGATCGCCTGCCGCTGGTCGCCCGACGCCGCCCGGTTCGCCTGTATTGCGCGGAAGGGCAAGCAACGGCAGATGCCGCTGCCGAACTACTCGGGACGGGTCGTGACCGCGCGGCTGTTCACGCGTACCCTCGCCGGCGACGAACCTCCGCCGCACGAGGTCTTTCTCATCCCGTCCGAAGGCGGCAAGCCCGTTCCCGTCGACCTTGGCGAGTGGGAGGGCAAGGGTTACCTCAGCGCGCCCGAGTGGGCGGACGATTCCTCCGCCTTCGCGCTCCGGCTGGTGCACCCTTCCATGAAGGATGAGCGGCTGCTGGCCGTGAACGCGTCCAACGGGAAAGCGGCGCTGGTGTGGGAGGAACACGACCCGCGTTGGGTCTACTGGTCCGAATTCGGCTGGTCGCCCGATTCGAAGCAACTGTTCTTCCTCAGCGAGAAGGATGGATGGGCGCACATCTACCGTGCCCCGACCGAGGGCGGCGAAGCGGTACAAGTGACCCGCGGCGCGTGGGAGGCGCGGCCGGAACGCTTCAGCTTCGGCGAAGGGTTCGCGCCGCAGTGGGCCGGCGACTACATCTACTACGCCTCCACCGAAGAAGGGACTTCGGAGCGCCACTTCTACCGGATACGACCGGACGGTTCCGGCAAAGAGAAGCTCTCCCGCCGCGAAGGGATCAACCTGGGCCTGGTTTCCGAAGACGGCGCGCGGACGGCCTGGCTCATCGCCGGTCTGAACACCCCGGTTGAGCTCTGGGTGGGCGAAGACCGCGTCACGCGGCGCCCGGACGAATTCGAGGCCTACCCGTGGCCCGAGACGAAATTCCTCCATTTCCCCTCGCGCGGCGACGGGAAAACGGTGGCCGCCAAGATGCTCCTTCCCCCCGGATACCCCGCCGGGAAGAAGTGGCCCGCCGTGTTCTTCATCCATGGCGCGGGCATCGCCACCAGCGTGTTGAAGCAGTGGGGCAGCTATCACGATCTCCGCTACGCCTACAATTCGTACCTCGCCAACCGCGGCTACGTGATCATGGACCTCGACTACCGGGGCAGCAGCGGATACGGGCGCGACTGGCGCTCGGAGGTCTACCTTCACATGGGCGGCCTCGATCTCCAGGATGTGCTCGGTGGCGTCGATTACCTCGCGGGACTGGGCAACATCGACATGCGGCGGGTCGGCATCTGGGGCGTCAGCTACGGCGGCTTCATGACCAATATGGCCATGTTCCTCGCGCCGGACGAGTTCCAGGCGGGTTCTTCCTGGGCTTCGGTGAACGACTGGGAAAACTACAACGCCGGCTACACGCGCCAGCGGCTGAACACGCCGCGCGAGAATCCGGAAGCCTACCGCCGCAGCTCCCCCATCACTTTCTCGGGCATGCTGAAGAACCGCCTCCTCATCGTGCACGGCATGATCGACGACAACGTGCTGTTTCAGGACGCCGTGCAGCTCTCGCAGAAGCTGATCCAGGAGGGTAAGGAGTTCGGCCAGATCTACTACCCGGAGGAAAGCCACGGATTCGTACGCGACGAGACGTGGATCGATGCCTGCCGGCGGACCACGGAATGGTTCGACCGTCACCTCAAATGACGCTCCCGCCGCTGTATCCCATCCTCGACGCGGAGACGGCCGCGAAGCGTGGGATTGCCATCGCCGCCGCGGCCGAGGCGATGCTCGAGGGCGGAGCGCGCATTCTCCAGTTGCGCCACAAAGGCCATTTCTCGCGCGGCGTGTTCGAGGAGGCGGAGCGCGCCGGGGAACTCTGCCGGAAGTTCGGCGCCGTGTGGATCGTAGACGACCGCGCCGACATCGCGCGGCTGCTCGCAGCGGGCGTTCACCTGGGACAGGACGACCTGCCGCCCGCGATGGCCCGGCGGATTCTGGGACCGGAAGCGCTCGTCGGCTTTTCCACCCACAACGAGGCGCAATTGAAGGCGGCCGAGGAAGAAGGGGTCGACTATCTCGCGCTGGGCCCGGTCTTCCCCACCGGCTCCAAGCGCGACCCCGATCCGTCGCTCGGCCTCGACGAACTCCGCCGGCTGCGGGCACTGACCCGGCGGCCGCTGGTTGCGATCGGGGGAATTACTAGAGACAATGCGCTATCAGTGCTCGCGTCGGGGGCCGATTCGGTGGCCGTGATCGGAGACCTGTTTCCGGAACCCTGCGCCTGGGAATCGCTTCGCCGCCGGATGGAAGAATGGCAACAACTGCTGAAACGAAAGCCGGTCTGATCAAAGGGCTGGGACTGCTGGACGCCACCACGATCGTGATGGGGTCCATGATCGGCTCGGGCATCTTCATCGTCGCCGCCGACATTGCCCGCCAGACCGGTTCGCCCGGGCTGATGATGATGCCCTGGGTGGTCACCACGGTGATGACCCTGATCGGGGCGATCAGCTACGGCGAACTGGCGGCGATGATGCCAAGGGCCGGCGGCCAGTACGTCTACCTGCGCGAGGCGTTCGGCCCGCTCAGCGGCTTTCTGTACGGCTGGACGATGTTCCTGGTGATCCAGACCGGGACGATCGCCGCCGTGGCGATGGCTTTCGCGCGGTACACCGCCGTGCTGATTCCGTGGTTTGCCGCCGACAACTACCTGCTGCCGATGGGCGGCGGCGGCTTCAGCGCCCAGCACCTGCTCGCCATCGCCGTCATTCTCGTCCTGACGTGGGTCAACACGCGGGGGCTGCGGGAGGGCGCGATCGTTCAGAACCTGTTCACCATTGCCAAGACTGGAGCGCTGGTGGCGCTGGCCGGCCTGGGCCTTTTCTACCGCAATCCGGAGGCGGCGCGGAATTTCACGGATTTCTGGGGCGGAACGGAGTGGGGCTGGACGGCGCTTCAGGCGGTCGGCGTCAGCATGGTAGGCGCCCTTTTCTCGGCCGACGCCTGGAATAACGTTACATTTACCGGCGAAGAGGTTCGCAATCCGAAGCGCAACCTGCCGCTGGCGTTGGGCATCGGCGTCAGCGTGATCTGCCTGCTTTACCTGGCCACGAACCTGGCGTACCTCCACCTGCTGCCGCTGGAGCAGATCCAGACCGCCAGCGAGGACCGCGTCGCGACGGCGGCCGTGTCGGTGGTCCTGGGTCCGTCGGCCGTGCAGGTGATGGCGATCGCGATCATGGTATCGACGTTCGGGTGCATCAACGGCCTGACGCTGGCGGGCGCCAGGATCTACTACGCGATGGCGCGCGACGGGCTGTTCTTCCGCCAGGTGGCGCGGGTGGATGCGAAAACCCACACGCCGGTGATCTCGCTTGTGGTCCAGGGCGCCTGGGCCTGCCTGCTGACCCTCAGCGGCACCTATAGCGAACTGCTGGATTACGTGATGTTCGCGGTGCTGCTGTTTTACATCCAGACGATCGTGGGCGTCTATGTGCTGCGCCGCCGTCTGCCAGACGCCCCGCGGCCGTACCGCGCGCTCGGCTACCCCGTCACGCCAGCGATCTATATCGCCGCGGCGACGTTCATCGAGATCGTACTGCTCATCTACAAGCCGCGCTACACCTGGCCGGGCCTGATCATCGTTCTCCTCGGCATTCCGGTGTACTACCTGTGGCGGCGCAAAGGCCCCGCGGCTTCGGCCTGAGGCAGGCGGCCTGTGACTGCCACCAGAGAATGACGTAAGTATCCGGCCAGAGGCAGAGCGCTCGCAACTGCCGGCTACGACGCTTGCCCGCGAAGCCACTGAGACCTGGCTCCGAGACCAGGCTCGGAAGGCCAGGCACGATGCGATCGCCGCTTACGCGGCCGAAGTGGCCGGCACGGAGCTCGACCTGGACCACTCGTTGGACCCGTGATCGTTGTGTCCCATGACGCGTTTGCCCAAACGACGGGCTGGAGGTCGATTGTCGTGGTCCCCGTTTCCACGTCTACGGCGCAAGCGAAGCGCGGGCCGACTGTAGTCGGACTCCCGGCGGGCGCCGCGGTTTGACGAAGGCGAGCGTCGCTGTTTGCCATCAGGTCACCACTGTCGATCGCACGAAGCTCACCCGACTGATTGGTTCGCTGCCGCCCAGATTCCTCCAGGAAGTCGAAGAAGGTCTCCGGGTGGCCGGCAGCCGCGTGTCGCTCGATTCGATCGTCCATGACTTCCGGGAAGGGCTCTCTCCCGAGAGCATCACCGAGAACTACCCCACTCTGACTCTGGAGCAGGTATACGGCGCGATCGCCTACTATCTCGCCAATCAGGGGATGCTAGACGAGTATCTCCGCAAAGGGGAAGAACGATCCCTCAAACTGGAAGCTGAATCCCGCCGCCGGAACGCGGACTTCATCGCCAGGTCACGACGCGCGGGTCATGAAAGTCAGATGACCTCTTGCTGACCTGGGCCGCCAGCGAAGCCGAGGAGTGGAACAACCGGCTGGTTTGGATGCCGCTCTGAATCGGAGCGTTCGGCCCCGTGCTTCCGCCCCTGGCCCCCGGAACAGACCGCGCGGGCTCAGAGGACCTTGTGTTCCATGGTGAGCAGCGTTTCGAACTCCTGGCTGCCGGCCAGCGCCTGGAAATCCGGGTCTTTCCGGATCTTGTCCTTATCGGAGAACCCTTCTTCGAGCGCTTTGCGAATGTAGAGGAGGGCGCGATCGTTCTGGCCCGCCTTGGCGTAGGTCTTGGCGAGGTAGAAGTGGAACTTGGCCCGTTCCTCGACGCTCCGCTCCTGGAGCAGCGTGCCGTAGCCGGACCGCCGTTCGAACACCTCCGGATCGAGTTCGAACGCCTTTTGCCAGGCGCCGAACGCGGCGTCATATTTCTTGCGGGCGAAAAGCGCGGTGCCTAAATTGCTGTAAATCGATGCGGAATTCGGCGCGAACTTGAGCGCTTTTTGATACTCGGCTATAGCACGTTTGGCGTTCTTTTTGGCGTAGTAGACGGTGCCGATGTTGTTCATCGCCTCCGAATAGGACGGGTTGAGCCGCAGGGATTGGTTGTAGTATTCGAGAGCCTTGTCGAAGTCGTTGAGGTGATGGTAGGCAATGCCGAGCTTGTTGTACATCACCGCCGCTTCCTTGACGCCCTCCTGGTAGGTCTCGATGGCCTCGCGGTACATTTTACGGGCCATCAGAATGTCGCCTCGCTTGTGGGCGGTCAATTCCGTGGGACCTTCCACCGGCGTGATCACGGAACGGTCCGTGGTCTCCCGCAGGTTGGCGTTTTCGATGGGCTGCTGGGCGGCGGCGGGGGAGGTTGTCGTCTGCGCCAGGCCGAAGCCCGCGGCCACGACAGCCAGAACAATCTGACGAGTGAAAGCCATGGCGGCCTCCTTTTTGCCTCTACCTAAATATATCCAAAATCCGACCGAAGAATCCTTTTTTCTTGGGCTTCGGTTCCTGTTCTTTGGGCGGCTCCCCCCGGCCGGTGGGGAAGTCCACCGGACGGCGAACGGCCACGCGGGGCTTGCCGCCGCTGGCGGCGACGAGGGCGGGCTCGTCGGCGCCCACCTGCCAGCCGGCCACCTGTGTGCCGCGGCCGTCGCACATTTCCACGGGCTGCGTCCCGGCGATGAATACTTCCTTCTGGGGCGACGACCCGCAGCCGCCGGCCGCCAGTTTCCCGCTCACGGGATCGACCTCAACGTTCACGATGCCGTCGGGCGCCTCGAACGGCTTCGCCTTGCGGTATTCGCGATAGTTGAGCGCCCTCTTCATGAACTCCGTCCAGATCGGAAGCGCCGTCTGGGCCCCTTCCATTTTGATGTCGCGGTAGTCGTCGTAGCCGACCCAGACAATCGACAGCAACTCGGACGTAAATCCGGCGAACCAGCCGTCGTGGGAGGAGCCGGTCTTGCCGGCCGCCGGGGCGGAGAATCCGAGCGCCCGCGCCCGGACGCCGGTTCCGCTCCGCAACACCTCCTGCAGCAGATCCACCATCAGGTAGGCGACCCGGGGGTCCAGTACCGGCGTCGCCGCCGGGGCGCTCTCGAATAGCGGCTCGCCGTCCGTCTCCCGAATCATCTGAACCTGGTAAGGTTTCAGAACCTCGCCCCGGTTGGCGAACACGGTGTAGGCGCCGGCGATCTCCAGCGGCGTCACCTCGTAGGAGCCGAGGGCGACGGCGGGAGTCGGCAGGATATTCATGTTCAGGCCGCAGCGCCGGGCCAGGTCCACCACGTGGTCGTAGCCGACCATCTCGGCGACGCGCACGGTGGGGACGTTGAGGCTCTTGGCCAACGCGCGGCGCAGGGTGACGTCGCCGAAATAAGTCTCCTGGTAAGCTTTCGGCTCGTACGGCTTGTCGTCGAACCAGAAGGTGGTCGGCTCGTCGGCGACGTGCGTGGTTGTCGTCAGGACATAGGGCGTGTCCTCGAGCGCCGTGTTCAGCGCCGTGGCGAAAACGAACGGTTTAAAAACGCTGCCCGGCGGGCGCTTGGCCAGCGCGCGATTCAACTGGCTGCCGCCATAGTGTCGGCCTCCCACCAGGGCCCGGACCGCGCCCGTCCGGGGATCCAGCGCCACCAGCGCCGCCTGCACTTCGGGCCAGCCTTTTTCGCGCGTCCGCCCCAAGCGGCGGCAGCGGTCGTCCACTTCCTTCAGTCCCACCCGCAGCGCTTCGACGGCTTCCCGCTGGAGGTTCATGTCCAGGGTGGTGTAGATCCGATAGCCCTGCGACTGGAAGTCCAGCGAGGGGTAGCGCTGGCGGAGCCAGTTGTAGGCGAGGTCGACGAAGTACGGGGCGTCTCCGGCGTCGGCGCCGCCGGCGGCAACCCCGAGCGGCGCATCGATCGCCTCCCGGTACTCGGGCTCGCCAATCGCGCCGTTCTCCAGCATCTGATCCAGCACCCAGTCGCGGCGCGCCTTGGCCCGCGCGGAATTCCGGAAAGGATTGTACAGGTTGGGGCCGCGCGGCAGACCCGCCAGCAGCGCGGCCTCCGGCAGCGTCAGATGGCGAATGTCCTTGTTGAAGTATGCCTGGGCCGCCTGGCCGAATCCATGGATCGAGAAACTGCCCACGTTGCCGAGATAGATCTGGTTGGCATAGTACTCGAAGATCTGCTCCTTGGTCAGCTTCCGCTCCAGGTGTAGCGTGATCAGGACCTCGCCGGCTTTTCGCCTCCAGGTCCGCTCCTTGCGGTCGAGCCAGAGGTCGCCGGCGAGCTGCATCGAGAGAGTGGAGGCCCCCTGTGAGATCCGCTCCTCCCTTACGTTGACGTAAGCCGCCTTGAGCACGCGGATCGGGTCGAACCCAGCGTGCTGAAAGAAGCGTTTGTCCTCCGCGGCGATCACCGCGTTCACTAGCGTTTTCGGCAGGTCGTGGAAGGCGACGATCCGTCGTTTCTTGCGGTCGCGATCGAACAGGTTGGTGAGCAGTTCCGGTTCGAGCAGGTGCTCGGTGCGGTCGGTGTTGTCGCGCAGCGAGATAATCTGCGAGACCCGGCGGCCGGTGAACTTGATCACGGCGCCTTCTCCGGGAGCGAACGAGTCCTTTCCCGGGAAGATCTCGACCGCGTCCGGACGGACGTTGTACCAGCCGAGGCGGTTCGAGCGGGAATCGGTGTAGCCGCTGGCGCGAAGCTGGCCGACGATCTCCTCAATGTCCACGTCGTCGCCGACAGCGACCTTTCGCGGAGCGGCGAACAGCATCGCCGAGTTCGAAATCGGTCCGGCCTCGAGCTTCTCGTCGATGATCTGGGCGAACCGAAGGTAGGCGACGCTCAGAGCGATGAAGGCCAGCGTGACGCCGACGACGCCGGCGATCAGCAGGCCCTTGGCAATCGGATGGCCGGCCAGTGGATGCCGGAAAATATCCCGCAAGCGGCGTTTGTTTGCACCACTGCCCTTTCGCCCGGTTTCGGGTCGATTCCGCTTACGCGCGTCCAACAGCTCTTCCTCTTGATACTATCTTCTCACGGCCACCTCGCCGGCCGTCCGGACCAACGCTACCTGGCGCCGCTATTGGCGCGAAAATGCAGGTCGACGGTGTAAATCGGCACGTCGACGCGAACAACGTACCTAGTTTCGATGCGCAACCGGCCGGCGCCGCGGTCGACCCGCACGTCTTCCGGCCGAAGTGGAATACCGAGCGAGGCGGCGCGGCCGGCCACCGCCACCCGCACAAAGTCATCCGGACGTTTCTCGATGTCGGCTTCCGAGACCAGGTTTTCCAGGTACTGCTCGAAGCGCAGATTCCGCCAGTAGGCAGGCGTCAGCAGCGCCGCTCCCGCCGCCAGCACTGCCAGGATCGCGATCGCTCCCGCAACGCGCCATTTTCTGGCCATGGATCAGCTCACCCTCCGTCCAGTTTTCGCCGGCGGCATCATCGGTTCTCTCGGTTTGGACACCAGTATACGCCGGGAGTTCCCAAGCGGACCGCGCGGCGCCGGCTACCGGCGCGCGAGGTTGCGCAAGAGGAAAACGAGGTTCGCCGGGCGCTCAGCCAGCCGCCGCATAAAGTAGGGGTACCACGCGACGCCGTAGGGCACGTAGAGCCGGACGCGGAAGCCGTCCCGGACAAGCTGCCGCTGGAGGCTTTTTCGGATCCCGTAAAGCATCTGAAACTCGAGACCCTCGGGGGCCAGGCGGCGGTCGCGAACCCGCCGGATCACCTCGGCGATAATCCTTTCGTCGTGGGTGGCGAACGCCGGATTGACGCCTTCTTCCAGGAGGATGCCGGCCAACCGGAGGTAGTTGGCGTCGACGTCGCGTTTTCTCGGGAAGGCGATCTCGGGCGGCTCCTTGTAGGCGCCCTTGCACAGGCGCACGGGAACGCGGCGCCGGCAGAGGTCGCGGATGTCGTTCTCGCTACGGCGCAGATAGGCCTGGATCACCGCGCGGACGCACCCGCAAGCTTGCTGCGTTTCGACAACCACGTCCAGCGTGCGGTCTACGTAGCCGGCGGACTCCATGTCGATCTCCACGGCGTTGCCATATCGATGGGCTAGGGCGACCACAGCCTCGACATAGCGGCGGCAGATCTCCTCGGAGAAGTCCAGCCCGAAGTGGGTGAGTTTGATAGAGACGGTGGACTGGAGGCGCCGTTCGGCAATTGCGTCCAGCGCGGCCAGGTAGGCGTCGCGCGTTCGGGCGCCTTCCTCGATGGAGGAGACATTCTCGCCCAGGTGGTCCAGCGTGGCCAGGATGCCCTCCTGGTTGAGCCGGGCGCAGACCGCCAGACCTTCTTCGAGCGTCTCGCCGGCCACGAAGCGGCGGGTCAGCTTGCGCGCGAAGCGCGAGGTCTCCACCCACGCGCGAAGCGATTTGCGCCGGGACAGGAACAGGAGCGCGCCGCGGAGCAACATGAACCGGGACTTAAAGCCTCACGACTTTACTATAGCCCCGCCGCCCAGCCGCGCTTCAGGCGAACACGGTGAACGACCAGTAACCGAGCGACGCGCCAAGCAGGCAGCCCACCACGACATCGCTAAGGAAGTGCATGCCGAGGAGGATGCGGGAGATCGCCACGCTCACCGCGCAGAACAGCAGCCCAGCCATTAGCGAAGGATAGAACAGGCTTAGCGACGTCGCCACGGCGAAGGCCGTGATCGAATGGCCGGAAGGAAAGGAGAACTGGTCCGGCGGCAGCAGCTTTGCCCAGCAGTGCGGCTCGAGGTAGCAAGGCCTGCGCCGGCCCGTCAACCGCTTCAGCCACAGGAACACCACGATGCCCAGGCCGGAGGCCAACCCGGCCGCGCCGGCCGCCGCGAAGCGATTCGTCCCTCCGAACAGCAGGATCGCCGCTGCCATCGCGTACCAAAGCCAGCCGTCGCCGCCGCGCGTGGCGCAGATCATCCAGATGCGCACCCACTTGGGGGCGCTCCAGCCATTAACGCGGCGCATCAGACGATGATCCCGCGCTTTGACGAATTCGAGCATTGCGTTAGCCAGCGTCATGGCGGTCTCCGAAAGACCGCCGACGACGCTGCGTATCCCCCAGTTCTTTCGCCGAGGGGCGCTAAGTCCAGTCTAGCGAATCCGTTAAAACGGCCGCCAGCGGTCTTCTACTTCCGTTATCGGCCCCACTGGTTACAGAGCGATGACGGGAGCGCGAAACCACAATGAAAAAAGGCCGAACCCTCCGCTCGCGCGGTTAATTCGGTCTCAACGTCCGATAGGATGGGGTGTTGCCGCGAAAAGTCGACTTCTTCTACTTCGATGCCGGCGGCGGTCACCGCGCGGCAGCCACGGCTTTGCGGGACGTCGTCGCCCGGCAGGGCCGGCCCTGGGAAGTCCGCCTGGTGAACCTCCAGGAACTGCTGGACGAGATCGACGTCCTTCGCAAAACGACCGGACTGCAGATCCAGGACGGCTACAATCTCCTGCTGAAGAACGGCTGGACCATCGGCATGTCGGCGCTGCTTCGGGCGCTGCACGGGGCGATCCGGCTCTATCATCCGAGCCAGGTGCGCATGCTGAAGCGATTCTGGGGCGCCGATCCGCCGGACATGGCGGTGTCGCTAATCCCGAACTTCAACCGAGCGCTGTTCGAGGCCTTCGGCGCCGCGAGGCCGGGCGCGCCTTTTGTCACGATTCTCACCGATTTCGCGGATTATCCGCCGCACTTCTGGATTGAGCGGCAGGACCAGTACGTGATCTGCGGAACGCCGCGCGCCGCCGAACAGGCTAGGGAGATCGGCGTCCCGCCGGAAAAGATCCGCCAGGCGTCCGGGATGATTCTGCGGCCGCAGTTCTATGAGCCGCGGCCTATCGACAGGACCGCGGAGCGAGTGCGGCTGGGACTGAAGCCCGACGCGCCAACGGGCCTCGTGCTGTTTGGCGGGCACGGCTCGCCGGCGATGCTCGAAATCGCGCGCCGGGCGCAGGAAACGGGACGGGAGTTTCAGCTCATTTTCATCTGCGGGAGAAACGCAAAGCTGGCGGAGAGAATCCGCGCGCTGCCCAGCCGGGTCCCCAGGTTGGTGGAGAGATTTACGAGCGAGATTCCATACTACATGCAGCTCTCGGATTTCCTCATCGGCAAGCCCGGTCCCGGCAGCATCAGCGAGGCGCTCGCGATGAAACTGCCCGTCATCGTCGAACGGAACGCCTGGACCATGCCGCAGGAACGGTTCAACGCGCGCTGGGTGGAGGAGAACCAGGTGGGAATCGCCATTCCGAGCTTCCGCCGCATCGGCCCCGCGATGGAACGGCTGCTCGAGCCGGCCACGTACGAACGCCTTCGCGAGGCCGCGCGCAAGGTGGACAACCGCGCCGTCTTTGAGATCCCCGAGATGCTGAACGAGATCCTCGAGGGGGCGGGACGGACCGCCGGCGCGCGCAGCGGCCCGTAGCGCGTGCGGGAGTGGGCGAGGCAGTACAATCGCAGGTTGGTATGCGCGCGCGGCTCGCGGCGATCGTCCTGGTTGTCCTGCTCCTGCGTCTACCTTTTCTGAACCAGGCGGTTCAAGGGGACGACTACAACTACCTGGCCGGGGCGATGCACGCGCAGGTGGACCCGCTTCGCCCGACGAACTTCCAATACGTCTTCCTCGGAAAGATGGTGGACGCGCGGGGACACCCGCACCCGCCGCTGAACATCTGGGCGCTGGCGGCGCTGCTGGCCGTGTTCGGCGACGTCCATGAGGTTCCGTTTCACGCCGCCTACATCGTGTTCTCGCTGATCGCGGCGCTGGCGATGTGGTCGCTGGCGCGGCGCTTCTCGCCGGCGCCGGCCTGGGCGACGCTGCTGTTCCTGGCGACGCCCGCCTTCGTGGTGAACGGGAACTCGTTCGAGACGGACGTGCCGCACCTGGCGTTCTGGATGGCGTCGGCGGCGCTGTACGTTGCCGCGGCCGACCGGCGCTCGCGCCCGCTGTTGTGCGCGGCGGCGTTCAGCATGGCGTTGGCCGGGCTGACGGCGTACCAGGCGGCCGCGCTCGTGCCGATCCTCGGGGTCTACCTGTGGATGCGCCGCCGGAGCTGGGCGCCGGGCTGGGCCGTCCTGCTCGCGCCCGTGCTTGCGCCCGGCGCGTGGCAGCTTTACGAGCGGGCGATGAGCGGATCGGCGCCGGCGGCCGTGCTGGCGGGCTACCTCGCCGGCTTCGGGTTTCAGACGCTTTCCAGCAAGCTGCAAAACGCCGTGGCGCTCACCGTCCACGCGGGCTGGTTGGTGTTTCCCGCGCTGGCCTGGGCCGCGTTTGGCCGCGCCGGGCGGTGGATCTGGATGGCAGCTGGGGCGGCCGCGCTGGCCGGAGCGCTGCTCGCCGACCCGCATCCGCTGTTCTGGCTGAGCGTCGGCACGGGAGTCCTGGCGCTGGCCTGGTGCGCCGCGCGCCTGGTCCGCCGGGAAGACCCGGACGCTGTTTTTCTCGCGGTCTGGACGCTGATCTTCTTTGGGGGAGCGCTGGCGCTGTTTTTCGCCGGCTCGGCGCGCTACTTGCTGCCGATCGCGGCGCCGGCGGCCCTGCTGGTTAGCCGGCAGTTGGCCGGGCGCAAGGCGTTGCTGGCGGCGGGCGTCGCGGCGCAGGCGTTGGTCGGCCTCGGGCTCAGCGCGATGAACTACCAGCACTGGGACGCGTACCGGTCGTTTGTGGCGGGGCTGCGCTCGGAGTTCGAACACCGCCGGGTGTGGATCAACGCCGAGTGGGCGCTGCGGTACTACGCCGAGGCCGAGGGCGGGCTTCCGCTGATCGAAAGCCAGCCGGTGCGGCCGGGCGAGGTGGTGCTGACTAGCAAGATCGCCTACCCGGTATCGTTCACCACCGGAGGAGGCGTCCTGACGCCGCTGGCCGCCAAGGCCGTGACATCCGACGTCCCCCTGCGGACGATCGGACTCGGCGTGAAGTCGGCGTACTCGACGGTGACGCTCGGATACCGGCCGTTCGATTTCGTGCTCGGGCCTATCGACGAGGTGGTGGCGCAGGCGGTGGTGGAGCGCAAGCCGGAGCTTTCGTATCTGCCGATGAACGCGCCGGAAGCCGAGAGCCAGATCGTCAGCGGCGTGTACCAACTGGAAGATGGCAAGACGCGCTGGATGAGCGACCGGGCGGTGATCCTGCTGAAGAGCCCGCCGGACCCTCAACCCATCCGCGTGGAGCTATACCTGGCCGGCCAGGCACCGGCGCGCCAGGTCTCGGCGTCGATTGACGGAAACCCGGTGGCGGAGGCCCGCTACGAAGGACCGGGGCTCTACACGCTATGGTCGGCGGCGCCGGTGAAGACGGGGGCGGAAAGCGCTTCGCTCGAGATCGCCGTCGACCGTGCGTTTTCGCCGCCAGGGGACCGGCGCACGTTGGGCATGATCCTGATCGGAGCGGGATTTTCCAGCCGGTAGGGCGATATCCTGCCTGAGTACGCACCGAAGGACATGAGGAGAAACCACAGGAACGCGATTACGGCAGGAGCGCTTGCCGTTGCGCTGGCGGCCACAGCGTCCGGCGCCGATCCGGAGGCGTGGGCCGCGCCGACATTCGAGTCGCTCGGCCTGTACTACAACCGGGGCGCCGCGCCGGAGGGCTGCCGCGTGCACTACCGTCCGGCGGGCGGGGAGTGGCGGGAAGGCTATCCGCTGGCTTACGACGAGCGCGAACGGCAGTACCGGGGTTCGCTGGTCGGCCTAACGCCCGATACGGAGTACGCGATCCGGCTGGAGGCCGGAGGGGACCGGGTGGAGTTCCAGGCGCGAACGCGCAGCGAGACGTTTCCGATCGGCAGGACGACCTACCTGGACGGAGGAACCACGGATCAGCCGCTGGTGATCCGAGAGGGCGGAACCGCGGACGGATGGCATCTGATCGCGCCCGCTCCGGGAAAGAGGTCCGTCAGCGACGTGTTCAACCTCGCGGACTATAACGTGGTGGTGGAGGCCGACTACGTCATCCTGCGCGGCCTCGAACTGAAGAACGCGGCGATTCACGGCGTGCTCATCCGCGGCGGCGTTCAGCATGTTGTGGTGGAAGACTGCCACATCACCGGATGGGGCCGCGCGGGCGGGGCGCGCGTGTGGGGCGTGCTGACCGGGTCCGACAGCGCCGTCTACGCCGAGAACGACGCGGGCAGCCTGGTGATCCAGCGGAACCTGATCGAGTATCCGCGCGGCGGCGCGAACGACTGGGAGTCCGGCCATCCCTCCGGTCCGCAGGGCGTCACGTTGATCGATTCGCGCGGGGGCAACGTGATCCGCTACAACACCATCCGCTCGACGGAGGACCACGGCTATAACGACGGCATCGGCGGCGCGAGCAATTACAGCTTCAAGGGGAGTCCGAACCGGGATTCGGACATCTACGGCAACATCGTCTCGCACTGCTGGGACGACGCCATCGAGAGCGAGGGCGCGAACATGAACGTGCGGATCTGGAGCAATTACATCCACCACACGTTCGTGCACGTGGCGACGGCGGCGACGTCGATGGGGCCGCTGTACGTTTTCCGCAACGTGTTCGGCGAGAGCCGCGTTTCGCACCGGGATCCTTCCGGGGGCATGATGATCAAAACGGGCATGAATTATCTGAATATCGGCGGCGAGCGCGTCAGCACCGGGCTCGGATACCGGTTCATTTTCCACAACACGGCGCTGCAACCGAAAGGCGCGCTGGACGTGTTCAGCAGCCACGAATTGCACAACGCGGTGAGCCGCAACAACATCTTCTACGCCCGCGGCCGGACCTACCCGAGCGACCGGGGGGCGCCGCCGAACGATTTTCAGAACGACCTCACCGGAGGCTACCTGGGCGGCGGGATCGTGCAATCGATGTTTCTCCCGAGCGAGGGCCTCGAGTGGTTCCTTGCGCCGGCGATGAACCGTATCCAGTGGGGGCGCGTCGAGTTCGTCCGCGGCGGCCGGACCATCGCCATCACCGATCCTCTCGTGCAAGTCAAGAACCCGGCCACAGACGCAGGCGTCCGCCTGCCGGGATTCAACGACGAATTCACGGGAGCGGCGCCGGACATCGGAGCGTTCGAGACCGGACTGCCGCCTCCGCGGTTCGGGCGGGAGGCAGCGCCGAGGTTCACGCGTCCGCCGTGGGAGAGCTACGATTAGCCGCCGCCACAGCCGGTTTGGACGCGGGATTGTTCCTGCCGCGACTTTGATGCCATGATGAGACTTGAGCATTAAGATACCGCGCTGGACGATTCCAGCCGCCGGGTACGCTGTCTCGCTCGCTTGCCTGATCTGGGTCTACTACGGTTTCGACTGGAAAGCCGAATTGCCGAAGTTGATGCGGACGGACTGGCGTTGGATCACGGTGGCCGTGCTGGCCGACGTGCTGGTGTACATGGTGCAGGGCTGGAGGTGGAGCCTGCTGTTGCGGCCGCTGGCGCGGGTACGGCTGGTCAAGAGCATCCAGGCGATCTACATTGGTCTGTTCGCCAATGAGATCCTGCCGCTGCGCAGCGGGGAGGTGATTCGCTGCTACCTCCTAGGCCGCTGGTCGAAGCTGCCCTTCTCCGTCGTCGTCTCGTCGGCGGTGACGGAGCGTCTGTTCGACGGGGCGTGGCTGGTGGCGGGCTTCTACATCGTCGCGCAGTTCGTGGAACTCCCCCGGGTGCTGATGGCGGCGAGCCAGATCCTGGCAGGAGTGCTGGTGGCCTTCGGGTTGCTGCTGGCGTGGGCGGTGCTGCATAAGAGCCACGCCAAGGAAACCATGTCGCGGAGCCGGTGGAGCAGGGTGCTGCACGCCGTCATCGACGGGCTTCACTCGATGGGCAGTTCCCGATCGTTTGCGTTCTCGATCCTGGTCAGCTTTCTGTACCTGGCTTTGCAGATTATCCCGATCTTCGCGCTGGTGCAGGGGTACGGCATTGACCTGTCGTTTTGGGCGGCGGGCGTCGTCCTGGTGATCCTGCGGCTGGGGAGTATTCCGCCGCAGGCGCCCGGCAATGTCGGGTCGTTCCAGTTCTTTACGATCGTGGGGCTGCAACTGTTCGGCGTCGACAAGATGGACGCCACGGCATTCGCCACGCTGCTGTTCCTGGTGGTCACCTTGCCGCTGTGGCTGGCGGGATTCGTCGCGCTGATCGCGACCCGGATGCGGTTGCATGAGATCCACCGGGACGCTCACGAGACGATGGCCACGCACCAGGGATCGCCGGCGGCGCACCCGCCGGCGTCGGCAACCTGAGCCGGGACGCGGCCTGGAGGCCGAGGGGGGCGGGGCAGCCTGACCGCGAGTCTACATCGGGGCGAAGATGTCGGCGAGGGGGATATCGAGGTTCGGGATGCCGGAGGGCAGCAGGCCCTCTTTCGAATCGCGGCTGCCCTCGGCGGTGTAGACCGAGACGCAGCGGCGGCGGGGATCGACCAGCCAGACCGACGGGACGCCGAAAGCTAGATAGTCGTCGATGCGCTCCTGCATTTCGGTCATCGTGTCGTCGCGGGAGACGACCTCGATGCAGACGCGAGGAGGCGTGGTGAAGACCTGTTCGTCGGGCAGGCGGCCTTCCACGAGACAGACGTCGGGCACCCGGTAGCGGGAGTGGGACACCTGAAGGCGCCGCTCCTCGGCCACGGCGAGGCCGCAATCGCGTAAGGCCTGGAGACGGCCGGCCAGGCGGGAGTGGATGATGCCGTGTTCGCGCTCGGCAACGTTGCGTTCCACGAGGTGACCGTCGACGTACTCGCGGTCCGGGCGAAAATTCGTCGCCAGGTACTTCCGGCGGGATACCAGCGCGTCGTGTTCCATTTGGAATACCTCAAAAAAAAGAAGCCGGGCGAACCCGGCGCGGCAGGGCGGAACCTGCTTTCGAACGGATTATAGCGCGGGGCAGCCAAGAAACGGATGGGGCCCATGGGGGAAAAAGCGCGCTAAGCTGTTGAGTCGATAGGGGTATAAAATTCTTCGAATTGGTTGTCACCGGAGGGGAAGAGCACCCTGCGATCGGTCGCGGTCGCCTGCCTCATCGCGGCACGGAATGCAGTCTTAGGGGGAGGTGGCGCGCATACTCGTCGAAATCGGCGTCCGTGGTGAAGACAGTCATGCCCCGCCCGTGCGCCACGGCGCAGATCAGCCTATCCACAGTCGTGGCGGCGACACCGCCTGCCCGGCAGGTATTGCTGGCTTTCGCCGCCGCTTCGTGATCTTCGAAGCTAACCGGCTCATCGGGGAACGCCCGAAGCGTCCTCCGCAGTTTCTCGAATTGGGCGCTGCTCTTGATTCCCGATAGCAGTTCCTGGCGGATGAGGCCAATCATTCCGGCGCGGCCTTCTTGCACAAGCTCGGTCAGCTCATTAACGAGTAGGTTTTCCCGTGAATTGAGGTCGCGGGGCTGGCGCCGCAGCGCGAGCGACCAGACGGACGTGTCCACCAGAACCTTCATCGCGGTTTGGCCGTGCGCTCGCGTTTGTAGTCGTAATTCGGGTCGTAATCGATCGTTCCAAACAGAGACAGGATCCGCTGCTGCTTGCGTCTACGAACGTATTCGGCAAGCGCCGCGTTTACGGCGTCTTTCTTGGTGCGGTGGCCCCCAAGCCGTACGGCCTCGCCGATCAGCCGGTCGTCAATGGCAAGGTTTGTGGGCATAGCGGTCTTTCTATATTTTACACAGCATAATGTGTGAGCGGTTGTTGCTGGAACGATGTCGGCGCATGGGCGAGACCGCTCAGCAGAATCACCGCGGCATGGAATCGACTCCGCGCGGACGCTGCACAGGATCGCATCTCTCAAAGCAGCGTAACGATCACGGGCGCGGGGCAGCCAAGAAAAGGATGGGTCGATGCGAGAAAAAGCGCGCTAAGTTGTTCAGCCGACAGGGGCATAGAAGCAAACTTCAGCACAGAGGAAGCGTGCCGAGCACACTCGGCGCGCCTGCGATGGCCGCAAGCCGAAACGGTTGACCCGGTCCCCTTATAGCCGGATCGTCCACCCAGCGCCGGCGAAGGCCAAACCAAGGCCAAACCCCAACCTGTAGGGGTTACCTGAGTCAAGGGGATACCCACTTTCTTCCAATTGGTGGTCACCGAGTCTGCGGCCGTGGCCTAAGACTCTCCGCCGTCTTCTCTGCGTTCTCCGCGGCTCTGTGGTGAAGTCTCAGACTCTCGCCGGCTCAGGCGAACAACTCCTGGGCGCGGGCCAGACGCGAGGCGATGTGGACGCCGTTCGGGCACTGGATGGCGCACTCGGCGCAGTCGGCGCAGCGGACGTCGCGCAGGCTTTCGGGCAATTCCAGAAAGCTCTCGCGCCCCAATCGAAATTGGCCGTAGCCTTCGGCGTAGGAAAGATGGCGCAGGATGTCGGAGACGGGAAGACCCTCCGGGCAGCGCCCGTCGCAGGCGCCGCACATGCGGCAGTACAGCGGCCGGATGTACTCCATTTGGCGGGCCAGCAGCGCCTGGTCGGCGGCGGCGTAAGGCTCGCGCATCGCGCGCAGGTTCTCGTCCAACTGGTCCATGTCGGTGATGCTCGGGATCGTCGTATCGACGTTCTTATCGTTCAAAACCCACTTGAGAGCCGCCAGCATGGCGCCTTCCTTCTGAAGCTTCGGATAGAGCGCGTCGCCGGGCTTGAGCCGGCGGAACCCGCCCGCCATCACTTTCATCCCAACGACGCCCTTGCCTGCCTGGCGGGCCTGGGCGACAGCGGCGGTCATCTGCGGGTCCATCGTGAAGTTGTAGGCGGCGAGGATCACGTCAATGTGGGGATTTGTGGCAAGTCCGGGCAGAAGCGTCGCCTGTCCGGAATGGGTGCTGACGCCGGCGAAGCGGATTTTGCCCTCTTGTTTGGCCGTCTCGATGGCGGAAACGTGCTCGTCGGTGATCTGCTCCGGCTTGCTCTTTGCGTGCATATACCAGACATCGACGTAGTCCGTACCGAGTTCGCGCAGGCTCGTTTCCAGTTGCTCCAACAGGGCGGCTTTCGTGTCGGCGTGAGTTTTGGTGGAGATCAGGACTCGCTTCCGATAGCTCTTCAACGCCGCGCCGACCATCTTCTCGTTGTTCCCGTTCTGGTAGCCGCGGGCGGTGTCGAAGTAGTTGACGCCGAGGTCCGCCGCTTTTTCGATCACCGTGGGATCGGAGGTGATCATGCAGCCGAAGCCGACGGCGGTCGGTCTAAGGCCGGTCTTACCGAGCGGCCGGTATGCAAGCTTGATCTCCTGTTGGAAGGCGCCAACCGCGGAATCCGGGACGCGCGACGACGAGGTGGTTGTCGCGGACAGGCTCGCGGCGGGCATCATCAGGCCTGCGTTGAGAAAATGGCGGCGGGACGGATGAAAGCTCATAGAACGCTCCTGGTTATTAAGTATAAACAGGTCTGGATTGCCGTTGTCGAGAAAGCGTCGCTTTCGAGGGTCCGGGCGCTAACGGCGGCGGAAGGGAAACAGCGAGCGCGCGGCGATGATGCGCGCCTTCTCCGACCCTGGGGCGCTGGAGGCGTAGAAGCCTACCGTGCAATTCAGGCGGACGAAATAGGCGTCGCCGGGCTGCGCGGGGTGCTTTCCTTCGATGCCGTCCATTCCTCCGCCCGCCACCATGTCCCCGGTTCCGGTCCAAAGATAGTAGACCTCCTCCTCGGTTTCATGATGGTGCGGGAAATTGGTGCCGCCCGGCTCGAACTCCATCACAAAGAGGCTGGTGAGGACGTGCGCCGCGGCGATCTTGTCGCGCTTGCTTTCGGTGGTTCCCATCAGCAGCCGGAATTTCGCGCTGGGGGGATGGCCTCCCACAACCTGGAGGGGGACCTCGTCGATCGAGGCTTTCATGAGGCCGTCCGGGACCGTGATCTCCATCTCCTGCGGGATTCGGTAGCCGTAAACCAGGAGACGGAGCGGCGCGGCGGAGGAATTCGCGATCCGATGCCGGACCGTCGGGGGAAGGTACATGAAATCGTGCTTGCGCACGGCGTGCTGGCCGTCGCCGTATAGCAGGGTCCCTTCGCCCTCGAGGATGACGTAAACCTCTTCCTGGCGGGCGTGGGTGACTTCCAGGCAATTGCCGCCCGGATC
The DNA here is from genome assembly GCA_026129905.1 of Bryobacteraceae bacterium. Classification (GTDB taxonomy): domain Bacteria; phylum Acidobacteriota; class Terriglobia; order Bryobacterales; family Bryobacteraceae; genus JAHCHE01. The sequence continues at coordinate 276,599 of JAHCHE010000002.1, read as the reverse complement.
GACGGTGATCTCCGCGAAGCGAGCGAGACTGCGGACGATCCGGGTCTCCTCGTCGCCTTCTCCGAAGATCGGGCGATAGTGACACGTGGGGGTGCTGATGCTCTCCAGCTTCCGTTCCTTGAGTTCGGGAACGCTGCGGCGGAGGAAGGTGGGGTCTACCCTGCGCTCGGCTGCCGACAGCAAGGCGGCCGCGATCAGCGCGGGCAAAGCGATCGAAAGAACTCTAAGTAGTATTGGCACGGTTGGATTCTATGACGGAACGCTCGGGCGCCGCAACTGTATGGCACAATAGCGGCCAGCACTATGAGTCAACCGTTTCAGCCGCAGCCCGCGCAGGTTCAGGTGGCCAATACGGCCGATTACCGGGAAGGCTACGCCAACAGCATCCAGGTGCGCGCGAACCTGTGGGATTTTTTCCTTGTTTTCGGTACGCTCAATCAGACCTCACCGGAGAGCGTCACCATCGCCAATTTCCAGGGGGTCTATCTTAGCCCCCAGCAGGCCAAGGCGCTGGCGAACCTGCTCCAGCAGAACATCATGCAGTACGAGGCCACCTTCGGCGCGATCAGGCTCGAGCCGGTGTCTGGCGGCGCAGTGCAGTAGCATCGCCGTCGACCGAAGGGGAGGGGCCCGCGGGAGGCGGGCCGATCAATCTCGCCCCGCGATTGTGGGTCAGATAGTGAAACGCCCACTGCACCAGAACGAGCACCCGGTTTTGGAACCCCACCAGGTACATCAGGTGAACGAACAACCAGGTCACCCAGGCGGCGAACCCGTTGAAATGAAGCGGGCCCAGGTCCGCCACTGCGGCGGCTCTGCCGATGGTAGCGAGATTGCCCTTGTCGCGGTATCGAAACGGTTCGACGGTCCGGCCCGCGAGCCTGTCGATGATCGCGCGGCCCACATAGCGGCCCTGCTGCATCGCCACCGGCGCCACTCCCGGGAGCGGATTCCCGTCGCCGCCCCGGGCGTTGGCGAGATCGCCGATCACGAAGATTTCGGGATGGTCCGGGATGGACAGGTCCGGCCCTACCACCACGCGTCCTTTCCGATCCAGTTGCGCGCCCGCGCGCCTGGCCAGCGCCTCGCCGAACGGGGAAGCCGCCACGCCGGCGGCCCATAGCACGGTGCGCGACCGGATGCGGTAGGTTCCCGCCGGACCGGCGAGTTCCACTCCCTCCCCGTCGATGGCCGTGACCCTCGTTCCGGTGATGCAGCGCGCCGAAAGGCGGATGAGGGCGTTCTCCGCTTTGACCGACAGCTTCTCGGGATAAGGAGGAAGAATTCGCGAGTCGTGCTCGACCAGTAGGATCGATGATTCCTCCGGCCGGAACGAACGAAAGTCGTCCTTTAGCGTGTCGTTGGCGATCTCGCCCAGCGCCCCGGCGAGTTCCACCCCGGTCGGTCCCCCGCCCACCACGACAAAGGTCAACCAGGCGCGGCGCGCTTCGGGGTCCGGCTCGCGCTCGGCCGCTTCAAACGCCATCAGCACCCGGCTGCGGATCTCGGTGGCATCCTCGATCGTCTTTAACCCGGGGGCGAATTCTCCCCATTCGTCGTGCCCGAAGTAATGATTCCTGGCGCCGACGGAGACGACAAGCGTGTCATATTCCACGTAGGCATCGTCGAGGATGACGCGACGCTGCTCCGCGTCGAGATCCCTGGCTTCGGCCAGGAACACCCGCGCGTTCTTCTGCTTGCGCAGCACCGCGCGCAGCGGAGCGGCGATATCGCCGGGCGACAAGCCCCCGGTGGCCACCTGGTACAGCAGCGGCTGGAAAAGATGGAAGTTCCGCCGGTCGATCAGCGTGACCTGAACGCCGGCGCGGCGCAGGGCTCGCGCCGCATAGAGGCCGCCGAATCCCCCTCCCAGAATGACGACGCGATGTGAATCGCCCACTACCTCGATTCTACCGGGCGGCGGGTGACCTCCGGCTATCGGTCGCCATCAATGCCATTCCCATTCGATGAAGCCGGGCTTCACGTCCGTCATGGCGTTCACGATCAGCTCGACCAGGCCGCCGTACAGGATACGGTGCTTGTCCCAGAGCCGATAGTAGGCCAGCATGTCGCGGAACTGGCCCTTGCAGTTGCTGCACGGCGCGCAGATGTACTTGGGCGTCTCCGGTTCCAGGCAATCGGAGAAAGCGTTGAGGATCTGCTCCAGCTTCTTCCGGCCCGAGACGTGGAAGCGCCAGTCCTGGAAGTTGTGGCCGCTCATGATCGCGAAGCCGCTGCCGCCGCCGCAGCAGAAGTTGTCGACGCCGTGCGGCTCCATCTCGCGAAACCGGGGACAGATGGCGCGCACGATCTCCCGCTGCGGCTCTACCACGCCCATCAGCCGCACGAGGTTGCACGGGTCATGCAGGGTAACGGGAAAGTCGTTGCGCGAGGGATTGAGCGTCAGCCGGCCGCTCATGACGATGTCGCGCAGCAGGGTCATCGAGCTTTCGCGCGGAATCGCCAGTTCGCCCGTCAGCACGCGATCGGCGATGACGGCGAGCGCCTTGTGCGCATGCCCGCACTCGCCCAGGACGATCTTCTTCACTTTGAGCTTGCGCGCCGCCTCGGCGTGCTTGACGGCAACGCGCGCGAACTGCGCGTCGTCGTACCAGAGACCGTAATTCACCGAGTCGTAGGCGGCCAGCTCCGAGGACAGCGTCCAGGAGATGCCGGCCGCATCGAGGATCAGCGCGAACGCGCCCGGGTTCTCGGGCCAGGCCAGGATTTCGCCGGCGTTGTGGATCAGCAGAACGTCGGCCCCTTCGACATCCCACGGCGTCTTCACCGCGATGCCGGTCTTCTCGCTGATGTCCTCGTCGATGAAGTCGATGTTGTCCTTCACCGCTTCGGCGTTCATGCCGGTGGACGAGCCGGCCTTAAGCTGCAACATGGTGCCGTTGTCGTGAAGCTCTTTGGCCGCGATGCCCATTTCCTGGCTGAACAGCTTGCGTAGCTCGTGCGCCACGAGTCCGTTGTCCGCTCCGATGGGGCAGGTCTGCGCGCACCGCCGGCAGAGGTTGCAGCGATAGGACAGTTCGATCAGCCGCGCCACCAGCGGCCAGTTGAGACGGATATCCCCGTGTTGCCATGCCGATAGCAGCCCTCCGCCCTGAACGTACTTGAAATAGAGCCGCCGGAGGATTTCCGAGCGGTACGTGGGACGGTACAGCTCGTTGCCGCCGCTGGCCTCAAAGATGTGGCAGGCCTCCGAGCAGGTCTGGCACTGCGCGCAGTGCTCCATCGTGAGGACCAGCGGCTGGAGGAACGTCCAGTTGTTTTCCTGAGTGAAAAGCTTGTCCAGGCCGGAGAGGAACTTCGCGACGAGTTCGTCCTCCTCCTGGCGGTTTTTCGGCTTTGGCACGCTCACCGCGCAGGTGTCGTCCAGGCCACACTCGTAGCGCTCGCGGGTCTGCTCGGAGAGCGCCGTCCAGTTGTGGTCCTTCGCGGGCGAATCGAGGGGCGCCGGCAGCGGCATCAGATCCTCGTTCTCCAGGTGCGCCAGCGGGGAACGCTCCTCGCGTGACATTTCGTTCAGGCTGTCCGGTTGCTTCATCGCTTTCCCTCGCGCGCCGGATTGGCGGCGGCCACGTCAGCCCAGGTTTTCGTCCCATTCGCGCCGATGTGCGGCGCCGACCACGCCGGCCGGTACGATAGGTACTGGGCGATCTTGCGCGGCAGGTCGGGATCCCGGAAGACGGAGGAATCGTCCCAACGCACGGAGTGGTACGTGAAGTACTTGGCGATGAAATGCGACATATGGGTGAAGGGTATGTACGCCGCCAGCAGGGCCGCAAGACCCAAGCCGGCCGCCAGCAACGGCGGAACCTGGACGGCGGAATCGAACGTCAGCAGGCTCCCAAGAATCGTGCGCAGTCCGGGCGTTCCGGACGGCTGCGAGGCCCAGGCGGCCAGCAGCAGGCACAGCGTCACGATGAAAAACGCAAGGTTAAAGATGTCCCCGGGCCTGGTGTAGATCCGCAACTCGCGCGTGGCCAGCCGGCGGATCAGCAGCCCCGCCGCGCCGCCAATGGCGAGCGCCGAACCGGCGACCGCCGTGGCCTCATATGCCCAAGACCATCGCTCGGGCGTTACCAACAGGAGCGCCGCCGCGGCCGCCAGCAGGTAAAGTCCAAAGTGAAACGGAAACGAGCACAGCCACAGCCGCCGGTTGAATTCCCAAAGCCCCTTGAGGAACACCATCTCGGGAACCATGAACCGCACCTCGCCCCAGAGGTGAAAGCGCGCCGGCTTGTTCCACCAGTTCAGCGTCTCGAAGGACGAGCCGCCGTGTCCCACCAGCTCGGGCTCCTCGTGCGGAACCGGGTAGAGTTCCCACCTGAGGTGAACGGGCATGCGCGCATACTTCCATGCCCGCATGGCGCAGCCGAGAATAAATACCAGCGCCGCGCCATAAATAGCAAAGGATAAGACGATAGCCATTGGGTCACCCGATAAGCCGCTTGACGACGGCGATCATTTCGTCCCGGTCGATCGGTTTGGCGACAAAGCCGTCCGGGCGGGGAACGCCGCGCCGCGTGCTGTAGAATCGTTCGGTGTCGGCCGGATCCCCGGTGGGACCGGTGACGCCAGTCACCAGTACGACCGGAATGCCGCTCAATTCCGGCTCCGACCGGACCTGGCGATAGAATTTCGCCCCGGACTTGTGGGGCATCGAGATGTCGAGCGTGATGAGATCGGGCTTGTCGGCGCCGAGCGCATCGAGAGCCTTGTCGCCGTCGCCGGCGCAGGAGACCTGGTAGCCGTTTTCTTCGAACAGCCGCGTCAGGTACACGCGGACGTCCTGCTCGTCGTCCACAACCAGGATCTTCTTCATTGATGAACCTCCATCGGAAGCCGCACGGTGAAAGTCGCTCCTTCACCGGGAGCGGATCGCACAGCGATGGTTCCGCCGTGCTCGGTGGCCACCTTGTGCGCCACCATCAGTCCCAGACCGGTGCCCAGGCCGCCCTTGGTGGAAAAGAACCGGCTGAACAGCCGGGCGCGGGTCTCGTCGTCCATTCCGGGTCCGTTGTCTTCCACTTCGACGACCGCATGGTTGCCTTCCGAGAGAACCCGGACGACGACGCGGGATTCCTTGTCGTCGCTCTCGTCGGCGGCGCACGCGTCGATGGCATTGGCCAGCAGGTTCGAAATAAGCGAGTGAACGTCTTTGGGCTCGCCCGGGACGGTCAGCGCTTCGCCGGCGATCTCCGCATCCAGGCGGATGGAACGCTCGGCGGCGCGCGGCGCGAACAACTGCGCGACCTCTTTTGCCACCGCCGAAACGGAGACGGGCAGCCGGCGCGGCGCCCGGTCCTTGGAGCAGTAGAGCATGTCGAGGATCATGGCCGACAGCCGCCCGACGTTCCTCTCGACCATCTCCCAGCCGGTGCGGATGTCGCGCTGGTTGTTGTCGCGCAGGCCGAGGTTCACGATGTAAACGCCGCCGCGCAGACCTTCGAGCATGTTCTTGATGCTGTGCGCGATGCTGCTAACGAGGCCGCCGAGCGCGGCCAGTTTGTCCTGCAAGGTGCGGAGTTCCGTGATATCGTCGGAAACTTCCATCACCGCCGTGATCTCGCCGAGCGAATCGCGGATCGGGGAGGTGTGCACGACGACGTACATCTCCTTGCCGGAGCTGTCGATCCAGACGTGCTCGTCCGCGTGGCGCTTGCCGTCGTCGAAGGTTTCCAGCACGGGACAGTCGGGGCACCGGTCGCTCCGCCGCTTGTATACCTCGTAGCAGTGCGCCCCTATTCGCGAGCCGAAGCTCTCGACGAACGTACGATTGGCCTCGATGATCCGCAGATCGCGGTCCTGCACCGAGATAAAACACGGGACCTCGTCGATCAGGTTGCGGCAGGGCTTCAGGCCGGCATCCGCCATCGGGGATCCCTCACTAGCCGGAGAACCGGCTTTCCAGCAGCGACTGATGGACGGTTTCGATCAGCTTCTCGACGTCCACCGGCTTTTCCAGGAAGCCCTCCGGAGGCGGAAGAGCTTTTTCGGCGATGAACTTGTGGAAGTCGATCTTCGGATGGTCGATGGCCGCGTAGCCGGAAACGACCACGATCGGGATGCGCGCGAAGCGCTCGTCCTTCTTCAGTTCCCAATAGAGCTTTTCGCCCGTCTTCTTGGGCAGGACGAGGTCCAGGGTGATGAGATCGGGCGGCTGGGCGCGAATGGCGCGCATGGCCTGGTTGGCGTCCGGCGCGTCGGTCACCGCGCATCCGTTCTCCTCGAAGAGCTTCGACAGGTAGATCCGGACGTCGGGCTCGTCGTCGATCACCAGGATGCGGAAGCCCTCCAGCGGCCGCCGCTTGATCCGGCGCTCCGGCGGCGTCAAGGCATTGGCGACCAGGCTCACCAGGAGCTTCACCTGCATGTCCAGCTTGTAATGGCGGATGAGGTCGAACAGGCCGTCCACGCAGTTGTGACAGGAGGTGACCACCACCTTCGCTCCGGTCGCCCGGAGCTGGTCCGCCTTGACCTTCGCCGACTTCAGGCGGCGCGGGGCGTACTCGGACATCGACATCGCTCCGCCCCCGCCCGTGCAGCAGAAGTTCTCGGCCCGGTTCGGGTACATCTCGCGGAAATCCGTGGTGACCAGGCGGAGCAGTTCGCGGGGCTCCTCGGTCATGCCGCAACTCCGCGCGTTGTTGCACGAGTCGTGGTAGGTGGCCGGAAGCGGGTTGCGCGTCTTGTCCACCGCGATCCGGCCTTCCTTGATGTAGCGGAGCATGGTGACGACGGAGCTTTCCATTTCGAACTTCAGGTCCCGCCGCGCCCAGTTCGGTCCCTCGCAGCGCGTCGAGCGGTATCCGTGCCCGCATTCGGAAACGACGAGCTTGCGGCCGCGCAAGCCTTCCACCGCGTCGTAGACGCGCGCCGCGCACGCCGCGCCGAGTTCGTCGTCGCCGTTGAACAACCCGAAGTTGGTCATGTCCCAGCCCTCGCTGGCCATGGTCCAGTTCTCGCCGGCGAAATGGAAGATGGCCGCCGCTTCGCCGATCGTCCGCGGGTCGTACTTCGCCTCGCGGGGATTGATCGCGTAGACGATCTCGGCGTCCCTCTTGTCCACCGGAATGCGGATCGAGGGATCGTTGTATTCCGATTGCAGCTCCTCTTCCATCCACTGAAGCGTCTCGAGGTAGTCTTCCTTCAGCACGCCCATCTGGTTGCCGATTTCCCACTGATCCTTGGCGACCACCGCGACGCCCTCGGGCATCACGCCCACATGCACCAGCAGCCCGCGCGCCAGACGGTTGAAGGAAGCCATGTCGACGCCCATCGGGCAGTTGAGCGAACAGCGGCGGCAGTTGGTGCACTTGCCGAAAACGACATCCTTAAGTTCTTCCAGTTCCTCGTCGGAATAGACGCTGCGGCCGCCGACCCACCGCGGGATGAGGCGCCCGGTCCAATCCACGTGCGCCTTGAAAAGCTTTCGCAAGCGGTCGGCTTTGTAGGCCGGAGCGTAGGTGGGGTCGCCGGGGTTCGCAAGCACGTAATGGCACTGGTCCGTGCACAGGCCGCAATGCACGCAGGCGGCGAGCGACAGCATCGCCTGCCGGTTGAGCTTCTGCTGGAACCGGTCGATGACTTTTTGCGCTTTGTAGGACCTGGCTGGGGGCATGCGCTTCTCCTTCTAGGCGCCGGCTTCCTGGCGTTGGACGGGGTACACGCCGCGATGCCCTAGCGTCTTGCCGAGGTACCATCGCGCGAACGGATAGTAGAGGTAGTGCGAAATCTTGCTGAACGGAACGTACACGAGGAAGAACGCAGTCAGCAGGAAATAGGCGATCAACGCGCGTTCGCCTTCCGCGGGCCGGTTGGGCGCCGCCAGAAAGCTGAAGCCCAGCCAGACGATCAGCAGGGCGAGCGAAAAGTAATCGTCGGGCGAACTGATGGCGCGGATGTACGGATCGGCGATCCGCCGGTACAGCCGCAGAATCCCAACGATGCAGGCCATGGCGAAGACGACCTGGAGCGCCAGGACGGCCGGGGCCGAGGCGATGGTCCGCGGCGCGTATGGTATCAGGAACGACATCAGGATGGAAGCCGCCACGCCGAGATGAAACGCGACAAATTGCGCGTAGAAGAGCGGGCGGTTGCGGGTGCTGGGCATGGCCCACGGCATGGCGATGTTCAGCAGCGAGTACCAGGCGCCCCGTGAGGCGTTTTTCTCCGGATTCCCGCTCGGCGCCTGGCGGTCGCGGCCGGCCGGGAACTTGAGTATCCAGCGGATCTTTAGCGAATAGACCAGGGCCATGAACAACAGCGCCCCGATCTGCAGCTTGTCTTGCGCGAAATCCAGAAACGGACTGGGTTCGTGCATCGCGTCCTCCCTTATAGCCCCTCGAAAAGCGGGCGAAACGCCCCGTACTCGCGCCGGTCCGCCACGCAGACGACAATGGCTTCCAGCGCGCCGCCCGCGGCCAGAAATTCGCGGATTGCTTCCAGCATCGCGCGGGCGCACCGTTCGAGCGGCACTCCATAGAAGCCGGCCCCCATCGGGGGAAAGGCGATGGTTTTCGCCCCTCGCTCCTCGGCCGCCCGCAGGGCCGACAACATGCACCGGCGCAGCTTCGCTTCCATGTCCGGCTCCTGAAACTTCGGGCCGCAGGCATGGACGATCCACTTCGCGGGCAGCCTGCCGGCGGTGGTGGTCACCGCCTCGCCTACCGCCACCGGGCCGAGCGCGGCCAGTTCTTTCTTGATCGTCTCGCCGCCCCGCGCGTGGATCGCTCCCCCGAAGCCGGAGCCGAGTTCCAGAGTCTCCTTGGCGTAGAAAACGATGGCGTCCACTTCAAGCTGGGTCAGGTCGCCGCGTTCCAGCCGGAGCGCCGACCGGTGGATGGTCTTCTCGATCGGCTCAGTGGCCGCTGTCGCAGTCATAGGCGCCTCCGCGCGTAAACCGGTCCGCCGGCGCCGAGGCGTTCAGCGGCCCGCCTCCGGAGGAACAACCGCCGCTGAGCGCCGGGCGCCGGCGCGCGTCTCAGCTCTTTGTGCCGGTGGCGAAACCGTGGAGTTTCACCTCCACCTTCTCCTCCAGTTGGTCGTAGTATTCCTTCAAAACGGCGATGACCTCGGGCTTGGAGAATTCCGGCGGCACCGGCTTGCCCTCGCTCATCAGCTTGCGCAGCATGGTCCCGGAAAGCAACAACCGGGCGCCGCCCTTGTAGGCGCCGTTCTCGTCGATGACGGCTTTGCTCTCGTGCGGGCAGGTCTTCATCGACGCCATCGAGCCGCACTCGTAGCAGTAGAACGTCCAGTCCATCGCCAGGGGCCGCAGCAGCAGGGCGTCGGGCGGGATCTCGCTGAAGATCTTCTGCGCGTCGAACGGGCCGTAGTAGTCGCCTACGCCGGCGTGATCGCGCCCCACGATCAGGTGCGAGCAGCCGTAGTTCTGACGGAACACCGCATGCAGCAGCGCTTCGCGCGGTCCGGCGTAGCGCATCTCCATCGGATAGCCGCCCTGCACCACGCGGTCCTTGCGGAAATATTTGTTGACCAGCGCGTCAATGGCCTTCACGCGGACCTCGGCCGGAATGTCGCCCGGCTTCAACTTGCCGACGAGCTGGTGAACGTAGACGCCGTCGCAGACTTCGATGGCGATCCAGGCCAGGTACGCGTGAGAGCCGTGCATGGGGTTGCGGAGTTGAAGAGCGGCTACGGTGTTCCAGCCGCGCTCCTCGAAGATCTTGCGCGCTTCGACCGGCCGTTGGTAGATGCCCTCGAACATCTGCGGATAGTACGACTCGGAAACGACCTTCACCGGTCCGGCCAGGTTCACCGCGCCCTGTTCCATCACCTTCTGGACGCCGGGGTGCGCCGGATCGACCGTGCGGAAGACCTGCCTGCACTCGTGCTCCTTGTCGATCGAGTACTTCTCGGCGACCTTCATCGTGCCCATGATCGACTCGGTCTCGACGTCCCAGAGCGCCACTTCTTCGCCAATGGCGATCGAAGCCGCGTAGCTCTCCTCGGCTGAAAGGGTGATCGGAATCGGCCAGAACAGGCCTTTCTTTGTCGGCATGGCGTAGTCGTCGCAGACGCCCTGCCAGTCCTCCCGGCCCATGAACCCGTCGAGCGGGGTGAACGCGCCGATCCCCATCATGATGAGGTCGCTCGTTTCCCGGCTGGTCATCGGGACCCGCTTGAGTCCCTCGGCCTTGGCCAATTCGTCCGCTCGCGCCTGACCGTCGAGCAGAAGGGGTTTCAGTTCCTGGCTCCCGTGCGGGAGCACCAGTTTACTCATTGAATTAGAACCTCCTTAACCAAGATTTCCGTGTCTGAGACTGCTGTGTCGATGTATCCGGCGCCGGCGCGCCCGGGGGAGCGTGCGAAAGCCGCATCAACCATTCCTTCCGCCCATTCGGGCGTGGCCGCCGCGTGAAGGTGCGTGTAGCCTGCCCAGACGTTGCCGGCGAGCACCCCGTCCCGGCGATCGAAACAACCCGTCCCGCGCGAGACGGCGCACGCGGTCGCCGGCGCGGCGCCATCGAGCGCGATCGCCGAGTAGTGGAATTCGTGCCCCTTCAGAGTCAGCCCCACCGGGAAAAACGGGTTCGTTCGGTCGACGCGCAGTTCGGCGTAGCCGTGGCCTCGCGGCGTGGGATGGACCTTCACGTCGAACGGCAGAACGCCCGCCATCGCGTACGCCCGCCCCTGCCAGTGAATCGCCCTGGCCAGCAGCATCAAGCCTCCACACTCGGCGTAGATGGGCAATCCGCGGCCGGCGGCGGCCGCGACACTGGCAAGGAAACCGCGATTGGCCGCCAGCCGGGCGGCGTGCGTTTCCGGGAAGCCTCCGCCGATGTACAACGCGTCCAGATCCTCCGGCAGCCGGCCTGCATCGAGCGAGGAAATCGCGGCCAGGCGCGCCCCGGCGTCTTCGAGGGCTTCCAGGTTATCCGGGTAATAAAACGTAAACGCCGAATCCCGGAGATAACCGATCCGGGGGCTCGCGCCGCCCCTGGACGGGCGCAAGTTCGTATGCCGCGGAAATGGCTCCAGCCACATCGGACGCGCCCGCCGGGCAATCGCCAGCAGCCGTTCCAGGTCCACGTGACCGTACGCCGTCCGCAAAAGCTTTGCCAGCGCGTCGGCGTGGTGAAACTCTTCCGGAGGCGCCAGACCGAGATGGCGTTGCGGAAGCATCGCCTCATCCGCGATGCGGGGGATCGCGCCCAGGACAGGGACGCCGCATACCGACTCGATCGCCTCGCGGGCCACCCGCTCATGCCGCCCGGTTGCGACATTGTTAAGAATGACCCCCGTCACCTCCAGAGCCGGATCCATTCGCTGGCAGCCAAGCACCCATGCCGCGGCCGTCCGCGTCATCTTGGCGGCGTTGAGCGCCAGAACCACCGGCGCATCCAGCAACTTGGCGAGTTCCGCCGTACTGTGCGTTCCCCGCGCGTCCGAACCGTCGAACAGTCCCCGGTTGCCTTCCACCACGTTCACGCCATCCGGGACGGCGCGCCGCGCGAAGCACGCGGCGGCGGCCGGAAACCCCATCAATTGCGTGTCAAGGTTCCGCGCCGGATGGCCCGTGGCCCACGAGAGCCATGCCGCGTCGATGTAGTCCGGCCCTTTCTTAAAGGCGCGCACCGCCACGCCGGCCGAACGCGCGGCGAGCGCCAGGCCGAGGGACACCAGCGTCTTGCCGGAACTGCCCGACGCGCCGGCCACTACCAGTCGCGGAACCGCCAGAGGGCCCTTCACGCGGATTTCACTCGGCTTCTTTCGGCGGTAGCTGGATGTAGGAGCCGCCGAGATAGCTGTAGACGCACCGTCCGGACTCGACCAGCTCGCGGATCGCGAGTTTGCAGTCTTCCTTGCTGCAACCTTCCTCGCCGTATTTGGCGATCATGGCCTTGGTCAGGTCGCCGGGCTTCAGATTCTTCTTGCCCGCGCATTCCGCAACCATTTGGTACATGTCGCCGGCGAGCGTCTCGACCGTAACTTTCGTCATAAGCCCTCCAAAACAGGTAATGGGATCAAAATATCTTTACTAGTCCAGCTATATTATACGCCATGACCCTCAGCTTCTCAGCCTCTCGACGTGAGATCGGTCTTCGTTACGTTCATCATGCGCAATGCTTGACCGGGCTCCTTGTAGTAGTACCGGACTTCGTCGCCGGCCTTCCAAACCTCGTGCGGCTGAGCCAGGTGCTCGGGCGCGATTCGAACGGTGACCAACAGGCGTTGACGGCGCGAATACAGCGTCACGGTCGACTTCTCCCGGTCGACGATGGGAAAAGCCCGCCCGCTGACGCGCGGGTCGTTGCTCGACACGCGCTCGTGTACCTCAACCGGCGTATATTCCAATGTCCGCAACTGTCCGGCGGAGGCGTCGTAGAACACGATTTTCCTTTGCTGAATATCGATATCGAGCAGCCGGCCGGCTTCCGGCTCGGGACCCATCTCTTTCGGGTTCACCGGCACGCGCACCTTCACCGGAGGAAGCACGTCGAACCGCGGCCGGCCCGGATTCTGATAGTTGGAATCCCTTATCAGCGTCACCGCGCCGGCCTGGGCGTCGTATTCGACGACCTGACCCTGATCGACCTGTCCGAATTCGCCGCAACCTTGCAGGAAGGCCGATAGGAGGCCGGCGGCCACGAAAGGAATCAAGCGCTTCGAGGTCTTCATAGCCATCACCTGACCGCGTGGGCGGACTCCGACTGTCTTTTCATCGCCAGTTCCTGGCGCGCGCCTTGGATGAACCTGATGAGAATGTAGAGCGACAGGCTCGTCACCAGGCCGAGAATCAGCACCGTGGCGGAAAGATCCAGCAGGCTCCTGGCGGAGGGAAACGCGTCGGCGAACAGCTTGAACACGATGGACACGGCGCAGCCGACGACGGCGATCCCGAAGAAGATGCGGATCCCGTAGCCGCGCACGTACTTGGTGGCCACCGTCCCGATCTGGGCGCCGACAGACGCCCCCACCAGCATCACCAGCGCCGCCAGCAGTTCGGTGCGGCCCTTGTAGGAGTACGATCCGGCGCCGTACAAACCCGAGATCGCCACCTCGAACAGGTCGGTACCGACCGCGACGTGCGTCGGACACCCGATCAGGTAGATCAACGCCGGCATCCGGATCAGGCCCCCGCCGATGCCGAGCACGCCCGCCAGCAACCCGGTGATGAAGCTCACGCCGATCGGCAGCCAGGCCGAGCAGCGAATTCCAGCCTGCTTGAAGTGCACGATCGGCGGGATCCGGAGCTTGTGGAGCCGCTTGTGCCACTCGATTCCCGTCGAAAGGCTGTCCACCTGGCGTCCGGCCGCGATCGCCTCGCGGTCCTTGCGCCGCTTGCGAACGATGTCGGTGAAGACCAGCCACGCGATCAGCGCCAGCAGCACGAGATAACCGTGACGGACGTAGAAGTCCACCTTCCCGATCCGTTCCAGCCACATCACCAGTTGCGCGCCGGCTTCAAAGCCGCCCACCGTTCCGAACACCATGATCAGGCCCAGCCGGTAGTCGACGTTGCCGAACCGCCCGTGCCGCAGCGTCGAAATCAGAGACTTGCCGGCCATGTGGGTGATGTCGGTACCGATGGCGAACGCCATGGGGAATCCAAGGATGTTCAAGCCGGGCGTGACCATCCACCCGCCCCCCATCCCGAAGAAGCCGCCGATGAGGCCGACCCCGAAGCCGAGCACGATTAGCCCCGGCCAGAAAATCGGGAAGCCGGCGATCGGCATGTCGATATAAAGCCAGTCCATGCGTATCTCCGCAGCGAAATCAGTGCTCGGCCAGAATGCGCGACTTCAGGTTGATCCCGGTCCGCGCCATCAGCCAGTCGGTCGCCTTTCCAAGAATCAGGCCCACCGTCGGAACGACCACGATCGTGAAGATCGCGAAGTACAGGTGGCTTTCGTTGTACAGGTTCATCCACCAGGCTTTCCACCCGGCGTAGCGGCGGCTGTCGGCCACCAGCACGATCGTTTCCGCGCCTCCGCCGCCGGCGGCCCAAAGGGCCGGCGCGAAAAGGACGGCGATCGCCAGGGTCCTGATCCATTGCCAGTGCGTCATCGGAGTACCTCCACGAGCGCGTCCCGCCTCCGGCGCCGGCGCGCGATACGCCGTGCGTGGCCGCTGCGCGGAATGCCTCGCCGGCGGCGGTCCCGGGCGCGTCCGCCCCCGGCCGGGACCGCCGCCAGGGCGCTGTAAACATGTTGAAAGAGGAGTTCGACGGGGGAAGGCAGTGAGCAGAAACGGCTGTATGCTCCGCACGTTCGGCAAACGCCGTCGCGTTGAGCGTCGAGACTGCCTGAGCGGAAGCGCGCGGCTGCTCTCGCCGAGGAGAAAGCCTCCCCGAGCGAAGAGCCCGGCGTCATCGGAACCGGCGTCCCGGCGTCATTTACCGGGACGAAGGCGCCGCCGGTTCCGGCGAGCGGCAGAAGAACCCGCATCGTTTCATTCTCTTTCTCCTGCGCATACCAACGTTACTTCGGCTCTCTTAGTCCTGAAAAAGCATACCACGAACGCCCGCCGCATTCCAAGACGATTCGCACTTTGTTCAAACAGGACTTTAAGGTAGTGATATCATGTATGCGGAGGATCGCGACGCGGCGAATGAGCATCGATTCGGCGAGCGCGGAATCGCGGACGGGAAAAGTATACCTGGTGGGGGCGGGGCCGGGACACCCGGAACTGCTCACCGTGAAAGCCGCGGAACTACTGAAAATATGCGATGTCGTGGTCTACGACCGGCTGATTCAGGAAGAGGCCCTTGCCCTGGTGAAACCCTCGGCCGAGCGCATCTACATGGGCAAGCCGCTGGGACGCCACGACTCCCGCCAGGATGAGATCCACCGCCTGCTGGCCGGCAAGGCCCGCGAGAACAAGATCGTGGTGCGGCTCAAAGGCGGCGATCCGTTCCTGTTTGGGCGCGGAGGCGAGGAAGCCGAATACCTGGCCGAACACGGCGTTCCGTTCGAGATTATTCCCGGCGTGACCTCCGCCCTGGCCGCGCCCGCCTGCGCCGGCATCCCGGTAACGCATCGCGACTGGGCGTCGTCGGTGACCGTCGTCACCGGCCACGAGGCGGGCCCCAATCGGGACCGAATCCAGTGGGGCGCTTTGGCGCGGATCGACACGCTCGTGTTCCTGATGGCTGTGCGCAGCGTGGGACGGATCGCGCAACAACTCATCGCGCACGGACGCGATCCCCGCACGCCGGCGGCGATGATCCAGAGCGCCTTCTGGGCCAGCGAGCGGGTGGTCGCCGGCACGCTGGAAACCATCGCCGCCGAGGTGGAGCGCGCCGGACTCGATCCGCCGGCCACGCTCGTCATCGGCGAGGTGGTACGGTTGCGCCAAAAGTTCATCCAGAGCCGGCGCGACCTGGCCCGGCAGAGGCTTCCCCGGCAACCGGCGCCCGCGCCGGACCAGTTGCTCCAACTGGCGACGGCCGGGCTCGGAACACAGGCGCTGCGGTTGGCCCTCTTGTTGGAGTTGTTCGACCAGCTCGAGGAGTTCACGTCGGTGTCCGAAATCGCCCTCTCCCGGGGCCTCAACACGTTCGCGCTCGACGAGATCCTTCAGGTCCTGGTGTCACTGGGTCTGCTGGAATACGGGCCGGACGGCTATCGGAACCTCGAACTCGCGTCCGCCTACCTGCGGACCGGCTCGCCCGGGACGCTGCGGCCCGCGTTGCTTTACCTGGCCGCCCAGTCCGAGCCCGCCGACCAGCTTGCCCGATACGCTTTGAACGGCTGCCGCGACGCGGCAACTAACGGCAACGAGGAGTTGTTCCGGCAGGCGTGCGAATCGCTCGCCCGCTTCGCCGCGCCCCGCGTGGCCGAGAAGCTCAACCTGGCGCGGCGACGCCGCCTTCAGGTGATCGGGTGGGGAGGCGATGCGTACCGGGCCGCGCTGCGGCGGCGGTGGCCCGCACTGGAGATCGAGGCGTCCAATCCCTGGCAGACGCACAGCCCGCCTGCGGACCTGGTGCGGCCCGGCTCGTGCGACGCCATCCTGTTCTCCAGCCTCCTCGCCTTCTCGCGACGAGGCCAGATCCAGCGCGCGCTGGAGGCGGCGGCCGCGATCCGGCCTGGAGGTCTGCTGGCGCTGCACGACGCATTCGCCCCCGCCGGCGTTCCGCCGTCCGCGGCGATGACGCTGGCCACGCTGGGCCGCCACGTGGTGCGCGGCGGTTGCCGGGCCTGGTCCGTGGAAAGAGCGGCGAAGGCGATGGAAGCGCTGGGCTTCTCCGGCGTCGAGCCGACGCTGCTATCTGGTGGAACGGTGCTGATCACCGCGAATAAGAGAGGTTAACAGACTTTCTAGATAAACCTTATCGGTTTACTGGGTGAGCCGCACGGCGTCGGAGAAACTATTCTGGTCTATCCATTTACTAGACTATCGTTGCGCGATTTAATTCTTCCAAATCACAAAAAATATTGCGCAAAACATTTAACCCGGTTTACAATACCGTACGGATATCGATTTTCAGAGCCGCATATCCTGTTGCGCCATGGAGACCGCAACCCCGGCTAACCTCGCGAACGAGTTACTGAGCAGCGCCCGTGTTCTAGCCTGGAGCGTGCGCGAGGTCTTGGAGAAGACCATTCTCCGGGAAGTAGCCGGCGAAAAGCTGACGTTCCCGCAGATCAAGCTGTTGTACCTGGTGGCTCACACCGACGAGCTCACCACGGTGGGAGACGTCGCGGCTTTCCTGGGGATCAGCAACGCTGCCGCCAGCAAAGCCGTGGAGAAGCTGGTGCGGCGGCGCCTGCTCCGCCGGAATGAGATCCAGGGAGACCGGCGGTCGAGCCAGCTCTCCCTCACTGAGGCCAGTCGCCGCCTGCTCGACGCCTACGAGGCCGCGCGGGACCGCTACGCCGCGAAGGTGTTCGAGCAGTTCTCCGAACAGGAGCTTCAGCGCACGGCTGAACTCTTAGACCGCCTGGCAGGCGCCATCGTCGGCCATGGCTCCGACCCGGATCACCTCTGCATGCAGTGCGAGATCTACTATCGCGACCGGTGCAGGTTCGGCGATCTGGGCCGGCGCAATTGTTTCTATCAACGTCGCAAAAGCGAAAGACACGTGCGGCCCGCCGGTCCCGGCGGATCGCCATAAACCAAGAGAGAGGTGGTTGAATGCCCAGTTACGTCAATCCGGAAAAGTGCGATGGGTGCAAGGCGCTCGACAAAACCGCCTGCCAGCACATTTGCCCGAATGATCTGATGGCGCTCGACAAAGTGACGATGAAGGCGTACAACCGCGACGTCACGATGTGTTGGGAGTGCTACAACTGCGTCAAGATATGCCCGACGCAAGCCGTCGAGGTTCGCGGCTATGCCGACTTCGTCCCGTTGGGCGCGTCCGCCACGCCGATGCGTTCCACCGATTCCATCATGTGGACCGTGAAGTTCCGCAACGGAACGATCAAGCGGTTCAAGTTCCCGATCCGCACCACGCCCGAAGGCGAAGCAGCGCCCGACGGCGGGTTTGAAAGCCCCGCGGACCTGGCGAGCCCCGCTCTGTTCACCGAGCCGGCTTCGCTGGGATTGCCCGAGGTCTTCACGCTGAAACACTAACGGAGGATCACAATGGCCAACTTTGAAACGATAGTAGTGGAAACCGATCTTCTGATCCTGGGCGGCGGCATGGCCGCCTGCGGGGCGGCGGTGGAAGCGGCCCACTGGGCCCGCCAGAACGGACTCAAGGTCACCCTGGTCGACAAAGCCGCGGTCGACCGTTCCGGCGCGGTAGCGATGGGCCTGTCGGCCATCAACCAGTACGTCGGTCTCAGGGACGGCAAGAACACCGTCAAAGACTATGTCGATTACGTCCGCAACGACCTGATGGGCGTCACCCGCGAAGACCTCGTGGCCAACATCGCCCGCCACGTTGATTCCACCGTTCACCTGTTCGAAAAATGGGGCCTGCCCATTTGGAAGGACGAGAACGGCAACTATGTGCACGAAGGCCGCTGGCAGCTCATGATCAACGGCGAGTCCTACAAGGTCGTCGTCGCCGAGGCGGCGAAAAACGCCCTGCTGGCCGGCAACGGCAAGGCCGTCGGCGAAATCTACGAGCGCATCTTCATCGTCGGCCCGCTGATGGACGGCGAGCGGTGCGCCGGCGCGGTCGGCTTCTCCGTCCGCGAGGAGAAGTTCTACGTCTTCAAGGCGAAAGCCACGCTGGTCGCCATGGGCGGCGCCGTGCACGTGTTCAAGCCGCGCAGTTCCGGCGAGGGCATGGGCCGCGCCTGGTATCCGCCATGGAACTCCGGATCCTCGGCCTACTTCACTCTGAAGGCCGGCGCCGAGATGACCTGCCAGGAAGTCCGCTTCATCCCCGTGCGGTTCAAGGACGCGTACGGACCGGTGGGCGCCTGGTTCCTGCTGTTCAAATCCCGGGCCACCAACGCCATGGGCGGCGAATACATGGTGGAACGCAGAGCCGAGTTGGAAAACTGGGCCCCCTACGGCCGCGTGAAACCGATTCCCGCCAACCTGCGCAACTACCTCGGCATGCTTGACGTGATGGAGGGCAAAGGCCCCATCTACATGCGCACCGAGGAGGCCATCAAGAAGATCGCCACCACCTACAAGGACGACGACAAGGCCTACAAGAAAAAGATGAAGGAGCTCGAGTCCGAGGCGTGGGAAGACTTCCTCGACATGACCATTTCCCAGGCGATCCTCTGGGCCGGCACCAACGTGCAGCCCGAAGAGCGCAGCTCGGAAATCGCGGCCGCTGAACCGTACTTCATCGGCTCTCACTCCGGCGCTTCCGGCGCCTGGGTCAGCGGTCCCGAGGACCTGCAAACCGACGAGACGAAGAAGGAGTACTTCTGGGGCTACGCCCACATGTCCACCGTTCCCGGCTTGTTCTGCGCCGGCGACGCCTCCGGCGCTTCCAGCCACAAGTTCTCCTCCGGCTCGCACGCCGAAGGGCGCGCCGCGGCGAAAGCGGCCGTCAAGTTCGTCGTCGACAACAATACGATGCCGAACCTCGATGCCGCCGCGCTCGAAGCGCTGAAGGAACAGATCCTGAGGCCGCTCGACGTCTATGAGCAGTTCAAGGGCGCGACCACCGACCCCGAGGTCAACCCCAACTACATTAAGCCGCGGATGTACATGTACCGCCTCCAGAAGCTCATGGACGAGTACGCCGCCGGCATCACCGCGCAGTTCACAACCAACGAGTCGCTCTTGAACAAAGCGCTCGAGCTGCTCGCGTTCCTGAAGGAAGACGCCGAGAAGCTCGCCGCGTCCAACCTCCACGAGCTGATGCGCTGCTGGGAAAACGTTCACCGCACCTGGCAGGCCGAGGCGCACGTCCGGACGCTGCTGTTCCGTGAGGAAACCCGTTGGCCCGGCTATTACTACCGCGCCGACAAACCCAAGATCGACGACGAGCAGTGGCACGTGTTCGCCAACTGCAAGTACCATCCGAACACCGACCAGTGGGAGGTGCTGACCAGGCCGATCCTGCACATCTTCCCGCAACCCAAAGAGCACGAGCTGCTCGGCGGATGACCTGATGGAGCGGCGGGCGGGACGGCCGCCGTCCCGCCCGCTCTACCTTGAGATTCTTATGACGCAACCGGTTGACGCCCGCTGCCCCCACTGCCGGACTCCGATGAGCCGGTGGGCCAATCCCCAGCTCAGCAGTTGGAGCGGCGAGTATCAGTACGTTTGCTTTAACGACGAGTGCCCCTACTTTGTCCGGGGCTGGGCGTGGATGAACGAGCGCTTCGACGTCACCGCGTCCTACCGCTTCCGGCTCGATCCCGCCACTGGCGAGACGGGGCCGCTGCCGGTCTGGTCGAAAGAAGCGATGCGCGAGAACATCCTTCCCGAGGAGGCCGCAAGTGCCCGCTGAGCTGCTGACCGAGGAATCGATCCTTCGCGACTGCCCGCGCATGAGCCGCGACGACCGTTTCGCCTTCCGCTGCGGGAAGGACCTGCCCTGCTTCAACCAGTGCTGCCGCGACGTCTCGATCGTCCTAACGCCATACGACGTCCTGCGGCTCAAGAAGGCGCTCGGACTGGATTCGTCGGAGTTTCTGACCCGCTACGCGATCGCCCCGTTCACGCGTGGGCAGAAGTTCCCTGTCCCCATCCTCCGGATGAATCCCGAAGGGCTCGCCTGCCCGTTCGTGACGCCGGAAGGCTGCGGCGTCTATGCCGACCGGCCCTGGGCTTGCCGCATGTATCCTCTGGGCGTCGCCGATCCCCGCAACCCCACCCCGAAGGACACCGCGTTTCATTTCCTGATCCGGGAGGACTTCTGCGCCGGCCATGACGCCGGCCCGCCGGTGAGCGTTCGGGACTGGACCGCCGGCCAGGGCGCCGAAGAGTACGAAATGATGGGCGCCTCCTTCAAGTCGCTCACGCTCGACGAATTCTGGGACCGCGCCGAGTTGACGCCGGCGCAGACGGACATGTTCTACATGGCCTGCTACGACCTGGACCGGTTCCGGCGATTCGTGTTCGAAACAAGATTTCTCGATCGATTTATCGTGGACGAAGCGCGGGTCGAAGCGCTCCGTTCCGACGACGACGAGCTGCTCGAGTTCGCCATGCAATGGCTCCGGTTTTGCCTTTTCAAGGAAAAAACCATGAAGATCCGCCAGCCCGTGGAGGCCCGCCGATGAGCGCCCGAGCCATACTCGTCGTCGGCGGCGGCATCTCCGGCATCACCGCGGCGGTGGAGGCGGCCGAGGCCGGGCGCCAGGTTGTACTCATCGAGAAGTCGCCGTTCCTGGGCGGCCGCGTGACCCGGACCCACCTCTATTTCCCGAAGCTCTGCCCGCCGGCCTGCGGCCTCGAGATCAACTACAAGCGCATCCGGAACAACCCCGCGATCACCGTCCTGACGCAAGCCGAACTCGAATCGCTTGCCGGAACGCCAGGCAGCTACCAGGCGACGGTGAAAATCGCGCCCCGCTTCGTAACTTCCGCGTGCACCGCCTGCGGGGCCTGCGCCGAGGCCTGTCCCGCCGAGCGGCCGGACGACTTCAACTACGGGCTCAAGAAGACGAAGGCCGCCTACATCCCGGCGGCGAACGCGTTTCCTCCGCTCTACGCAATCGACCGCCCGGCCTGCCCCAACGGCTGCCGCGCGTGCGTGGACGCCTGCCGGTACGGCGCGATCGACCTCGATCAGCCTGTCGAGCGGCGGACCTTCGACGTGGCCGCGGTGATCGCCGCGACGGGTTGGGCGCCCTACGACGCCGCGAAGATCGACAACCTCGGTTTCGGTAGGCATCCCAATGTCGTCACCAACGTGATCATGGAGCGGATGGCGGCGCGCGACGGCCCGACCGGCGGGCGCATCCTGCGGCCTTCCGACGGCCGGCCGCCCCGGTCGGTGGTCTTTGTCCAGTGCGCGGGATCGAGGGACGACAACCACCTGCCGTACTGTTCCGCCGTTTGCTGCGCCGCTTCGCTGAAGCAGGCGACCTACGTGCGAACGGAATGCCCGGAAGCCGACGTCTCGATCTTCTACATCGACATTCGCGCCGGCGGCAGGCTCGAGGATTTCTACGCGCGGGTGGCGGCCGACGACTGCATCAAGCTGATCAAGGGCAAGGTCGCGAAGGTGGAGGCCGCCGAGGACGGCGATCTGCTCGTGACGGCCGAGGACGCTCTCCAGGGCCGCAAGCGCTCGCACCGGGCGTCCTTGGTCGTCCTGGCTACCGGCATCGTGCCCCAAAGCGGCGGTTTACCGGCCGGTTTCGTCCGGGACGAGTTCCAATTCCTGCCGGGCGCCGGCGGCCGGGCGGGCCTCTACTCGGCCGGGTGCGTGCGGCGGCCCGAAGAGGTGATGGCCTCGGTCCAGGATGCGACCGGCGCCGCGCTGGAAGCGATTCAAGACGTGGTCAGAGGCGCCGTCCATGGATAAGAAGATCGGTGTTTATATCTGCGGCGGCTGCGGGATCGCCGAGTCGATCGACGCGGCGAAGCTGGCTGCGCTCGCCCGGAAGGAATGCAAGGCGCAGGCCGCCACCGTCCATCCGTTCCTGTGCGGCGGCGAGGGCCTGGAAACGATCCGCAAGGATCTCGCCGCCGGCGCCGTGAACACGCTGGTCGTGGCGGCGTGCTCGCCCCGCGTCAAGACCGAAGCCTTCGATTTCGGCGCCCGAACCGTGGTCGAGCGCGTCAACCTCCGCGAGCATGTCGCCTGGAGCCACGCGCCCAACGATGAAGACACCCGGGTGCTCGCCGAGGACTACCTGCGCATGGGCGTGGCGCGGGCGCGCAAGTCGGAAGCTCCGGTCCCGGCGTCGGATCAAATCTCGCGTGATGTGCTCGTCGTGGGCGGCGGCGCCGCGGGTTTGACGGCCGCGCTCGAGACCGCGGAAGCCGGATACGGCGTCGTGCTGGTGGAGAAACAGGCCACGCTCGGAGGATTCGCCGCGACGCTGAAGCAGCGCTTCCCGACGCAGCCGCCGTACGCCGAACCCCTCGCGGACGGCGTCCGGGAACTGGCGGACCGGGCGCTGTATCACCCGAGGATTCGCGTCCTGACCTCGGCCGGCGTTGAGAGCGTGCAAGGACAGCCCGGCATGTTCGACGCCACGATCCGCACCGAAGCGGGCACAACCAACGTGCGCGCGGGCGCGATCGTCGAGGCTACCGGCTGGAAACCATACGACGCCACCCGGCTCACGCGGCTCGGCTACGGCGCGAGCCCCGACGTCGTCACCAATGTCGAACTGGAGAAGATGGCGGCCGAGGGCCGGCTGGCGCGCCCCTCCGACGGGAAGCCGGCTGAGGACGTGGTGTTCATCCAGTGCGCCGGTTCGCGCGATCCGGAACACCTGTCCTACTGCTCGTCGGTCTGCTGCATGGCGACGCTGAAGCAGGCCGGCTACGTCCGCCGGCAGAATCCGAACGCGCGCGTCTATGTCGTCTATCGGGACATCCGGACGCCGGGTCAGTGTGAGGCGTTCTACCGCAAGGTTCAGGAGGATCCGCTGAACTTCTTCGTAAAGGGGGAGGTGGAGGCGGTCGGCGCCAACGGAGACGGCAAGCTTTCCGTGACGCTGAAGAACACGCTCCTGGGCGAATCCGTCGCGCTGATGGCCGATCTGGTTGTGCTTGCGACGGGAATGTCGCCGAACTCCGCCGACGGCGAAGCCATCCGCGCGCTCGAAGACGCGCAGACGAGAGCCGTGAAGGGACAGACGGAGGCGCAGCGCGCCGAAGCGTCGCGAAAAGCGGACGAACTGAAGCGGCACGCGGGCACGCAGATCCTGAACCTCGCCTACCGTCAGGGACCGGACCTCCCGGCGCTCGCGAATGGCTTCCCCGATTCGCACTTCGTCTGCTTCCCGTACGAGACGCGCCGCACCGGCATATACGCCGCCGGCGCCGTGCGCTCGCCGATGGACATCGCGCACGCCGAAGAGGACGCCCGCGGCGCCGCGCTGAAGGCGATCCAGTCGATCGAGCTGGCCTCGCGGGGCCGCGCCGTCCATCCCCGCGCGGGCGACGAGTCGTTCCCCGCGTTCTTCCTCCAGCGGTGCACGCAATGCAAGCGCTGCACCGAGGAGTGCCCGTTCGGCGCCCTGGACGAAGACGAAAAAGGCACGCCCCGCCCCAATATCTATCGTTGCCGCCGCTGCGGCATCTGCATGGGCGCCTGCCCGGAACGGATCATTTCGTTCGCCAACTACTCGGTGGACATGATCGCCACCATGGTGAAAGCGATCGAGGTGCCCGAAGAAGACGAGGAGAAACCGCGGGTGGTGGCCTTCATTTGCGAGAACGACGCCTACCCCGCGCTCGATATCGCCGGCTTCCACCGCCTCCAGTACGACCCCGGCGTGCGCGTGATCCCGCTCAGGTGCCTCGGCTCGCTGAACATCGTCTGGATCGCCGACGCGCTGTCGCGCGGCATCGACGGGGTGATGCTGATCGGCTGCAAGTACGGCGACGACTACCAGTGCCACTTCGTCAAGGGCAGCGAACTCGCCAACCGGCGCATGGAAAACGTGAAGGAGACGCTCCAACGGTTGCAACTGGAGCCGGAGCGAATCCAGGTGACGCAGCTTGCCATCAACGAGTACGGCAAGCTGCCGGAGTTGCTGAACGGGTTCATGGAGCTAGTCCGGGAGATCGGGCCCAATCCGTACAAGGGGTTCTGAACGATGGAAGCCGCCACCCGCACGACGATCATTCAGCCGGACGTTGCGTTTCTCCGGGATCTGGAAGCGGCCGGCGGCGGTGACGCCAAGAAGTGCTTCCAGTGCGCCACCTGCTCGACGGTCTGCGCGCTTTCGCCGGACAACGCGCCGTTCCCCCGTAAGCAGATGCTGGAGGCCCAGTGGGGGTTGAAGACGCCGCTGCTGCGGGATCCGGCGTTGTGGTTGTGCCACAACTGCGGCGATTGCACCAGCCGCTGCCCGCGCGGGGCTCGTCCGGGCGACGTGATCGGGGCGCTGCGCAACCTGGCGATCCGCCACTTCGCCTTCCCGCAATTCCTCGGGCGGCTGTACGCCACGCCGAAAGCCTGGCCGGTGGTGTTTCTCATCCCGGCGCTGCTGTTCCTGGGCATCGCGCTGCTATCGCCCAGCGGGCCGGCGGAGGCGGCGCCGGAGTTCGCCCACCAGTTTCCGATCCTGATCCTGGAAGCGGTTTTCTTTGCGCTTTCGGGCTTTGTCGTGGTGGCGATGGCGGTCGGCGTCTGGCGATTCGGCAAGGCGATGAAGGCGGCCGGCGGCGGTCCGATCCTCCCCGGATTGATACCGGTGATCGCCGACGCCGTCGTGGGCGGCCGTCTGCGCGACTGCCAGGACCGGCGCCGCTGGCGCTCCGGCCACGTCCTGATGCTGTCCGGCTTCGTCGCGCTTGCCGCCGTCGGCACGGTCATCGGCGTCGGAACGATGTTCGGCGTGATGGAGACGCCGCTGCCGCTCGGCAGCGCGATCAAGATCTTCGCGAACGTGGCGGCCGTCGTCATCCTCGCCGGCAGCGTGATTCTGCTCGCCGACCGGCTGTCGGACCCGGCCAGGCGTCAGGCCAGCGGTTGGTTCGACTGGTTCTTTCTCGGCTCGCTCGCCGCGATCGCGCTGACCGGAGTCCTGTCGCAGGTCTCGCGGCTGGCGCAGGCCGAGACGTTGATGTACGCGGTGTATTTTGTGCACCTGGTTCTCGTGTTCGCCCTGTTCCTTTCGGCGCCCTATTCCAAGTTCGCGCATTTCCTGTACCGGACGGTGGCGCTGGCGAGCGTGGAGCCGAAACGCAGGCTACGTATTTGATCGATTAGCGCAGTCATAGGAGAAATGGCATATGGCCGATAACGGAAAACCGAAAACGGAACTGCTGGACCAGCTCGAAACCGGGCCGTGGCCAAGTTTCGTCACCGAGATCAAGAAAGCTCGGGAGGGCAGTCCTGTTTGCGACGATCTCCTCGGGCAGCTTGAGCTCTCCTACCAGGAGAAGAAGGGGCACTGGAAGCACGGCGGCATTGTCGGCGTGCTCGGCTACGGCGGCGGCGTTATCGGCCGCTACAGCGACATCCCCGAGCAGTTTCCCAATGTTGCCCACTTCCACACGATCCGCGTCAATCAGCCCTCGGGCTGGTTCTACACCAGCGACGCAATCCGCACCTTGTGCGACATATGGGAACGCCACGGCTCCGGCCTTACCAACATGCACGGCTCCACCGGCGACATCATTTTCCTCGGGACCAGGACCAACGAACTGGAGCCGACGTTCAAGGAGCTGACCGAAGCCGGATTCGACCTGGGCGGTTCCGGATCCTCGATGCGGACGCCCTCCTGCTGCCTCGGGCAGGCGCGCTGCGAATGGGCCTGCTACGACTCGATGAAGCTCTGCTACGACCTCACCATGGCGTACCAGGACGAGCTGCACCGCCCGCCCTTCCCCTATAAGTTCAAGATCAAGTGCGCCGCCTGCCCGAACGACTGCGTGGCGTCGATCGCGCGGGCCGACCTGTCGATCATCGGCACTTGGAAGGACGATATCCAGCAGGACGACGCCGCGGTGGCCGCTTACGCCGCCGGCGGATTGAACATCCAGAAAGACGTCTGCGACCGCTGCCCCACCCGCTGCATGGACTGGGACGGCGCCACGCTGACCATCAACAATCGCGAGTGCGTACGCTGCATGCACTGCATCAACGCCATGCCCAAGGCCCTGGCGCCCGGCAAGGAGAGAGGCGCGACCATCCTCATCGGATCCAAGGCGCCGATCGTCCAGGGCGCGCTGCTGTCGAGCGTCCTGATCCCCTTCATCCCCGCCGACGAACTCCTCGAAACCGTCAAGGAGCTGATCGGCCGGGTCTGGGAGTTCTGGGACGAGTACGGCAAGAACCGGGAGCGCATCGGCGAATTGATCCAGCGCGTCGGCATGGCGAACTTCCTCGACGCCATCGGTCTGGACCCGGCGCCCGAGATGATCTCGGCGCCGCGGGACAACCCCTACGTCTTCTTCCAGACCAAGTCCGAGTCGAACGGGAACTAAGGAGATCCAATCATGGCAAGCCAACCCATCAAACCGAAACGAATTACGGATATCGGGCCTCCGAACTACGAAAATTTCCTGCACCCGGTGATCAAGAGCAACTACGGCCAGTGGAAGTACCATGAAACCCTGGCCCCGGGCGTGCTGTGCCACGTCGCGGAGTCGGGCGCCAGGATTTACAGCGTCCGCGCCGCGTCCCCGCGCCTGCTCAGCATTCAGACGCTGCGCCTGTTTGCCTCCCTCGCCGACAAGTACTGCGGCGGCTACCTGCGCTTCACCAGCCGCAACAACGTCGAGTTCCTTCTCGACAATCCCGATAACATCGAGCCGCTCAAGAAGGAACTGGCCGCGGAAGGGTTCCCGGTCGGCGGCACCAACAACTCGATCAGCAACATCGTCCACACGCAGGGCTGGGTCCACTGCCACTCCTCGGCCACCGACGCTTCGGGCCTGGTGAAGTCGGTGATGGACGCGCTGTACGAGGATTTCGTCCAGGAGAAGCTGCCCGCCAAGCTCCGCATCGCCGTCGCCTGCTGCCTGAACATGTGCGGCGCGGTCCACTGCTCCGATATCGCGATTCTCGGCATTCACCGCAAGCCGCCGCAGATCCGGCACGATCTGCTGCCGAAGGTGTGCGAGGTGCCGACGCTGATTTCCTCGTGTCCCACCGGCGCCATCCGGCCGGCCACCGTGGGTGGCAAGCAGTCGGTCGAAGTAATCGAAGAGCAGTGCATGTACTGCGGCAACTGCTACACGGTCTGCCCGGCCATGCCGATGAACGACCCGGACAACGATGGCATCTCCATCTGGGTGGGCGGCAAGGTCAGCAACGCGCGTACCGCGCCGAAGTTCACCAAGCTGGCCATTCCGTATCTGCCCAACAACCCGCCGCGCTGGCCGGAAGTGGTCCAGGCGGTGGCGAACATCGTCGACGTGTACGCCAAGAACGCGAAGCGCTTCGAGCGGCTCGGCGAATGGATCGAACGGGTCGGCTGGCCGAAGTTCTTCGAGCTGACCGGCATTCCGTTTACCCGGTATCACATCGACGACTTCAAGTTCGCCGGGCTGACGTACGCCCGCTCGACGCACATCCGCTTCTAATCGCGGGCGGCGCCCGCCCCCGGCCGGGCGGGCGACGCCGAAAGGAGTGAGCCAATGCCGCTGTTCAAAGACGTCAAAAAGCCGATCATCAAGACCACGGCGCCGGCCGGAGGGCAAATCAGCCCCCTGCGTCCGCTGTACGTCCCGAAAACGCCGCCCTGCATCGGCAACTGTCCGAGCGGCGCCGACATTCGCGGGTGGCTCACCCTCATCGCGCAGGCCGAAGCCTATGGCCGCACCCCCGAGCAGGCTTACGAGATGGCCTGGCGCGCGATCGTCGAGCGCAATCCGTTTCCGGCCGTCTGCGGCCGCGTCTGTCCTCATCCGTGCGAGGACAACTGCAACCGATCGGGCAAGGACGGCGCGGTCGCCGTCAACGCCCTGGAACGCTACATCGGCGATTTAGCCATCGCCCGAAATCTATCGCTCTCCCGAACCACCGAAGAGAGATTCCCGGAGAAGGTGGCCGTGGTCGGCGCCGGACCGGCGGGACTTTCCTGCGCATACCAACTTGCCCGCCGCGGCTATGCGGTCACCGTTTTTGAAGCGTTTAGCCAGCCCGGTGGCATGCTCCGTTATGGCATACCACGGTACCGCCTTCCCCGGGATGTTTTGGACGCCGAGATTCAACGCATCCTCGATCTCGGCGTCGAGTTGAAGCTCCGCGTCGTCGTCGGCAAGGAGATCTCGATCGAGGACCTGCGCCGCGACTACCAGGCCGTGTTCGTCGGCATCGGCGCGCACAAGGGAATCCAGCTCCGCGTGCCCGGAGAAGACGCCGCCAATGTTTTTACGGGCACCGAATTTCTGAACCGCGTCAACAGCGGCGAGTCCGTCGACGTCGGCGCGCGCGCGCTGGTCATCGGCGGCGGAGATACGGCCATCGACGCCGCCCGCGTCAGCCGGCGGCTTGGCGCCGAGGTCACCATCCTTTACCGCCGGACCCGCGCCGAAATGCCGGCCATCGCCCCGGAAATCGAAGGCGCGCTCGAAGAAGGGGTCCGCATCGAATTTCTCGCTGCGCCGGTCGAGATCCTGACCGCCAATGGCGTGGCCACCGGCGTTCGCGCCATCCGCATGGAACTTGGCGCGCCGGACGCTTCCGGACGCCCGCGGCCCGTGCCGAAGCCGGGCAGCGAGTTCGACCTGGACGCCTCCACCGTCATTGCCGCGATCAGCCAGGAACCGGACTTCGAAGGCCTCGGCGCCCTGCGCGAAGGCAAGGAATGGATCAAGGTGAACGAGTGGGGCGCCACCGGCGACGATGCCCTCTACGCCGGCGGCGACGACGTTGAACTGGGTCTGGTCAGCATCGCGGTCGCGCAAGGCCGGTTCGCGGCCGACGCGATCGACGCCCGCTTCCGGGGAAAGACCCTCGCGAAACCGCAACTGCCCCCGCCGGTTGCCGCCGAAAAAGTCAAGTTGGATTGGTACAAGGAATCCCCGCGCCGCGAGCGCGCGCACGTCCCGGTCGAGCAGCGGGATCTCGAGGCCGAGGTCGAGTTGGGCCTTACGGACGAGCAGGCGCAGGCCGAAGCCAAGCGGTGCCTGTCCTGCGGCATGTGCATGGATTGCGAGACCTGCTGGATGTACTGCACCAACAGTTGTTTTGTGAAACTCCCCAAGGGCGAGCACTACCGCGTGAAGCTCGAGTTGTGCAACGGCTGTAAGAAGTGCGCCGAAGCCTGCCCTTGCGGCTTTATCGATCTGATCTGAAACAAGGAGGTTGAACACTGTGCCTGTTTTTGAAGTTCACGGCAAGCAATACGAGGTTGACGAAGACGGGTTCCTCGAGAACCCTGAAATCTGGAACGAAGACGTGGCGCGCGACTTCGCCACCACCGAGGGCGTCGAGGGCCTGACCGATGGTCACTGGAAGGTCATCAACTACCTTCGCAGCTACTACCTCCAGTACGGCATCGCTCCCATGATCCGCAAGCTCTGCAAGGAGACCGGGTTCAAGCTGAACGAGATCTACGATATGTTTCCTTCCGGGCCGGCCAAGGGAGCGTGCAAACTGGCCGGGCTGCCCAAGCCCACCGGCTG
Organism: Bryobacteraceae bacterium; assembly: GCA_026129905.1. Lineage (GTDB taxonomy): Bacteria > Acidobacteriota > Terriglobia > Bryobacterales > Bryobacteraceae > JAHCHE01. The sequence goes on along the minus strand of JAHCHE010000002.1, from coordinate 246,980 downwards.
CGTCTAAGGAGCGCGTGGTGGGCGACGGCGTCCAGCAGGCCGTAACCAAGGAGTGGCTCGATCTCACGCTGGCAAGCTGGCCCGCGCAGACGGCCCGGATGCTGCGGGAGGTCGGGGACCCGTTCCGCAACCCCGTCGGCGCCGCGCTGAAAGAGGCGCTGCCGGAAATCGTGTCCGAAGCGCTCGCCGGCATGGACGAAACGCGGATCAGGGCCGCCCTCGATCGCGTGGTGCGCATCCGCGCCGTCCAGGACTTCACTCCCAGTCAGGCGGTCTCGTTTGTCTTCCTGTTGAAGGACATCTTCCGCCGTCACGGGGCCGCCGGGCTGGAGGAGCGCGTCGACCGGCTGGCGCTGCTCGCTTTCGACCTGTACATGGAATGCCGGGAGCAGCTTTCGGAAATCCGCGTCCGTGAGGCCCGCCGCCGGATGTGGGTGATGGAAAGGATGGCGGGAAAGGAGGCGAAGCCGGAGTATGGAACTCACTAGCCTCATCGCCGTCGCGATTCCCTACGCCGCGATCGCGATTTTCCTGATCGGGTTCTCGTACCGGATCGTCCGCTGGTCGCTGTCGCCCGTCCCGTTCCGCATACCGACGGTCTGCGGCCAACAGAAATCGCTGCCGTGGATCAAGGCCGGTTACCTCGAGAGCCCGTGGACGCGGATGGGCGTCGTCGCCAGGATGGCGCTCGAAATCCTGCTGTTTCGTTCCCTGTTCCGCAATACCCGCGCGGAGTTGCGCCAGGGACCGAAGCTGTCCTACCTGGAGAGCAAGTTTCTCTGGCTGGGCGCGCTCGCGTTCCACTGGTCGTTCCTGGTGATCCTGCTGCGGCACCTGCGGTTCTTTCTCGAGCCGGTTCCCGCTTTCGTCGGCGCCATCGAGGCGGCCGACGGCTTTTTCCAGGTATCGCTGCCCGTTCTCTATCTGACCGACGTGGTCATCCTTGTCGCGCTGGGGTACCTGCTGGCGCGCCGGATCTGGAACGCCCAGGCGCGCTACATTTCCCTCCCCAGCGACTACCTTGCGCTCGCTTTGCTGATCGGGCTGGCCGGCACGGGCGTGATCATGCGCTATTTCACGCGGGTGGATGTGATCGCCGCCAAGCAGTTCGCCCTCGGACTGGCCACCTTCTCGCCGGTGGCGCCGGAGAACCTGGGCGTGATGTTCTATGCCCACCTGTTCACCCTGAGCGCGCTGATCGCGTACCTGCCGTTCAGCAAGCTGGTCCACATGGGCGGCGTCTTCCTCAGTCCCACGCGCAACCTCGCCAACGACAATCGCGCCCGGCGGCACGTCAATCCCTGGAATTACCCGGTGAAGGTCCACACCTACCAGGAGTGGGAGGACGAATTCCGGGAAAAGATCGCGGCGGCGGGCCTGCCCCTGGAGAGGCAATAGATGTCCAATCCGAAACCCGAGCAACTCGTCCAGATCGACTACCGGCCGCCCAGCCGCGATTGGATGAATCCGGCCGTCGAGTTCCGCCGAGGCACGTTCTGCTACAGCGCCGCCGCCAAGAACCTCGAATACCTGAACCTTCCCAACCCCCGCGAGTGGCAGCCCTTCGACAAGGACTGGAAGCTGCCGCCGGACTGGAAGCGGATCGTCCTCGAAGGCATGCGGGACCGGCTGCGCAAATTCCGCTCCTTCCGGCTCTTCATGGACATTTGCGTCCGCTGCGGCGCCTGCGCCGACAAGTGCCACTTCTACATCGGCTCCGGCGACCCCAAGAACATGCCGGTGCTGCGCGCCGAGCTCCTGCGGTCGGTCTACCGCCGCTACTTCACGCTGGCGGGACGGCTATTCGGAAAACTGGCGGGCGCCCGCGATCTCACCGAGGACGTCGTCAAGGAGTGGTTCTACTATTTCTACCAGTGCACCGAGTGCCGCCGCTGCTCGGTGTTCTGCCCCTACGGCATCGACACCGCCGAAATCACGATGATCGGCCGCGAACTGCTCAATCTGATCGGCTGCAACATCAACTGGGTGCTCGAGCCGGCGGCCAACTGCTTCCGTACCGGCAACCACCTCGGCGTTCAGCCCCACGGCTTCAAGGACTCGATCGACTTCGCCGTCGACGAACTCGAAGAGATCACGGGCGTCCGCGTCGAGGCTCCGATCAACCGGAAGGGCGCCGAGATCCTCTTCATCGTCCCGTCCGCGGATTATTTCGGCACGCCGCACTATTACTCGCTGCTCGGCTACCTGATGCTGTTTCACGAAATCGGGCTCGACTACACCTTCAGCGCCTTCGCTTCCGAGGGCGGCAATTTCGGCCTGTTCAACTCGCACGAGATGATCAAGCGCCTGAACGCCAAAATCTATGCCGAGGCCAAACGGCTGGGGGTGAAGTGGATTGTCGGCGCCGAGTGCGGCCACATGTGGCGCGTCCTGCACCAGTACATGGATACGATGAACGGGCCCGCCGACTTCCTGGAAGTCCCGGTCTCGCCCGTCACCGGCACGCGCTTCGACCACGCCCGTTCCACGAAGATGGTCCACCTGTGCGAATTCACGGCGGACCTGATCAAACACGGCAAGCTGAAGCTGGACCCGTCGCGCAATAACCACTGGAACGTGACGTTTCACGATTCGTGCAATCCCTCCCGCGCGATGGGCCTGCTCGAGGAGCCACGTTACATCCTCCGGAACGTCTGCAACCACTTTCATGAGATGCCGGAGAATACGATCCGCGAACAGACCTTTTGCTGCGGCAGCGGCTCCGGCCTGGGCACGGACGAGAATTTCGAGATGCGGATGCGCGGGGGCCTGCCGCGGGCGAACGCGGTGCGCTACGTCCGCGACAAGTATGGCGTAAACCTGCTGGCCTGCATCTGCGCCATCGACAAGGCGACGCTGCCGCCGCTGCTCGAATACTGGACGCCCGGCGTCGAAGTGGCTGGCGTCCACGAGCTGGTCGGCAATGCCCTCGTCATGCGCGGTGAAGCGGAGCGCAAAACCGACCTCCGCGGCCAGCCGCTGGAACTACAGGAGGCTGTCCATGCGTGATCGCGGCTGGATCTACAGCGGCCTCGGCCTCTTCCTCATCCTGGTCACCTATCCCTTCTGGCAAAACCTGCGGGCCGGCGTTACCTCCAAGGGGCCCGATTTGCGCCGCCCCGCGGAGGCCAAGCAGTGCGTCATGCCGGTGAGCTACATGCGGACGTCGCACATGGACCTGCTGGCGTCCTGGCGCGAGAACGCCGTCCGCGATGGCGTGCGGACCTTCCAGTCCGCGGACGGGCAGACCTACAACGTCAGTCTGAGCGGCACGTGCATCACCCAGTGCCACGCCAGCAAGGAAGAGTTCTGCGATCGCTGTCACAATTACGCATCGGTTTCCAACTACTGCTGGGATTGCCACGTCGATCCCAGGCAGGCGCACGGGAGCGCAAGATGATCCTCGATCGAAAATCCTTCTTGCGGCTGACGGGCCTTTCCGTGCTGGCGCGGAAGCTGGTCGCGGCCGTTACGCCCAAGCGCTGGGCGATGGTTGTCGACGCGCGCAAGTGCCTCCAAAAGGAAGGCTGCCAGAAGTGCATCGAAGCGTGCCACCGGATGCACAACGTCCCGGCGTTCGCCGAACCGCGCCACGAAGTCCGCTGGATCTGGAAAGAACCTTTCGAGCGCGCCTTCCCCTCTCAGGAAAATCTCTATTCTCAGGCCGCTTTCCGCGACAAGCCCTTTCCCGTCTTCTGCAACCATTGCGACAATCCTCCCTGCGTCCGCGTCTGCCCCACCGGCGCTACCTGGAAGCGGGACGACGGCATCGTCATGATGGACTGGCACCGCTGCATCGGCTGCCGGTACTGCGTGGCGGCGTGTCCGTACGGTTCGCGCAGCTTTAACTGGCTGGACCCGCGCCCGCGGCTCACGCAGATGAACGCGGAGTTCCCCACGCGGACCAAGGGCGTGGTGGAGAAGTGTACGTTTTGCGAGGAGCGCCTGGCCCGGGGCGAAGCGCCGGCCTGCGTCGAAGCGTGCCCGGAAAAGGCGATGGTGTTCGGCAACCTCGCGGATCCGGCTTCCGAGGTGCGGCAACTTCTGGGCGCCCGCTATACCGTCCGGCGGAAACCCGAACTCGGCACGCGGCCCGAGGTCTATTACATCGTGTGAGGTCCGGTTATGTTCCTGTTTGAAAAAGCGGTCACCGGCAGCCGGAAATACTGGATCTGGATCGTTTGCCTGTTCGCCGTCATCGGCGCGGGTTTCCTCGCTTACCTGCGCCAGTTGCAGGAGGGGCTAGGCATCACCGGCCTCAGCCGCGACGTGACCTGGGGCCTTTACATCTCGCAGTTCACGTTCCTGGTCGGCGTCGCGGCCTCCGCCGTAATGGTGGTGCTGCCGTACTACCTGCACGACTTCAAGGCGTTCGCCAAAGTCACGATCCTCGGCGAGTTCCTGGCCATCTCGGCGGTCACCATGTGCGCGCTGTTCATCTTCGTCGATATGGGACAGCCGACCCGGGTGTTGAACGTGCTGTTGCACCCCACGCCGAACTCGATGATGTTCTGGGACATGCTCTCGTTGGGCGGATATCTCATGCTGAACGCCGTCATCGCCCTGACCACGCTGCACGCCGAGCAGAAGGGCATCGCGCCGCCGCGCTGGCTCAAGCCGATCATCCTGCTGTCTATCCCCTGGGCCATCAGCATTCACACCGTCACGGCCTTTCTCTATGCCGGGCTCCCCGGCCGCTCCTTCTGGCTGACGGCGATCATGGCGCCGCGCTTTCTCGCCTCCGCCTTCGCCTCCGGTCCCGCGCTGCTCATCCTGCTATGCATGGCGATCGGCCGCCTGACAAAGTCCTCCGGCTTGCGCGAACCGGTCCAAAAGCTGGCGGTGATCGTGACCTACGCGATGATCCTGAATGTGTTCTTCGTCCTGATGGAGCTCTTCACCGCCTTCTACAGCCAAATCCCCGAGCACATGGAGCACTTCCACTATCTGTTCGCCGGTCTGGACGGGCGGACGGCGTTGGTTCCCTGGATGTGGACGTCCGCGATTCTCGCCGTGGCCTCACTGGCGCTGCTGATCCCGCCAGGGACCCGCAAGAACCCGAAAGTCCTCGCGGCCGCCTGTGGCATGGTGTTCCTGTCCTTGTGGATCGACAAGGGGCTCGGCCTGATCGTGGGCGGCTTCGTGCCGTCGCCGCTTGGCGCCGTTACCGAGTATGCGCCCACCCTGCCCGAAGCCGCGATCGCCCTCGCCATCTGGGCGATCGGCATTTTGATGATTACGGTGTTCTACAAGATCGCCCTCGCCGTGAGGGAGAGTTTGGCATAAGACGATGAAATCCGGAACCTCCCGCATCTCGGAAGACTGGCTGGCCGTCGGCATCGGGCTGTTCGTCTTCCTCCTCTCGCTCGGCGCGTTTTTCGGCGCCGACCTGCTTGGCTGGGCCGTCACCACCACCGTGTGGACCAGCGCATCCAAGGCGTTGGTCCCGGTGTCGAAGGCTTACGCCAGCCTCCCGGGCCTGGCGGCGCTGCTCATCACGTACGTGTTCCTGCTGGCGGTGATGAGCGCGGGCGCCGCGGCTCTCGGCGTCGGCATCGGGAGATTCGCCCGGGCGTTCACCACCGTCTTCCTGGTTAGCTACCTGTGCTGGTTCGCCGGGAGTTGGGCCTGGATCGCGGCCACCCCGGACAAGCGGGCCCAGTTCGGTCTCGGCTGGTCGCTGAATCTCACCAATGAAGCCGGCTACATCGTCGCCCTCCTCGCCGGGCTCATCGTCGGCAATTTCCTCCCCGGCGCTGCGCGCTTCATGAAGGAGGCCCTCCGGCCGGAACTCTACGTCAAGACCGCCATCGTGATTCTGGGCGGCTTCCTCGGCGTCACCGCGGCCGAGCAACTGGGACTGGCCACCTCCGTGATGTTCCGGGGCCTCTGCGCCATTGTCGAGGCCTACTTGATCTATTGGGCGGTGGTCTATTTCATCGCCAGGAAATACTTCCGCTTCAGCCGGGAATGGTCCGTGCCGCTGGCCTCCGGCATATCGATTTGCGGCGTCTCCGCGGCCATCGCCACCGGATCGGCGATCAAGGCCCGGCCCGTGGTTCCGATCATGGTCTCGTCGCTGGTAGTGATCTTCGCCGTCGTGGAACTGCTGGTCTTACCGTTCCTGGCGCAGAACTTCCTACATACGGAACCGATGGTGGCGGGCGCCTGGATGGGCCTGGCGGTCAAGACGGACGGCGCGGCGGTCGCAAGCGGCGCCATTACGGATTCCCTCATCCTCGCCAGGGCAGCCACCGACGGCGTTCACTATCAGCCCGGCTGGATCATGGCAGCCACCACCACGGTAAAAGTCTTCATCGACGTTTTCATTTGCGTCTGGGCCTGCATCCTCGCGTGGATCTGGTCCGCGAAGATCGAACGCCGCGCGGGCGAACGCATCCGCGCCGCCGACCTGTGGCAACGGTTCCCCAAGTTCATCCTCGGCTACATCGCGACGTTCGTGATTATCATCGCCATCGGCGTGTTGATTCCCGCGCTGATGGGCAAAGCGAAAGCGGCGATGACACAGGCGAACGTCTTCCGCGGGATCTTCTTCGTAATGACCTTCTTCACCATCGGCGTGGTGTCGGATTTCCGGAAGCTCTGGGAGGAGGGCATTGGCCGCCTGGCGGTCGTCTACGTCCTGTGCCTGTTTGGGTTTATCATCTGGATCGGGCTGGCGATCTCGTGGATCTTCTTCCACGGCGTGAAGCCGCCGGTCGTCGCGGGGTAGAACATGAAAGAGCAGCAGGCTGTTCAGGAAGCGAAGCTCGCCGAAGAACTCCAGCGCATGGAGTACGAGCCGCTCCTGCCGGTGGAGAAAAAGCTCATCGCTTGGAGCATCGCGCTCGGGCTCACGCTGATCGGGATTCTCGTCTGGATCAGCTACACGTTCTTTGAAGTCTGACGGCGCCTGGCGGGTCACACGATGCCCACCTGCGAGGTGATGTGGGTTTTCAGCAAACCCGCGGCCCACGAACGACGCCGACGCCGGCATCGCCGTTCCCGCCGTCCTCCGGCACTCCGTCTTCACCAGAGCTGGATCATGGATCGCTGTCGCGGGATGTGAATCCTGGCCAGAAAAGCCGTGGCCGGTGGAATGCTTGATCGGCGCCCACCTAGACTAGCCGGCCTCCTACCCTACGTTAGCCGCCGGAATTAGCCCGCCGGGGCTATCGCGGCCGGACCCTCTTCCGCCGCATGCTTGGAACTGAGAGCGGCGCAGTTCAGGCGCGGCCTCGAGGAGGGGAAAATCATGAGGATATTGGCGACATTGGCTCTGCTTGGGGCGTTGTTCGTACCGATGACGTTTGCCGCTCAGGCGCCTGCGGGACAGCAGCAGGAGCAGACGACGGCCAAGAAGAAGCACAAGAAGGAAACCACCACCAAAAAAGAGAAAAAGGAAGAGACCACGAAGCAGTAACGGCTCGGCGTGGTCCGGAGTATCCGGCAGGCCCCCGTGGCGGCTCCTCGGCGGGCGGCGCGAGACGCCGCGGTCGAGGCGAGCCGCCACGACCACGCCGACTACCTGCCGGCGCGACTCGGAGGAGGGAACGGGAGCGTGTCGGGAACAACGCGGACAGGGGTGGAAAAGCGAAACGGAATCCGGCCGCCGCTGGGAAAAACCAGTTCGAGATAGAAGGCCGCCCATCCTTGTTTCGGCGTGGGCGTCGCGGCGCGGTACGAGCCGTCCTGCGCGGCAGTCACTGGGGAACTCCGCCAGGCGGGTCCGATTGCATCCCGCCGGAAGTTGCGCGCCTCGCGATTCGTGGCGTGCCAGAGCTTAACTTCCGACGGCTTGTCCTGGGAGGTGACCACGATGCCGCCGTCCGGCGGGAAGGTCCAGGAAAACCTGGGGAGCGGCGCGTCCTTCAGGATTGCTTGAAAGAACGACAGCAGCGTCTCAAAAGCTTCATTGCGTTCGAGAGAATGGCCGGCGTTCGGCGTGTAATAAATGCGCTTTTCGCCAGGAAGATCGTCGAAATAGAACTGGGACGAATCGGGCAAAAAGAACTCGTCGCCCGCCGCATTGATCAGCAATTTCGGCATGGTGAACCGCTCGCGGTAGGAATAGGGCTCCACGATCTTCAGCATCGCGGCCATCTCCGGCGTCCCTAACCAGTTCATGATGCCCATCTGTTCGTAATCGGCGAGCGCCGGCGCCCAGCGTCCGTAGGCGCGGTAGTGGTGAATCATCGACGGCTCGAGGTGGAGCAGATCGACCACCAGCGGAACGACCGCCACGACGCGTTTGTCCACTGCCGCCGTGGTCCAGGCGGTCCAGCCGCGTTTCGACCCCCCGGCGACCACGAACTTATCCACCGCGATGCCGCCGCCCGCTTCGCTCTTCAGGAAGGCGGCCACCGTGTCCATGGCGCGGACGGCGGCTTTGGTCATGGGGAGCCTCGGGAGCCATTTCGAGTCGCCCGTGCGGAGGTACTTGTCCCAGGCGAAGGCGATCAGCGCATCTTCGGTGCGGGGCCGGTCGCCCGGATCGCCTTTGAACGTGAGCGGCTGGTTGGGGACCATCCGCAGTTCGGCGACGACGGCCCGCGAATTTCTGGCGATGTACAGGAGACGCTCCTCTACCGCCAGAGGCGCCGAATCGGAGTTGTTGCCGGCGCCGATGAACAGCATGGCCGTCGAGGAAGACACCTGCCGTGGCGCGACGATCGAGATCCAGTGGCGCCACTCCGGCTGGTCCACCTCCGCCGGCGTGAGCCAGGTTTGCGAAACCATCTCCAGCACGTGCAAGGTGTGGTCGATGTTGGGATAGGAGCGGACAAGCTGGAAACGGTAAGCCGGGTCGGGGGCCGCGACATAGCGGTCGAGCGCGGTTTCTTCGGCCAGGCCGAATGTCGCCGCGGCGAGAATAAGTCCGAGTCGGCCGGCCCGCGCGAGCAACGCCATCACTCGACAACCACCGTCACCGTGTTGGCCGTCTTTCCGCCCACGGTGAGGACAATGTCCAGTTCGCCGCGGCCGGCCAGCGAGCGGGGCAAAGGACCGAGGTTGACCTGATCCACGCCCGCGAACTGGCTCGACGGAGCAGGGCCCGCCACGCCGACCGATTCCCCTCCGACGGTTGCCGTGGCCAGACCGTTGGCGTTTCGCATGCCGGTACCGAACAACGAGAGGTAGACCTGGTCGTCCGCCGCGCCGAGATTCACGGGCGTCTGACGGCTAAGCGCCGCGATCTCCTGCTCGCCGTTTCGCACAACGACCGCCAACGCGGCGGCGAGACCCGTACCGCTGCTATCGGCGCTGAACAGGGCCGGCGCGGCATCCTCTACCAACGCCTGGCCCTTCATGACGACGTCTCCGCCTCGGATCACCTGGACGTTCGCCACCCCCAAGGCAGCGCCGGCGGGAACGAGGTAGTTGATCTGCGCCGGCGAAACGAAGAACAGCGGCGCCGCCCGCTCGACGCCCTGGCTGTCGGTGACCCGAATGGATGTACCCCCAAGTTCGACCGGCAGCGGCAGCGCCGTCGCCGCTTCGGTGGTCGCGGCCAGGTCTTGTCCAAAGCCGCTGACGAAGGCGTCGGCCGCGGTCATGGGAAGGTAACTGGCCGCGGAGACCGTCAGGAACGGCGGTGCGTAGGGAAGCGTGTCCGGCGTAACCCGGATCGGCGTGGTGAACTTCAGCGCGAGCGGGATCAGTCCTCCGGTCGAATACGTCAGCTCGAGAAAGTAGGCTCGCCAACCCGCGTCCGGCGCGGCGACGTTGGCCTCATACAGGCCGGGAGACGCTTCCGTAACGACGTTCGAGGTCCAGGTCCGGCCGATGGTTGCCACCCGGAAGTCCCGGGCATTGGGATTGCTCGCCTGCCAGAGGCGGACCTCCGACGGCCGGTCTTCGGTCCGCAGCCGGATGCCGCCTTCGGCGGGAAGCTCCCAGGAAAACCTCGGCAGCGCGCGCCCGCCGCTCACGTACTGGAAAAATACGATGCCGCCGGTGAGGACGTCGGCTATGTCGAGATCGTGGGGAGCATTGGGCACGTAGCGCAAATACTTTGCGCCGGGCAGGCCGTCGAAGTAGAACCGCGACGAATCGGGAGTGAAGAACTCGTCGCCGGCTGCGTTGACGATGTACTTTGGCATCGTCAGGCGGTCGCGATAAAGGTACGGGTCGACAATCGCCTGCAACGCGCCCATGCGAGGGGTGCGGAGCCAGGTGAAGATGCCCGCCCGCTCGTAATCGCCCACCGCCTGCGCCCACCGCCCGTAGGTTTGCCAGTGGTGGACGAAGGCGTCCTCGGTGTTGAGCAGGTCAATCACCACCGGGATTACGGCGGTCACGCGTGGATCGACAGCGGCGGTCAGCCAGGTGGCCCAGCCGCGCTTGGAGCCTCCGGCCACAACGAACCGGTCCACGGTGACGCCGCCTCCTTCGGCGCTGCGGCAGAAAGCGATCACCGCGTCCATTGCCCGGACCACCGCCTTGGTCATGGGGAGCTGCGCCGGCCAGCGCTCGTCTCCGGTGCGCAGATACTTGTCCCAGGTGTGGGCGATCAGGGCATCCTCGGAGCGGGGAGCGGTTTCGCCGGCGAAGGTGAGCGGCTGGTTCGGAACAATCCGCAGTTCGGCCGCCACCGCCCCGACGGCGGACGCGATCGGAGCGATCTCGACGTTCACCGCCGACGGCTCGGCCTCGCTGATTGTCCCTCCGTTGACCAGCAGGAATGCGGTGGAGGTCTGCGCGCGTGACGGCACGACGATACGTAGCCAGTGGCGCCACGCAGGCTGGTCCACCTCGGCCGCGGTTCGCCAGGTCTGCGAGGTCATCTCCAGGACATGGACCCTGTAACCCGCGCCAGGAGCGCTGCGCACGAGGCGAAAAGAATACGAGGCGTCGGGCTCGGATACGTAGCGGTCGAGCGCGGTGGACGGCTGGGCCGAGACGCCCGGCGGCTGCGCCAGCGCCAGAATCAACGCCAATCCGATTGCGCGTAGCGTGGTCTTTCCGGACCCGCGCGCTAGAATTTGAGTACCCGTGAAGATCACCATTTCCAAAGAGAATTATCTCAAGGCGATCCTGGAAGCTGAAGCGGAGGGGGAGGCCGTCATCGCTGCGACGCTCGCGCGCTGGCTGCGGGTCTCGGCGCCCGCGGTGACGATGGCGATCCGCCGCCTGAAGCGCGACGGCCTGATTTCCTTGCGAAAGACCGGTGAAATCTCGCTGACGCCGTCCGGGCGCGATATCGCCGGACGCCTGTTCGCGCGCCACCAGCTTATCGAGCGCATGCTGACCGAAATCTTCGGGATGGAGTGGTACAAGGTTCACGACGAAGCCGAGCAGCTCGAACATGCCGTTTCGGCGGATTTCGAAAACCTGCTGGTCGCCCATCTGGGGGACGGCGGGTTCTGCCCGCACGGTAACCGGATGGGCTTGGAATCTCCGGAGGAACGCCGCGGCCGGGGCTGGCTGCCGCTGATCGACGTGGCGCCCGAGTCCCGGGTGGAAGTGATGAGCGTATTCGAGCGGGACCGCCCCTTGCTGGAATACCTGGACCGGCTGGCCGTACGGCCGGGTTCGGTGCTGGAAGTGCTTGCCCACAATATCGACGAGACGGTGTCGCTGCGGGTGGGAGGCGCGCCGGTCCATCTGGGGCGCGGCGCGGCGGCCAAAGTGTGGGTGAAGCCCGCCGCCTCGGACGGGCAGGAGGCGCCTTAATTTCAACTGCATCTGGAGAAACCGGTCCGCTTTCGAGCGCGTCTGCTACGCTGAAGTCGTGCGCGTAAGGGTGCTGTTTTTCGGGATGTTAAAGGACATCACCGGCCGGTCGGCGGAGGAACTGGACCTGGAGGAGGGATCGAGCCTGGGCGAGATATTCGATCATTACGCGCGCCGGTTTCCGCGCCTGGGCGAATACCGGGACAGCATCGTTCTGGCTCGCAACCAGGAATTCTCGTCCCGCCGGGAGACCGTGAGCGGCGGCGACGAAGTGGCTCTTCTTCCCCCGGTGAGCGGCGGCTCCGGACCCTACCTGGGCCAGGTGGAGGACGAGGCCGGCCATTTCTTCGCCCTCACCCGCGAGCCGATCGACACGCATAGTCTCCGGCAGCGTCTGCTGCGAGGAGAGGATGGCGCGATTGTCGATTTCGTCGGCGTGGTGAGAAACAACACGAAAGGCCGGGCCACCACGCACTTGGACTACGAGTGCTACGAGCCGATGGCTCTGAAGACGATGGCCGAAATCGGACGCGCGCTTGCCGCCTCGTATCCCATTGGACGCATTGCGATGGTGCACCGGCTGGGACGCATGTTCGTCGGCGAGGCAAGTGTCGCCGTAGTAGTGACGGCGCCGCACCGAAAGCCCGCCTTCGAAGCCGCGCTGGAAGGCATCAACCGGCTCAAGCGCCTTGTGCCGATCTGGAAGAAGGAGCACTTTGCCGACGGCGAGGTGTGGGTGGAAGGGGAGTGGGACGCTTCCGTCCTGAAGACGTGAGCATCCGCCGTCTCAAGCTATTCGCCGCCTTGCTCCTGGCGGCCGGCGCCGTTGCGCTTGCCCAGGAATCCGTCTTCAAGGTGGATGTGCGGTTGGTGCGCCTGCTCGCCACCGTGAAAGATTCGAGCGGTCAGTTGATCGGCTCGCTGCGGAAGGGCGACTTCACGATCTACGACAGCGGCGTCCGGCAGGAGGTCGCCGTCTTTGAGCAGCAGACCGAGCAGCCCTTGTCGGTAACGCTGTTGCTGGACGCCAGCGGCTCGACGGCGGCGAAGCTCAGAGAGGGAACCGATTCCGTGTTGCGGTTTCTGAAGAGACTGTTCGGCGAAGGCAACCCGGGCGACTCGGTCTCGCTGTACAGTTTCAACCAGGACGTTACGCTGGAGACGTCGTTCACGCGCCGCATGGCGCGGATCGAGCGGGAACTACGGACGATCAAGGCCGAGGCGGGCACCTCGCTGTACGATGCGATCTATTTCGCGTCGCAGGCGCTGGAGGATCGCGAGGGCCGCCGGGTGATCGTCATCGTCAGCGACGGCGCCGATACCACCAGCAGCAAGACCTTCCACGAAGCGTTACGCGCCGCCAACTCGGCCGACGCGGTGATGTATGGCATCATGATCGTGCCGGTCGCCAGCGATGCCGGCCGCCACGTGGCAGGCGAGAATGCGCTGACCACGCTGGCCGTCAGTACCGGGGGCCGGGTGTTCGCCGCCGGACTGGGCGCGGCGCTGGACGACGCGTTCGCCGATATACTGCGCGACCTCAGGACCCAATATCTGATCGGGTACTACCCGAAAAATCTCCCGTATTCCAAGGAGCGATTTCGCCGGATTGAGCTGAAAGTCAACCGGCCCGATTTGCGGGTACTTACCCGTAGCGGCTATTATGTGGAATACGAAGATTCCGCGCGCTGAGGCCCGGCGTGGCGGAGTCGCCCGTGCTGAGCGACGCAGGAGAACCCGTGGCACAAAAAGCCAAACCGCCGGTCGCGCCCAAGAAGCGCGCGCCGGAAACGACGTTCGAAGAAGTCAAGTACCTCAAGTACCTGATCGACAATCGGATTCCGGTCAGGGTCCGCATGACGGACAACGAGGAAGTCGGCGGAACGATCGAGTATTACGATGCCAGCTTCATTCGCCTCACCCGCAATGACGGGCCGAATCTGTTCATCTTCAAACATGACATGAAATACCTCTACGAGGATCCGTCCGAAGGGGCGGCGTAGAGACGGTGATGTCATCGTTCCTGGAATCGGCCATGGAGATCGCCCGTGAAGCCGGGGCGACGCTCATGCGCTTCTACGAGCGCAACGTCGGTTTCGAATACAAAGGCCCCCACGATCTGGTCACCGCCGCCGACCGGGCGAGCGAAGCGCTGATTGTCGAGCGACTCCAGGCGCATTTCCCGGCCCATTCCATCATGGGAGAAGAAGGCGGCAACTACGCGGGTTCCTCGGAGTACAAGTGGTATGTCGATCCTTTGGATGGCACGACGAACTTCGCGCACGGCTTTCCGGTCTTCAACGTGACGCTGGCGGTCGAGCGCTCGGGGCAACTGCTGGCCGGGGTAATATTCGATCCGACGCGGCAGGAGATGTTCGCCGCCGAACGGGGCGCCGGCGCCTGGTTGAACAACCGGCGGCTGAAAGTATCGGGCGTCGGCCGGTTGGAGGAAAGCCTGTTCGCTACGGGTTTTCCCAACTGGCGCCGCCACCAAGACGTGAACGTGCATTTTTTTCACCAGGTGGCGATGGTGACGCATGGCGTCCGCCGCGCCGGCTCAGCCGCCATCGACCTGGCGTACGTCGCCTGCGGCCGCTTTGAAGGTTTTTGGGAATTCGGCCTCAACCCGTGGGACGTAGCGGCCGGAATCCTGCTCATCGAGGAAGCCGGGGGCAAAGTCACCACCATGCGCGGCCAGGACTTCAGCCTGGACGCGCCGCATATTTGCGCAAGCAACGCGGTGGTTCACCAGCAAATCCTGGACCTATTCGGGGAGGTTTTTGAGGGTCGCTACCGCGTGCCGCTGCTGCAGATCACCAGGTTCGCAAACTGACCGAAAGGCCTCCGCGGACAGGCGCAAACCGATCCGTGGCGGCAGAAGCCTTTACTTTCAACCATATAAGATGTTACTCTGAGTTTCGTCCGATGCATATTGTCGAGTTGATCCAGCGCAAGCGCGACGGGGAAGAGCTGACCGCTGACGAGATAACTTCCCTTTTTGAAGGCTATATCGCTGACGAAATCCCGGAACGGCAGATGGCTGCCTTCCTCATGGCCGTCTACTTCAGCGGGTTGTCGGACCGGGAGGTCAGCGCCTTGACGGCCTGTTTGTTGAAATCCGGCAAGGTCATGGACCTGAGCAATGTCCCGGGCGCGAAGGTCGAGAAGCATTCCACGGGCGGCGTAGGCGACAAGACTAGCCTGATCGCCGCGCCGCTGGCGGCCGCGTCGGGCGTGGTAGTTCCTATGGTCGTCGAGCGAGCGGTGGGCTACATGGGCGGTACCCAGGACAAACTGGAGGCGATCCCCGGCTTCCGCACCGATCTCAGCATGGACGAGTTCAGGTCGGTCCTAAACCAGTTTGGCCTGGCGTTTATCCGCCCGAGCGCCGACATGGCGCCGGCGGATCGGAAACTGCGGACCCTGCGGCAGGCGACGGCGACCGAAGACTCCCTCCCGCTGATCGCGGCGTCCGTGATGGCCAACAAGATGTCGTCTCCGATCGACGCGCTGATCCTCGATGTGAAGGTGGGCGGCGGCGGCGCCGTGAAGCGGCAGGTGGAGGCGCGAAAGCTGGCGCAGTTGATGGTGGGCGTCGGGCGCCGCATGAATAAGCGGGTACAGGCGCTGATCACCGACATGAGCCAGCCGCTGGGTTACGCCATCGGCAACGCGCTGGAGATCATGGAAGTTTCCCAGACCCTGCAAAATGTCGGTCCGGCCGACCTGACCCGGCTGTCCCTCGAATTGGCGGCGCGCATGATTTTCCTGGCCGGCATCACCGCCAACATGGAAGAGGGGCGCGAGATGGCGCAGTCCAAGCTGCTGGACGGTTCCGGTTACCGGCGGTTCAGGGAAGTTATCGACGCGCAGGGCGGTAATCCGCAGGTGCTGGATCGGTTCGACCTGTTGCCGAACGCAACCGGCGCTCGCGAGATTACGTCGCCCCGGGCCGGCTACATCAGCGCCATTGACGCCGAAGACATCGGCTACGCGGCGGGAATGATCGGCGGCAGCCGCATGACCGACGATGGCGTGGTAGATCCTGCGGTCGGCGTCATTCTCGAGGTAAAGGTCGGCCAGAAGATCGACGAAGGGGCCGTGCTGTGCCGCCTCTATTACACTCAGGAAGAGGGGCTCGACGACGCGGCGCAATCGGTGGAGGACGCTTTCCGTATCTCCACCCACCGTCCCGACGAACGCGAGTTGATCCTGGAAGTGGTCGGGTAGCCTCGGGCTGAGAGACGGGGCTCGCCGCCGCGCGTGACCGGCCCTCCGCTCTTATGCCGATGGAACGCCGCACTTTCCGCGTGGGTCTGATTCAGATGTCCTGCGCTCCGGATCCGAACGAGAACCTGGAGAAGGCGCTCTGGCGCATTCGCGAAGCCGCGGGCATGGGCGCGCAGGTGGTCTGCTTGCAGGAACTGTTCCGCTCGCAGTATTTCTGCCGCGAGGAGAATGCGGAACTGTTCGCCCTGGCCGAGCCGATCCCCGGTCCGTCTACCGAAGCGCTGGGGCGGCTGGCGGCGGAGCTGCGGGTAGTGCTGGTGGCGTCCCTGTTCGAACGCCGCGCCGCGGGCCTGTATCACAACACGGCGGTGGTGATCGGCGCCGGGGGCGAGTTGCTCGGACGCTACCGCAAAATGCACATCCCGGACGACCCGCTGTATTACGAGAAGTTCTACTTCACGCCCGGCGACCTTGGTTTCCGGAACTTCGAGACGCCGTACGGACGCCTCGGCGTGCTGGTCTGCTGGGACCAGTGGTATCCGGAAGCGGCGCGGCTGACCAGCCTTCAGGGCGCCAACATCCTGTTCTACCCGACGGCCATCGGCTGGCATCCGGCGGAGAAAGAGGAGTTCGGCGCGTTGCAGCGGGACGCCTGGACAACCATCCAGCGCGCGCACGCCATTGCCAACGGCGTCTATGTGGCCGCCGTGAACCGCGTCGGCTTCGAGGGGCCCGCCGGCCGGGGACTGGAGTTCTGGGGATCGTCCTTCGTGTCCGGACCCTTCGGCGAGGTGCTGGCGCAGGCCTCGGAATCGGCGGAAGAAATCGTGATCGCGGACTGCGATCCGCGGCGTGTGGAAGATGTGCGCCGCAACTGGCCCTTCTTCCGCGACCGCCGCATCGACGCCTATCAGCCGATCGTGCAACGATGGCTCGAATGAGCGGACCCGCGCCGGCGGGATTCCGCATGCCCGCCGAATGGGCGCCGCACGAAGCCACCTGGCTCGCCTGGCCCCACGAGAAAACCGACTGGCCCGGCAAGTTCGCGCCGATTCCCTGGGTCTACGCGGAGATCGTGCGCCATCTCGCCCGCGTCGAACGCGTCCGCATCCTGACCGAGGACCGCGAACACGCGGAGAAGGCGCGCCGCGTTTTGGCGAAGGCGGGCGTGGAACTTGAGGCCGTCGAGTTCCTCCCGTGCCCCACCGATCGCGGATGGCTGCGCGACTCCGGCCCGCTGTTTGTGAAGAACACCCAGGGCCGCGTTGCGATCACCAACTGGCGATTCAACGGCTGGGCCAAGTACGCCAACTGGCGACGCGACAACCGCATTCCGGATTTCGCCGCGCGCCGCCTTGGGATGCCGCAGTGGAAGACGGATGTCGTGCTGGAAGGCGGAAGCATCGACGTCAACGGACAGGGCTGTTTGTTGACCACCGAGGAATGCCTGCTGAGCCCGGTGCAGGCGCGCAATCCGTCGCTGGCGCGGGACGATATCGAGCAAGCCTTCGCCCGTTACCTCGGCGTAACGAAAACCCTCTGGCTGTCGAACGGCATTGCGGGAGACGACACGCACGGCCACGTGGACGACATCGCCCGCTTCGTGAACCCGACAACCGTCGTGGCCGCTGTGGAGACCGAACGCAGCGATCCAAACTTCGAGCCCTTGCGGGAGAACCTGCGGCTGCTCCGCCAGATGACCGATCAAAACGGGCAGCCCTTGCGCGTGGCGACGCTGCCGATGCCGGAGCCGGTCTGGTTCAACGGACAGCGGCTGCCGGCGAGCTACGCCAACTTCTACGTCGCCAACGGCGTGGTCCTGATGCCGACCTTCAACGACCCGGCCGACCGCATCGCGCTGGCGACGCTGGAGCGGCTGATGCCGGACCGGCGGATCGTCGGCATCTACTGCCGCGATCTTGTGCTCGGCCTGGGGGCCATCCACTGTCTGACGCAGCAGGAGCCGGCGGCGGGCTGAAGACTACTTGCCGCGGGAAGCGCGCGCCACGGCTACGCGCGTTTGCGAGCCAGAACGAGCAGGTACTCGAAGGGTATCAGGATGGGGCCATCCGGCGCGCCCCGGTTCGAGCGCTCAACGAACTCGAGAAATTCCCGAATCGAGCGCCGCCGCTCGCTCCGGCCGATCAGCCAAGCTCGCGTAGATAACCACCACGGGGCCGAACGCCGGCATGGCCAGGGCGGCCCGGCCGGCATCTACTGCCGCGATCCTGGGGGCCATTCACGGTATGACGCAGCAGGAGCCGGCGGCGGGCCAAGGACGGCTCGCTGCGGAACGCGCGCGGCCCCGTTTCGCGTAGAATCGTTATTTGAGCATCGAAAACTCCTGTTTTGCCGTGCTGTGGACTTGCAGCTAACTGGCAGCAGCTTGATCGCGCGGCATCCTGGAGCGCGTTGGGTCAGCGTAACCAAAACGTAATATTTGCAAGGGCTATCCCGTGTCCAAGCGAATTTTATCCGCCGGCTCGAGGGCGACCCGGCGCGGTTTTCTGGGGGCGGCCGGAGCGCTCGCTTCGGCAGTCGCATCGGGTGGCTGCGGCCGCCGGCGGCCCGATGAGGACTTTCTGGTTCGAACGGATGAGTTGAAGCTGGCATTTGCGCATGGGAACGCGCAGAGGGCGGTTTCCTTCGGGAACTTCTCCGGTCCGGCGGAGGAGTGGAGGGAGCAATGCCGGGCGAAGCTGACGGAACTGCTCGCGTTCGAGGCGCCGTCGCCGGGCCAGGCTCGAGAGCTTCGGTCGACGGAACTCGGCGGCGTCCGGATTCGGGCGCTGGTGATGGAAGTCAGCCCGGCGCTTTCGCTTCCCGCATACCTGCTTGAGCCGGCGCAAGGCGAGCGGCGGGGCGCGGTTCTCGCGATCCACGGGCACGGCGCGATCAGTCCGGCCATCGGTTTTCACGACGATTACCACCATCGGTTCGCGCTCGAGCTGGCGAGAGCGGGCTATGTCGTTCTGTGTCCCGAACTCCGGGGCTTCGGCGCCCTCCGGAACCTGAGCCTACACCGGGAGGGCTATTGGCTCGACTACTGGGCGACGGAGCGGGGCCGGCAGTTCACCCTGGTTACGGAAGGCTTCTTATATGGCAAAACCCTGGTGGGACAAACGGTGGCGGACCTGCTGCGCTGGGAGGAATGGTTCTGTCGCGCGCAACGATTCGATGGCCTGGACGTCGCGGGATTCTCGTACGGCGGCGACCTGGCGCTTACCCACGGCGCCTTGAGCGGGCGGGTCCGACGAATTTTCGCGGGGAGCGCGCTCGGCTCATACGCCTTGATCTATTCGCGAAGTTACAATGCGCCGGCCCACTGTATTCCGGGGGTGCTTCGCTGGATGGATCGAAGCGACATCGCGGGACTGAACGCGCCGCGGCCGATCGCGCTTCAGTACGGAGACCGCGATACGCCGGGGCCGAACAATTCCGCGGCGGCCGTCAACGAGTCGCTGGAACCCTCGGTTGCGGAACTGCGCGCGATCTACAGGGCCTTCGGCGCGGAGGACGCGGTTCGCTACGTGATGACGCCGAACCTCGGCCATGAGATCGACGTTAAGTCCCTCCTAACCTTCCTGGCGGGTTGAGCCGATGAGAAACGGGAAGCGGCGATGATCGTCGATACAAGCCAGGCGGAGCGTGCCGGGATATTCGCCCGTTACGGCAGGCTCGAGCGCGCCGCTCCGTACCCGGTTCTGGCGGTGGCGCTGGCCACCGTTATCCTCTACGCGGCGATGATCGGCTGGGGGCTTCCACACGCCACCGCGGCCGACCGCATCAAGACCTTCGCCATCGACGACGTGCTTCCGCTGGGGGCGCTCGCGGAAATGCGAAGCTCTTTCATTGAACCGGGTCCAAACCGCAACGTCAATTACCCGTGGCTGCACTATTTTCTGACCGCCGGAGCGCAGGCGCCGTACCTGGTCTATCTGCGGGCGACAGGGAAACTCGCCGCCCCGGCCGCCGACTATCCCTATGGCCTTGCCGACCCGGTCTCCGCTCTCCGCGGACTCACGCTAGCCGGTCGTTTCCTCACCGTCCTGATGGCGGCCGGAATTGTGATTGCGAGCTGGAGGTTCTCGTCGACCCTCTGGGGCCGGCGGGCGGGCATCATCGCTGCGTTGTTGACGGCGTGCAACTACCTGTTGTTCTATTACGGGCGCACCGGAAATCCCGACGTTCCGGCGTTCTTCTGGACCGCGTGGGGGTTGGTGGTGTTCGCCTCGATCTTAAAGGAGGGGCTCACGCCCAAGAGGGCCGCCCTGCTCGGAGCGCTCGCGGGGCTGGCGCTGGCCACGAAAGATCAGGCGCTACTCGTGTTCTTCCCCGTCGGGTGTCTGCTGCTGCTGGAGAGCGTTGGCGGAATCGCGGCATGGCGGCCGCGCCTCCGTTTGTTCCTGCTGTTTGCCGCCGCCGCCGCGGCTGCGCACGTCGCGGGCGCGGGAATGCTCGTCGATCCAGCGCGGCACATCGCGCATATCCGGCGTCTGTTTTCCCCCGAGTGGCATCTGATCGCAACGGCAGGCGGGTCCTGGCCGACTCATCCGGCGACTCTCGCGGGCGCCGCCGGGCTGGCCGCCGAATTTGTGGAACGGCTTGCCGACGCGATGTCGTGGCCGGTTCTGGTGGCCGTGGCCGCCGGGGTCGCGCTGGCGTGGCGAAAGTCGCGCCGGACGCTTGTGCTGCTGACTCCGTTCCCGATGCTGGTGCTGTTGCTCACGCTCCCTACGGGTATCGTCGTGCTGCGCTACTTCCTGCCGCTGACCCTGATCGCCGGTTCGTTCGCCGCCGCCGCCCTCGCCTCGATTCCCCGGCCCGCCGTCCGGTCGTTGCTGGTCGTGGCGTGCCTTGCCGTCGCGATCGCGTATGACGCGGGTTTGGCCTACGAACAACATCACGATCCGCGCGGATACGCGGCGGAATGGTTCCGTGAGCGCACACTTCCGGGCATGCGGGTCCACTATTTTGGAGCGCCGGAATCGCTGCCGCGCCTCGAAGCCGGAGTCGTCTCCCGGCAGGCGCCCGGCAGCGAGAATTGGATGGAGAGCAGCCGCTTCGCTCCGCGCATCCTCGAGCGCCTCGGCGCCGACGGTCCCGACTTTGTTGTCGTGAGCCCGGATTGGACCAGCCGTCCCGGCATGCTTCACAGCGCCGCGTGTCCCCCGGAGGTATTCGAAGCGCTGGAAAACGGGTCCCTCGGTTACCGCCTGGAAGCGCGTTTCGAGCCGAAGCCGCTCTGGTCGGGCATCATTCGCCCGCCCCGCCTGGACTACCCGCATGCTCTCCCTGTTCGCATTTATTCCCGCGCGAACATGGAGATTTCCTCGAACGGGGCGGCCGCCGAGTGAGAATGCTTCCGCGCGGGTTTCGGAAGACCCATAACGCCGGGGGCTCGCCTTCCGGGGCGAGCGGATCGGGAGCTTCCGCCTACTCCTCGAACAGGGCGCTAACCGGGACAACGATCTGCGGGTTCTCCGTCCGCAATTCGTGGACTTCGTGCATTCCTTCGCGGGTCCACCGGAAGGCCTGGCGAGTCTCCGGGTCGAGGAGCCAAACGTAGGCAACGCCGAATGCGAGATAGTCGTTGACGCGCTCACGCACCCGCGCCAGCCGGTCGTCCGGCGACAAGACCTCAATGCAGGCAAAAGGCGGGGTGCCGAAGATCTGCTCTTTCGGGCGTCCGCCGAGGGTGATGCAGACGTCCGGGATTCGGAACCGGGTAGGAGAAACCTGGATGCGCTGCTCCACGACAACGTAGACGCCCCATTCTTTCTGGCGACGTCCTACATAGATCGCAATAGCCGTCTGAAGATGCGCGTGGTCGTTTTCCCCCACGTTCCGCTCCTCGATGACCCCATCGACGTAGTCGCAGTCGGGCTGGTACGTGGTGGTGAGGTATTCTTCGATGCTGACCGGCGCGCCAGTTGCCATAGACGATCCGCGGCGATGCCGCCCTACGTCTCAATATACGATCAGTTCGTAATGGGAGTGGCAAT
The DNA here is from genome assembly GCA_026129905.1 of Bryobacteraceae bacterium. Lineage (GTDB taxonomy): Bacteria > Acidobacteriota > Terriglobia > Bryobacterales > Bryobacteraceae > JAHCHE01. Next base: position 225,069 of record JAHCHE010000002.1, on the reverse strand, counting down.
TCAGATCCAGGTCGAGGAGTTGCCAGAAGGCGTATTTCTCGCAACGTCCGACGAACTACCCGGGTTGGTCGCTCAGGGCCGCACCGTGGCCGAGACATTGGAGATTGCTCGCGACGTGGCACGGAAACTCATCGAGGCGCGCCGCGAGCGCGAAGGAGCCCCGAACCTGCCAACCACGAGTCAGAGGCGTGACTACACCATCGTGGTGGCTGCGTAGATGGGCCGTCTTGCGGGGTTCCGATACCGGGAGACCGCGTCGAAAAGTCAACGTCGGCGGCGGAGCGCAGCGCCGTCGGCATGCCGTTGTTAGGCTGTCGGATGGGCTCCAAAGCGGAGAAAGAAGGCAGCAACATCTGGTCCGATGAGAAGCGCCACAGATTTTCCCGTGTCTTCCCGCATCTTCTCAAGCGCTTTGTCGAATGACTCAGAAGCTGCGGCGGCTGTTGATATAATGAGCCCTGTGTCCGCCTCAGGGTAGTGCTCGAATGCTCTGCGGATGTCTTCAACGGCTTGCGTGTCCCAGTGTTCGCCCGTGAAGGACTTCACCTGCACGACACACGTTCTTTGCTGCTGAAGTCCGGCGATCGGGAGTCCAGATTCGAAGACGACGAGTATATCGGCCCCATGGTCCCCGGCCCCGCCTTGCGGCTTCACTTGCCTTACGCCGGGTACCTTCGTGAACATTTCGGCGACAAGAGCCTCAAGGTCATAGTTCGGATGGGTATGGTGGATCTTCTCGGTGATGCTCCGAAGCAGCGGCTCCATCTCTTTCGCAAGAAAGGCTAGGTTCTCTTGTGGTGTGCGAGGTTTTCCGACGAGACCTGCGTCCTGTGCCTTGAGCAGAGCCTCAAATTCATCCTTTGCATATATCCGCCAATAACGGCCTCGAAGGATCAGCCGCGCACGCAGGGCCGGATGGACGGCGGCGTCGTTGCGGTCAAACACGAAGACGGACTTTGGGTCAACGGGAAAACGATGATTGAAGTCCGTGCCTGCGCCCTCATAGCGCCAGACATACGGCCCAGTAACTCGGGCGGCTGAGCACTGACCCCAGTCAGGTACGTTCACGTATACGACGTAGTCATCGGCCCTTAGTTCCAGCAGGAAACTCTGGTAGCAGTCCTTTTCCTCATTGCGCAGGCTGTTCCAGCCAGCGGAGTCGATCCTGGATTTGAGTTGGCTCAGGTCGGCCGTCTCGATGTAGCTCCAGCCGAATCGGCCCTCCCCCGAGCGCAACGAGGCCAAGAGATCACAGTCGGTACTGCCTTTTATCGCGTAGATCGTATATTCGTCAGCGGGCATAGCGGTCTCCTTGCCTGCGCCTTGGCACTTAGCGGCGGCGCCTTTCTCGTGAACCGGTACTTGGCCACTCCGTAAGTGTACACCAGTCATCGCATCCGCGACGTTGGTCTGTCCGCACTGCGCCTGCAGCCGGCGGGCTAACGCGCAAGTCGACCGGCCGAGGCGAGCGAATGCGAGCGGCGATCCAGTCCAACGTGATGGTAGACGACCTCATGTCGCCGCGCTGACATAGCCGAGGTCTGTCTTCGCCTCCTCCGTCAATTCAGTGAGAGCGCGGTTCACTTCCGCAATCTTAGCCTGCGTCTCCTCTGCGGTCGCGGCCCAGCCGCCGACGAATACCCTGAGTACAGAGCGCAATGCTTCATATGCCTTGGGGGAGAGAACGATAGGCGAAATGTCGAATTGACTAAGAAGGTCGATGTGCGCAGCCTGAGCGCGCTCGTTCGCGGTACGTGCCTCCTCTAGAGCCCACTCCTGACCGCGCTGCTCAGCCTGGAACGCATTCAGGAGCCGAGCGAGCTCATTTCGTATTCTTCCCACAGCCTGGAGCGCGTTCACGTATATGTCTCGCTTAAATGACCAGCGAATCTGCCGATCCCACACCTGGTCGCCGACCTTCGCTTTGATGACTTCTGCGATTTGGGTGAGGTCCCGCGTCTCCTTGACCAGTTCGTCCAGACTGTTGAACCTAGCGAGAAGCTTCGCGCGCTCTCCACTATAGGCATCGAAAGTGTTAGTGAACCGGGCTAATACATACACACCAAGTGTCGTCAACAGGCTCGACCCGACGACGAGGTGCCATCCCGCAGCGAGAACTCCGAAATCCATTGCAGCGACCCCTCCGCTTTTTTGACTTGGTTCGAGTCCGGCTCGAACGTCTAACTCTTGTTGACCTGGATAAAACCAATCCTGATCGGACTAAGACGAGGTCCCGTCCAACGGCCCCTGAATGGCCACACGCTTGGTCAGCCCAGCCCGTTCCGCCGCCTCGTGGACTGCCTTTGAAATAAAGGCACTATGACGATGACGGACCAGACGCGGGCCACCGTCACTTCGGGGGCAAGCAACATCCTTCCTCGACATCTATAAAATGCACCAAATTTCAGTAACAGTCAAGACAGACTCGTGCTTCAGCCGCGTTCCAGCGCCAACCGCCCTCCGTTGCGCGACGTTCCGTGCCCGCCAGCCTCCCTGTATTGCCGGTCACCGAAGCCACAAAATCCGTCAAACACTCGTAATCCCTTGAAGATCAACGTGGTAGCCGAGGCTCCGGCATTCGGTTTGCCGCCGTCTGTGCCCTGGGCCACGGTAGAATTAGCTGGCGACGGGAACGGCTGCCCGAGTTGAGTTCGGGGCGCCGGAGAATATGCAACACGATTCGACGCTTTTCATCACTTTTCATCACTTTCCTCGAATTTCCCGCCGCGACGCATCCGGGCCGTCGGATGCGTCGCGGTGCAGATCGCCATTCGTCGCGCGGCTGCAAATTGCTGAAAATAAAACGGCATTTGCGGCCCCCGGAAATCGCGTTGATTTTTCAAAGATTTTCTGCGATGCGTCGCGCCTTCCGCGGACGCCGCCTCCCCGCCCGCTACAATGAATTCCATGTTTCAAGCGCTCCGGCTTCCATGCTCCGTTATCCTCATCGCCGGCGCCTCGGCTCTGGCCGCCTCCTCGCTTCCGATCGTCGAGCGCGAACCCCGCGCCGAGGAACTCGTCGCCTACCCCGTCGACGGGACGGCGGCCGGCGTCAATCCGCCCGGCTTCTGCTGGACCCCGCACGATCGGGCGGCCTCTTACCGCCTCGAGGTGGCCGGCGCGTCGGACCCATCCCGCTCCGTCATCTCGGCCGCCGGGCTGACTTCCACCGTCTACCCGCCGGATCGCGTCCTTGCTCCCGGCGCGTACGTCTGGCGCGTCGTTTACCGAAACGCGGACGGCGCGGACTACGGCGCCTCGAAGCTCCGCCGCTTCCGACTGCCCGCCGGGCTTCCCGAACTGCCGATGCCCGACGTGAAGAAGCTCCGCGATCAGCTTGCCGGCGTGCGTCCGCGCCTCTTCCTAAACGGCGACCGGCTCGAGCAGATCCGCGCCGCGGTCAAGCGCGGCGACGTCGAGCAGTGGGACTTCTTCATCTCGGCCGCAGACGCCGCCCTCCAGGAGGGTCCTTACCCCGAACCCGCCGGCTACCCCAACGCCGAGTTCAACGTCGAAGAGTGGCGGCGCATCTACCGGCCGGGCAAGGTCGGCAGCGCGCACCTGGCCCGGACCGCGCTCGCCTACAAGGTCACCGGCGATAGGAAATACCTCGAAGGCGCCCGCCGCTGGCTGATGAACCTGATGAGTTGGGACCCCACCGGCATCATCAGCCACGACGTCCCGCAGGTGGACGGCTCGGAAGGCAACGACGAGGCCTCGATGCCGCTGCTCGAGCGCGTGGCCTTCGCGTGGGATTGGATCGGACACGAGCTGACCCCGGCCGAGCGCGCCCGCGTTCTCGCCGTCATGCCCGAGCGCGGCAACCAGGTGCTCCGCCTCCTCAAGAAGCAGGACTTCCTCTCACACCCCTTCGAGAACCACGAGGGCCGCGTCCTGGCCTTCCTCGGCAACGCCGGCCTGTCCTTCCTGGGCGATCTGCCGGAAGCCGAGGAGTGGCTCGATTATGTCCTGCGCTGTTATCTCACCTCGTTTCCCGGGTGGGGCGGCGATGAAGGCGGCTGGGCGCAGGGCATCGGTTACTGGTCCGCGTACGTAAGCTGGCTCAGCAGCTTTGCCGAAGCCCTTCGCGCCGCCACGGACGTGGACATCCTCCGCCGGCCCTTCTACCGCCACAACGGCTACTTCCCCATCTATTTCCACCCGCCCTATGCGCCGATGGGCGCCTTCGGCGACGGCGGCGACAGCAAGCCCAGCCTCCACGAAAAGCTCCTCATCGACTACTTCGCCGAAGTGTTCCACGATCCCATCCTCAAAGCGCACGCCGTGTCCATCAAGCCAAGCCGCCCCAAGGTGACCGACGCCGGCGAACAGCGCCAGTGGAATGAGTGGTTCATCGAGGATGTCGTTTCCGTCTGGAGGGCCGGAGCGGCGCGCGTCACGCCTCGGGGCCACCAGGGCGAGCGCGTGTCACGCCATTTTGCCGACATCGGCTGGACGGCCATGCACACCGCGCTTGGTGACCCGCAGAACGATGTCTGGGCGATGTTCAAATCCAGCCGCTTCGGCTCTTTCAGCCACAGCCACGCCGATCAGAACACGTTCCAGCTCCACGCCTGGGGCGAAGCGCTGGCCATCGATTCCGGCTACTATCCTTCCTACGGCAGCCCGCACCATGTCCTTTGGACGCGCCAGACCCGCGCCCACAACGGCATCCTCGTTGATGGCCGCGGCCAGCCTCCTTTCAATTGGGAGGCTGCGGGACGCATCGAGCGCTTCGATGATCGGGGCCTCGTTACCATCGTGCGCGGCCAGGCTGCGCAGGCTTACAACGTAGCCCCGGACGCCGGCATTGTCGAGATGTGGCGCAAGCATCTGACCGAGCCCCTGCCGCCGATGGAGCCCAAGGTCGACAGCTTCAACCGCACCCTCGTGTTCATAGCCTCCCGCGAGCGCCCGATTCTTTTCGTCCACGATTACCTGAAGACCGCTGCCCCGGCCACCTCCGACTGGCTGCTGCATTCGCTGAACCGGATGGAAGTGGATGCGGCCTCCGCGTCGGCCACGGTCTCCGCGGGCAAGGCGCGCATGGCGGTGAAGCTGCTTGCCACGGTCCCGCTCGAGTTTTCCCAGTTCGGGGGCTTTCCCGTGAAGCCGGAGGAGCGCGCCGCCGGCTCGCCCGACCAGTGGCATCTCTCTGCCCGCGGGACTGGCCAAACCGACGAAGTGAAGTTCCTCGCCGCTCTGGTTCCCTACCGCGAAGGCGAACGCCCGCCCGCGATCGAAACCATCGGTGGCAAGCGCGGCGTCGGATTCAAGATCGGCAACACGGAAATCGCCGCCTACTGGGGCTTGCTGGAAACCGGCGAGATCCAGGCCGGCGATCTCCAGGGACCCGGCCGGCTCATTGTCCGAGTCGTCGACGACGGGCAACCCAGGACCATCGTCAGTCAGTAAGCGAAGGCGCCCGTGCGGCTCAGCTCATTGATCAGACGCTTCGAAGACGCGCTGGCCAAAGCCGCCGGCCGCCGACCCCTCAGCGCCGAAGAGCGCCGGATCGAGCGCCTCCGCGCGCTCGGCGTAAAGATTGGGCAGGGCTGCCTGATCTACACCGACGGCTTCTCCACCGAGCCGTACCTGATCGAGATCGGAGACCACGTCGGCATCGCCAAAGGGACCGAGTTCGTGACGCATGAGCCCGCCCTCTGGCTCGTTCGCGACCGGTATCCGAACGCCCAGGTTTTCGGCCGCATCGTGGTCGGCAGCAACACGTTCATCGGAATCAACTGCGTCATTCTGCCGAACACCACCATCGGGCGCGGCTGCATCGTCGGGGCGGCTACGGTCGTGCGCGGCCTTGTTCCCGACGACTCCGTCGCCTACGGCAACCCGGCGCGGGTGATCCGGGGCAAGGCCGCCTTCCTCGCGCAGCAGTTACTCCGGGACCGCAACCGGCTGGACGCCAGGAGCCTCTCGGCCGCCGAGCGGATGCGCCTCCTCCTGGCCCATTTCGGCTTGCCGCCGCCGGAATCACCGTGAACCGGCGCCCCGGTTGTATTCCTTCATCAGCCGCCGCACCTCGTCGTGCGGCAGCGCGACCGACTTGTGATCGTCCCGGCCCACCATCGTCTCCGCGGCGATCATCGCGTTGACGATCGCCTCCTCGGTCGCCTGCGCCGTGGCTTCGAACAGCGGGTCCATGCGGCCGTTCGGCAGCATCGAAATGCTGGCCCCATCGCGCGACTTGGCCGCCCCGGCGTTACCGGTGGAGAAGGCGATGAAGATATCGCCCGAGCCGTTGCCCGAGACGCTGCCGGTTCGCGCCAGCCCCAGCGACGCCCGCCGCGCCAGCCGCTTCAACTGGTGCGGCAGGAGCGGGGCGTCGGTGGCCACGACGATGATGATCGACCCCTCCCGCGGCGGCGTCCGGCTCCAGCACGGCGGCCATTTCTCGCAGTTCAGCTCGCGGCCCACCGGGACGCCGGCGATCCGAAGCTGATCGCGCCGGCCGAAGTTCGCCTGGACCAGCACGCCGGTCGTATAGCCGCCCGCTGCCCGCGACGACGACCCGATGCCGCCCTTGAATTCGAAGGCGTTCATCCCCGTGCCGCCGCCGACGTTTCCTTCGGCCACCGGACCGCCGGACGCGCTGTCGATCGCCTGGACCAGGTGCTCCGGCTTGACGTGGAAGCCGTTGACGTCGTTCAGAAAGCCGTCGTACGTCTCGGCCACCACCGGCAGGCTGAACGACTGGTGCATGAAGCCCAGCCGCGCCTGCCACTCGATGATGGCGTCGCGCACCACGCCCACGCTGTGCGTGTTGGTGATGCCGATGGGGCCTTCCAGGAAGCCCGATTCCTCCACCCAGGTCGTCCCGGTCATCTCGCCGTTGCCGTTCAGCGAGAACCAGCCGCCGAACACCGGGTCGTCCGAGCGCTTCCCGCGCGGGAAGATCACCGTGACGCCGGTCCGCACCGGCCCCTGCCCCACGGCGAGCTTCCCCTCGCCGCGAATCAGCGTCGTGTGCCCGACTTCGATGCCGGCCACGTCGGTGATGGCGTTCAACGGACCCGGCGTTCCGTCGAACGGAATGCCCAGGTCCCGGGCTCGCGGTTTGGTTTGGGCGCTCATGGCGTTTGTCAGAAGAAGCAGCAGAACGAGCGGTTTCATCGATCACCTCGGAGGCGATAGACCTTCAGGTTGTCCCACCAGAGGCGCGTGCGGAAGGTCCGGAACGCGAGCTTGCCTCCGGAGTGAGGATTGGGATCGTCGTAGGAGTGAACCAGGCGGCCGTTGACCCAGCAGCGGATCGCGCCGCCGCGCGCGCCGACGGCGAAATCGTAGGTCCGGTCCGGCGCCGGAAGCATGGTCTTGTCTTCCGACGCCAGCTCGAATCCCGGATCGCGCCGCAGCCGGCTGTGCGTGCCGGTGAAGGTGAAGATGTAGTTCGGCAGCTTGTGGTACTCGTTGTAGGCCCCGGTGAAGGGAACGCGCAGCACGTCGCCGCCGTCGGGCCCGGCGGCCCGGAAGATCAGGTTGATGTTCCGGTCCCCGGCCGGCTCGAGGATGCGCGCCTGGTAAAGAATCGCGACGTCGCCCTCGATCTCCGGGGTGAACCATGCGGTGCATTCGAAGCCGTCGGCGCTCATTTGTAACCGACCGTCCTGAATCCACTGGCGGCCGCGGCCATCGAATCGCCAGCGGTCCGCTACGCCCTCGAAGTCTTCCTGGTAGAGCAGGTCGCCGAGCTTCAACTCCTGCGCGGCGGCGATCGAGCAGCAGACGAGCGCCAGCGTCCGGATCACGCCTCGTACACCCAGCGCCCGCCAACCATCGTCCGCTCGACGGGGATGTTGACCAGCTCGGACGGGTCGACCTTCATGGGATCGCGGCCCAGCACCACCAGGTCCGCCAGCTTGCCGGCCTCGATTGAGCCCTTCAGGTTCTCCTCGTAGGAGGCCCAGGCGCCGTGGATGGTTCCGACGCGCAGCGCCTCCTCCACCGAGACTTTCTGCGCGGGCCCCCACTCGTTGCCGTTGATATCGGTCCGCGTGACGCTCGACTGGAGCGCCATCATCGGCTCGAACGGCCCGGGCGGGTAGTCGGAATTCTGCGTGACCCGTATCCCGGCGTCGAGAAAGCTCCGCACGGCGAACATGTGGTTCAGCCGGTCCGCGCCGTACTCGCGCATCTTCTCGCCGTGGTAGTAGACGTAGGTGGAGAAGGGCGTCGGGATCGCGCCGAGGTCGCGGATGCGCTTCACCAGCGCGTCGTTGATCACGGTGCAGTGCTCCAGTCGGAAGCGGGGATCGCGCCGGGGCCGCTCCTTTGCCAGCCGCTCGTAGATCCCGAGCATCATGTCGATGGCCACGTCCCCGTTGGCGTGCGTGCCGATCTGCCAGTCCGCGAAGTGCGCCTGCCGCGCCTGCTCGTACAGCGTCTTCTCGTCGGTCACCAGGATGCCGAAGTCGTTCGGCCGGCCGACGTACGGCGCCGACAGGCGGGCCGTGCGCTCGGAAATCGAGCCATCGCAGACCAGCTTGACGCCGCCCACCTTCACCCACTCGTCGCCCAGCCCTGTCCGGACGCCGGCGGCGATCATGCGCTCGAGGTGGGCGTGGACGATGAAGCAGTAGACCCGGAACCGCAACTCGCCCGCATCGCGGGCATCCTGGTAGGCGCGCAGCGCGTCGGGGTCGCCTTCGGCGTCGTGGACCGAGGTGACGCCGGCCCGCGTCATCATCTCCGAGATCAGCTTCGCGCCCGCCCGGTAGTCGTCCCGGGTGTAGTTCATCGGGATCTTCTTCCAGAACGGGTCGGTAGCGGTCTCGGCCAGACCGCCGGTAAGCTTACCGTCCGCGCGCTCGAAGCGGCCACCGGGCGGATCGGGCGTCCGCTCGTTGACATCGGCTGCCCGCAGCGCCGCCGAGTTCACGTACGCCGTGTGTCCGCCACGATGCTGAATGAAGACCGGATGGTTCGCGGCGGCCCGGTCGAGATCGGAGAGAGTAAGCTTGCGCCGGTCCGACGTCTTGGTGTCGTCGTACTTGAAGCCGACCACCCATTCGCCGGGCGGTGTTTTGGCGGCGCGGCCGCGGATGGCCTCCTGGATCGCCCCGATCGACCGCAGGTCGCAGTCCACCCACCGCAAATGCCGGATGCCGGCGTAGACCGGGTGCGCGTGGGCGTCGATGAAGCCGGGCACGACCGTCTTGCCCGACAGGTCGATCTTCTTCGTCCCCGCCGTCGCCAGCGGCAGGACATCGTCATTGCCGCCGACGGCCAGTAAGCGCCCGCCGGCAATCGCCACCGCCTCGGCGCCGGGTTGCCCGGGATCGACCGTGTGGACCGTCGCGTGGTGCAAAATCAGCTCCGGCGCGGTCTGCCGTAACTTCAGCAGAGCCAGCGCCGGAACCGATTGCAGGAATTGTCGCCGCGAACCCGCGAACACGTGGCAGCCGGCGTCCCTCCGAAAAACGCGGCGAACGCCAGTGTACCACACGGCCCGCGGGCCGCCGGCGATCAGGCCTGCTGGCGGGCCTTCCGCCGCCGCAGCATCAGGCCAATGGCCCCGCAGCCGAGCCCCGTCAGCCCCATGGTCAAGGGCTCCGGAGTCTCCGCTTCCGTCACGATCCTGGCCTGATCCACCACGACCTGGGTCACCCAGTTGTAGCTGAGCGTGTTGCCGCCGAACGACGTGTGGTCGACCGGCCCCAGACCGCGCTCGACGCGATCCTGCTCGTAAAGCGTGCCCGTCAGGATCTGCATGAACGGATCCGACGCCTTCATCGCGGCCAGCGTCGTGTCCAGGTGCAGGATCGGGCGGGCGAACTCGATCGTGCCCGAAAAATGGACCGACGGAGCGACCGGATCCGTGTGGAGCATCCAGACATCCACCATCGTTCCGACAGCGACGTTCCACAGCCCGGCCAGCACGGGGTCGTTGACGCGATACCGCAGCGCCTCCTTGATCAAGAACGCGGTCGTGTCGCTCGTCAGCCCACCCTCGAGCACGGACGCCGGCGGATCGATGATCGTAATGTCCCCGTTCAGGATCGGCCCGGCTTTCAGTCCGGTGGACGCGACCAGGGTCAGCACGATGAGCGCAACAACCGTGTAGCGGTGCAAGTACATTCACTCCTCCTCAAGCCTCATATCGGCTCGACATGGAGTAGTCTACGGCGCCGCTACAGAAACCACGCCTCAGATTAGTCCGAGCGGAGCTTAGGTTATCGCTTTAGGGACGCGTAGGGCCGCCCGCCCCACCGCCTACGGCAGCGGCGTCTCACGCTGAATCAGGTGCAGAAGGTTGCCTTCCGGATCCGCTATTCCACCACCATCGTTACAGCTTGGCTCCCGTCCATAGTAAGTTCCACGACTCCGGCAGGCGCCGTCTGTGGCACGCGCAGGTTCACTTGGTAGAGGCCGACGATGAACCAGGCGCTGCGCCGGCGTACAAAACTTCCGCAGGTTGCCCGCCGATGCTGGCCGGAGGCCGTGACGCTTCCGGGAGTGGCGGCTCGTGGAAGACGACCTCGCCGGGCGGAACATCGGGAGAGAGCCGCCCCAACCCTGTGGCATAGAGGACACCGACGCTTCCACGGCGCGCCGGCCGCTGCCGTCCGTTCAGCGTCCCATCCTCCTTGATAACCAGAGCAGCCCCGGTACCCGAACCGTCGAATGTGAAGACGCCGGGAGCCGTCCATGCCTCACTCACCGCGTGCAAATGCGAAGGAACCCCGTTGAACTCGACGTGAAACTCGAATATGCCGCCGAGGAACGGCGTCACCGTGTTGATCTGGCGGTCGGAAACGTAGAGCAGGGGTAGCGCCTCGCCATCCTTCACGACACGAACGCCGCCGAGCGACCGGGGAAACGCCCCACATTCGGGCGTCGCCGCGACTGGTTCCGCGGGACCCAAATCGGAACCGAAGATCGAGATGATCTCATTCACCGCAACCCCAGCCTCGGTTACCCGGCGCTGGCTCGCCGCGTTGACGACGCCCTGCATGGAAACGCCGGAGCGGGACCTACTGTCGGTGTGATCCGGTAGATGGCATCGCCGCCCGCCAGGTACAAGTTGCCCTTGCTATCAACCGCATTCTGGACAGCGAACCACGCGGGGTTTGCGAAATACAAGTTGCCTTCATCGTCGACTGCCGGTCCGAACGGGTGAACTCGGGCCTCCGTAGCGGGGACTCCGTCGAGACGCGTAGGGCAGCCCGCCCCGCCGCCTACGGGAGCGGCGTCTCGCGCTGGATCAGGTGCAGAAGGTTGCCTTCCGGATCTTCGAAAAACACCGTCTTCACCCCGCCTTTGCCGCCCGGCTCGTCGACGAACCGGACGCTCTTGCCGCGGAGGTCCTGGTACGTCGAGTCGAAGTCGTCCACATCGAGCGCCAGGTGCCGCAGTCCCGGTTGCTTCGAGGTCTGGTCTGGGCGCGGCCCCTCGGCGGTGATGATCTCGATCATCGAGCCGTTCGGCGCCTTGACGAAGGTGGTGCGGGCCGACTGGTAGTTGACCACGAAGCCGAGCGTGTCAACGTACCATTGGGCCAGTTTCGCCGGCTCGGGCGAGGCGATGGCGACATGTTCCAATCCGCGAACCATGGCCGGATTGTATCATTCGTAAGAGCGCCCGGGGCGAAACGGCAGCTCCATCCCGGGCGGAGCCCCCATGAAGAAGCTGATCAACGATCCCGAGGCCGCCGTCCGCGAGTCTCTGGCCGGCATGGCGCTGGCCCATCCCGATCTCATCCGGGTGAGCTTCGATCCCGTTTACGTGGCGCGCGCGGACGCGCCGGCGGCGGGGAAAGTCGGGCTCGTTTCGGGCGGCGGCAGCGGGCACGAGCCGATGCACGCCGGGTACGTAGGCCGGGGGATGCTCGACGCGGCCTGCCCGGGGCAGGTGTTCACGTCGCCGACGCCGGACCAGATCGAAGCCGCCACCCGGGCGGTCGACGGCGGCGCGGGCGTCCTGCACATCGTGAAGAACTACACGGGCGACATCATGAATTTCGAGATGGCGGCCGAGTTGCGCCAGGCGTCGGGCGCGCGCGTGGAAGCGGTGGTGATCGACGACGACGCGGCGGTGGAGAACAGCCTGTACACCGCCGGGCGGCGCGGCGTCGGGACGACGGTGCTGGCCGAGAAGATCTGCGGCGCGGCGGCCGAACGCGGCTACCACCTGGACGCGCTGGCGGCGCTGGGCCGGAAGGTGAACGCCAATGGGCGCTCGTTGGGCGTGGCGCTTTCCTCGTGCACGGTCCCGGCGGCCGGCAAGCCGACGTTCGAGCTGGGTCCCGGCGAGATCGAGATGGGCGTCGGCATCCACGGCGAGCCGGGCCGCGAGCGCATGCCCATGGCCGACGCCCGCGCGATCGCCGGACAGTTGGCCGGGACCATCCTCGCCGACCTGCCGTTTGCGCGGGGCGACCGAGCCATCGCGATGGTGAACGGAATGGGCGGAACGCCGCTGCTTGAGCTCTACATCGTCTACAACGAACTGGAGCGGATCGCGCGGGATCGCGGTATAATTCTGGCCCGGCGGCTGGTGGGCAACTACATTACGTCGCTCGAAATGGCGGGCTGTTCGATCACGATGGTGAAAGCCGACGACGAAATGCTCTCGCTGTGGGACGACCCGGTGCTCACGCCCGGCCTGCGCTGGGGAGTCTGACGATGGCCGTCGGACGGGAAGAAGTCGCGGCGTGGCTGGAAGCCTTGGCCGCCGCGTACGAGGAAAACCGCGGCTGGCTGACGCAACTGGATTCGGCCATCGGCGACGCCGACCACGGGGCGAACATGGACCGCGGCTTCCGGGCCGTGCGCGCCGAACTGGCGCGCGCGACGGGCCACGATATCGCAGCTTTGTTGAAACAAACGGCCGCGATTCTGATCAAGACCGTTGGCGGCGCTTCCGGTCCGTTGTACGGCACGTTCTTTCTCCGTGCGGGCGCGGCGTGCGCCGGCAAGACGGCGTTGGAGCCGGACGACGTCGCGCGGGCTTTCGAAGCGGGCGTGGAAGGCGTCCGGCAGCGAGGAAAAGCGGAGGTGGGCGACAAGACGATGGTGGACGCGCTGGCGCCGGCGCTGATCGCGATGCGGGAGGCGCTCGCGAAAGGCGGAGACCTCGGCGCGGCGCTCGCGGCAGCGGCGGCGGCGGCCGAGAGCGGCATGCGGAGCACGGTCCCGCTACAGGCGCGCAAAGGCCGCGCCAGTTACCTTGGGCCGCGGAGCGTGGGCCACCAGGACCCCGGCGCCACGTCCGCCTGGCTGCTGCTGAGGGCGGCCGCCGATGCGTGGGGCGGGAAGCGGGCGGGATGATCGGGATCGTCATCGTTTCGCACAGCGCCAGGCTCGCCGAGGGCGTCTGCGAACTGGCGGCGCAGATGGCGCAGGGCGGCGTTCGGCTTTCGGCGGCGGGAGGGACGGATTCCCCCGACAACCCGCTGGGCACGGACGCGTTCAAGGTGGCGCGGGCCGTGGATTCGGCCTACAGCGACGACGGCGTGCTCGTACTGATGGACCTGGGCAGCGCGGTGCTGAGCGCGGAGACGGCGCTGGAGATGATCGGCGAGGAGCGCCGGTCGAAGGTGCGGCTGTGCGCGGCGCCGCTGGTGGAAGGCGCGGTGGCGGCGGTGGGCCGGGCGCTGGCGGGGGCCGGACTCGACGAGGTCGCGCGGGAGGCGGAACGGGCGCTCGAAGCGAAGGCGGCGCAGTTGCAGCCGCCGGCGCGGGAACAAGCGCCGGCGTGCGCCGCGGCGAAGACGGCGCGCGTATCGAACCGGCTGGGGCTGCACGCGCGGCCGGCGGTTCGGGTGGTTCGCGCCGCGGCCCGGTATCAGGCGCGCATCACCGTCCGGAACGCGACCCGGAACCGCGGTCCTTTCGAGGCGTCGAGTATCAACGGGCTTCTGAGCCTGGCCGCGCGCCAGGGAGACGATCTGGCCCTGGCGGCCGAGGGGCCGGACGCGGCGGACGCGCTCGCGGAACTATCGGCCTTGATCGAGAACGGATTCGGCGAAGGCGATGGAGCGGTGGCCGCGCCGCTCGCGGTCCGGGCGATAGCCGGCGCCGGGGAACTCTCCGGCGTCGCGGCGTCGCGGGGCATCGCGATCGGGCCGCTGCGGCATTACCGCGCCGGAACGGCCGCGGCGGCGACGACGTCCGCGCCGGACCCGCGGCGCGAGTGGCAACGGCTGCTGGAAGCGATCGGGGAGGCCGAGGAAGAGACCCGGCACATCGGCGAATGGACGCGCCACGAAATCGGCAAGGACGAAGCGGGGATCTTCGACGCGCAACTGCTGTTTCTGACCGACAAGGGCCTGCGGGACCGGGCCGCCGCGAAAGTCTTCGGCGACGGCGCCAGCGCCGCCTACGCATGGCAGGAGGCGGTGCGGGAAGCCTCGCAGCGCATGAAAGATCTGGACGACCCTTACCTGCGGGAGAGGGCCGCCGACGTGGCCGATGCGGGGGACCGCGTATTGACGCGGCTGGCGGGGGAAACCGAAACGCGGCCGGCAGACTGCGAAGGCGTCGTGGCGGCGCGGGACCTGGCGCCTTCGCAAGTAGCGGCCCTCGACCCGGAGAAGACGGTGGGCCTGTGCCTGGAGGCCGGAGGCGCGAACGCGCACAGCATCATCCTGGCCCGCGCGATGGGGATTCCGGCGGTGGTAGGCGTCGGGCCCGCGCTCGCTTCGATTCCCGACGGCGCGAGCGTCGCCCTGGACGGGGACCGGGGGCAGCTATGGATCGAGCCGGACCCCGCCAGGGTGCAAGAACTGGGCCGGCGGCGCGCGGCGTGGATGGAGACGCGCAAGGCGGCGCGGGCGTCGAGGCAGCAGCCGGCGCGCACGCGCGATGGGCGGCGCATCCGGGTGCTGGCCAATATCAGCGGAGTGGAAGAGGCGCGGGCGGCAATCGAGCAGGGCGCCGAGGGAGTGGGCGTGTTGCGCACGGAGTTCCTGTTTCTCAACCGGACCCTCGCGCCCGAGGAGGACGAGCAATTCCGCGCCTATTCGGCGATCGCCGAAGCCCTGCGCGGGCGGCCGCTGGTGATTCGCACGCTCGACGCCGGCGGCGACAAAATCCTTCCGTACGTGGCCCACGGCGACGAGGAGAATCCGTTTCTCGGCTGGCGCGGCATACGGGTGAGTCTCGGCCGGCGCGACCTGTTCAAGACGCAGTTGAAAGCGATCCTGCGGGCGGCGGCGGCGGCCGAGGTGGAAATCCTGCTGCCGATGGTGGCGTCGCTCGACGAGATCCGGGCGGCGCGCGAGGTTCTGGAACAGGCAAAAGCGGAGCTTCGGGACGCGGGCGCGCGCTTCAACGGCGACGTCAAGCTGGGCGCGATGATCGAGGTTCCGGCCGCGGCTTTGATCGCGGACCGGCTAGCGCGCGAGGCGGACTTTTTCAGCATCGGCACCAACGACCTGACACAATACGTCATGGCGGCCGACCGCACGAATCCCCGCGTGTCGGCGATCGCCGATCCGCTCCAGCCGCCGGTGCTGCGAATGGTCCGCCAGGCGGTGGCGGCCGCGCGGGAGGCGAACATCGGGGCGACCCTGTGCGGGGAACTGGCGGGCGATCCGCTGGCGACGGCGGCGCTGATCGGGCTGGGGTTGGAGGAATTCAGCGTCAGCGCGCCGCTGATTCCGGAAGTGAAGCGGGCGATCGCGTGCGTGACCATGGCGGAGGCCGAGGAGGCAGCGCGCGAGGCGTTGGCCCTGGACTCGAGCCCGGCGGTGCGAAGCTACCTCTCGCGCCGGGCGCCCTGATCCGGCCGCGCGTCAGACAACGTCGGGCTTCAACAGCGCTCCCATCTTCCGGGCGAACTCGACCTCGGAGAAGCGGGCCGCGCGGGCGATGAGATCGGCGGGGGAGATGCGGCTTTCATTTTGTTCGAAGCGCTGAAGCGCGGCTTCGAGAGCGGCTTCGGCCGGAGCGTCGAAGAAGAAACCGGAGACGGGATTCGCTTCGGAGGCGATCTCGAGCAGGCCGCCGCGGCCGAGACCGATGACCGCCTTGCCGCTGGCCAATGCTTCCACGGTCGTCATTCCAAAGTCCTCCTCGCCGGGCATCAGGAAGGCGCGGCAGCGAGAGAACAGGTCGCGCAACTCGTCGTCGCCGACGTGACCGAGAAACTCGACCGAGGATCCGGCCAGCTCCTTCAGGCGGCCATACTCGGGACCGTCGCCGACGATCTTCAACTCCCGGCGGGTGCGCGAGCAGACGGCGACGGCGAGATCGATGCGCTTGTAGGCCACGAGTTCGGAGACCACCAGGTAATAGCCGGCGGACGGGGCCCAGCGGAACGACTCGACCGCCACCGGCGGATGGATGACGGCGGCGTCGCGGCGGTAGGTTTTCGCGATGCGGCGCCGTACGTTCTCGCTGTTGGCGACGAACTCGTCGACGCGCGCCGCGGAAGCGACGTCCCAGACGCGCAGCGGCGTCGAAAATGCGGCGATGGCCGCGCGCTTCCACTTCGAGCCAGTCCAGTCGTTCCGGTATTCGGCGTACATTTCCCAGAGGTAGCGCATGGGCGTGTGGCAATAGCAAACGTGCCGCGTCCGCGAGGAGACGACGACGCCCTTGGCGGGCCCCGATTCGCTGCTGACGACGAGATCGTAACCGCGGAGGTCGAAACTCTCGAGCGCAAAAGGCATGAGCGGCAACAGCGAGCGGTAGTGTTTGCGACACGGATCGAGGAACGAAGGAATCACGCGCCGGGAGCGGATGAGGGGCGACACTCGCGAGGGATCGTAGAACAGCGTGAAGATGTCGGCGCCGGGCAGCAGGCGGCACAGCGCCTCGACCACCTTTTCGCCGCCGCGCATGTGGAGCAGCCAGTAGTGGACGATCGCGGCGCGCATGAGGAAAAGTGTAGCCGATGGACCGGCCCGCCCCGCGCTACGATGAAACCGTGAGAGCCTTCACGGTTCGCAAGTTCTCCAGCTTCGAGGAGGCGGAGCGGGCCGAACGCGAAGACTATCGCTCGATGACGCCAGGCGAACGCCTGGAACTGATCGCGCAGTTGCGCGCGCTGCGCCACGGGCCCGACGATGCCACTGCACCCCGATTGGAAAGAGTTCTTACAATTACTGAACTCCAACGGCGTTGAGTATCTCATCGTAGGCGCGCACGCGCGCGGCTTCCACGGCATCCCTCGTTACACGCGCGACCTCGACATCTTCGTTCGCATATCCGAAGGCAACGCGGCGAAGCTGGAGCGCGCGTTGCAGGCCTTCGGATTCGCGTCCATCGGGATCGCGGCCGATGATTTTCTTGTAGCGGACCGCGTGATTCAGCTCGGTGTGGAACCCTATCGGATCGACCTGCTGACCTCAATAACGGGCGTCGAGTTTGAGGACGCGTGGTCGGACCGGGCGGCGAGCGAACTGGACGGCGTGCCAGTCGCGTTTCTCAGCCTGCGCGCCTTTCGCAAGAACAAGCTCGCCGCCGGCCGCCCCAAGGACCTCGCCGACCTCGCCGATTTACTGGAATCACCCGGCGCTTAGCACAGGGAATCTCCAAGGGGTCGCCACGACGCGGGGAGTCCAGTTGGTTCCGACCGCCCGAGACCGGCCGCGCCCTGCGTCAGTTGGACTTGACCTGCACAGCGCGCACCACCACAACGCCAGGCAGGTTCAGCGTAGTGCAGTCGGCCGGTATAAGAGAATAACCGGCAGACGCCGTTATGGTCCCGGGATTTGCGTTGCTCTGATGGGTTACGACGTCGAATTGGAATAGCTGCGAACCTGCCCGGGCCATGGTATACGTTTGTTGAGCGGAAGCCCCGCCCGTCGAGCCGCCATTGACGCGGATGCCTCCTTCGATGTCACTGGGCACCTTGGTGGCGTGGGCGATGATTGTTACCGGACCTTCACAGTGATACGAAGTGACTACGCCCACATCGAAGTCGGCCCTGCCATTCTTCAAGTCAATCGGGCTCCCGGAAACAGTGGTACTTTGAATCGCAACCCACTTCGGAACAGGTGCGCCCTGCTGTTGTGTGGGCGCCGCATAGAATTGTTGCGCCGCGTAGCAGAACTCGCCTGGATACCAGTTATAGACCATGAAAACCCCGTCCTCACGCTCGATCGAGAGCGTCGTATTCGCGACCGCGACGTTGAACTCGTCTACGCTGTATTGCGCAACCCGGCCGCCGGGGCTGACGATGCGAGCGGTGGCGTATGCGACGTGCTGGCCGCACATGGCGTAATTCGTGTCGGTCACGGCCGTCGCGACAATGGCGTGCAGGGAAGGGTTGTGAACGCCGGTCACGTACGTGGCGGCGTACTGTCCCAACATGGGCCATGCGAGGATAGGAATTAAGATCGCAATTCGTTTTCCGAACGTTTGCATGGTATGCTCCTTCCCGTCGCACTCACCGGCTCATCCGGATGCCCTGCTTGACGCCGGTCCTCAGGTACCGAAGCAATTTCTCGCCACCGTCATAATCAAACTGCCGAGTCAGCAGATCCGTCACGGTTTCGCTGACGATCGCGTCGCGCCCGCCTCTCAGCGCGAGCGTCATCTCGTCCATGCTCCGTCCGGATTTCTTTACCTCTTTCTCCATCGCGCGGATGCGCTCGGCCGCGTCGCTGGCGGCGAAGATGACCCGGTTCCTCTCTACATCCGAGAGGCCGCTGCCATTCAAGAACAGGCTGCGGCTCTCGTGGTCGGGCGCCCCGGGCCGGTCGGCCAGGACGTGAAAGAGCATGATCCAGGCGATGTTGTCCGGGATACTTTCCGGCGACACGGAGCCATCGATAACCTGGCGGGGCGGACCAGCGGATGCCGGCTGGTCTTGCCGTTGGGCGTAGCACGCCCACGGCGCCGCCAATAGTGCACATAAGATTGCATATGGCAGTCTCATTTTTCCTCCATCCAATCTGCATTTCCTCCGGAGTTGAATCAGACTCACGCATCCCTTATACCAGGGTTGTTTTTGGCTGTCAAGAGAATTCGACCAACCAGACCAACCAATTGCTCACGGGGCCTTCCAAGATTGGGCTCGATACCGTCGGGCAGACCTATCCATGAAGTAATAAAAATCGAAGTAAATAATGGAGAATTAAAGAGTTATCTCAATGGAGGACGCGTGGTCGGACCGGGCGGCGAGCGAGCTGGACGGCGTGCCGGTCGCGTTCCTCAGCCCGCGCGCCTTTCGCAAGAACAAGCTCGCCGCCGGCCGCCCCAAGGACCTCGCCGACCTTGCCGATTTACTGGAATCACCGGTGGACCGGATCAGGTGCTCGTGGTTTGCGTTTGGCAGCGCGCTCCCCCGCCGGGCTTCTTCCCTGTCCGCGCGGCCTTCCCCGGTTTCTAGGCGGGTCGGCATCCGCGTCTTCACTTTCGAGGCCTGCTCAAGCTTCACACGCGTTACGGCCTGCAAGGTTGCTCGCCCACCATTCGTGGGCTTTATCGCGAGGCACCGCTCTACCCGGTTTCCCGGCTCGAACGCTCGCAAGCTATCAAGTCCAACCAACAACTACTTGAGTGGGTCCTTTCCCCACTGGTGATCTGCCCCGTTGGGGCGTACTGGAAACTCCCGGAGCCGTTTGGAAACCGGCTCTCGCGGGACGTCTGGCCCGCCTCGACTTCGCTGGGTTCGCTACCGCCGCCCCTCCCCCGGTGGCCCGAACGCTTTCGACGCGTCGTCCAGCGCCAGCGCCCAGTCGCTGCCGAAGCCTTCGGACGGCGGCGTGAACTCCCACGCCCCGCGGTTCTCAAATTCCCCCGCCTCCTGCGCCGAGCCCGTCCGCGGGTTATACCACCACCCGCGCAGCCGCTCGCCCGCGATCTTCCCCGCCCGCACCGTGAACTTCCGCCCCTGCGCGCTGTACACCAACAGGTACCCGTCTCCACGCGTGGCGCTGATGCGGTCCGCCCCGTCCAACGGATCGATCACGATCGACGAATCCGGGACGCGCGACAGGTACGGCCGCGATTCGATCAGCGCCCGCACGTGTTGCATCTGCGCCGCGCCCGGACGGTGAATCGCCTGGTCCCAGTACATCAGCGGCCCGTTGATCGGCCGGCGTCCAGGCGCGTGCATCTGCCACACGGCGTGGTTGCCGTAGGTATGCCCGCACGCCCCCGCGAAGACATCCGCGTACGCATACTGCCGCACGTGCGCGTCGAATGAGTAACCCAGCTCTTTCGCCCGGAACGCAAGCGGGTGATCCTCGTACAGCGGCTCGCCGTCGATCACCGGCTTCACCGGCGTCAGGTTGTAATCGGCCGCGATCCGGTTCCACGGCGCCGACGCCGCCGGCAGCCCGTGGCCGTTCTGCCGCATGTTGAAATCCAGCCAGGCGTCGTTGTGAAACCATGTCGATGACGTCGCGCCCCCGCGCGGGTGGAAGCTCATCAGGACTCCGTCGTAATCCTCTTTCCCGCTCACCCCGGTCGCGATGCCCCGCGCCAGCGCCCGCCACGTCTCTTCCACCCCCGTCGGAATCCGGTCGCCGCCGAGTATCCAGATGATCCCCTTCTTCCCAAACCGCTTCCCCAGAAACTCGCCGTACGCCGGCGCGTTGGAAGGCGTCAGGATGCTCCGGTCGTTGCCCCCGCTGTTCACCCAACTGCCCCACGTCGGAAGCAGCGCCATGTACAGGCCCCGCGCATTTGCCTGGTCGATGATGTATTCGACGTGGTCCCAATAGTCGTACTCGGCCGGGTTCTTCGGATTGTTGCCCCGGGTAACCGCGGGCCGCGTGGGATCGGCATCGGTCAGCGGGAGCTTGCCGTACGCGTTCGGATCGTTGATGCCGTCCAGTTCCGCCAGCGCCACCGCTTGAATCGCGGTGTATTTCTGCCGCGCCCGCAAATCCAGGTACTCCACCGCCTGCACCCGGTTCAAACGGTGAAACAGCTCCCACGCCGTGTCCGCCAGGTAGAAGAACGGCCTGCCATTCTCGGCGACCAGAAAACGGCGGTTCTCGCTCACCTTCACCCGCGGCAGCGTCTGCGCCGGAACCGCGCTCACCGCGCAAATTGCCCATGCGAGCGCCAACGTCAATCGAAACCAGTCGCGCGCCATCGTCGATCTGTCCTTTCTAATTACGGAGCGGTCAGCCTCGCGGCTTCAGTATGTCGTGAATCGCCCCCGCCAGCGTTTCTCTCTCGTAGATGCGGCGCCACTCCGGATTGATGTAGTGCGACGTTCCCCACTGGATCGCCAGTTGCGCGGCGTCGGAGAACGGCGACGGCTCCGCGCCGAACACGATGGCCATCGCGATCTGCGCATGCCCGGCCATGAACGCTTCCGCCGCCTCCCTCGGCACGCCCTTCTCGATCGCCAGCTCCATCGACTCCTTCATCCAGTTCGCCGCCGCCGCCACCACGATCTCCGACATGCCCGGCTCCAGCATCGCGAACTGCTCCGGCGTCACCCGCAGCGCCCGGTTCACCGGCGCGAAGATGGCGCGGCACAGCCGGGTCCCATCTTCAAACGCCTCCTCGCTGCCGCCGATCAGCGACACCAGGATATCCTGCGTCGCGACGCCGCCGAAGTAGTCCCGCCGCGCCTCCGCCGTCGCCTGCTCGGTAAAGAACGGCGGGTGGCACGGATGCGTGATCATCTGCGTGATCCCGTCGCACGGTGGCAGCTCGCCGATGTACGCCGCCGCCGCGTCCAGCATGATCAGCGTCCCGCCGCGCTTCATCAGCGGCGCCAGTTCCCGCCCGATCGCTCCGATCGCCGCGTCCGGAACAGCCATCACCACGAAATCCGCCGCCGCCATCGCCTCCGCGGCCGCCGTCACCTTGAGACCCTTCTCCTCCAGGGCCTCCGCCCGCCCCGCGTTGCTTTCGCATAGCAGCACGCGGTACGCCTCGCTGAAGCCGATCTTTTCCGCCGCCCGCGCTCCCATCTTGCCGCCGGCGCCGATCACTGCCACCGTCTTGTTCACAGTCACTCCTTTATAAGATTCCTTAAGTAGCGGACGCTCTCTTCCGCCCATCGCTGCTCCAGCGCGACCGTCTCGCTCAGGCTCGCCTGCTCCGGCGGCCAAAGCTCCAGGATGGCGTTGCACCTCGCGCCCGCCGCCTCCAACGCGCCCAATAGCCACGGCGTGTCCAGTTGCCCCTGCCCCGCGGGCCGCCCCTCCACGCGAAAACCCATCATGTGCCACTCCCGCCGCATCACGAAATCCTTCACGTGCAGGCAGCAGGTCCACTTCGCCAGCGACTCGGCCACCTGCCGCGTCCCCTCCGGTATCGCCAGCGAGTTCACCGTATCGAGCGTGATGCCGACAAACTCACTGTTCACCTCGCGCAGCGCCGCGTCCAGCTCCGCCGCCGGAATCAGGCCGTTTTCCAGCGCCAGCCGCATGCCCGCTTCGCGAAACGCCGGCGCCACGTCGCCCAACCGGCTCGCCAGTTCCACGCGCGACGGAACGCGTCCGCCTTCCAGCTCGGGCACGGTCCGCAGCAGCGACGCGCCGCAGTTCGCGGTGAATTCCAGCATCCGCCGCAGCCACGCCGTCTCCACGCCGCGCGTCCCGATCTCCAACTCCAGGCCCCATTCCCGGCAGGCCGCCAGCGTTTCCTCCAGCTCCGACGCGGGCAATTCGTACAACGGCAGGTTCGGACCGAACTGCACCACCCGCACGCCGAGCTCACGGGCCTTCGCCAGCAGCCCCATGGCCCTCATCGGAGCCTCCGGCCTCGCGCCGTCGAAGCCGATCGACCACATATACGCGTACGTTCCAATGCCGAGCTTCATCCTTACTCCGCCCCTCCGGCCGCGATCACCGTAATCGCCACGATCAGTACCGCGATGCCCGCCGCCGCGTACCGGATCGCCTTTGGCGGAGCGCCCCGCCACTCCCCGCTCAGCCAGCCCAGCGTGTTCGACGTGATCAAGCTCATCGACATGAACAGCGGCCACCCTACCACCGCGCCTAGCGAGCCCAGCGCCGTCGCGCCCGCGCCGTACACGATGAAGCTGCCGAAGCACAGCAACCCCATCAGGCTGCCCCACATCCAGTGACTTGTCGGCGCTGTCCGAAACAGGCCCGCCGTGCCGTTCTTCCACAGCAGCATCGCGCTGTACCCGCCGTTGGCCACCAGCCCGGCGGTCAGGCACAGGCACCAGATCGCGTTGCTCGCCGCCGCCTGCGACGCGCCGGCGTCGATCGCCCTTTGCTGCAACTCTCCGCCGAACGCAAAGCTGAAATTCAGCATCGGCGAGAAGATGCCCGCCAGCACGCAGATCAACAGGCCGATGCCGAAGGACCCCGCCGTCCGCGCGCTCACGCTCTCCCGCATCTTGCCCGCCGTCGCGCAGAGCGCGATTCCCGCGATTACGATCGCCGTCCCCGCGATCAGCGAAAGCCCGCGCCGCGTCTCAAGCTGCTCCGGATGCAGAACCACCAGGGGCAGGAACGTGCCGATCGGCGCGATCAGCCCGAGGATCAGCCCGTAGCCGATCGCCAGCCCCAGCCGCGCCACGCCCAGCCCGAACAGCACCGAGCCGACGCCCCACCCCAGCCCGAACAGCAGCGCCGCCCGGACGCTCGACGCCGACGCGCCGCCGAGCACGCCCCGCAGATCCGGAACCGTCGCCAGCGCCGCGATCCACGGCACGATCAGCAGCCCCGTGATCGAATAGACCAGCCACGCATTCTCCCATTTCCATCGCGTCAGCTTTTTCAGCGGCGCCACGAAGCTGCCGTTCAGGATGCCGCCCGCCAGCACGCCCGCTATGCCATAGGTCAGGTCCACCGTCGTTCTCTCCCGCCTGTCAGTCGCCCACCGCCACCGTCTGCCCTCGCGCCGCGGACTCGTACGCCGCGAACACCAGCCGCACCGTCCGCAGGTTGTCCTCGCCCGACGTCTCCGCCTCGCATTCTCCCCGCATCGCCCCGAGCAGGTTTTCGTGGCACGCCACGATGCTCGAATGCACCACGTCGTAGGCGGGGTTTGCCCAGGAGTAGCGCGGCGGCGGGCACCGCTGGCTGTGCGTCCCCGTCTCGGTTGTGATCCGGATCCAGTGATCCAGCTCCAGCTCGGCCGACCCCTTCGTCGCCTCCACGAAAATCGACGTCTCCGGGAAACGGTCCTTCTCGAGGTAGTTCTCCGCGTAGCCCATCTCCACCACCACCGTCGCTCCCGACTTCATCTTCAACGTCACCGTCGCCACGTCTTCCCCGCGGATATCTTTGTGCGCCTGGAACGTCTGGCAATAGAGCAGCTCCGCCTCGCCGAATAGAAACCGCGCCGTGTCCAGAACGTGGCTGCCGATATCGGTGAGCACGAACTGCTCCAGCTCTCGCAGGAACGGCTGGTTCTCGAACAGCCGGAAACCCGATACCATCCGGATGCGCGCCCGGAAGATCTCGCCGATCCCCGCCGCCCGCATACGCCGCTCGAACTCCCGGATCGGCGCCTGCCACCGCCAGTTTTCGTTCACGTACAGCCGCGCGCCCGCCGCCCGGCACGCCGCCGCCATTTCCACCGCTTGTTCGTACGAGGGCGCCAGCGGCTTCTGGCAAACCACGTCCACGCCCGCTGCCGCTGCCAGCTTCACGTATCGCGCGTGCGTCCCTACGTCCGTCACGATGTCCGCGAAATCCGGCTTCACATCCCGAAGCATCGCCTGGGGATCGTCGTATACCGCCGGAATGCCGAACTCCCGCGCCAGCGCCTCCGCTTTCGACCGCGTCCGGTTGTACACCGCCGCGCATTGCGCCCCGCCCGCCTCCATCCAGCCGGCGAGTTGGTAGCGGGCCCAGAAGCCCGCCCCGATCATGGCGAACCGTAGCGTGCGCATGGCCTTATGATATACTCATCATACCAGTGAGTCAATCGCCGCCCGAGGAAAAAATCGCCCGCCGCAAGCTTGGAGACGAGGTGCTCGACCGCCTCCTCCAGATGATCGAACGCGGCGAAATCGAGCCCGGCGGCTACCTCCCCTCCGAGCGCGCCCTCATGGCCCGCTTCGGCGTCGGCCGCCCCGCCGTCCGCGAAGCCCTCCAGGCCCTGGCCGGAATGGGCATCATCCGCATCCAGCACGGCGAGCGCGCCCGCCGCGCTTCCCTCGGTCCCCAGACCGTCCTCGAGCAGGTGGACCGTTCCGTCAAGCTCCTGCTACAGACCTCGCCCGCCATGCGCGAGCACCTCCGCGAGGCCCGCCTCGCCTTCGAAGCCGGCATGGCCCGCCTCGCCGCCCGCAAAGCCGGGCCCGCCGACCTTGCCAACCTCCGCGAAGCTCTCGCCCGCCAGGCGGCCGCCCGCGGCGACGCTGCCCGCTTTGTCGCCGCCGACCTGGCCTTCCACCGCGCCATCGCCGCCGTCGCCGGCAACCCCATCTTCGCCGCCGTCAGCCACGCCCTCCTCGAATGGGTCTTCGAGGTCTACCCCCGCCTCCTCCGCGTCCCCGGCGTCGAGGACCTCACCTTCCGCGAACACCAGGCCATCCTCGACGCCATCGCCGCCCGCGACGAAGACCGCGCGGTGGCCGCCCTCACGGCCCACCTCCTCCGCTCCAACCCCCTCTACGCCGCCGCCGTTCCCGCCCGCAAGCGCCGACCACCCGGGAAGGGCGCGTAACTCTTCCCCGCTGGCCCTGCCGGCGCTGACGGCCGCCCGGAGATGAGCCAAGCTGGTCAATGAACGCTGGATACGGGAATGCTTCATGCGCCGCTTACCCGAGAATTGGACTTTGTTGCCGAAGCGCGCAATCTGATACTGGTGGGCCGCAACGGTTTGGGAAAGACCACGATTGCCCAGAACCTTTTGTCACGCCGCAGTGCTGGCGGGCTACTCGGTGTTGTTTCGCACCGCTTCGGCGCTACTGGAAGAGCTGCGTCGTCAATCGACGGAAGGCCGCCGGAGCAAACTGCGCAGTTATACCAATGTCGGTTTATTGTGGGTGGACGAGGTCTGTTCTTAACATAGCCCAAGGGCACGACATTGCCGAGGTCGCTGCGAGCTGCCCGCATCCAATCCTCGCGCAACCCACTACGATGGTGGTCGTGTAGGCTTCTGATCGCAAGCCCATCTCGATTCCACTCAACGGCGTTGAGTATATCCGAAGGCCTTGCGGGTCTGAGATCCGGAACCCGTCGCTACCCAACACCCCCGAGCGCGAGCGAGCGAAGGATGACGCTCGGTGGTGTTCGCGATCTACGACCTTGGATTTGTCGCACGGTGCGCCCAATCGGGGCAAGATATCCACGCCCACGGAGGACAGGCGCGGCAGGCGATCATCGAGGTTCGCAATTGGCTGGCTTAGAACCCGCGGTTCCCCTTGGAGAACCCGGGCGGCGGCAGGCAGGCTGGTCTCGGGGAGGTCGAAGAGATCGAGGGTTTCGCGGGCGCTTTTCGGCTGCGTGCGCGAGATCTGCGGCGCGGTGAAGTCGTAGGATAATGAGAGTTCGTGGAGCGAGCGCGGGAATGGTTGCGGGGCGCTTCGACAATTGTGGCGCTGACGGGAGCCGGGATCTCGGCGGAAAGCGGCATTCCCACGTTTCGCGGCAGCGGCGGATTGTGGCGCGAGTTTCGGCCTGAGGAACTGGCGACGCCGCAGGCATTCGCGCGGGATCCAAAGCTGGTGTGGGAGTGGTATTTCTGGCGACGCGGCCTGATCGCGGCGGCGGAACCGAATGCGGGCCACTATGCGCTGGCGGAGCTTGAAGCCCGCACCCCGCATTTCACGCTGGTCACCCAGAACGTGGACGGGCTGCACGACCGCGCGGGCAGCCGGAACATATTGAAGGTTCACGGCGACATCTGGATCGTGCGGTGCCTGGCTTGCGGCCGCGAGAGCCTCGACAAGCGGCTGGAGTTTCCCGAGACGCCGCCGCGCTGCGAATGCGGCGGGACGCTCCGTCCGGGCGTGGTGTGGTTCGGAGAGATGCTGCCGCCGGACGTCTGGATGGCCGCCGAACGGGCCTGCGTCGAGGCGGAAGCGATGGTGGTAGCGGGCACTTCGGCGGTGGTGTACCCGGCCGCGGCCCTGGCGCCGCTGGCGAAATCGGCCGGAGCGCGAGTGATCGAGGTTAACCCCGAGGCCACGCCGTTATCGGGCCTCGTCGATTGCAGCTTGCGCGGAAAAGCGGCGGAGATCCTACCCGAGTTGGTCGCATGAGAATCTGTTACCTGGACGCGTTCTCCGGAATCAGCGGAGACATGACGGTGGGCGCGCTGGCGGACGCCGGCGCCGACAGCGAGGCGTTGCTGGCGGGACTACAATCGCTCGAAACAGGAGCGACGTTCCGCTTCGAGAAGACGAAGCGCCGGGGAGTAGCGGCGACGAAGTTTCACGTCGAAGGCGGCGAAACGCGCCGTCACCGGCACCTGTCCCACATACTGACGATGATCCGCCGGGCGGCGCTGCCGGACCGGGTGAAGGGGAATGCGGAGGCGGTGTTTACGCGGCTGGGCGAAGCCGAAGCCGCGGTGCACGGGGTGCCGATCGAGAAGGTGCACTTCCACGAAGTCGGGGCGGTGGACTCAATTGCGGATATTGTCGGCGCATGCCTCGGTTTCGACCTGGTGGGAGCGGAAGCGATCCAAAGCTCGCCGCTAAATGTGGGCAGCGGCACGGTGCTGACCGAGCACGGGGTGCTGCCCGTGCCGGCGCCGGCCACGGCGGCGCTGCTGCGGGGCAAGCCCATCTATTCGCGGGGACCGGAAAAAGAACTGACGACTCCGACGGGGGCGGCCCTGGCAGCGACGCTGGCCGAGAGTTTCGGCGCCCTTCCACCGATGCGCATTACCGCTTCCGGCTACGGCGCGGGCGGACAGGACTTCACCGAACAGGCCAACGTGCTGCGCGTGATCGTCGGCGAGGCGAGCGGAGCGGAGGAAGCGACAACGGTAACGGTGATCGAGGCGAATATCGACGACTCGACGCCGGAAGTGCTCGGCTACGCTTTGGACCGGCTGATGGAGGCGGGCGCGCTGGACGCGAGCCTGTCGCCGCTGATCATGAAGAAAAACCGGCCGGGGACGCTGCTGCGGGCGATCGCGAATACCGAGCGCCGGGAAGAGGTGGCGCAAGTGGTGTTCGAGGAGACGTCGACCCTCGGCGTGCGGATGTACCAGGCGGAGCGCCGGGTTCTGGCGCGGCGGTTCGTCGAGGTGGAGACCGCGTACGGGAAGATCCGAATCAAAGTTTCCGATGCGGGAAACTTCGCGCCGGAGTACGAGGACTGCCGCAAGGCGGCGCTGGCCAGCGGCGTGCCGCTCCAGCGGGTACTTAGCGAGGCAGCTTACTGCTATCTGAAGAACACGTGATGAAGTACTATCTCACAACGCCCATTTACTATGTCAACGCGGCTCCGCACATCGGGCATGCTTACACGACGATCGCGGCCGACGCCCTGAAGCGGTTCAAACAAATGCAGGGGCGCCGCGCCGTCCTTACCACCGGCAGCGACGAGCATGGAATCAACGTCGAGCGCGCGGCGGAGCGCATGGGGCAGGCGCCCGGCGAATTCGTCGCCGTGATCGCGAAGGAGTTCAAAGAGCAATGGGAGAAGCTGGGACTGGGCGTCGACCGGTTCATGCGAACCTCGGACCCGCGCCACCACAAGTTAGTCGCGGAGTTATTCGAGCGGTGTAAGAAGAACGGGTACGTTTACAAGGGATCCTACACCGGACAGTACTGCATTCACGATAACCTGTACGTCAACGAGGCCAAGCCGGGCGATCCCTGTCCGGAGTGCGGCCGGCCGACGGAGACCGTCACCGAGGAGAATTACTTCTTCAAGCTGTCGGCTTTCCAGGACCGGCTGCTGCGCCTGTACGAAGAGCAGCCGGAGTTCATACAGCCGGACGCGCGGCGCAACGAAGTGATCGCGTTCGTCAAGCAGGGGCTGAACGACCTTTCGATCACGCGGACGAACATCAAGTGGGGGATTCCGGTCCCGGGAGAAGAGAAGCACGTATTCTACGTCTGGTTCGACGCGCTGATGACGTACATGAGCGCGGTGGCGGGCGAGGATCTGTGGCCGGCGGACCTTCACCTGATCGGCAAGGAGATCGTCCGGTTCCACGCCATCTACTGGCCCGCGTTTCTGATGGCGGCCGAATGGCCGCTGCCGAAACGCGTTTTCGCCCACGGCTGGCTCCTGTTCCAGGAAGACAAGATGAGCAAGTCGAAGGGCAATATCGTGCGCGCCACGCCGATCCAGGAAGTGATGGGCGTCGACGCGCTGCGGTACTTCCTGCTCCGCGAGATCGTCTTCGGTCAGGACGGTAATTTCAGCTACGACGCGCTGGTGGGCCGCTATAACTCGGACCTGGCGAACGGGCTGGGCAATTTCACCAGCCGCACGCTGAGCATGATCGGCCAATACCGGGGCGGCAAGGCGCCGGGGGGCGCGGCGGGCGTGAACCCGGAGATCGAGCAGGCCGCGGCGAAAACGATCGAATCGTTCATGTCATCGTGGGAGCGCTTCGACTTCTCGCGGGCGCTGGAGGCCGTCTGGGCGTTCATCTCGATGCTCGACAAATTCATCGTGGAGCAGGCGCCCTGGAACATCGTGAAGAACAAGGACGCGGAGTCGCAGGCGCGGCTGGACGCGGCTTTGTACACGGCAGCCGAAGCGCTGCGCATCGTCACGGCGCTGCTGGCGCCGGCGATGCCGCAATCCGCCGAAAAGATCTGGGCGCTGCTGGGCATGAAGACGCCGCTGGGAGAAGTGCGGCTCGACCGGTTGCGCTGGGGCCAACTGGAACCGGGGCAGCAAGTGCACCGGCCGCAACCGGTGTTTCCGCGCATCGACGCGCAACCGGCGATCGAAAAGATGCGGGAACTCGAGGCGCGGGAGACGGCCCGGCAGGCGGCGCTGCTGGGCAAGAGCGCTCCCCCTGCCGCCGCGGCGCCGGCCGGCGACAAGATCGGCGTCGAGGAGTTTGCCAAGGTGGACTTGCGGGTGGGCGAAGTGCGATCGGCGGAGAGGGTGAAAGGCGCCGACAAGCTGTTACACCTGAAAGTGGATATCGGCGAAGCGCAGCCGCGCACCATCGTCGCCGGTATCGCGGAAGCGTACGCGCCGGAGCAACTCATCGGGCGGCGCGTGGTGATCGTAGCGAACTTGCAGCCGCGCAAGCTGCGCGGCATCGAATCGAACGGGATGATCGTCGCGGCGGTGGCCGAGGGCGGGAAGCCGGTGCTCGTCGGGTTCCACGAGGAAACGCTCGTCGGTTCCAAACTTCGATGAGCCTCATCGACTCGCACTGTCACCTTGACGACGAGCAGTTCGACGGCGACCGGGAAGCGGTTCTCGAGCGCGCGTGGGCGGCCGGGGTCTCGGATCTGCTGGCGATCGGCACGGGCGACGGCCCGCCGGACCTGGAATGCGGAATCCGCCTGGCTGAACGCTACCCATCGGTCCACGCCACGGTCGGCGTACATCCGCACACCGCGTCGAAAGCCGACCCGGCCGCTTTCCGGCGGCTAGAGGAACTGCTGGCGCACCCGAAGGTGGTTGCCCTGGGGGAAATCGGCCTCGATTATCACTACGACTTTTCGCCGCGCGAGACGCAGCGCGCTGTCTTCATCGAGCAGTTGGGGATGGCGGCCGCGGCGCGCAAGCCGGTGATCATTCATACCAGGGAAGCGTGGGACGACACCATGGCGCTGCTGGAACGGCACTGGCGGCCCGCGGCGTCGGCGGGCATCATGCACTGCTTCTCGGGCGGGCCCCAGCAGGCCGAGCAGGCCGTGGCGATGGGCTTCTACATCAGCTTTGCCGGCATCGTGACGTTCCCGAAGGCGCTGGGCGTTCAGGCGGCGGCCCGGCAGATTCCGCTGGACCGGCTGCTGGTGGAAACCGACGCGCCTTACCTGGCGCCGGCGCCCCACCGCGGAAAGCGGAACGAGCCGGCATTCGTGGTACACACCGCGCGGAAGGTGGCCGAACTGCGCGGCGCGGCGGCGAAGGAAATCGAGCGGGCGGCCACGGACAACTTCCGGCGGCTGTGTTTGCAGGCAAAGGACAGTAGCGGTTACACTTAACAATTCCGATGGGCTTGCGCAATTCTGGGCAGTCACTGGCGGCACGAGAAATCCTGGAGCTTGTCTATGACGACCTGCAAAAGGTCGAGCGAGAAATCGCCCGGGAGTCCATCGCTTCGGTCACCGCGGTGACCAGCATCGGGCGCTACCTACAGGACAGCGGCGGCAAACGTCTTCGGCCGGTGCTGCTGCTGCTGGCGGCGAAGCTGGTGGGGCACACCAACGACCTCGCGGTGCGGCTGGGAGCGGTTGTGGAGATGATCCACACGGCAACGCTGGTGCACGACGACGTGATCGACACCGCCGAGACGCGCCGCGGGAAGCCCTCCACCAACGTGATGTGGGGCAACCACACCTGCGTGCTGGCGGGCGACTGGCTGTACATGCAGGCGTTCCAGGTGGCGCTGCGGCTGCGCAACTTTCAGGTGCTGGACATCCTGATCGCGCTGACGCAGTTGATGGTGGAAGGCGAACTGATCCAGTTGGAGCGCATCGGCCGTATCGACGTGTCGGTAAGCGAGTACGAGGAACTGGTGGACCGCAAGACGGCCAGCCTGTTCTCGGCCTGCGCGCGGCTGGGGGCGCTGGTGGCCGACGGAGGCGAGGCCGCCGAGTCGCGCCTGTCGGAATTCGGGTGGCACCTGGGGATGGCGTTCCAGCTTGTGGACGACATGCTGGACTTCACCTCGCGGGAAGCCGTGCTCGGCAAGCCGGTGGGCAACGATCTGCGGGAAGGAAAGGTGACGCTGCCGCTGATCTTCGCGCTGGAGCGGGCGACGGCGGAGGAGCGGCGCCAGGTGGAGACGGTTCTGCGAGACGGCAACTACGAGCGAGTGTCGTTCAGCGAAGTCCTCGACATCGTGCAGCAATACGACGGCATCGAGCGGGTGCGCGAGCGGGCGCAACTGTTCACCGAGAAGGCCCGGGCCATCATCAACAGCTTTCCGGATTCGCCGGCGCAGCGGGCGCTGACGGCGGTCACCGACCTGATTACGGAGCGGGACCACTAAGTGACTGGCGGCGATTAGGAGCCGCCGCGCAGGATGAGATCCTGCCCCACATTTCGTGGCTGAACTGGAAGCGTTATTTCCTGACGCAGGAAAGCGCCCACCACGCGCTCTCGCGGTGAGATACTTACTTTCTCCGGTGAAATAACATGCGAATTCGAACGCGGTGGCTGATGGCGGCGGCGCTCGGACTGAGCTTGGTCTCATGCAGGCGCGACGCGGGACCGATACCCAAGGCCGAACATCCCCGGCCGGATTTCCAGCGCGCCGACTGGGTGAACCTCAATGGCGAATGGGAGTTCCGCTTCGACCCGCAGGACCTGGGCATCGATCAGAACTGGCAGAATCCCCGCACGCCTTTCGACCGGCGCATCACCGTGCCGTTCTGCTGGGAAAGCAAGCTCTCGGGCGTCGAGGACACCAGCGGGCAACAGGTCGGCTGGTACCGGCGCAGCATCACGGTTCCGGCCGGCTGGAGCGGGCGGCGCGTGTGGCTTCGCTTCGACGCCGTCGATTGGGAGGCGCGGGTCTGGGTAAACGGGCGGCAGGCCGGCGCGCACGAAGGCGGCTACACGCCGTTCGCGTTCGATATCACGGACCACATTAAGCCGGGCGAGCGGGCGACGGTGGTGGTGCGGGCCTTCGACCCGACGGATCGAGAATTGCCGACGGGAAAACAGGTGGCGTTCTGGTACACGTTCACCAGCGGCATCTGGCAAACGGTTTGGCTGGAGGCGAGGCCGGCGACATTCCTGGACGAACTGCGGCTGACGCCTCGAAACGACGGCGGGACGTGGTCCGTCGAGGTCGAGGCCGTGGTGCGAGGCCCGGACGGTCGGGCGAAAGTGCGTTTCTCGTCCCCGGATTCGACGGTGACGGCGGCGGACGGCGAGGTGGAGGCGCGCAGCGGCGCCGGCGAATTTCGGACGAGTCTCGCTGTCGCTTCTCCGAAGCTCTGGTCGCCGGAAAGCCCGCACCTGTACGACCTGACGATTGAAGTCGCGGGCGAGGGCGGGCCTGCGGACGTGGTGAACACGTATTTCGGATTGCGAACCATCGGACGCGGACGGTACGGGAATGCGGCGCACGAATCGATCCTGCTGAACGGCAAGCCGGTGTACCTTCGCGGCGCGCTCGACCAGTCGTTCAACCCGGAGGGCATCCACACCGCGCCCAGCGACGAGTTCCTCCGGCGCGACATGGAACTGGCCAAGTCGTTCGGCCTGAACTGCCTTCGCATCCACATCAAGCCCGACGAACCGCGCCGCCTGTACTGGGCCGACAAACTCGGCCTGCTCATCATGCAGGACATGCCCAATACCTGGGAATACAGCGACCGCGCCCGGCAGGCGTGGGAAAGCACGATGCGCGGCGCCATCGCCCGCGACCGCAACCACCCGTCGATTTTCGCCTGGGTGCTGTTCAACGAGACGTGGGGCATCGGAAACAATCACGAATACAAGCTGCGGCCGGACATCCAGCAGTGGGTGAAGACCGTCTTCGCCGAGGTGAAGAAGACCGATCCTTCCCGGCTGGTTGAGGACAATTCCGCCGACAAGTACGACCACGTGGTCACCGACATCAACTCCTGGCACTTTTACATCGACGACTACGAGAAGGCTCGCGCGCACATCAACGAGGTGGTGGAGAAGACGTTCCCCGGCTCGGCGTTCAACTTCGCTCCCGGACACCGGCAGGACACGGCGCCGCTCATCAATTCCGAATACGGCGCGGTTTCCGCCGGCGGCGGCGACCGCGACATTTCCTGGGGCTTTCGTTATCTCACCAACCTGCTGCGGCGGCACGCCAAGATCCAGGGCTACATCTACACCGAACTCACCGACGTCGAATTCGAGCACAACGGATTCGTGAATTATGATCGCTCGCACAAGGAATTCGGCTATGAGGCTTTCGTTGACGGCATGAAGGTGGCGGACCTGCAAGGGGAAGACTTCGTCGGTTTCGATACGCCTCCGGCGATCGTGGCGGCGCCCGGGGCCGACATCGAAATTCCCGTCTGGGTCAGCCACTTCTCCGAACGCGAGGGCGAGATCATGCTGCGGCCGGCGCTGGTCGGCGTGGACGACCTGGGGCGCGATATCAAGGTGGAGCTGGATTCGAGGCCGGTGACATGGGAGCGCTACCGGGTGACGCCGCAGAGACCGCTCGAGGCGACGCTGCCCAAGGATCGGAGCTTCGCCGGCGCGCTAACCATGGAGCTTCGCGACGCCGCGGGCAAGCGCATCGCGGCGAACTTCGTTAACGTCGTCGCGCACCGGGCCGAGCCGCGGCCGGCCGCCGGCTTGCCTCAGCAGGACGTCGAGATGCTGGGCCCCCGCCGCGTGGTGCTGCGCAAGTCGCCGCTCGGCATCCACGCCGCGCGGTGGACGGGCATCGGTTCGCCCGCGCGGCTGGCCCGCCGGATCGATAGCCCGAAGTACTTCATCCTCGGCTCGGGAACCATCGAATACCGGTTCAACGTGCCGAAGGAGGTCCTGGACGCGCGGCCGGTGCGGCTTGGGCTGCTGGCGGAGCTATCCACCAGAGCCCGCGACGAGAAGGTGGACTGGCCGCAGCAGGTGACTCCCCTCGATTATCCGCAGACCGACGGCAGGAAGTTTCCAGGAACGGTGAACACCTACATCAACGGCCACCCGTTGGACCCGGTGCAACTGGCGGACGATCCCGCCGACGCGCGCGGGCTGCTGTCGCACCGGGCCGCCTTTCATCACGGCAGCTTCGGTTACCTGATGCGAGGCGAATTGCTCGTCGACGGCGCGGACGGGTTCCTGGAGCACCTCCGCCGGCAGCCCGTCATCCGGCTGGTGTTTGAGATCCCGCCGGGTCAGGCGGGGCGCGGCCTCTCCGTCTACGGCGCCAGAAGCGGCCGCTATCCCGTCGATCCGACTATTATTCTGGAGACCGAACGGGAAATACAGCCGGCGAAATAGCCGGTCACAGGCAATGAATCGATTTCTATCCGCGCAGCTAATGCGTTGGATTTCAAGCGATTCGTGGCCGGTTTCCACTCCTGGGCTGCGCGGAAAACCGGCGTCACCGCCGGACGCGGGTTTAGCATGGACGTGGAATGAAAAAGAGCGAACTGGCAAAGCGCATCGCGAACGAGCGCCGCATCAGCCAGGCCAAAGCCGCGGACTGCATCGACAGCGCCGTCCACCAGATCCTCAAGAAGCTCCGGTGCGGCGAGCCGGCCTCGCTCCCCGGCTTGGGTACCCTGACGCCCGGCGCCAAGCCTGGCTTTCGCAAGGAACAGCCGCCGAACCGGCGGCGCGGCAAATAACGTGGACCCGGCCAACCCAGCCATCAACTCCGCCCTGCGCGAGGTCGCGCTCGTCGTGCGCAAGTGCCTCCAGGAGGGTTTCCCCGTGGAGATCGAAGGCCTCGGCACGTTCCGGCTCAACCGCGCCGGAGGCATCGAGTTCCTCGCCGAGACTCGCCAGAAGGTGTTTATCGCGTACGCGGAAGAGGATTACGCCACGGCCGAAAAGCTCTACCTGGCGCTGGAAGCGCAGGATTTCGACCCGTGGCTGGACAAAAAGAAGCTGATGCCGGGCCAGAATTGGCCGCGGTCGATCGAGCGCGCCATCGGGATTTCCGACTTTTTCATCGCTTGCCTGTCGAGCCGCGGCGTCGGCAAGCGCGGATTCTTTCAATCGGAACTCCGCTATGCGCTCGATTGCGCCTCGCGGATGCCGCTGGAGGAGATTTTCCTCATTCCCGTGCGGCTGGACCCATGCCCGGTACCGGGACAGATCGCGCAGGAGATTCAGTATGTCGATCTGTTCCCCGATTTCGACGCGGGTTTACATCGCATTCTGGCGGTGATGCGCCAGGCGGGCAAGCAGCGCCGCAAGAAAGTGGCCTGATCAGGCCGGCTTCGGCGCCGCCTTCAGCTTTTCGAGTTTCCTCTTGACGGACTTCGACTTGTCGCCGTCGGGCGACAGCTCCAGATATTTTTGGTAGGCTTCCACGGCCGATTCCACCGTCAGCCGCTTCTCGACCTCGTTCAGTTCCAGCTCCGCGATTTTCTCGCGCATCTCGCCAAGTTTCAAAAAAGCGTCAGCGAACGACGGGTTCCACTTGGTCGCTTCCTCAAAACGTCCCGCCGCCGCCCGAAAGCTGCCCTTTTTGGCGTAGAACTCACCGACCTTGAATTCCTTGGAGGCCTGGAGCGGATTGAACGAATATTCCGTCTCGCGGCTGAGGCTTTTGTCCTCCTCCGGCGGCTCCTCGTATTGGGGTTTCTGCGCGTGCGCGGCGAGCGTCAGGGCTGCTATAAGGACGGGGAGGCAACACCCTTTCACGGTCTTGCACCTCAGTTCAAGTATATCGCCGGGCCGGGGGGGCGGGAGCGGCAAACGTCCCCGGCGCTAGGGCTTCGGCGCCGACCCGCCGATGTAACCCAGCGTGCGAAGGCGTTCGAGCGACTGCGGATCGAGCTTCGACTTTCCGCCGGGACCCACCATCTTCTTCACCTCTTCCTGGGCCGCGATCCACGCATCCAGTTCGTTCCGAAGTTTCGTGACAACCTCAGGGTTCGCCGCCGCCACGTTCGAGGTCTCCTTCGGGTCGGCGCGGCGGTCGTAAAGCTCCACCTCCGGCAGTCCGGCGCGCCGGGCCTGGTCGCGGTAGATCAGCTTCCATTGATCCTGAAAGATGGCGAACCCGCCGGTCCGGTTCTCCGGCACCGTGCCGCCCGGCTTCGCGTTCGGGTGGGCGAAGCGCGTCGAGACCACCGGCGCTTTCCGCGCGAACGGCTTTCCCGCCAGCAGGGGCGCGAGGCTCTGGCCCTGGATCAGGCCCGGCGGGGCGATCCTGAGCAGGTCGAGGATGGTCGGGTAAACGTCGATCAACTGCACGGTCTCGGTCACCCGCCTCGGCGCCGGCAGGAGCCGCGGATTCCACATCATCAGCACCGCGTGAATCAGTTCCCGGTAGAGCGAATGGCCGTGGGCGGTGAAGCCGTGATCGAAGAACTCCTCGCCGTGATCGGCCAGCACGATGATCAGCGTATCGTCCAGCGCGCCCAGGTCCTTCAACTTGCCGGCAAGCTGTTCCAGGCTGTGATCCATGAACGCCACCTCGCCGTCGTAGCGATCCTTGGCCTGCTGGATGAACCGCTTCGGATCCACGCCCTTGCGCTTCACCATTTCCGGCGAAACGGTGGTCCCGCCGCCGTACTGCCGCGGGTCCCACATGCCGCGGTAGGCTTCGTCGAACTGCTTTGTCTCGGCGGGGTCGGCGAATTTGCGCTCGAACTCCTTCGGCGGCCGGTACGGCGCGTGCGGATCGGTGACATGAAGGTAAAGGAAGAACGGCTCGTGGTGATGCCGCTGGAGCCAAGGAAGCGCCACCTTGTTCAGCGCGGCCGAATCCGTCCCGCGGTCCACGTCGTCCTTGCGCTCGTGGTGGACCACAGGGTACTCCACCATGTAGTCGTAGCCGCGGTGCAGGCCCGACGCCCGGCCGACAAACGGATTCGTGACGATGCTGGCCGTGCTGTAGCCTTCCTTCCGGAAGACCTCCGCCAGGGGCACGGCGGCGCGGGGGATGGTGTCCGTGTCGTGCCGGATGTTGGTGGCGTACGCGTAGAGCGAGGTCATCAGCGACGGCACGGACGCTTTCGTCCACGGGGCCTGCGCCTGGGCGTCTTCGAAAACGACGCCCGCCGCGCCGAGGCTTTTCATGAACGGCGTGGTGTCGCGCTCGTACCCGTAGAGGCTGGTATGGTCGGTCCGGAGGCTGCACACCAGGTAGATCAAAACGTTCGGCCGGTTCTTGGGCGCGGCGGTGGTCAGCAGGGGGTTGGTCCAGAAGCCGACGGCGCCGTTGCTGTCCGCCGTTGTCTCGAAAACGATCGTCGTGGATTCGCCCGCGAACGCGGACAGGTCGACGTCGGCGTCCGCCCAGCGGGAGGCATCGCCGACTTTCTCCTTGAACACCGGCTTGCCGGAGGGCCCGGCCAGCACGCGGAAGGTCACCGGCTGGTTCTTCTGCGCCACGCCGATGCCGAACTTCAGGCGCCCGTGTTCCGGAACCGGAACTTCGAAGGTGAGCGTGGACGGCGAGTGGACGTAAATGGCGTTGCGATACTCCTCGCCTTTGCCGATCACCTGCTTGCCCGCGGCGGTGGGGAAACTGGTGCGGCGCGGCGCGAGCTCGATGTAGTCGATCGCCGCCAGGTGGGCCGGGCTGTCGGTGGGCATGATCGCCAGCGGCCGGGTCCCGCGCGGCGCCTGGATATCGACATCGAAGCGGTAGACGCGATATTCGTGAGGGGGGCCGAGCTTCTGGGTCAACTCGACGTCGCCGATCTTGATCTTCAGCTCGGAGCCGCCCTCGGCCATCATGCGAATCACCACCGTGTCGAAGAGGCTCCAGTCGATTTCCGGATCTTTCGGCGATTGGATCACCGGGCTGGCGCCGCCTCCTTTTAGAATGAGGTCGCCGTCGCGCAAGCCCATGAATCCACGGAGCAGTTTCCAGTTGGCGTCCTTTTCGGTGAGGAAGTCCTTCCAGATAATCGGATCGGCGACCCGAGCGGACGTGCGGATTTCCGGCGCGGAAACGGTGGCCGCGGTTTCGAGGTTATCGTCGAAGCGGTACGGCCGGAACGACGGCGCGGGCGTCTCCTCAGCTTCCTCACGCCGCTCGGCGGAACGGCAGGACAAGAGCACAGCGATAAGTAAGAAGGTGAGAAAAACCCCCAGGGGGCGGGTGGGTCGCATCAGCGCTCGCACCTTGATTATAAGGGGGCGGGACGCCGGGGCTGAGACGAGAACGGAGAAGAAGCGTGGGGACCGGGCGTACCCGGCCCCCACTTGGAGGGGAAACTAGAACTCGACGCGAAGCGAGAACTGAATGATGCGGGGATCGTTGGATTGCCGGCTGAGATCCTGCAAGCCCGTGCCCGCGTTCGGGTTCAGATCGAGCGGGTGATTGAACGCGTTGAAGAAGTCCGCGGTGATGCGCGTCTTCAGCCGCTCAGTGAAATAGATGTTCTTGAACAGCGAAAGGTCGGTGTTCCAGGCGCCTGGACCGCGGAAGAAGTTCCGCGCGTTCCAGTTCAGCATGTCGGTGATCGAGGTGTTGCGGACGGATCCGTCGGCGAGTTGCACCTGGACCCGGTTGTCAAAGCTGGCGCCGACCGGCCGGAGGACGCGCTGGGAACGATCCAGCGGGATCAGAGCCTGAAGCGCCGATTGGTCGACATCTCTGGCCAGCGTGGGGTCAAGGTAGCCGCGGAACCAAAGCCGCTGCCTGAGACCGTTATAGGTCATCTCGAGACGCTGGTCGGCGTCGAGCGTCGGATCGCCAAACAGGTAGCGGCTGGCATCCACGCCCATCCAGTTGCCGCCGCGCCAGTTGCCGATGAAGGCGATCTCCCAGCCTCCGATGACGTGATTCAGCGCGCCCGAGGCGCCGCTGCCGAACTTCTTGCCTCGGCCGAACGGAAGGCTGTAGATGCCGTTGAAACGGACTCGGTGCGCCGGCACTTCCACCGAATTGGCGTAGCCCATGCGCAGCCGCTGGCTTTCCGACAGGTTCGGATTGCCAAGAATCAGATGGTTCTCGGGAACCGCATAGGCGCTGCTGCTACCCGAGGAGTTGATGCCGCTGGAGCCGAAGTTGAATCCGCCGGTGTCCGTCGTGGTCATCACGCGGGAGAAGGTGTAGAAGGCCTGGTACGCCAGGCCGCTGGAATACCGCCGCTCCACTTCGGCTTGCACCGAATGGGAGTTGGAGAAGCCGTTGTGGCGGATGGGGGCGTTGCAGCATCCGCTGGTCCAGTTCGGATTGGCGCGGCGAGGATCGGGATTGGAGGAATTCGCCGCCAGTCCGGTGCGAGCCTGGAAGTTGAACTCCGATTCGGGATCGTTCCAGCGCCAGCGCTGCTCGAGGTTGCTGCCGTGGTTGCCGATGTAGCTGAGACGGAGCGCGGTCTCCCGCATGATTTCGCGTTCAAATGTGACGTTGAACGACTGCATCATGTTGTCGCTCCAGTTGTGGATGTCCCACGGCATCATGGCTTGCGCCCTATTGCTGATGCCGGCGATGCCCTCGACGTCCACCGCGGCGCGGCCGATGAAGTCGTTCGGCGATGGTGCGTAAGACAGCGCATAGTTGTCAATCCGCCCGTTGGCGTTATCGAGCGAGTTTTGGAAGCGCAGGTTTAGCGGGGGATTGGTCCTGGAACTGGCCAGGATCTGCACCAGCGGCATCGGCCAGTAATAGATGCCGTAGCCGCCGCGCAACACCCACTTATCGCTCATGCGGAACGCCGCGCCGATGCGAGGCGCGAAGTTGTTGTTGTCCGCGGGCAGGAGTCCCCCCGGGAAGCCGGCCTGGTCCGCGGTGGTCCAGGTGAGGCCGCGGGCGCCCCATGACGCGAGCACGCCGCCAGGAATTCCCGGAATGTCTTCCATCCGGGTGCTGTGCGGCGTAACAACCTGCATCTTGCCGACGTAGTCCTGGAGGTCGAGGTTCACCAGGCGGTCGTATTTTTCCTTGAAGACCGTCCACTTGTCCCAACGAAGGCCAATATCCAGGGTGAGGCGCTGGCTCACTTTCCAGCTATCCTGCACGTATAAGCCGATTTCCTTCTGCTGGAAGTAGAAGTAGCCGCGGTTGTACTGGTTGGAAAGGTACGTGGGAAGCCCAAGCAGCATGCTGCCGAAGCCGTTGCCCGTAAAGGAAACGCGCTGTTCGTCGGCCGGGTCGTAAAGGGCGGTCCACTCGCCGCCGAAGTAGTGCGAGCCTTGGGACTGCTGCAACTCGCGGGCGTTGTTATATTCCTGGCGGCCCTTGAAGCCGAATTTCACGGTGTGGGTGCCCTTAATCCACGTGACGTTGTTCTCGAGCTGAAAGGCGGTCAGGTTTTGGTCCTGCGGATTGTCGGCGTCCCATCCGCCCCAGTAGTAGAAGGGGCTCTCGGAGTAGATCGTAGGCCAGCCGGTGGTGCCGAACGGGTTGGGGAAGCCAAGCTGGTCGGCCCAGTTGGTGGAGTCCGCCAGGGTACCGGTATGGTTCTTGGCGCGGTTGGCGGACGCCTGGAACTCGTTGAGCAGCGTCGGCGAGAAGACGTGGTTCCAGCGGGCGAATGCCGAACGAATGGTGGTGTCCTGCGCGCCCGTGCCGCCGGCATTCGTCGAGCCCGGAGGCGGATAACCGTAACGGCCGCCGTAGAGAGCGAATGGACGGTGCGAGTCGGTGTACCGGGCCGAAAGGTTGTCTTTCTCGGAGAACACGTGGTCGCCCTTGAAGGTGTAGGTGTTGATGTCGGCCACCCGCGGATAGTACGTCTGGAAGTTCGGCTCCAGCCATGGATTGCCGGGCGCGTTCGGCGCGGCCGACACGCTCTTCATTGTGGCGGCAATCGGCGCGATGCGACTCGATGGAATTCGGTTGCCGGCGAACGGCGTCCGCGTGCCGTCCGCCGCCGTCGTCAGCGGATCGTAGATGGTGATCGGCACGTTGTCGGAATCTACCGCGCCGCTGAAATCGCCGCCCCAGATGGCGTCGTTGGCGGCTTGGGCGCGCGCGAACGTCGCTTGGCGCTCCCGCTGCCCTTCGTACGCCACGAACCAGAAGGTCTTGTTCTTGACGATGGGGCCGCCGGCGGAGATGCCGAACTCGTTGCGGATGTACTGCGGCGGGGTATCAAAGAAATCCTGCCGCTGCCGCGCTCTCAGCCCGCCGAAATTATTGCGGTGCGTCCAGAACGCGGTGGAGTGAATTTCGTTGGTGCCGCTCTTGGTCACCAGCGTCATGGTTGCGGGACGCGAGTACTGGGCGGCGGACCCCGTGGTTTCGACGCGGAACTCCTGGATGGTGTCCAGGCCGGGTTGGACGGGGCGCAGGCCGCCGCCGTAGCGGTCCATGAACGAGATGCCGTCCAGCAGCATGTCCGCCGAGCCGACTTTCATGCCATTGACGCGCGGGTTGCCGCCGCCTTCCACGCCGGGCGTCAGGTCGAAGAGATTCGCGATCAGCCGGCCGTTAAGAGGCAGTTGCCGGATGCGCTGGGCATCCTTGACGTCGCCGATTTCCATGCCCTCGGTCGCGATGACCGGCGCGGCGCCGGTGACCTCAACCACGGCCTCGAGCGTGCCGACTTCCATTTGCGGGTCGATGACGACGCGCTGGCCGGCTTCCACCTGCAAGGTGCCGGACCACTTTTTGAAGCCCGAGGACTCTACTTCCAGCCGGTATGGCCCGATCGGAACCGAGCCGAAGTAATAGATGCCGACGCCCGTCGTTTCCACGCTTCGCGCGACGCCGGTGGCGGTCTGGGTCAGCGTAACCTTGGCGCCCGGGATCGCGGCGCGCGAGGCGTCGAGCACGGTGCCCGAAACAACTCCGTTGCCAGTCTGCGCCAGCAACGGCGCAGCGACGGCAAGAATCAAGAGTAACTTCTTTACCATTAAAGGTAAACCCCCAAAGTTGAGAATTTCTGGTTCAGGCTATCCTAAATTGGGAGCGCTGTCAAGAGGTACTTTCCTTCAGCGTGAAAGAAAGTTTGCGCCGCACGGGCCGGCTGTCATAGCATGGGTTCGGTGAGCACTGTTCGGCGTACGCTGGCCCCAGCGCGGGCGAACCGGGCGATGGTACTGCGCCTTCTCCGGCGGCGCCGCCGGCTTTCCCGCGCGGAAGTCGCCAGCCTCTCCGGGCTGTCGGAGGCCTCCGCTTCCCGCATCATCGGCGAGTTGATCGAGCAGCGGCTGGTGAGCGAGCAGGGACCGGCGCGGTCCACCGGCGGGCGGCCGGCGGCGCCGCTCCAACTCGACGACGCCAGCCTGCTGTCTATCGGCGTGGACGTCCACAACTGGGAAACCCGGATCTCGGTGGGCACGCTGGCGGGCCGGTTGCTCGAGACGGTCCATTTCCTGACCCCGGCCGAGCCGCAGGAGGCGCTCGACGTGTTGTGCCGGCGGGTGCGGGCGATCCGCAAGCGCATGAAGGACCGCGAGTTCGAGGGAATCGGCATCGGCGCCCGCGGCATTGTCAACAGCCGCGACGGGGTGATCGAGCGCGGCAACAACCCCGCCTGGACCAGGGTGCCCGTCCGCGACTACCTTGAATCCCGCCTGAAGATGCCGGTCTTCGTCGAGAACAACGTCCGCGCCGCCGCTTTCGCCGAGTACCATTACGGCAGCCCGGACGTGCAGGACGCCCATTGCCTGCTGATGATGAAAGTGGACGAAGGCATCGGCATCGGCATGATCGTCGACGGCGAGCTGTACTACGGCCAGCACATGGCGGCCGGCGAGTTCGGCCAGATGGTGATCGCCGATCTCGACGGCGATGCGCGGCACGAACGCCCGGGATGCCTCGAGAAGCTGGCTTCCGACGCCGCCACCTGCGAGCGTTACCGCCTGCTCAACGGCAACCGGAAGTGCCCCCGCGCCGGCGACGTGACGGCCGGCGTGCGGCGGATCTGCCACCTGGCCCTGACCGGCGCGCCCGAGGCGGCAAAGGCCCTGCGCGAGTCGGCCCGCTACCTGGGAATTGGGATCTCCAACGTGGTCTGGGGGCTGGACCCGGACGCGGTGATCCTCGACGGCGCCATCACGGAGGCCTGGCCGCTGGTAGGTCCCATCATCACCGATCAGTTCGCGGACGGCCGCGAGTTCCTGAACTTCAAGAACCTGATCCTGCGCCCCTCGACGCTTCGGGGGCAGGCGGTGATTCGCGGGGCGGCAGCGCTGCCGTTTCAGTCGCTGTTCAACGCCGCCGAACATGCCCGCATGGTGAGCGCCGACGCCGGCGGGTGATTAGCAGCTATCAGCTTTCAGCGATCGGCTTTCTGCTTCTGAATGAGCGAAAAAGCTGAACGCTGAAAGCGAAATCGACGCAAGCTACAATCCGAACACCAGGGGCCGACCGTACGCCAGTTCCTGGTACCGCACGCCGGGCGCCTTCAGACGCAGCGCGGCCTCGAACAGCTTCGGGTTGGCCGAGTTGTCCGGGAACATGTCGTAGTGGCACGGGATTGCCGCCTTCGGCTTAATCTGTTCCGCCAGCGTCGCCGCTTCCCAGTGCGAAAGATTGTTGAAGCCGCCGTTGATGCAGGTGATCAGCAGGTCCGGCGCGTGCCTGGCGGCTGAACCGAGCAGTTCGGAGTAGTCGGTGTCTCCGGTGACGTAGATCTTGGGGCCGCCGCCGAACTCGAACACGAACCCCATGTGGTTGAGGTCCGTGGCGTCGGTGGGCAGGGCGAACGTCCCTCGCATCCGGATGTCCCGAAACTCGATCTCGCAGTCCGGCCAGGACGGGACGACGCGGCCCTCCTCGACGCCTTCGTCCCGGAAGACGCGGCAGCTTGGGTGCGGTCCGACGAATTGCATGGTGTCCTTGTTGCGCAAGCCGCGGATCGTTTCCGGATCGGTGTGGTCCTGGTGGTTGTGCGTGCAGGCGAAAACGTCGATATCCAGCTCGTCCGGAGCTACCATGATCGGGACCAGCCGGCTCAGGTTCAGCTCTTCGTAGACGCCGTCGCAGCTATTGGTGAGGTAAAGATCGACGCCCGCCAGCGTGCCTTCGGGCGTCTTGAAAATATAGCCGTTCTGTCCCAGCCACCAGATAGC
Source organism: Bryobacteraceae bacterium (assembly GCA_026129905.1). Classification (GTDB taxonomy): domain Bacteria; phylum Acidobacteriota; class Terriglobia; order Bryobacterales; family Bryobacteraceae; genus JAHCHE01. Next base: position 180,509 of record JAHCHE010000002.1, on the reverse strand, counting down.
CACCGACCGCGCGGGAACGCGGAACTGGCGGATCTCCCGCATCAGCGACATGAAATCGTCCTCCCCACGCCTACATCATCGCAGTGGGCGGCGCCGGCTCGTCCGGACTGCCCGCCTGCGTGATGGGAAACCGCGCCATGACGACGATGAGAAACGCCAGCACGACGCCGCCCATGATCAGCGGCGGCTCGGCGAAGAACGAAAAAACCTCGGCCAGCGGCCTGCCCTGGAAACTGAAACCCGCTTTCACCAGGCCCATCAAGGCTTCGCCCGCGATGAGGCCGGAGGCGGTGAGGACGCCGGCGTTCTCTACCCTCGCCTTCTGCGCCTCGTTGAAGCCCCGGCGGTCGCGCAAAACGTCGGTGAGCCACCGGATGACCCCGCCCACGAAAATCGCGAACGTGGTCTCCAGCGGCAGGTACATGCCGACGGCGAACAGCATCGGGCTGCGCACCTGCACCATGATGAGCGCGAAGCCCATCAGCGCGCCCACGATTACCAGCGGCCAGGCCATGTCGCCGCCGACGATACCCTGCGCCAGCGACGCCATGAGGCCGGCCTGGGGGGCCGAGAGCTTCGGATCGCCGAAGCCGATGCCGCCCTCGTTGATGTTGCCCTGGTGCAACAGCAGCAGCGGAAAATAAAGGACCAGCGAGGCGACGAAGACGCCGATGAAGTCGCCGATCTGCATGCTGCGCGGCGTGCCGCCCAGGATGTGGCCGACTTTCAGATCCTGAAGCATCTCTCCCGCCACCGCGGACGACACGCAAACCACCGCCGCCACGCCAAGCACCGCCGCCACGCCTGCCGGCCCGGTGACGCCGATCGCCACCATCAGCAGCGCGGCCACGATCAGCGTGGACAGCGTCAGTCCGGAGACGGGGTTGTTGGACGAGCCGATCATGCCCACCAGGTTTCCCGAAACCGCGGCGAAGAAGAAGCCGAGAACGATCATCACCAGCGCGGCTGTCGCGCCGCCCGGCAGGGTGCCCGACAGGTAGGCGTACAGCGCGATCATCGCGATGAACGTCACAAACAGCCCGGCGAACACCGGCTTAGCGCCGAGATCGCGCTCGGTTCGATCCCGGGCTTCGGCCTGCGCGCCGGCTTTCTTCAAGTCGGAGACCGCCCGGCGCAGCCCAATGCCCAGGCTGGTGCGCATGCGAAACAGCGTGAACGCGGCGCCAACAAGCATGCCCCCCACCGCGATGGGCCGCACGATGCGGATCCAGATAGACTGCGCGAGTCCGTCCCATGCCTCCTCGCCGGCGCCGGCCGGCATCGTGGCGGCCAGTTGCGGGCCCAGGAAATACAACAGCAGCGGCACCAGCAGGCCCCACGCGACCACGCCTCCGGCGAAGTTCAACGCCGCCAGCCGAGGCCCGATGATGTAGCCGACGCCGAGATACGCCGGGCTCACCGCCGGAGCGGAGACCTTGGTGATGGCGCCCGCGCTGAGGGCCTGCGAGTCCGGGGCGCCGCCAAGCCGCACGACGCTCTTGCCGATCTCGCCGACATGAACCAGAAAATCGCGGCTGGCCGTAAAGAGGCGGAATTCGCCCAGCAGGTAGGTCAGGCCGCCGAGTCCCATCATGGAGAACAGCGTCTTGGCCGCGCCCGCCCCGCGTTGGCCCGCCTTGTGAATCTCGCCGGCGGCCACCGATTCCGGGTACGGCAGTTCCGGATCCTCCACCATCACCCGGCGCAGGAGGGTCACGAAGAGAATGCCCAGCGCGCCGCCGACCAGCATCAGGATGGTGGAATTCCAGTAGGCCTCCGGCGTGTCGAAGCGCATCCAGGCTTTCGAGATCACGAACGCCGGGATCGTGAAGATGGCGCCCGCCGCCACCGATTCGCCGATCGAGCCCACCGTGCGCGCGATGTTCTCTTCCAGGATGGTTCCGCGCCGCAGCCGCAACACCGCCATGCTGATGACCGCGGCCGGATACGTGGCCGCGATCGTCATTCCGGCCCTCAGCCCGAGATACGCGTTCGCCGCGCCCAACACGACCGTCATCACCAGCCCGAGCAGCAGCGCGCGAAGGGTAAACTCCTTCATCTCGACCGAAGGAGGCACATAGGGAGCGTGTTTGCGCTGGTCCATGAGGTTATTCCTTAAAGGCGCTCACGATATTAACATGGCCGGGCGGCGGCTCTGGCGCGTTAATCGGGTCGCGCCATGGGACGCTCGGGGTACTTTGGCAGCGTACTTACCTCCGGCAGGACCAGGTTTTCCAGTTCGCGCCCAATCGTGACGGAGTTCGCATCGAGAAACCGATCCGCTTTGGCCCGGTAGTCTTGAGGATCGGCGAGGCGCACGCCATAAGTCACGACGACGCCGTTGCCCGAGACCAGCGCCATCTTTGCGAAATGCAACTCCCGGCGGTGCTCGGCGGGTTGATCGAAAGCCACCACAGCGTATTGGAACGGCGTTGCCGGAGCTTGTCCCATCGTCTTGACCGTCACAATGCGTCCGCCCCGGGACTGCCAGGCCGACGCCATGCTCTCGGCCAGGCGGTCCAGATCTTCGGGCGTGCGGACGTCCGCGCGATCGACGATCGTCAGCCGCGTCGTCCAGTCGTCCGCCGTCTCCGCGCCGGTCACAAATCCCCACTCGGGGTTGGAAGCCTGATGAAAGGACCCGAGACGATACTGCCGTCCCAGAAATGTCAGGCTTGGCGGACCGGCACGCGACGCGAGCGCCGAGGGTATGGGCGGCTTCCCCATGCTCGGAGACCACGCGATCACCTTCGGCCGCGGGGTTAGCTCGGAACGATAGCGCTGCAGACGGAACAGCTCCATGCCGGACCCCGCCGCCATGAAAGCGATGACGGCAATCAGCGCCATCTTGTGTCCCCGGGAGCTGTCCTTCCCTAGCGGTCTCGCCCATTCAGGCCGCAGTAAGATCAGCAAGCCGCCGGAAATCGCCAGCGGCGCGAAAACGCAGAGTTTGATCAAGAACCTGCCTTCGGTCGCTACCAGGCGCCAGTTGTACCACGAACCGAGGGCGCCCAGAAACATAATCGCAACGCCAAGGAGGCGAACCGGCAGGAAGCCATTCCGATTCTGCGCCATTCGTTTGTCGTTCGCCTGAAACATTTTCTTTGTTTTGTTGGCGTCGCCGTCGCGGAATTATCGACGAACGGGGGAAATTCTCACGTTGCCGCCGCTCGCGCTTCTTCCAGGGCGGTCTCGATTTCCCGGCGGTATTCCCCCAACTGCTCCCGCGTGAGCGCTTCGAATCGCAGCACCAGCACCGGCTGGGTGTTGGAGGCGCGCACCAGCCCCCAACCGTGCGGGAACAGTACCCGTACGCCGTCGACATCCACCACGTTGTGGGTTTTCCGGAACCGTTCGGCGACCCGGGACACCAATTCGAATTTCACCTCGTCGGAACAGTCCACGCGGATCTCCGGCGTGGTGACCGTCTGCGGGAGGCCCTCCAGTTGCGCCGAAAGCGGCTTGCCGGAGTTGGCCACGATTTCCATCAGGCGGCAGGCGGCGTAGATGGCGTCGTCGTAGCCGTAATAGCGGTCGGCGAAGAACATGTGGCCGCTCATCTCGCCGGCCAGGTCGGCATGGGTCTCCTTCATCTTCGCCTTGATGAGCGAATGGCCGGTACGGTACATGATCGCGTTGCCGCCGAGCCGCCGCAGTTCGTCATACAGGATCTGCGAGCATTTCACTTCGGCGATGAACGTGGCGTTCGGCTTGCGGGTCAGGATTTCCCGGCCGAAGATGAGCATCAGGAAGTCTCCCCACACCACCCTCCCGGTTTCATCCACCGCCCCGATGCGATCGACGTCGCCGTCGAAGGCGATTCCCAGCTCCGCCCCCTGCTCCTTGACCGCGGCCACGAGCGCATCGAGATTCTCTTCGAGCGTGGGATCGGGATGGTGGTTCGGGAAATTTCCATCCATTTCAAAGTAAAGCGCCGTGGCATCCACGTTGAGGCATTCGAGAACCCGGCTCATTGTCGGCCCGGCGGTCCCATTTCCCGCGTCGAGGACCACTTTAATGCGGCGGTCCCAGCGGAATCGCGAGGCGATATCGTCCACGTATGGCGAGATGCCGTCGTACTCGCGGTAGGAGCCTTCCCCTGTCAGCAGATCGCCTCCTTCGATTAACCGGCGTATTTCCTGTATCTTTTCGCCGAAAATCGTCGCGGGACCGCTGAGAATCTTGAAGCCGTTGTATTCCGAAGGATTGTGGCTTCCGGTGATCATCACCGCGCCGTCGGCCCCCATGCGCATCGTCGAATGATAAAGAACCGGCGTCGGAACCGTTCCCAGGTCCGTGACGCGGCAGCCGCTGGCGGCGAGCCCGTTGGCGATAGCGCGGCTCAGACGCGGCGAGCTGAGGCGGCAGTCCCGGCCGAGGTTTACGTTCCTTCCGTTGGCCCGCTGCAGGAACGTCCCGATCGCCTGGCCGAGGACGGCGATGTCGTCGTCTTGCAGGTCAAGGTCGGCAATGCCCCGGATATCGTATTCCCGGAAGATGGTCGGCTTCAGCATACCTCTGAAGTTAGCACGGCGTTTTCCGGCCAGGGCCGGCTGACAAACGGATTGCCGGCGGCCGAGAAGCGGAGCGGCCAGTCGGCGCAATGGCGAATCCCGACGCGGCGGCTGACCTGCACTTCGATCGGGAGATCCTGAAGGAAGCGGCGCACCTGAAGCGGACCGCGGGTGACGTCGGCGCCATAATGCTCGCGCGTGATCCCCATCGCCAGCGTAAGCCTGCCGGGACCGGCGGCGAGATCCTGTAGCCGCCGCGCGGCCGGGCGGCGCTGTCTCATCAGACCGATGCCGGCCAGCGGTTCCAGCGCGCGAATCAGAACGCAGCCGGGCGATCCGGCGGGTTCCGCCACCAGGTTGAGGCACTCGTACATGCCGTAGATGAAATAGACGTAGGCGTGGCCCGGCGGGCCGAACAGCGCGCGGGTGCGGTTGGTGAGTCCGCGGGAAGCATGGGCGGCTCTGTCCTCGGCGCCGAGGTAAGCCTCGGTTTCCACAATGCGGCCCGCCGCGCGCCCATGGACGAGCAGCTTGCCCACCAGGTCGCGCGCGACGCCGGCGGCCGGACGAGAATAGAATTCCCGCGCCACGACTTCGCTCGCGGCCAGCAGCCGCCCTAGCGGCATCGCGTCCCGCCAGATCATTCGAGAATAGGGTACGGTATCGACATGCGCCTGTTCACCGCCCTCGACCTGACCAACGAGGTGGTGCGGAATCTCGAATGCCTGCTCGACAGACTGCGGCCGGCCGCAAGCCTGCGCTGGAGCCCGCCGCACAACATGCACGTGACCGCGAAGTTTATCGGCGAATGGCCTGAGGAGCGCCTGGAAGAAGTGAAATCCGCGCTCACCGGTTTGCCGCGCCCGGGCAACATCGACGTGGCGGTCCGCGGACTCGGCTGGTTTCCGAACGCCCGCGCCCCGCGCGTGTTCTGGGGCGGCATCGAGGCGAGCGAGGGCTTGTACCAACTGGCGCGGGACGCCGACCGGGCGATGAGCCGGCTGGGCGTCGCCTCGGAGAAACGGGACTTTTCGCCGCACCTGACGCTGGCGCGCATTCCCCCTGGGGCCGAACTGGCCGGCCTGCGCGCGGCGATCGAGGCGCTTCCTTCCACCGAATTCGGCGCCTTCACCGTGGACCGGCACTACCTGTACCAAAGCGTGATGGGCCCGGCCGGTTCGAAGTACACGAAGCTGGCCGAGTTTGCGCTGTGAAACGCGATTACCGAGCAGCCGGCGCGGCGGTCCGGAGCATCGCGGCGTACTGGCGGATCCTGCCGGCGTCCAGCGTGAGGAGCGTCTTTTCCATGTCCTCGCCGGTTCCAACGACCCGCCGGACGTGAAGCGCGGCCAGCCGCATCACCCACGGATCGGTGATCGGCCGGCCTTCTTCCTGGCTTACGCGGATGAGATCGGGGTGCGGAAGAGCGACCACCTTTTCGATCTCCTGCTGGCCGTCGGAGAGGAAGAACTTCACGTCCACGGTATCGCTGTGCCGGATGGAAATCGCCGTCTGGTGCCAGCCGAAACGCACGTTCCACGTCACGCCAAACGGATCGGGGCCGGCTTCAAACTCGCGCAGGTTCTCGGACATTCAGCTTCAGGATAGCGCCGAGCCGGCACGGCCTGCTTGGGCCGCCGCCCAGTCGCCTCGTGCTAATCTGGGCGCATGAAACGAACCGCGAACGCTGTCTGGGAAGGGGATTTGAAGAGTGGAAAGGGCCGTATTTCCACGGCGAGCGGCGTGCTCTCCGACACGCAATACTCGTTTACCACGCGTTTTGAGAACGGTCCGGGCACGAACCCGGAGGAATTGGTCGCCGCGGCCCATGCGGGATGCTTTTCGATGGCGCTTTCCGCCCAACTCGGCAACGCCGGACTGACGGCCGCCTCCATCCGCACCACGGCGACGATCACCATGGAACGCGACGACAGCGGCTGGGCCGTCACCGCCAGTCACCTTGACGTTGTCGCCGCCGTCCCCGGCGCTTCGCGGGACGCGTTCGACACGGCGGCGCAGAACGCCAAAGCCGGCTGCCCCATCTCGCGGCTGCTCAACGCGAAGATCACCATGGACGCCAAGCTGGAAGGCGCCTGAAACGTCGCCTGACCCGGGCGCCGCGCTACGGCGAGTCCTCGAGCATCCCGACGATCGTCCGCTCGTACTCCGGAAAATATCGCTGAACCACCGGCAGATCGAACGAACGCAATATGCTGCTGTTGCTTTCGCGTTCCAGCAGGAATTCGAAGGATTTTTCTACCAGCCGTTCCGCCGGGACGCGTCCGCCCGTTAATTTTTTCCAATATTCCGGCGAAACGGTGACGGCATGCGTCGTTGAGGCCGCGCCTTTCACGGTTACCTTGAAGCTCGTCGCGCCGGTCTTCTCGACGGTGACATTCATGGCAAACGAGTATAGCGCGGCGCCGGCTGAGCGTCCGGCGGGCGCAGCCCGGACCAGGGCCGCCGATCCGTTGTATATTGCAAGGTCTGGGCGCGAATGGGGGGGCCGGGGAGCCGCACACGGCGCAATCCGCCCGCCCGCTTGAGCTATGTACTCTTGTTCGGAATTACGGTGACGTATCCAGCACCGTGGGGCAGCTCCTTGAGCTGCGGCGGGCCCTCGGCCCGCCTCCGTGTGGGCGGCCTGAGAGGCCGCCGCAGGCCTTGGGCCTGCCCCACATTACATGCGAATCGGATACGCAACCTTATTTGTGAAACCCTGTACTAAGGAGAACTTCGGAGAAGGAGAATGCCATGACCATTGCCAGGAGACGCCTGCTTCAGGGACTCGCCCTTGCCGGCAGCGCCCAAACCGGGACGCACGCTCAGGCGCCGGCGCCGGCGCTTACCATCGACGCACTCGGCGCCGTGTCCCGTTTCCACGGCATCGATCTCAATCGGGAGCGGCTGGAGATCCTGAAGCCAGTCCTCGAACGCCGCCTGAAGCAATTGGAGACCCTCCGAAACGTCGATTTCGACGACTCGGTCGGGCCGACGCAGGGAATCCTGAAATGATCACCCATCGCCTTCCTCTTGAGGTGACCCATGCCTGCCTCTGAAATCGTCTTTCAGTCCGCCGCCGACCTGGCGCCGCTTCTCCGGAGACGAAAGCTTTCCCCGGTCGAAGTGGTCCGCGCCCATCTCGACCAGATCAAGGCGCTCGACGCGAAGGTCCAGGCGTTCATCACCGTCACCGGCGACCACGCCTTAGAACAGGCCCGCATCGCCGAAAAGGAGATTGCCGCCGGCCGCTATCGCGGACCGCTCCACGGCATTCCCTACGCCGTGAAGGACCTTATCGCCACCAAGGGCATCCGCACCACGAATGGCTCGAAGGTCAACGCCAACTGGGTCCCCGATCACGAATCCACCGCGACCGCGAGGCTCAACCAGGCCGGCGCCATCCTCGTCGGAAAGCTCAACACGATCGAATTCGCCATGGGCAGCGGCCAGAAGAGCTTGACCGCCCCGGCCCGGAATCCGTGGGACCTCGAGTATTCGCCCTCGGGCTCCTCCACCGGTTCCGGCGCGGCGCTCGCGGCGCGGATGGCGACGCTTACGCTCGGCAGCGATACGGGAGGCTCCATTCGCGGTCCCGCTAAAAGCTGCGGCATCGTGGGGCTCAAGCCAACCTATGGCCGAATCAGCCTCTACGGCGTCACCGGTCTCAGTTGGACGCTCGATCATCTCGGGCCAATGGCGCGAACCGTCGCGGACGTAGCCCGAATGCTACAGGTTGTCGCCGGCGCGGACCCGCTCGACCGGAACGCGGCCGCCGAACCAGTCCCCGACTACGCCAAGGCTCTTACCGGCAACATCAAAGGCATCCGCATCGGCGTCCCCACGGAGCACTTCTTCGAGCACGTCCACCCGGAAACTGACGCCGCCCTCCGCCGCGCGCTTTCGCTGCTCAAGGACATGGGCGCCTCGCTGGTGGATGTTACCGTTCGCCACGCCGCTCTTTGCGGTACTGCGTCGGCGGTGATCCTTGGCTCGGAGGCCTCGGCGTACCACGAAAAGCGGCTCAAGCAGCACGCGGATGTTCTCGACCCGCTGGTCCGCGAGCGCCTCGAGATCGCCACGTTCTACTCCGCCGTCGACTACATCAAGGCCCACCGCGTCCGCACCATGCTGATGGAGGAAATGCGCCGGGTATTCGAGACCTGCGATGTCATGATGCTGCCGGCCGGCAACCCCGCCCCCCGGCTCGACTCGGAGACCGTCGGCACCGACGCCCCGCGCGATCCGCCGCCAGATCCGCGCCCGGACGTCTTCAACCTCGCGAACGTCACCGGCGTTCCGGCCATCGTGCTGCCCTGCGGCTTCACGGCCGGTCCCCCGCCGCTGCCGCTCGCGATTCAGTTCTACGCCCGTCCGTTCGACGAGGCCGCTCTGTTTCGGGTGGGACACGCGTACCAATCCGCCACCGACTGGCATACCCGCAAGCCGCCGCTCACGGTCTGACGGACTGCCGCGCTATGTCAATATCGCAACGGGCCGAAAGTGCGCGCCTGTTTCCACCGTCTGGTAGATTGGGAATCGAGCATGGCGGGAGAAGTGGTTGAGGCCATTCCATTGACGAAGGACGCAAACGGCGTGTATCGCGTCGGTGGAAGCCGGGTAACGTTCGATGTTATCGTGCGGGCGTTCAACGTTGGCGCAACCCCGGAAGAAATCGCGCAGGATTTCCCGACGCTCCAACTTTCAGACGTCTACCAGGTGATTGGCTACTACCTGAAGCACAGCTCCGAGCTAGCCGAGTATTTCGAACGCCGCAGCCGCGACGAGCAGGAGCTAGTGCAGGCGCACGAAGAAGAATGGTCGCCCCGCGGCCTCCGGGAACGCCTCCTGGCACGCCGGAAGAGCCAGTGAAGTGGCTGGCAGACGAGAATTTCCGTAACGCGATCATTCGCGGCATCCTGCGGCAGTCTCCGGCAACTGATATCGTGCGGGCACAGGACATCGCTGAAATCTCCGGTCAGGATGATCTGGCGATGCTGAGATTTGCGACTGCTCAGGGCCGCGTCGTCGCAACGCATGACCTATCCACCATGATCCCCGCGATGCGCGCCCAAGTCCGGATCGCCTCGCGATGCGCTCCCATCGTGTTTGTCCCGGATTCGCTTTCTACGGCTTCTGTGATCCAAGACCTCCTATTGCTCGATGAGTGCGCGGTCGAAGAGGACTGGGCGGCGGGCGTGCTATACCTTCCGCTCCGGTAGAGGACGATTGGGCGCCGGGGGACTGAGGCAGAGCCACGAGTGCAGGATCGCGTCCTTGGGAACCTGGCCGAGCCCCGCCCTCACTCCAGCACTAGCGTCGCCACCGCTCCCACCTTCTCGATGTCGATCCCGCTGCCTTTGTCTTGCGGGTAGACCTCAACCTCCTGTGGCGGCCCGTCGGGCGAGTAGAGCGTCGCCGTCTGGACCTTCTCCACCAGGTGCACCGTCACCAGTTCCGTCGGGTGGTCCGCGTAGTTCACCAGGTGCAGAATCACCGGGCGGTCGCCCGGGCCCGACACCAGTTCGCACAGCATGCTCGAGACGTTGAACAGCCGCGCGCCGAGATTCTCCCGCCCCACCATCGAGTTGACGCCCTGCCAGATCTTGTCCAGCCGCGTCACCTCCTCCTTTTGCACGGTCACCTGGCCCGGATGCATCGGCGGGAATTTCCAGCCCGGAGGACCGGATAGCAGCGATCCGCCCGAGCGGGTGAAGCGCCGCAGCGCCTCCTTCTGCTCGGCGGTAACGGCGGACGGGTCTACGCTCACGGCCATCATCGCGCCCTTGATCGACTCGTCGTTCAACACGGGAATCGGCACCGCGCGGATCGGCGTGTGCCGCGCCGCCACCATGTCCAGAATCCCGCCCGACAGCAACGCGCCGTCGTCCACTCCCTGGATGATGGCGAGGCCCCGGTACGGCTTGTACGCCCGGTCGCCCCAGCGCTCCTCCCAGTACCGCAGGTGCTTGCCGATCTTCCGCCAGTCATCCAGCGCGGCGGCGTCCCCGCCCAGCAGGCGCTTGTCGAAATCCGCGTCGAGCGCCACCACCCAGCGCGCGCCTACCATCGCCGCGTCGCCGATCGCCTGGTAATATCGCGCCACTGGGATCACCGTCTTTGCCGGCGGAAGGTTGCCGATCCACACCGTTGCTCCGGTGGCCGCCCGCAGAAACCTCAGGAACCCGGCGTTGGTGTCGATCCACGGCGCGCCCGTCGGCGCTGCCTTCGCCGAACCGTCGTCGGCCGGGTTGATGCCCGGCCAGACGCCTTGGGACGTGCCGATCACCGGGTCGCCGGCATCCACCTTCAATCCCGTCCGAGGCGGCAGTTCGATCAGCGCCATCCCGCCGGCGGCCAGCCGTTTCCGGGCTTCCTGGCGCTGGTCCGCGGCGAAGTCGCCTTCCAGCACGAGGCCCTTCAGTTTGCTCGACGCCGCCTTCCCGATCAGCGCTCCCAGGTCGCCCCCGGGCCGCGCGACGCCAAGCACCGCAATCCCTTCCTCTTCCGCCTTCCGGGCGAACGCTTCCGACCAGTTTGCCGGTTCGATCAGCACGCAATTGACGGGCGTTTCCTTCACCAGCCTTATGGTTTCTGCATCGCCGGAGTTCCAGCGCGCCGGCAGCCAGCCGGTGACGCCGGCCAGAAGTAACAAAGCGAGTATCATCACCCTCTACTGTAAGCCGACCGCCGCTGTTATATAATTGCTACAACTCCCTTAGAGTCGGGCTGACGATGCTGGCGCCACGATCCATTCTTCCCGGGCTTCTTGCCGCTTCTTTTCTGCTCGCTTCCGGCGAGGTTGCTCCGCTCGAAACGTACAAGCCGCAGGAGCGTAACTACTGGGCTTTCAAGCCGCGCTCAAAGCCGCTGGTTCCCGCCTTCACCAACCCGGCGGACCGCGCCTGGACGGAAAACCCCGTGGACGCCTTTGTCCTGGAGCGCCTCCACAAGGAGGGCCTTCGTCCCGCGCCAGAAGCCGACCGGCCGACGCTGATCCGCCGGCTCTACTTCGACCTCACCGGCCTGCCTCCCTCAACCGCCGAGGTGGACGCCTTTGTCAACGACGCCGCGCCGGACGCCTGGCCGCGCTTGGTGGAACGCCTGCTTGGCAGCCCCCGCTACGGCGAAAAATGGGGCCGCCACTGGCTGGACCTGGTGCGCTTCGCCGAAAGCGACGGCTTCGAGTACGACAACCACCGCTCCGACGCCTGGCGCTACCGCGACTACGTGATCCGCTCGTTCAACGAGGACAAGCCCTACGACCGGTTCGTCACCGAGCAGTTGGCCGGCGACGAAATCGCCCCCGGCGACGAGGAGATGCGCGTCGCTTCCGGTCTCCAGCGGCTGGGCCCGCTACGCCTCAACGCGGGCAACCAGGAGGTGGCCAGCAGCCGCAGCGAGGTCCTGATCGAGATGACCAACGTGGTCGGCGCCGCCTTCCTCGGCGTCACCGTCGGCTGCGCCCGTTGTCACGATCACAAGTTCGATCCCATCCGCCATTCCGATTACTACCGGCTTCAGGCCTACTTCGCCGCCACCCACGCCGACAATGTCCCCGTCGCGTCCGCGAGCGAGCAGGCGTCCTGGACCGCGAAGGCCGCCGACGCAAAGGCGGAAGTGGAAACCATCCGCCGCGCGATGAAGGGGCTCGAGGGCGACGCACGAAAGCAGATGGCCAAGAAGCTGCGAGCGGCGCAGGAGAAGATGCCCCCGCCGCTGCCGGCGCTGTTCAGCGTTCGCGACGACTATTCTCGCGCCACGCCGATTCACATCCTGGCCCGGGGTGATTATCGCGACCAGGGCGCCGCGGTCGGCATGCGTCCGCTCGGCGTGCTGCTCCCGGAAGGAACGCCGGAGCGTCCGATCGGGACCGAGTATCCCCGCGCCGAACTGGCGCGCTGGATCACCGACCCGGAAAACCCGCTGACCGCGCGCGTGATGGCCAACCGCGTCTGGCTGCACCATTTCGGGCGCGGCATTGTCGATACGCCCAACGACTTCGGCCGCATGGGCGGCCGCCCGAGTCATCCGGAGTTGCTTGACTACCTCGCCAACTGGCTGGTCGACGGAGGCTGGCGCCTGAAGCCGCTTCACCGCCTGATCCTGCTGAGTAACGCCTACCGCCAGGCTTCCACCTCGCCGCTTGTCGCCGCGGCGATGGAGAAGGACCCCAACAACAAGCTGGTGTGGCGCTACTCGCGGCGCCGCCTGGAAGCCGAGGAGATCCGCGACGCCGCGCTCGCCGTCTCCGGACGACTGAACACGAAACTGGGCGGCCCGAGCGTCATCGTTCCGGTTGACCAGGAGCTGGTGAACCTACTCTATAAGCCCTCGCAGTGGGCCGTGACCCCCGCCGCGGAGGAACACGACCGGCGCAGTGTCTACCTGATCGCCAAGCGCAATCTCCGGTTGCCGTTCATGGAGGTGTTCGACGCTCCCGACCTTCAGTTGAGCTGTGCGCGCCGCGAATCCAGCACGCACGCTCCGCAGGCTCTCGAGCTGCTGAACGGCGGTTTCACCAACCAGATGGCGGACGCCCTGGCCGAGCGCCTCCACAAGGAAGCCGGCGACGACGCGGCCGCGCAAGTCGACTTGGCGTACCGGCTGGCGGCGAGCCGTCCGCCGAATGCCCGAGAAAAGGAGCTGGCCCTGGAATTCCTGGCCGCCCAGCCCCTGCGCGAGTTCGCTCTCGCCGTCCTCAACCTGAACGCCTTCCTCTACGTGAATTAGCCATGCCCGAGCACGTCCGTATTACCCGTAACCGCCGCGAGTTCATCACCGACGCCTTCTGCGGCTTCGGCTCCGTGGCGCTGGCTTCCATGCTCCAGGCGCAGATGCCCGCCGCCACGGTGAACCCGCTCGCTCCCAAAGCGCCTCACATGCCCGCCAAGGCCAAGGCGAAGTCGGTCATCTTCCTGTTCATGGCTGGCGGCCCCAGCCACGTCGAAACGTTCGACCCCAAGCCGCTGCTCAACAAGCTGCACGGGCAGAAGCGGCCGGCCAGCTTCGGCGAGGCCAAGTATCAGTTCGTCAAGAAGGACGCGACGCTGCTCGGCACGAAGCGGACGTTCCGAAAATACGGTGAAAGCGGGCTCGAGGTCTCGGACCTGTTTCCGCACATGTCCGAATGCGTCGACGACCTCGCGGTCATCCGCTCCTGCCACGGCGACATGGTGGTGCATTCGGCCGCGCAGTATCAGCTCATGACCGGCCGCATCCTGCCCGGCTTCCCGAGCATGGGTTCCTGGGCGATCTACGGCCTCGGAACGGAGAGCGAATCGCTGCCGGCTTATGTCGTCATGCCCGATCCCGATGGCGCCCTCGAAGCCGGCCAGCCGATGTACTCCAACGGCTTCCTGCCGGCTGTCTATCAGCCTACGATGTTTCGCGCCGGCGAGCGCCCGGTGTTGAATCTCGACCTTCCTAAAGGCGTTTCTCCCGCCGAACGCGAGAAGACCGTGCGCCTCATCCGGGGTCTGAACGAGGCCAACCTCGAACCCGACGACACGGAATTCGAGGCCCGCATCCAGGCCTACGACCTCGCCTTCAAGATGCAGACCGAAGCGCCGGCCGTCCTAGATATCTCGAGCGAACCCGAGGAAACCCGCGAGCTTTACGGCGTCGGCGCCGAGCCCACGGACGACTACGGCCGCCGCTGCCTGCTGGCGCGCCGCCTCGTGGAAAACGGAGTGCGGTTCGTCTGCGTCGTGTCAGGCGGCGGTCCGGGCAACCTCCAGTGGGACGCCCACGACGACATCGAGGAGAACCACCTGCGAATGGCCGTGCAGACCGACAAGCCTGTCGCCGGACTGCTGAAGGACCTGAAGCGCCGGGGGCTGCTGGATTCGACGCTCGTGCTCTGGGGAGGCGAATTCGGCCGCTCGCCGGAGTGCGAAGGCGGCAAAGGACGCGACCATCACAACCTCGGCTTCTCGATGTGGATGGCCGGCGGGGGCATCAAAGGCGGGCAGGCGATCGGCGCCACCGACGAAATCGGTCTCCGCGCGGTCGAGTCGCCCTATCACTTCCGCGACATTCACACCACGCTCCTGCACCAGCTTGGCCTGAACCAGGATGCCCTCAGCTACATGCACCAGGGCCGCCGCGAGCGCCTCACGGAAATCCAGGGCGAAGTAATCAGCGCGCTGGTATAAGGCAGGTGGGGCGAGCGTCCACGCTTGGATTGCGCCAGGATAAACCGGCATGGAGTAGCGAATGAAAGAGTCGTACAGGGAAGGCGTAGCGAACCACCCTGGCCCCGAGCCATGCGGGCGTGGTCGTAAGGCCGCACCTGAAGCGTTGGACAGGGGTATCGGTAGGCTGGTTCGGAAAGGGGCTGTTTTAACATCAAAGGCCAGCCCGCCGGATTCTTGCTCGTGCTGTGAGATCCACTCCCGGGCCAAAGCCGCATTCCAGCGCGCCGCCCGACCGACTTCCGCACACAGTAGGTTGAGAACAGTGCCGGCAGCGCCAACAGGACACCTCCTTGTGGGATGTCCCGGGCGGACTCGAACCTGATCGGCGCTTCGGCTACCGCTCCCATTGCCGCCGCCACCCGCTCCAGCTTGCGCGTCGCGCCATAGCCCATCGGCGCTGCGCTGTCGGTATCGCTGCGCTCGCTCTTGCTGCCGCCGTCAGCAATCAGCGCTTTTTCCGAAATGCGTGCAGTCGCCCAGCACCGATCGCTTTGCGCAGCG
This sequence comes from Bryobacteraceae bacterium, assembly GCA_026129905.1. Taxonomy (GTDB): domain Bacteria; phylum Acidobacteriota; class Terriglobia; order Bryobacterales; family Bryobacteraceae; genus JAHCHE01. Next base: position 165,295 of record JAHCHE010000002.1, on the reverse strand, counting down.
TGTCGCCCGCCACCCCGATTTCGCGACTCACCTCCGGCACGCTCTTCCCCTCGTCCAATAAGGCCTGCGCTCGCTGCCGCAGCGGAGGCATCCGGAAGCTCTTCAGATCCTTCTCGTCGTGCTGAAACACCGGCAGCAGGCCGGGGAAATACACCACCTTCCCATCCTTTCGTTCGAATGCCAAGTCCTCGGTGATCGAGGCTAGACCGTCCGGAAAGATCGGCAACTGCAGTCTGCGGCATGGCTCAGTTTCGCCTTTGAGACCGCCCCTCTGCAACGCCCGCTCCTCCCTGAACCGGGCTCGCAGCATTTTCCTCGATGCCTCGGAATCTCTAGGCCAGATCAGGAGTTCGGAGCCTCGGCTCGGTTCGTACGAGTACGCGCGCCACGCTCCACGATCGAGCTTTCGGAGTCAGAAAACCTTCTTCGTGAGCCGCTGGAGGTTGAAGCGGGCGGTTTCAGCGACTGCCATGACGGCCATGACGCCGGCCTGCACAGGGTCGCTGACGACGAGATCGCAAGCTTCCGGGACGCTGCCGGCCATGTTCAGGCTGATCACCGGCAGGCCCTGGGCGCGAACTTCGCGCACCGCTCTCTCGATCTCGCCGCCCATCAGCGCGCCGGCCAGCACCAGCATGCGGGCCCGGGGCAGGCGGGCGACCGCGCGGACGGCATCGGCGAGCGGCTTTTCGCCCACCAGCGGGATGGTGTCCACCGAGATGTGCTCGCCGCGGATGTTGTGGCGATCGGCTTCGGAAATCGCGCCGATCGCCACCTGGCCCACCTGCGCCCCGCCGCCGATGATGATGACGCGCTTGCCGTAGATTTTTTGCAGGCTCTCCACCACCAGGACCGAGCGGACTACGGGCAGCTTTTCGAGATCCTGCGCCAGCGCCGACGGCTCGGCCGGGACTTCGAGTTCGAAGTCGATGCGTGCGGCGGGGGCGTGCTCGACGATGGTGACCGAAGAGATGTCGCCGGAGTGCCGGGCGATGACGCCCGTGAGCTGGTGCATCACGCCTGGACCGGCGTCGCACTGGATCATGAGACCGACCCGATGGACGGACATGGCTCGCTTACTCGGCCTCGTATTTTTTCAGGATCTGCTGCCAGAGGCCCTTGGCGGACAGGATGAACTCGACCGCGTCTCGGACCGCTCCGCGTCCGCCGGGACTCTCGGTGACGAAATGGGCGGCGCGTTTGACCTCCGGGCGCGCGTTCGCGGTGGCGACGGAGAAGCCCACCCGCCGCATGATCACCAGGTCGGTAAGGTCGTCCCCGATGTAGCCGATTTCTTCCGGACTGATGCCGGACTTCGCTAGGATTTCCTCCAAAATCGGAATTTTTTCGATGTGTCCCTGGTAGATATAGGAAAATTCCACTTGGCGCGCCCGCATGACGGTGGCGGGGGAGTCGCGGCCGCTGATGAGCCCGGTTTCGATTCCGAGCCAGCGGAGCCAGCGCAGGGCGATGCCGTCCTGGGAATCGAAAGCCTTCGATTCCACCATTTGCCCGTCGGGTCCCGGCAGGAAATAGATGCGGCCGTCGGTCATCACGCCGTCCACATCCATCAGGAGGAGCTTGACTTTGGCGGCCAGTTGCGGGGGCGTAGGTTCAGTCTTGGCGTGTTGCATGGCGTTGCTGCGAGAGTCGACCGGACTATGCGTTGTAGGTGCCGGAAGCGACGGTGCCGCCGCGGCCGGTCCAGTTGGTGTGGAAGTACTGGCCACGCGGCTTGTCGATCCGCTCGTAGGTGTGCGCACCGAAGTAGTCGCGCTGGGCTTGCAGGAGGTTGGCCGGAAGCCGCTCGCTGCGATAACCGTCGTAGAAAGCCAGGGCCGTTGTAAACGCCGGGCCGGGAACGCCCATCTCCACGGCGGAGCGAACCACGCGGCGCCAGGAGGGCTGGCAGCGGTCGATGACACCGTGGAAATACTCGTCGAGCAGCAGGTTCCGCAGGTCCGGCTTCCGGTCGAAAGCGGCCTTGATCTTGCCGAGGAAAGCCGAGCGGATGATGCAGCCGCCGCGCCACATCATGGCGACGGCGCCGTAGTTCAGCTTCCACTTGTACTCCTTGGAAGCCTCGCGCATCAGCATGAACCCCTGCGCGTAGGAGACGATCTTGGAAGCGAGCAACGCCTGGCGGATGTCCTCGACGAACGCCTTCTTCTCCCCGGTGAACTTGCAGTCGGGACCGGTGAGGATTTTCGACGCCGCGACGCGTTCGTCTTTCATGGCGCTGAGACAGCGGGCGTAAACGGCTTCTCCGATCAGGGTGACGGGAATGCCCAGGTCGAGAGAACTGACGCCGGTCCATTTGCCCGTGCCTTTCTGGCCCGCCGTGTCGAGGATCTTGTCCACGGTGTATTCGCCATTCTCCTGGTGGGCGAGGATGTCGCGAGTGATCTCGATGAGGTAGCTGTCCAACTCGCCCTCGTTCCATTCGGCGAACGCCTCGTGCATCTCCTGGTTGCTCATGCCAAGCCCTTCCTTCATCAGTTGGTAGGCCTCGCAGATGAGCTGCATGTCGCCGTACTCGATGCCGTTGTGGGTCATCTTGACGTAGTGGCCGGCGCCGTCGTCGCCCACCCAGTCGCAGCAGGGCTCCCCGTCGGGCGTCTTGGCGGCGATGGACTGGAAGATGTCCTTCACCAGCGGCCAGGCCTTGGCGCTGCCGCCCGGCATGATGGATGGGCCGTGGCGGGCGCCTTCCTCGCCGCCGGACACGCCGGTTCCGATGTAGAGCAGACCTTTGCCTTCCAGATATTTGGTGCGGCGAATCGTATCGGGGAAATGGGAGTTGCCGCCGTCGATGATCAGGTCGCCCGGCTCCAGGTGCGGGAGCAGCGTCTCGATGAACTCGTCCACCGGCTTGCCCGCCTTCACCATTAGCATGATCTTGCGGGGTTTCTTCAGCAGGCGGACCATCTCCTCAATCGAGTGCGCGCCGAGGACCTTGTCGTGCCCCTTGGCCTGATCGTTGAGAAACTCGTCGACCTTGGAAACGGTGCGGTTGAAGGCGACGACCGTGTAGCCGTGGTCGGCCATGTTCAAAATGAGGTTCTGGCCCATGACGGCCAGGCCGATGAGAGCGATATCGCCTTTAGGTTCCATGAAAGCTGCTCCTTTTCTAAACTCAAGAAAAACGCGACCGGTGCGCCCATAGTCCGACCGCCGGATTCGCGATGAAGAAAATGCGTTCGCCGTCTACCTCGTTGTAACCGTCGGCGAGCTTCGCCGGATCGTACCGCGCCATCGTCTCGTTCAAATCCGCGTAGCCGAAGTTGACGGCTTCCATTTCCTCGCGCGAGAGGTAGCCGGGGCAATAGGTGATGGAAAAACGCCCCTCCGAGGAGCCGTGGATTAAATGGGCGGCCGCGCTGAGATTGGCGGCGAGATCCGGGCAGCGCGCCACCGCTTCCAGCGTGGCGGGCGTCCCGCGGTATCCATATTTGCGAATCAGGCGGTCGATTTCCGGGTCCTCGCCGAACTCCTTGACGCCGGGCGCGAGCACGATCAGCGACCCGCCATCGGCCAGCGCCATCCGCGTGCGATAGACCGCCTTGTTGCCGAGCCAAGTGGATTTGAACTCGGCAGGGTCGAGATAAACGACGGCTTTCTCGATCGGTTCATCGAGCATTTCGAAGTTGACTTCGAGACTCAACTCGGCCGCTTTTTCGAAGCACTCGCGATCGTCGCCGATGAACAAACCGCGCGTGACGAGGGCCCCGGCGCGATTGCGACTGACGACGGTGAGGACGTAGACAATGGGCAGACTCGCGCCGAACTCGCGCGAGGCGTAGTCGAGCACGGCGCGCACCGGGTTATCGGCGCGGCCCATGATCCGCTCCATGCCGTAGACCGCGCCGAGATAGTGGCTCCGGTTGATTCCCTCGGCGCCGCCGACCCCGATGAAGATATTCTTGTTGTAGTTCGCCATGCCGATCACCTCGTGGGGTACCACCTGGCCGATGGAGAGGATCAGGTCATGGCCGCCTTCAACCAGCAGCCGGTCCACCTGCGCGGGCCAGGTGTAATCCACGAGGCCTTCGGACTGTTCGCGAAGGAATTCGGCCGGGATTTCTCCCAACGTGCGCAGCCCGCTGCGCCAGTCGTGCACGCGAAACAGGCTCTCCGGGATGTCGCCGAACATCCGTGCGATTTCGTAGCTGGTCAGCGGGACGTGCGTTCCGATGGCCGGAAGAACGTCGGCGAGGCGGCGCCCGTAGTATTCCCAGGCGAAATGGGTCAGCTCGCCGGCGCGCGAGTGGAAACGGGTGAAATCCGGAGGTATGGCCAGCACTTTGTCGCGGGGCTCCAGGCGGGCGAGCGCGGTCATCAGGCCCTGTCGAAGATCTTCGGCCGAAAGCTCGGCCGTAGTGGACCCAGCGCTGAAATACATGCTCATGTTTGGAATCCTCTTTCCCTTCCGACCGCTTCCGGGCGGCGGCCGCTCGGTCGGACGTAGTACGCTCCGGGTAGAGACCTACAATAGAAGAGTCGGACAGGCTTTGCTCGAGCGCGTTGCCGGAATCATTTCTCGTTATAGCATGTTTGCCACGGGCCAGACGGTGGGCGTGGCGGCATCGGGAGGCGCGGATTCGGCGGCGCTTCTGCACATTCTGGCGGAACTGGCGCCGCGCTGGAAGCTGAAGCTGCGGGTTCTGCACCTCAACCACATGCTGCGGGGCGAAGAGTCGCGCGAGGATGCGCGCTTCGTGGCGGATTTGGCGGCGCGGCTGGGACTTCCGGTCGATATCCGGGAAGAAGACGTGGCCGCGCTGGCCCAACGGAGCGGGGACAACCTGGAGCAGGCGGCGCGGCGCGCGCGGTACGGCTTTTTCGCGAGCCTCGCGTCCTCCGGCGCCGTGCACAAAGTGGCGCTGGGACACACGCGCTCGGATCAGGCCGAGACCGTTCTGTTCCGGCTGCTGCGCGGCGCGGGCACGACCGGACTGACGGGTATTTGGCCGGTGACCGGCGACGGCATCGTGCGGCCGCTGCTGGGCCTGTGGCGTCGGGAGGCGACGGATTTTCTTGTCTCTCGAGGCCTGAGTTGGCGCGAAGATGCGTCAAACGCGGACCCGAGGTTCGCTCGCAACCGGATCCGGCATGAGCTGCTGCCGCGCCTGCGGAGCGAATGGAATCCCAGCCTCGATGAAGCCCTGGCGAACCTGGCGGAACTGGCGCAAGCCGAAGAAACGTATTGGAATCGGGAGACGGATCGGCTGGCTGGACGGCTGTTGACGGTGAAGAAGCCGGCGGTGCTGTTGCGGGCGGATCGGCTGGCCGGACTGCCGGAGGCGGCGGGAAGGCGGCTGGTAAGACGGGCGGTCGCGCTGGCGAAGGGCGACCTGCGGCGGCTCGGGTTTCAACACGTCGAGCGCGTGCTCGAACTGGCTCGTTCGCGGTTCGGCGAAGGTCGCGCGGATTTGCCCGGCTTGTCGGTTGTGCGGTCGTTCGAGTGGCTGCGGTTCGGACCTCCCCAAGCGGCGCCGGTAGGCTACCGGCTTCCGGTCGCCGCTCCGGGAGTGGCGCCAATCCCCGGTTCGGAAACCGCTATCGTCTTGGAGCTTCAGGACAAAACGGCGGGCGGCGAGGAGGGCGAGGAGGGCTATAATATAAGGAGAGGCAGTGTCTTGGACGTGGGTCGAATCGCCGGAACGTTGGAACTGCGGAGCGTTCGGCCCGGTGACCGGTTCTGGCCGGCCGGGCGTTCAGGACCGGTGAAGGTAAAAGATCTCTTCCATCAATCCAGAATTCCGTCGTGGGAAAGGCCGGGATGGCCGATGATCGTGAGTGGCGGGACCATTGTCTGGATGCGGCAGTTTGGCGTCGCGGAAGGATGGGCGCCCCATGAAGCGAGCGAGCGCGTCGTTCGGTTGCGGGAGTCGGACGGCGGGGAAGCTGAATCGAAAGCGCGCACGAAAACGTCTGATTGATTAGGAGCAACAATCTGCCGGGTATCGCCGGCAGGGAGATGTAATGAATTCCAACGTAAAGACCGCAGTTTTCTGGGTGGTACTCATCTGCGTCGCCGTTCTCTTGTGGACGGTGGTGCGCACCAGCAGGACGGGCGCCGAACACCAGATGACGTTCACGCAGTTCCTGAAAGAGGTGGAAGCCCAGAGGGTAAGAGAGGTCACCATCTCCGGCAATGAAGTCCGCGGCAAGATGAAGGACGACAACACGCCGCTCCGGACGGTCATCCCCACCAACTACCCGCACGTCTACGATGTGCTGACCCAACGAGGCGTCAACGTCGATATCAAGGAGACGAGTTCCGGCAACTGGGTATCGCTGCTGATCAACGCCGTGCCCTTTGTGCTGCTGCTCGCGTTCTGGATCTTCATGATGCGGCAGATGCAAAGCGGTGGCAACAAAGCGCTGAGTTTCGGCAAGAGCCGCGCCAGGCTGCACTCGTCCCAACAGAAAAAAGTGACCTTCAAAGACGTGGCAGGCGTCGACGAGGCCAAGGAGGAGTTGCAGGAGATCATCGAATTCCTGCGGGAGCCGCAGAAGTTCCAAAAGCTGGGCGGGCGGATACCGAAAGGCGTGCTGCTGATCGGGCCGCCGGGAACGGGCAAGACGCTGCTGGCGCGCGCGATCGCCGGCGAGGCGAACGTGCCGTTCTTCTCGATTTCCGGTTCGGACTTCGTCGAGATGTTCGTCGGCGTGGGCGCCAGCCGCGTCCGCGACCTGTTCGAGCAGGGCAAGAAGAACGCTCCGTGCATCATCTTCATCGACGAGATCGACGCCGTGGGCCGGCACCGCGGCGCGGGTCTTGGCGGCGGCCACGACGAGCGGGAGCAGACGCTGAACCAGTTGCTGGTGGAAATGGACGGCTTCGAATCGAACGAAGGCGTCATCCTGGTAGCGGCGACGAACCGGCCGGACGTGCTCGATCCGGCGCTGCTGCGGCCGGGGCGATTCGACCGGCGGGTGGTGGTGAACCGGCCGGACGTGAAGGGCCGCGAGCTGATTCTCCGCGTCCACACGAAGAAAACGCCGCTGGCCGACGACGTGGATCTGTCGGTGCTGGCGCGCGGCACGCCTGGATTCGCGGGCGCGGACCTGGCCAACCTTGTGAACGAAGCGGCGCTGGTGGCGGCGCGGCAGAATCGCAAAGTCGTGACGATGTACGACTTCGAGCTCGCCAAGGACAAGGTGATGATGGGCGTCGAGCGGAAGTCGATGATCATCAGCGACGAGGAAAAGAAGAACACCGCTTATCACGAGGCGGGCCACGCGCTGGTGGCGGCCATGATTCCGCACGCCGACCCGCTGCACAAGGTGACGATCATTCCGCGCGGCATGGCTCTCGGCCTCACCATGCAGTTGCCGCTGGACGACAAGCATTCCTACTCGCGGGAGTACCTGGACGCGCAGCTTTCCATCCTGTTGTCCGGCCGCATCGCCGAGGACATCTTCATGAAGCACATCACCACCGGGGCCGGTAACGACATCGAGCGGGCCACCGAGTTGGCGCGCAAGATGGTGTGCGAGTGGGGCATGAGCGAACTCGGCCCGATGAGCTTCGGCAAGAAAGAGGAGCAGATTTTCCTCGGCCGCGAGATCGCGCAGCATCGCGACTATAGCGAAGCGACGGCGGTGCGGATCGACGACGAGGTCCGGCGCCTGATGCAGGTGGCCTACGACCGGGCCAAGAGCATCATTGAGAAGCACGCCGACGCGCTTGTGCGAATCGGCGACGCGCTGCTGGAGCGCGAGGTGCTGGACGGCAACGAAGTGATGCAGCTCATCCGCGGCGAGCGCCTGGCGCCTGTGCAGGTGGGTTCGCACGGCGGCGGCCACACGCAGGAAGTGATCAAGCCCGAAACCGGCCTCAAAACGCCCCCGCTAGTGGAAGGCGAACGGCCGCAACCGGCGTAGAACAGACTCTGAAAGTCGGGCCCCGTCCGGCTTTGCTCCTCAAAAGCTGCGTCGTCTTCCAGGGACGACTATCCCTCCTTCTGGAACCCCGCATGCAATACATACAGGCGTGAACGGATGAAGGGAGGATGCTCGTATGTCGTTGAAAATTCTCGTTGGGCTGGGGCTGGCGTTCGGCTGCCTTCTGCCGGCGCAGGAACCGAACCCAACGCAGAAGTTGGATGAAGCACCGGCCGTAACCACCGGATCGTCCCCGATTTATCGGGTCAATGTCGTTTCGCATACCACCAAGGCCGTGAACTACGGCCATCGCGCCTCGCCGACGGAAATCGACATGGCTGGAACCGTCCTGATGCCTGCGGCTGGCGGCGAAGCGCGGATCCGGCCGAACCGGGGGGCAGTGGAAATCGAGGCTAGACTCAACAGACTCGATGCGCCTCAGCGTTTCGGCGGCGAGTATCTGACGTATGTGCTGTGGGCCATCACGCCCGAGGGCCGCGCGACGAATCTCGGCGAAATCGTCACCGATCACAAGGATCGGGCCAAGCTCAAGACCGCCACCGAGTTGCAGGCGTTCGCCTTGATCGTGACAGCCGAGCCGTACTTCGCGGTGACGCAGCCCAGCGACGTCGTGGTGATGGAGAATGCCATCCGCCCCGACACGAGGGGTCGCATAGAAACCGTGGATGCCAGGTACGAACTCCTGAAACGCAGCGGCTATACGATGGACATGGCCGCGGCTCGGAATGGCGACGCCTCGGCGGCGAACAAAGTGTCGATGAAGGAATACGAGTCGTTGCTCGCGTTGTACCAGGGCCGCAACGCAGTCCAGTTGGCTAAGGCCAACCAGGCGGCGACGTATGCCGGCGAGACGCTGGCCAAGGCGGAAGCGCGGCTGCAGCAGGCCGAGACCGCGTACGCGCGTAATCCCGAAGGCGAGCTTGTCGTAACCGCGGCGCGGCAAGCCGCGCAAATCGCGGAGGACGCGCGCATTATCGCTTTGCGAAAGCAGGAAGCGAACCGCGAGATCAGCTCAACCGGCTTCGACCAGGGCCGCTAAGAGGAGACAGCGGGGCCGTGTCGTTTTGGCACGGTCCCCCCGAACACCAGCGCCTTGACGGGGCCGCCGGCCGAGGCCCATAATTAACCCTCTACCCTCGATGTTGTGGGCCATCACCTCCTACTTCAATCCGGCCGGATTCCAGTGTCGTCTCCGCAACTATCGCGTCTTCCGGCGCCATCTCGGCGTTCCGCTCGTTGCGGTGGAGTTGTCGTTCGACGGACGTTTTGAACTGTGCCCCGGCGACGCGGATGTATTGGTGCAGCTCCATGGGGGGGATGTGCTGTGGCAAAAAGAACGCCTCTTGAACATCGCTCTTGCGTCCGTGCCCGCGGAGGCCGAGGCGGTGGCATGGGTGGACTGCGACGTCATTTTCGAACGCGAAGACTGGGCGGATAAGGCGCGCGAAGCGCTCGCCGGCTGCTCACTGGTTCACCTCTATCACGAACGGCACGACTTGCCATGCGGGGTGATGCCGGACCAACTGCGCGGCTGGGACCGCCCATGCACTTCCCGATCGACGGTTCACTTGATGGCGGCTGGGGTGTCCGAACCACACGATTTCTATCTCGCCGGCGCCCCGCTCGAGCGGCGTTCCACTCTCGGTCTTGCCTGGGCAAGCCGGCGGGACATCCTGGAGGCTCACGGTCTCTACGACGCTTGCATTCTCGGCAGCGGCGACCGCGCCATTGCCTGTGGAGCGCTCGGGAGGTTCGATTGGGCGGAGCGCGCCCTGAAGATGAACGGTCCGCGGCGCGAGCACTATCTCCGCTGGGCGAGGCCCTACTTCGCGGCCATCGGGGGACGAGTCGGCTGCATTGAGGGCCGACTGTACCATCTGTGGCACGGCGACCTGCGGCTTCGGCGGTACGCGGAACGTCTCGACTGCCTGGAGACGTTCGACCCGTTCACCGACATCGCCCTCGAGGCCAACGGGTGCTGGCGGTGGAGTTCCGACAAGCAGGAACTGCACTTACGTGTGCGGGAATACTTTGCGTCCCGCAACGAGGACAGTGAGAGCGTTGCGCAGCCCTGCTGACGCCGCTCGGCTTGCTACGATAGCGTCAATGAAACAGCTCGGAACACGGCGACGATGGCTAAAGGGCCTCATGGCGGTTCCGGCGGCGGCTGCGGCCCGTTTGCCGGCGGCCGGCGTGCAGAGCGGCGGCAAAAAATTCCGGATTTCGCTGGCGGAATGGTCGCTCCACCGGGCGATTTTCAGCCGGCTGATGACCAACCTGGAGTTTCCCCGGATCGCGCGCGAGCAGTTCGGCATCGAAGGGCTGGAGTTCGTCAACGGCCTCTGGGAAGCGCCCACCGCGGATTATCTCCGGACGCTGAAAGCCAACATGAAGAGCACTGGAACTACCGGCGTGCTGATCATGTGCGACGGCGAAGGGCCGATGGGCAACCCGGACAAAGCCGTCCGGCTGAGAGCCGCGGATAATCACCGCAAATGGATCGATTTCGCGGCGGAACTCGGCTGCCATTCCATCCGGACCAACATGTTTGCGGGCGGAAACGAGCCGAAATCGGAGCCGGAAATCGCCACCTTTCTGTCGCACTGCGCGGAGAGCTTCCACCGGCTCTGCGAGTACGGGCAGGGCGCGAAGATCAACGTGATCATCGAAAATCACGGCGGCGTCTCGTCCGACCCGGATGTTCTGGTCCGGCTGATGAAGATGGTGAACCTGCCGAATTTCGGGACGCTGCCGGATTTCGGTAATTTCGCCAAGGAGACGGACCGTTATGAGGCAGTCCGCAAGCTGATGCCCTACGCCAAGGGCGTGAGCCTGAAATGCTACGATTTCACCCCGAACTTGAAGGAAACCTCGATGGACCTGGACCGGCTGATGAAGATCGTGGCCGACGCCGGCTATCACGACTGGGTAGGCATCGAGTACGAAGGCGAGCGGTTGACCGAATTCGAGGGGATTCAGGCGGCGAAGCGCTACCTGGATAAGGCGCTCGCGGCGTAGACGTACCCGCTACGGCGCCAGGCGGCTCGTATGACGCCGGTCACAAGACAAACGCGAGCCCGGCTGGAGATGCGTCACCCGCCGCCCCGGCCCACCGGAACGTCGCTACGGGTTTTCGGGCAGGTCGAGCAATTTCAGGTCGAGAGCTTTCGAGGCGCTGTCGTCGAGTTCGACCTTTTCGCCTTCCTTTTCGATGGCGGCGAGGAAGTCGGGGTCCAGGTGCTGGCCGGGCTCGATCTTGGTCAAAGCCCAGAGGCGATATTCGCCGGGCGCCATGTTCTTAGCGGTGAAGTTCCCGTACTGATCGGTGGATTCAAGGCGGAACCGGTCTTCCTCGGCGCGCTTCGACAACTCGGGTGCGACGATGACTCTGACGTTCGGCGCGGGCTGCCCCTTGTTGTCCTTGACGGCGCCGGCTATGGTCGCGGCGGTCATGCGGAGACGGATTTTGAACGGTCCCTGCATGCCGGAGAGAATTTCGAAGGGACGGAGGCCTACGTCGAGGTCGCCGAACAGGACCCCGGCAACATATCCGCCGTCGGGCGCGGGCATCAGCCGGAGCCGGTACTCGCCGGGAGCGACGTTTTCGAGTTCGAACGTTCCATCGGTTTTCACCAGGCCGGGCATGGAGCCGCCGAAGAAGCCGCGGTCGACAGGCTCGAGAAAGATGCGGGTCCGTTTTTCGGAGAAATCGACGGCAGCCGCGTTGTCGCCTTCGATGACGACCTGGCCGGGAATGGTGGTTCCCGGACTGAGGGCGATCGTCACGCCCTCGACATTGGCCGAGCCGACCACCACCTCGGCGCGGCCTTGGAACCGTTCTTCACGGCTGCCGCCCATTTTCATCGCGGATATAACGTAGGTTCCCGGGCGGATGCCGGAGAACTCGAATTCGCCGGCGGAATCCACGGGCTGATTCCGCATTCCGCGGAAATCCGGGGATCCCTTTTGGGACATGCCGACGTAGGCTTCGCGGGCGGGGCGGCCCTCTTCGAGAACTCGGCCCTTGACGCGGAAGGCGCGGTCGCGGACCAGGCGGAGGTCCATGCCCTGGCGCTCCTCGCCGGCGCGGAGATCGAACGCCATGGCCATGTCGGGTTCGAGGACGCCGGGAAAGAAGACCTTTGGGTAGCTGGATTCCTCGGCCTGCGAGCGCCGGGCGTTTCTGGACCATTGTTCCTGTTCGTTGTACTGCACGCTGAGGTAATAGCGGCCGGGACGGACGTTGAAGATGCGGTACTCTCCGCGATCGTCGGAACGGTCGGACGACGCCGGAACGAGTTGCTTCTTGCCTTGCCGGAACATGTAGCGCTGGAGGGAGACATCCGCGCGAGGCTGAGGGTCGCCGTACTCATCCAGGATGCGGCCGGTAACGACGGCGCCGGGCATCATCTTGACCACCACGCCCTTTACGATGCCGCCCTCGCCAACGGAGAGGCGACGCCCCGACGCGGCCCAGTAGCCGCCGTCCTCGGCGGAAACATATCGGGAGTGATTGGCATTGAAATTGTAGTCGCCGGGCGGGACATCCTCAAACACGAACTTGCCGCCTTCGTTCGTCGACGTGGTCAGCGGCACGCGGGTCTCGGAGGAGAATAAGACGACCTGGGCCTTGCGTACGGGAGCGCCGGTGGTCAGTACCACGGCGCCCTCAATGCGGCCGGGCTGCTTCTTCGCCTGCTCCTGCTCCGGTTGGGGTTGCTGCTGTTGGGGCTGTTGCTGAGACGGAGGGGGCTGGGTCGGGATCGCGCCGGCGACTTGCCCGCCCGCCGCGGAGGAGGTTGAGAGAAGGGCGAGCGCAAGGCACGCGCCGGCGAGTCGAGACGTCCTGAACTGCATGATTGATTTTAACGCCGGGCGCCATGAAGAAGACCACAAAAATGCAGCCTGGAATATTCACGAACTGGTATGGAAAGGCGGCGTCAGTTGCCCGTGATGGCCGCCAGAAGGGCGGCTCGAAAGCGGTTCCAATCCTCGGGATTATGGGACCAGTCGCCCGCGGCGCCGTAAGGCCGGTTGGGCCGGTGAAGGCAATCTCCCAGGACCTTGTCGAGCGCGTTCATCGCGGCGGCGCGGCCCGATTTCCGCTCGAGCAGGGCCAGGTAAGCGGCATCCTGGGCGCCGCGGCGGAAGCTTTTCAGGCGGATGGAGGCCACGGGTTCTTCGATGCCCGGCTTCCCCGGATAAGCGGGATAGACGACGAAGCCGGCCATGTTGTGCACCACACCCTTTCCGGCATTGACGGTGTTGTTGGGGTCAACCCAGAGGTTTTTCGAAGGTCCCGCGAAGCAGCACTCCCAAAGGATGGCCCCGTCGATGCCGTGCTTCCAGGCGATGACGGGCCAGGTAGCCAGTCCGATGGTCTCGTCGTCGAGCGTGTAGCCGCCGACGGAAGGCTCGCGGTTCTGATAGAACCAGATCGCCTGGCTCGGGTCGCGCTTACGGCGCTCGAGCAACACGGAGAAATCGGTGCGCTTAAAGTCGGCCACCATGCACCAGAGATCGATCACCGGACCCAGTCTTTCGAGCATTTTCTGCTCGGTCCAGCCGGAAATCACGTTGTGGATGTCGTGGAGATGGTTGATGTCGGCGCGGTAGCGGATTTCCGGGGCGCCGGCGGATTTCACCAGGTCGCCGAAGTAGCGGATGGCGTCGACGGCCTCGGCGTTGGTGGGCTCGTCGAGGCCATTGATGAAGAACATGAGCTTCGTGCGCGTCCAGTTATTCCGCTTGAAATGGGACGAGAAGTCGCGAATCAGCGCGCGGACGGCGTCGTCGTAGGCGGGCGTCCGCTGGGCGCCGGACGGCATCGGCCAGGCGTGCTGCTTGATGGTTTCGAAAGGCAGGTAGAGCCAGGCGAGCGGTTTTCCCTCGCCCGGCCCGCGGTAGCCGTGGCGGGCGGTGAAGGCTTCGCCGGTTAAATACTTGTCCATTTCCGCGTCGTAATCGGCCCAAACGGCGCGCATTTCGGCGCCGGCGCCTTCCACTTTCGGCTGGATGTAATGCTCGTGCACGGCCATACGGTGGCGGCGGGCCATCTGGTAGTAGCGCAGGCGCATGGCGGAGCCTTTGCGGCCGATGCCGCCGTAGTTGTTCAGCCCGACTTCAGGGACAAAGTCGTCCGGCAGGACGGCGTCGTGGACCTTCAGCGAGACGGAGAACGACCGTTTGGGAACGCCGTCGCCGCCGACCGAGACGGCGCCGCGATATTCGCCGGGCGGGACGTCGCGGGGCGCGTAGATGTCAACCCAGACGCTCTGCCAGCGCTGGCCGGGAATCGCGTTCATCCGATCGGGGATGTCGAACGGCTGTCCGAAGCCGCCGCTGGAGGAGACGGGAATGAGCGCGTCGGCGTACCAGCCCTTGCCGAGGTTGTAGCCGGCCGTGGTGGAGTCCGCGTTGGAGGAGTTGACGGCGACGTTGAGATACCACTGCTTGAAGATCTCGATGTCCTGGGCGGCGCGGATCAGCGCCGGGCCTTTGAGGTCCGAGCAGGAGACGGCGACGTTGCGGGCGGGGCCGCGGATCTGAAGCTGGAAGGCGACCACTTCATTGCGGGCCGCCGAGAGGGTAATCCGGCCGCCGGCGGCGTCCCAGGCGAGGTTCCTCCGGGGATAGTCGAAATCGCCGGGAATGGGATTGCCGTCGATGCGAAATTCCTCGCGAACCTTGCCCGAGAGGGGATCGACGCGGAAGCCTTCGCCGACGGCCCAGACGGCGGGCGGATCGGATGGCTGTTGGGCGCTGGCGCCGGCAATGAACAGGAAGAAACAGGCAACGAGATTCGCCGGGAAAGATCCTTGACTCCGTTGGAAGCCTGCCATAGACTCAGAGCATATCTGAAGGGGAGCGCCAAGAGGGGAGGGCGGCGTGGGAAGTCTCTCGCCGAAACGCGATCTCGTCAGGCCGGCCGTACTGAGCCGGCATACCATCCAACGCCTTTTTACGTGGAACCTGCGCTTATCGATACGCACCGGCAGGCAAGAGGCCGGAAACCGTAGCTTCACGGAAGGAGCATCCCGATGAAGATCGTTGTGAAGCTGGCTGCGCTCGCGGCAATCGCCGCCTGCGCTTTCAGCCAGACCGCACAAGTGACCGGGACCGTTACCGATCCGACCGGGGCCGTTGTGCCCGGGGCGAAGGTGACGGCCGCCAACGTGAATACCGGCGTCGCCCGCGATTCTGTTACGAATGACGCGGGCAACTATCTGATCACGGCGCTGCTGCCGGGCCGCTACACGGTGACGGCGGAAGCGGCCGGGTTCAAGCAACTGCGGCGCGAGCAGATCAACCTCGCGGTGGACCAGATTGGCCGGATCGACTTCGTAATGGAAGTGGGCGGCTTGCAGGAGTCGGTGACGGTGGAGGCGTCGGCCGTTCTGCTGGATTCCGCCACCAGCACCGTCGGAATGGTGGTGGAAAACCAGCGCGTCACCGAACTGCCGCTGAACGGACGCAACCCGCTGGACCTGTTGGCCCTGTCGCCGGGGATTCGGGTGCAGGGCGGCTTTGGCGGCAAGACGGGCGCGCTGAATTGGGGGAACTTCTCGTCCAACGGCGGGCTGGCGAACTCGAACTCGGTACTGGTGGAAGGGCTGGCGCTGGACATGGCGCAGATGAACTCGCCGTCGTTTGTGCCGCCGGTGGACGCCACGGAGGAATTTCGCGTGCAGACCAACAAGTTTTCCGCGGAATTCGGCCGGACGGGCGGGGCGATCGTGAATTTCAGCATCAAGAGCGGAACCAACCAGCTTCACGGGTCGGCGTACGAATTCCTGCGGAACAAGGTACTCAACGCCAACAACTTCTTCCTAAACCGCGCGGGGCGGGACCGGCCGGCTTTCATTCAGAACCAGTTCGGCGCCTCGCTGGGAGGGCCGATCAAGCGGGACAAGACCTTCTTCTTCTTCAATTGGGAAGAGTACCGGCTGCGGCAGCCGTCGCCGGCGATTACGACGGTTCCCACGGCGCAGCAGCGGACGGGCGATTTTTCGCAGACGTTCAACTCGGCGGGGCGGATGGTGGTGGTGGCCGATCCGCTGACGACGACGCAACAGGCGAACGGGAGCTTCGCGCGCGATCCGTTTCCGGGCAACGTCATCCCGGCGGCCCGCCTCAGTACGGTGGCAGGCAACGTGAGCCGGATCTGGCCGGCGCCGAACGCGCCGGGCAACGCGCTGACCAACGTGAACAACTTCTCGACGCTGGGCGGGACAGGGAACAACGAACACCAGGTGGTGACGAAGCTGGACCACAACCTCAGTTCACGGTGGAAATTCTTCGGAACGTATTCGCGGACGTGGGCGAAACAGTTCAACATCGATCCGCTGGGATACACGCCGAACCTGACGCGCGACGCTTCCTACGCCCGGACGCATACCACCGTTTCGGCGACCGCGGTTTTTTCGCCGAGCCTGATCGGCGAATTCCGCAGCGGGTTCGCGCGGTTTCACGCGCCGAGCATCCCGTACGCGTTGGGCTTCGACATGACGACGCTGGGCTTTCCGCGGGAACTGGCGGAAGCGACGCAGATCCAGTCGTTCCCGGCGTTCAACATCGCGGGGCTGGTGGCGGTAGGCAGCACGGCGTCGGCGGGCCTGACGCTGGTAGACCTGAACAGTTGGGGACAGCGCGCGTCGATGACCTGGGTGAAGAGCGCGCACAGCCTGAAACTCGGCGCGGATTACCGCGTGCAGCAGCTCAATCAGTTCCAGTCCAATTCGCTCGTGCCGGCGTTTCAGTTCAACAGCCAGATGACGGCGATCAATCCGCGGGCGCTGAACCAGGATAGCGGCGTGCCGTACGCGTCGTTTTTGCTGGGCAACATGGCGAGCGCGTCGGTCGCCAAGAGCGAGCGGCTGGCGAACCAGCGGAAATTCCTGGCGCTGTACGTGCAAGACGACTGGAAGGTGACGCGAAAGCTCACGCTGAACCTGGGGCTGGACTACAGCCTGGAGTTCCCGATCACAGAACGCTACAACCGCAAGATGTGGTTCGACCCTGACGCGGAGTTGCCGATCAGCGCGCAGGTGGGGCTGCCGCTGCGGGGCGGTTTCCGATTCGCGGACGGGAGCACGCGGTCACCCTACGATTTGTACGCCAGGCAATTCGGACCGCGGTTCGGCTTCGCGTACCAGTTGTTCTCGCGGACCGTAGTGCGGAGCGGGTACGGGCTGTTCTGGATTCCGGCGGCGCTTACGGAGGTGACGGGCGACAACCGCGCTCCGGCGTGGGCGATCAACACCTTGGCCGTTCCCTCGCTGGATGGAGGGCTGACGCCGTATCACACGCTGGACAATCCGTATCCCGACGGCATACTGAATCCACCCGGGAGCCAGGCGGGCCTGAACACGCTGATCGGGCAGAACGGCGCGGCGAACCTGCGCAGCTTCCGGAGCGGGTACATGCAGCAGTGGAACTTCGACATCCAGCACGAACTGGGGCGGGAGATGGTGCTGGAGGTGCTGTACGCCGGGAGTTCGGGGACCGGACTGCCCGCGCAGTGGGCCAGCCAGATGAACCAACTGGCGGATGCGCACCTGGCGCAGGGATCGGCGCTCCAGCAACCGGTGCCGAATCCGTTTTACGGCCTGGTGCAGGCCGGGCCCCTGGCGCAGCCGAATGTTCAGCGCGGCCAGTTGCTGCGTCCGTTCCCGCAATTCCAGACGCTCTACGTCGAGGGGATGCCGCTGGGCCATTCGAGCTACCATTCGTTCCAGCTTCAGTTCAACAAGCGCTTCGGCTCCTCGGTGGTCGGATTGGCCTACACGCTGAGCAAAGCGATCGGCAACACGGAGAGCCGCAGCGACTGGCTGGAGGGCGGCGCGCAGGGAACCAGCATGGGCTTCCTGAACAACAACAACCGGCGGCTGGACCGGGCGCTGGCGATCGCGGACGTGCCGCACCGGCTGGTGGCGAGTTTCTCGCTCGATCTCCCGTTCGGGCGCGGGCGGCGTCTGCTGAGCGGCGCGGGCCCCGTGGATCGGCTGGTTTCCGGGTGGCAGCTTACCGGAGTGTACACGGCGCAGAGCGGGACGCCAGTGGCGGTGGGCAGCAACACGAACCTGACGGGGGCGTTCAACGACGTTACCGACGTCTACGGCTCCTACAGCAGCAACGCGCGGCCGGACAACAACGGACAGAGCGCCAAGTTGAGCGGGTCGGCGCACGACCGTCTGAACCGGTGGTTCGACACCAGCGTATTCAGCACGCCGCCGGCGTTCGCCTTCGGGACGGCGCCGCGGACGCTGCCGGACGCACGGTGGCACGGGACGAACAACCTTGATTTCGGGCTGTTCAAGAACAATCGCTTCGGGACGGACGGCCGGTACAACGTGCAGTTCCGCGCGGAGGCGTTCAACGCGTTCAACCGCGTGCGGTTCGGGGTGGCGGGCATCCGGCACGATGACGCGGCGAACTTCGGGGTGATCGGCAGCCAGGGGAATATTCCGCGGCAGTTGCAGTTGGCGCTGAAGTTCCTGTTTTGAGGGGCGACGCGGCCCCACGCACCAACGCATTCCCGGCGCACGCCCTGCGGGGTCGGCGGACCGGACAACGTACCATTGCGCAAGCACGCGGAAGCTGAAAGAATCGGCCTTCAGGGCGGACCGCGGCGGTGCGGTCCGCCGAGGCTAGTGACGATGCGATACCGAACGACAGTGAAATGGATGGCCGGACTCGCGGCTGTTGCCGTGTGGCTGGCCTGTATGCCGGCGGCCGCGCAGACGGCCGGCGAGCGGGTGGAACGCTGGGGCATCTACGAGACGTCCTTACGAGGACCCGACGCCGAGAATTCATTCGCGGAGGTTCAACTCAGCGCCGAATTCCGATCGAAGGACCGGGTGGTGAAGGTGGACGGCTTCTACGACGGCGAGGGCGCGTACCGCATTCGATTCATGCCGGATGCCGAGGGCGAGTGGACGTACGTCACCCGGAGCAACGCGAAGCAACTGGATGGAGAGAGCGGGCGGTTTACCTGCGTTCCGGCGTCGGGCGGCAACCACGGCCCGGTGCGGGTGCGGAACACGTTCCACTTCGCGTACGCCGACGGGACGCCGTACTTTCCGTTCGGCACCACCTGCTATGCCTGGGTTCACCAGGGAGACGAGTTGGAAGAGCGGACGCTCGAAACGCTGCGGACCGCCGGCTTCAACAAGATGCGGATGACGGTGTTCCCGAAGGATTACACGTACAACAGGAACGAGCCGTTGTACCATCCGTTCGCGCGGGACGCAGCGGGCAAGCCGGATCTCGGGCGCTTCAATCCCGAATTTTTCCGGCATTTCGAGAAACGGGTTGCGCAATTGGGAGAACTGGGCATCGAAGCGGACCTGATTTTATTTCACCCGTACGACCGCTGGGGCTACGCGCGGATGGATGAGGCGTCGGACTTTCGCTATCTCCGCTACCTTGTGGCGCGGCTGGCCGCCTACCGGAACGTGTGGTGGTCGGCGGCCAATGAGTACGACCTGATGCAGAAGCCGGAGGATCTGTGGGACCGGTATCTGAAATTCATCGAGGAGCATGACCCTTACGGACGCCTGCGCTCGATCCATAACGGGCGGCGGATCTACGACCATTCAAAGCCATGGATCACGCACGTCTCGATACAACACCCCGACACGCTTCAGACAATGGACTGGCGCGAGCGATTTGGAAAACCCGTGGTGAACGACGAGTGCCAGTACGAAGGCAATATCCCCAACGACTGGGGCAACCTGACGGCGCAGGAACTGGTTCACCGGGTATGGAACGGCGTGATCGAGGGCGGCTACGTCGGGCACGGGGAGACGTACCTGCACCCGAAAGACGTGTTGTGGTGGTCAAAAGGCGGCGTTCTGCACGGCGAAAGCTACAAGCGGATGGCGTTTCTGCGGAAGCTGGTGGAAGAGACGGGCGAGGAGATCACGCCGACGCCCAGAACCTGGCTGTGGCGCAGCAACGCTTCGGGCGTCCAAGGGGAGCGGCGCTGGACCTACTACGGGGGACGACAGCCGGCGAAGGCGAAAATCGCCGGCCTTGCGGACAACAAACCGTACCGGGTGGACATCATCGACGCGTGGGAGATGACCGTCAAGACGCTTTCCGACGTGTTTCGGGGAGAGGCGGAAATCGCGCTGCCGGGGAAACCGTTCACCGCCGTACGGCTCCGACCGGCGGACTGAAGAATGACCGCGCTCCTGGTGGTTGGCGCGACCGGTCTGGTTGGGCGGGCGGCTTTGGAACAGGCGCTGGAACACGGCGCGGTGTCGCGGGTGGTGGCGGTAACGCGGCGTCCGCTCGAGCCCCATCCGAAGCTTGAGAACCCGGTGGTGGATTTCGAAGCGCTTCGGGAGAAAGCGCCATGGTGGCGGGTGGACGGCGTCGTCTACGCGCTCGGCACAACCCGGCGGCGAGCGGGATCGAAAGAGGCGTTCCGGCGGGTGGATTTCGACTATACGGCGGCGGTGGCGCGGTTGGCGCGGCGGCATGGCGCGCGGGCGTTCGCGCTGACGTCGTCGACGGGCGCGGACCCGCGGTCGCGGATGTTCTATCTGCGCACCAAAGGCGAGGTGGAGCAGGAGTTAATGCGGTGCGGCTTTCCCTCGTTAACGCTGGTGCGGCCGGCGGGCCTGGGAGGCGGGCGGGCGGAAGAGAGAAGGTGGGAATCGCTGGGACTCCGGGCGTTGGAAGCGCTGGGGCCGTTGCTGCCGCGCCGCTACCGGGTTGTGCCGGCAGCGAGCGTGGCCAGAGCGCTGATCGAAGCCGCGGTGGCGGCGCGGCCGGGAATACACATCGTGGAATCGGAGGACATTCCGCGGACCCGGGAGAACGACCGGCGAGGTCCGGCTGCGCATTGACGGGCGTCCTCGAACACGCCCGTCCCAGAAACGAACACCCGACCGGTTGGCGCCGTCTGTTTTGCGCTTCAGGATCAAGGCCTTGGCGTTCGGCCACGTCCGTGCTCCCTACCGGACGGGAGTACCCGAAAACATGGATGTCCCTCGCAAGTCCGCAGCCCGCAACCGCCTCATACGCCGCATCGTGACCGGAGTCATCCTGGTGGCTGTCGTGACCATCACCTCGATCGGGCTTTCCCGGCTGAAACCCGCCGCCCCATCGGTGGAATCCGGCATTCTGTGGACCGATACGGTCAAGCGGGGTCCCATGCTCCGCAACGTGCGGGGGCTGGGCACCCTGGTTCCGGAGGAGATACTGTTCATCACCGCCATCAACCAGGGGCGGGTGGAGCGAAAGTTGGCGCTGCCCGGCGACCGGGTGCGGCCCGACAGCGTCCTGCTGGAGTTGAGCAACCCGGAGCTGGAATTGGCCGCCGTCGAAGCCGAGTACCAAGTGAAGGCGGCCGAGGCGAAGCTACTTGACTTGAAGGTGCAACTGGAGAGCCAGCACCTGCAACAGAAGGCGGAACTGGCGCGGCTGCACTCCGAGTACAAGCAGGCGAATCTGAAGGCCGACCGAGACGTGCAGCTCTCGAAAGAAGGCTTGATTCCCGATATCGATCTGAAACTCTCGCGCACCACCGCGGAAGAGCTAGGCAACCGCTACGAACTGGAACAGCAGAAGCTGACGATTCACGACGACGCCGTGCGGGCGCAACTGGAAGTGCAGCGGGCGGAAATCGAGCGGCTGCGCGCGCTTCACAAGCTGAAGATGGAGCACGTCCAAAATCTGAGGGTGCGGGCCGGGGCCGAGGGCGTGCTTCAGGAACTGGACCTGGAATTCGGGCAGCAGGTGGCGCCGGGCGCAATTCTGGCTAAGGTTGTGCAGCCGACGCGGCTGAAGGCGGAGCTGAAGATACCCGAGACGCAGGCCAAGGACGTGCTGATCGGCCAGAAGGCGCAGATCGACACGCGGAACGGGATCATTGCCGGCTCGGTATCCCGCATCGATCCGGCGGTGCGCGAGGGCACGGTGCTGGTGGACGTGAAACTGGAAGGGCCCCTGCCGACCGGCGCGCGGCCGGATCTGAGCGTGGACGGGACCATCGAGCTGGAGCGCCTGGACGACGTGCTATTCGTCAACCGGCCGGCGTTCGGGCAGCAGGACAGCCAGGTGCGGCTGTTCCGGGTGAGCCCGGACGGCAAGGAGGCCGGGGCGGTACAGGTACGTCTTGGCCGCAGCTCCGTCAATACGATTGAGATCCTCGAGGGCTTACAGATCGGAGACAAGGTAATTCTCTCCGATATGTCGAACTGGGACGCCTATGATCGCGTACGTCTAAATTAAGGAACACTGTCATGACGGATTCAACTCTTTTAAAGCTCGACGGCATCACCAAGATCTTTTATACCGACGAAGTGGAAACTCACGCCTTGGCTGGCATCCACCTGGAGATCCGGCGCGGCGAGTATCTTTCGATCGCGGGACCGTCCGGATGCGGCAAGTCGACCCTGCTGTCCATCCTCGGCCTGCTCGACACGCCCACCGACGGTAGCTACACGCTGAACGAGAAGTCGGTGCAAAACCTGAAGGCGTCTGAGCGGGCGCGAATACGGAACCGGGAGATCGGGTTCATCTTTCAGGCGTTCAACCTGATCGGCGATCTCACGGTGTACGAGAACGTCGAGCTGCCGCTCACCTACCGCGGCATGGGCGGCGCCGAGCGCAAGCGCCGGGTACAGGAAGCGCTGGACAAGGTGGGCATGTCGCACCGGATGAAGCACTATCCGTCCCAGCTCTCGGGCGGCCAGCAGCAGAGGGTGGCCGTCGCGCGCGCGCTGGTGGGCGATCCGTCGATTCTGCTGGCGGACGAGCCGACCGGGAACCTCGATTCGGCAAACGGGGAGGCCGTCATGGACCTGCTTCGCAGCCTGCATCAGAACGGCGCGACGATCTGCATGGTGACGCACGACCCGCGCTACAGCCGGTACGCGGACCGGACCATCCGCCTGTTCGACGGGCGCATCGTCGAAGAAGTGGTCTCCTCGGCCGCCGTAAACTGAGCTGCCGTACACTGGGGATGATCCGCGATGATCCGCATCAATAACCTGGAGAAGTTCTACGACTCCGGCGCCGGCCGCTTCTACGTGCTGCGGCGCATCAACCTGGAAGTGCGCGAGGGCGAGTTTCTCACGATCATGGGCCCGTCGGGCGCCGGGAAGTCCACCCTGCTGAGCATCATCGGGATGCTCGACGGGGACTGGCACGGCGAGTATCACCTGGACGGACGCCCGGCGCACAAGCTGAAGCCCAGGGAGCGGATCGAGCTGAACAAGAAATACGTCGGATTCGTCTTTCAGAGCTACCACCTGCTGGACGACCTGACAGTGTACGAGAACCTGGATCTGCCGCTGTCGTACCGAAATATCAAGAGTTCCGAACGCGCCAGCATCGTCTGCGACGCGCTCGACCGGTTTCAGATCGTCGGCAAGAAGGACCTGTTTCCGAACCAGCTTTCCGGCGGGCAGCAGCAGCTTGTCGCGGTGGCTCGCGCCGTGATCGCGAATCCCAAGATCATCCTGGCCGACGAGCCGACCGGCAATCTCCATTCGAGCCAGGGCGACGAGATCATGCAGCTTTTCACGCGTCTGAACCGCGAAGGGACGACCATCATCCAGGTGACCCACTCGGAAAAGAACGCCGGCTTCGGCGAGAGAATCCTCTACCTGCGCGACGGCTGGATCGACAAGGACGAACGCATCCGAGAAGCCGTCGCCGCGCCCTGATCGGCGGAACCGCGTACCTTATAAGGGAGCGGCCGTTGAACCGACATGCCGAACCCGCGAATCCTCATTGCCGACGACCAGCCCGACGTTCTGGTGGCGCTACGCCTGCTGCTGAAAGGAGAAGGATACGCGATTGAGACCGCCTCGTCGCCCGGAGGCGTGGTTGCGTCTCTCGAAGCCGGCGACTTCGATGTCGCGCTGATCGACCTGAATTACACCCGCGACACCACCTCGGGCGAAGAAGGGCTGGACCTGCTGAAGCGCATCCAGGCGGTGGACGCGATGCTTCCGGTGGTGGTGATGACCGCCTGGGGCAGCATCGAGCTGGCGGTGGAAGCGATGCGGCGGGGCGCCCGGGATTTTATCCAGAAGCCGTGGGAGAACGCGCGGCTGCTCAGCATCATCGCCACGCAGGTGGAACTGGGACGCGCGCTGCGCAAGGGCCAGCGGCTGGAGGCCGAAAACCGCATCCTTCGCGGCGACAGCCTGCCGAAGATGATCGCGGAAGCGCCGGCCATGAAGCCGGTGCTCCAGGTGATCGGGCGGGTGGGGCCGTCCGACGCCAACGTGCTGATCACGGGCGAGAACGGCGCGGGCAAGGGACTGGTGGCGCAGAGCCTGCACGCGGTGTCCCCGCGCTCGGTGAAGTCGCTGGTGACGGTGAACACGGGCGGGTTGTCGGAGAGCCTATTCGAGAGCGAGCTGTTCGGCCATGTCAAGGGCGCGTTTACCGACGCCAAGGCGGACCGCGTCGGGCGGTTCGAGCTGGCCGACGGCGGGACGCTGTTTCTGGACGAGATCGCCAACGTCCCGCCCGGCCAGCAGGCGAAGCTGCTTCGGGTGATCGAGTCGGGCGAGTTCGAGCGGGTGGGATCGTCGCGGACGCGCCGGGTGGACGCCCGCATCATCTCGGCGACGAATGCGGATCTGCGGGCGGAAGTTTCGGCTGGACGGTTTCGCGAGGACCTGCTGTTCCGGCTGAATACCGTCGAGATCCACGTGCCAGCGCTGCGCGGGCGCCGGGAGGACATCCCGCACCTGGCGACGCACTTTCTGGCGCAGCACGCGGACCGGTACCGCAAGAGGCTGACTGGCTTCGACCAGACGGCGATGCAGGCGTTGCTCAGCCATTCCTGGCCCGGTAATATCCGCGAGCTGGATCACGCCATCGAGCGAGCGGTGCTGATGGCCGATGGCGAGCAGATCAAGGCGGTGGACCTGGCGCTGCGCGCAGGCCACGATGCGTCAGGCCGGCTCGAGGACCTCAGCCTGGAAGAAGTGGAGCGCGTCCTGATCAAGAAGGCGCTGGGGCGGTATCAAGGCAACGTGAGCCATGCGGCCAACGCGCTGGGTTTGAGCCGCAGCGCGCTGTACCGGCGGCTGCAGCGGTTCGGGCTATGAACCCCGCCGGACGCAAAACCCGGCGGAGGCTCAGTTACGAAGCGCGCATCCTGCTGCTGACGCTGGCGGGCGGATTTCCGGCCGTGGTGGCGCTGCTTCTACTGTTGTGGACCGGCGATTACACGCCGAAGGTGATCTGGACTCTGACGCTGGTGGCGGCGTGCTGCTGGCTGGGCTTCGCGTTCTCCGTGCGAGGCCGGGTGGTGCGCCCGCTACAGACCTCCTCGAACCTGCTGGCAGCGCTGCGGGAGGGGGATTTTTCCGTGCGGGCGCGCGGGAGCGCTCCGGGCGACGCGCTGAACGGGGTATTCCAGGAAGTCAATGAATTGAGCGAGACGCTGCGGGAGCAACGCCTGGGCGCGCTGGAAGCCACGAACCTGCTGCGCACCGTGATGGCCGAGATCGACGTGGCGGTTTTCACGTTTGACGACGAGCAGCGTCTCCGCCTGGTGAATCGCGCCGGGGAGCGGCTGCTGAACCAGCCGGCGGAACGTCTGCTGGGGCGGACGGCGGCCGAACTGGGGCTGGCGAGCTGCCTCGGCGGACCCCACCACGAGCCTCGGCCGATGGAGTTTCCCGGCGGCGCGGGCCGCTGGAGCGTGCGTGTCTCTTCGTTCCGCGAACACGGCCGGCCGCACCAGTTGCTGCTGCTCAGCGACCTGACTCGGCCGCTGAGGGCGGAGGAAGTGCAGGCGTGGAAGCGCCTGGTTCGGGTGCTGGGACACGAACTGAACAATTCGCTCGCGCCGATCATGTCGATCGCCAGCAGCCTGAAGACGCTGGTGGACCGCGAGCCACTGCCGGGAGACTGGCGGGAGGATGTCGACGACGGGCTCTCGGTGATCAGCGGCCGGGCGGAATCGCTGGGCCGGTTCATGAGCGCGTACGCGCGGCTGGCGCGGCTGCCGGAGCCGAAACCCGGCCAGGTGGATGTCGACAGTTGGGTGCGGCGCAACGCGGAACTCGAGCGGCGATTACGGGTCGAGCTGGTTCCGGGGCCGGCGCTGTTCATACCAGGCGACGGCGACCAACTCGACCAGCTTCTGATCAACCTCATCCGCAATGCGGCCGACGCCGCGCTGGAGACCGGGGGGTCCGTTCGCGCGGGCTGGCGGCGGGCCGATTCGCAACTGGAAGTCTGGGTGGAAGACGAAGGCCCGGGCCTGTCGAACACCGCGAACCTGTTCGTGCCGTTCTTCACCACCAAACCGGGCGGCTCGGGCATTGGGCTGGCGTTGTGTAGGCAGATCGCCGAAGCGCACAACGGAACGCTGACGCTGGAAAACCGCAAGAGCGGGCACGGGTGCGAAGCCCGGCTGGCGCTGCCGCTGTAACGGCGATTGCGGCGGCGTCCTGTGACATACTATATCCATCACGGATGTATCATGGACGGTAGTAAGCAGGAATCCCGCGACGCGGCGCCGCTCACCCCGGCGGTCTTCCACATCGCGCTGGCGCTCGCCGGCGAAGCAAGGCACGGATACGCAATTATGCAGGATGTCGAGCGGCAGACCGGCGGCGCGGTGCGTCTCGGACCGGGCACTCTTTACGGGACGCTGAAGCGCATGCTGCTGGATGGTTTGATCGAAGAGGCGGGCGAGCGGGAACGGCGGCGCTACTATCGGCTGACTCCGGCCGGGCGGCAGGCGGCGAAAGCCGAAGCGCAGCGGTTGGCGCGCCTGGTGCGCGAGGCGCGGCTGAAGAAACTGCTGAGGGCGGACGCATGACGCTCTCCAGGCGGCTCTATCGAACGCTGTTGTGTCTCTATCCCGCCGAGTTCCGCCACGAGTACGGCGGGGAGATGGAGACGGTGTTCGGGGACCGGCTCGCCGCGGCTCGCGGGGCGGCGGGCCGGGCGCGCGTGTGCCTGGAATCGCTTTGGGACATGGCGCGCAGCGCGCCGGCGGAGCACTGGGACGCCGTGCGCGGCGACGTTATCCACGGCGTGCGTTCGCTGGGCCGGTCGCGTTCGTTCACCGCGGCGGTGGCGGCGGCTCTCGCGGCCGGCATCGGGGTGAACACGGCCGTATTCAGCGTCGTCTACGCCATCCTGCTGAAGCCGCTGCCCTACCCGAATCCGGACCGGCTGGCGTTGGTTACCACGCACGTCCCGCACCGCCCGCTCGGCGCCTCTCTTGGACCGGACTTCGCGTCGTGGAAAGCGCAGAGCCGGTCGCTGGAGAGCGCCGCCGCGTACTCGACGTCGGATCGGATGCTGACCGGCCCTGGCGGTCCCGAGCCGGTGAACGCCGCGGGAGTCACGAGCGAACTGCTCGAGATTCTGGGCGTGCGCCCGATGATGGGTCGCGGGTTCACGGAGACGGACATGGCGCCGGGAGCGCCGGCCACGGCGCTGATCAGCCATGCCGCGTGGAATTCGCGCTTCGGCGGCGCCCCGGACGTACTCGACCTCAGCGTCCATCTTGACGCCGAGCCGCTCCGTATCATTGGCGTGCTGCCGCCCGGCTTTTCGTTTCCGGGTGAAACCGAGATCTGGTATGCGAACCGGGAGGACCTCGCCGCTCAGCGTAGCCAAGGCCGAATCACGATCGTGAACGTGATCGGCCGGCTTCGCCCGAGCGTCACGCAGGCGAGCGCCGCGAACGAATTGACGGCCATCGCCCGCGCGGGCTGGAACGGCCCCGGCGTCACACCCGGGTACAAAGAGATGGTTGAAGGGCTGCGAGCGGAGGTGACGCCGCTTTCGGAAGCGCTGACCGAAAACGCGCGGCCGCTGCTGCTGCTGCTCACGGGGGCCGTGGCGCTGGTGCTTGCCATCGCCTGCGTCAACGCGGCGAACCTGCTGGTGGCGCGCGCCGCAACGCGCCGGCGCGAGATCGCTGTGCGGCTGGCGCTCGGTGCGGGGCGTTCGCGGCTGGTTCGGCAGACGCTGACGGAGAGCCTGCTTCTGGCCGGCGGCGCGGGCGTGCTGGGGACGGCGCTTGCGTTCGCGCTGCTGCGATGGATGGTCGCCCTGGGCGGCGCCGCGTTTCCGCGCGCGGCGGAGATCGGCGTCAACGGACCGGCGCTCGCGTTTACAGCGGCGGTGTGCGGTCTCACTGGCATGGCGTTCGGCTTGGCGCCGGCCTTCTTCGTGACGCGGACGCGAATCCAGAGCGCGCTGAAGGACGGCGCGCGCGGCGGAGGCGATCCGGCGTGGCCCCGCCTGCGGTCCGCGCTGGTTGCGGCGCAACTGGCGCTCGCGCTGGTCCTGCTGGTGGGCGCGGGACTGTTGCTTCGCAGCTTGAACACCCTGCGCCAGGTGAATCCGGGCTTCGATGCGCGAAACCTGCTGGTCGCGCAAGTGAACTTGACCGACCCGGCTTACGAAACGCGCGAGCGGTCGTTCGCCTTCCACCAGGAAGCGCTGCGGCGGCTGCGCGCCGTGCCCGGCGTGGTTGCGGTTGGAGTGAACCGGAATCTGCCCATCGATACCAGCTTTGGGAACCAGATGGCTTTGATGGTGGAGGGTCATCCGTACGATCCCAAGCTGCCGCTGTTCGGTTCGCGCCACGTGAACGCGGACTACTTTCGGGCCCTCGGAATTCCGGTCCTCGCCGGCCGCGTTTTCACGGAGGCCGAGATGAAGCCGGACTCGAAGCTGGTGGTGGTGAACGCAACGCTGGCGCGCCAGTATTTCACCGTCGAAGAAGCCGTAGGCAAGCGGCTGAAGGGACTCTCCGACAACGCCGAATGGATCACGATCATCGGGGTGATCGGCGACGTGAAGCATCGCGGACTGCATGCGGCGCCCGGACCCGAGATTTACCAGCCCTACGCCGCCGTGCCGCTTCCAAAGGCGGGCTACGCCGTGCGGACGAAAGGCGACCCGGTCGCGATGATCGACAGCGTACGTTCGGCGGTCCGGTCGGTGGATGCGAGCGCGGGCGTCCACAGCTTCACGACGATGGACCGGAGAATCTACGGGACTCTCGATCAGCGCCGCTTCCAGACGCTGGCGTTGCTGACGTTCGCCGCGCTGGCCGCGGGCCTGGCGGGCGTCGGCGTGTACGGCGTCGTCTCCTACGCTGTCTCGCAGCGCCACCACGAGATGGGCGTGCGCATGGCGCTGGGGGCGGTCCCCGGGGACATTGTGACGCTGGTGATGCGGGGAACGCTGCGGATGGCGGCGGCGGGGCTTGTCGCGGGCCTGGCGGTTTCCTGGCTGGCCGGCCGGGCGATGTCCGGGCTGCTGTTCGCCGTCGGTCCGGGCGACCCCTTGGCGATCGCGGGGGCGGCGGCGATGCTGCTGGTTGTAGCGGCCGCCGGAAGCTTCGGACCGGCGCTTCGCGCGGCGCGGCTGGATCCCGTGCAGACGCTGCGGCGGGAATAGGCGGTCAGGAAAGATAGAGCGACTGCCGCTTCCGCTCGATGAGCTTAATGAAATTGCGCTTGATTTTGAATTTCGCGCGCAGCGTCTCGAGGGCGGTGACGAACTCCGCGCTCCGTCCCATCCGCTTCATGACCGCCGCGGCCTTGATCAGCAGGGCGACCGGGTCTTCGTAACGGCCGTTTGTCGTGGCGGCGACAGCCGACTCCGCATGCTTCAGGTAGAGGGGCGCGGCGTCGGCGGGGTGGTCCTTCTCGCGCGCGGCGGCAAGTTGAAGCCAGAGGTGGCTCGAGCAGCCGCCTTCCTGCGCTTCGCGCCACGCGGCTTCGGGGTCGCGTTCATAGAGGAAGATCTCCACCAGTTGCGAGTGATCGCCAGGGGTTTCCATCCAGACGGGCCGCACCCTCGGGCGCAATTTCCCCTTTGCTTCCGCGATATGGCGGCGGAACTCGGCGAGGGCGCGGTCCCGCCACTCCGGCCAATTACCCGCTTTTTTGGCGTGGCGCTCCAGCGTCTGGTACGAGTCCAGGTACGGGCGTTCCGAGAATCCGGCCCATATCAGCTTCATTGCGTCGTCGTGCCGGCGCCGGCGATGGTATTCCTCGGCGGCGAACTCCCGCAACCGGCCGTCGGTACGCTCCGGGAAAGCTCTCAGTCCTTTTTCCGCCCACTGAAGCGCTTCATCGTGGCGGCGCGCTTCCCGGAAGACTTCGGCGATTCGCAAATAGCTGTATGCGTGCGACAAGTCGCGGCTCATGACGGCGACGAGCTCATCGACATTGCCCGACGCTTGCGCCAGCGACTCCATGATGCTTCGGATGCGAAAGCTGCGTCCCTCCTCCGAATGCTCGTGTTTCGCCGTCCGCACGGGCACTTTAGCCCATTCCGCTTCAGCCAGGCGCCGGTACTCCTTCAAGCCCTGAGCGCCAAGGATCTTCGCGTAGCGTTCGACGGCCTTATAAAAGACCTCGAAGTCGGTGCGCAATTCCCACCGGAAGAGCCGCCCGGCGAGCGCGACGGGATCCGGCCTGGCTTCCCGGCAGGCCCGAAGATGGATATCCTCCAAACGGTCGCGCAGCCCGGTGAAGTGGCCGTCGGAATCGTCGACGAATTCGATGGCGTTTGCAAGCTGCTGGAGGGCGGACTCGCACAATTCGATCACTGCGGCGGGCTGCCCGTCCTCGAGCAATTGCTCGACGTGGTCGATGGCGCCGTCGACGCCGTCCGCCCATGCCCCTGCCTCACGGTAGTCGACATAATCGTGAACCCGCGCGGCCCTCTCGAACGCGCGGGCGGCCTCCGCAGCGCCGGCCTCGGGACCTGATCGCCTGGCCGCGTACAGCAGGATGCGCTCGCGTAGCCAATCGTCTTCTTTGGCCCAGTCGATCACCATGCGGGCAAGCGTGGCGCTGTCCTCGGTTCCAAGAATTTTCCCGGCGTCGGCGAGCGTGATCTGTTTCGCCTTGCCCCGTCGCCGGGCCGCGGCCGGCTTCGCGCCTCGATTGAGGCACGCGAGCGCGGCGGCAACGCAATGCTTGCAGAATGCGCCGTCGGCGCCTTGCGGGCAGTTGCAATCGTAGTCGAGAACTCCGTCGTCGTCGGACAACGCAACCTTGTATAGACGGTTGCCGCGCACCCTCGCGCGCACGCCGCCGTCTTCGTCGTCAAGAGACTCGACGTGGCCATGTCGGTAGTAGTCATAGCCGCGCCGGTAGGTCTCGCCGCCGGCCAGCCGGCGGATGGCGGCGTCGGTGATCGCTGTCGAGAGTGAGCTCATTGCGCGCGACGCTGTTCCCGTCAGCCGCCGGGAATCGGTGATGGTTCAGGTACGCACATCAGCAACTGCCCGTCTCTTATTGTACGGCGGCGCTTCAGGTCGCCGGATCAGCCGTTCAAGGTCCAGTTGGCGCGGTATTTGCGGCTGAGGTGCTCGTTGGCCTCCGATGCGTTGGTGACGCGGCCGGTGGCGGGGTCGTACTCGATGCGCTTGCCCACGCGGTGCGCCACCAGCCCGAGCAGCATCTGCTCGATCATCGTGCCGGAGTAGTCGAAGTCGCAGTGGGTCTTGCTGCTCATGCCATGTACGACGTTGTTGTTCTTTCCCTTGCAGGCGTCGATCCAATCCACCTGGAAGGGGTCGCGACGGCCGCCCGGAGCGCCGCTCTTCTGCGCCTCGGCGATCCGCTTGACGTCGTCGTTGGGCAGGCCGAGCGCCGCGGGAACGCCTCCTTCGAGGAACTGGATCTCGGGGAAACCGCCCGGCCGGGGCGTCGCGTCCGGCATGCCGCGCAGACCGGCGGGAGGCTTGGGCGGACCGGAAGACCTCCGCGGCGGGGCCTGCGATGGCTGGCCCGTGCCGCCCACCAGCGGCAGGAGTTCGTCCCGGCCGCGGCGCTTGTAATACGTCAGGTCGCCGTCGTCGTTATTCGGAATGATCACGCGGCTGGTGAAATCGGCCAGGATGGTCCCCTTGGTTCCTTCAAAGATCGCGCCGTTGCCGATCCGCGAGACGTCGAAGTAGCTTTTCGGCGCGTCGGGCTTCAAGCCGCCCTGGTACCAGACGTTCTTGATCGCGCCGCGCCAGTTGTTGGCCGGCAGATCGAAGGTAACCTTCAGCTTCACGGGGCAGATGTCGGGGTGGTACTTGTCGGTCAGCTCCTGGTCCACCTCGACGGCCGTCGGGGCGCCGGCGTCGACGACGTTCCAGACCAGGTCCATCGTGTGGGCGCCCATGTCGCCGATCTGGCCCACGCCGAAATCGCGGTACATGTTCCAGAACAGGCAGTTCAAGCCGGACGTGCCGCCGAAGTACTGCGGGCTATAGGGATGGTACGGCGAGGGGCCGATCCACTGCTCGTAGTCGAGGAACGAGGGCGGCTGGCCTTCGGCTTCCGGGTAGCCCGGCCGAGGGAGCTGGCGGGCGTCCCAGCTATGGACGGTTTTCAACTCGCCGATCGCGCCGTCGAGGACGAGTTCCCGCAGGCGCTCGAAATTCGGATAGGCGTGACGCTGCGTGCCGTGCTGGGTGGCGACCTTGGCTTTACGCTTGAGATAATTCGCCCGGACGACGCGCGCCTCTTCCACCGAAATGCCGAGCGGCTTTTCGCAGAATACGTGCATGTCGCGGTTCAGCGCCCAGTTGGCGATGAAGGCATGGTGGTGATCGGCGGTGCAGATGATCACGGCCTCGACGTCCTTCTGGTCGAGACAGCGGCGCCAGTCGCGGTACGGTTTGGCCTTGGGAAAGATCTCGAGGGCCTCCTTGGTGCGGAGGTCGTTGACGTCGCAGATGGCCACGGTGTTTTCCGCCAGCATCGTGTTGTAGTGGGCGGTGCCGCGGCCCCACACGCCGATGAGGGCGATGTTGAGCTTGTTGCTGGGGGCGTTCTGGCCGCGGAGCGTACCGCTCCTCAAGATGGTCAAACCGGCGGCGGCGGCCGTGGTATTCAGCAGGTCGCGTCTTTTCATGCGATGTTTCCTTTCCGTTCATAGTATCGGAGTTGAAACCCGGCCGTTGCGGTTGCTTTGCGGCCTCGGAAGCGCGCCTGCGGCGATGTCATACTGGTAAGGATTGGTCTCACCGCCATGGCGCCCGGGAGGAGGCGCAACGTCTGAATTCCACCATTCTGAATAGCGCCGGCGACGCCCCGCTTCCGCAGACTACGGGCGCCGCGGCGATGACGCCCGCCGCGCGCGCCACCGCGATCCGCATCTTTCTTACTTGCTGGATTGTTTTCACGCTGCACTTCGCGTCCAACACAGTGCGGGAGATATACCTGGGCCTCGCGATCGGGGACCGGCTCTCGTTCCGGGTGGACGAATACGGCGGCATGCATCCGGACCTGTTCGAGATGCCGGGCCGCGGCTGGCACATCAACTCGAACCCGGGCGCCTCGATGGCAGCCGCGATCCCGTATGCCATGGCGCGTCCGCTGATCGATCCTGTGGTTGCGGCTATCAACCGCCACCGCGCCCAAGCGGGACCAAAGAACGCTCCCGATTACGACTCGCCATGGCCGATGGCGCAGAAATTTTATGAGGAAGCGTGGCGGCGCGGTTACGACATCAAATTCGGGCTGGCGGCGCTGGCAATGCAGACGGGCTGCATGGCGACGACCTCGGCTCTGGGCGCGGTGATGATCTTCCTCGCGCTGCGGCGGCTGCTGGATTCCGAGCGGGCCGCGTTGTGGCTGGCGCTGCTGTACGCCTTCGGCACGCCGGTGTTTTTCCGGACGGGGTATCTGAACCACAACATGATGCTCGGCCATGTCGCGTTTTTCGGTTTTCTGTGCCTCTGGAACCCGGGCGGGATGTTCCGGTGGACGCTGCCGTCGCGGTCGTTCCTGGCGGGCGTCACCGGCGGCGCGGCGGTGCTGTTCGATTACTCCGGTTCGGTACTGCTGCTCGGGCTGTTCGCTTATGCATTGGCCGTGAGCTGGAAAGACAGCGGCGCCGGCGGGGCGATGCGCATCGGCGGCTGGTACGTGGCGGGCACGCTGGGACCGGTGTTTCTGCTCTGGTTTTATCAGTGGCAGAGTTTCGGCAATCCGTTCCTTCCGGCGCAGCGCTGGATGCCGGCGGTAGCCTGGAGCGACCAGGGATACCAGGGATTCAGCCCGCCGCAGCTCGAATTGTTCCTTGCCCACGCGTGGGATTACCGCTACGGTTTGCTGACGTCGTGCCCGATGTTCGTCCTGGCGTTCGCCTTTCCCTTCCTGAAACGCGGCCGGCCCCGGGGGCTGGAATGGCGGGAGACAGCCTTCCTGTTCGCGTTCATCTTCGGGCTTTGGATTTTCGCGAGTTGCGTGAATTACGCGCGCCTGCAATTCAATACCGGCATCCGCTACATGGCGCCGGCGTTTCCATTTCTGTTTTTGCCGCTGGCGCTGACACTGGCCCGGCTGCCGAAAATGGCCATCTATTTCATCGGTGTGGCCGCCGTAACCCAGGCCTGGTGCATGGCGATGTACCGCGACGTCGAGCGCGGTCGTGGCGTGCTGGAGCCGGTTCTGCACGTGTTTACCGCCGGGTTCCAGTTGCCGGCGCTCACCGTGGCGTCGCGGCTCGAGGGCGCGTTCGGCGACTATTTCGCCGGCGGCGCTTCGCCGCTCCCGCTGTTCGCGGTGGCGGGGGCGATGCTATACGGCATCTGGAAGTGGACGCTGAAATCTCCTCCGCTGACGTAAGCGGCCCGGCGCTTTCGGGCACTACCGGCGGGCGGCGCCGTGCGCTCTGCTACGATAAGCAGTATCCCTTGCGCATCGGAATCCATACGTCCATCGCCGGAGCGTTGGACAAGGCGGCCCATCGAGCCGCGGAGCTTGGCGCCAACACGTTCCAGATTTTCTCGTGCAGCCCGCGCATGTGGCGGGCGGTCCCGCCGGACGCGGACGAGATCCGCCGGATGCGGGACGCCCGCGCGCGATTCGATCTGAATCCGCTTGTGATCCACGATAATTACCTGATCAACCTGGCATCTTCAGACGAGGCGGTGCGGGAAAAATCGGTCGCCGCGCTGCGCGGGGAGTTGACGCGGGCGGCAGCGATCGGAGCGGAATACGTCGTGGCGCACCCCGGCAACTACCGCGGAGGCACGCTGGAAGAGGGTATCGTCCGCTTCGCCCGTTCGCTGATCGAGGCGGCGGCGGGGGTGAAGACGAACGGGTTGATGCTGCTGCTGGAGAACACGGCGGGCTCGGGGGCGGCCATCGGCGCATCGTTCGAAGAGCTGGCGGCGATTCGCGAGCTGGCGCTTTCCCGCGCGGATCTCCCGATCGGCTATTGCCTGGATACGGCCCACTGCCTGGCTTCGGGCTACGACGTGGCCACGGCCGCCGGCCTGCGGGAAATGCTGAAGGCGGCCGAAGGCGCACTCGGTCTCGAGCGAGTGCGCGTGATTCACGCCAACGATTCGAAGACGCCGCTGAGCTCGCGCGTGGACCGGCACGAGCACATCGGCCGGGGGTACATCGGCGTCGAGGGGTTTCGACGTATTTTGACGCATCCGAAACTGCGGGCGAAGCCGTTTATCCTGGAGACGCCCATCGACAAGCCGGGCGACGACGCCCGGAATATCGCAATGTTGAAGAGTCTATGCCGGAAAAGCCGTACGACCACAAAGTAATTGAGCCCAAATGGCAGAAGCATTGGGAAAACTCCGACTATTTTAAAGTCGACGCCGACCCGTCGCGGCCGAAATACTACCTGCTGGAGATGCTGCCCTATCCGAGCGGCGCGCTCCACGTGGGTCACATCCGCAATTACACGATCGGCGACGCGCTGGCGCGCTACAAGATGATGCAGGGCTTCAACGTGCTTCATCCGATGGGTTGGGACTCGTTCGGCCTGCCGGCGGAGAACGCGGCCATCGCCAACAACCGGCATCCCCGAGACTGGACGCTCGACAACATCGAGTACATGAAGAAGCAGCACCGGCGATACGGCTTCAGCTACGACTGGGATCGCGAGATTTCGACCTGCGAGCCCGAGTACTACCGGTGGAACCAGTGGTTTTTTCTGAAAATGCTCGAGCGCGGCCTGGCGTACCGGAAGGGAGCGCTGGTGAACTGGTGTCCCGAATGCGGCACGGTGCTGGCCAACGAGCAGGTGGTGGACGGGTGCTGCTGGCGGCACGAAACCACGAAGGTGGAGCAGCGGGAGCTGGACCAGTGGTTCCTGAAGATCACCGCCTACGCCGAGGAACTGCTCGACAACATCCCGACGCTCGAGGGGGGCTGGCCCGATCGGGTTCTGACCATGCAGCGCAACTGGATCGGACGCTCGGAAGGCGCGGAGGTCGAGTTCCGGCTGGCGGGTTCGGACGCGCCGATCCCCGTCTTCACGACGCGCGTGGACACGATTTTCGGGGCCACCTGCGTAATCCTGGCGCCGGAGCACCCGCTGGTGGCGGAAATCGCCTCCGGCGAGCAGCAGGCGCGCGCCAAGGAAATGGTTGACGCCCGCGCCCGCCAGGGGCCCGGCGAGGGGGAGAAGGAAGGCTTTTTCACCGGGCGCTACGCGCGCAACCCATACAACGGCGAGGAGACGCCGATCTGGGTGGGCAACTTCGTGCTGATGACCTATGGCACGGGCGCGATCATGGCGGTGCCGGCTCACGACGATCGCGACTTCGAGTTCTGCCGGAAGTACGGCATTCCGGTCCGCCCGGTGATTCGCCCGGTGGACGGGGAGCTGGCGGACGAAGCCACGATGAAGTTGGCGTTCACCGACGACGGCGTGTGCGAGAACTCCGGCGAGTTCTCAGGTCTACCGAGCGCGGAGGCGCGCCGCTGCATGACCGCCAAAGCGGAGCGGGAGGGATTCGGCAAAGCCGCCGTGACGTACCGCATCAAGGACTGGGGCATCTCCCGTCAGAGGTACTGGGGCACGCCCATTCCGGTGATTCACTGCTCGAAGTGCGGCATCGTTCCCGTGCCGGAGAGCGAGCTGCCGGTTCGGCTGCCGCTGAACGTGGCCATCACGGGCAAGGGGCGGTCTCCGCTGGAAAACGTCCCGGATTTCGTGAATGTGAGCTGTTACGCATGCGGCGCGGCGGCCCGGCGCGAGACGGATACGATGGACACTTTCGTCGATTCGTCCTGGTATTTCTATCGCTATTGCGATCCCCACAACAGTGATGCGCCGTTCGATTCGGAGAAAATTGCCTACTGGTTTCCGATCGACCAGTACATCGGTGGGGTCGAGCACGCCATTCTGCACCTGATTTATTCGCGGTTTTTCACGAAGGTGATGCGCGACCTCGGACTGATCGCCAACGACGAGCCGGCCCAGCGGCTGTTCACGCAGGGCATGGTAGTGAAGGGCGGGGCGAAGATGTCCAAGTCGAAGGGCAACGTGGTCAGCGCCGACTTCATGGCCGACGCCTACGGCGCCGATACGGCCCGACTGTTCGCGCTGTTCGCGGCGCCGCCGGAGAAGGACCTGGACTGGCAGGATTACGGCGTCGAAGGGATGCACCGGTTCCTGGCGCGGGTCTACCGCTTTGTGACGCGCAACGTCGAGAGGGCCAGGGCGGGCGGAGGTCCGGAGGCCGACGCCGACCGAAAGGCGCTGCGCAAGCTGCACCAGACGCTGCGGAAGGCGACGGAAGATTTCGACACGCGCTGGCATTTCAATACGTCGATCGCCGCGATCATGGAGCTGATGAACACGGCGACCGCGCTGGAGGACCAGCTTTCCGGCGCCGCGCTGAGCGAATTGATCGAGAAACTGATTCTGCTCTTAGGCCCGTTTGCGCCGTACCTGGCCGAGGAATTATGGGCGGAATTGGGGCGGGAAGGTCCGGTGTTCCGGCGGCAATGGCCGGAGTACGACACCGAACTGGCGCGCGAGGACGTCATCCAAGTCGTGGCGCAGGTGAACGGGAAGGTCCGCGGGCATCTCGAAGTTCCGAACGGGACGCCGGCGGAGGAGCTGGAACGGCTCGCCCTGGACGACGCGCGCGTGCGGCGCTTCACCGACGGCAAGCGGATCGTCACGGTGGTCGTCGTCCCGGACCGGTTGGTGAATGTCGTCGTGAAGTGAGGTCCCCGTGGGATGGTAACGCGCGAGGACGTTGAGCGGGCGCTCCGAGCGTTCGGTTCAGGGATTCGGGAGCGCGTGGCCGGCGCAGTCGAGCGGGGGTCGTTCGACGGCCGGTTTTCCGCCGGCGAAGCGGACCGGATCGCCAGGGACGAACGCAAGACAATCGATCGCGCGATGATCGATCTCCTGCCCTTGGCGCGGCTCTATGCGCGGCCGCCGGTGTCGAACTTCCGGGTCGGCGCTATCGTTCGCGGCTCCGGCGGAGGGCTGTACCTGGGCGCCAATTTGGAGGCGGGCGGGGAGGCGCTCGGCTTGACCGTCCACGCCGAACAGTCGGCCGCTTCCATCGCGTTCATGAACGGCGAGGGGATCGAGGCGGTGGCGGTGACCGCCGCGCCGTGCGGGCACTGCCGCCAGTTCCTGTTTGAACTTGCCGGCGGACGCGACCCGCGCGTGTTGTTGTACGCCGGCCGCCAGACCCGTCTTTCGGACCTGCTCCCACTCCCGTTCGGTCCGGCGGACCTGGGCCTGGAGGCGGACCCAGCGCGCCATCGGAAACACGCGCTGATCGCGGCGCCGCCGCCGGCGGAGGAGTTGGGACGGCTCGCGTTGGACGCGGCGGAAAAATCGTACGCGCCGTACTCGAATTGTCCGTCGGGCGTAGCGCTTCTATTGGAGTCCGGGAGGGTCTTTACTGGCGTCTACATCGAGAACGCCGCGTTCAATCCCAGTCTGCCGCCGTTGCAGGCGGCGCTGGCCGCCGCTGCGATGGCGAACCAGGCATTCGGCGGCATCGTGAGCGCGGCGCTGGCCGAGCTGGAGAATCCCGCCGTGAGCCAGCGAAGCGCGACGCGGGCGGCGCTTGGGGTATGGGCGCCCAAAGCGGATCTGCGGCTGGTGCGGGCTCGAAAACGTTAAGTCAGGAAGCGCGCGGTATCGATCGCTGGCTGCGGTTGATTTCCCTGTGTGTGTCGCCCCCTTGACTCCCCAAACCACGGCCCCTATAATTCGGCAGTTAAGGATCTGAAACACCGATAATCGGCGCGGAGGAAAGGAGTGTTCCACTTGAGGCAAATTCGTTTGTCCTGTTTCGTCCCCTTGCTCGCCGTCCTCGCGGGCGTCGCCGGCGCTCAAACCGAAGTGTCCGAGCGAGTCATCGTTCGAACCGCTAAGCCGTACAAGAAGCTGGTCGCTGCGATCCAGGCGCGCGGCGGCGTTGTAACGAACCAGTATCGGTACGTGGATGCGATCGCAGCAACGATTCTGCGAGCGTCCCTGTCGGCCATCGGTTCGGCGCCCGCCGTAGCTTCCGTGGAGAAGGACCTGGGAATCCGAGTGCCCACAACCGTCGACCTCAGCGGCCTGGGGCCTCTAGGCGCTGCGGCTCAAGCCGAAGTCGCCGCGGACTCCGTGCGGACGCTCACCGCCTCCGAGATTGCGGGTGCGACTCCAGCCGCTTACTCGGTAAACAACACGCTAATGGCCGTTGAGCCGCTGCACAACGCGGGTCTCCAAGGCCAAGGCATAATCGTCGCGGTCATCGACAGCGGCATTCGCCCCGGTTTCCCGCATATCAACGACACCGTGATTGGCGGCGAGGATTTGTCGGCGATGGGCGCGGGTACTCGGATTTCGGCAACAACGGACATGGGACGTTCGTGTCCGGCATGATCGCGTCCCACGCCTGGTTACTGTTTTCGAACACAAGCACGTTCGTTAAAGCGATCAGCACGTACGCGCCCGAAGCAGCGCAACCGTATTCGGAGGGCTTAACTCTCGTTCCCCTGTTCGGGGCCGCGCCCTCGGCGAAGATCTACGCTCTGCGCGTGCTAGGGACGTCGAACATCGGATGGAAGTCGAAGATCATGGAGGCAATGGAGCGTGTCATCGAGTTGCGGAAACTGTATGATTCCGGCGACTCCCAAAACGGGTTGAATATTCGGGTCTGCAACATGAGCATCGGCGGCGCTACGCTGGCGTCCGGTCTGGATCCGCAGGATCAGCTTGTGGACGCCATGCTGGCGCACGATATCGTTCCGGTGATCTCTGCCAGCAATGCCGGGCCGGCCACGCTGACCGTGGGCAGCCCGGCGAGCGCAAATGGCGCCCTCGCCGTGGGCGCTGCCAGCCTCGCGCACAACTAACGCATCTTCCGGGATGTCCAATATGGCTCCGGTATAGGCGCGTTGTACCGTCCGTTCGGCGGACCGGTGATGTCCTACTTCAGTTCGCGGGGACCGAATGCGAACGGACGCGTGGAGCCGAGCGTCGTCGCGAACGGATTCGCAAGTTTCGGGATGGGATTTGCGGCGTCTACAAATGTGGTTAGCTTCGCGGACGGGACCAGTTTTGCGGCTCCGTCAGTCGCCGGCGTTGCCGCTGTGCTGCGGCAAGCTTTCCCGAGCGCGACCGCACGCCAGATCCGCAACGCGATTATAATGTCAGCCGACCCGACGCTCGTGTCGGCGGCCTCCCACCTCGATCAGGGCGCAGGATTCGTGAACGCCGCCGGCGCGAGGGATCTTCTCGCCGCAGGAAAGGCGCCCGACACCGCTGCCCCGCCGTTGGTCAGCGTCAGTTCGGTTCGGGTGAACGTTCAAAAGGCGGGTTTGAAAGTAGCCGACGACTACATCACTGAGCCCTTATCGAATCTCATGCCGGGCGAACGGCACGATGTCGTTTTCAGCGTGAAGCCGAACAACAGCCAGTTGGTGGTTTCCATCTCAGATTTCTCGGCTGCGCCTCCGGAGCAGCAGAATGTGCTTTTTGGCGACGAACTCCTGCTCGGCATCCACTCGGCCAAGACGTCCCAGATCGGGCAGGGCGATTACATCAAGTTCGTTTTCACAAGCGGCGGCACATTCATTGTCAATCGGCCGGAGCCTGGACTGGTCCGGGTCAGCGTAAACGGCGCCTGGACAAATGCGAAGCCCGTTTCGGCGAACGTGACGGTAATCGCGCTCGTGGATCCGATTGTGCAATTCACGGCCCAGGGCAAGATCGTTCAATCGGAAGATGTATATGTTCCGTTCAACGTGCCTGCGGGCACTAAGCTCGCCGATTTTCGCCTGTCATGGCGCGATGACTGGGGAACGTTCCCGACGGCCGACATCGACCTGTTCCTGATCAGCCCGTCGTCGAAGGACAATCGGTCGGCCGCCACCGGGAGTAGTCCCGAAACCACTACGATCGAAAACCCAGAGCCAGGAACGTGGCTGGCGCGGATCGCCGGCAACACCATACTGAGCAAATTCGACAAATTCGAACTGCGGATCGCGCTCGATGGCGTCGTGATCCGCTGACGCGCACTGACGGCCGACGTTTTCCGGCGCGGCCCGCCAATCTCTCAGCTCATCGACGTTTGGTCTGCCCAGTATGGGCGATGCCGGCATCCAACTGGCGCTGGGGGGCGGTGGCTGCGCACCGCACGTGGGTGGATGGGCAGACGTTGCGGGCGGCGCTGGCCGCCATGGACGCGGAAGGACCTGAGCTTCCCGGCGGCGATACGAGCCTGCCTGGGCCGGGTCGCATGCGAAATGCGGCGGCCGTTCGCCGGGCTACAGATGATGGCCAGGCAGATCATCCGCTGGGATCTTTCGCGGGACATACGGCTGCCGCTTGCCCCGCTTTTTGCCGCTTTCGGCAGGAGGTTGACAGCTTCGGCGGCCATGATCCATACTAGAAGAGTTTGGCGGGTAATACTCTGCCCCTGTGCTACCGCTCCTTCGTGATACCGTCCATGTGACAATGCGGCCGCGGGCCGCGGTATGAGGGAGCCCGGCTTGGGGCTGGCCCCGAGGTCCAGTGGTCTAACCGGCCGCCGGGCATGGGCCGATCCGAAGTGAT
The DNA here is from genome assembly GCA_026129905.1 of Bryobacteraceae bacterium. Classification (GTDB taxonomy): domain Bacteria; phylum Acidobacteriota; class Terriglobia; order Bryobacterales; family Bryobacteraceae; genus JAHCHE01. The sequence continues at coordinate 123,577 of JAHCHE010000002.1, read as the reverse complement.
TACGGTCTAACAGTGGACGCAACATAACGCTTGTCGCCTTGACGAGGCGACAGGCTTTGGGTAGCCGTCGCCGCCGGCCCGTAAGCCGGCGACGGTTTTCGATCCTATCCGTGAACTTGGAGAGAAGGAAGAAGAGTGCCGACATTTAACCAACTTGTGCGTCATGGACGGCGGCCGCCGCGCTACAAGACGGCGAGCCCGGCCTTGCAGTCGTGTCCCCAGCGGCGCGGCGTGTGCACGCGCGTATACACGACAACGCCGAAGAAGCCGAATTCGGCGCTCCGGAAGGTAGCCCGCGTACGTCTGACCAACGGGATCGAGGTCACCACGTACATACCAGGCGTCGGGCACAACCTGCAGGAGCACTCGATTGTGCTGATTCGTGGCGGACGCGTCAAGGATCTTCCGGGCGTGCGCTACCACGTGATCCGCGGGACGCTCGATACGGCGGGCGTCAACGATCGCAAGCAGGGCCGCTCCAAGTACGGCGCCAAGCGACCGAAAGGCTAACGAATATGTCCCGGCGAAGACGAGCAGAACCGAAAGAAATCGCCCCCGACGCGGTCTACAACTCGACTCTGGCGGAGAAGTTCATCAATTGCATGATGTGGCAGGGCAAGAAGACCGTGTCGCAGAACATCTTTTATACCGCGATGGACAAGATCCGGGATTCCAGCGGCGACGACCCGTTGAAGCTCTTCAAGAAGGCGGTCGAGAACTGCAAGCCCGTGCTGGAAGTAAAAACGCGGCGGGTGGGCGGCGCCAACTACCAGGTGCCGATCGAGGTCCCGCAGAACCGGCGCACCAGCCTGGCGATCCGGTGGATTCTTATCAGCGCGCGCTCGCGACCCGACAAAGGCATGCCGGACAAACTCGCGGCGGAGTTGACGGACGCGGCGAACCTTCGCGGGGGCGCGGTGAAGAAAAAGGACGATGTACACCGGATGGCGGAGGCCAACAAGGCGTTCGCTCACTACCGGTGGTAACCAGCTAGCGAAGTATGCCACGCACCGTTCCAATCCACAAGATGCGCAACATCGGCATCGCAGCCCACATCGATGCCGGTAAGACGACGACCACCGAGCGCATCCTCTACTACACCGGCCGCACGTACAAGATCGGCGAGGTGCACGAAGGCACCGCGGTGATGGATTGGATGGAGCAGGAACAGGAACGCGGCATCACGATCACTTCGGCGGCCACGACGTGCCATTGGCGCGACTTCCAGATCAACATCATCGACACGCCGGGTCACGTCGATTTCACCGCGGAGGTCGAGCGCAGCCTGCGGGTCCTGGATGGCGCCGTCGCCGTCTTCGACGCCGTGGCCGGCGTACAGCCGCAGTCGGAGACGGTGTGGCGGCAGGCGGACAAATACGATGTTCCGCGGATCTGTTTCATCAATAAGATGGATCGAGTCGGAGCGGACTATCTCCGGGCGGTCGAAAGCATTGTCGACCGGCTCCGCTGCCGGCCCGTGCCCATCCAGATTCCGATCGGCGCCGAAGACAGTTTTAAGGGCGTGGTGGACCTGGTGACGATGTCGGCGCGCGTCTGGCGCGACGACACGCTCGGAGCCCAGTACGAGGACATCGACATGCCGGCGGACCTGCGGGAGCAGGCGGCCGAGCAGCGGGAAAAGATGATCGAGGCGGTGGCCGAGTTCGACGACCGCCTGTTTGAACTTTACGTTCACGGCGATCCCATCACCAATGAAGACCTGAAGCGAGCGCTGCGCAAAGCCACGGTGGAGCGACGGATTTTCCCGGTGGTGTGCGGCGCGGCGTTTAAGAACAAGGGCGTTCAGAACCTGCTTGACGCGGTGGTGGACTACCTGCCTTCGCCGCCGGAAGTGCCGGCGATCCAGGGCACGTCGCTGGACGGCAGCCAAGTGCTGGAACGGCCCGCCGACGATAAGGCGCCGTTCGCGGCGCTGGTCTTCAAGATCATGACGGACCCGTTCGTCGGCCAGCTTGCATTCATCCGGGTCTATTCGGGAAGCCTGGCCACCGGCGACAGCGTCTACAACGTCGCCAAGGGCCGGCGCGAGCGGATCGGCCGCCTGGTGAAGATGCACGCCAACAAGCGCGAGGAGACGAAAGAGGTCTACGCCGGCGACATCGTGGCGGCGGTCGGCTTGAAGACGGTGGTGACGGGCGACACGGTATGCGAAGAGAAGCATCCGGTGGTGCTGGAGTCGATCGAGTTCCCCGCACCGGTGATTCAGGTCGCGATCGAACCGAAGACGAAGGCGGACCAGGAAAAGCTCGGCATCGCCATCGGGAAGCTGGCGCAGGAGGATCCGACGCTCAAGGTGGCCACCGATCCGGACACCGGGCAGACGATCCTGGCGGGGATGGGCGAACTCCACCTGGAGATCATCGTCGACCGCATGCTGCGGGAATTCGGGGTGCAGGCCAACGTGGGCAAACCCCAAGTGGCTTACCGGGAAACGATCCGGCGGCCGGCCGAGGCCGAAGGGCGGTTTGTCCGCCAGTCCGGCGGACGCGGTCAATACGGAGTGGTCAAGATTCGGATCGCGCCCCTGCCGCTGGGCAGCGGCTATCAGTTCGTTGACGAGGTCACGGGCGGCGCGGTGCCGAGGGAGTACATTCCGGCGGTGGAGCGCGGGATCGGGGAAGCGCTGGAAGGCGGCATTCTCGCCGGCTATCCCATGTCCGACGTGAAGGCGATCCTTTACGACGGAGACTACCACGAGGTGGACTCCTCGGAAATGGCGTTCAAAATCGCCGGGTCGATGGCGGTCAAGAGCGCGATCGCCAAAGCCCATCCGGTGCTGCTGGAGCCGATCATGAGCATCGAAATCGTGGTCCCGGAGGACTACGTAGGCGACGTGATCTCGGACATCCAGTCCCGGCGCGGACGGTTGGAAGGTATGGAACTGCGAGGCACGTCGCAGATCATCAAAGCACTGGTGCCGCTATCGGCCATGTTCGGGTACGCCACCGAGCTGCGCTCCCGGACGCAGGGCCGCGGAAGTTTCACCATGCATTTCGGGCGCTATGAAGAGGTGCCCGCGAGCATTTCCGAGGAAATCATTAACCGGGTACAGGGCAGAGCTACCTCATAACAGAGAAACAGGAGATTCGGAAGAACTATGTCCAAGGAGAAATTCGACCGAAGCAAGCCGCACGTCAACATCGGGACGATCGGCCACATTGATCACGGCAAGACGACGCTGACGGCGGCGATCACGCGGGTATTGGGCAAGAACAACCCGAAGGTGAAGTTTCGGAGTTTCGATTCGATCGACAACGCGCCGGAGGAGAAGGCGCGCGGCATCACCATCGCCCTGGCGCACGTCGAGTACGAGACGCCCAACCGTCACTACGCGCACGTCGACTGCCCGGGGCACGCCGACTACATCAAGAACATGATCACCGGCGCGGCCCAGATGGACGGGGCGATTCTGGTGGTGGCCGCCACCGACGGTCCGATGCCGCAGACGAGGGAACACATTCTGCTGGCCCGCCAGGTGGGCGTGCCGTACATCGTGGTGGCGCTGAACAAGGTGGACGCGGCCGATCCGGAACTGCTGGAGCTGGTGGAATTGGAAGTTCGGGAACTGCTCAGCCAGTACGAGTTCCCCGGCGACGACATTCCGGTGGTCCGGGTCTCCGCCCTCGGCGCGCTGAACGGCGAGCCGGAATGGGAAAAGGGCGTCGAAGAACTGATGGCCGCGGTAGACCAGTACGTGCCGCTGCCGCCGCGTGACGTCGACAAGCCGTTCCTGATGCCGGTGGAAGACATCTTTTCGATTCAGGGCCGCGGCACGGTGGTAACGGGCCGCGTGGAGCGGGGCATCTGCAAGGTCGGCGAGGACATGGAAATTGTCGGCTTCCGCGACACGCGCAAGACCGTCATCACCGGCGTCGAGATGTTCAAGAAGCTGCTGGACCAAGGCCAGGCGGGCGACAACGTCGGACTGCTGCTGCGGGGCATCGACAAGGACGACGTGGAGCGCGGCCAGGTGATCGCCAAGCCCGGTTCCATCACGCCGCACAAGCGCTTCAAGGGCGAAGTGTACGTGCTGAGCAAGGATGAGGGCGGGCGGCACACGCCTTTCTTCACCGGCTACCGTCCCCAGTTCTATTTCCGGACCACCGACGTCACAGGGGTGGTGAAGCTGCCGGAAGGGACCGAGATGGTCATGCCGGGCGACAACGTCAGTATTGAAGTGGAGTTGATCACGCCCGTGGCCATGGACAAAGGGCTTCGTTTCGCCATTCGCGAAGGCGGTCGCACGGTCGGCGCGGGCACGGTCACGGAAGTGCTCGAGTAGGACCAGCGATGCCTCTGCGAGAACGTATCCGCATCCGCCTGAAAGCGTACGATCACCGGGTGCTGGACCAGTCCACCACGGAGATTGTGGAAACCGCGAAGAAAACCGGAGCCCAGGTAGCGGGTCCGATTCCGTTGCCGACGGCGAGGAACCGCTACACGGTGCTCCGGTCGCCGCACGTCGACAAGAAGTCGCGCGAACAGTTCGAGATTCGCACGCATAAGCGTTTGCTGGACATTCTCGAGCCCACCCAGGAAACGGTGGATGCGCTGATGAAGCTCGACCTGCCGGCGGGCGTGGATGTGGAAATCCGAGCGTTTGGAAAGTAGTCATTAGCCGCCGGGGATCGCCCGAGGACCTCTGGCCTGTGTTGAATAGCTATGAGCCCAGGGATTTTAGGCAAAAAGATCGGGATGACGCAGGTTTTCCGGCCTGACGGACAAGTGGTGCCGGTGACCCTGCTGAAGGTGGGTCCGTGCGTGGTGGTGCAGCGCAAGACTCCTTCGATCGACGGTTACGACGCGGTGCAACTCGGACTCATGGAGTACGTGAAGCCGATGCGGATCAACAAACCGTCAACCGGCCACTTGAAACGCGCCGGCGTCGAGGGAGTGCGCTACAAAAGCGAACTCCGGCTCCGGCCCGGCGACGACGATCTGAAGATGGGCGACCGCGTCCTGGTGGGGGAATTCAAGCCTCGCGACAAAGTCGACGTGATCGGGGTGAGCAAGGGACGGGGCTTTACGGGGCTGGTGAAGCGGCATCACTTCCGCGGCGGTCCGGCCACGCACGGTTCTATGTTTCACCGCGCGCCGGGCTCGATCGGCGCTTCGAGCTACCCCTCTCGCGTGTTTCCGGGGACGCGGATGGCGGGACACACCGGCACGCAGCGGGTGACGATCCGCAACCTGGAGGTGGTGCAGGTGGACGAGCAGGACAACATGCTGATGGTGAAAGGCGCGGTGCCGGGTCCCAACGGCGGGTACGTGCTGGTGCGGCGGGCCAAAAGGTAAAGGAACATGCCGGTAGTAGACGTTGTCGATCTCAGCAACAACAAAGTAGGCGAACTGGAGCTTGCCGACACGGTCTTCGCCGCGCCCGTTAACGAAGCCCTGCTGTACGAAGCCGTGCGGAACTTCCGGGCCAACCACCGCGGCGGCACGGTGAAGACCAAGACGCGGGCGGAGGTATCGGGGTCCGGCAAGAAGCTCTGGCGGCAGAAGGGTACCGGGCGCGCGCGCATGGGCTCGGTTCGCTCGCCAATTTGGCGCAAGGGCGGAACGGTACACGGACCGCGGCCGCGCGACTACAGCTACCGGCTGCCCCGCAAGATGCTGCTGGGCGCGCTTCGGTCGGCGCTCACCGTCAAGCTGCAGGACGGCGGGCTGACGGTGGTTTCGGCCTTCGATCTGGCCGACCACAAGACCCGGACGATGCAAGCGGTATTGAACGTGTTCGAGGCCCGGCGGAAAGTGCTGCTGGTGGACAATCCCAGCGACAACAAGCTGGATCTCGGGTCGCGGAACCTGCCGGGCGTCACGCTGCTGGCGACGCGGGAGGTGACGGCGTACGACCTGCTCGATCACGAAAAGATCCTCATGTCCGAGGCGGCCGCGAAGAAGCTTTCGGAGGCGCTAGCGATATGAACATCCATCAAGTGATTCGCCGCCCCGTCGTTACCGAAAAGGGCCACACGAAGCGGGAGTCCGAGAACACGCTTTGCTTCGAGGTGGCGCCGGCCGCCAACAAGGTGCAGATCCGGGCGGCGGTGGAGAAGCTGTTCAAGGTGAAGGTGGAGGAGGTCCGGACCACGATCACAGCCGGCAAGCTGCGCCGCCGGAACCGGTTTCAGGGCTATCGCCCCGACTCGAAGAAGGCGTACGTGCGGCTGAAGGCCGGCCAGAAGATGCCGGAATACACGGAGATCTGACATGCCGATTAAGACGTATCGTCCGACCACGCCTACCCGCCGGTTCCAGAGCTCCGTCTCGCGTCAGGACCTGGCAAAGAAGGAGCCGGAGAAGTCGCTGACCACCGGCAAGAAACGCACGGGAGGGCGCAACTCCAAAGGCGGCATCACTATCCGGTTCCGGGGAGGCGGCGCGAAAAAGAGCTATCGCGAGATCGACTTCCGCCGGGACAAAGCGGATGTCCCGGCCCGGGTCGCCTCGATCGAGTACGATCCGAACCGTTCCGCGCGCATCGCGCTGCTCAACTACGCCGACGGAGAGAAGCGCTATATCCTGGCGCCGGTCGGCCTGAAGGTGGGCCAGACGGTGGTTTCCGGTCCCAAGGCGGACATTCTGCCGGGCAACGCGCTGGCGCTCGAGAACATCCCTCCGGGCACCACGATTCACAACATCGAGCTGAAGCCGGGCAAAGGCGCGCAGATGGTTCGCTCCGCCGGCGCCGAGGCGCAGTTGGTGTCGAGGGAAGGCGATTACGCCCTGGTGAAGCTGCCGTCCGGAGAAGTGCGCCGCGTTCTTTCGCGGTGCATGGCCACCATCGGCCAGGTTGGCAATCCCGACCACGAGAACGTGTCGCTCGGCAAAGCGGGACGAACGCGATGGCTTGGCCGGCGGCCGCACAACCGCGGGGTATCGATGAACCCGGTCGACCATCCGCACGGCGGCGGAGAAGGGAAGACGTCCGGCGGCCGGCATCCGGTGACGCCGTGGGGCCAGCCGACGCGCGGATACCGGACGCGAAACAACAAGCGGACCGACAAGATGATCGTGTCCAGGAAGTCGAAGAGATAGCAGCCATGGGTCGTTCACTGAGAAAAGGTCCGTTCGCCGACGAGAGCCTGGTCGCAAAGGTGACCGCGATGAACGAGCGAAACGAGCGCAAAGTGCTTCGCACCTGGTCGCGGCGCTCGACGATACTGCCGGAGTTCATCGGCCACACCATCGCGGTGCATAACGGGAAGAAGTTCATTCCGGTGTACGTCACCGAGAATATGGTTGGTCACAAGCTCGGCGAGTTTTCGCCGACCAGGATTTTTAGAGGTCACGCGGGCAAGTCGGATAAATCCGCCCGTCCGTCGTAGGACGGAGGCGCGGCAGCGCGTTGATCGATGACGAGGAATTCATGCAAGCGAGAGCCGAAGCAAGATATGTCCGGGTTTCACCGCAGAAGGCGCGCCTGGTTGTAGATCTGATTCGCGGCCAAAAAGCGGGCGCCGCGCTCAGCATCCTGCGATCCACCAACAAGCGGATTGCGCCGGCCGTCGAAAAAGTGCTGCGGTCGGCGATTGCCAATGCCGAGAACCGTTCGGCCGACGTCGACGTCGACGAACTGCGCGTTACCGAAGCCTACGTGAATGAGGGGCCGCGAATGAAGCGCATCCGGCCCGCGCCGATGGGTCGAGCCTATCGCTATCAGCGCCGGATGGCGCACATCGTCGTCGCGGTAGGAGAGCCCGGCGGCGAGACCGAGCAAGAGGGAAACGAGGAGTAGCTGATGGGTCAGAAAGTACATCCGTTTGGATTCCGGCTGGGCGTAAGCAAGACCTGGCGGTCGCGGTGGTTCTCCAAGCACGAATATGCCAAGCTCCTCAAGGAGGACCTGGACCTCAAGCAGTCGCTGCGCGACCGGTTGAAGGCTGCCGGCGTCAGCTCGGTGGAAGTGGACCGGCCCGGCAACAAGCTCCGCATCACCATCCGCACGTCGCGGCCCGGCATCATCATCGGGCGCAAAGGCTCGGAAATCGAGAAGCTGAAGCAGGAGCTGGCCAAGCAGACCAAGCGGGAAGTATTCATCGACATTCAGGAAGTGCACAAGCCGGAGCTGGACGCGCAGTTGGTTACCGAGTCGATCGCGCTCCAGTTGGAAAAACGCGTGGCGTTCCGGCGCGCGATGCGCAAGGCGGTGGACAGCGCGCTGCGGTTCGGCTGCAAAGGGATCAAGGTGCGGGTCTCCGGCCGATTGAACGGCGCCGAGATCGCCCGCAGCGAGTGGTACCTGCAGGGACAGCTTCCGCTGCACACGCTGCGCGCCGACATCGATTACGGTTTTAGCCAGTCGTACACGACGTACGGCGTCATCGGCGTCAAGGCATGGGTGTACAAGGGCGAGATTCTCGATGGCGGCCGGGCCACGATGCGAGCCGAGCCGACGCCGAGGCGGGCGGGCCTGCGAGACCGGCGCGACCGCGATCGAGACCGTGATCGCGACCGGGACCGGGACCGGAGGGCCCCCGCCGCAACCCCGCCGCCGGTTCCCGTCGAGGCGGCCGGGCCTCCGGTGCAGCCGGCGCCCGGCGAGTTGCCCCAGCCGGCAAAGACCGCGACGCCCATCGTGCCGCCGCTCGCGCCGCCCCAGCCGGCATGGAAACAGGAACTGGATCACGAGAGGACGGGCGCTCATCCGGCGGAGGGTGAGTCTCCGGCCGGCGATACGGGAAAGGAATAACCGGCGAGTAGGCCGTCCGAGGAGAACATGACGCCATGTTGATGCCAAAGAAGGTAAAGCATCGCAAACAGCAGCGGGGACGGATGACCGGCAAGGCGTGGAGAGGCTCCACGCTCGCGTTCGGCGATTACGGTCTGAAGGTCATGACCTGCGCCTGGATCACGGACCGTCAGATCGAAGCGGCGCGGGTCGCCATGACCCGGTATATCAAGCGCGGCGGCAAGGTCTGGATTCGCCTTTTCCCGGACAAGCCCATCACCAAGAAGCCCGCCGAGACCCGCATGGGCAAAGGCAAGGGCGCGCCGGAGCAGTGGGTGGCTGTCGTCCGCCCGGGGAAGATCCTGTTCGAGATGGAGGGCGTGCCGGAGACAGTGGCAAGAGAAGCGCTTCGGCTGGCGGCGAGCAAACTCCCGGTTCCCTGCAAGATGGTGGAGCGCCGGGCGTTCGATTGAGTGGCGCAAAGAGAGTTCGAGCATGAGAGCGGAAAAACTTCGGGAACTGGATGACAACGAGCTTCGGACACAGGAGCGCGAGATGACGGAACAGATGTTCCGCCTCCGCTTTCAACTCGGGATGGGGCAGACCGATGGACTGAAGAAGTACCGGGTGCTCCGCAGAGACCGCGCGCGCGTCCTTACGCTGCTGCGCGAGCGCCAGCGAGCCAGCGACGCCGCGCCCGCCGGCGAGAGGAAGTGACCATGGCCGAGTCCACCGCGCAAGGGCGCAAGAACGAGAAGATCGGGCAGGTGGTTTCCACCCGCATGAACAAGACCATCGTGATCGAGGTCACCAGGCGCGTGCCGCATCCGCGGTACAAGCGGGTGGTGACCCGCAAAAAGAAGTTCTACGCGCACGACGAAGAGAACTCCGCCCGGCTGGGCGACACGGTACGCGTGGTGGAATCCCGCCCGCTGAGCGCCCTGAAGAGGTGGCGGCTCGAGGAGATTCTCCGCCGCGCGCCGCAGATCGACGGAGCGGCGACATCCGGCGTTACGGAAGCGGTCGCGCCTGACACCGGCCAGGGTCCCCCGGCGAGCGTCAGGAAAGGGTCCGGCCGTCAACGGTGAAAGGGAGTACGTCATGATCGGAATGCGAACGATTCTCGATGTTGCCGACAACAGCGGAGCGCGGAAACTACAGTGTATTCTGCCGCGGGGCGGCGACGTGGGACTGCGGGCCGGCCTGGGCGACGTCGTAACCGCCTCCGTGAAGGAGGCGGCCCCGGAATCCCAAGTGAAAAAAGGCAAGGTCGTGCGTTGCGTCATCGTTCGCATGCGCAAGGAAACGCGGCGGCGCGACGGCACCTACATCCGCTTCGATTCCAACGCGGCCGTGTTGATCAACAACGATAACGAACCGCTCGGCACGCGCGTGTTCGGACCCGTGGCTCGCGAGTTGCGAGACAAGAAGTTCATGCGCATCGTCTCGCTGGCGCCGGAGGTGCTTTGATGGCGCGGCCGTATCGCAAAGTCCGCAAGATCGATCACAAGATCAACATTCGCAAGGAAGACGTGGTGCGGGTGATCGCCGGGCGCGACCGCGGCAAGACCGGCCGCGTGCTGAGCGTGGACCGCGACCGGGGCAAGGCGCTGGTGGAAGGGATCAACCTGATCAAGCGGCACACGCGGCCCAACCCGCAGAAACAGATCAAAGGCGGCATCGCCGAGCGGGAAAGCCCCATCCACGTCTCCAACCTGATGCTGCTGGCCTCCGACGGCAAGCCGACGCGCTTGAGCCGCAAGGTGGAGACGGTGGCCGGGAAGACGCGGCGCGTTCGCATCGCCCGCCGCACGGGCGAGTCGTTGGACAAGAAGTGAAGTTCGGGAAGGAATGAACAGGTAGCATATGAGCGCGCGGTTACGAGACCACTACCGGAAATCGGTGATTCCGGCCCTGCGCAAGGAGTTCGCCTACGCCAATGTGATGGCGGTGCCCAAGCTCGACAAGATCACCATCAACATGGGTGTCGGCGAAGCGACGCAGAATCCGAAAATCATGGACGGCGCGGCGCGGGAACTGGGGCAGATCAGCGGGCAAAGGCCAGTGGTGACCAAGGCGCGGAAGTCCATCTCCGCGTTCAAGCTCCGCGAGGGCATGACGATCGGCTGCATGGTAACGCTGCGCGGCACTCGGATGTACGAGTTTCTCGACCGGCTCGTAAACGTGGCGTTGCCCCGCGTCCGGGATTTCCGCGGCGTGTCGACGAAGTCGTTCGACGGCCGGGGCAACTACACCCTCGGCATTCGCGACCAGTTGATCTTTCCGGAGATCGACTACAACAAAGTGGAAAAAGTCAAGGGAATGAACATCTGCATCACGACGACGGCGAAGACCGACGCCGAGGGCTTGTCTTTGTTGAAGCACCTTGGCATGCCGTTCGCGGGGCAGAAATGAAGTAAAGCGGTCAGCTAGGGACAACGGAAAGGACGCTGAGCGCCGGCTGAAGGCTGATCGCTAAAGGCTGAACGCTTCACCGCCGACAGCCTCGATTCGAAAGGAATTTACGTCGAAATGGCAACAACGGCCAAAATCGCCAAGGATGAGAGGAAGCCGAAGTACGCCTGCCGCCACCGCAACCGATGTTTTCGGTGCGGCCGGCCGCGCGGTTATCTCCGCAAATTCAAGCTTTGCCGGATCTGTTTCCGCCAACTCGCTCTGGCGGGCGAGGTGCCGGGCGTGATCAAGTCGAGCTGGTAGCAACTCTCGGGATGGAATTGATATGACATCGGATCCGATTGCCGACATGCTGACGCGAATCCGCAACGCGCTCCAGGCGCGGCATTTGAAAGTGGACGTGCCCGCATCGCACCTGAAGATGGAGATCGCCCGGATTCTGAAGAACGAGGGGTACATACTCAACTTCAAGACGGCCGAAGAAGGCGCCCGGAAGCTCATTCGCATTTACTTGAAGTACACGCCCGGCAACGTTCCGGTGATTTCGCGGATCGAACGGGTTTCGCGGCCGGGCTACCGCGTGTACACCGGCAGCAAGGGCGTGCCGCGCGTGCTCGGCGGCCTCGGCATTAACATTCTCACCACGCCCCAGGGCGTGATGACGGGCAGGGACGCGCGCAAGAACGGCGTCGGCGGAGAGATCCTCTGCCAGATCTGGTAGGCGCGTCGTGGAGTAAGTCATGTCTAGAGTTGGAAACAAGCCAATCCCGATCCCGGCTGGGGTGAAGATCCAGGTGGGCGACCGCCTGGAAGTGGAAGGCCCGCGCGGCAAGCTCAGCGTGCCGGTCCCCGAGGGCATTTCCATTGAGAACGACGACGGGCAGCTCAAGATAGTCCGCGGCAGCGACAAACTGGCGGCGCTGCACGGTCTCACTCGAGCCCTCGCGGCCAACGCCGTGAAGGGCGTCTCCACCGGCTGGACCCGGGAACTCGACATCGTCGGAATCGGATACCGGGCCGATGTGAAGGGCAGAATCGCCAGCTTCAACCTCGGGTATTCGCATTCCATCGAAGTGCTACTGCCGGCAGGGATCAGCATGACCGTCGAAAAGCAGACCCATATCGTCCTGACCGGCAACGACCGCCAGGCGCTGGGCCAGGTGGCGGCGAACATCCGCGCGCTGCGGCCGCCGGATCCTTATAAGAACAAAGGCATTCGCTACACCGGCGAGGCGCTGCGCAAGAAGGTCGGCAAGGCCGGGGCGGGAGGCAAATAGGCCATGATCCAACGCTCATCGAGAAACGAGCATCGCGGCCGGGTGCATCAACGGCTCCGGCGCAAAATTCAGGGCCATCCCGAACGTCCGCGGCTCTGCGTTTTTCGCAGTCTCAAACACATTTACGTACAGGTGATCGACGACGACGCGGGCCGGACGCTGGTTTCCGCCTCCTCGGCCGAGAAGAACGCGCCGGCGAAGGGCGGGGCCACCGTTGCGGCCGCGGGCAAGGTCGGCAAGCTGGTCGCCGATCGCGCGCTCGAGAAAGGCATCAAGCGGGTGGTGTTCGATCGCGGCGGCTACAAGTATCACGGTCGGGTGAAGGCTCTCGCCGACGCCGCCCGCGAAGCAGGATTGGAGTTCTAGCGCAATGACGCACCCTTCCATGTTCGAGCGGATCGATCCCTCGTCTCTCAACCTGAAAGAACAGGTGGTATCGATCAACCGCGTGACCAAAGTGGTCAAGGGCGGCAAGAACCTGAGCTTTTCGGCGCTGGTGGTGGTGGGCGATCCGGCCGCGCACATCGTGGGCTTTGCCACGGGCAAGGCCAAGGAAGTCCCCGCCGCCATCAAGAAAGGGATCGAGGCGGCGAAAAAGAATCTTCGGAAAGTGCACGTGCTGCACACCACCATCAAGCATCCGGTCCTGGGCCGTTACGGCAGCGGCCTGGTCCTGCTGAAGCCGGCGCCGGCAGGCACGGGCGTCATCGCCGGCGGTCCGGTTCGCGCGGTCATCGAGGCCGTCGGGATACCCAACGTCCTCACCAAGTGCATCGGCTCGAACAACCCGCACAACGTGGTGAAGGCCACCGTGAACGCGCTGGAACAGCTCCGCGACGCTGCCGAGATCGCCGACCGGCGCGGCATCGCCATCGAGAATCTCCAGTAGACAGGTAACGCGAATGGCGGAAGGCAAAATCAGGATCAAGCTGGTGCGGAGCCCCATCGGCTCTCCCCAGAAGCACAAAGACATCGTACGCGCCCTCGGGCTGAGGAAGATCAACCAGGTGGTGGAACGTCCCGACACGCCGGGGTTCCGCGGCATGGCCGCGAAGATCCCTCACCTGCTGGCCGTCGTGAACCAGGAAGGCAACCAATGAACCTCAGCGACATTTCGCCGCCTCCCGGGCAGAAGCGTCCAAGGCGGCGCGTCGGCCGCGGCATGGGCTCCGGGCGCGGCAAAACCTCCGGCCGCGGCCACAAGGGGCAGCGGGCCGGTTCCGGTTTCAGTCTGATGCGCGGGTTCGAGGGCGGCCAGATGCCCCTGCACCGGCGCCTGCCCAAGCGCGGATTCACCAACAAGTGGCGCAAGGAATACGCGATCGTTAACGTCGGCCGGCTGGAGGGACTGGAAGGCGATGTTTTCGACGCCGCGCGCCTCAAGGAACTCGGCGTCATCAAGGACCTGAAGGCGGGACTCAAGGTGCTGGGTTCCGGCGAGTTGACGCGGAAAATCACCGTCCGCGCGCACCTGTTCTCCAGCTCCGCGGAAGAGAAGATCAAGGCCGCCGGCGGCGTCGCCGAACGCGCGCCGGAAAGCCCGCCAGCCACTCACGGGAACGAGCAATGAACAAGTTTTTGGAAGCCGTCGCGAACGTATTCCGGATTCCGGACCTGCGAAAGCGGGTCCTGTTTACGCTCGCCATGCTCGCGGTCTACCGCCTGGGCGGACACATTCCGACGCCGGGCATTGACGCCGCCAGGCTGGAACAGTTTTTCACGCAGAACCAGGGGACGTTGTTCGGGTTCTTCGATCTGTTCTCCGGCGGCATGTTCCGGCGCATGACCATCTTCGCGCTGGGCATCATGCCCTACATCACGGCTTCGATCATTCTCCAGTTGCTGACCGTCGTCATTCCGACGCTCGAAAAACTGCAAAAAGAAGGCGAGCTCGGCCGCCGCAAGATCACGCAGTGGACGCGCTACCTCACCATCGGCCTGTCGCTGATGCAGTCGTTCGGCATCGCCGCCGCGCTCCAGAGTTCCGAAGGCGGGTTCGTCGTGAATCCGGGCCCGGGCTTCATTTTGATGACCATGCTCACGCTGACCACCGGCACGGCTTTCATCATGTGGCTGGGCGAGCAGATCACCGAGCGCGGCATCGGCAACGGCATGTCGCTGATCATCTTCGCGGGCATCGTCGTCAACCTGCCCCACGCGATCGGGGAAATTTACACCAACGCCTTCGTAACGCGGCAGTGGCCGATCCTTCAGCTCCTGGTCATCCTAATCCTGATGGTGGCCGTGATCGCGTTCATCGTGCTGGTGGAGCGCGGCGAGCGGCGTATTCCCGTTCAGTACGCCAAGCGCGTAGTGGGTCGAAAGCTCATGGGCGGACAGGCCACCCACCTTCCACTCAAAGTGAACGCGGGAGGCGTAATCCCGGTGATCTTCGCCTCGTCCCTGCTGGCGTTCCCGCAGACGCTGCGTCAGGTCGCATGGGTGCGGGACAATCCCTGGATCAGCGGCATGCTCGATTCCATCGGGCATTCGCAGCCGCTGTACTTCACGATTTACGTCATCGGCATCATCTTTTTCTGCTTCTTCTACGTCTCGATCATTTTCAATCCGAACGAGGCCGCCGACAATATGCGCAAGTACGGCGGGTTCGTTCCCGGCATCCGGCCCGGCCGCAACACGGCCGAGTACATGAATAAGATTCTCACCCGCATCACGATGGTGGGTGGCCTGTACCTGTCGCTGCTCTCGATCCTGCCGGAGATTATGATCTCCGGCATCCGCTTGCAGACGCTGCCGGTGGTGGGCAACTTCATCGACAATACCTTTCCGCGGTGGCTGCTCGACGGTCTCGGCGTCAGTTTTTATTTCGGCGGCACGTCGCTGCTGATCGTGGTTGGCGTGGCGATGGATTTCGTCAACCAGGTGGAAGCGCAGTTGATCATGCGCCATTACGAAGGTTTTACGCCGCGGTCAGGCCGAATTCGCGGCCGGCGCAGCGTGTTCTAATTGGATTACAATTATTAGGAAGCCCTCTCCGCCACCCGTCGATGTTGGGATGATCATTCGCAAAAGTCCGGCCGAGTTGGAGAAGATGCGGGCCAGCGGCCTGCTCGTTCATCAAATCCTCCAGGTCTTGAAGGAAATGGTTCAGGAGGGCGTCACGACGATGGATCTGGAGAAGACCGCCGAGAGGATCATGAGCGATGCGGGCGCCCGGCCGGCCTTCAAGGGTTACTATGTGCGGGCGGTGGGCGCCACGTATCCGTACGTGCTGTGCACCTCGGTGAACGACGAGATCGTTCACGGCATGCCGTCCGCGCGGCGGACGCTCAAGTCCGGCGACGTTGTTTCGATCGACACGGGCGTCCAGTTGAACGGCTACTACGGCGATTCGGCGATCACCGTCCCGGTGGGCCATGTCAACGGGCGTGTTGAGCGGTTGCTGCAGGTTACCCGGGAAGCGCTGGAACTGGCGATCGAAAAGGTGCGCCCCGGCAACCGCCTGTTCGACGTTTGCGGCACGATTCAGCAGCACGTGGAAGGGAACGGCTTCAGCGTGGTTCGCGAGTTTGTGGGGCACGGAATCGGCACCCAGATGCACGAGGAGCCGCAGGTCCCCAACTACGTGGATCCTCGAAACGAGAATCCGCGGTTGAAGGAAGGGATCGTGCTGGCCATCGAGCCGATGGTCAACTCGGGCGGTCCCGAAAGCAAGATGTCGAAGAACCGGTGGACCGGCGTGACGAAGGATGGTTCCTTCTCCGCCCATTTCGAGCATTGCGTCGCGGTCACCTCGAATGGACCATGGGTTCTGACGCGTCCATGAAGGCGGTTACGGCCACGGTGATCGAATTGATGCCGCAGGCGATCTACCGCCTGCAACTCGAGGATCGGCGCCAGGTGCTGGCGCACGCGGCGGGCGCCGGCCAGGTGAATTTCGTCCGGGTTCGTCCCGGCGACAGGGTGCGCGTGGAATTATCGCCGCACGATCCGACCCGTGGCCGGATCGTTGGCAAGGAAGCTGATAGCTGACGGCGGACCGCCGATGGCGAACCGCTTACGGCCCATCGGCGAAGCGAAAGAGATATGAAAGTTCGAGCGTCCGTGAAAAAGATGTGTGACAAGTGCAAAATCATTCACCGCCAGGGCGTGGTGCGGGTGATTTGCAGCAACCCCAAGCATAAGCAGCGTCAGGGCTAGAGGGAGGATATTATGGCGCGAATCATCGGTGTCGACCTGCCCAACCGGAAGCGGGCGGAGGTCGGACTTACCTACATCTACGGTATCGGCCGCACCCGGGCCCAGTCGATTCTGCACCGGGCGGGCGTGGATTTCAACCGCAAGGTCGGCGAACTCTCGGAAGACGAAATCAGCCGCATCCGGCAGATCATCGAGGAAGAGGGTTCGGTCGAAGGCGACCTGCGCAAAGAAATCTCGATGAATATCAAGCGCCTGATCGAGATGGGAAGCTACCGCGGGTTCCGCCACCGGCGCGGCCTGCCGGTCCGCGGCCAGCGCACCCACACCAACGCCCGCACCCGCAAGGGTCCGCGGCGCGGCACGGTAGCCAACAAGAAGAAGGCATCGGCGAAGAAGTAATCCGGGATCCTGAACCATGGCGAAAGCAGCAGCGAAAACAGGCAAGAAGAAGACCTTTAAGAAGAAAGAGAAGAAGAATATCCCGGAAGGCGTGGTTCACATTCAGGCCACGTTTAACAACACCATCATCACGTTCACCGATCCGAACGGCAATGTGGTGGCATGGTCGAGTTCGGGTTCGCTCGGGTTTCGCGGGTCGCGAAAGGGCACGCCCTTCGCCGCGCAGCAGGCTTCACTCACGGCCGCCAAGCGCGCCAAGGACAGCGGCGTGCGCGCAGTGGAAGTCCGGGTCAGCGGACCGGGCTCCGGCCGCGAATCCGCGGTACGAGCCCTGTCGACTGTGGGCATTGAAGTACGAGGGATCAAGGACGTCACGCCGATCCCCCATAACGGGTGCCGGCCGCCCAAGCGCCGGCGCGTCTAGGCCGCGGCCCGAGAGGCAGCGGCAATGGTAAGCAGGACGAAGGCTCCCGAGGCGGTTCGCCGCCCGGCGCCGTAAACTGCACCTGGCTCGATACTAGAGGAGGTACATGGCACGATATATCGGCCCGGTTTGCCGGCTTTGCCGGCGCGAGGGCATGAAGCTTTTTCTGAAAGGGGAGCGCTGCCACAGCGAAAAGTGCGCCATCGAGAAGCGCAATATCCCCCCGGGTCAGCATGGCAAGGATCGCCGGCCGAAGATTCTCGGCTACGGCCTCCAACTTCGCGAGAAGCAGAAAGCCAAGCGCGTCTACGGCATTTTGGAGCGGCAGTTCCACACCTACTTCGAGAAAGCTGCCCGCGCCAAGGGTATTACCGGCGAGAACCTGCTTTACTCGCTGGAACGCCGGCTCGACAATGTCATCTACCGGATGGGTCTCGGCACCAGCCGCGCGCAGGCGCGCCAACTGGTGCGCCACGGGCACATCCAGGTGAACGACCGCAAGGTGAATATCCCCTCGTTTCAAGTCCAGCAGGGCGACGTCGTCGAAGTGAGGGAAAAGAGCCGCAAAAACCCCATGATCCTGGCGGCGCGCGACGCCACCGCGCATCAGCCGGCGCCGAGTTGGCTGGAAGTGGATCGGGAAGCGTTGAAGGGCCGCGTCATCGGGGGGCCCAAGCGCGATGAACTGGTCCAGATCCAGTTGAACGAACAGCTCATTGTCGAGTTGTACTCGAAGTAGAAGGAGATTCTAATGTTCAAAGGCTTTCAAAAGCCGAAAAGACTCGTCGCAAACACCGAATCTCTGAACGATCGGTACGGCATGTTCCACGCCCAGCCGTTTGAGCGCGGCTTCGGCACCACCATCGGGGTGAGCCTGCGGAGAGTGCTGCTCAGTTCCATCGAGGGCGCCGCGATCACGGCCGTCCGCATCGAGGGCGTTGATCACGAGTTCAGCCCGATTCCGGGTGTCACCGAGGACGCCACCGACATCATCCTCAACCTCAAGCAGGTTCCTTTCAAGATGATCGGCGAGGGCATCCGCTCGGCGCGCATTCAAGTGGAAGAGCCCGGCGAGGTGATGAGCGGCCAGATACTCACCGATTCCGACGTCGAAGTGCTCGACCGCAACATGCACATCGCCACGATCGGAGAAGGCGGGAAGCTGATCATCGAAATGCGCTTGAAGAAGGGCCGGGGCTACGTAGGCGCCGACCGCAATCACGATGAGGACCTGCCGCTCGGCTATATTCCCATCGACTCGGTTCACTCGCCCGTTCGCAAGGCCAACTTCGCTGTCGAGAACGCGCGCCTGGGCCAGATGACCGACTACGACAAGCTCACCCTCGAGGTATGGACCAACGGCGCGATCTCGCCGCAGGACGCGATCGGCCAGGCCGCCAAGCTCCTCAAGGACCACACGGCGATCTTCATTAACTTCGAGGAGACGCTGGAGCCCGGAGAAGAGGAGAGGCCCGACGCCGCCGCTTCCCGGATGCACGACATCCTTAACCGCTCGGTCGAGGAGTTGGAGTTGAGCGTCCGCTCCTACAATTGCCTGAAGAACGCCAATATTCAGAGCATCGGCGACCTGGTGCAAAAGAGCGAAGCCGAAATGCTGCGCACCAAGAATTTCGGCCGCAAGTCGCTGAACGAAATCAAAGAGATCCTCGGCGGTCTGGGTCTTCAGTTCGGGATGCGCTTCGATTCGCAGGGGCGGCTGCTGCTGCCTTCCGGCGCTCCGGCGATGCTCGATGGCGCGGTGGAATTGCCGAGCCGCGAGATGCGTTCGCGGCCCGACGACGACGAGGATGAAACCCTCGACGACGAGGCCGACCTGCGCGACGAGACCGCCGAAGAAGCCGAAGAAGGAGACTCCCTGTGAGACACCGCCGAGCCGGATTTAAACTGAAGCGGGACCCGTCGGCCCGGCGAGCCCTGCTCCGGGGTTTGGTGACGAACGTCATCGAGTACGAGCGGGTAATCACCACCGTGCCGAAGGCCAAAGCGGCCCGTCCGCTGGTGGATCACATGATCACGCTCGCCAAACGGGATACGCTGCATACGCGCCGCCAGGCGGCGGCGTTCCTGAACACGCCCGCGGCGGTCAAGAAGCTGTTCGACCAGCTTGGAACCCGCTTCGGCCAGCGCCCCGGCGGCTATACGCGCATCGTGCGCGTGGGCCCGCGGAAGGGCGACGGCGCGGAACAGGCCATGCTGGAACTGGTCGGCTCGGAACTCGTCAAGCGCGCCGCCGAGCGCGCCAAGCGCAAGGAAGAACGGCTCCAGGCCTTGAAGGAAGGCCGCGGGGAAAGCGAAGACGAGAAACAACAGTAGAGTTCGACAGTAGCTGTGAGCGTTTGGCGATCGGCTCTCCAGGGACGGCGGCAAAGGCATCCCTGGGCTGATCGCAGAAAGCTGTTTACAGACCGCTCTCCTCAGTCCCGCCGCGTTTCGAGAAATGCTTTCAACCGGTGGCTGCGGCTTGGGTGCCGGAGCTTGCGAAGCGCCTTGGCCTCGATCTGCCGGATGCGCTCGCGCGTCACCGCGAAGTGCTGTCCCACTTCCTCCAGCGTGTGCTCGCCACCGTCTTGCAGCCCGAACCGCATCTTGACAATCTTTTCCTCCCGGGGGCTGAGCGTCTTCAACACCTCCGCTGTCTGCTCGCGGAGGTTCATCTTGATCACGGCCTCCGAGGGCGAGATGACGCGCCGGTCGACGATGAAGTCGCCGAGATGCGATTCCTCTTCCTCGCCCACGGGCGTCTCGAGCGAGATCGGCTCCTGGGCGACGCGCAGCACCTTGCGGATCTTGCCGACGGGTAGCTCCATGCGGCGGGCCAGTTCCTCTGTGGTCGGGTCGCGCCCCAGTTCCTGCTGCATCTGGCGTTGCGTCCGGACCAGCTTGTTGATCGTCTCGATCATGTGCACCGGTATCCGGATGGTGCGCGCCTGGTCCGCCACCGCGCGGGTGATGGCCTGGCGCACCCACCAGGTGGCGTAGGTGGAGAATTTATAGCCGCGGCGGTAGTCGAACTTGTCCACGGCTTTCATCAACCCGATGTTGCCTTCCTGAATCAAATCCAGGAACTGCAATCCCCGGTTGGTATACCGCTTGGCGATGGAAACCACCAGCCGGAGGTTCGCTTCAATCAACTGCTTCTTAGCCTCGGCCGCCTGCGCCGAGCCGCGATCGATGATTTGAAGAGCCCGCCGCAGATCGATGGCGGTGGCGCCGTATTCTTCCTCGAGCTGCTGAATGCGCTGGCTCTTCTGGCGCAAGTCCTTGCGCAGTTCCCGAACGCCCGGCGCCGCCGGCGGCATCTCTTCCAGTTTCCGCTGCGCCAGCGCAATGTCCTGCTCCAGCGGCTTGAACTGCTCGACCGCCTGCCGCACGCTCTCGGCGAAGTGATCGAGCCGGGGCTGGCACAGGTCGAGGCCGCGGACCACGCGCGAGATCCTGACCGCCGTTCGAGCCAGGCCGTGCCGCTGCGCCCGGTGTTGTTTTGGCTTCATCCCCCGAGACAGCGACATCAGCCGCTGCCGGTGCTGCTGCGCTTTCTTGCAGAGCCGTTCAATCTCCGCGATGGCCTCGAGGTAGCCGTTCACCCGATCCTGTAAGTAATTCTCGTCCGGAGGCGGGTCGGGTATCGACAGGATATCGTGGATCGCGATCGGATCGCGTTCCAGGTCCTCCCGTGTCCTGACGATCTGCCGCACCACCAGCGGATTCCGCGACAGCGCCTTGAAGACCGCGCTCCGCCCACGCTCCATGCGCCGGGCGATTTCGATCTCGCCCTCCCGCGTCAGCAGCGGAACCGTACCCATTTCGCGGAGATACATGCGAACGGGGTCCGACGTTTTCTCGCCGGTTTCGAGACCCAGGTCGAGATCCGTGACGTCTTCCCCGGCTTCGCCGCGCTTGGCGATTTCGAACTTCGGTTCCTCCAGAAGCTCGACGCCGGAGCTTTCCAGGTCCGTCAGGAAGTCGTCCAGCTCGTGATTTTCGCCGAGATCTTCCGCGAACAGGTCGTTGACCTCGTCGTAGAGCAAATAGCCCTTTTCGCGGCCCGTATCCATGAGTTGACGGAACCGGCTGTGTTTGTCGTTCGAGGTCACGGCAAATGTCCCAGAGTTCGAGGGAAGCGGGTAATAGTTGTCATTTTACAATAGGCTCCGCATCGCGCTCGACTCAACTTCCCATCGCGCGGCTCAGTTCTTCGGTCAACCGCAACGCTTCTTCCTCGTTACCCTCGCGCTCCGCCGCCCGCGCCCGGGCCCGCAATTCCGAGAGCTGGGTCTCGCGCTCTCTGGCCTCCAGCGTGTTCAAGCACGCAACGGCCTGCGCCAGCGAGACATCTCGCTCATTCATTTGATCGGCAAGAGCGCAGCTAGCCAATAGGTCTCGCTCCGGCCCTTCCAGCCTTGCCTCCAGCGCTTGATAGTCCCAGGACGCCTCGCTCGCTTCCAGGTGGAACATCGCCTCGAAGATGCGGCGCGTCCGAAAACCTTCCAGGCTCCGGATCGTTTGCAGCCTGGGCAGCACTTGCCGCCGCGCGTCGCCGTCCTCCAGGACGGCCGCGAGCAGCATGTGCTCGACCGGAGGAACCCGGGCCGGCGGCGCCGCGGGCTGTTCGCGCCGCTCGGTGGCCGCCCGGCGGAACTGCTCGAGCACCAGGCCCGGCTCGACGCCGATGTAGCTTGCCAGGTCGCCCGCCAGCGCCGCCCGTTCCAGCTTGTCGGGAAGGCGCTGCACGGCCGGCAGAAGGAACTTGAGCGCCTCCACGCGGCCTTCGGCGGCGCGCAGATCGAAACGCCCGCGAGCCCTGTCGGCCAGCCAGTAGAAGTAGCCGGCCGCATTCTTCAGCCGCGCCCGGTAGGCGTCCGCGCCGCGCTTTTTCACATACTCGTCGGGGTCGAGTCCGTCTTCAAGTTCGACAATCCGGATGCGCATGCCTTCTTCCAACAGCATCTGGATCGAGCGCTCGGCCGCGTTCGCTCCGGCCGCATCCGGATCGAAATTCACGATCATTTTGTCCGAGAACCGCCGCGCGGTTCTCACCTGCTGGGCTGTCAAAGCCGTGCCGCAACTGGCCACCGCCTCGACGACGCCGGCCGCATGGAGTCCGATGACGTCCATGTAGCCTTCCACCAGGATACTAAAATCGGAGTTTCGTATGCTTTTCTTGGCTCGATGCAGGTTGTATAGAACGAAGGTTTTCTTGTAGATTTCCGTCTCGGGCGAGTTCAAATATTTCGGTTCGTCCCCCGCCGCCAGGGCGCGGCCCGCAAAAGCGATGATTTTCCCCGATTCGCTATGGATCGGAAACATCAGACGGCCGCGAAACCGGTCGAAAAATCCGCTGCCCTCGCGCCGCCTGATCACAAGACCGCACGCTTCCATCTGTTCCGCTGTCGCGCCGCGCCGTTCCAGCAGCCCCGTCAGCGCCTGGCCGCCCGGTTCGGCGTACCCGAGCCCGAACTCCGCCGCTACGGCGCCGGATACCCCGCGTCGCTTCAGGTACTCCCGCGCGCCCGCCCCTGCCGTCGATTCAAGCCCCGCCCGGAAGAGCTGGGCCGCTGCCTCGTGCAACTCGTAGAGGCCGCCGCGCAGCCGGCTCTCGGCGTCCGAGTACCGTTCCTGCCTCGGCATCGGGATACCGTGCCGCTCCGCCAGCAGTTTCAACGCCTCGTGAAATGTGAGGCGCTCGATTTCCATCACGAACTTGATCACGTCGCCGCCCGCGCCGCAGCCGAAGCACTTGTAGAACTGGTGCGCCGCGTGCACCCCGAACGACGGCGTCTTCTCGTTGTGGAACGGGCAGAGGCCCACGTAACGCGTTCCTCGCTTTTGCAGCGACGGCACGTACTCCCGAACAACGGAGACGATGTCCACCGCCCCCTTCAGTTGCTCGGCGAAATCCATGTCCCCACCATTATCGCGCGCGGCGCCGCCGACATCCCTCAGCGGAGACTAGCGGGCAGCTTCGCGGCGGCCGCCGGCGCTTCTACCTGTCCTGCGCTCCCGGGTCCGCGATGCGGTAGAGATGCGTCGCGCTTCGGATGAACAGCGACCCGCCGGAGACGGCGATCGAGGCGAGCGTCTGGCCATCGAGCGTGTTGACCGCGAGTTTGTCATACGTCTTGCCAGCCGCGATTACCGTGCACTCGCCGGCCTCGTTCAGAAAGTAGATCCGGCCGTCGGCGGCCACCGGCGAGGCCGAGTGGTTGCCGCCGATCCGCTCCCGCCAGTGCGCCTTGCCGGTTCGGGCATCCAGGCAGGAGGCGATGCCGTTGTCGCTCACGGTGTATATCTCGTCGCCCTCCACCACGGGCGAAGGGGTCAGCGGCATCGACCGGCGCTCGGTCCAGGCCACGTGCGAGCCGCCGATCTCGCCCTTGCCGTCGGGCCGGACCGCCATCAGCGCCGGCTGGTAGAAGCCCGTGCAGATGTACGCCAGCCCGTGACGATATACCGGCCGCGGCACGTTCGAAAACCCTTCGCCGTATCGCACCCACCAGAGTTCCTTGCCCGTTCGCGGGTCGTAGGACACGGCCCGCAGCCCGCCCGGACTGATTACCTGGTCCACGCCCTCCGCGCGGATAACCAGCGGCGTCGAATAAGCCATCGCGCCGCTGCGATTCGATTTCCAGCGGATGCGGCCCGTCTCTATGTCCAGGGCCGCTACGTACTGCACGTCCGTCCCGTCGCAGCTCACGATCAGCAGATCGCCGAAGACAACCGGAGAGCCGCCGGTCCCGTGCAGATGGTTGTATGGAAGCCGCGTCTTCCACAGAATCTCGCCCGACGAAGTGAGCGCGGCGGTTCCGTGCGCCCCGAAGTGCACGTAGACGCGGTCGCCCTCCACCACCGGCGTCGGCGACGCGTGGCTGTTCTTGGCGTGCATCGAACCTGCGTCGGTGAGCCGGAAGACTTCCACGTTGTGAACGATCCGGCCCGTGGCGCGATCTAACGCGATCGCCCGCAGCGACCGGCCGCGCAGGAGGAGGTTCGCCACGGAGGCCGCCAGGCCTTCGGGATCGGCGGCTGAGGTAAGCCAGATGCGGTCGCCCTGGATCGCCGGCGACGACCAGCCGCGTCCCGGGACTGGCGTCTTCCAGACGATGTTCTTCGACTCGCTCCAGGCGAGCGGCAAGCCCGTTTCCGCGGAGTTGCCCTGACCTGTGGGTCCGCGAAACTGCGGCCAGTCTTCGGCCCAGGCCGCCGCGCACAAGCCGAATCCCAGCCCCAGCAGCATCCACATATGTCCCAGGATAGCGGGCGCCGGGACGCCGGGGCCGGGCTTCGAGGTCAGCCGCGTCCCACGATTTCGAAGTAGCGCGCGATCGCTTCGATTCCCCGGAAGAAATTCGGCAGGTGCAGCTTCTCGTTCGGCGCGTGAATTTTGTCGTCCGGCAACCCGAATCCCATCAGTACGCTCGGAATTCCGAGGTGTTTATCGAATAAACCGACGATCGGAATCGAGCCTCCCGAGCGGATGTACACAGTTGGTTTGCCGAAAACCTGCTCCATCGCCTCCGCCGACGAGCGGATGAACGGATTGGCCGGGTCGATCAGCGAGGGCTCTCCGCTGTGAATCGCCTTCCATTCCGCGGTGACGCCTCGGGGGCAAGCGCGCTCGACGGCGGCCTGGAACTGGGCGGAAGCCTCGGCGGGCTTCTGGTCCCCCACCAGGCGCATGCTGATTTTCGCCAGCGCCCGCGCTGGAATCACCGTCTTCGCGCCCTCGCCCGTGAAGCCGCCGCGAATCCCGTGAACCTCCAGCGTCGGCCGCGCCCATGTCCGCTCGAACACCGAGTAGCCCGGTTCGCCCACCAGTTCCCGGGCGCCGACCTCCTTTTCCCGGTACTCGTTCTCGTCGAAAGGAAGGCGCGACCACGCCTCGTACTCCTCGGGCGTCGGCGGCCGCACGCGGTCCGTGAATCCCGGAATCTGTATGCGCCCGTCGCGGTCTTTCAGTGCGCAGAGAATCTCGGCCAGCGCCTGAATCGGATTCGGCGCCGCGCCCCCGTACACGCCCGAGTGCAGATCCTGCGCGGCCCCGGCCACGAGCAGTTCTCCATACACGATGCCGCGCAATCCCACGCAGATGGTCGGCAACTCCGGCGCGAACATCTCCGTGTCGCAGATCACTACCGCGTCTGCCCGCGCCAGTTCGGAACCGGAAGCGATGAAGCGCGAGATGTGCTCGCCCCCCACCTCCTCTTCGCCCTCGATCAGGAACCGCACGTTCACCGGGAGGCGCCCATCGCGCTTCATCAGTCCCGCGGCGGCCTTGATGAGGATCAGCGTCTGTCCCTTGTCGTCGGAGGCGCCCCGCGCGAAAATGTCGTCTCCACGGATTTCCGGCTCGAAGGGCGGCGATTTCCACTCGTCGAGCGGATCGGGCGGCTGCACGTCGTAGTGACCGTAGGCCAGCAGCGTCGGTTTCCCCGGCGCCCCCAGCCATTCGCCGTAGACGAGCGGGTTCCCTTCGCCTTCGATCAGCCGGCAGGTTTCCAGACCCGCCGCCTGTAACTGGCCGCGCACGAACTCGGCCGCCCGCGCCACGTCGCCGCGGCGCTCCGGCAAGGTGCTGATGCTCGGGATCCGCAGCAGCGCCGTCAGGTCGTTCAACAGCTCGCTTTGCTCAAGTGGAAGGTAGCTCATCGGCTACAATGATAACGACAACGCGCCCTCCACGCCGTCCGTCAGCCTGGGACCTAACGAACATGCACACAAACCGGCTAGCTCACGAAAAGAGTCCGTATCTTCAGCAACACGCGCACAACCCCGTCGACTGGTATGCGTGGGGCGAGGAGGCGTTCGAAAAAGCCCGGCGCGAGGACAAGCCCATTTTCCTGTCGATCGGCTACTCGACATGTCACTGGTGCCACGTGATGGAGCGCGAGTCGTTTGAATCGGAGTCCACAGCCGAACTCCTCAACCGCTCGTTCGTCTCCATCAAAGTGGACCGGGAGGAACGGCCCGACGTGGACCGCATCTACATGATGTTCGTGCAGGCCACTAGCGGCGGAGGCGGCTGGCCCATGTCGGTCTGGTTGACGCCCGACCTGAAGCCGTTCTACGGAGGAACCTACTATCCCCCGCGCGACGCCTACGGGCGTCCCGGCTTCCCTACCGTGCTTCACAGCATCGCCGAGGCCTGGTCCACCGACCGCGCCCGCATCGCGCAGTCGAGCGACCAGATCCTCCAACAGTTGCGGCAGCACCTGGACGCGGGTCAGGACCGCGGCGGATGGCTGGACGAGAGCGTGCTCGAATCGGGTTTCAACGTCTTCCGCCGCGGTTTCGACACGCGGCTTGGCGGATTCGGGGGCGCACCGAAGTTTCCCCGGCCTGTCGTTCACAACTTTCTCCTTCGCTACCACGCCGGCGCCGGCAACGAAGAGGCTCGCGACATGGTCCTCGCCACGCTGCGCCACATGGCCGCCGGCGGCATGAACGATCAGATTGGCGGCGGCTTTCACCGCTACTCGGTGGACGAACGCTGGTTTCTGCCGCACTTCGAGAAGATGCTGTACGATCAGGCGCAGCTTGCCGTGTCTTATCTGGAAGCGCGCCAGATCACGGGCGACGATCAGTACGCCGCGGTAGCCCGCGAAATTTTCGAGTACGTCCTGCGCGACATGACGTCTCCCGAAGGCGCCTTCTATTCGGCCGAGGACGCGGACAGCGTGATCGACCCGGAGGCGCCCTCCGTGAAAGGCGAAGGCGCGTTCTACGTGTGGACGCGTGAGGAAATCGACCGGCTGCTCGGTTCGCACTCGGCGGACTGGTTCTGTTATCGCTATGGCGTCGAGGCCGGCGGGAACGTGCTACAGGACCCGCACCAGGAATTCGCCGGAAAGAACATCCTCTACCAGGCGCACTCGATCGAGGAGACGGCCGAGCGCTTCGACGCCGATCCGGGGGCGGTCCGGCAGGCATTGGAGGAAGCCCGGCCCAAGCTGCTCGATTACCGGGCGCGCCGCGTGCGCCCTCACCTGGACGACAAGCTCCTCACGGCCTGGAACGGCATGATGATCTCCGCCTTCGCCCTGGGGTTTCAGGCGCTTGGCGACGAGCGCTATCTCGAAGCCGCCCGGAAGGCCGCCGGGTTCATCCTCGGCGAAATGTATGACAGCGAGACGGGCATTTTGAAGCGGCGCCACCGCGCGGGCGACACCGCCATTCCCGGCTTTCTCGACGACTACGCCTCGTTCACCGGCGCGCTTGTCGACCTCTACGAATCGTGCTTTGAAGCCGCTTACCTGGAGCGCGCCGTGCGCCTGGCCGAAAAAGCGGTCGAGTTGTTCGAGGACAAATTGGCGGGCGGCTTCTTCAGTTCCGCCGAGGGCGACGCCAGCCTCGTGCTCCGTATGAAGGAGGACTACGACGGCGCGGAACCGTCCGGCAATTCCGTCATGACCCTGGCGCTGCTGCGGCTCGCCGCGATCACGGGCCGGAACGATTTCCGCGAAGCGGCGGACCGGGCGCTGGCCGCGGCGGCGCCGAGACTCCGCTCCGCGCCCGTCGCCGCGCCGCAGATGCTGGTGGCGTACGCCTTCGCGCGGTCGAAGCCCCGCCAGATCGTCCTCGCCGGGGAATACGATGAGCCGGGAACGCGGAACTTTCTCCAGTCGGCGTGGCGCCGGTTTCTGCCGCACCGCGTTTTGATTCTGGTGGACGAGGCGTCGCGCGAGACGCTGGCCCGCTACGTTCCCGCGATCGTAAGCATGACGAAGCTCGACGGGAAGCCCGCGGCGTACGTGTGCCAGGATTTTGCCTGCCGGCTTCCTACCGCGAACCTGGAACAGTTCAACGAGTTGCTAAATTAGATCAGGAGGAGACTCTCATCCATGGAACGACCCGCTGCAACCACGCTCAAAGGAAACCCGCTGACGCTGATCGGTCCTGAACTCAAACCGGGCGATAAGGCCCCCGATTTCGAGGCTGTCGATACCGGCCTCCAACCGGTGAACCTGGCCGCCACCGGCAGCGGCGTCCGCATCTTCAGCGTCGTCCCGTCGCTTGACACCCCTGTCTGCGACATGCAAACCAAGCGCTTCAACGACGAACTGGGGAAGCTGGTCGGCGTAGAGGTCTACACTGTCAGCATGGATCTGCCCTTCGCGCAGAAGCGCTGGTGCGGCGCCTTCGGCGTCGACCGCGTCAAGATGCTGTCCGATCACAAGAGCGGCTCGTTTGGCGAGGCCTACGGCACGCTGATCAAGGAACTGCGTATTGAAAGCCGCGCCATCTTCGTCGTCGATAAGGACAACACGCTCCGGCACGTCGAATACGTGAAGGAAGTGGGCGAGCACCCCGACTACGACGCTGCGCTGGCGGCCGCCCGCCAACTCGGCGCCTGATTCCCGATTCGGCTTCGCCGCGGCGCGGTTCCTCCGCTACAATCGGTCTGTCGAGGGACCCTATGCCGCGAACCATCACGCTCGCCGTTCTTCTTCTGGCCGCCGCCGGCGCCAGGGCGCAATCGTGGGAGCCGCCTGCCGACGCCCGGCGGTGTCCTTCCAAATGGGGCGCCGGAGACCAGCGCGGCTCCGGCAACCACATGAAGCCGGAGACGGTTCTCCGCGCCGCCCGGCTGATCCGCTCCGGCGAGGTCTTCGAACTCGGCCATGTCCTGTCGCCGTCCATCCCCTTCTTCGGCGCGCGCCATCTGGACATCACGGTGAAGCGCACGGTGATGAACCCCGGCGCGAACCGCCGCGGCTCGAACGAAGAGTGGGTGGCCACGGAACTGGGGCAGGTAGGCACGCAGTTCGACGCCTTCGCGCACCAGACGATCGGCGACAGCCTCTACAACTGCTTCAAGCTCGACGAGATCGCCACCCGAACCGGGTTCACGAAGCTCGGCGTCGAAAACGCCGGCTTCCTGATGACGCGCGGGGTCCTCCTCGACGTCGCGGCGCTCAAGGGCGTCGACACGCTCCTGGAGACCTACGAAATCACGGCCGAGGATCTCGAAGCCGCCCTCGCGCGTCAGAACCTGACCATCCAGCCCGGCGACGCCATCTTCATCAACACCGGCTGGAGCCGCCTCTGGAGCGCCGACAAATCGCGCTACCTGGGCCGCTCGCCCGGCATCGGCATAGCCGCCGCGGAGTGGCTGGTCCGCCAGGACCCGATGCTGATCGGCGCCGATAACCCCTCGGTCGAGATCTCACCCAACCCCGATACGCGCATCAGTCTGCCGGTCCATCAGATCATGCTTGTGGTGCACGGCATACATCTTTTGGAGAACCTGAAGCTCGAGCAACTGGCCGCCCGCCGCATCCATGAGTTCGCGTTCATGCTTCAGCCGCTGAAGCTCCAGGGCGCCACCGGTTCCACCGTCGCGCCGGTAGCGATCCGATGAACAACTTGGAGTTCTCCGCTGTCGTTTGGGCCGGTTCGCTGGCCGCGGGTTTCATTGGTTCGCTGACGGGGATGGGCGGCGGGGTGGTCGTGATTCCGCTGCTCATGCTGGCGCTGGGCGTCGATATGCGCTACGCCATCGGCGCATCGCTGGTCTCGGTCATCGCGACGTCCTCGGGCGCGGCCGCGGCCTACGTCCGCGAAGGGTTCACCAATCTGCGGGTAGGGATGTTTCTCAAAGTGGCGACGACGTTTGGCGCCATTGCGGGGGCGATGATTGCCGCCTGGATTTCAACCCGTTCGCTGGCGGTTCTGTTCGACATCGTGCTTCTGTATTCGGCCTACCTTTCGGTCTGGCGGCGGAGCGGGGCAGAGGGCGGCCGTTTCGCGACCGACCCGATCGCGGCGCGCCTCCGGCTGGACGGAGCGTATCCGGCGCCGGAAGGACTCCAGGAATATCACGTCCAGCGCGTGCCCGCCGGATTCGCGATCATGCTGGTCGCCGGAATGCTGTCGGGCCTGCTCGGGATCGGGTCCGGGGCGGTGCAGGTCCTCGCGATGGACCAGGCCATGAGGCTGCCGTTCAAGGTTTCGACAACCACGAGCAACTTCATGATCGGCGTGACGGCGGCCGCAAGCGCCGGCGTGTACTTGAACCGGGGCTACATCGATCCGGGCGTGGCGATGCCGGGTGATTCTCGGCGTTCTGGCCGGCTCGTTCGCCGGAGCCCGGCTGCTGGCGCGGGCGCAGACGCGCCGGATGTGCTGTTCGGCCAGGCTGGCGCGCTCGTAACTGGCGGCGATCAGCTTGGAGATGATCGAGACGACGGCATCGTGCCCCTGCACCAGTTTGTGGGTGAGGCCGGGCTCATCCGGGCGCTGATCGATGAAGCTTCGGGCCTCGTCCGCGAAGCGTTCGACAGCGCGTTCGAAGTTGCGCCAGAGCGCCTCGTCGGGGCCGCCGGCCGCCGATGTCGCCGTCTTCTGGATCGCCGAGCCGGCTTCCTCGATCTGGGCGAGGATGCGATCGGCGTCGACGGTTTCCGGATCGTGCGCCAGCCGGTGAAAGACGGCGCTCAACGCTGCCTGTTCCTTCTGGATCTCGTCAATAAGCCGGGTGGTCACCATCTGTTCGGCCACCAGGAATCCGGCGCTCCGGCGAATGGATAGAACGTTGAAGACGCCGACGAACCCGGCGGCGAACAACAGGAGAATCACGAGTCCGAAACCGATGAGCAGGACGCGCTGGATGTTTCGTTGCGTAATCGGACGCGCCGGCATGGGACTCTCCGAACCGTGCTTCACGTAGAGTAACCCGCCGGCCGGCGGAATGGTTTGAACTCGACTCAGCGAAAGCACGCGCAGTCCCGCAGATCGAGCATGGCATCCGGTTGCAGCTCCAGGCGATCCCCCTCGGTCGGCATCTGGAAGATGTTGCGCGCGCCCGCGCTGCCCAGCCCGGAAGAGTACATCCGGAACCAATGCCAGAATCGCGAGGCGAATTTTCTGGACACCGTGCGGCGGGCCGTGTTCGCGCGGCCGGAACACCCCTACGTGGAAATGTTCCGGCTGGCGGGATGCGCCTATGACGACCTGGCGGATTCGGTGCGCCGCGAGGGCCTGGAGCCGACGTTGTCGCGCCTGCGCGGCGAGGGCGTTTATCTTTCCCACGACGAATGGAAGGGGAAAATCCCGATCGTGCGTTCGGGCCGCGAGATTCCGTCGCATGGCCGGAGTTTCAACAACCCGCTGGTCACCGGCTGGATGGAGAGCGCATCGAGCGGGAGCCGGGGCCGGCCAGTGGTAACGTCGCGCTCCACCGCCTGGCAGGCGCACACGCAGCTTTACCACCTGATGCGCGTTAGCGAGTTCGGGGTCCAGGGGCGAGCCTGGATCGACGTGAAGCCGATCCTGCCCTCCTCGAACGGCCTGAACTCCTGCCTGCGGGGTCACAAGATCGGCGTGCCGGTGGACCGGTGGTTCAGCGTCGGCTCGACGTTCACGGACTACGGGCACTACCGGATGG
Organism: Bryobacteraceae bacterium; assembly: GCA_026129905.1. Lineage (GTDB taxonomy): Bacteria > Acidobacteriota > Terriglobia > Bryobacterales > Bryobacteraceae > JAHCHE01. The sequence goes on along the minus strand of JAHCHE010000002.1, from coordinate 91,802 downwards.
CGACGAGGGCGTTCGTGCTTCTGGGCAACGCGCTGGGAGCGCGGGCGCCATATCCATCGTACCTACCGCCGGGCGACTTCTCGCCGGTGGCGGCGTACATCGCGCGGCGGCGTTCCGAGGGCCGCGCGGCGGCGGTGGGCGGAATCGCGAGTTCTCTGGTGCGGGTGGCGAGCGCGGCCAAGGACAAGGGATTCGATATCTCGGGCACGCTGTTTTTCTGCGGCGGAGAGGCACTCACGCCGGGTAAGCTGACGCACTTCCATTCGGCCGGGTGTGAGGCGGCGGCCAGCTATGGCATCAGCGAAGTGGGCCACATCGGTCATGCGTGCCGGGCCATGACGGGCAATTGCGTCCATATTTTCGAAGACTCGATCGCCGCGATCGCCTGGCGGCGCCGGGCGCCGTACTCGGAAGAGGTCGAGGTGGACTCGCTACACTTCACGACGCTGCTGCCGTACTCGTCGAACATATTTATCAACGTCGAAATGGACGACGATGGGGTGATCGAGCCCGCGCGCTTCGATTGCCTTTACTCGCGGCTGGGATTCGCGCGGCGGATCAACCACATCGCCAGCTTCGGGAAGGTGACTCCGCAGGGCATGACGTTTCACGGCTCGGACCTGGCAGGGGTTCTGGAGCAGGTGCTTCCGGCGAAGGTCGGAGGGCGCCCCGGCGACTACCAACTGGTAGAGTGCGAGGCGGCCAATCACGACACTAAGCTCCGCCTGTACGTGAGCCCGCGCGCAAACGTGACCGACACGGAGCGGGTGAGGAATGTGTTTCTGGAGCATATGCGGGGCCGGTTCGGAGGCGCGCTGGCGACGCGGATCTGGGCGCACTCGTCGGCCGTGGAGGCGGTTGTCGCGGAGCCGTACGTCACCCGAACGGGGAAGGTTCACGCGATCCGGCTGCTCGGCGCGTTTTCGAGCGACGGCCGGCCGGTGGGCAGAAGCGCGGATGCGACGTAGAGAACTGCTTTCGGTGGCGCTCGGAAGCGCCGCGGCCTGCGCGCGGCGGCGGCAGGATTCGGAGGTGCGGGTGCTGGCGTCGCCGTACGTTTACATGTCGCCGCTTTACCTGGCGCACGAACAGGGCTACTTCGCCGCCGAGCGGTTACAGGTGCGGATCGAGTCGCACACCGGCGCCAACACGGCGATCCCGCTGCTGGCGGGCGGGCAAGCCGACGCGACGTTCTACGCCATCAGTCCGGCGCTGGTGAACGCGATCTCGCGCGGCGCGCAAGTGCGCATCGTCGCCGGGCGGCAGTTCATCGCCGCCGAGTGCGCGGACGACCGGCGGCTGATGGGCGCGCGGGCTGCGTTTCCGGAGGGATTCCGCGAATTTCGGCAGCTTAAGGGGAAGCGAGTCGGCCTGACGAATCCGTCGTCCAACACGGCGTTTCAGATGGACGCCTGCCTGGCGGCCGGGGGCCTGACGCGCGCGGAGATCGAAATGGTGCTGGTTAAGGGCAATGAAGGCGCGGTGATGATCGGCTCCGGCAACCTCGACGTGCTGATGAGCAGTACGGACGAGATGTACTCGACGCGGCTCCAGGAAAAGGTGATTATGGGCCCGTCGCTGGCCGAGGCGCTTCCCGGCTACATGTACTCGTATATCGTGTTCGGACAGCGATTTTTCACCGGCGACTCCGACGCCGGCGTTCGCTTTCTGCGGGCGTACCTGCGCGGCGCGGCGGATTTCGTTGAAGGCCGGAATCCGCAGTTTCTGCTGGATTTCGTGCGGAGGAACGGGCTCGATCCCGAGACGCCGAGCCGCCTGTGCCGCGCGGGCACGGCGACCGACGGAAGGCTTCCGATGACGGATATCCAGCGCTTCCTGGAGTGGTGCGTGACCAACAAATACAGTACGGCGATGCCGGCGGAGGCGCTGGTCGATACGCGATTTCTGGACGGCTGCGCGCCGGCGCGGCCATTTCGCGGACGCTGTGAGACGGGCGCTCGACATCTGGCTGCTTCCGGCCTGGCTGCCGGCCGGGATCCTTTTGAGCTGGCAGTTCGCCGCGACGCATGGCGTTTTGGATCCACTGTTCTTCCCGCCGCCGACGGCGCTGGCCGCCACGGTTCGCGAAATGATCCGGTCGGGCGATCTTGGGCATCACCTTGGCGCAACGGTGTCGCGAGCCGCGCTGGGCTTCGCCCTCGGAGCAGTGACCGGCATCGTTACCGGCGCGACGATGGGGGCGTCGCGGACCGTATTGCGGTCGCTGGAGCCGGTGATTTCGGCGATCTACACGCTGCCGAAGCTGACGCTGCTGCCGATGGTGATGCTGCTGGTGGGCATCGGGGACACGGCGCGTTATCTGGTGATCGCGGCGACGGCGTTCATTCTGATCGCCATTCATACGCTGGACGGGGTGCGCGGCGTGCGGCGGCATTACATCGAAATGGCGCGAAATTACGGCGCATCGCGGGCGACGGTATTCCGCCGCGTCTTCCTGCCGGCGAGCGCGCCGCAGATTTTCACCGGCATGCGGCTGGCCGCCGGGCGCTGCCTGGTGGTGACGATTTCAGTGGAAATGGTGAGCGCGAATGAAGGCCTGGGCTCCCTGGTGTGGAACTCGTGGCTCACCTTTGCGACCGATCGTCTCTATGTAGCGGTGATCATTTCGGCGTTTTTCGGCTACTTGATCCATAAATCGCTGCGAACGCTGGAAGGTTTTGTCATACCCTGGAGGGAAACGTCATGAGATGGGGCTGCCGTTTTCCGCTTTTGCTCGCCGCGATGACCGCGCTGGCGCCGCTCGCGGCTCAGACGACCAAAGCGCTGGCGGGTTCGGTATGGGACGCCTCCGGCGCGGCGGCGCCGGAATGCGAACTGGAGATCGTGGCGGAGGCGACCGGCGCCAAACGAGAGGCGCGCAGCGACGGGGAGGGCCGCTATGCGGTTCCCGGTCTTGTGCCCGGAACGTACCGGATCGCCGTTTCGCGGCCGGGGTTCCGGTCCGCGAACCGCGAAGGCATTGAAGTTCCGGCCGGACAGACCGTGCGCGCCGACTTTACGCTGGACATCGGCGAGGTCCGCGAAAGCGTGGTGGTTACCGCCGAGCCTCCGCTGGTATCGTCGTCGGCGTCCGACTGGGGCGGTTCGATCGAGCAGCAGAAGCTGGACACGTTGCCGCTCAAGGGCCGCGACATGTTCGACCTGGTGGCGCAGTACCCGGCGGCCACGGTTCCGGCCAACGTCAGCCGGAACATATTCACGGGACCCGCGACGCCGGTTTCAGTGAACGGAGCCCGTCCGTGGCAGAACAGCTTCCGGCTGGACGGGATTTACATCAATGAGGCTTCCGGGGCGGCGCCCGCCACCTCCACCGGGCGCCCAACTGGGCATCGAAGCTGTCGGAAGTACACCTGATCACGAGTCCCTTTTCCGTGGAGTACGGCCGGACGGCGGGGGGCGTTTTCACGGCCGTGTCACGCTCGGGCGGCAACGCATTTCACGGGTCGGCGTATGAATATTTTCGAAGCTCCGCCATGGATGCCCGGAATTATTTCGACAGTCCGGATGAGCGGATTCCGCCGCTGCGCAAAAACCAGTTCGGCGGCATGATGAACGGCCCGGTCCGGCGGAACCATCTCTTTTTCCTGGTGAATTACGAGGCGATTCGCGAGACCAGCGGCCGAACGGTGCGGACCCAGCAAGCGCCATGGGTAGCCAAGCCAACCTGCCCGTGCAAGAAGCCGCCGCCATTGGGTCGCAGAGATTTGCAGTTGGTGATCCCCGGCCAGCCGTCCCACACAACCACATCGCGCTGGCAACGTCGCGTCCGTACGCGTGGCCAACGGCCGGCTTCTGAAGAAAGGGCGTAAGTCAGCGATCCACTCCGCCCAAGCGGCAGTCCGCAGAGTCTTCCCGTGGCAGAAGAGGACATACCGCGTTGTATCTCCGGGCGGGAGGATTCCGAGTCACACGTGGTTGAGAAATCGGCGAATGTTGCTAAATATCCACAACTCCAGTCATTTAGGGGCCCGGTCGCCCCGCGAGAATTCACGCCCGCGCTTCGCCGCCGCGCTAAAACCTTCGATGGCGTCCTGCATTTACGGGCGCCGCCGTTCTTTGAAAACCCATTCGACACTTTTCGACACTTTCGACACCTTTTGAAAATTCCAACTGTGGTGACGCATCGTTGGCCTGGGATGCGTCACCGTGCCCGGGCGGCCTCGGAGCCGTTCTCCTAAGCCATTCAAAATGTATGAATTAGCAGGAAGTCGTCGAGCCTGCGCGGTTTTGAGAAAACAAACGGCGTTGCGTCACCTGCCGCGAATCGACAGGTCTCTACAGCTCGTGGCTCTGCTGGAACGCGTAGATCAGCTCGAAACGCAGGAAGTACGCGGGCGACCTCTCCCGGTAGAAACTGCCCGGCTGAACGTGCTCCCACAGCGCGTGGCCTCTCAGGTTCCGGTTGAACAGGAAGTCGCCGCGCACCTGATACATGTTTCCTCGAAACGTGCCGTCGCCGAAGATGCGCCGGTCGCCCGCGAACGGCTGAAAGGAGCCCATTCGGTAGTACGTCGCCCGCAGCGCCACGGGCTTCCATGGCGCGTACAGGAATTCGCCCTGCCACATGCTGAGGTTCGTCCAGTACGCGACGCCTTTTTCGCGAAAGAGGCTGTAGATATACAGCTCGCTCCACTTGGGCCATCGGCCGAACATCGCGTCCCAGCCCTCCACGCGCCCGGTGGTTTTCGGATCGTCGCCGGAAAATCCCCACCAGCCGCCGGAGAAGCTTGGTTTCCCGCGCGCCGGCAGGACCTTCTTCGCATAGGCGTAGCCGCCCCAGCCGCGCACTGGGATACCCGGGCGCTGGTGACCCCATTGTCCCGCCCACTCTCCCGTCAGGCTCCAGCCGTGGCCCAACTGCCGGACCGCGCGCGCGCCGGCCGTCGAGAACCGCTTGTCGGGCTGATACTGCGGATTGGACGGCGAGCGATAGTCGCGGGTCTCCGTCTTGTACAGGTAGTAGGATTCCCAGGAGAGGTTCGCGCGGTTGCTGTCGGTGTAGTAGACGCCGCCGGCCAGTTCGTCCCACTCCACCAGCAATCGGTGACGGTTGTGGAATTTCGGCAGATAGAGGTCGTGTTTCGGGTTCGAAATGCCAAGAAATTCCAGCTTGGATTTTTTCCAGGAATACCCAAGAACGGCCGCGTTGTGGTAAATGGTTCGCGACCCGTCCCACGGATTGCCCTCGAACAGCAGGAAGCCCTCGCCTTTCGTGATGTTCTGCCGGCCGACGCGCAGCGAGAGCCCTTTGACGAACACTTTCTTGAAGTCGACGTAGGCGCTTTCAAACGCTACTTCGTCGAGATGGAGCGGCTGGCGCTGCACGAGAACGTGACAGGTTTCCTGGTCGACGCCGACAAACAGATCCACCGTCTCGCTCAGCGGCGCCTTCCCCCACAGCCGGGTCCGGTAGCGAAGCTGCACCCGCTGGTCGTCCAGGCTCTCGTTCCAGTCGAACAGGTTGTCCCAGTTCTCGTTGCGGACCCGCTGCTCAAATCCCCACTCGTAACTGCGCTGGGCGAAGCCCGCGGATGCCATCAGCAGGAAGATCAGGTAGCGCCGCATGGCTCAACTCACCGCCGAGACGCACGATTCGAAAGCCCGTTCCAGGGCCGGCGCCGCCCGCTCGATGGTTCGCCGCGACACCGTCAGCGAAAACCGTATGTAGCCCGGGCGGCCGAAACCCGCGCCGGGCGCCGCGAGCACCCCGTGCTCCTGCAACAGCCGCACGAAGGCGATGTCGTCGGGCATGGGCGTGCGCGCGAAGACATAGAAGGTCCCTTCGGGCCGCGGCGCATCATATCCGATGCGCGTCAGGATCTCACATAAAAGGTTCCGATTATCACGATAGGGCGCAACGTCTACGGGCGCGTCGATCGCTTCGCCTATCGCCCACTGCCAGAGGGCCGGAGCGTTGATGAAGCCGAGAATCCGGTTCGCGAACGCGCAGGCGCCACGCAACGCCCGCCGCTCGGCCAGCCCCGGCGACAGCGCCAGGTAGCCGATCCGCTCCCCGGGAACGGCGAACGCCTTCGACCACGAGTAAGCGATCGCCGTCCGCGTGATGAACGACGCCGGCTCCGGCTGCCGCCGGCCGTCGAACACCAGTTGCTTGTACGGCTCGTCGCTGATGACGATAACCTGGTCCGCGCGGGCAAGAACCTTCTCCATCTCCGCGAGCGTTTCGGCGGGGTAGATCCGGCCGGTCGGGTTGTTCGGCGTGTTCAGGATGATGGCCTTCGTGCGCGGCGTGATGGCCGCCGCGATGCGCCCGGGGTCGGGCAGGAAGTCCTCGCCGGTTTCCACCGCCACCACGCGACCGCCGTGGTTCTGCACGTAGAACGGGTACTCGGAAAAGCACGGCATCAGTAGGATCACTTCGTCGCCGGGGTCGAGGATGGCCTTCAGGCAGACGTTGATGGCGCCGGACGATCCCACGGTCATCAGCACGTCGGCGGCTTCGAACGGCAAGCCGGTGGAAGCCCGCAGGCTGCCGGCCACGCGCTCGCGCACGTGCTCGTACCCTGCGTTCGGCATGTAGGCATGGCTGCCCGCCGGCGGGTCTCCCGCGAAACGCCGCAAAGCGTCCTGCACCGCCGCGGGCGGTTCGAGCACCGGGTTGCCCAGCGTGAAATCCTGGACGTTGTCGGCGCCGCGCTCGGCTTTCAGGCGGATGCCCTCCTCGAACATGCGCCGGATCCACGACGCATTCTCCAGTTGGCGGGCGATGACGTCGGCGACAGGCATCAGCGGTTGTACACTTCCACGCTATCCACGACGCCGATGCCGGCCGCCTTCAGCAGCGCGATCGCCGCTTCCGGATTGTCGAAACGGAAGATCATCACGGCGCGCTCGGAGCGGTCGAAGGGAAAGGCATACATGTACTCGATATTGATGGGGCTGTTCTCGAAGATTTCGAGCAGGTGAGCGAGGCCGCCTGGACGGTCCGGCGCCTCCACCGCCAGCACCTCCGTGACTTTCACGGCGTAGCCGGCCTCGCGCAGCAGCGCCGCCGCCTTCTCCCAATCCGAGACGATCAGCCGAAGAATGCCGTACTGGCTCGTGTCGGCCAGCGCGAGCGCCCGAATGTTGATGTTCTCTCGCGCCAGCAGGCGGCAGGGTTCCGCCAGATGTCCCGGCTTGTTTTCCAGAAACAGCGACAACTGGTGAATGATCATTGCGGCCTCCTGTCCGACACTCGTCGGGCCTTGCCCTCGCTGCGCTGGATCGTTCGCGGCTCCACCAGCCGGACGTCGACCCGCAAGCCGGTCACCCGGTCGATCGCCTGCTCCAGGCGCATTTGCAGCTGCTCCAGCGCGCCCACGCGGTCGCTGAAAATCTCCGCCGTCACCTCCACCTGCACTTCCATCCGGTCGAGTCCTCGCTCCCGCGTCAGGATGATCTGGTAGTGCGGCAGCGTCCCCTCCACCTCGAGCAGCGCCGTCTCGATCTGCGACGGATAGACGTTCACCCCGCGCACGATCAGCATATCGTCGCTGCGGCGGCTGATCCGCTGAATCCGCCGGATGGTCCGCCCGCACGCGCACGGCGCGGTGAGAAAGCGCGTGATGTCCCGGGTGCGATAGCGGATCATCGGCATGGCGTGTTTGCTGAGGGTCGTCAGCGCGAGTTCGCCCTCTTCGCCGTCCGGGACCGGTTCGCCCGTCTCCGGATCGACGATCTCCGGGTAAAAGTGATCCTCAAAGATGTGCAGGCCCTCCTGCGCCGCGCACTCGGAAGCGACCCCGGGACCGATGATCTCGCTCAGGCCGTAAATGTCGTACGCCTTTATGCCGGAATCGGCCTCGATGTGCCGCCGCATCGATTCGCTCCACGGCTCCGCGCCGAACACGCCGACCTTCAGCGGCAGAGCGCGCACGTCCACGCCGAGTTCCCGCGCGCGCTCCATCACGTGCACGAAGTAGCTCGGCGTCGAGCAGATCGCCGTGACCCGGAAATCCTTCATCACCATGATCTGCCGGTCGGTGTTGCCGCCCGAGATGGGAATCACCGTCGCGCCCAGGCCTTCCGCCCCGTAGTGCGCGCCAAGCCCGCCGGTGAACAGCCCGTAGCCGTACGCGTTCTGGACAACGTCGCCGGCGCCGAGCCCGCACGACGCCAGCGTTCGCACCATCGCATTCGTCCAGACATCCACGTCTTCCCTCGTGTACGCCACGACGATGGGCTTGCCGGTGGTACCGCTGGAAGCGTGAAGGCGGACCACTTCGGTCAGCGGGCTGGCGAAAAGCCCGAAGGGATACGCGTCGCGCAAGTCCGCCTTCACGGTGAACGGCAACAGCCGGATCACGTCGAGGCTGGTGACGTCGTCGGGACGGATGCCGCGCTCATCCAGCCGGCGGCGGTACAGGTCGACCTGATGGTAGGCGCGGCGAACCGTGGCGCGCAGGCGCGCAAGTTGCAGGTCCCGGAGCTGTCGAAGGGGAACGTAGTCCGGCGCGCTGGCCGGATGGAACGGGGCGGCGATGGATACAGGAGTTGCTAGCATGCGTTACCTTTTCGGCCCGCGAGGAACGCCTCGAGACCGACGGCGTGAAACTTGGGCGGTAGGACGGCGCGGATGGCGTCCAGCCACGCCTGTTCGGAAAAAGCCAGGCGCGCGCTGAGGGCGCCGAGCAGCGCCACGTTCAGGCTCTTCTTGCTCCGGAGCGCCTTCTCGTCGATGGCCGAAGGCGTAATCAGGCAACCGCCCGCGCGAAGCAGGCCGCGAACGCCGTCCGCCTGGTCGGCGGCCAGCGCGACGACGAAATCCGCCTCGCCCGCCGGCGTCATCGGGCTGAACACGCGCGGGCCGAACCGGACATCGCTCGTCACCGATCCGCCCCGCTGGCTCATGCCGTGGATCTCGCTCTTCTTCACATCCAGCCCGGCGCGAAACGCGACGACAGCGACGATTTCCGAGGCGGTGAGCACGCCCTGGCCTCCGAGCCCGGCGACGACGACGCTGGTTACCTTCCCGTCAGGATGGCTGTTCATTGCATTGCTCGTAAGCCTTGATCGCTCCCGCGGCAAGCAGGCAGTTCCGGCGGGCGATGACGACAGAGGCGGCGTTCGACGCCAGGCAGCCGGCCAGCAGGTCCCGAAACGCTCCGGCGTCCGCCGTCGGGTCGATTACGTGAACGTTGGTCACGCCCAGCGTGCGGGCGAGGTCCTCGAACACCACCTTGCCCGTGGCGCGGTGATCGATCGAGCGGCCGGTGCCGGGATGCTCCTGGAGGCCGGTCATCGCGGTGGTGCCGTTGTCCAGAATCAGGAGCACGTGGCCGGTGGGGGGCGGGTTATAGATCATCTCCACCAGCCCGGTGATGCCGCTGTGGACGAACGTGCTGTCGCCGATCACGCTCACCACGCGCCGGGCCTGCTCCGGCGGCAGCGCGTGCCGCAGGCCCAGGCCAACGCCCACGGAAGCGCCCATGCATAGCTGCGAGTCCATGCCTTCAAACGGCGGCAGCGCGCCCAACGTGTAGCAGCCGATATCGCCCGCCACGATGCAGTCCAACGCGCGCAGCGTCGTAAACACCGTGCGGTAGGGGCAGCCCGGGCACAACTGCGGCGGCGTTCCCTTCGCCGGCGCGGGTTCCTCCGTGGCGTCGCCGGCGAGCAGCCTTCGCACCCGGCCGGCATTCAGCTCGCCGAAGCGGTAGGTTTCCGGCCGCGCCTCCACCCGAATGCCCGCCGCGCGGAGCGCGTCCGCCAGGTACGGGTCGCCTTCCTCGACCACGATTGTCCGCCCGTGAGCCGCCGCGAACTCCCGGATGGCGGCCATCGGCAGCGGATGGGTCATGCCGAGCTTCAGGACCGCGGCTTCCGGAGCGGCCTCGCGAACGTGCTGAAAAGCGATCCCGGACGTAACAATCCCAAGGCCGTCCGCCCCGGCGACGCGCAGATTCGGGCCGGCCGCCACGTTCCACGCCTCTATCTCGGCCAGTTTGCGCCGCAGCTTCCGGTGCGCCGGGCGAGCGTGCGCGGGGATCATCACCCGGCTTTGGAGATCGCGCTCGAAGCCGGGCGCGCGCGGCGGCGGGGCGGCGCCGTTCTTCACCACGACCGTCTTCGAGTGGCAGACGCGCGTCGTCATCCGCAGGAGCGCCGGGACGCCCCACCGCTCGGAGATTTCGGCGGCCAGCAACGCGTAGTCGTAGGCCTCCTGCGAATCGCTCGGCTCGAGCATCGGCGCGCCGGCCGCGACGGCGTACCGCCGGTTGTCCTGCTCGTTCTGGCTGGAGGCCATGCCGGGATCGTCGGCGGAGACCACCACCAGCGCGCCCTTCACTCCCGCGTAAGCCACCGTGAACAGCGGGTCCGCCGCCACGTTCACGCCGACGTGCTTCATCGCCACCAGCGCCCGCGCCCCCGCGAACGCCACTCCGATGCCCACTTCCAGCGCGACTTTCTCATTCGGCGACCACTGCGCCTTTCCGCCCAGCTCGTGAAAGCTCTCGACGATCTCCGTCGCCGGAGTGCCGGGATAGCCTGTGGCCAGCGCGAAACCGGCGTCGCGCGCGGCGTGCGCAACCGCCTCGTCGCCGCTCAGCAGGAGTCTATCGGATAATCGCACCTTTATAGCTTAAAATGCACCGAAAGATCCATTTTATGCGCCGGCGCGGCGCGGCGCAACTTCACTTGATGCCCCTGACGCCTCTGCTCTTCATGTAGGCGCGGCGCGCGACCCCCTCGCCGCCGCTGGTGGCCTGCGCGCCCCAGGAGTACCACAGGTCGGTCGATTTGTCCGAGAGCCACTCCGCCAGTTCATCGTTCTTGCCGGCCACGCTGGCCGCGGCCGCGCCGAGATTCCCCGCCGCCGTCTGGAGCTGGACTCCCCAGGGGTCCGGCCCTTCCAGCGTCTTGAGGATCGCAGCCCAAGCTTCGTCGTACCTCCTCTGCCGCGCCAGTTCGATCGCCGCCCGAATCTCCCCGTCAAAAGCCTCCCACTGCGGCGCGTGGGGAATGCTCGGGAAGGTCGGCTGGGCGGAAAAGTCCGGCTCGGGCTTCGCGACGGGAGTTCGCTCCGGCATGTATTCCGGCTCGGCGATCCTGAGCTCCGGGGTGAGGCCCTCGAACCAGCGCTTCATCCGGCCGATGCCCGGCCTGCCCTGGTCGAGGGAGAGCGGAATGGAAATTTCCTCGGCCCCGCCGGCGGATTCGACGTACAGCACGAGCAGCTTCTGGTCGTGGCGGTACTGCGCCTTGCGAAAGATCCACTCTTCTCCCGGAACGTGCTCCTTCCCGTTGGCGTCGGCGAACGGCGCCGTTACCCGGTACCTGCCGCCGGCCATCAGGTTCTCCACTTCCCGGACGTCCAGTTTATTCAGGTCGAACACGAAGGTAGTATATACGTTGATGGATGCTATGAACGCGGATTCCGCCAGCCGAACGGGAATCATTATCGGATGGGTGCTCCTGGCGATCGGCACCATCGCCCTGCTGCTCGGGTTGAAACTCTACTTCAATGCGCGCAAGATGGCGACCACCTGGATGGAGCGAGAAGCCAAGGTGGTGCGCGGTTGGATCGAGGAGGGCCGATATCGGGAAGCGACGGGCGCGAGGCTTACGCGGATCGGTTATCAGGTCAACGTCGAGGTGGACTACGAGTTGGCCGCGCGGCGGTACCGCAACCCGCTCCGGCTCCACTTCTACCGCACGACCCGCGATGTTGCCGAGCAGGCGCTGGCGCGGTTCCCGCGCGGCTCATCGCTGAAAGTGTTCGTGAACCCGGAGAAGCCGGAGGAAATACGAAGGGAAGTCGGCTGGAACCTCCGAACCTTCCTCGGAGCGATCATCATTGGATTCATCGGCCTGGTGTTTCTGCTCAACGGCATCGGTCTCCTGGTGACCAAAGGCGGCGGCAAGACCATCGTCGGCGGCCAGTAGGCTGGCGCCAGGAAGGATGCTCAGGCCGCAGGCCGCCGCCGGCGTAGCCGCACCAGCAAGGCGCCGATCCCGGCCGCCGCCAGCGCCAGCGTGCCAGGCTCCGGAACCGACGGGCCGAGGTCGAACCGTACGCCTGCGATTTCGTAGAACCAGGTCCCGGGGTATCCGGCGGCCTCGTATCCCCTGAGGTCGATGGTTGCGAAGCCGCGTCCGAGCGCAGCGATGCTGAGGATCGGCTCCTCCGTGGGACTGAATGCGTCCTGCCCCGGTCCCCAGCCCCACAACCAAAGCTCGTATCGAACGGGAACGCCGGCAAGCTGCAACTGCTCCTGGTGAACGTCGGGGATCGCGAGGGACAGAAAGTTGAACCCCATGAGTCCGGCCAAAGGGATGCCGTCGGCGTAGGACTGGTCTCCCACCGTGGCGGGCTGGCTTGTGAACGTCGTAGCCAGGGCGAGGTCGTACAACGATTGCGATTGAAAAGTCTGACCTGCCACCAGCGGAGAGAGTGCGTTGTACCCGCCCTCGGTTTCCAACAGGTCGTAAAGCTCGAAAGGTTGGCCTCGATCCTGACCGTAAAGAACAGTACCCGGCCCAAGTCCGTGATACTGCGGACTGAATGGCATTCGAAAGTCGATCGTCCCGCTTGTGATTGAGCCCGCCGGCGCGCCAAGGGGCCACGCCGCCAGCATGAGGGACGCAATTGTTAATCGCCGCATGGTTCTCCTCCAAAACCGGCGCCATTATATCATATAAAAGGTCCTGATTATCAGAAATAGGGAAGGCGCGGCTGGACCGCGGGCGCATTGGAAAGCGCTCATTTCTCCTGGCGCGCCGCCTCCGCAGCGCCGTGCGCGCGGACCCGATAGTCGTCCAGTGTCGTGAGGCCGAACTCGGCGATCAGATCCTCCACCGTCAGTCCCGGATCGAGCGACGCCAGCGTGAACCAATCGTCGTCGTGGCGCCAGCCGACTTCGACTCTCTGCCCGTACTTCCGCTGGATCTCGCGCGCCTTCTCGACGTGGAAGTCCACTTCGAAGAGCCGCTTGCCGGCGGGCAGCACCGCGCCCGCCCATTCCTGAAACCGGCCGGTGGCGGCCAGTTCCTCGCCCGTAATGTCGTATATGTGCGACCGGCGCGACTGCGTCGAGGAAACCACGAAGACCTGGTTCGCCAGAGCGAGAGCGGATACGTGGAGCGCCGCCGGATAGGCCGCGGGAAAGAAGACGATCCGCGCCCCCTTCTCCTTCAGCCGCTTCCAGCCCTCCCACCAGTTCACGTCGAAGCAGATCTGGATTCCGATCGGTCCGAAATCGGTCTGGAAAACCGGCGGATCGGGATCGCCGGGGTGGATGCCGTCCGACAGTTCGCGTTCGGTAGGGTGAATCTTGTCGTACCGGCCCACGACGCGGCCATCCCGGTCCAGCACGACCGCGGAGTTGTAGACGCGGCCGTCCGCGCGGGTGCGCAGTCCGAAAATCACGTAGCTCGAATTACGCCGCGCCCACTCGGCGAGCCGCTTCGTAACCGGACCGGGAACGGTCTCCGGATCCCGGCCGGCGAACACTTCCGGCAGGGTGGCGATGTCCGGCCGAAATGCCGCCGACTGTTCCAGCCGCTCCAGCGTGCGCTCTATAAGGTCGGGCTGATTCCGCTCGAGTCCGGCCTGGCTGATGGTGACGACGCGCACCAGGGGATTGCGGACCTTGGAGGCCGGCTGGCCGAGACACGAATGCCAGGCGTTCAACGCAATCAGGACAAGCATGCAGCGTTTCACCATAGTCCAGAAGCTTACCACTGGCGGATTTGCCGCCGTCGAGTTCGGGCTGTGATACAACGGGGCAAGTCATGCGGGATTGGAGTCGCAGACAGCTCTTGCGCGCCGCGGCGCTTGGCGCCGGCGTCGGACGCAGTCAGCCGGCGCCGGGACAAAACATTATCTTTCTGCTGACCGACGACCAGCGCTGGGACTCGCTCGGCTGCATGGGCAACCCGATCGTGAAGACGCCGCACATCGACGAGATGGCCGCGAGCGGCGTGACGTTCACGAACCACTTCGTGACGACCTCCATCTGCATGACCAGCCGCGCCAGCATCTTCACCGGCCTGTACGCGCGCACGCACAGGATCAACGATTTCGAAACGGCATTTACCGAACGGCAGTACGCGGCCATCTATCCCGCCGCGCTTCGCCAGGCGGGCTATCGCACTGGATTCATCGGCAAGTGGGGCGTCGGAAACCAGATGCCGGCCAGACGGTTCGACTTCTTCCAGGGCTTCCCGGGACAGGGACACTACTTCCCGCGCCGGCCGGATACCAGCGTGCACCTGACCGCCCTGATGGGCGATCAGGCCATCGAGTTCCTGGCCGGGTGTTCTCCGAAGCAGCCCTTCTGTCTTTCGATCAGCTTCAAAGCGCCGCATATCCAGGATGAGGACCCGAGACAGTTTCTTCACTCGGAAGCGACTGCCGGCTTGTACAAGGACGTCGAGATTCCGCTTCCGAAAACCGCCGATCCGAGGTACATTTCGCTTCTTCCGTTGGAGATCCAGCGCTCGGAGGCCCGCCGCCGATGGGCCATCGAGTTCGGCACGCCGGCGCTCTATCGGCAGTCGGTGAAAGGCTATTACCGCCTGATCACGGAAGTCGACACGGTGGTTGGCCGAATACGCGAGCAACTCCGCAGGATAAAGGCCGACGACAACACCGTGGTCGTTTTCACGAGCGACAACGGCTTTTACCTGGGCGAGCACGGCCTCTCCGGCAAGTGGTTCATGCACGAGGAATCGATCCGAGCGCCGCTGGTGATCTACGATCCGCGTCTGCCGCGCTCGCTCCAAGGGCAGCGCCGCACTCCGATGTCGCTGAACATCGATCTGGCGCCGACGATCCTCGGTTACGCGGGAATCGGCGGAATCCCCATGCAGGGCCGCAACCTGAGGCCGGTGATCGAAGGCCGAACGGCGCCCTGGCGCTTGGACTGGTTCTACGAACACAATTTCTCGCACGCCTGGATTCCCCGCTCGGAAGGGGTGCGGACCGAAACGTGGAAATACGCGCGGTATCTGGACACGGAACCCTTGTTCGAGGAATTGTACGATTTGGCCGCCGATCCTCTGGAGGAGCGGAACCTGGTTGGCGATCCCGCCTTCCGCGCCAAGGCGGACGAATTACGGGGGCGATGGCGCCAGTGGCGCGACGATCTTGACGCGTGGCCGGGCGGCGCGTGACGCCGCGTCAAACGAGTCCAGCTAGCCAATCCCGCGCGAAGCGCTCTTGACGGCCGCGGCCGTTTCCGGGAATACTCGAATCAGGTATTTCAGGCTTGAAAGGTTGAATTTGTGAGTTCCGCAATCATAACTTCCCCGCTCGATCGCGAAAAAGGCCGCGCCGCTTCCCTGGAGTTGCCCGCGCCCCGCATGACGGGCGGCCGGCCGCTGATGGAAGCGCTCCGGCATCGCCACTCCGCGCGCGCCTTCAACCCGGACCCGTTGCCCGCCCAGGTCCTGTCGGATCTGTTGTGGGCCGCCTGCGGCGTAAACCGTCCGGAGACGGGCAACCGCACCGCGCCGTCGGCCTGCAACTGGCAGGAGATCGATGTCTACGTCGCCCTCTCCGGCGGGCTCTACCTGTACGCGCCTGCCGGTCACCGCCTGGAATGCGTCGTTGCCGCCGACATTCGTGCCGCCACCGGTGAGCAGGACTTTGTCCGCGACGCGCCGGTCAACCTGATCTACGTCGCCGATCTGGCGCGGATGGTGGACGCCGACGACGGCCGGAAGACCTTCTACTCGATCTCGGATGCCGCCTTCATCAGCCAGAACGTCTACCTGTTCTGCGCGTCCGAGGGACTGGCGACGGTCGTGCGCGGCTCGCTCGACCGGCGCCTGCTGGCCCACCGCATTGGCCTCCGGCCGCAACAGCGGGTCATTCTCGCGCAATCGGTCGGCTATCCCGCCGACGGGCGGGACTAATTAATAAGCCGGTTGGAAACCGGCTCCTGGAGTTTCGGCTCGGGCCCGGTAGGGATGGCGGTTGCCCGCCACCCCCCGGACAGACCCGTGCTCGCGCTGCTAACCCGGCTTCCCTTCTCCACGCCGTTGCCGCCGCTCGGCCGCATAGCGCCCAAATTCGATCAGGCGCGTCTTGTCTGGGTGCAATTCCAGCCCGAACTTGCGCAGCCGCTCCTGCAATTGTTGCCGAAACAACTCCGCGTCCGCCCGGTGCTGAAATCCCAGCACGGCGTCGTCCGCGTAACGCACGATGATCATCTCACCGCGCGCTACCTTTTTCCGCCACGCTTCGGCCCAAACATCGAATACATAATGCAGGTAGAGATTGGCAAGGATCGGCGAAATCACTGAGCCTTGCGGCGTCCCTTCCTCCGTCTCGAACCACCGGCCGTCCTCCATCACGCCCGCCTTCAGCCACTTCTGGATCAGGCGGACGATCCGTGGATCTGCGATCCGATGCTCGACAAACTGGACCAGCCATTGATGCGAGATCTTGTCGACAAATGACCGGATGTCCAGATCGAGAATCCAGTCCACTTTCCGGGTCGTGATCCCGACGTAGAGCGCGTCCAACGCATCGTGTTGGCTGCGCCCCGGCCGGAACCCGTACGAAAAGCCTTGGAAGTCCCTCCTCCCAAATCTGGGTCAGGACCTTCCCGACCGCGTGCTGGACGATTTTGTCTTCCAACGCCGCGATCCCCAACGGCCGTTGCCGCCCGTCGGCTTTCGGGATCCAGACTCTTCGCGACGGCTGCGCCCGGTAGGCTCCGCGATGGATTCGACCGTGCAGATCGGCGAGCCGATCCTCCAGGCCGTGCCCATATTCTTCCCACCTCATGCCGTCCACTCCCGCCACCGCCCGCTTCGTCAAGCTCTGGTAGCTGCGGCGAAGCAGATCGATGCTGACGTGGTGCAGCAAAGCCGTGAACCGTACTCCCTTGTCCCTTCGCGCCGCTTCGCGCACACGGTCCAGCCCGCTGGTCTCACGTTCCCGGCCCTGCGTCCGGCGCGAGTTAGGCTGTTCCATGATTCTCCTTGGCCGGCGGCCTTCCCTCCACAGCCTCCTTCGGCCGTCCCAGGCCTTCGTTCCGCTGCTTCGCCGGTACTATGCCGCCGCTCGACTCCCCGCCGCCGTGCATCTGGGCCTTATCGCTCATCGCTTTCTCCCAGCGGTCCGCGTCCTACCGGCCGCGGACAGCCGCGGGGCCTCTCGGTTCTCGCGCGTGAAGTTTCCATGCATGCTTGGGGTCTTCGACTCCGCCGGGCCGCGGCGTGCTCGCGCTGCCGCGCGCCGCGATCTTGCCTTCCCGTTGGTTTGACACGGTCGGCTCCCGGATGGAGCGATTTCGGAGCTCACTGGTTAGGGATACCCCGCCTGCATGTACCCCTGTCCAACGCTTCGTGGGCCACCTTGCGGCTGCCCCCGCATGGCTCGGGCCCAGGATGGTTCGCTACTCCTTTCCTGTATGACTCTTTCATTCACGACTTCACGCCGGTTTATCCCGACGCTATCCAAACCAGGAGGTTCGCCCCACCTCGAAGACGGACGCAACCCGCCGGCGCTCCTGCGGTACAATCCGCATTTGAGAATTGCGATATTTGGGGGCACGTTCGACCCGATCCACACCGCCCACCTCACCGTCGCCCGCGAGGCGATGAAACAAGTCGGTCTCGATCGCGTGCTGTTTGTCCCCGCCGCCCATCCGCCGCACAAGTCCGGTTCCACCGAGGCGGGCTACGAAGACCGATTCCGCATGCTGGAGCTGGCGTGCGGCGACGATCCGGCCTTCATTCCATCACGCCTCGAGGAAGAAGACCGCAAGAGCTATTCGGTCCTCACCATCGAGAAGCTCCGCGCCTCGCTGGCGCCAGAGGACGAGATCTTCTTCCTCATCGGCGCCGACGCGTTCGCGGAAATCACCACCTGGTATCGATGGGAAGATGTCATCCGCCAGGTGACCTTCATCGTGGTGACGCGGCCGGGACACCATTACCAGGCGCCGCCCGGCGCCAGGGTTGTGCGACTGGAGACCCTCGCGCTGCCGGTCTCCTCTTCCGAGATCCGCGCCAACCTCGCGGCCGGCCGCCCGGCGGCGGAATTGCCGCAGTCCGTACGGCAATACATCGACGATCGCGGCCTGTACGGTGCGCCCACCTTCAAACGTGCTACATAAATAAGGAGTGGGACGGGCCGGCCGGACGCTTCTGGGGATTCTCCCGATTGCTTTCTCCTTGTGCGCGCAAGCGCCTCCCCCAGCCTCGCCGGATCGCGGCGTCGCCGAGTGGGCGCTCCGCATGGGCGGCGCCGTCGTTGTCGACGGCAGCCCGCGGCGCTTCACCGATGTGAGCCACCTCCCCGCCGGCGACCTTCGCCTGGTCGTTCTTAACCTCGTCGGCTGCAATATCGACCCGCCCGACCTCGCCCGGCTCAGCGGCCTTCGCCATCTCCGCGAACTGCACCTGCCCGGCCCGATGTGGAACCCCAGCGCCAGTTCGTATCCGAACCTCAGCAAGCGGCTGGGCGACCTGACGGGCATCGCCACACTGGAGAAGCTCACCTTCAGCTACACCTTTCTCGCGTCCATCCTCTTCGACGACTCCGGCTTCGGCGCCATGGCAAATCTCGACGGGCTGAAGGAAATCCGAGTCCGGAACACCAAGGTCAAGGGTCACACGCTCGCGCCGTTTCGTAACCTGCGCCGCCTGGACGTTACCTGGACGCCGTTCGACGACGAAGGCATGCGGAACCTCCGCGGCATGAAAGACCTGGAAAAGCTCTGGATCGGCGACACGCTGGTGACCGATGAGGGCCTTCAGCACATCAGCGGGTTGACCAACCTCAAGGAACTCGACCTCGGCGGCGACCGCATCAGCGACGCGGGCCTGGCGCGCCTGGCCGGGCTGACGCAATTGCGGAAGCTCAACCTTGCCGGGGCCGATGTCACCGACGCGGGCATGCGCCAACTGGCGGCGCTCACCCGGCTGGAAGAACTCAACCTTTACCGCACCAAGGTCACCAACGCCGGCCTGGCGACTCTGCGAGCGATGAAGGAGCTTCGCGAAGCCGACCTTAGGTATACCCGCGCCACCCGCACTGGCGTCGACGCGTTACAGGCCGCCCTGCCCGCGGCACGGTTCATGTTTGTCGATGTGTCGCCCCGCGTCGGCGGCGCGGAAATCGCGGCCGCGCCTCCGGCCGACGCCGGCGAGCAGGCGATCGCGGATTGGGTACGCTCCGCCGGCGGCGACGCGATTCCGGAAAACGGCCGCCTCCGCGAAATCTCCCTGGCGCGCACCGCCGCCGGCGACGAAAGCCTCGCCGTCCTCGAGAGACTGCCGCATTTGGAAAAGCTCGACCTCAGCGTGACCCAGACGGGCGACCTTGGCGCGCGTCGCCTGGCCGGCCTGGTCCGCCTCGCCGAACTCGATCTCAGCAACACCATGCTGTCGGATGCGGGTCTCGAGTTCTTCGGCGGCCTCAGCGCCATGCGCAAGCTGACCCTCAATGAAACCCTCATCGAAGGACCCGGCCTCAAACACCTCGCCCCGCTCGGCGCCCTCGAGGAACTGAGCCTGCTCGGCTCGCCGGTCCGCGACGGCGGTCTCGCGTACCTGTCGGGACTGGGCCGCCTCCGCAAGCTGTCCCTCGCCTACACGGAAATCACCGACGCGGGAATGGAGCGCCTGGCGGGACTGAACGCCCTGACGTTCCTCGACCTGGCGGGAACGGACATCACCGACGCCGGATTGGAACCGGTTGGCAAGCTGGGCGACCTGGAGGAGCTTTCGCTCAGCTACACCCGGCTCACCGACGCCGGTCTGGCGAGCCTGGCGCCCCTCGTAAAACTGCGCAGGCTCGACCTGCTGCGGACACGGGCGAACGATCCCGGCATGAAATCCGTGGGCGCGATGGCGAGCCTCCAGGAGCTGAATCTCGACTACACCGAAGTGACCGACGAAGGCCTGGCGGCGCTCAAGGGCCTCACGCAACTGACGCGCCTGAGCCTGGACAGCGCCCTCATCACCGACAAGAGCCTGGAGACTCTGAAGAGCTTCACGAATTTGCGATACCTGAACCTCTATCACACGCTGGTCACCGAGGGCGCTTACAAGCAGTTGAAGGAGGCGCTGCCCGAGTGCGAGATCATCTGGGACCGCGACTCGGCGCTGCCCAACCGGAGGAGAAGCTGATGCGGAGGGCCCTGCCCAGCTGCGCGCTCCTGGCCGCGCTGGCTTCCTTCGGCGCCGGCGACCCCGCCTCGTGGATTCTCGAAGAGGGCGGGCGCGTTGTGCGCGACGAGACGGGCGCCATCATCGAGGTCGATCTCACTTCCACCTGGATCACCGACAACGACCTCGAGAAGCTCGCCCGCCTGGACCGCCTCCGAAAAATCGACCTCTCCCACGCCTGGATCGAAGATGTCGCCCTGGAGCACCTGCGGCCGCTCGAGAACGTCACCCATCTGAACCTCTACTACGCCGAGTACATCGGCGACGAGGGCGTTGCCCACATCAAAGGCTGGAAGAATCTGGAGTACCTCAACCTCACCGGCACAAAGGTCACCAGCCGGGTGTTTGAGCACGTCGCCGGCCTCGCGAAGCTCCGAACGCTTGAAGTTGGCTTCAGCCGCGTCACCGACGACGGTTTCGAGCACCTGGCGTCCCTCACCGCGCTGGAGCGGCTCGGTATCGGCGGGAACAAAATGAGCGGCGCGGCCCTGCCGCTGCTGAAGCTGTTGCCATCGCTCGCCAGCCTCGATGCCGGGGGTCTCCAGCGAACGGACTCCGGCCTTTGGGGACTCGCGCTGTCGGACTTCAACCTCGAGAGCATCGAGACGCTCACCAACCTGAAGGAACTGGAGATTAAGGACGCCAAAGTCACGGACCGGGGCCTCGAAGGTCTGGCCAAACTCGAGAAGCTGGAAGCGCTCGACCTGAGCCGCACGCAGATCACGAGCCGCGGCGTCGCCTCTCTCAAGCGGCTGCCGCGCCTCCGCTCGCTGAAGCTCTGGAAGTGCGAAAAGATCGACGACTCGGCCGTCCCCCACCTGCTCGAAATGCGGCAACTGGAAGAGGTTGACGTTTTCGGAACCGCGATCTCTCCGGACGGCGCCCGGCGGCTTCAACGACGCGAACCGCGAATGCGCCTGGCCTCGAGGTAAGCAGACAGGCGGCTCCCAACCGTCTTCGCCCGCCCCGGCGGCGCAGGCGAATGAATCTGAAACGTCCCTCGGAGCGGTGAGGTCTACCAGTTGGGATCGGTCAATGCGCGCACGCGGCCGGCGTCTTTTTTGCCAGGTTCCCGGCGCAGTCCACGGCATGCAAAAAACAGCCCAATAACGGAAGAAAGGCGGACATTGCGAATGGCATTCAACGAGGAAACGGATAAGCGCTCGGGAACGGCCGCTGAGGACCAGGGAGAGGGTTCCGTTCTCGACTCGGCGCGGCATGCGGCCACGCAGGCGAAGGAGGCGGCTGCCGGCGCCGCGGGAAAGGTCCGGCGTCAGGCGGCGAGCCGGGCCGACCGGCAGCGCGAGCACGTCGCCTCCGGCTTCAGTTCCGTCGCCGGGGCACTCCGCCGGATGGGAGACGACCTGCGCGAGGAAGAATACGGGTTTGTAGCCCGCTACGCCGCCAGTCTCGGAGAGTCCGTCGGCGATCGGGTGGATCGGCTCGGCCGGTACCTGCGGGAGAATGACATTGACCGGCTGATGCAAGACGCGGAAGCGTTTGCGCGACGCCGGCCGGCGGTCTTTCTGGGCGGAGCGTTTCTTATCGGCTTCGCGACCAGCCGTTTCCTCGGCAGCTCGCGCAATGCGTCTGTGGAGCGCGTCCACCACCCGATGGCAGCGACGCCGGACCCCTCCTACGCCTTGCCGCCGGCTTCCGGCGGTCCGGGTGTGTCCTCCTCGCCCGCCTATGGCGGCTCGGTCCGTGACGTGCCTCCTGGCGGCCTGGAGCCGAGCGGCGTCTAGCCGCGAAAGAAGAAGGGGATTCGTCTATGCCTGCATTGGAGGAGCGTTCAATTAGCGAGTTGTTTTCCGACCTGGCTCGTCAGACGAGCGAACTCGTCCGCCAGGAGGTTGCCCTCGCCAAAGTCGAACTGACCGAGAACGCCCGGCGCGCCGGCAGAAACGCCGCCTTTCTGGCGGTCGGCGGCGCGATCGGCTACGCGGCCCTGCTGGCGTTCCTTGGCGCGGCAATCCTGCTGCTAGCTCTATGGATGCCCGCTTGGGCCGCGGCTCTAACGGTGGCCGCGGTGGCCGGGATCATTGCGGCCATACTCGTTACAAAAGCGCTTGCCGCGTTGCGGCGGATCGACTTCGTGCCCCGGCAGACGATTGAGACGTTGAAGGAGGACGCGGAATGGATAAAACATCAGGTCGGCTGAATCAGCCGGAATCGGCCTCCGAGGGCGCTCGCATCGACGGGTCCCCTTCCGCCGGGGTCGTTACCGGCGATCAAACTGCGAAAATCCGCGGTGAGATCGAACTAACGCGCGCGCAAATGAGCGGCACGATCGACGCTCTCCAAGAGAGACTGGACCCCGAGCGGATCAAAGAAGAAGTCAAGGGCAAGATCAAGGAGCGCGCGGTCGAGGTGTACGACTCGGCCAGGATTACGGTCAAGGACGCCACGATTGGGAGGGCAGAGAAAATGATGGAAGATGTGGGCAGCAGACTGTCCGATGCCACGCACCGAGCCGGTGAGACGGCGAAAGACGCCGGACATACGGTTATTGATTTCATCCGCGAGAACCCGGTCGCGCTGACGCTGATCGGCGCCGGGGTGGGGATGCTGGCGATGACCGCGCGCCGGGGAGAGAGGTCGTTTGAAACCAACGGCGGGTACTACGCTTATCGTTCCGAATGCGACGATGCGTACGCGCACGAACCGGCCGGCGAACGGGGCGCTTTTTCGGAAGCTGGCAGCAAGGCGCGGGAGACCGCGGATCGCCTGGCCGGCAGCGCCCGGGAAACCGCCGAGCGAGCCGCCGGAACGGTGCGCGAGACGGCCCACCGCGCACGCGAGAAGGCCGGCAACGTCACCCGAGAGGCGCAGGAACAGTTTCATCATGCCGCGGACCGGGTGCGGACGCAGGCCCGAGAGGCGCGCGACAATGCTCGCGGCGCCTTCTACAACAATCCGTTAGCCGTCGGCGTGGCGGCCTTGGCGGCGGGAGCATTTGTCGGCTTCATCCTGCCGAGCACGCGCGTGGAGTCCGAGTACCTGGGGGAGGCGCGCGACGAGGTGGTTGAAAGCGCCAAGTCGATGGCGCGCGACACGGCGGCGAAAGTCCGTAACGTCGCCGAGGAAGCCGGCCGCACCATCAAGCAGGAAGCGGAAAACCAGGGGCTCACGGGATAGGCGGCTCGCGGCCACCAGCCTGACGCTATCGGTTTCACCTTCGGCGCCATAGCGCTGCGGCGTTTTGGCGCCTACCGCGGCATCGAGTGCACCGAAAGGACGGCGGGAGCGCCGGCGTTGCAAGCTGGTATTCTGACGGCGTGGATTGCTTCCGCGCAACGGCAGCCGCCGGGATACTGCTTACGTCGGCGTTCGCGTCGTCGCTCCGGCCGGACGACGCGACGCTTCTTCGGATCCTCGGCGACGAACTGAACCGCAACTTCGCGGCGCTGAAGGAGAAGGGGAACCCCGCCCCGTACTTCCTCGGGTACCAGGTCACCGACGTGGAGTATCGCGTCGTTTCCTGCGCGCTGGGCGCGCTCCAGATCAACAGCGGCCGTCGAAGCCGGACGCTGGACGTGACCGTGCGCGTGGGTTCGCCCGAATTGGACAACTACCGTTCGGTGCGAGGCGAACGGCCGCGATTCACCACCGGCGCCGCGTTGGCGCTGGAGGACAACGAGGATGCCATCCGGCAGACGCTCTGGCTGGAAACCGACCGGGTCTACAAACGGGCGGCGCAGCGGCTGATCAACATCACCACGCAGCAGCAGGTGAGGCTGCAGGAGGAAGACGCTCCAGCGGATTTCACGGTCGAGCCGCCCGTGAAATATGTCGGGAACACGCCGGCAGTTGCCTTCCGCGCCGAGGAATGGGCGGACAAGCTGCGGCGTCTATCGAGCGAATTCGCCGCCTATCCGGAGCTGATGTCGTCCCAGGTCACCGTGAGCGCGCAGCGGGACGTGAGGCTCCTGGTGAATAGTGAAGGCTCCGCGGTCAGCCACGGCCGCACGTCGGCGCGATTACAGATCGCCGCCACGGCGAAGGCGCCCGACGGCATGGACCTCTACGATACCGAGAGTTTTGAGGCCGCCGACGCCGCGGGGCTCCCATCGGAAGAAACGTTGCGCCAGGCAATCCAACGGCTGGCGGGCACGGTTTCGGGCCTGGTGAAAAGCCCGCTGGTGGAGCCCTACGTCGGGCCGGCGATCCTCTCCGGACGCGCGGCGGGCGTCTTCTTCCACGAGATTTTCGGCCACCGGATCGAGGGACACCGGCAGAAGGATATCAGCGAAGGTCAAACCTTTTCCAAGAGCGTGGGCACAAAGGTGTTGCCGGAGTTTCTCTCGGTGACCTTCGACCCCACGCGGCGGGAAGCGGCGGGCGTCCCGTTGCTGGGCTGGTACCTGTTCGACGACGAAGCGGTGAAAGCGCGGCCCGTGCCGGTGGTGGAGAACGGGGTGATGAAGACATTCCTGCTCAGCCGGTCGCCTGTGCGCGGGTTCTCGGAATCGAACGGCCACGGGCGGCGGCAGGCCGGCGTCGAGGTGGTATCGCGGCAATCGAACCTGATCGTGCAGTCGGCCAACCAGGCGACCGAGGAGCGGCTGCGCCAGATGCTGATCGAGGAACTGAAGCGGCAGAACAGGCCGTTCGGGTACTACTTCGAAGACGTCACCGGAGGCTATACGACCACCGCGCGGCGCGGCATTCAGGCGTGGACGGTAATTCCGCTGGTGGTCTATCGCGTCTACGCGGATGGGAAGCCGGATGAGTTGGTGCGAGGGGCCGACATCGTCGGCACGCCGCTGGCGAGCTTCGCAAAGATTGTCGCGACAGGCGACCGGCCGGCGGTGTTTAACGGCTACTGCGGGGCCGAATCCGGCGACGTGCCGGTCTCGGCGGTGTCGCCGGCGCTGCTGATCTCGGAGCTCGAGATTCAGCGGAAGACGAGTTCCCAGGACCGTCCGCCCATTCTGCCGAGACCGTCGGATGCCAGGAGCGTACGGTGAGGCGCGCGGCCCCAACGGCGGATCCACGGCGCCTGTTCGGTGCGGCAGCGCTGTCGCTGGCGATGGCTTGTATGGCGTGGGGGCAGCCGGGGAGCGGCAACGGAGATCCCATTCTTAAGGCCATGGAGGCGGAACTGGAACGTTCCGCGGCGCTCCAACTCGCTGAGATGGAGAAGCCGTACTTCATTGAGTATGCGCTGGACGACGTCCGCAGCTTCTCCGTGTCGGCGACGCTGGGCGCGCTGGTGGCGAAGGACGGGAATCACTTTCGGGTCCCACGCGTGAGCGTGCGGGTGGGTAGCTACGAGTTCGACAACACCAACTATGCGCTGTCAGGCATGTTCAGCCGCGGAGCGGGGATGCAGCCGCCGCTGGATGCCAACGTCCCCGCTCTGAGGACTGCCTTCTGGCTGGCCACCGACGGCGCGTACAAGGGAGCGCTGGAAGCCATCGCCCGGAAAAGGTCGGCGCTGAAGAACGTCGCCGGCGGTGAACAACTGGACGATTTCTGGCCGGCTGAACCGGTGACGATCCTCCTGGAGGCAGCCCCGCGCCCCGCGGATGACGAATGGTGGACGGCCCGCGTGAAGGAACTTTCCGCTATCGTTGGGGCCGTACGGGCTGTCACCTCCTCTCGCGTGAACTTCGAGGACACGCAGTCGGTCTCGTATATTGCCAACACGGAAGGGACGCGGGTGCGTTATCCGGACAACCTCCAGACGCTGCGCATCCGCGCCGAGGGTCAGGCGCCGGACGGAATGATCGTGCGGGACGCCGTCGCGTTGGGGTGGCTGGAGGACAGAGCCAGGCCCGGCGAAAGCGAGGCGCGCCGGCAAGCGGAGATGGTGGCGCGGAACGTGGCGGCGCTCGCGGAAGCTCCGGTTGGGGAAGCCTATGCGGGTCCCGTCTTGTTCGAACAGGAAGCGGCCGCGCAGTTGCTGGCGCAATTACTGGCCGCCAACCTGGCGGCGCCCCGGCGTCCGGTGTCGGAACCCGGGCGGCCGGCGCCATTTCAGGCCAGCGAATTCGAGGGGAGAATCGGCGCCCGCGTGCTGCCGGAGTGGATGGACGTAGTGGACGACCCGACGCAGAAGGAATGGCGGGGACGGCCACTGTTCGGTCACTACGCCGTGGACATGGAGGGCGTGGTTCCCAAGCCGCTGAAGCTGGTGGAAAAAGGGGTGCTCAAAGACTTCCTGCTTACGCGGCAGCCGGTGAAGGGACGATCGGGCTCGAACGGGCGCGCGCGGATTCCCGGCCGCCACGGGGCCAATGCCGCGGCTATCGGCAACCTGTTTGTGAAGGCGGACAAGACGTCCACCAGCGGAGAACTGCGCAAGCAGCTACTGGAACTGTGCGGTCAGCGCGAGCGTCCTTACGGAATGGTTGTCCGGAAACTCGATTTCCCAACATCCGCGGGACCCGATGAGATCCGGCAATGGGCGGGGGGCGACCGCGGCGGCAGCCAAAACCTGTTCAGCCGCCCGGTTCTGGCATACCGGCTCTATCCCGACGGCCGGGAGGAGTTGGTGCGCGGGCTTCAGTTCCGCGGCGTCTCGACGCGCCTGCTCCGCGACATCGTGGCCGCATCCGACGAGACGTGGTTGTTTGAATACCTGGGCAGCCTGGCGCCGCTCTCGATGATGGGCGCGGGCGGGTATGTCACCGCCGGCGCCGTGGTGGCGCCGTCGCTTCTGTTCGACGATGTGGAACTGGTTCGCGGCGAGCAGGAACTGCCGCGTCTGCCGGTCGCGCCGCCCCCGGCAAGGGGGCCGCGCTAGGTTCGTCGCGGGATGGCGATTCTCAGCAGGAAAGTTTTCAGTGAGATTGCCTACAGCGCGTCGCTCGGCACGGCGCTGTTTCTGTTCGTGCTGTTTCTCCAGAAGCTGGGCAAGCCGTTCGAGATCCTGGTGCGGAGTTCGGCGTCGGCGCCAAAGGCGGCCTACCTTTTCGCGTTGATCCTCCCGCCCACGCTGATGTTCGCCGTCCCGGTGGGCGCGCTGGTAGGCGTGCTGCTGGCGATGAGCCGCATGTCCAGCGACGGCGAGATCATCGCCATGCGCTCCGGCGGCCTGCCAAGCCGCAGGCTGCTGCTGCCGGTGGCGGCATTCGGGTTGATCGCCACGATGGTGACGGCGGCGTCGACGCTTTGGCTGACGCCGCGATCGATCGCCGAAACCTACCGGACGATCAACCAGCTTCTGGCTGAACAGCTCACGGCGGAAATCAAGCCGCGCGTATTCGAGGAGTCCTTCCCGAACCGGGTGTTCTATGTCGGCGACGTAATCCCGGGCCCCGTCGTGCGCTGGAGGAACGTGTTCATGGCTGACCTGACCCCGGCCGAGGAGCGCAGCACCGCGGGGGCCGAACGCGGGGACCAGCCCCGGATCACCACCGCGCGCGAAGCGATCGCGACGCCGGATCTCGTCAACAATCGAATCCAGTTGTCGATGCTCGACGGATTCTCGCACGAACCCGGCAGGAACCCCTCGGCGTACTTCAGCACCATGTTCCCCAAGGGCGAGCAGGTCCTGGAGGCCAAGGCGCCCGACCGCGAGGTGGCCAAGGCGTTCACCTCCATGAACACGCCGCAGTTGATGGTGGAAGCGCGGCATTCGCTGGAGGCGCGGATCGAACTCCATCAGCGGCTGGCCCTGCCGTTCGCCTGCATCCTGTTGGCGCTGGTGGGCGTGCCGCTGGGAGTCTCGACGCGGAAGGCGGGCCGGTCGGGCGCGTTCGTGCTGACGGTGTCCATCGCATTTCTTTACTACATGAGCATGATCAGCCTGATCGGCATGGCCAAACAGGGCCGCATCCCGGTGGAACTGGCGGTGTGGACGCCGAACGCCGCGCTGGCGCTGGCGGCAATCGTTCTGATCGCGAGGCTGGAACGGCCGGGCGATCGCGATCCGGTCGGCGAGTTGCAAACATGGCTGCGGGCCGCGTACCACCGCGTGCGCGGGGCCCTGCCGATGGCGCCGGCCGGCGGCGGAGGCGGCAGGAGACTGATACCGGTCCTGCCCCAGATCGTCGATACCTACGTGCTGAGCAGCTTCCTGTTCTACTTCGCCATGCTGCTGGCAAGCGCGGTGGCGCTGACCCACGTCTTCACGTTTTTCGAGCTGTTGAGCGACGTCGTCAAGAACGGCATTCCGATGTCGCGCGTGCTCACGTACCACATCTTTCTGACGCCCAAGCTGATCTACGATTCCGCCCCGGTGATCGTTCTGGTGGCGGTGCTCTTCACGTTCGGCGTGCTGACCAAGCACAACGAAGTTACGGCGATGAAAGCCTGCGGCGTGAGCCTGTACCGCCTTTCCGCCCCCGTGTTGGTAGCCAGCGTCGTGCTGAGCGCCGCGCTGTTCGGATTTGAGCACTACTATGTGCCCGAGGCGAACCGGATTCAGGACGCCATTCGCAACGAAATCAAGGGGAGGCCGGTGCAGACGTACCTGCGGCCGGACCGCCGCTGGATCTTCGGCGCCGGGTCGCGCATTTATTACTACCGGTATTTCGACGCCGCCGGGCAGATGATGTACGGCGTCAGCGTGTACGAACTGGAACCGCGGACCTTCCAGTTGCGGCGCCACATCTCCGCCGAGCGCGCGCGCTGGGAGGCTTCGCTCGGGGCCTGGGTGTTCCAGAATGGATGGAGCCGGACCCTCGCCGGGGATCGCCGGTCGGATTTCACCGACTTCACCGGCGAGACGCGGACCTTCCCGGAACTCACGGAGACGCCGGGGTACTTCCTGAAAGAGGTGAAGCAGGATCAGCAGATGAATTTTTCCGAATTGGAATCGTATATTCAGGAATTACAGCAGAGCGGCTTCGATACCGCCAGGTTGCGCGTGCAATTCCACAAGAAATTCTCGGTTCCGCTGTTCGCCCTGATCATGGCCCTCATCGCAGTCCCATTCGCTTTCCTGACGGGCGGCCGCGGCGCGATGGCGGGCGTCGGCGTGAGCTTCGGGATCGCCGTTGCGTACTGGGCGGTGAGCCAGGTTTTCGAGCAGGTGGGAAACCTGAGCCAGCTCCCGGCGGCGATGGCGGCGTGGTCTCCGGGCGCCATCTTTTCGCTGATTGGAATGTACCTGTTCACCAAAATGCGGACATAGGAATCCGGCAAATGCTTGGCAAAGCGACCACGGCATCAAAGCGAGCGAAAGGCGAGGAGCTGTTCTCCAGTACAGACGTTTGCCGCCTGGCCGGCGTCACGCCGCGGCAGTTGCAGTACTGGGGACAACAGGGCCTCCTCTCGCCGGTCCGGCGCGCGAATCGGCGGCGCTACGCGGCGGATGAGGCGCTGGCGGTTCTGATCGTCGGTTCGCTGCGGCGCAAACGGTTTACGCTGGCGGCGATCCGGCGCGCCCTGCGCCTGTTCCGGCGCGAGGCGGCCGCATTGGGTCCGGACTTCCCCGGCCGGACCGAGTGGTTTCTGATCACCGACGGAAAGTCGGCGCGGCTGGAGAACAGCCGCGAAGCGATCGTCAATCGTTTCAAGGAATCCCGGCGCGCCATGGCGCTGGTGGCGGTCGGCGAACTTGCGGCGGAGGTCCGCCGGTTCGGTGAAGGCCAGGCGGCGGTTACGCCGGACCCGGCGCCAAAGCCGGAGGCCGCATCGCGATCCAGCAGAAGACGGAAACCATGTTGAGCAGCGCCGCGATGGCGAAGTAGGCGAATGCGTCGCCGGTGAGGCCGTAAAGGAAAGGAAACGCGCTGGCGCTGACGAACGAGCCGAGATTTCCGATCATGTTCATCGATCCGGAGACCGCGCCGGAGTTCCTCCCGCCGATGTCGATGCAGTAAACCCAACTGGGGCTGATCGTCATGTCGGCGCCAAACGTGGCGACGGCAAAACACGCTACCGCCGCCGCCGGGCTTTCCATCGAACTCACCAGAAAGATGGCCCCTGCCGCCAGGAGAAAGCCCGCCATCGCGGGCAGCCTCCGCGACCACGCCCGCAGCCGCGAGTGGTAGAGCAGATCGACCAGGAAGCCGGAACTCCACTGCGCGGCCCCGCCCGCCAGAAGAGGAATCATCGAATAAGCGGCCGCGTCCGCAAGCGACAACTCGTAGCGGCTCTGGAGATACGGCAGCATCCAGGACAGACAGATGAAGAATGTGAAGTTTCCGGAGAAATACTGAACCATGTTCAGCAACATGCCGCGCGACCGGAGCACGTCCCGGAACCGCAGCGCCGCGCGGGCAGAGGCCGCTTCGCGGGCCGGCGGCTTCCGCGGGTGATTGCGGAACAAGATGCCCCACAGCGCCCCCCAGGCGACGCCCGGCAGGGCAAGCAGGTAGAACGCGCTCCGCCAGCTCCAGCGGCCGAGCAGCCATGCCATCAACGGGAACGCGACGGCGCCGCCGATCCGCGAGCCGGACATCAGGATGCCGTTGGCCCGGCCGCGCTCTCCGGCAGGCAGCCAATTGAAGACGGCGCGGGCGGCGCCCGGAAAGGCCCCCGCCTCGGCGACGCCGAACAGGAACCGCACCGCCAGCAGTGCGCCCAGGCTCCGCACAGCGCCCGTTAATGCCGTGAAGACGCTCCACGCCATCGTCACCAGCGTGAGGGCAAGGCGCGGTCCGAACCGATCCGCGAACCATCCGGCGGGGATCTGCGCAAGCGCGTATCCGAGGGCGAAGGCGCTGAACACCGCCCCCATCGCCTGGTCGGAAAGCGACAGCTCCGCCGACATGGGCGCCTTCGAAGACGAAATGGCCGCGCGGTCGATGTAGTTGATCAGCGACAGCAGGAACAGGGAAACGACGATCAGGTAGCGCGCCATGTCATCGTCCCGGCGCCGGTCCGGGTCTGACGAGCATATCACCGCCTCAGCCGCCGCGCCGTTAGAATAGGAGGTTCGACGTGACGAGCCGCTCGGAAACGAGGTGGGTAGCGCTCGCCTCCCTGGCGTTCACCTACGCCTTCTTCTTCGAATATCTGCCGCCGTTCAAGGTCGTCCACATTCCCTACGACTTAAGCTCCTACCATTACCCTTTGCTCGACTACGCGTTCCGCCTGCTGCGGCAGGGCGAGTTTCCGCAATGGGATCCTTCGATTTATTGCGGGATCAGTTTCGTAGGGAACCCGCAGACGGGCCTGTTCTATCCGCCTACGTGGCTGCTGTTCGCGGCCAACATGGGGCGCGAACGGCTGCTGTTCTGGACGCTCGAGGTCTTCATGATCCTCCACGTGTGGCTGGGATTCCTGCTCTGCTACGCGTGGCTGCGGTGGAGAGGACTGGCGAAGCTGGCGGCGGCGTTCGGAGGAGGCGTCTTCGCCTTCAGCGGTTACATGCTGCTCCAGTTGCAACATTTCGGTCTGGCGTGCGGGTATGCCTGGATGCCGCTTGGCCTGTGGGGCATCGACCAGGCCGCCGCCGCGGCCCACTGGCGTCCGCTGTGGAAGCTGGTGGCCGCTTCCGCGCTTTGCTTTCTGGCCGGTTACCCGCCGGCGTGGTTCGTATTCGCGGTGGCGGCCTGCGCCTACGCTTTGGGCTGCGCGCGGCCGAGCCGCATGGGGGCCTGGACCGGGGCGGCCCTGGCGCTCTCGCTGGCGGCGGCGATGGTCCAGCTTCTGCCGGCCCTGGAGGCCTCCTCCATGAAGTTCCACGAGGCGCGATACGGGAGCGGCATCAGGGATCCGGAGTTTTATATCTCTTATTTCGTGCCCAATTACTTCGATTTCGCGCTGGATTCCGTTCACGTGAGGCTCGGCGAGTATCTGTACCTTGGCGCGCCGGCGATCGCCGGACTGGCGTTCTGGGCCTGGCGCCGGCTGTTTCGCGAGTCGTTGCCGGCGCTGGCGATGTTGGCCGCCGTCGGCGTGGCCCTCACCAATCCGTTCTCCTTGGTTTGGGAGATCGTCCGGCGCTCCACCCTCCTGTCGGAGATCTGCCGCGATTGGTATTTTCTCGCCGGCGTCACGCTGGCGGCCGCGCCGGTCGCCGCGACCGGACTGGACGCGTTTCTCGCGCGCGGAGGGAGAGCGTTTCCGCGATGGGTGATGCCCGCCACGATCGGAGCAATGGCCGTCTGGTGCGTGAGGCTGATCGCCGTCTGGTGGCGCGGCGGCCCGGAGTTCGCCTCCGGATGGCGGGCGGCGATCGAGCCGGCGGTTTTTCTGGCCCTGTTCACGGCCGGATTGCTGGCGCTCAGGGCCGAGACCGGGCGGCGCCGCTCCTGTCTGGCGTTGGCGCTGCTGTTGGCCGCCGGCGTCGATTACAAGGCGTTCGGAACCAGCAAGCGCTTCAACGCGAGCATTGGCAAGTACGACCGGGACGTCTTTGGCATGCCGTTCCGCGGCTTGGACGAAACGGTGTACAACGAGATCCGATCGCATCCGGACTTTCGCGTTGCGCTCGACACGACCGCGCCGTTCCCGACCATGATGCGCCAATACGGCTTGCGGACCCCGCAGGGTTTCGATCCGATGCTACCGGCGCAGTATAGCGAAAAACTAAAGGAGTTCCAGCGCCCGTCCGACAGCCGGATGTTCGATCTCGACCCCGGACGGGAGGCTTTGCTGCGCTCGCTGGGCGTCAGGTATTTTCTTACGGGCAAGAAGGGGGCCGCGAGCGGGGCTCTGGCTTCGAATCCTCATTACCGGCTCCTCGAACCATCGGTCGAGGATGACTGGTTTCACCACGCGTACGAGCTGCGCGATCCGCAGCCGTCCTACCGCTGGGAGCCCGCGGGCGCCTCGGCGGGCGTCCCGGCAGAGCGAATCGCTTGGAGTTCCGCCGTTCGGGAATTCGTCGTCCGGTCGGAACACGGCGGCCGCTTCGTTCTGGCGGAGCAGTTCTATCCCGGCTGGCGGGCGACCGTGGACGGGGCGCCGGTGGAGATCGTGCGCCACGACGGCGTCTTCCAAGCCATCGCGGCGCCGGCCGGGGAACGCCGCATTCGTTTCGAATACCGCTCGCCGGGACTGGTTCCCGGGTCGCTGGTCAGCGCCGCCGCCGTCGCCGCGGTATGGCTTCTGGCGCGCCGCCGAAAATCCCGCGTTCTATAATAGCTTCGGGGCGCAGACTGCCTGGGCCCCGACGGAAGGTAATGGAAGAGAAACTAAACATCGCCATATTCGTCGATTACGACAACATCGAAATCGGCGTGAAATCGACCCTGCGGCGCGAGTTCGACGTCGCGGTGACGCTCGACGCGCTCCGCGAGCGCGGCGACATCGTCGCGAAGTTCGCTTACGCCAACTGGGGCCGCCAGGAGCGAGCCGCGCGGCAGATGTCGGAAAACGCGGTACAGATGGTGCAGCGGCATCCGTCCTCGCGCGGCGATAAAAACGGTGGCGACATCAACCTCGCGCTCGACGCGCTGGAGATGGCGTTCACCCACGATCACATCAACGCCTTTGCCATCGTCAGCGGCGACAGTGACTTCACGCCGCTGGTGAACAAACTGAAGGAGTACGGTAAAACCGTGTTCGTGGTGGGCGGCAAGGCGTTCACCAGCACCATCCTGCAACGCAACTGCCACGAGTTCATCTCCTACGAATCGCTGATCGACGAGACGCCCAAGCCGGCCCCAAAGGGGGCACAGGCCGAGGGCAAAGGCTCGGGAGACGCCAAGGGCCAGGGACAGCGCCCGGCGCGCCACCGGGCCGCCGCGCTCGATCTGAACCGCGCCGTGCCGCTGGTGGAGCGCGCGCTGAATGCGCTCGAACGGCGCAGCGTGCAGCCACAACTCGGGCTGCTGAAGTCCACCATGCTGCAACTGGACCCGAGGTTCAGCGAAAAGGCGTACGGCGCGGGCAGCTTTTCCGAATTCGTGGAGAAACTCCGGGACGCCGGCTATCTCAAGGTAAGCGGCACCGGCGGCCAGGCGACCATCGAAAGCAAGACGCCGGCCGAAGCGCCTCCGCCCAAGGCCATGGTGAAGCCTGATGAGGCGCTCGCTCCGTTGCGCGACGTGCTGGAGAACCACCGGCTGGAAGTGGAAGAAGGCTGCGTCGCCGAGGATCTGGAAACCTGGATGGCCGAGGAGAAACCGGTATTCGATCTCCAGAAGTACGGCTTCACCGAGTTCGCCGAACTGCTCAACTTCGCGCAGGACAAGTCCGTCGTCCGCGTCGAGCCGGACGAGGAAGAGGGTCTGCTGGTCTATCTCGGCGCGGAGTTCTACCCGCCGGCTCTGCCGGAAGGCCACGAGCCGGTTCGCGAAAAGGAACCCGATCACGTTCGGAACATTCGCAGAAGACGGAGAAGGAAAGCAGGACTATGATCGAAAGACTGAAGCCCGCCGGCGTCGTCGAGCCGCGGGGGCCCTATTCGCCGGCCGTGCGCGCAGGCGATTTTATCTACGTCGCGGGACAGGGGCCGATCGATCCCGCCACCAACCAGTCTTCGTTTGGCGATATCCGCCACGAGACGCGGCTGGTGTTGATGAATATCAAGCGCATCCTGGAGGGCGTGGGTTCGTCGCTTTCCGACGTCGTCAAGTGCGGAGTCTTCATCGCCGACGCCGATGATTTCGCCGCCATGAACGAAGTCTACGCGGAGTTCTTCGGCGAGCAGAAGCCGGCGCGGACTACCGTGGTCGCCGGGTTCGTGCTCCCCGGCATGAAGGTGGAAATCGACTGCGTGGCGTACCGGCCCAAATAAGGCGTCCGATGCGCAGGAGAGCGTTTCTTCCGGCGCTGGCGCTGCCGCTTGTCGTAGCGGCCCGGGCGGCGCCATCCACCAAAATTACCCGGATCGAAACGTTCTATTGGCAGAGCCGCGACGACGCCGACTTCTGGCCGCACTGGACGTGGATCAGGGTTCACACCGACTCCGGCCACTTCGGCATCGGCGAGACCTATCCGTACGGAGAGACCGAAGCTTCGCTCATCCACACCCAGGCGGCGCGCTTTCTGATGGGCAGGGACCCCACCGACATCGAGCGCATCTGGGCGGACATGTACCACCAGTTCGACTACCGCGTCGCCGGCGGGACGGAGATGCGCGTCATCAGCGCCGTCGACCTCGCTCTCTGGGACCTTACGGGCAAGCTCCTGGACGCGCCCGTCTACCGCCTGATCGGCGGAAAATCCAATCCGTCGGTCCGGATTTACAATACCTGCTTCCCGCACAAGTACGACTTCAACAAGGAACCGGAACAGATCATGCGGGAGGTGAAGGAAGCCTACGGCGTCCAGGCAATTAAGATCTGGCCCTTCGACGGCGCGGCGCGCCGCAACCAACGCCAGTTCATCACCGACGCCGACATCGACGCGGCGCTGTTTCCGCTCCGTAAGCTTCGCGAGAACTTCGGAAGCAACATCGAGATTCTGCTGGAATTTCACAGCAACTGGAACCTGACCTCGGCCATCCGGATCGCCAAAGCGGTGGAGCCCTACCGGCCGATGTGGCTCGAAGACATGTTGATGCCGGGCAATTTCCACCAGTACCGGCAGCTCGCCGAGGCCACCCCGATCCCGCTGACGATCGGCGAACGCATGGGCGGCCGCATGGCCTTCCAGCAATTGCTGGAGACGCGCGCCGCCAAGTACGTCATGTTCGACGTTTGCTGGTGCGGCGGATTGAGCGAGGCCCGCAAAATCGCCGCCATGGCGGAAACCTACCAGCTTCCCATCGCGCCCCACACGGCCGGCGGACCGCTGC
The DNA here is from genome assembly GCA_026129905.1 of Bryobacteraceae bacterium. Classification (GTDB taxonomy): domain Bacteria; phylum Acidobacteriota; class Terriglobia; order Bryobacterales; family Bryobacteraceae; genus JAHCHE01. The sequence goes on along the minus strand of JAHCHE010000002.1, from coordinate 56,059 downwards.
TGTTCTACGCTTCCACGCACCTGACCACCGCCGCCACCAACGTGTGGATCCAGGAGAGCTGCCAGCGCTTCTACGAAAAGGATTGGCCGGCCATGCTCGCGAACCCGATCGTCCCCCGGGACGGCGTGGTTACCGCTCCGGACCTGCCGGGTTTCGGCATGCAGGTGAAACCCGAAGTCTGGGACCATCCGAAGGTCGTCCGCCGGGTCACGGAGGCTTAGCGGACCTTCGGCCTTGTCGCTTGCGGCGCCCGCCGGAGTGCGGGCCCGCTACCGCCGCGGCTCGGCGGCGACTCCAAGGAGTAGCGATGGACGAGTTGACGCACGCGATCGCCGTGGATCTGGCGAGAGTGTTCGACCGGACCGCAACCGCCGGACGAAGGCTGCTGGCAACGCTCGCCTGGGGCGACAAGGTGAAGGTCGTCGCCGAAGCTCCCAATCACGTCACCATCGAGCTGACGACGTTCCGCCAGGATTCCGATGGCAACGTCGTGATTGAACCCCGGACGGGCTACATCCTCGCCTCGGCCCAAAAGGCGCTCGCGCCGCTGGAAAGCAACCGGGTACTGAAGCTGGACTTCGTGGATGTCCAGCAGGGTGACGCGGCGGTACTCGAGACGCCCCGTGGCAAGGTAATGTTGATCGATGGCGGCGACAATCAGCTCTTTGCGCGCTATCTTGCGGCCCGCTACCCCGGAACAACCAAAATCGACAGCGGATGGAAAGACATCGACTGCATTCTTGTCACCCACGGCGACGCCGACCACTTTCTGGGACTCACGAAGATCCTTCCGTCCGAGGACCATCCGGACCTGCGCAAACGGCTGTTCATCCACCCCCGCCGCGTATTCCACAACGGAATTCTGAAGCGGCCGTCTACCGGACGCCGCGATGAAGAGCTGTTCGGCGCCACGGCGACGCGCGAAGGGCGGCTGTACCTGACCGAACTGGAAGACGACCTCATCGCCTGTGAAAAGGAGATGAACCAGCCCTTCCAGCGTTGGAAGCGCGTCCTGCAAACCTACGCCTTGCGAGGCCCGATCCGGTGCGCGCGCCTGGCCAGAGGCGATGACGCGCAGTTCGCCTTCCTGTCGGAGAGCGAGCCGCTTCCGGTTGACGTGCAGGTCCTGGCGCCCCTGGTGGAGGAGATCGACGGACGCCCTGCGCTGCCGATGTTGAAGGCCCCGTCCGGCCTACCGCGGCTGGATGAGGAGCAGATGAGCCTCGATCTGACGCGGCGGCCCAGGGGCGGCTACTCGGCTTCGCACACGATTAACGGCCATTCGGTCGTATTACGCATCCAGTATGGCAACCTGCGGTTCCTGCTGGCGGGCGATCTCAACGAAGAAGCTGAGCGGCGCCTGGCGCGGGAACACCGGGAAGGCCGGTTGTCGCTCGAAGCGGAGGTGTTGAAAGTCCCGCACCACGGTTCGTCCGATTTCTCGCCCGCCTTTCTCAAAGCGGTCGCTCCGGTGGTGTCGGTCGTCTCGTCCGGAGACGAGAACAAGCAGAAAGAGTACATCCATCCACGCGCCAACCTGATGGGGAGCCTAGGGCGCTTCTCGCGCGTGGATCGGCCGATGATCTTCGTCACCGAGATGGTTGCTTTCTTCGAGGTCATTGGCTTCGTGTCCCCGAAGGAGGCGGACGCGGGAGGCAGCAACGCGCCGCCGCGGCGCTTTTTCGCGTTCCGCCGGGCGGCGTTCGGCACGGTGAAGGTCCGCACCGACGGCAACCGCATGCTCGTCTACACCAACAGCGGTCAGGCGTCGCTCAAGGAAGCCTACGCGTTCACCCGAAGCCCCTCGGGGGAACTCGCGGCGAACAAGATCGCGCAAGTCTGAGGCGGGCCGCGCGGCTTGCGCCGGCTCTCGTCTGCGCATCGTTTCGGCCCTCGCCGATTCGCTGCTACACTTGCTGAAAGAAGTCATTGGCCTCGTCTTCTGACTTCCCTTCAGAAAGGAGTCCGCCGATATTGTTCTTCTTGCCGCCTCTCCTGCAGGTCAGCCTGTGGGAACTCCTCAGCCAGGCCAAGCCGATACCGATCGCCACAATGGTCATCCTGGTTATCTTTTCCGTCGCGGCCTGGGCCATCGTATTTTCCAAGTGGAATGTCTTCCGCAAAGCCCGCATCGCCAATCACCAGTTCCTGCGCGCGTTCCGTAAGGCCAACGGCCTCGAGGCCGTCGCGCTGGCGGTCGAGCAGTTCCGCATTTCTCCGCTCGTAACCGTGTTCGATTTCGGCTATGAAGAGGTCGAACGGCAGGTTGCCGCGAGGGGCACGCTGATGAACAAGCTGGCGTTGGAGCGGACGCTCCAGCTCGCCATCAGTGAAGAGCTGACGAAGTTGGAACGCAACATGAACTGGCTCGCCACCACCGCCACGGTGTCCCCGTTTATCGGCCTGTTCGGGACGGTTTGGGGCATCATCGACGCCTTTTCGGCCCTCGGCCTGGCCGGCAGCGCCACGCTCCGGGCGGTCGCGCCCGGGCTCTCGGAAGCGCTGTTTGCGACGGCGATGGGACTGCTGGCCGCCATCCCGGCCGCTATCTTCTATAACTACTTCGGCCACGTCATCCGCGAAATGGGCGCTCGCATGGAGGACTTTTCGCTCGAGTTCATGAACTTCGCCGAGCGGAGCTTCGGAGACTAGCGCGATGGCGTTTACCGCTGGAAGCATCAACGGCGGCGGCCCGCGCCGCAGGTTTCGCGGCGTATCGCCCATGGCGGAGATGAACGTCATCCCGCTGGTGGACGTCGTGCTGGTGCTGCTGGTGATCTTCATGCTCACCGCCCATGTGATGGAGTTCGGCCTCGAAATCGAGGTGCCGCGCGTCAGGCAGGTGAGAAACACCAGCGAGGAACTGCCGGTGGTGAGCATCACCCGCAGCGGCGAGGTCTACCTGAACGAGAACCCTGTGAAGCTGGCTACGCTGGGCGAGGCCGTGGCGGAACGGTTTGGCGCGGGAGTGGCCGTCTATGTGCGCGCCGACCGCCTGACCACGTACGACCCCATCGCCCAGGTCATCTCGGCATTGTCGGAAGCGAAGATGGAGGTCCGACTGGTGACGCAGCCCGAAGAAGACACGCGGCAGGGCCGCTAACGTTTTCTCCATAATAACTTTAGGAAGGATGATTGCCCGTCACGACATTCTGGACCGCCCGGAGTCGCTGCGAAACCCTTTGCTGGGCTCGCTGGCGGCGCACGTCGGGCTGGCCGCCGCGGTCGTCGTGTACGGCATGCTGCCGGCGTCCGCCGTGTTGCGATGGGGCGACCCGAACTCGCTTGGCGGCGGCTCGGTGGCGGTGACGCCGGTAAGCAAGATTCCGCTGCCGCCGCGCGCCGGGCGCGTGAATCCGGTGGCGAACGACACCGAATCCCAGGTCCCCGCTCCGCCGGCGCAAGCCAAGCCTCAGCCCAAGCCCAAACCCGCCGTAAAGGACGAACCCGACGCGATTCCGCTCAAGAGCCGTAAAGCGGAATCGGCGCGGCGGCCGCAGCGCGCCTCCTCATCCCGGCGGGGCGAAGACGCGGACAACCAGTTGTACAATCCGGGCGGCGCCGCCGCCGTGACGCCGATGTTCGGCAGCACGGCTACCGGTTCCGGCACCGTGGGCATCGGCGAGGGCAATCCCTTCGGCGACCGGTTCGGCTCGTACGTGGCGATCATTCGTCAGATGGTGGCTTCCAAGTGGAACACCAGCCAAGTGGACGCGCGGCTGCAGACGGCGCCTATGGTCATCGTCATTTTCGACATTCAGCGCGACGGCGGCGCGCGAAACGTCCGGCTCTTGCAGCGGAGCGGGGTCTCGACTCTGGACTATTCGGCGATGCGCGCGATTATGGAAGCGAGCCCGTTTCCGCCGCTGCCGAGAGGTTTCGAGCGCAACGCGGTGACGGTGGAATTCCACTTTCAGTTGAAGAGATGAACAAGACAAATCCGATCATTTATGTTGTGGTCTTGGGGGCCGCCGCGGGATTGCTCCACGCGCAGCAGAGCGACATCACCATAAAGCTCACCCAGGGAGAGCGCGCCGCGATCGCGGTTCCCGACATGCGGGGCGCGGGCGCTTCGGCGCCTCTTGGCCGCTTCGTCAACGAAACCCTGTTCAGCGACTTGCAGGAATCCGGATTGTTCCGCATGGTCCCCAAAAGCATGTATCCGGTCGAGGTCCCGCAACGCCCCCAGGATTTCGTGGCGCCTCAGCCGGCCCCGCGCGCGGGCGCCCCGCCCATTCGCAAGGGCCCCTGGCTCACCGACTGGTCGGGCCCGCCGGCCAACGCCAACTACCTGACCATCGGCTACGCCGCCGAACAGGGCGGCCGGCTGGTCCTGTTCGGCTGGCTGTACAACGTCAATCAAACGGACCTGGCCAACGCCCAGGTGTTCGGCAAGCTCTACTTCGGCGACCTCGACGAAGGCGGCGCCCGTAAGGTGGCGCATGACTTCGCGGCCGATATTCTGGGACAATTTGGTTTCAAGAGTCTCGCGGGAACCAAGGTCTACTTCGTGTCGGACCGGACCGGCGCCAAGGAGATCTGGGAAATGAACCACGACGGGAACAGTCAGCGGCAGCTTACGCGCTACGGTTCCACGTCGACGTTCCCCGCGGTCTCGCCGGATGGGACGAAACTTCTGTTCACGACCTATGCCAGCGGGTATCCGATGATCTATCTGCACTCGCTGGAGACGGGACGGCGGCTCCCGTTCTACAATCAGAGAGCTTCGATGAACGCCACCGCGGAGTACACGCCGGACGGACAGACCGTGCTGTTCTCGTCGACCGCGGCCGGCCCGTTCGCTCAGCTCTATGCCTGCAAGCCCGACGGCACGGAACTTCGCCGGCTCACGCATTCCAACGCCATTGACGTCGAGCCCACCGTGAATCCGAGGACCGGGAGCGATATTGTCTTCGTGTCGGGGCGCTCCGGGCTCCCGCAGATTTACCGGATGAATATTGACGGCGCGGACGTGGTTCGCTTGAGCAGCGGAGAAGGCGAAGCCGTGAATCCGTCGTGGCACCCGGACGGGCAGCATATTGCATTTAGCTGGACGAAGGGGTATGATCCCGGTAACTATAATGTTTTCGTGATGGACGTGACGACGAGAGAGTACGTGCAGCTCACCCACGGCGCGGGCCGCAACGAGAACCCGTGCTGGGCCCCGGATGGGCGCCATATCGTCTTCTCGTCCAACCGGAGCGGGTCCACGCAGATCTATACGATGCTGGCGGATGGGACTCAGGTCAAGCCGCTCACAACGCAGCGCAATAATGAAAAGCCTGTGTGGAGCCGATAGCATAAAATTTCATCAACTAATCATGATTCCAGGAGCAAAATAGAGGATGAGAAAGCGAAAAATCACCGCTGTAGTTGTTCTGGCGTTTTCCCTTGTGATGGTTTCGGCCGGCTGCAGAAAGAAACCGCCGGCGCCACCGCCTCCGCCCCCGCCAGCGGAGCCGAAACCGGCGCCGCCCGCCAAACCGTCGATTTCGACGTTCGTAGCTGAGCCGTCTACGATTCAGCGTGGCCAGTCTTCGACGCTGCGCTGGTCTGTCAGCAACGCGACCGAGGTTTCCATCGAACCCGGAATCGGTTCCGTGCAACCCAGCGGGAACCGGCAGGTATTCCCCAGCAGCACGACGACGTACCGGTTGACCGCGAAGGGGCCGGGCGGGGCAGACTCGGCGTCGGCGACAGTAACGGTCTCGCAACCACCGCCGCCTCCGCCGCCGGCTGCGCCGCCGCCCAAGAAGTCGCTGATGCAGCGGCTGGAGGAGGAGGTTCGGGACGCCTACTTCGATTACGACAAGTACGACATCCGTGACGATCAACGGTCTGTCCTGACCAACAACGCAAGCGCCCTGAGGGCGATTCTTAACGACTTCTCGGGCGCGGTGATCACCGTCGAAGGTCACTGCGACGAGCGCGGCTCGGCCGAATACAACCTCGGCTTGGGCGACCGTCGCGCGACTGCGGCGAAGGAGTTCCTGGTGCAGTTGGGAGTTCCGGAGTCGCAACTGCGAACGATCAGTTACGGCAAAGAGCGGCCGCAGTGCACCGAGTCGAACGAGTCCTGCTGGCAGCGGAACCGTCGCGCGCACTTCTCGGCCGGGCAGTAGTCCGAACCGGCAACATCATCGCTGGGAGCGCCGTCTAACCCTGACGGGGGTGACGAACGCTCCCAGATCGTTTACGCTGGAGGTACAGATGCGTGTTGCCTTTGCGTGCCGTCTATTGCTCCTTCTAGCCCCCGTCACACTGGTGGCGCAGAGGCAGCAAATCCAAGAGCTGCAGCGAGATATGGCCCTTCTCCAGGATCAGATCCGCTCCACCAACGACAAGCTGGCGTCTCTCACGCTCCTGGTGGAACAGGTTCTCGACAGGGTGAACAGCGCGAACACGTCGGTCGTCGTTCTCGACAAGAACGTCAAGGAGACTCTCCGCGATCAGGAGAAGGTCCTGGTGGCCCCCGTGGCCGCTCTCGGCTCCAAGGTCGATTCCATGTCCAACGAGTTCCGTTTCGTGCGCGAATCGGTGGCGGATCTAAACGGCAGGTTGGGCAAGCTCCAGACCCAGGTCGGGGATCTCAAGTCGGCGGTGGATGTCCTGGCGGCGCCCCCGGCGCCCCCTCCCGGCGGGTACGCGACCCCTTCGGGCGGAGGCTCGCCGGCCATGTCGGCGGATTTGCTTTACAACAATGCAAGACGCGACCAGACTGGCGGCCAGCTCGACCTTGCTCTCGCTCAATATCAGGAGTTCGTCCGGAACTTCCCCAACGCCGACCTGGCGCCCCAGGCGGAGTTCCACATCGGCGAGATCCACTACGCCAAAGGGGATTTGCAGGCTGCCATCGAGGCATTCGACCTGGTTCTCGAAAAGTACCCCGAGAATCAAAAAACGCCCGACGCAATGTACATGAAGGCGATGAGCTTCGCCAAAGCCGGCGACAAAGCGTCGGCTGGCAGGGAACTGCGCGCGCTGCTGAAGAAATACCCCGACGGCGAGGTCGCCGGAAAAGCGCGAAGCCGGCTCAAGGAATTAGGGTTGTAGCATCCGCGCGGCCGGCGGCGCCCCAACGCTTCCTGCCGCTCGCCGCCTCAACCGGACTGCGGCATTGGAAAACATTATGGACGATGTAAGACCGCCTTTAACCACCTACGAGCAACTGGCCAAAATGATCGACCACTCGCTGCTGCGGCCGGAATTGGACGAGGCGCGCGTGATCGACGGATGCAAGCTCGCTGTCGAGTACAACGTCGCCAACGTCACCGTCCGTCCCTCGGACGCCGATCTGGCCGTAACGCTGACCAAGGACACCGGCGTCGTCGTCGGCAGCGTGGTCGGTTTTCCCCATGGCTCGCACACCACGCCGGTGAAGCTCTACGAGGCCCGCGATCTGCTCCGCCGAGGGGTCAAGGAGATCGACATGGTGCTCAACATCGGCAAGCTCCTGTCGAGGCAGTTCAAGTACGTCGAATCGGAGCTCTTCCAGATGGCCGACGCCTGTCACGAGCAGGGCGCGATCCTGAAAGTGATCTTCGAAAATGCCTACTTGACGGAGGAGCTGAAGATCATTGCCTGCAAGATCTCCAAGCGAGCCGGGGTGGATTTCACGAAAACGTCGACGGGTTTCGCCCCCTCGGGCGCGACGCTGGAGGACCTGCGGCTGATGTACGAGCACTGCGCTCCAAACGTCCAGGTTAAGGCCGCCGGCGGCGTTCGCGACCTGGACAAGGCGATCCAGGTCTATGAAGCGGGTTGCTCGCGCTTCGGTGCCACGGCCACCGCCGCCATCCTCGACGCCTGGAAGCAGCGGCTCGCGGCCGCCGCGCACGCCTCCTGAGCGCGTCGTCTCCGGACCTACCTGAGCCCTTCGATGATCAGTTCCACCCGCCGGTTCTGCTGCCGTCCGGCCGCGGTCCGGTTGGCCGCCACCGGCCGCGATTCTCCGAAGCCTCGCACCGTCATGGCCGCGGGCGAGATCTGCGCGCTTTCCAGGTAGGCTCGCACCGCCGCCGCCCGCCGTTCGGATAGGCGCTGGTTCAGTTGCGGCCGGCCGGAGTTGTCGGTGTGGCCTTCGATGCTGATGCGATAGTCCGGCGCCACCAGCAGCACGCCGGCGATGCTGCTCAACACCTCCCGCGCTTTTGGCCGCAGCGTGGCCTGACCGGAGTCGAAGAGAATGTCCGGAAGGTTCACCACCAATCCGCGTTCGGTTTCCTGCGTGGCCGCCACGCGGCTCAGCGCGTTCTGAAGCCGTACGTACATGGCCGAAGTCTGGTCCTGCGCGGAGCGGGCGTCCGCTTCGGCCTTGGCTTTCAGTCGAGCGAGACGGTCCGCCTCCTGGTTTGCCGCGAGCATCTTCTGCTCCATCTGATCGACCAGGGCCTGCGACTTCTGCGTCTGTTCGCGCGTCCGCCGCGTTTCGTCCTTGGCGCGCGCCTCGGCGGCCTCGGCCGCCTCCCGCGCCTGCGTGAGTTGGTCGATCTGGGCCTTGTGCTCGCGACGCTCTTTCGCCCGCGCCGCCTGCTCCGCGCGCTCGCGCGCCATCCGCTGCGCGTGAACGGCCAGCGACACGGTGCGGCGCGCCTGGAGCGCCACCTGCCGTTCGTCCGCTTTCTGCGCGAATCGCTGTTGCGTGGCGCTGAGCACGGACTGCGCGAGGCTCAGTTCTTCAGGGGCGTACTGCTGCGCCCCGGCTTGGTCCGCCAATCGCACGGCCACGATGGCCTGGTAGCGGTCCGTCCGAATTCCGCCCTCCCCCAACGGCGCGTCGGCGAGCGTCTCCTTCGCCGCGCGATAGTCCGCCTTCCACGCGGCATACCGGTAATTGATTACATCGACGCCCTCGTCCTGCGGAACGCCCGCGGCGGTGTTCTCCAGCACCACGAACTCGCTGGGCCGGTCCACCAGAAAGTGTGGTTCGGCCGTGACCAGCATGCCGAACGTGGTCAGCGGCGTCGTGACCCGTAACTGACCTTTCGCGCCGCGCAGCACGATTTCGCCGAGGTTGAAAGCGTCGCCCTCGGGCGAGAGAGTCCACAGGATGTAAGTGTTCAGGTCGCCGCCGAACGAGATTGCCGGCTTCATGGCCTGGACGTCCAGGTTGATTTCGGTCCGACCCGGCCTCCTCCTCGCCTCGGCTCGGCCCGCCGCGCCAGGCGCCCGGTGCGTCGGCGCAAACAGCACCTTTACCGCTACATCCTCCGGATACGAGAGCGCCACCCGCTCCTGGAGGATCTCCTGCGCCTGGGCGCCGTACGCCGCGGCGCAATGCCAACACCAGGCGGCGATCAGCAGCGGCGCCGCCGCCTTCCGGAATCCGCTGCCTGCCAGCGCGAGCGCGTGAGAGATGTTGTGGGTCATGGAAGCGAGCGTCCCTCCGCGGGCGGCCTCGCGCCGCGAAGTCCTCATTCTCTTTTATCCTAATGCGTCCCGTGCTATTCTGACTGACGCATACCAATGCCTCGCCGGCCCATTTTTCCAAGGATCTGCATCGCGCTTGGCTTTGACGACGCGGAAGAGTTGATCTCCCACGCGCGCCGCGAGGCCGATTCCGGCGGAAGCTTTCTCGAATTCCGCCTCGATTACCTGCAGCGTCCCGAGCAGGGGCTGGAAGCGATCCGCCGTTTTCACGCGGAATATCCGGATTGCCTCGTGCTTTGCACCTGCCGCCGGCATCAGAACAAGGGCCGGTTCGACGGCAGCATCGAGGAACAGATCCGGTTGCTGGAAAACGCCGTCCTGGCCGGCGCCAAAGCGATCGACCTGGAAATCGAAAGCGCCGAATCCGCGGTCGAAAGCCTCGAACGATTGCGGGCCGGATCGCAACTGATCGTTTCTTACCACAACTTCTCCGGCAGCGCGGGCGTGGAGACGATTCTCCGCCGGATGATGAAAATCCCCGCCGCCGCCTACAAAATCGTCACGACGGCGCGGAGACCATCGGACATTTTTCGCGTGCTTTGTCTGGGGCGATCCGCTTCGCGCGTGCCCCTCATCGTGCTCGCCATGGGCGAAATTGGATTTCCCTCCCGCGTCCTGTCGCCCGTCTACGGCGGGATCTACACGTACGCGGCCCCGGCCGCGGCGGAAGGAACCGCCGCCGGGCAGGTCTCCATCAAGCAGTTGCGTCACCTGTACCGAGTGGAAAAACTCAGCCGCTCCACCGCCATCTACGGCGTTATCGCCGATCCGGTCGGCCATTCCATCTCGCCGTATGTTCACAATCGCGCCTTCCAGTCGCGCCGCATCGACGCCGTCTACGTTCCCTTCCGGGTTCCGGCCGCCCAGCTCAAGGATTTCTTCCTGCTCGCCGAAAAGCTCCCCGTCGCCGGCTTCAGCGTCACCATTCCGCACAAGCAGAAGGTGATCCGCTACCTTGACGTCGTCGACCCGCTGGCGCGCCGCATCGGCGCCGTAAATACCGTCTGGCGCAAAGCCGGAAAATGGCGCGGCGCCAATACCGACGTGGAGGGCATTGTCGCCCCGCTCGCCAAACAGATCCGGTTGCCGAAGTCCTCGGTCCTAGTGGCCGGCAACGGCGGCGCTGCCCGGGCCGCCGTCTTCGCTCTCGCCGAGCAGGGCGCGAAGGTATCGGTGGTCGCCCGCAACATCGAGCGCGCCCGCGCCCTGGCCCGGGCTTGCGGCGGCGAGGCCGTTCCCCGCGAGAACCTGACGTCCCGGCATTTCGACGCCCTCGTCCACGCCACCCCTCTGGGCATGCACCCGCGCGTCGGCGAGTGTTTCTTCGATCACGACATTCCGGCCGACGTCGTCTTCGACATGGTCTATAACCCCATGGAGACCGAGTTGATCCGGCGCGCCCGGGAAGGCAAACGAACCGTAATCCCGGGCGCGCGGATGTTCGTCGAACAGGCCGTCCGCCAGTTCGAAACCTGGACCGGAAGTTCCGCGCCCCGCGCCGCCATGGAACGCGCCGTGCAAGAGGCGCTGGGGCCGCAGCCGGAGTCTATAATGTAGTTCGTATGCGCGCAGCGTACACGCGAAGAGAAGTGGGCGCCGCGTTGCTGGCCGCCGCGCCGGCGCTTGCGGCTGTGCCTCCCCAGCAGGAGACCAAGGCTCAGGATCCGCTTGAGGAGGCTCGCCGAAGCGTCCGCGAAGCGGCCGGCGAGCTCGCCGCGTTTCCGCTGGAGATGAGCAAGGAACCGTCGTTCGTCTTCAAGCCGTAATCCTCGGGTAGCAACATGGCGCAATTCGGCGAAGACATCTTTTTCTCGACAATCGCGGAATTGAACGCGCGTCTGAAAAAGCGGGAATTCAGCGCGCGCGAACTGGCGGCGGCTTTCTGCGACCGGCTGGAAAAGACCGGTCCGAAGTACAACGCGCTGGCCCTCTCGCTGCGGGACTTGGCGATGCGCAAGGCAGCGGACGTGGACGACGATCTCCGGCGGGAGCGGTTTCGCGGTCCGCTGCAAGGCATCCCGTTCGCCGTGAAGGATCTTCTCACCGTCGCCGGAAAGCCCACGACGTGGGGCGCGGAGCCCTACGCCGGCCAGGTCTTCGATTACGACGCGACGGTGATCGACAAGCTGGAGGGCGCCGGCGCCGTACTGACCGGGAAGCTTGCAATGGTGGAACTGGCGGGCGGAGGCGGCTATCGCTATCCCTCCGCCTCGATGACCGGTCCGGGCCTCAATCCGTGGGACGTAACCCGCTGGTCCGGCGGCTCCTCCAGCGGCTCCGGCGCCGCCGTGGCAGCCGGCCTGACGGTCTTCGCGATCGGCTCGGAAACCTCCGGCTCCATCATGACGCCGGCCGCCTTCTGCGGCGTAACCGGGTTGCGGCCCACTTACGGCTATGTCAGCCGCTACGGAGCGATGGCGCTTTCCTGGACGATGGACAAGATCGGAACGCTGTGCCGCTCCGCCGAAGACTGCGGTCTCACGCTCCAGGAGATCTCCGGCGGCGACGGCAAAGATCCGGGCTCGGCCGGCAAGCGCTTCTACTACGCGCCGCAATTCGTCCGCAAATTCGCCGACCTCACGGTCGGATACGCTCCGTCGGATTTCGAGGAGTCCGCCGCGGAATCCAGCCGCCCCGCTCTCAGAGAGGCGTGGCGGGTCATTAAAGACATGGGTTTTCGGCTAAAGGAAGTGGAATTGCCCGATTTTCCCTACGGAGCGGTCACGGGAACGATCATCCGCGCGGAAGGCTCGGCCGTGTTCGAGCCGTTGATCGCCGGCGGCCAGGTGGATCGGCTTGCCGACAAGGACCAGATCGCCGGCCTCAAAGCCGGACTCGAGATTCCGGCCAAAGACTACCTCCGCGCGATGCGGATCCGCCGCCTGATCCAGGACGAATTTCGCAAGCTGTTCGTCGACGTCAACGTGCTCGTGACGCCTTCCCGCTTCGGTCCCGCCTCCAAGGTGGAAGAACGGCTCGGCGGCGCCGGCGACGCCAAGCCCAAGTCCCGCGGGTTGCGCGACCTGATCCCCGCCGGCAACCTGGCCGGATTGCCCGCCCTCTCGCTCCCCTGCGGTTTCGACGGCGGCCTGCCGCTGGGCATCAGCCTCGTGGGGCGCCCGTTTTACGAAAACACCCTGCTCGCCGTCGGGCGCGAGTTCCAGCAGGCGACCGACTGGCACCGCCGCAGGCCGCCCGCGACAACCTGAGCGCGAACTTACAGCCGCAAGCCTGCCATCAGCCGCTCGAGCAGGGCCGCCAGCGCCGCTCCCGCTAAAGCCGCCGCGAAGGCCGGCGCCGCGCGCCGCTGCTTCCATTCCGTATGCACGGCGTGCACTCCGAGATAGAGAAAGCTGCCCGCCGCCAGCCCAGCCAGCATCGCCAGCCCGATGCCGCTCATGAACGGCGCGAAGATGCTCTGTAGCAGGCCGCCCGCCAGCATCGGCGACTGCGCCGCCAGGCACGCGGCCAGCGCCCGCTGCCACGTCCGCATCGAAGCGCGAAGCATCACCCCCAGCGCCAGCCCTTCCGGCACTTTGTGCAGCGCGAGCGCCCAGAAAACCGCCCGGCCGAGTTCGCCCGAGTGCGGATCGTGTCCCACCGCGATGCCGAATCCGTCCACCAGGCTGTGGATCGCCACGGCGGCCACCAGTGGTCCGGCGAAGCCGTGCAGGCGCGTAGCACACGCCTCGTGGTCGTGGCTGTGCGCGCAGGTGGGACAAACCGGATAGACGTAACGGTCGATCAGCCAGACCAGACCCGCTCCCGCGCTGACCATCGCGGCCCCGGCGCCCCACCCGTAGCGGCTGCCCACCTCCGGAAAGATCCAGAACAGCGACAGCCCCACCAGCACCCCGCCGCTCAGCGACACCAAGCGCACGGACGAGCTTCGAGCCGAACCGAACCAGATGCCCGCCGCCGCGCCGGCCAGTACCAGCGCCATGACCAGGAGAAGAGTGATTGTGGTTCCGGGCAGGATCACTTAGGGAAATACGGACAGCGTAATCTTCTACTCTAGCCTTGGCGGCGTGCTCCGGGCAAACGCGGTTTGACCCGGCCGCGCCCGAATGCTACATATAGGGAACGCGATGCGACACGTGACCACCCGGCGAGGTTTTTTCGGAGGGGCTGCGGCGTTGGCGGCCGCGGCGGGCGCTCACGGCGGCCGGACCGCGCCCGGAGAGTTGCGGCTCGGCGTCGCCAGCTATTCATTGCGCAAGTTTTCGCGCGCCGACGCCATCGGGATGCTGAAAGAGCTCGGCGTGAAGTACGTCAGCATCAAGTCGTTCCACTTGCCCTACGAGGCGCCGGCAGCGGAATTAAAGGCCGGCAGCCAGGAATTCCGCGATGCCGGGGTCGATGTCCTGAGCGGCGGCAACATCGACCTTACCAAGCCGGCGGAACTCCGGGCCATGTTCGAGTACGCCCGCAACAGCGGCATGCCGATGATGGTCTGCGCTCCCAGCCACGCCACGCTCGACGCCGTCGAGAAACTTGTCGGCGAGTACGATATCAAGACCGCCATCCACAACCACGGGCCGGAAGACCGGCATTTTCCCACGCCCGAAAGCGTCCTCGAGGCGGTGAAGAACCGCGATCCCCGCATGGGGCTGTGCATCGACGCGGGCCACACCACCCGCACCGGGGCCGACGTCGTCGAGTGGATGAAACGCGCGGGCCCTCGCCTGTTCGACGTGCACATCAAGGATCTGCGCGACCTGCTGGGCAAGGACAGCCAGGTCGCGGTGGGCGACGGCGCCATGCCGATCGTCGCCATCTTCCGCCAGCTTCGCGCGATGAACTACCAGGGCGGCGTCATGCTCGAATACGAAATTCATGCCGACAATCCGCTGCCCGGCATGATGAAGTCCCTCGCCTACATGCGCGGCGTTCTCGACGCGCTGGCGGGCTGAGAAACCGCGCGGCTCGCCCTATCGGCTGACGATCACTTCCCGGATGTTGTCTCGGGTGAGGAAGAACTTCACCGAGGAGAACCGCTCGAACAGCTTCTCAATTCCCCGGTTGTTGAAGAACTGAATGGACTGGCGCGTTCCGCGGGAAACCAGGTGCAACGTTTCGGGACTTGCGATGCGGTAGGAAAACAGCGGTAGTTCCTGAGGGCGCTCCGAAGCGTGAAACAGCGTCAGCAGGCACGCCCCGGGCTTCAGCACCTCGTGCAGCCGCTCCACGATCGCCAGCAGCAGCGGCCGTGACACGTATTGCAGCGTGTCCCAAACCAGGGCGCCGTCCAGCGAACTCGCCGGGAATCCGAGACACTCGTGCAGGAACCCCTCGATCCGGTCGGGTTGCGCCGGACCGCCGGCGAGATCCCCGTCCAGCATATGTGAATCCAGCGTCCGCAGCAGATCTTCCGAATACAACCGGTGTCCCAACGTCGTGATGAACGTCACGTTCGGCTGAGAGATCTCTCCTAAATCCAGGATTGAGAGTCCGGAATTGTCGGCGATCGACGAGACGAAATGAGCCAGCCCGAGGCTTCGCTTGACTTGTGGGTCCTGTGGCATCGATTCGGCTCCGGCGGCCGCGGCAACGCTTCCGGCATCCCGCGGCCGCACCGTTAGGGCTTGTGCTCAACTCCGGCGACGCTGGTTCTCGCGGGTTCCGGCCGCGGCGGCGGGGGCGTCATGGCCGGCCGCGGGGCGGGCGCCGGCTTCGGAGTCTCCTGCCGCGCAATGTCGATGCTGCCTTTGAAGTAAGCGCCATCTTCGATGACGATGCGCGAAGTGATAATGTCCCCCACCAGCTTGGCCTCTTTTCGGATTTCAATCTTATCGCCGGCCTCCATGTTCCCATGGACGGTCCCCTGCACGATGATCTCCCTGGCGATCACGTTGGCGTGCACCTTTCCGTTCGGCCCAACCGTCAGCCGGTGTTCCTGAACCTCGATGCTCCCCTCCACTTCGCCGTCCACGTACAGATCCTCGCGGCTGAAGATCTGGCCTTTGACGATGACCGACTTGCCAACGGCCGCGGCGCCCCCTCCGGGCTCGGAAATTCGTGTAGGGATCGTAGACATGGGTATGCCCTCCCGGGCCAAATCTGCTGAACTTGGAATCGTAGATGAGGATTTCGGCGTGGCGTCGTCTTCTTTTCGTCTGCTCCACATCCGTTTCACCTCCCATCGGTCAGCCATCGGCGACCTGCTCTTATCGATGTTACTTTTCCCGCGGGGTTACACGCCCCGCATCTTCATTCCGCCAGTCGCCTTCTTGCCGGCTGCGGCGGGCGGGCGCAAACCGGCGCCATTTCCGGCAGCAAGGTTCGACGAACAGATTCTATCCTAGCGGTTCGACGTAGCCCAAAACAAGCCCGGCCGTTCCTGTAGGAAACGGACATCACGCCGAACGGCGCTTTACGTACGCCGAAGTGATCATGTCCAGCGAATTGGCGCCGCTCTGCTTCATCGTCGTCACGAGTTCGGCCTGGAGGAGTTCCAGCACCCGCTCAACGCCCGCTTGACCAAACGCGCTCAGCCCCCACAGGTATGGCCGGCCGATGCAAATCGCATCCGCCCCGATCGCCAGCGCCTTGAACACATCCGTCCCGCGCCGAAACCCTCCATCGATCAGTACCGGGATCTTGCCGTTCACCGTCGCGGTCACTTCCGGAAGCGCCTCGATCGTGCTCAGGAGGCTTTCGGCCTGCCGTCCTCCGTGGTTGGAGACCACAATGCCGTCGAGACCTTCCTTCACGCACAGTTCCGCGTCCTCGGCCGTCATCACGCCCTTGGCCACGATCTTCATCTTCGTGGCGCGGCGCACGCGCTCCACCAGTTCGAGCGTAATCGACCGCAGCCCGCTCCGCACCCGCGAATAATCGATCCCGGCAAAGGTCGGATGCCCCGCGACAAAGCGTTCCGCTCCGGGCCTGTGGCAGGCGCCGCACTGCGGATTCTTGTCCCGATTGCCCAGCCGCCGGAGCGTCTCCCGGTTCGAGCCCGCCGGCGCGTCGATCGTCAGCGCCACCACCGGACAACCCGCATCCTCGGCTCGCCGCAGCACCTGCTCCGTCACGCTCCACTCCGACGTCGGATAAAGCTGGAACCAGAGCGGAGCGCCGTGCGCCTCGGCGACCTCCCGCACGTGAACCGACGAAAAGGTGGACAACATCACCTGGTGGCCTTTCTCTCGCGCGGCCCGGGCCACCGCCAGTTCCGCTTCCGGATGAAAGGCCCGCTGGTGGCCGACCGGCGCCAGCACAATCGGCGACTCCAGCCGCGTCCCGTAAAGCTCCACCGACGTGTCCACGGTTTCCACATTCACGAATCCCCGCGGCCGGATCTGGAATAGCCGGAAACCTTCCGAGTTGGCCTCTACCGTCCGGTTATCGTCCACGCCCGTCATCAGATATGCCCAGTGCGCCGCCGATAATTTCTTCTGCGCCGGGGGCATGAAATCGAAGACGTTGATCGCTTCCACCGGGTCGCCGATGACCGGTTCGGCCGCGCCGGCCCGGCCGGACAGGCCCGCGGCCGCCGCCAGCGGAGCGAAGAGCGGCGATTGCCGAACGTATTCGAGGAAACGCCTGCGGCTGATCCGGCGTGCGATATCTGTCGTCATATCTGATCGAATCTGCCTACAGTATGATAAACGCGATGCGTGCGCAATACCCCTTCACCACGCCCCAATCCGTCGGTAGCTGTCATCATGCGAGGGCCGGCGCTGGAACGGAGCTACGGCGGTGAAGAAATAGCCCCAGTTCGGGTGCGCTGGCTTCGGCGAAGACTGAAGGGTGATCCTTTCCGCTGCGGCGATGATGGAAGTGCCGCGCCCAACCGAACTTCCACATCTGTGGAAGTTGGGCCAACGACGCCTCTGCCCCCGAGGCAAGAAAGGGCCTGCAAATCCGTCGATAAGGATCCTGAGGTGGGTTTTGCTTTAGACGCGGAGCGGCAGCAGCTTCAGCGCCTCCAGCCACTCGGCCAGTCGGGCCGCCGTCATAAACGCAGCACGATCCTTCGCGCGTGATGCACCAGCCGGCCCGGCGTATTCAAGATGAGGAACCGCAAGCGCTTCGGCCGCGCCGTGAGCAACTCGGCCGGCAGCGCCAACCTCTTCAGCGCCGTCATTTACGTTGTGCGAAATCGCCGCCAAGCGCAGCCGCGCCGCGTTCGTTCGAAGTACTTCGACGGCATCACCCCCGCCCCACAGTTCGTTCTTCAAACGTCATGCGCCACCTTCCACGGTTCCCGCCTTCTCCCGATGCCCTCGATCCAGCCGGCTCGCCTTCCATTCCCAGATGTTGCTCACCGCCGCGAAATGTTCACCTTGCTGCCATCGGCAAACAGGCTCTCGGGCGCTGCCGAATCCGGATGGCGACGTAGCGCAAAAGGGTTGCGTGTCCTTGTGCTCGGACTTCTCCCGGCACAAAACTCACTTCCGCGCATTCGCGAATCTCCACCGGATGCGGTTGCCCATATCCCGTCCACGCCGCTTCCGGCACCTTCCCAATCGCCTTGTGCAACGCCTCGCTCATCCGTGCGCTGATCGCGAATCCGATGCGTCCACGCGGCCCCTCCGCGCGATTGTCGTCCGCAGCCAATTGATCAGATCACTTTCGCCCCAGCGGGCGAATCGCCCCGGTAGTAGTACGTCGTCACCGTCTCCGGCAGCGCCACGAAACGCCTTGGCCACCGTCAGCGGATCCATCATCGCCGGCACATTCCCGTCCGGAACTCGTCCAGCCCTTTCAGGTTCGTCTCCGCCCACACCGCCAGCATCGGTTGGTAGCCCCGTTCCCCTTCGTAGGTGCGCAGCGCTTCTGCTTGCGGCTCTCGATGATGGTCGCATCCTGATCCACCGTCGCGATCCGCTGATCCGGGCAGCGTCGCCCACTTCCTGCACCAACGCCCGATTCACCAACCCCAAACCCTGCAGCGCCTCGGTCTCCTCCGGGATATAGGCGATTTCACCCCCGCTCCGCCGCTGCTTGGCCTCCTCGATCTTCTTCTCCATCATTGAAACTGATACAGGAACTGACGGGCCCTTCCGGGAGAATCCGTGCCAATCGTACGCTCAATCCCGGATCTTCCCGCAACCGCTGGAGATCGTCGAAGCACTCGCCGCGCACCGCGTTTCAGAATCACGAAGCTTTCCACCATCGTCGCTTCGTCGTAGCCCCGATCACGCTCTCTGACGTGCACGTGCTGTCGCACGCTTACGGGCAGCCCCAAGGAGCGGAATGTCTGCACCAACAGAGGCACGCCGCCCAGCGCGGTGAGTGTTTCCGGCAACGGCTCCGGATCGATCTCGATCAGCAGCGGCTGTTCGGTAGGGGGTTTGCGGGCCTTCTGCACCTATCTATTCTACGGGCGCACCCGCGGGGTGCAAAGTGATCTCTCAACGTTCTTCCCGCCGGTCTCTCCCGGAGGCCGATCTAGCGGCCCTCCACGGGATCAAAGTCCTGACCGGCTCCGCTTAGGCTCTCTTACCGACGGATTGGGGACCACGCGGCGCCACGCGGGGCCGTTCCGGTGGCGCGGTGAATCAGCCCAACCGGGTAGAGATCCACCGCATTAAGCTTGTTCCATGCCGTGTTGCGCAATTCTGCTGATCCTCTTTCTTGGGCCGCGTGTGGCGATGGTCGCGATGGCGCTGTTTTCCAACTATCTTGGCCGCGCGTTTGGCGGCGCCTTTCTGCTGCCTTTGGTGGGATGGCTGTTTCTACCCTGGACCACGCTTTCCTATGCCTGGGCGATCAATTCCAGAGGGGAAGTGGCTGGGTTCCAGGCGATCGTCGTCGTGGTTGCCGTGTTGGTCGATCTTGGGATCGTTGGCGGAGGAGCGGCAAGACGCAGAAGCAGGCGCGGCTAAACCGGGCTCGCTACTTCGCCTTTACCGCTTTCGACAGAGGGCTCTGTTCCTTGACGTACTGCGCGACCTGTTCGTGCGTCGCAAACCACACGCCGGGCCGAGACTTCATGTGCAGAATCAGCTTCTCCAGCGCCGCCACCCGCGAGCGATGTCCGGTCACGTGCGGATGCATCGTCAGGATGAACAAGCCGCCTTCTTCGTACGCCACGTCGAATTCCGATTGGAAGACTTGATTCACCAGTTCCGGCGAAGGCATCGCCGCGCCGGGCAGGTGGAGCGCCGGGTAATCGTCCAGAATCCATTCAATGGGCAGCTCGATCACGCCGGTCGGCTTACCATCCAGAAGCGCCTCATAGGCATCGTCGCTGGCCATCAGGCTGCTGTCATAGAGGAAGCCCGCCTTAACAACCTGCCCCATCGTGTACGGGCTGAACGCCCAGGACGGAGCGCGGTATCCTACCGGCCGTTTGCCCGTGGCTTTCGTGAGTTGCTCGATGGCCTGGTTCAGCAGGCGCTGCTCTTCGGCTTCGTTGTTGAGCGACGGCAGATCCTCATGAATCCAGCCATGCACGCCCACTTCATGCCGCCCGCTCGCCAGGATGTCGCCTACCGCTTGCGGATGCAGCAGCGTGTTGATCGCCGGGATGAAAAACGAAGCCGGAACCTGGTGCTTGTCGAGCAGGCGCAGAATGCGCGGCAACCCGTCCACCGCGCCATATGCGCCGCGCGAGAGAACGCCGGGGCCGAGTTCGCCCCGCAGCAAGGACGTTGACATGTTGTCAACGTCGAAGCTTAGGGCCACGGCCACGCGCGCGCCATTCGGCCACGATGTCGGACGCAGGCGCTGCCCCGCGGAGACGCGAATCTGCGCCCTGAGTTCATCCACGCTCAGCCTGATGCCAGGTTGCCGGACGTCGGGCGCCTGCTGCGGGAAAGCCGGGCAAGTGAGTAGCAGTGCGGCAATGGCGGACAACAGATATCGCTTCGGCATGGTGATGTCATGTTATCGCAGGAGGCAGCGCAGATCGCCAGTTCGCCCCGAACGGGGCGTTCACCGCATTGACTACAGCCGAGGCAAAAACAGCACAGAGGCTCCGCGCGTTCGCTGTGGGCATGGGTGCGCCGAATCATTGCGCCGGAGGAAGCTTCAACGCCGCCGGAGGTCCGTGAAGGCGGGCCGCCTGGGGCCGCCCTCTGCGGTAAAGTCTTGAATGGAGGTTTCCAGTGGCTCGTAACGTCGGTGAACGTTATTCCTGTGAGAATTGCGGGGCAGTGCTCGTCTATGAGAAGCCATGTCCCTGTCCCGAAGGCGGTGCGCATGCGCATGCAGAGATCTGCTGCGGCAAACAGATGAAACCGGTGGGCGAGGAGGCCCCAGCGGCGAAAGGCTAAAGCCCTCGCCGTTACCAGCGCACCGGGTCTGAGAGAAGTCCGGCGATCGGACGCTCCGCGTCGTCCTTGACGACGAGCGGCAGCTTCCGGGGCGCCTGTATCGGAAGTCTTTCATAACAATGGTGAGCCGGCCGGGACTCGAGCCCGGGACCCTCTGCTTAAAAGGTAGCGTCCATCGGTTCACCCGATATCACCCGCCGTAAGTCGTTCATCCCGCAGTATCATCATCTTGGCTGTTCTGCTATAATCCGGGATAACCGGACGTTTCGGGGTGAAAAGTATGTCCCGGAGATGTCCCGGAGGTTCAACTGCCATGAAGCAGAAGGTCGTACCGATCCGGCGCAAGGCCGGGCCGCAAGAGAAAATCGTCGCGTCCAATCAGAAGGCCGTAGACGACCTGCCGTACAATTCTGGGACGTGGCGCGTGGGCGGCGTACCGGGGCTGTACGTCCGCGCGAGAGCACGGAGCAAGTCGTTTTTCGTGCAACGGCGCGTCCGTGGCCGTCTCGCCCGCGGGATCCTGGGCGAGATCACTCTTAAAGCGGCACGCGCGGAGGCGGCGAAACGCTGGACTCGGATGAAGCCTGTTCCGGCCGGCGGGCGTAAGACGTTCCAGCTCGCCTTTGAGGAGTTCCTCGAGCGGGACAAGCTCGGCGAGCGAACCCGCGAGATCTACAAGTACAACGTCGAACGCTACCTCGCCGACTGGACGCCACGCGCACTTGAGGACATCGGAAGAGACCGTTCCGGCCTGCGCTCGCTCTACCATGCAATCGCTCGCAAGCACGGCAAGGCGAGCGCGTCTCAAACCATGCGGATGTTCTCCGCTGTGTACCGCTACGCGCGGAAGGTGGACGCGGACCTCCCGGAAAGTCCGACCGTAGCAGTGGACCTGCCCGAGATGAAGGCCCGCGACTGGGCGCTTGCGCCGGCCGACCTTCATAAATGGTGGGCGGGCGTAAAACCGTTGAACCCGATCAAAAGAACGTGGTGGCTCGCCTGTCTGTTCACCGGCGCTCGCCGGGGCAGTATCGAAGCGCTGAAGTGGGCTGACGTGGACTTCGAGAAGCGGACCATCACCTTCAGAGTGACCAAAGGCGACCGGCCGTACATCGTCCCGATGGCCGACAAGCTGGCCGAGCTGCTGACGGGCTACCGGGATAGCGGCGAAGTCCCGCCGAGTGAATGGTGCTTCCCCTCGCCGGTCAATCCCGAGTCTCATCTGGTGAACGTTCGCGATGATAAGCGGGGCGTTCTGTCCGCTCACCACCTGAGACACACCTTCCGAACAACGCTTGCGGAACTCGGGGCGACTCCCGACCAGGCGCGGTTGCTTATGGGTCACAGCCTTGGCGGCGACGTGAGCCGAGGGTATATCACGGCGCCGCTTGTGGTGGAGAGTCTGAGGCCGGTCATTAACGCGGTTGCGGCGCGGTACGCGAAGATCCTGGGAGAAAGCAACAGTCATGGATGAACAATCGCCGAGGAAGATCTGGGAAAACATGCAGGATCACTTCGCCGAGTTGCGGGCGCTCGCCGAGATACGAAAGCATCTCGGCATACCGCGCGACGCCACCGAAAGGGAGGCTCGGATCACGATAGAGGAGTGGGCATTGCAACACCGCTTGGTAGAGCGCGGCGATCCCGACTATATGCCTTTGCGATTGCTGGAACGGGCGAAGGTGAGGGGCGCGTTTTCGTCGGGAGGTAAGCAACAAGGCCGCGACCGGGAGATAGAGAAGATCAAACGCGAGATCCGAGAGTGGCGGGCAGCGAAACTGACTCACCGGGAGATCTGCGCCCGTCTGGGCAATCGGCCACGGCCGAAAAATGCGGCATGGGCCGCCGCCGAGTCCTGGTCGGCGGCGTATCGAAAGAACCGTCCCAGCGTCTCGAAGTGGATATCGAGCGTTTCGCCGCCGCGGCAGCCGGTGAGGTGAACGCCCGTCGAGTACCTTGCGACCTTGAGGTAACGCCTGTTACCTTTTAGACTGTTTTTTCATCATCCGAAGATCCGCGTTTTCAACGCCTTACCTCGTTACCTCAGGTAACAACCATTGAAGGTAACAAGGTAACACTCTACTCTGAGTGTGTGATGAATCAAGCACAACTCAGGGCAATGGCAGATGCGCCGCCGCAAGTCACCGGGCGCTGGGTGACGGCGGCGACTTACTCCGTGCATACCGGACTATCGCCATTTACTCTGGCCAACTGGCGCTGGAAAGACAGGAAGGCCGGCCGGACTGAGGCAGGGGCGGGATATCCGCGGTATCGGTACTTCGGGGCCGCCGTCAGGTACTGGCTGGAGGCGTAAGTGACCGCACGCGAGATCGCCCGCGCGTTGAACGGCCGCAAGAGCGGCGCCGGATGGTCCGCGCGCTGCCCGGCGCATGACGACCGCTCACCCTCGCTCACCCTCGCGGAGCGAGACGGCCGCCTGTTGGTCCACTGTTTCGGCGGCTGCGCGCAGGCTGCGGTTATTGAGGCGTTGCGCCAGCGGGGCCTATGGCCCGAACCGGAGCGGCGCGACTTCTCACCGGCAGAGCGGCGCCAGTGGGCGGAAGATCAGGCGGCGCGGCGGCTGGATGAGCGAGAGGCGAAGTGCTTCGGCATAGCGCTGGGGGCGCTGGCGGAAGAATCGCTCGAGCGGCTGGCCTGGAACGCCCCGGAGCGGGCGACGTACACCCGCTTGCGGCGCATCGCGCGGACGGGATTCGGGCTGCTGGATGAGTACCGCGACTGGCGCTACCGGGAGCCGACCTTCACGGCGGGCATGGTGAAGGCCGGCCGGAGAGCGGAGCGGCGGCGGCGCGCCCAGTTGGAGGCGCTGATTTCGACCTGGGGGGCGGATGCAGCCGCTTGAGTCCTTCCGGGAGGCCGACTCGCCGGAAACCGTCTCGCAGTTGCTCCGACAGGTGAAGGTCAAGCAGCCGAATCTCCTGTCCCAGTTGCTCAACGATCACGGGAACGCGGAGCGGTTGATCGCGCTGCATGGCGCGGACCTCCGGTACTGCTACGCCTTCCGCAAGTGGCTGGTGTGGGACGGGCGGCGCTGGGCCGTTGACGACGGCGGGCGCGCCGAAAAGCTCGCAAAGGAAACCGCGCTTGAGTTTGTCAGTCAGTCCATGCGAATAGGCAACAAGGAAATTGAGAAGTTTGCAAAGCAAACTCTCGACGACCGGCGCATCAGCACCATGTTGTCATCCGCACATTGCGAGTTGCCTATCGCTCCTGAATCGCTCGACGCGCATCCCCACTTGCTCAATGTCGCAAACGGGACTCTCGACCTTCGGACTGGTGAGTTGTCGCGCCACCATCGGCAGCACTTCATTACAAAGTTGGTCGATTACGACTATCATGCTGGCGCTCAGTGTCCGATGTTTCTGCAATTCCTGGCGCGCATCATGGGCGTTAATGGCGGCGCGAGCGAGCAAGCACTTTCCCGTGCTGATAGCCTGATGCGCTATTTGCAAAAGGCCTTCGGTTATTCGCTCACCGGAAACACGTCCGAAAAAGCCGTTTTCTTGTGCTACGGCGGCGGGAACAACGGTAAGACGACACTGCTGTCTCTTTTCCGCGACCTGGCTCCCGAGTATTCGGTATTGCTCCAAATCGACACTCTCATGGTTCGGCAAGAGAGCAACAATACTCAGGCCGACCTCGCGGACCTCCGTGGCGCGCGGTTTGTGATGACTTCCGAGACAGAGGAAGGCCAAAGACTCGCGGAAGGCAAGCTCAAGCGAATCACTCAGGGCATGGGCCGCATCAAAGCGGTTCGCAAGTATGAGAACCCTATCGAGTTTTCCGAGAGCCACAAGCTATGGATGGACTGCAATCACCGGCCAATCGTCAAGGGAACGGATAACGCGATTTGGAATCGCCTTCACCTGATCCCCTTCACGGTGACGATTGCCGATGATGAGATAGACCGCGACCTCAAGAGCAAGTTGCTGGCGGAAGCGGAGGGCATACTCGCCTGGGCCGCGGCCGGCGCGGTCCGCTGGTACGCCGAGGGCCTCGGACGGCCGCCGGAAGTAGACGAGGCCGTTCGTGATTACCGCGAGGAAATGGATCAGTTCGGGCGCTTCATCGCAGAGTGTTGCATCGTAGGCGACTTCGCCCAGATCAAGGCGCGATCACTGTATCAGGCATACCGCAAGTGGGCCGACGAGAGCGGAGAGCACTCGATCACCGAAACGGCGTTCGGCCGCCGGATGGCGGACAAGGGCTTCGACCGGAGCCACACCGAGCACGGCAAGGTTTACTGCGGGATTGGGCTTCGGGCTGACGGGTTGGCTGACGGCTGACGGGTTATGACGGGTTTTCCTCAAAACTTTTTTCACCGCGCGCGTATAGGGACTTTTGAAGAAAACCCGTCAGAACCCGTCAGGAAACCCAAAACCCGTCAGGAAAGGAACGGTTTTGGACATGAACACTACTGACAAATGGGTGGGCCGATGACCCGCGAGCGCTGCCTTCCCGTGCGGGGCGTGGCCGGCCTGTGTTACCGCTGCCATACGTTCATCCATTCGGACGCGCACGTCGCGGAAGACTGCACGGCGATCTACCACGGCCATTGCTGCCCCCGCTGCGCGGCGGCAGCGACGATCAGCGCGCCGGCAAGGGTAACCCACCCGGACCCGCCCGCGAGCGCTCCTGGGCCGCCTGAGGCCACCAGGAGGCCATCGTGACGCCGGCCGCCACACCGCGACGGCGCGGACGGCCGCCTGGCTGCAAGGTCGGGCCGAGGTTGATCGGCGCCGACCGGCCCCGGGACGAGGACCTGGATCTACTCGACGGCGACGAAGGCCCGGATCCTGGCGACGTTCGGCGCGGACAGTTCGTTGACGAGACGAGCGAGCGCATCGCGGCCGCCGCACGGCGATTGGCAGAGGCCGAGGCCCGCGTAGCCCGCGTAGCCTGGCGAGGTACACGCTGCTTCGTTCCGGCGAGCGAGAGACTCGCCGCGGACATGGAGTTGAAGATCGCGCGGTCCGAATACCGGCGCGCCTTCGGTCTGACCGAGACGGGTAGGGCGGATAAGATCTCTGGAATCAACGGGTTGGAACCGGCGTCGCCATTTTTTTCGCGCGAGGGTACACTTTCGCATTTGGAAAATTCCGATGAGTAGAAGCGACCAGTTCAAGAAACTCAGCCTAGAGGCCCGGAAATTCTACGACCGGGTGAAGCACGACTGGAATATTCACGACGCGGCCGGGTTGCTCACGCTGCTGACGGCCTGCCAAGCGCTCGACCGGCTGCGGCAGGCGCAAGGGATTCTCGCGGCGGAAGGCATCGTGTTAACGGACCGCTTCGGGCAGCCGAAACCGCACCCGGCGACACAAGTGGAAAAAGAGGCGCGGGCCGGCTTGCTGGCGTCGATCAAGGCGCTCGACTTGGATGTAGCGGAGCTTCAGGATGTCTGACAAGCGCGGCAAGCGGAAATTTCACGGCAATTGCGCTCTATCGGCGCGGGAGGCCGTGAGGCGAAAGGTTCAGGCGTCCGGCGGGCCGATAATCGGACCGGCGTGGATCTGCCTTGAGGACGTGCTGTTTTTCGAGACGTTCCCGGAGCCTGAGGAGCGGGCCGCGTTTCAATTCATGTACCCCCGGAAATTCTGGGAACTGTGGGCCGTGTTCACCGACCCGCTAAACGAGCACCCAGGGTCCCATGAGTACGCGATTCGGGACATATTCAAGCGGCCGGAGACTGAGTTCCTCGCCATGTTGCGGGTCAATCCGCCCCGAGTCCCGTTTGACCCGCCCCGACTCCCGCCCACGCCCGTCCCGTGGTACTACCGCCGCCTGGCCGTGCATCGGGGGCGCTGGTGGAAAACCAACGGGTACCCGATGACGGAGAAGGAGCGGGTGTTCCTGTCGACGGAATTGGAGGGCGACGAACCGCCGGCCGCCGAGACGTGCGGACCCACGAACGTTTTTTCGATGTGAGAGAAAGGAGACCCAATGAGCGAGACTTACACCGCCAAACGGCGGGAACTGGACGAGAGCATCGTTGGCATGCTCCGGGGCCAGCAGGAGGCGCTCCAGCAAGCGGCGAAGGCGCTGGCCGGCCTTCAGGCGCAGACCGAGGGCCTGTTTCGCCTGGTGCGTCTCGCGTTCGATGTGATCGCCGAGATCACGGGTGACGCCCGGGCTGCGCTGCCGGACCTCGAACCGCTCACCGCCCGAGCGCGGGCGGAAATTGAGCAGCTTGAGCGGCTGTACCGGCGGGCGAGCGAACCGGAGGCCGGCGGCGAGACTGACACCGCGAGGTGATTGTGTTTCAAACGCGACGGGCGTAGAATGTTTACAGCACTCATGGACCGCCGCAGTCACTCGCCTGCGGCCGCCAGAGCCGCGGGACGCACTCTGGCGGGGCGGCGAGCCGACGACAGGTCCACCGAGCCGCTACTGACCGCACGCCGAGCCGCAGCCGCACTCACGCGCGAAGAAATTCATTCACATTTGGAGTAATTTATGTTCGACATTGAAGGTCAATTCAAAGAATTGAGCACCATCCTCAAATCGTTCGCCGCCAATCGCGACGCGCGAATTGCCGAATTGGAATCCGAACTGCGCGAGCAATCCAAGGCGCTCGCGGAGCTGGGCCGCATCCCGCCTGCCGACCGCGGCGGCGACAGCTTCAAGGCGTTCGCGGACGCCTTCGCGCAAAACAAAGAGGGCCTGACGCGCCACGGCAGAGTTTCTTTCGAGATCCCGTCTCTGCTGGGCGAGAGCAAGGCGACCATTGTGAGCACCGGATTGACGACGCCCGCGCAGCCGACCGGCCTCTACGGCGAGGGCAAGTGGCGCTACGGCCGCCTGCGCTCACTCTTCAGGACGATCCCGACGACGGCCGCGAGCATTTTCGTTCCGCGGAGCACGTCGGAAAGCGCGGTTGCTTCGCCACAAGTAGAAGGGCAGGGGAAGCACGAATCCGCGTTCACGTTCACCGCGACCTCGATCCCGATTCAGACCATTGCCAGTTTCGTTCACATTTCGCGGCAGGCGCTCGACGATATTTCGGCGATGGGTCCTTTTCTGGAGAGTACGCTGCGATGGGCGCTCGAAAAGCGCGCCGAGGAAGAGATCCTGGCCGGCGATTCGACGGGCGTTCACCTCACCGGCTTGATTCCGACCGCTACGGCATTCGACACCACGATTCTTCCGGCCGTCTCCGGCTGGCACAAAGTTGACGTGCTTGCGGCCGCGGTCACACAACTGCGGGAGTCGGGATTCGCGCCGTCGTTCGCGGTTGTGCATCCGCGCGATGCGTTTCACATTCGCACGCAAAAGGACGGCGAGGGCCAATACCTCACAAACTCGCCTTTGCAAGGCATCGAGCTAGTTGAATCGCCCGAGATCAGCGAGACGACGTTCCTCGTCGGCGATGCGTCGATGGCCGCGATTCGCCAGCGCATGGCGACGACCGTTGCGATCAGCTACGAACACAACCAGAATTTCACATCGAATTTGGCGACGATTCTCGCCGAGGAACGGTTCTGCATCACGCTCTTGAGGCCGGAGGGCTTCATCAGCGGTTCGCTGTCCAGTTCGCCGATTTCGGCGTAACGACCTTTGGGCGCGTTTACTTGGCGCGCCCGAAGCGGCGGGGTTGCTCCTACCCCTGCCGCGGGCGGGCTTTTCCCCGCGCGGCCGTCCTTCCGCGCGAGGCTTTCACCCGCCCTGCTCCTAGCTGGGGGCGCCCGGCTTTAACTCGTTTGTCCGGGCGCCCCGTTTTTTTGCGAAAAAAAAGGCCGACCCGAAGGCCGGCCTGATCGCGCGGGGCGGGTTACTCTTTACTCTTCGACCTCCTTCGCAGCGTTTCCATGATCTGTTGGCCCCACGTCGCGATAACGGCTTCGAGCCGTTCGAGTTCACCCACCACCGCGGCGGCGCTTTCCACCGCCTGGCGGCGCAGGGCGACGATTTCCAAGACGGCATCAGCCATGTCGGGCTGGCGGCGCGCGGGAGTCGTCATGGCCTGCCGCGACTTCGTTGGGGGCGCTTTGCGCTTTCGCGGTACACTGTACCTCGGTTTCGTTTCCTTCATCGGGTTAACCTCCATGTTGGGATTCGGGACCGGGGCGGGTCGCTGGAACGGCCCGCCCGCTTCCCGGGTTGTTCATTCCTCTTCCTCTTCCACCTGGCCGACAAGCTCCGTCGGCTTGGGGAACGGAATTTCGACCGTTACGTAGCACGGGCGATACATTCCGGCGAGATCCGCGCCGGCGTCCACCGCGGTTTCCATTGCATCGCGGTCCGATGCGCCGCTCCAGCCGGCGGCGCTCCAGTTGCCTTCCGCGTCGAGAGCGACGGCGATTCGTATTCTGACTACCTTGGGTTTGCTCATGGCTCCAGTATGCATAGGGACATAGGGACATGTCAAGAGAAAATATGCACCTATGGACACATGTGTTAGAATCGAAGCATGAAAAGGCTCATCGTCAACATGAGCGACGCCGACCACAAGACCCTACGGAGCAAGGCGCTGGCGGAAGATCTGACGCTATCGAACTACGTGCGCCGGGCGCTCGGGCTCCCGATGGAACGGCAGGGCGTCAAGGCCGCCGCGCCACCGGCCAAGCGGGCGCGGAAGCGGGGCTGAACAGTATGTCCCGCAGTATGTCCCGGATCCTCTCTCTTGCTGGTGGAAGTCCTTTGTTTTGAATGGTGAGCCGGCCGGGACTCGAACCCGGGACCCTCTGCTTAAAAGGCAGATGCTCTACCGACTGAGCTACCGGCTCGGGGAAGGCTTCTCCTATTTTAGATGAAACCCCGGCCTGTCGTTTTCATCCAATCGTCCATGAGACGAGCGCGAGTTTTGAGCGAGCGGTCCGCCCCGGGCGGGACGGCGGGCGGGTTTATCAGGCGGGCGGCCGACCGGACGGCCTTGCCCGGGCGCATTCTGGGAGTCTTTGCCATGTCCACCATGCTCTTCGGGGCGAGCAGCGTGCACGAGTTTACGCTCAATTCCATCGACGGCCGGCCGACGCCGCTGGCCGAGTACACGGGCAAAACGGCGCTGCTGGTGAACGTCGCCAGCAAGTGCGGCTACACCCCGCAGTACCAGGGGCTGGAGGCTCTCTACAAGAAGTACAAGGATCAGGGGTTCGTCGTGCTCGGGTTCCCGGCCAACAACTTCGGCGCGCAGGAGCCGGGGACCAACGAGGAAATCAAGTCCTTCTGTACCCGGACTTACAACGTCACGTTCCCCATGTTCGCCAAGATCTCCGTCAAAGGCGACGACCAGGCGCCGCTTTACCAGTTCCTCACCGATTCGCAGGCCAACCCGGCCACCGGCGGCGACGTGAAGTGGAACTTCACGAAGTTCCTGGTGGACGGCAACGGTAAAGTGGTGGCGCGGTTCGAGTCGAAGGTGACGCCCGAGTCGCCGGAACTCGTCGAAGCGATCGAAAAGACGCTGGCGAAATAGAGCCTGGCGCCTACGCGAGGATTTCTTCAATCACGCGGCCGCCGACGTCGGTCAGCCGGAAGTCGCGGCCGCTGTAGCGGAAGGTGAGACGCGTGTGGTCCAGGCCCAGCAAGTGGAGCATCGTCGCGTGCACGTCGTGCGGGTGAACGGGCTTGTCTACCGCCTTGAAGCCGAAATCGTCGGTGGCACCGTAGGCGATCCCGCCCTTAATGCCACCGCCTGCCAGCAGGATGGAGAAGCCGTGGTTGTTGTGATCGCGGCCGTTGTGCACTTTGGCGACGGCGCTCACCTCCACCGAAGGCGTGCGGCCGAACTCGCCTCCGATTAAGACGATCGTCTCGTCGAGCAGCCCGAGCGACTTCAGGTCCGAGAGCAGCGCGCCGATCGGCGCGTCCGAGTCGGCGGCCAGTTCGCGGTGCTTCAGGATGTCGTCGTGATTGTCCCACGGCTGCCCGTTGCCGTAGTAGACCTGCACCATGCGGACGCCGCGTTCGATGGCGCGCCGCGCCAGCAGGCACCCGCGGGCGAAATCGCCCTCGCCGTAACGGTCCAGCACATGGCGCGGCTCCTTGCTCAGGTCGAAGGCGTCCATCGCCTCGCTTTGCATCCGGTAGGCGACTTCCATCGACTGTATGCGAGCCTCCAATTGCGGGTCGCCTCCGGCGCGCTCGAGGTGAAGCCGGTTCAGACGTTCCAGCAGGTCAAGCTGCCCCCGCTGCTGCGCAGGCGAAAGCTCGTGGTTTTGTAAGTGCCGCACCAGTTTCTCCGGCTCCCGCTCGTTGTTCGGCAAATGGACGCCCTGGTGAATGGCGGGAAGATACGCGGAGGTCCATAGCTGCGGGCCGATCACGGGAAAGCCGGGGCAAAGCACAAGGAACCCGGGCAGGTTCTGGTTCTCCGTCCCAAGCCCGTAGGTGAGCCAGGCGCCCATCGAGGGATGGCCCGCGATCCGGTGGCCGCAGTTGAACATGAACAGCGACGGCTCGTGAAACGGCTGCTCGACGTGCATCGAGCGGATCACGCAGATGTCGTCCATGTGCTCGCCGAGTTTGGGGAAGATCTCGCTCACTTCGGTCCCGCTGCGTCCGCAGCGGCGGAACTCGAACGGCGACTTCAGGAGATTGCCCGTCAGCCGCTCCGTCTTGAGGTTGCCCGACGGCGCCGGCGAGCCGTGATGCTTCGTGAGCATCGGCTTCGGGTCGAACGTGTCCACCTGCGAGGGCCCGCCGTTCAGGAACAGGTAGACGACGCGCGTGGCGCGAGCGGCAAAGTGCGGAGTCCGCGGGGCCAACGCGCCGGACGTCGTCCTAGCCGGCGCGCCGAACAGGGCGTTCACACCGAAGGCGCCGAATCCGGCCCCGGCGCGGGCGAGCATTTCACGTCTGGTAACGGCCATCGAGGCTCTCCTAATCGACGAACAACAGCTCGTTGGAGCTAAGCAGAACCTGAGCGTAGCGCCGCCAG
This sequence comes from Bryobacteraceae bacterium, assembly GCA_026129905.1. Lineage (GTDB taxonomy): Bacteria > Acidobacteriota > Terriglobia > Bryobacterales > Bryobacteraceae > JAHCHE01. Next base: position 24,505 of record JAHCHE010000002.1, on the reverse strand, counting down.
GCGTCCTGGCCGGAGGCGAGGTACGTCAGACCCAGGCGCAGTTCAGGCGCGAGCGGTTCGCGCTGCAGCAGGATGCGGTACGCCTCCCGGATGCGCTCGCGGTCGCCTCGAGCCGAACTCCGCAACCGCAGCGCGAACGCGCCGGCGCGCTCCTGGATGAATTCGCTGTTCAGAAAATAGAGTTGTTGCAGGGGCGTCGCGGTATGGATGCGCGCGTCGCTGGTCGCCACCGGGTTGGGAAAATCGAACAACGCCAGTGTGGAATCCAGACGGCGGCGGCTTACGAAGCCGTAGACAGTGCGGCGCAGGTTGCAGTCGTCGCCGATCTCCAGCGCTTCACCGCCGCGCCGCTCGTCCAGTTCGCCGGAGACAAACAGCAGCGTGTCGCGCATCGGTTCCACGTCCAGCCGCTGGCGGTTGGCGCGCCACACGAGCTTATTGTCGGGATCCTTTGTACGGTTCGGTTCCACGGACTGGGCGCTGAGCGCGTAGGCGTTCGACAGCATGATTTCGCGGTGCAGCGCCTTCTGGGACCACTTCAGCTCGACGAGGCGGGCGGCCAGATAGTCGAGGAGTTCCGGGTGCGTGGGCGCTTCCCCTAGCTTGCCGAAGTTGCCGGGCGTGCCCACGATGGGCCGGCCGAAGTGATAGCCCCAGATTCGGTTGACGGCGACGCGCGCGGTGAGCGGGTTCTCCGGGCTGGCGATGGCGTTGGCCAGTTCCAGCCGTCCGCTGCCGTTGGTGAACGGCCGCGGTTCGCCGTCGCCAAGCACCGTCAGGAACTGCGGCGGCGCCTCCTCGCCCAAATTGTCCTCGCTGCCCCGGAGATGCACCCGCATCGGTTTCGGCTTCTCGACGTCGGCGATGCTCATCAGGAAGGGATACTCTTCCGGAAGCTCGTCGCTCAAACGGTCGCGTTCGGCGCGAAGTCCGGCCAGGTGCTCCTTCCATTGGGGAGCGAGAAAGCGGTCGATCTTCTCGCCGCGATAGTAGAGGATTCCCGAATCGAACTTGCCGAATCGCTCGTTGGAGACCAGGTCGCGCCAGAGGAAGTACTGGTCGCGTTCCAGCGAGAGGACCTCGATGACGCGCACGCTTTCGTCGTCGTCCTTGCCGCCGAGCCGGATCAGGTTTTCGCGGTCGATCCGCTTCTTTTCGGCGACGGCTGCCAGCAGGCGAGCGGTGAACGCGCCGTCGTCGAACGCGGCTTCGCGCCACCTTTGGAGAAACGGGTGTTCGTGGGTTTCCAGGCCCAAGTAGCGCGCCCATCGAGCCAGCGTCTCGCGGTCCAGCGATTGAGACCGCGCGGCCTCCTCGATCGCCCGCTCGTCCGCGAGATCGGCCAGCGCGCGGACGGCTTTCAGGTAACGCGGGCTTTGCGCGGCCAGAATCTCCGCCAATTGCTTCGCTTGGGAATCTTCAAACTCGCGCACCGCCTTGCTTCGCTCGTCCGCGGCTTTCTTGCGGCTCTCGTAGGCTTCCACCACTTCGGGCGGCGCGAGGGGAAACTTGTCGGCCCGCGTGTTCCGGAAGATGCCGAGCAGCGAATAGTAGTCGCGCGTCGGTATCGGATCGAACTTGTGATCGTGGCATTGCGCGCAGGCCACCGTCAGCGCGAGGAAGCCGCGGCCGAGCGCGTCCACGCGGTCCTCCTGAAACTGAGGGCTGTTGGCGAAGAAGCCGAGGCCCGCGACGTATTTCTCCTTGTCGCCCATCCGGTCGCCGACGATCTGCGCCTTCACGAACAGGTCGTACGGCATGTCGTCGTTGAAGGCCTGGATCACCCAGTCGCGGTAGCGCCAGACGTTCGGCTGCGGCTCGTCCTGCGTGGAGTTGAGCTTGTCATCGGAGTAGCGCGCGATGTCGAGCCAATAGCGGCCCCAGCGTTCGCCGTAGCGCGGAGAAGCCAGCAGGCGGTCCACCACCTTCTCGAACGCTTCGGCCGAGCGGTCGGCGACGAAGGCGTCCACTTCGGCGGGGGTAGGCGGCAGGCCGGTGAGGTCGTAGCTGGCGCGGCGGATAAGCGTGCGGCGGTCCGCCGGACGGACGGGACGAAGGTTTTCGCGCTCCAGCCTCGCGAGGACGAACCGGTCGATGGTCGTTCGCGCCCAGGCTTCGTCTTTCACCGGCGGCGGGTCGGGCTTGCGCACGGGCTGGAACGCCCACCACGCTCGCTGTTCTTCGCCGATTCTCAGGCCCGCCGGGGCCGGAGAGACGGAGGCGTGTTCCGGCCACTCGGCGCCGTCGCGAATCCATCTCTCGAGCGCCTCGATGTCGCTCGCGGGAAGTCTGCCGCCGGGCGGCATCTTGATGCGGTCGTGCGTCTGCCGAACGGCCTGGATCAGCAGGCTGCCATCGGGATCGCCCGGGCGCACCGCGGGTCCGGATTGGCCCCCGCGCAGCAACGCCTCGCGCGAATCCATGACAAGGTCGCCCATCTTCGCCGACGTATGACAGGAGAAACAGTTGTTCGCCAGCGCTGGTCGAACCTTCATTTCGAAGTATTCGCCGCCGGCTTTCCCGTCCGAACCCAGAGCCAAAGAAGCGGCAAGAAGAGCTAGACCCAGGCGCATCAATGATCACCACATTAGCAAGTCCGGGCGCCCCGAACAACAGGCGCCGGCAGCGGTCGTCGGGCCTCGACGCGGTCGTTCGGCGCGGCGCCGACAATGTTACAGTCACAGGTAAGATCTGCATTCTACCGGGAGCGCCACGAGGAACCCGCCACTGCGTGGAACGGAGAGGTATGTCTTGTGGAAGAGAACAACGTCGACGCGCCGACATGTAAGCCGCCGGAAACGCCGGTGGGATCGGTGGACTCGCTCCTCCGGTGCGCGCAGTGGGCCGGCACTCCACTTGGTCCTCGCGAGCTGTGGCCGCAAAGCCTGAAAACCGTCTTCGAGATCCTGGTCTCGGCCCGCCAGCCCATGTTTGCCTGGTGGGGAGAAGACCTCCTGCAGCTTCACAACGACGGGTGCCGCGCGATACTCGGCGCAAGTTACGAGGCCGCGCTGGGCAGCAGCGCCCGCGCATATTGGCCGGCCCGGATACCTGCGCTGGAGGCGGCGCTCGAACGCGTCTTCGGGGGCGAAGCGCTAACCATCCCCGATGTGCGGCTGTCGATGGAGCGGAATCGGCGGAATGAGGAGTGTTGCTTCGATCTGCGATTGACGCCGATCTGGGACGACCAGGGCCGCGTTGGCGGCGCGCTCTGTGTTTGCGACGAGCGTCCGGCGCAGCTTGGGGAGACGCGCCAGCTCGCGCTGGCCGTCGGGCATGTCGGCGTCTGGGATTGGGATCTGCGGAGCGGCGCTTCCGTGTGGTCCGACGAGCACTTTCGCGCGCTCGGGCTTGACCCGGGAGCGTGCGAGCCGGGCTACGAAGCCTGGGCGAGCCGCATATTTTGTGAAGACCGCGTCGCCTCGGAAGAAGGGCTACGAAGCGCCGCCGCGGACCGGAGAGACTACGAACACGAGTACCGGGTCGCCTGGCCCGATGGCGCGCTGCACTGGCTCTACACCAGGGCCCGGTTTTTCCATGACGCCGCCGCGGAACCGCTGCGGATGATCGCATTGACTACCGACGTAACGGAGCGCAAGCAGGCGGAGGAACGCATCGCCTCGCTGAACCGGGACCTGAAACGGCGCGTAACGGAGTTCGAAACGCTGCTTGAGGTCGCGCCTGTGGGGATCGCGCTGGCGAACGATCCCGAGTGCCGCGACATCACCGTTAATCCCGCAGCCGCGGAGATGCTGGGTATTCCCACAGTGATCAACGCGTCGAAGTCCGGACCGCAAGGCGCCGAACTGCCGTTCCGCGTTCTGCGGGAAGGACGGGAGGTGAGTCCCGAGGACCTGCCGATGCAACAGTCCGCGACGAAAGGGACGGTGCTGCGCGACCTCGAATACGAGGTGGTGCAGGCCGATGGCAAGGTGGTGAATCTTATCGAGTACTCCGCGCCGCTGTTCGAGGACGGGAAGGTGCGCGGCTGCCTCGGCGTGTTCGTCGACATCACCGGGCGCAAAGCGGCGGAGCGAGAGAGGATGCTCTTACTCGAGCGCGCCCAGACGGCTCGCCGGACGGCGGAGTTGTTGAACCAGGCGGGGCTGGCGCTGGCGTCGGAACTGGACTGGGAGAAACTGGCGCAGAAGATCACCGACATCGCGACGCAGCTCACCCGCGCCGCTTACGGAGCGTTTTTCTACGATACGATCGACGCGGCCGGCCGGACCGAAACGTTGTATACGCTTTCGGGAACGACCCGCGGCGCGTTTGAAGGATTCGCGATACCGCGGGACACGCCGCTGTTCCATTCCACGTACGCGGGGCAGGGAATCATTCGCTGCGGCGACGTGCTGGCGGACGAGCGATACGGAAAGGCGCCTCCGCACTACGGCCTTCCCGACGGCCACCTCCCGGTGCGGAGCTACCTGGCCGCTCCGGTGACGCTGCGATCCGGCGAGACCCTGGGCGGGCTCTTCTTCGGTCATCCCGAGGCCGGCGTTTTCACCGAGGACGACGAGGCGCTGGTGGCCGGATTGGCGGCCCAGGCAGCCGTGGCGTTGGACAATGCGCGCCTGTTCGCCCGCGTCGAGCGGGGCCGGCAGGAACTCCGCCGCGTGAACGACGAGCTGCGGCGCGCCAACCAGGATCTGGAGCAGTTTGCGTACTCGGCGTCGCACGATCTCCAGGAGCCGCTGCGGCACATCTCCATTTACAGCGAGTTGCTGCGGCGCAAGTGCGAGGGCCGGTTCGACAACGAGGCGGACGAGCTCATGAAAAGCGTCATGGACGGCGCCCGCCGGATGGAGATGCTGGTACGCGATCTGCTCGCCTATACGCAGGCGGTGAACGTGACGGGCGCAATGTCCGAGCCTGTGGACGCCGAGCGCGTCTTCCAACTCGCTCTTTCCAACCTGCGCGAGGCCATCCGGGAGAATGCGGCCGAAGTCACCCACGATCCGTTGCCGCCGGTCTGGGCGCACGAGGTGCACCTGGTGCAGCTTTTTCAAAACCTGGTGGGCAATGCGATCAAATACCGCCGCGACGCGGAGCCGCCTCGAGTTCACGCGAGGGCGGAGCGCGCCGGCGCCGAGTGGATTTTCAGCGTGCGGGATAACGGAATCGGCATCGAGCGCCAATACCGGGAGCGGATATTCGGCTTGTTCAAGCGCCTTCACGGCGGCCGGAAATACGCCGGTACCGGCATCGGGTTGGCCATCTGTCAGAAAATCGTCGAGAGTTACGGTGGGCGCATCTGGGTAGAGTCGGAGATTGGGGCGGGCTCGACGTTCTTCTTCACTCTGCCCTGCCCGGGCGAGAGGGAATGATGGACAATACAGCGCGCACGATCAACGTGCTGGTGATCGAAGACAGCGAACCGGACGTGTATCTGATACGGGAGGCTCTGCGATTGCATGTGCCGAACGTCGCGGTCGAGGTGGTCGAGGACGGAGAGAAAGCAATCCGCATCATCGACGAGGTGGACCGCGACGACCAACGGCCTTGTCCGGATATCCTTCTGCTCGATCTCCATTTGCCCCGCCGAAGCGGCGAGGAGGCGTTGGAGCGGTTCCGGCGCAGTCCCAGGTGCGGCCAGGCGCCCGTGCTGGCGATGTCCTCCTCGGAATCGCCGAAGCAGCGAGCGCGGGCCGAAGAACTGGGCGCCAGCTTCTTTCGCAAGCCCTCTACACTCGACGAATTCCTGGAGCTGGGGAGGATCGTCCGCGAACTGGTCTCCTGCGCGCCGGATGAGCCGGGTCAAACGTAGCGGCACGGATCCGGATCGAGCAGGAAGGGCTGAAGACGCCCCCACAAGGCGTCAGGCTGGGAGGCCGGCGGGGTTGCGGCGGAGGGCGTGTTCCAGGCCGGCCTGAAACGACGGGTGGGCGATCGAAATCAGGGCTTCGGCGCGCTGGCGCAGATTGCGGCCGTGCAGGTTGACGGCTCCGAATTCCGTCACCACCCAGCGCACGTCGGCGCGGGTGGTTACCACGCCCGCCCCGGTGGTGAGCGCCGGCGCGATGCGCGATACCGTACCGTTCTTCGCCGTCGACGGCAGCGCGATGATCGGGACGCCGCCTTTCGACAGGGCCGCTCCCCGGATGAAATCCACCTGACCGCCCACGCCGCTGTAGGGAACGCAGCCGATCGAATCGGAGCAGACCTGGCCGGTCAGGTCGATCTGGAGGGCGGCATTGATGGCCACCATACTGTCGTTGCGGCCGATCAGGAACGGGTCGTTGGTATAAGCGATCGTCCGGAACTCGAATATCGGGTTGTTGTGGATGAAGTCGAACAGCGGCTGGGTTCCGAGGACGAAGCTGAGCAGCGCTTTGTCCGGATGGATCGTCTTGCGCCGGTTGTTGACGGCGCCGGAGGCGATCAACTCGAGCGCGCTATCCGAAAGCATTTCGGTGTGAATGCCGAGGTCCTTGTGATTGGCCAGGCACGCGAAAACGGCGTCGGGAATGGCGCCGATGCCCGCCTGCAAAGTGGCGCCGTCGGGTATCATCGCCGCGATGTGCCTGGCGATGGCGCGGTGGGTGTCGGTGATCGCGCCGCCGGGGAACTCCGGCAACGGTTGCGAGTGCTCGACGATGGCGTGCGGTTCGGAGACGTGCAGGAAGGTGTTGCCCATAGTGCGGGGCATGCGGTCGTTCACCTGGACGACGAGGGTCCGGGCGCAGCGGGCCGCGGTGAGGGCGATGTCGACGGACGGACCGAGGCTCAGGTAGCCGTAATCGTCGGGCGGGGTGCATTGGATCAGCGCCACGTCCAGGGGCATAGCGCCGCTGGTGAAAAGTCCCTCGATCTCGCGAATGAAGATCGGGATATAATCGGCGCGCCCGTCGCGCACCGCCTGGCGCGTGTTCTTCGCGATGAAGAAGGCGGCATGGCGGAAGCGGCCTTCGAATTCCGCGTTCGTGTAGTCTGCCTGTCCCGCGGTGGCCAAGTGCACGATCTCGATGTCGCGCAGTTCGGGCGCCCGACGGGTTAGCGCGTCGAGCAGGGCGTCCGGCTTGGCGCAGCCCTGGTGCAGAAAGACGCGTTGGCCGCTGCGCACCGCCGCCAGCGCCGCGTCCGCGGTGGTAAGCTTCGAGCGGTAGAGATCCGTCCACGCCATTTTGGGCAAACCCCAATATAACGGGTGGCCCGGGCGGCGCAATCTCTCCGGGCGTCAGTAGCCCTTTTGCTTGTCCACCACGTTCAGCAGCGGTTCGCCCGCGACGAACCGGCGGATGTTCTCCTTGAACAGCGCGATGCGCCGGCCGCCGATGCCGTCGGAGCCTCCGGCGGCGTGGGGCGTGATGACGACGTTATCGAATTTCCAGAGCGGGTGTCCTTTGGGCAGCGGCTCGGGGTCGGTCACGTCGACGCCGGCGCCGGCCAGTTTACGGGAGTCGAGCGCGCGCACCAGGGCGTCCATACTGTAGAGCCTGCCGCGGGAGACCGCGACGAAATAGGAATCCTTCTTCATCAGGTCGAACTGGCGGGAGCCCATCATCTGGTCCGATTCGGGGGTGTGGGGAGCGGCTACGAAGACGACGTCGGCTTCCGGCAAGACGGAATCGAGCCGGTCCGGCCTGACCACGCGGTCGAGGAACGGCGCGAACGGAATGTCCTTGGGGTCAACCCCGATCACGTTCATGCCGAACGCTGTGGCGCGGACGGCGATCTGCGAGCCGATGCCGCCGACGCCGAGGATCACCGCGGTTTTGTCCTTCAGCTCGATGAGCGGGTAGCGCCCTCGGCTCCATTCTTCCTGGGACTGTTCCTTGAGGAAGCGGTTGGTGCCGCGGGTGAGGGTGAGCAGAAGGGCGAAGGCGTGGTCGGCGATCTCCGGCCCTTGAATGATCTTGCCGTTGGTGAGGGTGATCCGGCTGTCGCGCAGTTCCGGGGAGGACAGGTGCAGATACCGCTCTACGCCGGCGCTGCCGATCTGAACCCACTGAAGCTTCTTGCCGGCGCGCACCAGTTCGGGGTTGATCGTACCGATGATGGCGTCCGCGTCCGAGACTTGATGCAGCAGTTCGTTGGCCTGAACGCCGACGATGGTTGCGCCCGGCGAGGCAGCCTGGAGTTCCGCCACTGCTTCGGCCGACAGGCCCGTCACCAGGATCTTCTTCCGCTGAGCCGCCGCGGGCATGTTGGCGAGCAGAAGAAGCGCAATTCCACCGATAAGTCGTCTGAACACCAGAACCTCCTTGATTAGGCGAATTGTAGTAAGCCCGGAGGGTCGCAGGCAAGCGGATGGCTCGGGCCGGAGTGTCCGCGCCGGCTCCCGCAATCTTGCAGCGGAGCCGAAGCGATGGAATGGATGCGCCGGATACTGTGGCCGTGAAGCGCGGGCGCTGGACGGCGGCGAGAGCATCGTAGGATAGGGGTGATGCCCGCAGACACGCTGCCGTGCCTCGACCTGCTGTCGGCGACCCCTGCGATCCTGCGCGGGCTGATGTCCGAACTCTCCGAGGAGGACGCGCGCTGGAAGCCTGCGGAGGACCGGTTCTCGATCGCGGAGGTGCTGGCGCACCTGTCGCATTCGGAAGGCCACTGCTATCGGGCGCGAGTGGATCGCTTCCTGGCGGAAGAGACGCCGGAGCTCGAGCCCGACGAGGCGCAGATGCACCTGGAGCTGTACAAGAACGGCGACCCGGAGGCGGACTTCGATCACTTCGAGGACCAGCGGGAGACAAACATCGATCTGCTGCGCGGGCTGCCGGCGGAGGCGGGGAACCGGAAGGCCCTGCACAAGGCGGCGGGCGAGATCACGCTGTCGCAGATGCTGCACGAGTGGGCGCTGCACGATCTGGGGCACATCCGGCAGATCGCGGAAGTGGTGCGGGCGCGGAAGTACCTGGCAGGCGCGGGGCCCCTCGGCGAGGACTACCAGTTGAAGCCGTAGTCAGACAGCGAGCTCGCCTTTGAGCTGGGCCTCGTCGCCGGGGAATGCTGCAACCGCCGGGATCCGGCCGCTCCGGCCCGCGCGACTGTGGCGATGATGCCGCCGGGCGGCGAGGCGGGTACAATACCTTACCTATGCCGCCTCGCTGGACTTTCCTCCCACTGCTTGTGTTCGCCGCGTGGCCCGCGGCGGGGCAACCGCCCGGCAATTTCCTCCAACGCGTCTTCGGCGCCTCCACGGTTGACGAGCAACCGTTGCTCAGTCCCGCCGCCCCCGCCTTCACCTTCGGCGTCGAGAACCTTGAGTTTCAGGTTGCGAAGGACCCCTCCGGGCAATCCGCGCGTCTCACCATTCCGGATGTTCTTCTCGCGCTGGAGGTCTCCCGCCGCCGCCAAGGCGGCATCGATCTCTACACGATCCGGCCCACGCCCGAGACCGCCCGCCAGGGCGAGCAGATCAAGCTCACCTGGACCTTCCCGGAAAGCTACAACGAGTCGATGACTCTCGACGCCGGCGCCCTGCAAGGTCAGCCGCTGCATCTGCCCGACGGCCGGATGCCCGACAATCACTTCACCAATTGGGGTTCGCTTTTCTACAATCGCGAGGCCAATGTCGCGGTGGGCGCGCAACTCAACGGCGCCGAACCTTCCCGGCGCGCCCGCCGCGGCTACTCCCGCTTCACCAGGGACGCGACGCTCCAATTGATGACCGTGACCGGCCGCCCCTCGTTCGAGATCGTTCTCTTTGCCTACCGCCCGAAAGACGCCACGTTCTGGTGGGCCGAGTGGTACCAGTTCCGCGCCCCTGCCGATGAGAACATCCCCGCCACGTTCTTCCCGCTTCTCGGCTCCGACGAACTCGGGTGGCAGCCCGGCGACCGGCAGATGGTCACGGTGATACCGGGGCCGAACCAGGCCGGCGCGGCGATGGAACTGGCCGTCATCGACGACGTCCGCCGGAAGCTGGTTGCGCGCGTCCCATTCCGGTGCTCGTTGCCCGTCACCAGGGTCGAGGTGAACGTCGGCGACTGGCAGTCCAGCCTCTACCGCGTCACGCTGGCCGCCCCCGGCGAGACGATCGATCCCTCGGTGGCCGACCTGAACAGGAAGCTGATCAATGTCGTCGTCCGGCCTCGCCGGGCCGTCGCTCCGGTGCTCTTTGTCGTCCCCACCGACATGTGGCTCGCCTACGCCACCAACGGCGGGCACGACTATCACGGCTGGCGCACCGGCTACGACGGCAGCATCGGCTATGCCCCCACGCTGATGAGCAGCCGCCGTCGCCGGATGAATCATTTCTATCACAGCCTCTACGACCGCTATAACGACATTCATCACTTCCGTTACTTCGACCAGCTCGCAGCGCAGGACGGTTTCTCGATCGACTATGCCGCGCAACACGATATCGCGCTCGGCCGCGTCCGCCTGGACGACTACAACCTGGTCCTGATCGGCAATCACTGCGAGTTCACCACCAGCGAGAGCTATCGCCGTTTTCTCGCATACCTCGGCCGCGGCGGCGGCGTGCTGATTCACGGCGGCGATTCGTTCGCCGTCATGGTGGACTATCTGCCGGCCCTGGATAAGCCGCGCTATATCTGGCAGCGCGGTCACATCTGGGCGCACCTCGGCGATCAGCCGTCCGATTTCCGCCCGCCTGTCATGCTGCCCCCGGATGCCCCGCCGGACGCGCCCATCCTCAACCCGCGGCGCGGAGACGCCATCGACTACCTGAATCCCTTCCACACCTCCGTCGGCTACTGGATTCCCGACAGCAAAGCCGTTGTCTCCAACACGGAACATCCCGTCGTCCGCGGCCTCGGCCTCAAACTCGGCGACGAGGTCTCCGGACCGTGGGGCGGCGAGGTGGACATCCTCTACGAACCGCGGGCCTGGGACGTTCTGATCCGCTCCGATAAGGCCGCGCCCGAAGGTCGCGAATTCGGCATCGACGCGTACGATCCCACGCCCTTTCACCGGGTGGGACTGGCGGTGCACAAGAACCTTCGGCTCGGCGTCGCTTCCGGCGAGAACTACCCGAACATACTCGTGGACCCCGCGAATACGCGCTACCGGGAATTGTACCGGCGCACGGTGCGCTATCTGCTCGACGGCGCCAGGGCGCTCGAGGGGCAAGACCGGGCCATCTCCGGCCGCGAGAGCGGCTCGAATGCCGTCGATCTGGAACGCGCCGCGATAATCGGCGCCCTGCGTTACGAATTGCCGGAATTCGTCCGATACGACGAGCCAGGCTGGTGGCTGAAGCCGGCGCCCTTCGCGCGCTACGTCGTCGAGGGCTCCGCCGACGGCCAGAACTGGTTCCCGCTGGCCGACCGCCGCCGCGGGCCGTGGCGGGGCGCGCAAACCGATATCTTTCCGCCGGTGGAGATCCGCTACGTGCGCTTCGACGGAACGTCTTCCAACGGCGAGCCCTTCGTCGTCCGCAACGCGCGCGCCATTCCGGCCGAGTAGTTGTTATCCCCGATCGACGCGGACCAACCGTCCCGTCGCCGCCGACTCAAGCGCGGCCAGGATCACTTCGGTGACGCGCCGGCCGTCCTCCAGCGCGCTCTCCACCTCCGCGCCGCTCTGAATCGCGGCCAGAAAATGCTCCCACTCCGCCCGGAATGTCGTCTTGTGGATCCCCCCTTGCCGAGCTAGCGCAAGGCCGGCCGGGAGCTTGCGCAACGCAAGGGCCGCGAATCGAAGCCGGGCGCCTGCGCTGCCCGGAACCGCGCCCGCTTCCTCAAACCGCAGCCCGTCGAACTGGTAGCACGATACCCACAGCCGGCCCCGCTGTCCGAGGATCTCGATCTCGTTCATGCTGGTGGTCCGCTGCCCGAAGCATGCGCTCACAACCGCGCCGCCGGTCATTCGCCCGCTCAGCGACGCTGAGCAGTCGTCCCACTCATCGGACGCCGTCGAGGCGAAGATCTCGGCGACTTCATCACCCAGCAGAAAACGCCATAGATCGACATGATGCGGAGCGATCTCCCAAAGCGCGCCGCCCCCCGTCTCGCGCCTGGCGCGCCAGGAAGGGATCGTCGCGTGGTAGCCGGTCTGCGCGCTCCGGATCATCTCGATTCTTCCCAGGCGCCCCTGGCGGATCAGTTCGCGAGCCTGCCGGACGTTCGCATTCCAGCGCAGGTTGAAACCGACCATCGCTTTCCTCGATCCGTTCTCTCGCGCGCGGATCGCCGCGTCGCACTCTTCCAGCGTCGCCGCGAGCGGCTTTTCCACCAGTACGTGCTTGCCCGCGGCGAGCGCTTCGCAGGCTGCTTCGACGTGCCACTTCGTCGGAACGGCTACGACGACGGCGTCGATATCCGGATCGGCCGCCAGCGCGGCGGCGGAGGCGTACCGGCGGTCCACCCCGGCATCGGCGGCCAGACTTTCGACGCGCTGAGCGTCGCTGTCGGCGAGCGCCACAACGCGAACGCCCGGCAGCGACCGCAGCGCCGGAAGGTGGAGGTCGCGCGCCGCCCAACCGCAGCCCACAATCCCCACGCCAATTGTCTTCGCGTTGTTTTGCGGCATCACTTCACCCGGTCGCGGCTGCTCAGGTGCCGCGTGCGCTGCACTTCCAACGGCGCAAGTTTTCGCCCCGCCTCTCCGGCGCCCGTCGCGTAACCCATCATCTCCCCCAGCGCGCTCACCGCGAGTCCAAGCCAGAGCAGCGGCGCGACCTTCAAAACCAGCCGCGGACTCTGCCGCGCATCGATCGCCTGGCGCACAATCCTCGCCAGGCGCACCCACGGAATCACGCCCGAAGCTCCGGCGTAGAGCAGTCGCTTTGTCCCGGACCAATGCCGGCTGCGCGACGCCGCGAAGACCCGGCCGCTGTAGAACGTTGCGCGGAACCACGAGGACGGACGGCTGAAATTCGTGTGGCGCGTTTTCGCTCGCGACTCCAGATACAACCGTTGGCCCTTGGCTCGCAAGTCCCAGTGCAGTACCGATTCGGCGATCATCATCTCCTCCAGCCGCGGCCCATATCCCAACAGCGCCTCGCGCTTGTAGCTGCTGTTGTGACCCGGAAGGTGATCCCGCAAGCCCGAAGGCGCCGGGTCGAGCCAGGGCGCGTATGCGAGAAACAGGTCCGCCCAACTGATCAGCGTCGCCGGATTGGCGTTCTTGATCACAGGCCCCACCGCGGCATAGCCTTCGCGATGCGCCTCGATCAGGGCCTGAGCCCAGTCGGGCTCGGGAAACGAATGATCTTCTCCGATCGCAACCAGCGGCGCGCGCGCCAGACGAACCGCGGTGGCGTTGGCCGCGCCGATGGACGGGATCGCATCCGGCCGCACCGTCTGAAATCCCCAGAAGACGCTTAACTCCCCCTCGTCGATCTGGAGCGTGGCGGCCGCCGGCGCGACGATCACGATCTCCAGCCGGTCCCGCGCGGTTTGCCGCCGGAGATGACCGATGGTCGCGCGGAGCGACTCGTAGACGTCCATCGTCGTCAGCACGACCGACATTTCCGGAGTAGGCGCCGCCGGGCCCGGGTTGGCGTGCATACCCTACCGGACAACCTCGAAGCTGCCTCTCAGCCGGATGTCTTCCGAGGAACTCCCCACCATCACGTTAAACGTCCCGGGTTCCACCACCCGGTGCAGGTCCTTGTCGAGCAGCGCCAGGTGATCCGGCGTCAACGTGAACTGGACCGTCCGCTGTTGGCCCGGATCCAGCCGGATCTTCTCGAAACCCTTCAACTCCTTCACCGGCGTGGTCACCGAGCTGATCACGTCTTCGAGATAGAGCTGGACCACCTCGGCGCCGGCTCGCGCACCCGTGTTCTTCACGTCCACCCGGACTTCGACATTCGCTTCCGGGCGGATTTCTTTGGGCGCGATCCGGAGGTTCCCGTACTCGAAGGCCGTATAGCTCAGCCCGTGTCCGAACGGATACAGCGGCCCGCTCTCCATGTCGACGTACTGGCTCCGGGTAATCCAGTACGATTTGGACGGCTTGTAGTTGTAATAGGCCGGAAGTTGCCCGGAGTGCCGCGGAATTGTCACCGAAAGCTTGCCGCTCGGGTTCACATCGCCGAACAGGATGTCCGCCACCGCGTGGCCGCCCTGCTCGCCCGGCAGCCAGGCTTCCACCACCGCCGGTACGTTCTTGGCGATCCAGGGGGTGGACAGCGGCCGGCCGTTCACCAGCACCACCACCGTCGGCGTTCGCGTCCGGTGAACCGCCTTCACCAGCTCCTCCTGCATCCCGGTCAGGTCCAGCGACGCGACGTCCTTGCCCTCGCCGTTGGTCCCGTCCGGCGCGCGGCGCTCGTTCTCGCCCACCACCACCACCGCCACGTCGGCGGCTCTGGCGGCCGCGGCCGCCTTGTCGATTTCGTTCACTGCGTCGCCGATCACGTTGCACCCTTTCACGTAGGTCACCTTCGTGGACGGCGAAACCTTGGCCTTCACCCCTTCGAGGATTGTAACAATATGCTGGAGAATTGTTTTGGACGTGTAGTCCCCCAGCAGGTTCCGTCCGTGGTCGGCGTTCGGACCGATCAGCGCGATCGAGCCGATCGATTTGCCGAGCGGCAGGAGATTGCCTTCGTTCTTCAGAAGCACGATGCCTTCCCGCGCCGCCTCCAGCGCCAGTTCGCGGTGCTTGTCCCTGGGCGGCCCGCTGACCGCCGCCTCCACATCGACGTAGGGCCTCTCGAACAGCCCGAGGCGGAATTTCTGCGTCAGCACGCGCCGGACGGACCGGTCGATCAGCGCCATCGACGCCCGCCCCTCCCTCACGCTCTCCACCATGTCTTTCATGTAGCCGGATTCGTACGAAATGCCCACGTCCAGCCCCGCCTTCAGCGCCTGCTGACCGGCCTCTTTTTGATCCGCGGCCACCTGTTCGTACACCAGCGTGCCGATGCCGCCTCCTTCGCCGAGCACCAGGCCCTGGAAGCCGAGTTCCTCCCGGAGGATCTTCGTCAGGATCTTGTCGGAGGCGTGGGCCGGTACGCCGTCGATCGCGGGGTACGTCGCCATCACGCCCAGCGCGCCCGCGTGCTTGATGCCCGCCACCCACGGAGGCAGAAACACCTCTCGGAGCATGCGTTCGGAGATGTCCATCGCGCCCCGTTCCAACCCGCTCACCGGCTGGCTCTGGCCGGGATAGTGGCACAACCCCGCCACGGCTTTGTCCGGCGCGGAGACATCGTCGCCTTGCACGCCGCGCACAATAGCCACCGCGATGCGCGAGGACAGGTACGGATCTTCCGAATAGGCCTCCTCGTTCCGGCCAAGCCGCGGGTCGCGGATCGGCTCGATCACCAGCGTGAAAAGCTGGTGAATGCCCACCGCCCGCGCCTCGGCCGCCACCGCCGCGTAGATGCGCTCGATCATCGGAATGTTCCACGCGCTGCCGAGCGTCGGGCCCTCCGGAAAAATCGTTCCCCCGGAACACATCAGCCCGTGCGTCCCTTCTTCCGTTTGGAGCAGCGGGATCTTCAGGCGCGTCTTCTCCAGCGCGATCTTTTGAAGCTCATTGAAGAATTCCGCCTGCTGGCGCGGACCGCCCGGAAGCGCGTTGTCGGCCAGCGTGAAGAAACCGCCTCCAGGGCCCACGCTCGGCGCGTACGTGCCTTCCGTGAAGCGGCGGCACCCTTCCAGCTTGGCCGGTACGTCCTTGCCCATCTCCGGCAGGTACACGCACGGCATGTTGATCTGCCCGATTTTCTCCTCGATCGTCATTCGCCGGAGCAGGTCTTCCACCCGTTTTTCCACCGGTTGCGACGAATCCAGATAGAGCGGCTTATCTTGCGCCGCGGCAGCGCCGCAAAGCGCCAGCAGGGCAAGCAGCGTTGGAATCAATAAGCGAAGTTTTGAAAGCATAAAATGATCTCCAATGAAGCGCTCCGCCCGCTGCGGGGCGGTCGGACTCCCTAGGTTATCGCAGATCAGGATTATAATCAGGCCTGTTGCACCTATGCTTCGTCGTGGCTTTCTTCTCGCCCTGCCCGCGCCCTGGCTGGCGCGCGCGGCGCAAAACGGATTCGAGGACCTGTTCGACGGACGAACGCTCCGCGGCTGGACGATTCGCGAAGGTCCGTCCACCGCCTTCTATGTCGATGACGGCGCCATCGTGGTCCACCGCGGATCGAACTACCCCGCCTGGCTGAGCGCGGATCGCGCCTTCGAGAACTTCGACTTTCGTTGCGAATTCTTCCTGAAAGGCTGGTCCGATTCCGGCATTTATCTGCACGCGGCCGAGCACGGCCCGCCTTCGGCCACCGGTATGAAGCTCAATATCTTCCACCAGCGCGACGAAAAGCCGAAGCCCGAATCGATGGGCGCCATCTTCCCGCTGGTTGCCCCGAAGCTCGTCAACGTGCGCGAGGGCGAATGGAACCCCATGCGGATTCTGATGGACTGGCCGCAACTCCGCGTCTGGGTGAACGATGAGCCGATCCACGACCTTGACGTCGAATCCGTGCCGGAACTGCGCTACCGGCTGCGAAGCGGCTTCATCGGACTCGAATCGCTCTCCTACCCCGTCCGGTTCCGCAACCTTCGTATCCGCGAGCTGCCGCCGAAGGAAAAATGGGAAATCCTCTACGAAAAGCCCGAGGATTTCGACAACTGGTTTGTCTCCGAAGGATCGCCGGGCTTCGAGCCGGTGAACGAGGTCATTTACGGCGACGGCATCGGCCATATCGCCAGCAAGCGCCAGTACCGCGACTTCGAACTCCACATGTACATCCGCGCGGACCGGCATCACAACGGCGGCGTGCTGTTCCGCACTTCCGGGAAAGGGCTGAAAAGCGAGCGTCACTACGAGATCCAGTTGCACAACGTGCCCGAGGCGCACTATCCCACCGGCTCCCTCTATTACTTCAAACGCGCGCGCTACCCGCGAATCGAGGACTACAAGTGGTACCTGATGCAGCTCCGCGTCGAAGGTCCGCGGTGCCTGGTTCGCATCAACGGCGAAACCGTGCTGGAATACGATGAGCTGACGAACCTCGAGACGGGCCACATCGAGTTGCAGGCCCACCAGCAGGGTAAGTGGACCGAGTTCAAGAAAATCCGCATTAAGCGGCTTTGAGAAGGAGTGAATCGTGAAACGCAGGCATTTTCTCGCCGGGACGTTTGCGGCGTCCGCCGCCGCGTCGTCGCCCTCCGCGTTCAAGCGGCCGTCGTACGAAGGTACCCCTCTTCCTAAAGCCGGCTTCGCCGAGGCGGACATCACGCCGGAGCCCGGCATGGAACAGCCCGGCGGCTACGGCAAGGCGTATCTCAAAGACATCCACGACCCCTGCAAGGCCCGCGCGGCGGTATTCGACGACGGCGCTCGCCGCGTGGCCCTCGTTGGCGTCGATGCCCTCGGCGTCCCTGACGTCCTGGTCGCTTCCTGCCGCAAACTCATTCACGAACGGTGCGGCATCGAGCCGGCCGGAGTCCTCATCGGAGCTTCCCATTCCCACTCCTCCGGCCCCATCGACGGCGTTCTGCCGGGCGAGTTCGACCACGCTTCCGAGTTCGTGCGCAAACTGGCCTACGAACATTCCACCGCCATCGATCCCCGCTACTTCAAGCAGGTCGAGGCCGGCATCGTCGATGCGGTGCGCCGGGCCGATGACGCGCGCGCGGAATCGATGTGCGGCGTGGGCATCGGGCTGGAGGACAAGGTCGCCTTCAATCGCCGCTTTCGCATGCGAAACGGCCTCACCTACACCCACCCCGGCCAGGGCAATCCCGACGTTCTCGGCCCGGCGGGCCCGGTCGATCCGCAAGTCGGCGTCATCGGCGCGTGGGACAAAGACGGGAAGCTGACCGGCTGCGTCGTCAACTACGCCTGCCATGCCACCACCAGCCCCGGAGGCGCCTCGGCCAACTGGATCTACTACATGGAGCAGGCCGTCCGCGGCGTCCTCGGCCCCGACGTCGTCGTGGTCTTCCTCCAGGGACACTGCGGCGACATTACGCAGGTGGACAACCTCAGCCCGTACCGCCACCCTTCCGGCGAGCGTTGGGCGCAGTTGCTCGGCGGCCGGGTCGGCGCCGAAGCCGTCAAGACGCTGCTCTCGATGCATCCCGGCCCGCTCGCCCCCGTCGCCGGCGCCTCCGCCACCCTAAACATCAAGCGCCGGGTCCCCGATCCCGAACGCGTCAAGCGCTGCTACGAGCTGGTCCGGCAGACTCCCGCCAAGGCGAGCGATACCGAGTGGACTTTCGCCAAGGAGATCGTGCTGCTCGACGCCATCCTGACAAAACAGCCCGTCGCCGCCGTCGAGGCGCAAGCCGTGCAGGTGGGCCCCGCGGTCTTCATCGCCAGCCCCGGCGAGATGTTCGTGGACTTCGGCCTCGACCTGAAAGCGCGGAGCCCGTTCCCTTTCACCTTCCCCGTCGCCTACGCCAACGGCAGCGCCGGCTATGTGCCCACCGAGGAAGCGCTCGGCAAAACCGGCGGCGGCTACGAGACCCGCCTGACCAGCTACTCCAACCTCGAACCCTCCGCCGGCCGGCAACTCAACGACGCGGGTCTTGCGCTCGTCGCCCGCTTCACGCCCGGCCCGGTCCCCGAGCCCCCGAAAGCCCCGCCCTTCGGCCCCGGCAAGGGCGGCATCGGCGTCCAGCCCTGGTCCTACGGCAACGTGCCGGCGGAAATTTCGTGAGATCCAATGGCGACGCTGTACGTCAATTGCCGGAAGGGCACTGAGCGCATTCCGTTGCCATCCGGCGATATGTCTCCTGAATGACCGCGCCCGGCGCCAGTCTGGAGGAATCCGGCGGATCCTTGAAGGGCACTTTGTTGCTTGCCCACGAATACATCGCGAAGAAATCAATTTCGAACTTCATCGTGTTGCAGTCCACCATGGACCCACGTTCCCGGATCGCCGAGACCTCCGGGGAGTTCGCGGGAGAGTTAGGCCCAGGGGGTAGATCGCTCTGATTCACCAGAGCGATAATCTGGCTCCGATAATTCGCTCCACCTTCGTTCACCATCTCCCCGGTGAACCGGGTCAGGACCTGGACCCTCGGCTTGAACGCCGCCTGATATACGATCGTGTAGACAGTCGTGAGTCGCGGGAAGGGTGTGACGGTCCACTTGACGCCGCTAGGGACGATGGTCAGCAAGTACTTGGCGCCGTTCTCTTGTCCTCCGTACCAGGTTCCAGCCGGGGTACAGCCGTTGCCGAGTCCCTGCGCGAAGCTTTGAATACCTCCGGCCAAGACGCCGGCTAATGCAATCACGGTACTGCGTCGCATAAACTCTCTCCTTTCATCTTCGGAGCGCGGGCCCGCGAGGGCGCCGTCCTCCGAACCGCATGATGCGCCAAGCCCTTTCTTCAAGCAATGCGCCAGATCTCACATGCACTACACAACGCAATCGCTTGAATTTAGAAAATATTTGGACCAAAATATCTGATAGAAGTGGCGTATGAGCGCGGGCATCAGGTTCGGCGCGTTCGAACTCGATCTCGGCGCACGGGAACTGCGTAAGCGGGGAATCCGGCTGCGCGTGCCCGACCAGTCGCTGGAGATCCTCACCATGCTCCTGCAGCGTCCGGGTGAGGTGATCTCCCGCGAGGAGATCCGCGACAGGCTTTGGCCCAACGGTACCATCGTCGATTTCGAGCACGGCGTCAACTCGGCGGTGGCCCGGTTGCGGGAGGTTCTCGGAGACTCCGCCAGGGCGCCGCACTTTGTTGAGACCCTGCCCCGCCGCGGGTACCGTTTCCTGGCCCAGGCGCAAGCTATCTTGGACCTCATCGCCGGCCCGCGCTTCCGCATCCTGGGCGAAGCCGGACATGGCGCAATGGGAGTGGTTTACCGCGCGGAGGATCTCCGGCTCGGCCGCACCGTGGCGCTGAAGTTCCTGCCTGAAGAACTGGCCCGTCACCCGCCTGCGCTCGAACGGCTCCGAGGTGAAGCCCGAATTGCGGCGCTCCTCAACCACCCCCGAATCTGCACGCTGTTCGGCCTCGAAGAGCACGAAGGGCGCCTCTGTCTTGTGATGGAGTATCTGGAAGGACAACCGCTGAGCCGCATCCTGGAAAATGGGCCACTCCCGGTTGGACGGGCGGTCGAGATCGCGATGCAGGCAGCGGAGGCGCTGGAGGCGGCGCACGCCCGCGGTATCGTCCACGCCGACGTCAAGCCCGGTAACCTGTTTGTCAGCTCCGACTGGCAGGTGAAGTTGACGGATTTCGGAATCGCGCTTCCCGCCGGCGTTTCCAGTACTCAGAATACCGGCACACCCGGCTACCTTTCACCGGAGCAAGTCAGAGGCGACGCGCTCGACCGGAGATCCGATATTTATTCTCTGGGCGTGGTCCTCCGGGATATGGTCACCGGCAATTCCCGGCCTGGCGGCCTTTCGAGAAAGAAGCGGCGCCAATTGGAAAGTATTATTGCAAAATGCCTTCAGTGTGACCCGGCTGGCCGATTTCAGAACGTAAGTGACTTGAAGATCGCTCTTCAAGCCCTGTCGCAGCCCTCCA
Source organism: Bryobacteraceae bacterium (assembly GCA_026129905.1). Taxonomy (GTDB): domain Bacteria; phylum Acidobacteriota; class Terriglobia; order Bryobacterales; family Bryobacteraceae; genus JAHCHE01. The sequence goes on along the minus strand of JAHCHE010000002.1, from coordinate 4,143 downwards.
ACCCGGAGCCGGCCACACGCGTCGCGAGGGAGCCGAATCGATTCCGCTTCAGACGAATGTGGGCGGTGACGGGGCTGGCGGTTCTGGCTATGGTGACGGCCGGCGTGTGGCGGTTGATGCAGGTCCGGAATCCAATGGAGGAGGTCACGATCGAGGCAGTGACACGCGACGCCGGACTTACCACCGATCCCGCAATCTCGCCTGACGGTGAGATGATCGTCTACGCTTCGGACCGCGCGGGAAACGCCAATCTCGATCTCTGGATCCAGTCGCTCAAGGGCGGCCTGCCGACCCGCCTAACGGGTGATCCGGTCGACGAACACGAACCCTGCTTCTCTCCGGACGGGACACGCATCGCTTTCCGGTCGGAGAAGGATGGCGGCGGCGTCTACGTCACCCAAACGGCCGGAGGAGTCCTGAGGAGGCTGGCGCCATTGGGCCGGGCGCCGCAGTTCTCACCGGACGGAAGATGGATCGCTTACTGGGTCGGAGTGGGGGCCGGGGAGTTTGGCGGCCGCGCGTATGTCCTGCCCTCGAGCGGTGGCGGTGCGCCGAGGGAGATCTTTTCCGAACTCGCGAGGGCCGCGGCGCCCGTCTGGTCCGCCGACGGACGCTGGGTGGCTGTGATCGCGCCGGGGGGATTTCGGACATCTCGGACCGAAGTTTGGGCGGCGTCGTTTGACGCGGAAACGGGCGTTGCCGGCAAGCCGCAACCGATGGGATTCGCGCACCTTAAGACGCTGCTTGCAGCGACATGGCCCACACCCGTGCGTTGGATGCCGGTTAACCAGTCGATGGTATTCAGCGCGCTGGGAAGCGGCGTCGCGAATCTGTATCAGGCAGCCGTTTCCGGGAATCCCCCGCGCCTGAGCGGCGAAATCCATCGCCTCACCAGCGGAAGCGGGAGAGAAATGCCATTCCAACCTGTCGGGCGGCTCCTTCCGTTTGTCGGTCTGACGCGGAGTTACGAAATCTGGAGTATCGCACTAGACGCCAACCAGGGCAAGACGCGCGGGACAACGAAACAGGTGGCTGGCGGCGGTATCAACGACTGGCCATCTCTTGCCGGCGACGGCTCCCGCCTTGCTTATGTCTCCACCCGCTATGGGCAAGGTCAGGCTGGCTTCGGCGGGGTTTACAGCATTGTCATTCGCGACCTCTCATCCGGCCGCGAGGCGGCGATCCCAGTCTTAGCGACGCCGCTGCTCAGCCCGGACGGCCGCCGCATAGCCTACGCAAAGGGAGGAATCTATACCGTCTCGGTGGCCTCACTGGACCAGATTGGGGATCCGCAACTCGTCTGCGCCGACTGCGGGCGGCCTTGCGGCTTCTCTCCCGACGGCTCGAAGCTGATCCACCGAACCGCCAATGGTTTGGGGTTGCTGGACCTCACGACCGGAGAAAAGACGCCCCTTGTGGAAGTACGGGGGACGTTCACAGAAGCGCGGATCTCGCCGGATCATCGCTGGGTCGTCTTCCAGGAAACGGCCCCGGGAGTTTCTCGCATCTGGCTGGCACGGTTTGGCGTCTCCCCCATTCCACGATCCGACTGGCATCCGCTGACCGACGGGAGCCGCTGGGATGACAGGCCCCGCTGGTCGCCGGATTCGAGTCTCCTATACTTCCTCTCCGACCGCGATGGCTTCCGGTGCATCTGGGGCCAGCGGCTCGATCATCTGACGAAACGTCCCCTAGGGCCGCCATTCGCGGTCTACCATTCACACGATACTCGTTCTTCACTCCTCAACGTCAATCCGGTGTACGCGGGTCTGGAAGTGGCGCGCGACATGCTCGTTTTCGTGAATGGCGAAACCACCGGCAATGTCTGGCTGGCCCATCTGGCGGGCAACTGAACATTAAGCGCTCCTGAAGGCTCGTGTTGACGATGGCCCCGGTGACTGTAAGTCAGGCCGTTTCGCGGCCGACACCGAGTGAACCTTCGCCAAGGAGATCGTGCTGCTCGATGCCATCCTGAAAAAACAACCCGTTGCCGCCGTCGAGTCGCAAGCCGTGCAGGTGGGACCCGCGGTCTTCATCGCAAGTCCCGGCGAGATGTTCGTGGACTTCGGCCTCGACCTGAAAGCGCGGAGCCCGTTCCTCTTCACCTTCCCCGTCGCGTACGCCAACGGCAGCGTCGGCTGTGTGCCCACCGAGGAAGCGCTCGGCAAAACCGGCGGCGGCTATGAAACTCGCCTGACCAGCTACTCCAACCTCGAACCCTCCGCCGGCCGCCAACGCAACGACGCGGGTCTTGCGCTCGTCGCCCGCTTCACCCCCGGCCCCGTCCCCGAGCCCCCGAAAGCCCCGCCCTTCGGCCCGGCGAGGGCGGCATCGGCGTCCAGCCCTGGTCCTACGGCAACGTGCCGGCGAAAATTTCGTGAGCAATCGCCGCCCGCTATGGATGTACTATGATTGTCATAGGAATTCCCTATGCCGACACTGTACGTCGAGAATGTCCCGGACGACCTCTACGCCGCCCTCCGCGCGCGCGCCCGCCAGAACCGTAAATCGATCGCCGCGGAAGTGATCGAGCTGTTGATCGAGAACATCCCGACCGCGAACGAATTGGCCCGCCGGAAACGGCTGGTCAACCGGGCCAGGCAACTGCGCTCCGGCACGCCCCCTTCGGGCGGTCCGTTCCTCTCTGCGGAGGAGATGCAGCGCGAGGACCGCGGCCGGTGAGCGCGTTTGTCCTCGATGCCAGCATCGCCGCGAAATGGTACTTGCCCGGACCGCAAGAGACGTTGCGCGCGGAATCGCTGACTCTGTTCGATCACTGGGCCGCCGGTCGCGTGCGCCTGGCGGCGCCGGACCTGTTCTGGGCTGAGGTGGCGAACATCCTGTGGAAAGCCGCCCGCACAGGGCGAATGTCCCGCCGTTCCGCCGAAGATGCCGCCCGTCTGCTGGCGGAGCAGGAGATCCCCACGTACCCATCCACACCGCTGTTGGAGGACGCTTTCGCTATTGCCGCCGCGTTCGATCGGACGGTCTATGATTCGCTCTACGTGGCGCTGGCTGGCGCCATTGGCGCGACGCTGTTAACGGCGGACGAACGGCTGGTGAACGCGCTGGCGGCGCGGTTCCCCGTCCGCTGGCTGGGAACTCTTTAGCTACCCACTTCCGCCACCTGCCGGTGGACGCCTCGCAAATACCGCAGCCCCTCGGTCGCAAGCTGTTCCGGCGAGTCCGCCAGCTTCCGCCAGATGCAGCACAGCTTGGCGATCTTCTCCATGTTAGGGTCGAACGACTCGATCGTGACGCAGCCGTCGTAGCCCGCATCCTTCAGCGCCTGGAAGAACGCCGCCCACGGAACTTGCCCGCGCCCCGGAATCCCGCGCTGGTTCTCGCACGCGTGCACATACCCGATGTGGGCGCCGGCCCCCCGCACCGCCGACGGGATGTCGTCCTCCTCCCGGATCATGTGAAAGGTGTCCAGGTGAACCTTCACGTTCTCCGAGCCGACGTCCTCGATGAAGCGCACCGCGTCGGCGGCGATATTGATGAAGTGGGACTCGAACCGGTTCACCGGCTCGATGCCGAGAACGAGATCGGAGCATCCCTCGGCGTAGGACGCAATCTCCCGGTAGCCCTCGACGCCCCACTGCCACTCCTCCGCCGTACGCATCCGGCCCGTCAGGTAGCCCCAACCGCAATAGATCATGCCCCCGAAGACCCGGGCGCCCGCCTCGTTGCTCAGGTCGATCAGCTTCTTCGAGAAATCGATCCCGCGCCGCCGCACCGCCGGCTCAGGCGAGATGATGTTGTACTCCGCCGGCATGCCGTAGCCGGTATTGATGGTCAGCCCAAGATCCCCCGCGGCGGTTTTCACTTTCCGGGCGGGAAAATTATCCGGATCGAACGGTATGATCTCGACGGCGTCGAACCCCATCGCCTTGCACTTGTCCAACAGCGGCAGGTCTTTCTCGAGGAACGTCTCCGTGAATAGCAGCGAATGAATTCCGAACTGCAACGGTCACCTCCGGCGGGCATCTTAGTCCAAAGCGGGTCGATTCTCAAGCGCCTGAAGAAACTCCCCAGCGATTCCGCAAACCGGGTCCCGCTCCACCCCGAGCATGCTGATAGGGTTCGAGATGGCGGCAGATGGCGGGTATTTGCAGTTGCGCAAGCGCTCATGCCGTCGCC
>JAHCHE010000019.1 GCA_026129905.1 Bryobacteraceae bacterium | reverse complement strand
GTCCAATACGTATCCCTGTCCCTGTAGCGCCTTCAACAGTTCGAAGCCGCGGGAGCGCACGGTGGAATTCACTGTCGAGCCCGCGAAAAAGAGATCCGTCGTTTTCTCGCCTCTGGCCTCCTGGGCGCGGCGCGCCACGCTCTCGGGCACGGCGGCGGAGATTGGCCTCAGCTTGTGTACGTTTCGCTGAAAGAAGGGATCCACGACGACATCGCCCGGCGTTCGATAGCGCCGCGCGGCGGCGCGGAAAGCTTTGGCGAAGTCGGTGGGCAATTCGCGCTTGAAGTAAGCGTTGCAGGCGTCCAGCAGAGGAAGGGCGGGTGTAGGAATCGTCGCCTCGTCATTGTAATCCAGCACCACCAGGCGGCCCTCCAGCCTCCTCCTGAACGCGCGTATCGCGTACGTGCCCAGGGGTCGAAACGCCTCCACCCGTCGCACGAGATCGATGGCCCCGCGCGCCGGCGCTTGCCGGCAATCCCACAGCGTCCTGGCCGGCGGATAGCATACGACGATATCCCAGTGTTCACGGCGCAACGACCGCAACAAGCCCGGCAGCATCCCGGGGCTGAATGAAAGATAGTCGAGTCCCTGGACGGTGCGATCGCTATCTCCGGTGAACATCAATGTTGTCTGATCGGCAAAGTTCCGTTTAAACAGACAGAACTCCCCGATCTCGAGGATCTTGAGGTTCAGCCACCGTCCGGACACGCGCTCAGTTTACCCGACGGCCGGCGCGCATCGTCACCGTCACGCGCCAGTTTGACACGTGGGGCAGGATCTCATCCTGCGCGGCGGTTCCCAACCGCCGCCCGGCCAATTGCCAATCATCCCGCACGTTGCCTCGGCCAACCTGCCGCACCGCAGTTCGGAACTGTTATTCTTCGATTCTATTCCTCCGATAGCTACAGGTATCAAGATTCAACAGCGGGAAGCGTTTTCCGCTCCTGAAGCGGCGCCCAAGCCGACCGGAGGTCCAGTCACTAGGCGTCCAGCGGCCGCTCCTCCGTTGGTTGCTCCCATGGTTTCAGCAGCTTACAAGCCATGCTCCAGCGGCCGAAACGGGAATGCCCACTGGCCGCAGGCTACAATGGCTGCGGCTCGGCGTGTTGTCTCACGAGCCTCGGTCTTTGAAAACTGAACTCTCGTTCACGTCGCCGCCGGCCGAATTCCGCGCATCAAAAACAACAATTCGAAGCCAATCCCAAAATCGAACACTGTCGTGGAATGCAACGCATTCGGCCGGCGCCGGTTTCGTGGCGGCTCGTCCCGATAGTTTTCATCGTTCAGCGATCACTACTGTCCGGCTAACACCATCCGTCAAGTCGCGAACTCCTTTCCCTGCTGATGCTTACGGGCGGATTTGGCTTGCCGCGATTTGAACGGCGGCCGGTTCGAAAGCCGGCGCCAGGGCGCGCAACAATGGTGCGTGAACCAAGGCCGTACCGTCTTCTCTCAGTTGCTGAGCTTCCTGCCCGATCGCGAGTTTCGGCGTTGCGTGGCTCGGTACGGCGGCGATGCACGGCCGCGAGGCTTCTCCTGCTGGGATCAGTATCTGGCAATGGCATTCGCCCAACTGACTTACCGGGAGGGCCTCCGCGACATCGAAGCATGTCTGCGCTCTCTGGGCGGCAAGCTCTACCATATGGGTTTTCACGGCCGTGTGGCGCGCTCTACGCTGGCCGATGCGAATGACACGCATGACTGGCGAATCTACGCCGACTTCGCCCAGATCCTGATCCGCATCGCCCGACCGCTCTATACGTCCGACCCGATCGGCGTTGAGTTGGATCAAAGTCTATATGCGCTGGACTCGACCACGATTGACCTGTGTCTCTCGCTGTTTCCCTGGGCCAGATTCCGGAAACACAAAGCGGCCGTCAAGATGCACACGCTGCTGGACCTGCACGGCAACATCCCCACGTTTATCCGCATCACCGAGGGCGCGGTGCATGACGTCAACATCCTCGACGAAATCGTCCCGGAAGCCGGGGCCTTCTATGTCATGGATCGGGGTTACCTCGATTTCGATCGTCTTTTCGTGTTCACTTTGTGCTTGGCCTTTTTTGTGGTCCGCACGAAGGAGAACGTCTTATTACAGCGCCGCTATTCGCACCCGGCGGACAAGGCGACAGGGGTACGATCCGATCACACGGTGATCCTGACGGCCATTGAATCCGCCAAGGCGTATCCGGACCCGCTGCGGCGAGTCACTTATCTCGACCAGGAAACGAACAAGCGGCTGAAGTTTCTCACGAACAACTTCACTCTTCCAGCGACTACCATCGCGAAGATCTACAAGTCTCGCTGGCAGGTGGAGTTGTTCTTCAAGTGGATCAAACAGCACCTGCGGATCAAGGCATTCTATGGCACGAGTGAGAACGCCGTGAAGACCCAAATCTGGATCGCGGTCTCGGTTTACGTGCTGGTGGCCATCGTTCGCAAGCGCCTGGGGCTCGAAGTCAGCCTCTACCAAATTCTACAGATTTTGAGCGTGACGCTCTTCGAGAAAACACCCATTTTACAGGCACTCCAGCCATCCGACTCCCGAGAAAATTCGGGTGATTCCTCTAATCAGTTGATTCTATTCAACTTATAGCCGGACAGCAGTGTTCAGCGATCTATCATTATGAAGCGGCTTGTTTAACCATTCACGAGCTTCCGACAAAGCCGCCGAGTCGCGGTCTTCTTTGTGCAAAAATAGCAATTCGAACCCAATCCCAAAATCGGACACTGCTGCAAAAGTCCACGACCGCCTCTTTTGCGTTCTTGCCTTGTGAAAGCCGGAGTTCGAGATCGGAAACGAATCATACCTCGCCGCCTTCGCCGGCGGCTGTGATATCGTGAGCGGACGGTGAACCAACCTGAACTCGCCGCCGGTCTCCTGCTCGCCGTCGCCTCCGGCATGGGCAACGGCCTTTTTACCACGCCGATGAAATTGATCAGGCGGTGGAATTGGGAGAACATCTGGCTCGTCTTCATACTCGTCGCGTGCCTCGCCATGCCCATCCTGATCGCTTCGGGCGACAGCGGTCCCGTACTGGAAGCCTCCCCCGCCGCGCCGGTCGCGTACGCCTTCACCTTTGGCTTCGCCTGGGGCTTTGGAGCCATCTTCTTCGGCCTCAGCGTGCACCGGCTGGGCGTCTCGCTGGCCAACAGCCTGGTCATTGGCCTGAGTTCCGCGCTCGGTTCACTCGTTCCGCTCATCATCGGCGGCAACCTGCGGTTCGACCGTAGCCAGGCGGCGCTGTTCCTCGGCGTCGCCACGTTCCTGGTCGGCGTCTGGCTGTGCGGCGAAGCCGGCAAGCGCCGCGAACGGAGCGCCCCGGCCCGGACGCAAGGCTCTGGACTTGTCGCCGCGTACGCGTTGTGCGTCGCCGCGGGCATCATGTCCGCGGTATTCAACATCGGCTACAGTCTCGCGCTGCCGATCGCCGACGCCGGGGAGCGCCTCGGCTTCAGCCGCTTTGCCGCCACCAACGTCATCTGGCTGCTGATGCTCGGAGGCGGCGCCATACCCAACATCGCCTATTGCGCGTACTTGCTTCGCAGGAACGGCACGGTCCCGCTGTTTTTCAAGTCCGAGCCGGGCCGGTCCTGGAGCCTCGGCATCGCGATGGGCCTGCTGTGGGGCGGCAGCATCTTCCTCTACGGCGCCGCGACGCCAAGGCTGGGCGCGATCGGCCCCTCCATCGGCTGGCCCCTCAGCCTCGCCGTCGGGCTGGTGGTGGCCAACTCCATGGGCGTGCTGTTGGGAGAATGGAAGACGGCGCCTCCACAATCGCGGCGCCTTATGGCCGCCGGCATCGGAACGTTGCTGGTGGCGATTGTGTTGTGTGCGATCTCGAGCGCGCTGGGCCCAGCATGACGACGCCAGGCAACGACCGCCATTTCCTCGCCATCGACCTCGGGGCCACCAACACGAAATACGGCGTCGTCCGCCGCGACGGCGTCCTGGTTTCCCAATCCGTGGCCCCCACGCCCGCGGCCGCCGGCAGGGAGGCGTTGCTCAGTCACCTGAAGCAAGTTGCGCGGGCCGCGATCGAGCAGGCCCGCCAGGCAGAAGTCGCTCCCGTCGCGCTGGGCATTGCCACCGCGGGTTGGGTGAATCCGCACACGGGCGCCGTGGCCTATGCCACGGAAAACCTCCCAGGCTGGACCGGCGCGCCGGTTGCCGACGAACTCCGGCCCATTGCCGGCGTGCCGGTGGCGGTGGAGAACGACGCGAATGCCCTGGCCGTGGCCGAAAAGTACTTCGGCGCCGCGCGCGACGCGGAGGATTTCGTTTGCGTCACCCTCGGGACCGGCGTCGGCGGCGGCTGCTACATCGGAGGACGCCTGCATCGCGGACCGCATTTCTTCGCCAATGCGATCGGCCACGTCACCCTGGTCGCGGACGGCCTGCCGTGCACGTGCGGGCGCAAAGGTTGTCTCGAGGTTTACGCGAACGCGGCGGCGCTGGCCCGCTATGACGGCGGCGGCCGCGGCGCCGAGGACGTGATCCGCGCCGCCAATGAAGGCGACGCGACGGCGCGCGAGGCGATCCGCATGTACGCCCACTATCTCGGCGCGGGTCTCGCCGGTATCGTCCATCTGCTCGACTCGCCGCTCATTATCCTGGCCGGCGGGTTGACGCAGGACAACCTTCTCCTTCTCGACGAGCTGCGCGCCGAACTTTCCCGAGAGGTCACCGCCTGGCCGCAGCGCCGCATCGAGCTCCGCTACTCGGACCTCGGCTACTTCGCCGGCGTCCTTGGCGCGGCGGCCGTGGCCATCGAGACGATCGAGCGTTAGTCCCGCCATGAGGAGAAGTCCCACGCCCGTTGCCGTGACGAGGCGCCTGCTCAAGGCCCCGGCGTCGGAGGCCCGCGACGCGGCGATTCGAAGGGCGATCCGGCAGATCCCCCGCGGCAAGGTTGCAACCTACTCACAGGTCGCCGCCGCCGCCGGATATCCGCTCTATCACCGGCAGGTGGTTCAGGTCCTTCGCAAGGCGGGCCGCTCGCTGCCCTGGCAGCGCGTGGTGGGCGCCGGCGGCGCGATCCGCCTCCAACGCGAAATGGCCCACGAGCAGCGTATGCGGCTGGAGCTGGAAGGCGTCCGCTTTCGCGGCGCGCGCGTCGACATGACCGAACACCAGCACGTGTTCCGGATCTGGGAGCTTTAACGTCCCCGCCGCGAAACCCGCGCCCGATCTCGGCTCGCTACTTAGAATGGAGGTACGCCGCGCGTCTCATGCAACGCTTCGCCGTCATGCTCTGGCTTGCCGCTCTGCCGGCGGCCGCCGCCTGGCTCCGGCTGGAATCGCCGCATTTCGAGCTGTACACCGACGCGGGCGAGAAGGCCGGACGGCGCACGCTGCTGAGCCTCGAGCAGATCCGCCACGCGTTCCACGATCTCCGGGGCGACCCGCGCGAACCGCCGCTGCCGACGCGCATCTACCTGTTCGCGTCCGAGAGGGACTTCGGCGTCTACCGCCCGTCGCGGTCCGTCAAGGGCTTCTACCAGGGAGGGCCGGAGCGCAACGATATCGTCCTGCTCGACGGGGAAGCCTGGCGGCGCATCGCATATCACGAGTACATTCACCTGGCGCTGAACCACACTTCGGCGCGGCTGCCGAAGTGGTTTGAAGAAGGCCTCGCGGAATTCTACTCCACCGTCGAGCCCCTGCGGGACCGGCTCATCGCCGGCAAACCTATCGCATCGCACATCCGGACGTTGGCCGCCTCCCAATGGCTGGACGCCGGGGCGCTGGCCGCCATTGGGCGCGACGCGAAAGTCTACGACGACCACGAGCGCGTCGGCGTCTTCTACGCCCAGAGCTGGGCGCTGGTCCACATGCTGCACTTCGCTCCGAAGTACCGCGAGCGGCTGGCGGACTACGCAGCCAGGATTGCGGACGGCGCCCCGGCGGGCGAAGCGTTCACCGCCGCGTTCGGCAGGCCGCTTGCCGAGGCGCTGCGGGATCTGCGGAGCTACGTTTCGTTGGGGCGTTGGCCCCAGGTGGAAACCGGGTGGACGGCGCCGGCCGAGGTGGCCGTCGAGATCGCCCCGCTGGATGAAAACCAGGCCGAGCTGGCGTTGACCGACCTGCAACTGCAACTCGGCCTGTGGGACATGAGCGAGCGGGCCTTGCGGAAACTGGCGGCGGAGCGGGGAAGCACCGTCGAGATCGAAACGGCGCGCGGCATGGTGGCGATGAGCCGCCGCGACTTCGACGCCGCGAAGGGACACCTTGAGCAGGCGATCCGCCTGGGCAGCAGCCGGGCATCCACCTACTTCGAGTACGCCATGCTGCTTCGCGAAACGGGAGCGCCAACGGATGACGTCGCCGGGCAGCTTCGCAAAACCGTCGAGCTGAACCCCAACTACGCCGAGGCGCACTTCCTGCTTGGCGTGATGGCGTCCGCCGCGGGCGAGCCGGAGAAGGCCGTCGAATCGCTGCGGCGCGCCGCTGCGATCCTGCCGAGGCAGGCGAACTTCTGGCACGCGCTGGCGCTGGCCTGTCACGAATCGGGCCGCGGAGAGTTGGCGCGCCGGGCCGCTCGCCGTGCCTTGGAAGCGGCCGTCACCGAGCAGGAGGCCGAAATGGCCCGGGCCGCGATCCGACTCGCCGAGGCGCCGCCGCCGGTGCGCGCGCCCGCCCGCGCCGCGGTGGTCACGCCCCCGAGCTGGTCGAATCCAAAGGGCGACCGCCGCATCGAGGGAACGCTCGAGCAGATCGACTGCCTGGGGAAAGCCGCGCGCTTTCACGTCCGCGCCGGCGGAGAACTTGTCGAGCTATACGTCGCCAACCCCGGCGAGGTCCTCCTCGAAAACGCCTCTTCGCTGACGTTCGAGTTCTCCTGCGGCCGGCAGAAGAACCTGCCGATCGTGGTGGAGTACATCGCCCGCCCGGACGCCGGGAAGCAGACCGCCGGCGAGGTGACCGCCATCCACTTTCGCTGACTACTTGAGCGCCAGGCGGAACCGGAGCGCGAGGACGACGCCTTCCGGGTGGATGCGTATGTCGGTGACCTCGAATCGTTCCAGCTCGCGTTGAAACAGCGGCATGGGAACGGAGCAGTCCTGCCCGAGCATCCGTTCGGCGGTGGCGCGGAGGTCGTGCCGGAAATCGCGCTCGAGGCTTCGCGCAATCGACAGGCAGACTGCGCGCGGGTACATGCCGTCGGCCTCGCAGGCCACCGAGACCTCGCGCAGCCGCAGGCTGCCGTCGCGCACGTAGGGGATGGCCAGCAGTACAAGGTCGAACGAATCGCCCACGCCGACGCACCGTCCGAACAGGTCGAGCGCGGACCGTCCGCTGAAAGCCGCCCGGATCCGGAGCTTCCCGCTTTCCGAACTGACCTTCGGGCTTTGCAAGTAGGCGTAACTGCACCGCGCGTCCGGATCGCCGCGAAGATAGAGACGTCCCTGGCGCGTGAACGCCTGGTTGGCCAGTATCCGCTCGAGCGCCTGGTAGTGCAGCAGGAACTCCGACTGCCCGCGCAAGGCGGCGGTGGAGACCAGGAGGAGGAAGACCGACAGAGCCGTTCTCAAGCCAGCCATTGTACGGCGGGCGGGGGATCAACGGACGCCGAGCAGGAACATGATCAGCGAAAGCGTCCCGACGGAAAACACCGTCGACAGGATGATGGCGGTGGACGCGCGTCCCGGCTGCACGCCGTGGAACTGCGACAGCACAAAGACGAGCGCGCCCACCGGCATGGCCGCCATCAGGACGGCCGATTTCAGCCACAGCGGTTCGCCGGGCAGCAACTGGCGGGCGAGCAGCCACGTGACCGCCGGATGCGCCGCGAGCTTCAGGAAGATCAGCCAGCCGATCTCCGCGCCGGCCCCGGCGACGGAACCGGCCGCCAGGGAGAGGCCGAGCGCGAACAGGGCTACCGGGGCGGCGGGCTGCGCCATCAGGTTCAACAGGCCGTCGAGCGGCGCCGGCAGGCGGATGGCCGCCGCCGAACAGATCAGTCCCAGGTAGCACGCCACCAGCAGCGGGTTGAGCGCCACGGCGCGCCCGAGACGCCACGCCGAGGCCCCGGCCCGGTTCTGGAATTCGATGGCGGCGATCGCGCCGCCGAAGATCGCCACGTTGCTGGCCACCGTCGCCACCACGGCCGGCAGCGCCCCTTCCGGCCCAAAGGCCGTGACGAAGAGCGGAATGCCCATGTACGCGGTATTGCCGAACACCGCGCCGAGCGCGTGCAGGCTGAGATCCGCGCCGCGCCGGCGGAACACGCCCGCCCCCCCGGCCAGCGCCGCGAGCAGCGTAATCACCGAGCCGCCCAAATATGCGGCGATGAAGGGCCAGTGGAAGAAAAGCTTCAGCGGCGCCCGCGCCGTCAACGTAAACAAAAGCGGCGGCAGCGCGAAATAGTAGGTGAAACGGTTGAGGATTTCAACGCTCGAAGGCGGCAGAACGCCCGACCGGCGGGTCAGAAATCCGAGCAGAATAATGCCGAAAACAGGGATTAGAATCCCGATAATGGCGGCCATGCGTCATTTCAATTGGATGACGGCGACGCTGTACGTGCGGAGCCGCGGAACGGTGAACGCGACGGTGCCGCCGCGCTCCTCGAACGCAAGCGTCTCGGCGCGGTCCGCGTCGGGCGAGACCAGCGTAACGGCGGCCACGGAGCGGCCCGAGCCAAGCCTCGCGGCGACTCCGAGCGCGGGAATCTCAGGCCGGCGCTCGTTGTCGTAATTCAGCAGGTGAACCAGCAGCCGGTTCGGGTCCCTCTGCTCGAGTAGTTCCGCGGTCACGGTAAGCGGCGCCTGGACCTCCAGCGACAGGCGCCCGCCGGCCGCCCACTTTACCGCTTCCACCAGCGCCTCCCAGTTGTGCGGCAACTTCCAGTACCGGCTGGTCATCGGCGCGCCGGCCGGCTTTTCGACGGCCGCTTCGACGCGGCTGACGTAGGCGACGCGGCCCTTGCCGGCCTCATGCCTGGCCAGCGGCGTTTCCAGCAGCGCCTCGGGGCCCGGACCGCGCCAGGCCGGCGCCCGGACCGGCAACAGATCGCCCAAACCGAACTCGCGCCGCCGCCGCCGCCATTCCGTATACAGAGAGGTCAGTTCGGTCGCCACCAGTCCTCCGCCTTGCCGTACGTAATCGCGAATCAGGCCGATCTGCTCGTCCGTGAGGCATTCCTGGTCCGGCAACACGAGCGCGCGGTACCGGGACAGGTCTTTCAGGTGATCGTCGAAGACGATGTCGAAGGGAACCTTCGCCTGGATCAGCGCCTGCTGGAACAGCATGGAACTCTGCCATGGCAGGTCGTTGTTGAAGGCCATCGAGGCGAACGAGTGCAGCACTGCGACGTCGGGCCGGCTTTCGACGCCCCGGTAGAGGTCGAAATTGTCGCGGAAGAAGCGGACATAGCGGCGGTGGCTCTCCGGCAGGTCGTAGCCGGCGAGCACGCCCCCCACCATGCCGAGGTTCTGCCGGTTGTAGGCCATCGCTTCGGCCATTTGCAGCGGACCGCCCTGCGCGTCCGCGGTGTAGGTGAAGATGCTGTTTCCCAGCCGCGCGGCCATTTTGTACGTCCGGATTTTCGAAATCAGCACGCCGTTGGCGTTGACGCCGGCCTCGTTGCCTTCCTCGGACCAGACGATGTCGGTCTGCGCCAACAGCCGCGGGTAGTCCACGCCCTGGTCCCACACCGTGTTTTCGCCTGAAATTCCGCTGTGCGGGTTGTTTTCCACCGCCACTTCCGGATTGAGCCCGCGGATAAATGCCCGCATTTCGGCGTAATATGCGGTCAGCCGCTCACACCGAAAATCGGCCCATTCCTGAAGCAGCGGATCGATAATCGTGGTGAGCGGGCGATCGATCTCCGGAGCTTCGACGTAGCTGAGGTCGGGAAACCCGAACCGCTGTTCCCGCTGGGCCGGCGTATATTTCCGGCGCAGAAACTCGCGAAAATCCTCGACCGCCCGCGGATGGACGAAAACGGGCGGCTGCGCCTGGAGGCTGGTGTTGTCGAAGTGTATGAGATCGGCCTTGAAGTCCTCGATGGCGATGCGCACCACCCGCTTCATGTACTCGCGATAGCCAGGGTGCATGAAGTAGACGCGTTTGCGGAAGGACTGGTCGAAATAGATCACCGGGCGCCCGAGGTGGCGCGGCACGAACCATTCGGTAATGTCTGGCCGCTCGTGCAGGAACGTCTCGTACGCGACGGTGCTGCCCACGTAGACGCCCACCCGGATGCCGTGTTTCTTGCACAAGGCGGCGAGCTTGCGGGCGTCTTCCATGTGCTCCTTCTCCGCTTCCAGGCCGTAGCCCTTGTAGAAGTGGATGACCGCCATCGTGACGCCGAGTTCCTTCAGCTTGAGGACGGTCTCCTCGGAGTGCTCCCGGCGGTAGTCCTCGTCGTGCCAGACGGGCGCTCGTCCGACGCGGCGTTGGAAGATCGGCATGCTGTCCCAGTTGCCGGCGATGACGAGCGGTTCCTGGCCGAGCCACGGCGGTCTGGTCGGCGCGGCGGTCTGCGCCGCCGCAATGCCGGGCGCGCTCAGCCCGGCGCTGAGAATCGCGATGAATATGACGGCGCGAAACAGCATACGACCTCTTCGGGAAAGGGTATCGTATGCGTCGCGCCGAGCCGGTGTCAACCGGCGCCGTCACGCCCGCCGCGACCTACGGAGCGGCCTGAACCGTGAGGTACGACCCTTCCGGCGACGAGGCGCCGTCGATGGTTACGCGGACGGGGAGATCGCCGGCGGCGGCATCGCTCGGCACGCGCACGACGAGCTGATACAGGCCCGCGCAGCATGGCGCGATCCCGGCGTAGTAGATGTCCTCCGGCGCAAGCGCAATGCCGCCAATGGACACGTGGATCTCGCCCGCCACCCGCGCCAGGCCGCCCGTTTCGAGCAACGCGAGTTCGGGTACCTGGCCGGCTTCGAGCGCCGGCGCGGTCCGCCCGAGCCCCGTGGCGAACAGGCTCACATACTCGTCCTTCGCCGCGGGCGAGCAGTTGGCGCCAGGGATCAACCCTGTCGCGCCGGCCAGTTCCGGCCCGCCTCCGTGCAGCGCTGCGATCGGGTTCCTTCCGGCGGCGTTGTTGATGAAATGGAAGAAGCCCGGCGCGGCGGCGGCGACGGTGACGGTTTCCGCGGCGCTCCGGGTTTCGGCGGCCGTTCCACATCCGCCGATCACGACGACGGACGCCTGTCCGGCGGCGATCCCGTGCGGAACCTGCCCGTTGATCTGCGTGGACAGTACGGCGAACAGCGGGGCGCGCACGCCGTTGAACTCGACGCACGTCCCGCCGAGACTGGTCGCGATGCGCTGGTCCTCACCCAGCTTCGGGTTGAGTTCGGATACGCCGTCGGGCGCCAGGCTCTCACCGAAGATCGTGAAAATGGCGTTCGGCGCGAGGGCGCTCACCACGGGCGTGCCGGTTGCCAGAATCACGCCGCCGGGCGTGATGCGCGGTCCCGCCGACGGGGCGCCGAGAGTGGCGGTCAGGGTACCCGATACCGTCACCCCGGTGGTGACGAGCCGCAATGCCACCGCGTACCAGCCGGCCCGCAGAGGGGGAACGCTCGAGGACGTGACGACGATCGTCTCGTTGCCCGTGCCCGCCTTTTCCGACGCATGGTCCGCGACGATCTTCCCGGTCTCAATCGCGACGCTGGTCTCGTAGCGGAGATACAGATCGACGTCGGCGCCCTCGGTCGAGGTATTCAGGCGCACCGTCAGCCCCTGCGCTCCCTCGGGCACTTCGATCCGGAACGTCGGGGAAGTCAGCAGCCGCGGTTCGGTTACCGAAGCCGCCACGAAGCTCTGTCCCGTGCCGGAGGCGAGCGTCCTGCCGGAGGGCGGCGGTTTCGGCGCCGTTTGCCCGGCGGGCGTCGTAATCGTGCGTAGGCGCGCTCCCGAGTAGGCTCGTTCCGCGGTCACCGCGATGTACCAGTCGCCGGCGCTGGGATTCGCCACCTGGATGAACTCGACGTTGTCCATTCCGCGAGAAGCGCGATCGTAAGCGCACTGGCCAAACAGATCCATGTACCAATCGCAGACCGCGGGCGAGTTCTTTCTCAGGTACAGATCCAGGTCGCCTGTTCCTCCGCTGGTGGCGACGGTAAACGCCGCTATCCCCGCCGGCGCGACTACCCGGTAGAACGACTGGCTGGTCGCCTCGCCGGAGATTTCGACGGCGGCGTTCGGCTCGATCAATTTCGGCGCCGGCAGTGAGGCCTGCAACGTTGTGGCGGAGTAGGTGGACGCGCCGAACACGGCGATGGTCCACAGCCCCGCGGTCGGCAGCGGAACGGAAATGGTTTCGGTGGCGCCGGACTCCATTGAAAGGTGGAAGTCGTTAGACGGACTGAGAGCGAACAGGTCGGGGTTGCCGATTCCGCCGCGCAGCGTCACCTGGAGGATCGGCGTTCCGGCCGGGACCGTTACCTCCGCGAAACCATAGCTATTTTCCGGAGCGCCTATCGTGATCGGCTGCCCAACGGTGAGGGCGGTGATCGACGGAATGCTGAAGCCATGGATCGCTTTGCCGCCCCGGCCGTCGCTAACGGCGATTGCCGCGCGCTCTTCAATGAACCCCGCCGTCCATTTCACCAGTCCACTCTGATCTACCGTCATGCCCGCTGGCCCGTCGAGTAACTCGTACAGCAGCGGATCGCCGTCCGGGTCCGTCGCCTGGATCTTGTACGAGTAGGCGTCCCCCAACCCCGGCACGGCGGTCGGGCGGCCCGTGACTTTCGGCCAGCGGTTGCCGGGGCCCAACTCGGGCGGAAGATCGTACGCGGCGGTGAACACCGTGCTCACTTCGTAGAAGACGCCGTCGTAGCCGTCGGCGGAGTATCCCATGCCGTGGCGCGCGAAGACTTCCCACAGCTTCGCCCGGTGCTCGCCCGAGTACTTGGTCTGATCGGCGCGCATGATGGCGTCGCGGGCCTCGATCATGTTGGCCCGGCAGGGCGTGAACTTCAGGCCGTCCATCACGAGTTGATCGGCCACCTTCTGTCCCAGTTCCTTACGCAGATCCCACAGCGCGGCGGCCCAGATCTCGCCGTCCCGGTAAACGTCGAAACCTTCGTTGCCGAGATCCTCGTACGTGAACAGGTAGCGGTCGTAGCCGAACCGCCTCCCGCCCCGAATCTTGTCCCCGGACATGTAGGCGCCGAACACCGGATCGTTCGTGTAGCTGACCGCAAAATAGTCGCCCCAGCCTTCGTCGAGCGCGTAGGAGTGAAAGCCGGACAAGCAACCCTGTCCACCGAGGATGCGCGATGTCACGCCGTGCGTGTACTCGTGAAAGACCATGTGGGCGGAATAGGCGGCGTCGCGGTCGTCGTCGTATTGATACGTACCGTGCGAGTCGATGCCGAGGTGCAGGCGCGGCGCCATTCCGTCCGGAGTAGCCGTGAATCCAGATACCCAGTCTCCGTCCTGTACCTGGACGCGGACGGCGTCGTTGCCTTTGCCTCCGCGGCCGAAATTGTCGGTCTGAAAATTGCCGGACAGCTCCGTGAAGCCGAGCCTATAGAAATAGTCGTGGGCCTGGTTAGCGAAATAGAATGCGTTGGTCACGGCGGCGGCGGGAAACTCGGCTGGATCCTGCCCCGTGCTGCCCTCTCCCGCGGGAAAGTCGAAGACGCGGCTCGGGCTGGAGGCGCGACCGTTCTTGATATCGGGCAGAACTTGCGTGTCCGGCGCGTTGTCGCCGTCGGTATCCAGGTAGGCATCGGCGTTATTGCCGGTGGTAACCGCGCCGTCGGCGGGGAGCCAGTCATCGGGGAAATCGACGAGTTCGCGCGCTCCTTTGACGGGCGAATCTTTCCACACCCGGCCTTTGGCCGCGAACCGCACCAGGCTTTTGCGGTAGAGAACGCCGCCGGTCCGGGCGTCGACCACCGTCTCGAAGCAGTCCTTACCGCCCCCGTCGACGATCATCCGGTAGGCCAGCCGCGCGTTGGACGCGGTGAGCGGAAAGACGACGGGATCAACCGCGAGAGGGAGCAACTGCGCGCCGCGGGGGTTTCGGAAGACGGCCGCCATCGGCCCCGCGGATGACAGTTGTTGGAGACCGGCGTTCTTCCAGCCGCCGGCCTCAAGCGCCGCGGCCGCCGCTTCCCGCGGCGAAAGCCTGGCGCGGATCGCAAGCCGCAATCCCGGCGCGATATCGGCCGCCATCGCCTGGGCCACGCGGCCCTCGCGATCGACGACGATCTTCAGGAACCCCTGAAAGACGTCGACGCCGGAGACGGTCTGCTGGAATTTCAGAAAGGCGATTCCGTCCGAGACGTCCCGCTCAGTGACTTTCAGCGCGTCGATCTCGTCGCCGCTGAATGAGAAGAGGCCGCGCCAGGCGCGCAGGAAATCCCTGGCGATCGTTTCGGGATCCTCGCGCGAAGCCGCGGTGAGGGGGCCATCGGCGCTCGAGACCAATCGCGGCGCGCCGAAGCGGCCCTCGGCGACGCGCAGCGAAGACGAGGCGGAGGCCCGCAACCCGGACGCTTCGGCGGCGGCCCGCGCGCGATCGTTCAGCGTTTTCTCCGCGCCACCAGCCCGATGCGCGTTCCGAATCTTGGCGCGCACGTCGAAGTCCCGCATTAAGCGGGCGCGCTCGGTGGCCAGAGCGGCGGCGGCGCCCGGCCGGTCTTGTGCCGCCGGGAGAACGATTGCGGGGAGAACTAGCTGAAGAAAAAGAATGACGCTCGCAAAACTGCGCATAAATCCTCTACGCGAAATCTTGGGCTCAGGCTTGGAAGACGGCGGACGCGAGACTGCCTCTTATCGATGCTCTTGCCGGCCGGGCAGCGCCATTCAATTCTGGCGCGATCGAGCATTCGATGTCAAGGAGTTTAGAGCCTTAATAGTACTTAATTCGCGGAGGCAAAATACCTTCGAGCACCGCTGTGGCGCCGGACGTCCCGCGCCGGGACGGTCAGCCGCGGCGCGGCCGCTCGACCCGGACTTCGCCGCTTACGTGGATGAACACGCGATCCTCCTTCGCGATGGCGATGGCGTATTCGTAAACGCCCGGGCGGGCATTGTCGTCGACTTGCGCTTCCGCCGCGTGAGCCGAACCCGTCCACTTGCTGTGCAGCACGACGCTGCCCACCGGCGTCCGGTGATTGAAATGAAGGACGAACGGGCCGTCGTCGCTGGTCCAACTCAAGGCTTGTCCCGGAGCGGCCACGCGGGTGGTTGGAGCGATGGTGAAATCCTCGGTCCTGGCATCCACCGCCAGGACAATTCTGGGGGAAGGTTCATACAATTGCGCTGACATCAAAGCACCTCCGACTGACTGTGTTCTCGTCGGGCCGCGATCAGTTGCGGCCGCGGCCGCCCATCTTCAGCGGTCTATCCGGGCAGTTAAACGTCTCACGTCCCGCCCCCTGGTAGGGGGCGCACCGGCCGGCCAGAGCCGCTTGAAATCGCGCATCGTCGCGAAGTCTCGCCCAGTCGGGGTGCGTGCATAGCTCCCGCGCGGGATAACCCGCCTTCAGGGCCCGCTCCAGCAGTGGAAGGGCCCGGTCCCGCTCGCCCGTAATCTCGAAAAGAAAAGCGGCGCGATAGAGAGTATGAACGTTGTCGGGCGCCAAGTCAATCGCCTGCTGGATCGCCTCCAGTGCGGCGTTCCGTTCGCCGAGCCGGGCGAGGTAGAAGGCCACCATGCGCGCCACCTGCGGATCGTTGGGCGCGCCGGCGCGCTGTTCCTGAGCCAGCTTCAGCGCCCTGGCGAACAATCCCTGTTCCCGGATACGGTGTTCCGGCAGCAGGTGGTAGGCTTCGGCGAGGTTGCCGTAAGCCAGGAAGTCGTCCTGCGCGGTCTCGGTGGCGAGCGCGAGGGCCCGTTCGGCCGCGGCGTAGCAATTGGTCCGGACATAAAGCTGGCCCAGATTCGTGTAAACGGTTGAGGATGGCGCCAGGTCGAGCGCCTCCAGCCACTCCCGTTCCGCCTCGGTATTCTTCTGCTGGTCGTAGAGCGTGGCTGCCAGGTTACTGCGGGCGACGGAATTCTTCGGCGCCAGTTCCACGACGCGCCGGAAATGCGCCTCGGCCTGGTCGAAGCGCCCCAGCGTGCGGTAGAAGTTGCCCAGGTCGTGCTGGGCCAGCCAGCAATCCGGATACAGCTTCACGCCCTCCTCGGCGGCTGCCTGGGCCTCCGCAAGGCTGCCCCTGGCGATCCAGGCGTTGACGAGGTCATACCGGTTCTCGGAACTGGCCGGCATCAACTCCACCGCGCGGCGCAGTTCTTTCACCGCCTCGTCGTGCCGTTCCAGGTCGTTATAGATCCGCCCCAGCGCGAGATGACCTTCCGGAAGCTCGTCGTCGCGCGCCACGGCGATGCGAGCCGATTCCAGTGCCCGCGCGATCAGCTTGTCGTCCCCGCGGCGATGATACTGCAGGCGGTACGCTTCGGCGAGGCCGGCGTGGGCCGCGGCGAAGTACGGATCTTCGGAAACCGCTCTCTGAAACGCGCCGGCCGCTTCGTCCGGTTCGTCCAGCGCCAGCCTACCCAGCCCCGAGATGTAAGACTGGAAAGCTTCGGCGATGCCGGTGCTGCCTGCCGCCAGCGCCCGCCGCGGGCCTGCCGCGGGGCTGATCTCCAGCGCCCGCATCAGCGCCAGGGCGAATTGATCCTGAAACGACGCCGTGCCGAACAGCGCGGGCGCGAGGCGATCCAGCGCGAGATCACGCTGCAGATTCCACAACCGGCCGTCGACAACCGCCACGCCCGCCTCTTGAACGAAGGCTGGCTCGATGGCGAGTTTGAGGGGCCGGGAAGGGGAACGGTCGTCCAGCGTATGGACGCACAGGGCTTTATCGAACCGCGTCAGTTTGCCGAGTTGCGTAACCATGTATTCCCGCAGACCCGCCGAAACGACATCGCCAGGGGAACCAGGAGCAAAAGCCAACACGCCGACGTGCTTCTCCGCCGGCAGGCGGCAGCTTTCGAACTTGTCGCGAGCGAGCAGACACCGCATGGCCCACAGTCGCGATACGCCGGCCGTCGCGCCGGCGGCGACCAGGAGCAGAGCGGCGATCGTGAGCGCCCTGACGGCGAACCGCCGTCTTGGGGTAAGCCTCACGGTGACGGTTGTGGCGTCGGCTCGCGCGGGGGCCGCGACCTCCGCGGTCGGCGGCGTGTTGTCCCGGATGGCCGCCAGCTCCCGGGCCACGTCGCCGGCTTCGGCGGGCCGCCGCCGCGGATCCTTCGCCATGAGGCGGCGCACCAACTGCTCAAGTTCCGCGGGAGCGTCGGGGCGGAACTGCCGCAGCGCCGGCGCCGGAGCGGTAAGGATGGCCTGCATCGTCGCGGCGTCGTTGGCGGCCGCGAAAGGCCGCTCGCCCGTGAATAGCTCGAACAAGGCCACGCCGAACGAGTAGATGTCGCCCCGGTAGTCCGCCCCGCCGCCGCGAATCTGCTCCGGCGGCAGGTATGGGACGGTGCCCTCCAGGCGCGCCGCCACCGTCGAATCGCCGCTTTGCGCGAACCGCGCCAGGCCGAAATCGGTGACCTTGTACTTTCCCTCGAGCGTGCCGAGGATATTCGCCGGCTTAATGTCGCGGTGGACGATGCCCATGCGGTGGGCGTGCGCCAAGCCTTCGGCCACTTGCGTGGCGATGTTGAGCGCCTCGCGTAGCGATGGCAGCAGCCCCGCTTCGCGCAGATCCCGAATTTTCGCCGACAGGGCGCCGCCGGCGAGGTACTCCAGCACGATGAACTGCTGGCCCGCCTCCTCGCCCGTTTCGTAAATGGTGGCGATGTTGGGATGGTTCAGGTTCGAAAGGACGCGCGCCTCTTTGCGGAACCGCCGCACCGCCTCGGCGGAGTCGAGCAGGTGCGGGTGCAGAAACTTGATGGCCACCAGCCGGTCCAGGTGGATGTCGCGCGCCTTGTAGACAACGCCGATGCCCCCTTCGCCGAGCCTCTCGCCGATTTCGAAATGCGAGATTGTTCTTGCCGTCATCGTCCCGCGGCCCGCCGGCGCCGGCTGCCGATCGCGCTCGCCCCGCCGTTCCGGTCCCACAAATGTCTTCCTCCGATTCTAAACTCAGAACGATGCGCGGAGGAGGGAGATCCCGTGGGCGCCGGAACTCAGGCTCGCAAAACCGCGAAGCCGCCCGGACGCAGAGCAATCCGATGGCATCATGTTAGCGTGAGGACGTGTTTGCGGATCGATGATGAAGCGTACCGGCTGGCTGTGCGTCAGGTGAAGCGGCTCGCGGAGGAGTGGTGAGGTTGGACAACCCGCGGGGTCAGACTTTGTCGCGGCGCAAGCGGGAGGCGAAGGCGGCGCCGGATTCGAACCGGCTCTCGGCCCCGCCTTGCGATAGCGCGGCGCGCATATCGGCCAGCGCGTCGATGTAGGCGGCGAGCGCCTCCTGAATGTCGGCGGCGTTGGTGGCGAGAATGTCGCCCCAGATCTCGAAGGGGCTGAGCGCGAGCCGCGTGGTGTCCACGAGGCCGGGTCCGGCCGCCTGGTCGAGCGCCGGCAGGTCGCCGCGGTCTCCCAGCATCGCCGCCAGCGCGGTGGACGCCAGTTGCGGCAGATGCGAAACAAAGGCCACCGTGCGGTCGTGCTGTTCGGGCGCCAGGTACAGCAGACGGGCGCCGAAACGGCGTATCCAGCCGATCAACTCCTGGGCCGCCGCCGATTCGAGCGCCGCCGGTTCCGAAGGAGTCAAAACGTAGGTGCGGTCCTGAAACAGGTCCGCCTCGGCGGCGGCCGGGCCGCGCGTCTCCTTGCCGGCCATCGGATGTCCGCCGAGGAATTGCGCGCGGCGGATGTGGCGGCGGGCCTGCTCGGCGATGCGGGCCTTGGTGCTGCCCGCGTCGGTGATCAACGCGCCGTCCTTCACCAGCGGGTCGAGCTTCGCGATCGTTTCGAGGATGCCCGATATCGGCTGCGAGAGATAGATGAGGTCGGCCGCGGCGGCGGCCTGTTGCAGCGGGAGCGCACGGTCGATGACGCCGGCTTCAAGCGCCTCCGCGATGGTGCGGGGGGAACTCACCCCGATCAGTTCGCCGGAAAAGCCCGCGCGCCGCAGCGCCAGGGCAAACGAGCCGCCGATGAGCCCGACTCCGACGATGGCGACGGTGTCCATGCGGCGCTAGACGCGGCGGCCCACCGCCGGAGCGATGATGCGCAGTTGTCCCATCAGCTCGGCGAACTGCTCCGGCCACAGCGACTGGGCGCCGTCGCTGAGCGCCTTGTCGGGATTCGAGTGCACTTCCACCAGCAGTCCGTCGGCGCCCGCGGCGATGGCGGCCCGTCCCATCGGCGCCACTTTGTCGCGCCGCCCGGTGCCGTGCGACGGATCGGCCACGATCGGCAAATGGGACAGCTTTTTCACCACCGGAATGGCGGAAATGTCCATTGTATTTCGGGTATAGCTTTCGAAAGTGCGGATGCCGCGCTCGCACAGGATCACGTCGTAGTTGCCGCCGGCCAGGATGTACTCGGCCGACAGCAGCAATTCCTCGACGGTGGCGGCCGGGCCGCGCTTCAGCAGCACCGGTTTCCGGAGCTCGCCGAGCTTTTTGAGGAGGTTAAAATTCTGCATATTCCGCGCGCCGACCTGCATAATGTCGGCGTATTCGGCGATAAGCGGAATCTGCGTGTGATCCATTACCTCGGTAATCGTGAGTAGCCCCTGGCGGTCGGCCGCCGCGCGGAGCAACTGCAACCCTTTCTCTCCGAGTCCCTGAAACGAGTACGGGGAACTGCGCGGCTTGAACGCGCCGCCGCGAATAACGCTCGCCCCGGCGCGCGCCACCGCTTCCGCCGTCCGCTCGATCTGCTCCTCGCTCTCCACGCTGCACGGGCCGGCCATGATCGCGATCCTGTCGCCGCCGATATCGACGTCGCGAATCCGGACGACTGTGCCGCCGGGGCGAAACGCTCGGCTGGCGAGCTTGTACGGCGAGGCGATGCGAAAGCATTCCTTAACGCCCTCCATCACCTCGAAATCCGCCGGCTCGATGTGCTCGACCGGGCCTACGCCGCCGAGCACCGTGTGCCGGACGCCGGTGGAGCGGTGGACCGTGAGCCCCAGGGAGACCATGCGGTCGATGACGGCCTGGACCTGCGGCTCCTTGGCGCCCTCCTGCATGACTACCAACATGAGATCTAGCTTCCTTTCGTCGAAGAGGCGGCTTCGCCGGCGGCGAGTTGGTCGCCGCGGGTCTCGCGCTTCATGCGCTGCAAGGTCCGCATCTCGTCGACAATTCGTTCGAACAGGCGCTTCAGGGCGTCCGAAGGCAGCGGACCCTCGTTGGAATCGGCCACGTTCTGAAACACTTCGTCCTCCCGCCGTGGCTCGTAAATGGGCATGCGCAACTCCTGCTTGACGCGGCCGAGTTTTTCCACGATTCTCGTCCGCTCGTTCAGCAGTTGAACCAGCCGGCGATCGATCTCGTCGATCTGGTTGCGATAGTCCGCCAGGACCTTCAGCCCGTCTTTCCGGTTCATTTCTTCGTCCGGAGCGCCTGGCTCAGCCCGCGCGCCAGGGATTCCAGTTTACTCTCCAGCTCCGGGCTCGCCGCATGTTCCTCGATCAGGCGCACAAACGCGCTTCCCACCACGACGCCGTCGGCAAGCTCGCCCACTTCCGCCGCATGCTCGGGCCTGGAAATGCCGAAGCCCACGGCCAGGGGCAGGTCCGTAATCTGGCGCATCGCGCGCACCAGCGGCGCGGTGGCCTCCGAGAGAGACGCCTGAACGCCGGTAACGCCGGTCCGCGAAACCAGGTATACGAACCCGGTGGAGTATCGCGCCACCAGGCGCATGCGTTCGGGCGTGCTGGTGGGGGCGGCCAGGAAGACGGTGTCGAGGTTGCGCCGCCGCATGATTTGCACGTAGTCCTCCGCCTCCTCGACGCTGAGGTCCGTCATCAGGCAACCGTCGATGCCGCTGCCGGCGGCGTCCTGCGCCAGCCGGTCCAGCCCGTAGCGCAGCACCGGGTTCAGGTACGTGAACAGAAGGATCGGTGTTTCCGAGCGCCGCCGCGCCTGGCGGGCGACATCGAGGACGTCGCGCAGGCGGGCGCCCGCTCTCAGCGCGCGGTCCGACGCCCGCTGAATCACCGGACCGTCGGCTACGGGATCGGAGAAGGGAACTCCCAGCTCGATCAGATCCGCGCCGCCGCGTTCGAGCGCCGCGATCAGCGAGGCAGTGCGGTCCATCGACGGATCGCCGGCGGTAAGGTACGCGATGAGGCCGGCGCGTCCTTCGCTTCGCAGTCGCGCGAAAAGGCTTTCGATTCTACTGGCCGGCCGGCTCATCGAGGTCTGGGAAGTTTTCACGGTAGATGTCAATGTCTTTGTCGCCGCGTCCGGAGAGGTTTACAAGGAAGACCTGGTCGTGCGCCCGCGGAGCGCGCCGGATCGCTTCGGCGACGGCATGAGCCGACTCCAGGGCGGGAATCAGCCCTTCGGTTCGCGACAGGATGCGGGCCGCCTCCAGCGCTTCGGCGTCTCCCACGGTGACGTACTCGGCGCGCCCCTGGTCGTGAAGAAGAGCGTGCTCGGGTCCAACAGAGGCATAGTCCAGACCGGCGGAAACCGAGTGCGTCGGGGCCACCTGGCCGTCTTCATCCTGGAGCAGGTAGCTGTAGACGCCGTGCAGCACGCCGGGGGTTCCCATCAAGAACCGCGCCGCGTGATTGCCGAGTTCATTGCCGCGCCCGCCCGCTTCCGCGCCGACGAGCTTTACCGCCGGATCGTCCAGGAACGCGTGGAAGATCCCGATGGAATTGCTGCCTCCGCCGACGCAGGCGAATACGGCGTCCGGCAGCCGCCCTTCCGCGTCGAGGATTTGCCGCCGGGCTTCGTCGCCGATGACGCGCTGGAAATCGCGCACAATCATCGGATAGGGGTGCGCGCCAAGCGCCGAGCCCAGCAGGTAATGCGTGGTGGAGACGTTTGTCACCCAGTCGCGCATCGCTTCCGAGATGGCATCCTTCAGCGTGCGGCTGCCCGCGTCGACCCCGACGACTTTGGCGCCCAGCAGGCGCATCCGGAACACGTTGAGCCGCTGGCGCCGCATGTCCTCGACGCCCATATACACCACGCACTCCATGCCGAACAGCGCGCAGACGGTGGCGGTGGCGACGCCGTGCTGGCCGGCGCCGGTCTCGGCGACAATGCGCCGCTTGCCCATGCGGCGGGCGAGCAACGCCTGGCCGAGGCAGTTGTTGATCTTGTGCGCGCCGGTGTGGAGCAGGTCTTCGCGCTTGATGTACAACCGCGCGCCGCCCAGCGATTGCGACAGCCGGTCGGCGCGGTACAGGGGCGTGGGACGGCCCGCGTAGTTGCGGAGCAGGTCCTCGAGTTCCTGGCGGAAACCGGGATCGTTTCGCGCTTCGGCGTACGCCCGCTCGAACTCCTCCAGGGGCGACATCAGCACCTCCGGGACGAACCGCCCGCCGTAGGGTCCGAAGTGTCCTCGCGCGTCCGGTTGCGCGTTCATCCGGCTTCCCTCGCCGCTTTAAGAAACGCTGACATCTTGTCGTGATCCTTCTTGCCCGGCGCCGATTCCAGCCGGGAACAGGCGTCGACGCCCCACGGCCTCGCCGTGCGGATTGCCTCGGCGACGTTGGAGGCGTCCAGCCCCCCAGCCAGGACGATTCGCTTAGACGCGCCGGCGGCGAGCCGCCAATCGAACGGCTTTCCGGCGCCGCCGCGCCGCACGCCCGCCGGGGCGTCCAGCAGAAACGCCTCCACGGCGTACGCGTCCAGGTCCTGCGGATGGAACTCCGGCGTCACCGCCAAGGCCTTCCAAATCCGGATGCCCTCCGGCCATCCGCCGTCGCCATGTATCTGCGCGACGTCGAGCGCAAGTTGCTCCGTGATGGCGCGGATCGCCTCCGGCGCCTCGTCCACGAACAGTCCCACTTTCCAGACGTTCGCCGGCAGCGTCTCGACAATTTGCGCCGCGGCGTCGACGGCGATGTGGCGCGGACTGCCGGGCCAGAAATTGAACCCGAGGGCGGCGGCGCCTCCCTCGACGGCCGCGAGCGCATCGTCGCGATTGGTGATGCCGCAGATCTTCACCATCATGAGGTCAGGGCTCGCAGTGCGGCGGCGGGATCGGAGGATTGCATGAGGCTTTCGCCCACTAAGAAGGCCTGAAATCCGCCATCGCGGAGCCGCGAAATGTCGTCCCGTGAACGGATGCCGCTTTCACTCACCTTGAGTATGTCCGGCGGGATCTCCCGAGCCAGGCGCAGCGACGTGTCGAGCCGGACCTCGAAGGTGTGAAGATTCCGGTTGTTGACGCCGACAATTCCGGCGCCGGACGCCAGCGCTTCCCGCACTTCGCCTGCGTCGTGCGCCTCCACGAGCGCCGCCATGCCGAACTCGCCGGCCAGCTCGCGAAACCGCCGGATTTCGCTCCGGGTGAGAATCGCGGCGATGAGCAGGATGGCGTCCGCTCCGTGAGCCGCCGCTTCGATAACGTGCAGTTCGTGGATGGTGAAGTCTTTCCGCAGCGCGGGCAGCGTTGCGGCTCCGCGTGCCGTCTCCAGGTCGGCCAAGCTGCCCTGAAAGAATTCGGCGTCGGTCAACACCGAGAGCGCAGCCGCGCCGCCAGCCTCGTAGGCGCGCCCCAAGCGGACCGGATCGAAATCCTGCGCCAGAACGCCGCGGCTTGGGGAGGCCTTCTTGATTTCGGCGATCACCGCCGGGGCGCGGGACTCGAGCGCTTTGCGGAAGTCGCGGCGCGAGGCTGCGCATTCCTCGGCCCGCCGTTCCAATTCCAGCCTTTGTGGGATCAGCCGGTCCAGGTCCGCGCGCTTGCGCTCGACGATCCGGGACAGGATGTCCGGTACGTTGCCGACCATGGGGAAAACTCCCATGATAGCCCGTCGGGGCCTAGCGGCGGGTGTTGGGGTGGCTAGAGGGATTTGAACCCTCGACCACTGGAACCACAATCCAGCGCTCTACCAACTGAGCTATAGCCACCGTCGGGTCACTCTGATTCTAGCACGGCGCCTGAGCGGCTAACCTTCGCGCGCCGCGACAGGCGCGGGTTCCTCGGCGGGCAAGTTCATCGCCTTTTCACTGCGCCCGACGCAGACGGCGCAGACCAGGTCGCCCGTCACGTTGACCACCGTGCGGCTCATGTCGAGGATGCGGTCGACGCCGAGGATGAGCGCGATTCCGGACTCGACGCGGGCGCCGAGTCCGACCGATTGCAGCACGATGATCAGCGTGATGATCCCGGCGCTCGGCACTCCGGCGGCGCCGATCGAGGCGAGCGTGGCGGTCAGCACGATGGTAAGCTGCGCGCCAAGGTCCATCGGGACGCCGTAGATCTGCGCGATGAACATGGTGGCCACCGCCTGGTAGAGCGCGGTACCGTCCATGTTGATCGTGGCGCCGAGGGGCAGCACAAAGCTGCTTACGCTCTTGGAGATCCCGAGCCGCGTTTCGGCCGTTTCGATCGACAGCGGAAGCGTGGCGTTGGAAGAAGAGGTGGAGAAGGCGAACAACTGCGCGGCCGCGATGCGGCGGAAGAACTTCGCCGGGTTGATGCGGCCGAACACGCGCACCAGGATCGCCAGGGTCACGTAGGTTTGCAGAAACAAGCCGAGCAGGACGGTGACCGCGTAAATGAGCAGGCTTTGGAGCAGGTCGACGCCGAACCTCGCCACCACCACCGCGATCAGGACGAAGACGGCGTAGGGCGCCAGTTGCATCACCCAATGGATGATGATCGTCGAGGCCTGGTTCACGCCGGCGAAGAAATGGAGGACGGCCGCGCGGGCGTCGTCGCTCCGGACGAGGCTGATGGCGGCGCCGAAGATCAACGAGAAAAAAATCAGCGGCAATAGGTCGAAATCGGCCGCCGCCTTGACGGGATTTCGCGGAATAATGTCGAGTAGAAGATCCTTAATGGAAGGCGTACGTTCGGCGAGCTTGAGCTGGGCGGAGGCCTGCGAGGCGAATTGCTCGGCCAGGTGATCGCGCGTCACCGGATCGATGCGGCTTCCGGGCCGGATCAGGTTGGAGAGCAGCAGCCCCAGGATGACGCTGGTGGTCATCGTCAGCAGGTAGTAGAAGACCGTCTTGCCGCCAATCCGGCCGAGCTTCCGGAGGTCGCCAAGAGACGCCGCGCCCACGATGATGCTCCCGATGATCAGGGGGATGACGATCATGGTGATCAGGCGGATAAACGCGGCGCCGACGGGCTCGACAAAAACGAGCGCCGCCATCAGCCAGTCCAGCCGCGCCAGTTTCGCCAGCAGTCCGGCGGCGACGCCCGCCGCGAGGCCGATGAGGATCTTGTTGTGGAGTTGCATCCGCTACAGCGCAGCCTTTTTCCAGAGCCGGTCGACCCGCTGCTTCACTTCATCGGTCATGCGAATGACGCCGGGCCAGGGGCGGGTGAAGCCCTCCTGGGGCCATTTGCGAGTAGCGTCGACTCCCATCTTCGAGCCGTAATTGGGCAGCCGGCTGGCGTGGTCGAGCGAATCGATGGGGCCGTGAACAAATTCGATGTCGCGCTCCGGATCGATGTTGTTGAGCGCTTTCCAGGCCACCTCGCGCGCGTCCTGCACGTTGACGTCCTCGTCCACCACGACGATGCACTTGCTGAACATGGCCTGGCCGAGTCCCCAGATGGCGTGCATCACTTTTCGCGCGTGGCCCGGATAGGATTTTCGAATGGCGACGAGAATCAAGTTATGGAAAATGCCTTCCGCCGGCATCGAAATATCGCGGACTTCCGGCAATTGCAGCCGCATTAGCGGAAGAAAGATCCGTTCGATCGCCTGGCCCATGTAGTAATCCTCCATCGGCGGCGGGCCGACGATGGTGGTGGCGTAGACGGGATGCTTGCGGCGGGTGATGCAGGTTACGTGGAAGACGGGGTAGTCGTCCTCGAGGGAGTAGAAGCCGGTATGGTCGCCGAAGGGGCCTTCCGTGCGCAGTTCGCCCAACTGCACGTAGCCTTCGAGGACGATCTCGGCGTTGGCGGGCACTTCGAGATCGCAGGTTTCGCACCGCGTCATCTCGACCGGCTTGCCGCGCAGGAAACCGGCGATCATCATCTCGTCCAGGTCGGGCGGCAGGGGCAGGATGGCGGAGTACATGGTGGCCGGGTCGGAACCGATGGCGACCGCAACGTCCATCCGGGTGTTCTTGCCCTCGGCGATCATCCGGCGATAGTGCTCGGCGCCCTGCTTGTGGGTTTGCCAGTGCATGCCGGTGGTGCGGTGGTCGTAGACCTGGAGGCGGTACATGCCGCAGTTCCGCTTGCCCGTGTCGGGGTTGCGCGAAAAGACGAGCGGCAGGGTGATGAAGCGGCCGCCGTCCTGAGGCCAGCAGTGGAGCACCGGCAACTCGAAGAGCGAAAAATCCTTCCGCAGCACCACCTCCTTGCACGGTCCGGAGGAGACGGCGCGGGGAAAAAAGCTGCCCATTTCGGCGAGCTTCGGCAGCATTTTGATCTTGCCGATCAAGCCCTGCGGCATCTGCATCTGGAGATAGTCGGAGATCCGCTGCGCGACCTCTTCCACCGAATCGACTTCGAGCGCCAGTTCCATCCGCCGTTTGCTGGCGAAGCTGTTGATGAGGACGGGGATCTTGCTGCCGGTGGGCTTTTCGAACAGCAGGGCGGGACCGCCGCTCTTCACGGCGCGGTCGGCGAACTCGGTGATCTCCAGCACGGGGTCCACCTCGAACGGGATGCGCTTGAGTTCGCCGTGACGTTCGAGGGCGCGGATGTAGTCCCGCAAGTCGTTGTAAGCCATGAGGGTGCGCGGTGCTTCTTTTTACTATGATTGAGAATTACTCAGCATACCAACCAAGGAGACGGAATGGCTCAGAGAGTAGCGTGCGTCACGGGGGCGAGCCGCGGCATCGGCCGGGAGACAGCGCTGGCGCTGGCCCGGGACGGGATGAAGATCGTGGTGGCCTCGAACGAGCGCGAGAACAACGAAAAGGTCGCCGAGGAGGTCCGCGCCCTGGGCGGGGAGGCGGTAACGCAGTACCTGGACCTGTCGCAGGCCGAGACGATCAAGGAGGCGTTCGCCGCGATCCTCAAGGAGTGCGGACGGGTGGACGCGCTGGTCAACAACGCCGGGATCACCAAGGACGCGCTGTCGATGCGGATGAAACCGGAGGACTGGAACCTGGTGCTGCAGATCAACCTGACCGGGGCGTTTCTTTGCGCGCAGCAGGCGCTTCCCGGGATGATGCGCGAGCGATGGGGGCGCATCGTCAACATCGCCTCCGTGGTGGGCCAAATGGGCAACATCGGGCAGGCCAACTATGTCGCGTCGAAAGCGGGGCTGATCGGGCTGACGAAGACGCTGGCGCTGGAGCTGGCGTCGCGGAACATCACCGTCAACGCCGTCGCGCCGGGCTTCATCGAGACGGACATGACGAAGGCGCTGCCGGAGGAGATCAAGCAGAAGATGCTGGCGCGAATTCCGCTGCAGCGTATGGGGCAACCGGCCGACGTGGCGGCCGCGGTGCGGTTTCTGGTGAGCGACGCCGCCGGGTACATGACGGGCCAGGTGCTGGGCGTCAACGGCGGCATGTACATGTGAGGGGCATGCGATGAAGAAACTCGCCTGGTTGCTCGTCGCGCTGGCGCCGCTGGCGTTCGGCCAGCCGAAGAAGATCGTCGTGGTCGGACTGGCGCCGGCGGAGATTGAGGCGCTCCGGCAGGCCGCGCCCGGTGCGCGTATCGTGCCGGGGATTCCGGCGGCGGCGCACGCCGTGACGGCGGTGACGCCGGACTCGCCCGAGGCGGTGGAGCAGAAGGAGAAGCTGCTCAAAGAGGTCGCCGACGCCGACGCTTTCATCGGCGGACCGACGGCGGAGGTGATCCGCGCCGGCCGGAAGCTGCAGTGGGTCCAGGTGCTCAGCGCGGGCGTGGAGCCTTACCGCTACCCGGAGCTGATCGATAGCGGCATCACGCTGACCAACGCGCGCCTGGTCGCGAGTCCGGGCATCGCGGACCACGCGATGGGCATGCTGCTGGCGCTCACGCGGAAACTGACGTATTTCGCGTCCATCCGCCCGGATGAAGTATGGGAGCGTAAGCCATACGACCTGGTCGAGTTGCAGGGCAAGACGGCGGTGATCGTCGGCATGGGCGGCATCGGCTCGCACATCGCCAAGCGCGCCAAGGCGTTCGACATGAAGGTAATCGGGGTGGACCCGAAGGAACTGCCTCCGAGCCCGGCGGTGGACCGCATGACGTACCCGGACCGGCTTGACGAAGTCGTTCCCCTGGCCGACGCCGTCTTCCTTGCCGCGCCGCACACGCCCGAGAGCGAGGGGATGTTCGGCGCGCGGCAGTTCGAGCTGATGAAGAAGGGCAGCTACTTCATCGCCGTCTCGCGCGGCAAGCTCTACAGCCTGGAGGCGCTGGTGAAGGCGCTGGACAGCCGCCGGCTGGCGGGCGCGGGGGTGGACGTCACCGATCCGGAGCCGCTGCCGAAGCGCCATCCGCTATGGAAGTTCGACAACGTCGTCATTACGCCCCACATCGCCACGCAGAGCGACGGCGAATTCCCGCGCCGCCTGGAGCTGCTCAAAGAGAACGTCGCGCGGTTCGTCAAAGGCGAGCAACTCCACAACGTCGTGGACAAGAAGAAGGGGTACTGATCGGGACGGCGCGATCAGAAGAAGCGCACGCGGTACGTAAAGGATCCGCGCTCAAGAACCTCCCCGCCGTGCTCGAATAATACCTTTGCTGCGCGTAATCCAGGTTCGTCACCCCGTCCCGAAAGTACGTCCCGAACTTGTCCCGCTCCTGCGCCGTCGTCCCTCCGCGCTCCTCCCCGTACGGAAAGTACCGTAGCCCCGTCGAGCCACCAACCCCAGCCGATCCACAAACACATTCTCCGTCACGCTCGCCCCCGGCTCCATCCGCGTCACCAGCCTCCCCCCCGAAGCACACGTCGCGGCTACGGCAAGATCGTCGTCAGTTTCGTCCGTGGTGATGGCGAGCGGAATTTGCTCGAGCGTAGCGACTCCGAGCAGCGCTGGAGCGGCCAGGAAGGCGTGCCGGGCACAGGGTAGACATGCCGGGATTATAGCGAACGCGCGGACCGTAGACCGGTAGGCGGCGCCGCCAAATAGCCCACTGCGGACGGCCAGCCTGTCGTACGCTGTCCGGACGAACCGCTCCCTCCGTCGCTGGAGCCGGACGGCCATCGCAGGGTCTATTCCCCCCCCCGCCAATGAGCAGGCAAGTTCGCCACTTTCCATACTGCAGTGTAACGTCCGCGATCTCCTATGCTCCTCTGCCGAAGGAGGAGCAACTGCCGGCGAGAAGGGATACAGCACGGGAAATCGCCAGTTATCAATGAACCAAACGTCATTACGGGCGTAGAGCGAGAGCGGTAGCCCAAGCCGCTGGCGCAAGAAAACGAAGATTCTTTCGCCAAGGCCTGCCTCCAACGGAAGCTGGGTCCGTGCGAAAACCGAAGCCCGGGTTTTCTGCTCTCCCCGTCGGAGAGGGGCTTCGTTGAGGGTAATATGTAGAACTTCGAAATCAGGACCAATCAAAGGATCGCGACCTCTCAGTACGCGGCGGAGAACCTCTCCATTGACGCCCCGGTACCGAAGCACCGCATCGCCCTGGATCGCGATCATTTCGGCTACTCTGGTCGGACGAGTAGCAATATGGACATATGATCGGTGCCACTGTGAATAATCCCAGTGATCCGGCTTGGGAGCAGGTCTGCCGGGTCGCTCGCCGCCGAAGGCTGTAAATTGAACAAAGCCGAGATCGTTGTATTCATCTAAAGCCGCCTGGGAGAGGCGCTCCACGTTGGTGAAGGAAAACCGTTCTGCGTCAACAAACACGTCCCGAACTAGAAAATGCTTGCCGCGCTTCTCTTGTAGAACTTGTTGCCCCAGGACCAACGAGACAACAACCGGAGCCAACAGGACAATTCGCGAAAAAGACGTGATGTCAGTCATTGCAGTCATTGTTCAACCAGTTGCGGAACGCGGCGCTGGCATCCGCCTCCGTGGCGTTCGCTGGAAGTGGAATCCTGAAATGGCGCGCAATCTCAAGATCTCCAAGTCCTGTAACCATGTGAAGAAGTTCATGAAGCAGCAACGTGGCTTTGCTCCTCGCAGTGCGCGGACCGAACTCCGGATGAACAAAGAAACTGGAGTCAACGAAAATGGCGTTTCCGGATACGTAGTATGCGTCACCACCCTCGCCGCTGAAGTAATCTCGGATCATAGGATCGGGATCGTACAAGGATCCCGTCGCCTGGCTGAGCCTCAGTGTACCTTCGCTGCCGTTAATGTTCCAAATAGTGGCTGTTCTCGCGGTGGCCGTTAGCGCCCCACTGGAGAGATCATATTCTTGATCTTTCGAGAAGATGGTGCCACAATTGGTCCCCGCGAGCGACGTGATCCTGTTCAAAAGCAAAGGACGAAGCCCTGCCGTTGTAGCTCGCATCGCTCTTAGCCCGGCTGTCACCTTCTCCGTTTCATCCCGGTCCGCCGTTTCCGCATTCAGCATCGCGAACGTGCTCGGTATATTCCCGCCGCCACCGCCGCCACCGGCCGGCCCAACGCCCACGACGCCGATCAGGTCCACCGGATACGGAGCGATCACCTCGATGCAGGTCGTCTCGCTACCTGCCGGACACGGCACAAGTCCCGGTGGATCATTGAAGTTCACCGGATCCCCCGCCACATACCCATACCGGTTCCACCCCTGCGGCTCCGCCGCCGCCCCCGGCGCCACGTACGGATCCGCCGTCAAAAACCTCCCCACCACACTCGAATAATACCTTTGCTGCGCGTAATCCAGCCCCGTCATCCCGTCCCGGAAGTACGTCGCAAACTTATCCTTCTCCCCCGCCGTCGCCGTCCGCTCCTCCCCGTACGGGAAGTAACTGGCCGCCGTCCCTCCGCGCAGCGCCACCGACCCCAGCCGATCCCGGAACTCCGGCCCGTCCGGCCCCTTCACCACCCGGCTCCCAAAGTACACCCACCTCTTCTCGTTCGTAAACTCCAGCGTCGCCCCGCTCGTGTCCGGCGTGTAGGAAGCGATCCGCTCGCCGCCCACCCCGTACACGTACACCGTCTCGGTCACCGTCGAGCCCACCTGCGTCTTCTTCCACACCCGCCGGCCGTCGGCCCCATACCCGTAGTATTCCGTGTAGCAGCCCGTCGCCGTCACCTGCGTCAGCCGGTTGAACTGGTCGTACGTCAGCGTCGCCGCCGTCGCACACCCCGCCACATGGGTTAGCGTCAGGTTCCCGTTGGCGTCGTAGGCCACCGGAATCCCCGTCTGCGACACCAGCCGGTTGTTCGCCGCATTCACCGTCCGCTCCACCACCGGCACGGTCCCCTTGATCTGCGCCTGGCTCAGCCGGTTGCCAAACCCGTCATAGGAGAAGGAAAGTCCCCACTGCGGACCGGTGGTTTCGGCTCGCGTCAGCCGCCCCAGCTCATCGTAGGCATACGTCACCTCCTCGCCCGCCACCAGGTCTTCCATCTGCCACAGCCGCCCGCTATTGCCGCTCGGCGCCGCTGTCCAGTTGCCCGCCTGGGTCAGCGTAAACGTCTGCCCGGTGCGTACAGGCGGTCGTAGTGGCTCTGTCAGTTCGGCTGCCTCAGATCAATAACCAAAGGTGGCTCCTGAGCCAAGAGTGACTCCTGCGGAAGTGTCACCAGCCGATTGTATAGAACCTGGTCGCCATGTAGAACAAGCAGAATCCATTTGGCGGGTAGCACATTATACAGACTAAAGTTGCCGCTGGCGTCTAGTCCGGATTCTTTCACATTACGAGTATATATGTGCTGCAACCGTACCCATGTCGGTCCACCGTGCTGTGGAACGCCCACCAATCTACCCTTGACTTCCTTTCCCTCGAAGTCACCGGCTGTGCCGATTGCCGGACCCATATCGACGGTGACCCATGATTTTGGGCTGCCCACCCATGTTGCGCCCTCAAGAATTCTACCATTCTGTTCCACTAGCACCCGAAAACTGTAGTCTCTGCCTATCAACCCCGTGCAAGTTGGTCCTTTGCACGTCGAAGTATAATCTGTTCCAAATGGATCGCGAAGAGCGAGTACCTTAATACGCGCCGATTGTCCGTCGATAGTCACTGGGTGAATAGTGAGCGACCTTCTCTCTATGAGCTTCTTTTTGGTTTCTTTTCTCTCATTGTTTGCGCTGGGACTGTTGCATGCGAACAAGAAAGTTACAACCACCATCATCACTGTGGACCCGCGAAATGCGCAGAAAATCATTGTTTTCTCCAGACACTTATTTCAAGCAGTCCGTTTGAATGTTAGTAGTTATGTTCACCGTGTTTCCTGGATCGAACTCCTGGCCGGGCACAAAGGTCTTCCAAAGCCTCTGGTCGTCCAACCCAGGAAAAAAATGAAGCGCCTCGTGTATCAGCGCCGCCACGGCTCCAGGTTCAGAGTATTGAAGCCAAGCTCCGACTCGGATATAGACTACGCCGTTGGTTTTGTTTCCTGCGAGTGAATTAGCCCCGGGGTGAGCCTGGAAGAATTGACTCACGGTCTGTGTTGGAAAATTAGCCGGTTGGGAGGAGACAGCGGTAACTGGAGTATGGCTGGTCGCCGCATTAACTGGAACGAGCTTGGCAACCATGTCGAGAAGAGCCTGGCTAGTGATTCCGAGGCCTTCTAAGAGATCAGCACATTTGGGATCGCTGAAGTTTTGGTACGCTCCTATATTGTGTTGCGCATCCACGAACGCTTCAAACGCGTTACGTTCCATCGCTTCGGCCTGCCGCGCCTTCTGTCGCTGCTGCATGCGCCATGAAGTGGACGGCGGAGTATTTGAAGGGGTGTACTGCGGCGCCCATGAGATTAGAGTTGGATCTACCGGTTCGCCACCGATAACATCCGGACCTAGAGCGACCCCCTCAACAATGAAGCAAGGCGGATCGTCCTCGGGAGAACACAAGCCCGCCGGATCCGTCTTGTTGACCGGATCACCTCCCACGTATGTGTATTTGTTCCAGTTGTCGGGCAAGACGACGGCATTATTGGCCGTGATGCGATCCGCCGTCAGAAACCTCCCCAGGGTGCTCGAATAGTATCTCTGCTGCGCGTAATCCAGCCCCGTCATCCCATCCCGAAAGTACGTCGCAAACTTGTCCTTCTCCCCCGCCGTTGCCGTCCGCTCCTCACCATACGGGAAGTAACTGGCCGCCGTCCCCCCGCGCAGCGCCACCGACCCCAGCCGGTCCCGGAACTCCGGCCCGTCCGGCCCCTTCACCACCCGGCCCCCAAAGTACACCCACCTCTTCTCATTGGTGAACTCCAGCGTCGCCCCGCTCGTGTCCGGCGTGTACGCCGCGATCCGCTCCCCGCCCACCCCGTACACGTACACCGTCTCGGTCACCGTCGAGCCCACCTGCGTCTTCTTCCACACCCGCCGACCGTCGGCCCCATACCCGTAGGATTCCGCGTAGCAGCCCGTCGCCGTCACCTGCGTCAGCCGGTTGAACTGGTCGTACGTCAGCGTCGCCGCCGTCGCACACCCCGCCACATGAGTTAGCGTCAGGTTGCCGTTGGCGTCGTAGGCCACCGGAATCCCCGTCTGCGACACCAACCGGTTGTTCGCCGCATTCACCGTCCGCTCCACCACCGGCACGGTCCCCTTGATCTGCGCCTGGCTCAGCCGGTTGCCAAACCCGTCATAGGAGAAGGAAAGTCCCCACTGCGGACCGGTGGTTTCGGCCCTCGTCAGCCGCCCCAGCTCGTCGTAGCGATACGTCACCTCCTCGCCCGCCACCAGGTCTTCCATCTGCCACAGCCGCCCGCTATTGCCGCTCGGCGCCGCCGCCCAGTTGCCCGCCTGCGTCAGCGTAAACGTCTGCCCGGCGATCGTGATCGTCCCTTGCCGCTCGGAGCCGCCATTGGCCGCGGCCGAATAGCCCACCGTTCCGTTGCCCGACCCGCTGGCCCCGGAGGTCACCGTCAGCCAGGCCCCGTTGTTGCTCACCGCCGTCCACGCGCACCCCGCCCCCGCCGTCACCGCCACGCTGCCCGTCCCGCCGCCCGCTCCCACCGCGTTCGACGCCGGACTGATGCCATACGTGCACCCTCCGCCGCCTCCGACGCTCGTCACCACCACGTCGTCGAACTTCGCCGCCGCGTTCGCCCAACTGTACAGCGCGATCTTCCCCGCCGTGTGACTGGAATCGGCCACGCTGAAGATCTGCTGCCCGTTCAGCTTCACCGTCACCACGCCGCCCGACAGGCTGGCTTCCACGTCGTGCCATTGGCCCCGCGCGTACTGCACGGCGTCCTCGGCCAGCACCGTCCACGTCCCGTTCACCACCTTCACCAGCCAGCGGTAACTCCGCTGGTAATCCATCGAGAACCGGTAGTAGTTGCCGCCGTCCTGGTAGCCGAACATCAATCCGATCGCGTCGTCGTCGGCTGTCGTCGTCTGCAGCTTGGCTGTCACTTTGTAGCTCGTCCAGGCCGCATCGCCTTTCACCGCGTACGTCCCCGGCTTGGCGTACGTCGAGCTTCCCTCGCCGCTGATATTCGACGTCTGCCGGAGCTCTCCGCTGGCGACGCTCCAGCTTGAAGGCCCGTTGTTTGCCCCGTCGTCCACCACCGTCCAGCCGGAGAAGCCGCCGCTGAAATTATCGCTCATCAGCGTTCCGCCCGCCTGGGTCACCGTGAACGTCTGTCCGGCGATCGTGATCGTCCCTTGGCGCTCGGAGCCGCCATTCGCCGCGGCCGAATAGCCCACCGTCCCATTCCCCGACCCGCTCGCCCCGGAGGTCACCGTCAGCCAGGTTCCGTCGTTGCTCACCGCCGTCCACGCGCAGCCCGCCCCTGCCGTCACCGCCACGCTGCCCGTCCCGCCGCCCGCTCCCACCGCGTTCGACGCCGGACTGATGCCATACGTGCACCCTCCGCCGCCTCCGACGCTCGTCACCACCACGTCGTCGAACTTCGCCGCCGCGTTCGCCCAACTGTACAGCGCGATCTTCCCCGCCGTGTGACTGGAATCGGCCACGCTGAAGATCTGCTGCCCGTTCAGCTTCACCGTCACCACGCCGCCCGACAGGCTGGCTTCCACGTCGTGCCATTGGCCCCGCGCGTACTGCACGGCGTCCTCGGCCAGCACCGTCCACGTCCCGTTCACCACCTTCACCAGCCAGCGGTAACTCCGCTGGTAATCCATCGAGAACCGGTAGTAGTTGCCGCCGTCCTGGTAGCCGAACATCAATCCGATCGCGTCGTCGTCGGCTGTCGTCGTCTGCAGCTTGGCTGTCACTTTGTAGCTCGTCCACGCCGCATCGCCTTTCACCGCGTACGTTCCCGGCTTGGCGTACGTCGAACTTCCCTCCCCGCTGATATTCGACGTCTGCCGCAGTTCTCCGCTACTCACGCTCCAGCTTGACGGTCCGTTGTTCGCCCCGTCGTCCACCACGGTCCAGCCGGAGAAGCCGCCGCTGAAATTATCGCTCATCAGCGTTTCCTCGACGAAGTTCTTCTCTCCGCCGCTCTCCGCCGCCGTCCGGGCCAGCCGCGCCGCTTTGGACGTGGTTTCCGGCCCCGGCAGATAATTCACCTCGTACGGGTCTGACAGTCGCGCCAACTCGATTCCGCGCTCGATCACTCCAAAATTCGCCGGGTCGAACAAAGCCGGTTCCATTCGGCCTTCTTGCGCCGTGGCGCCGTCGGCGGCCTGCGATTTCATCGTTCCGGCTATCCCTGTTCCGTCGGTCTGGAAGGCCGAAGCCAGCCTGCGTACGCTATCTGGCTGGCCTATCACCATCGCCTGGCCCCCTGGGTCCGACTCCGAATACCGGTACTGGTGATGTACCAGGATGGCATTCACGTGGTTCTTAACCTGTAACTCGTTCAGTTGGAGCCGCGGGTTGTAGCCCCGGGTCTCCGTGTAGTAGTCCCAGGGGTTTTGCGGCGGGTCCATCTGAACCTTGATCTGCGTCATCTCCCCCGCCGGTCCGTACAGCACATCTTTTACGTAATCCTGCGGCGAGGCGCCGGGAGGCGTCAGCTTGTTCGGCCGCCCCATCGCATCAAACCCGTACGTGTACGTGTTCCCATTCGGGTACTTCACGGACGTAACTTGCCCTTCGACGTTGTACGTGTAATCGACGTCCAGATCCCCCTGCTTGTTCCCGGACCGGAGCAGATGGACCCTCTTCTTAACAACCAGGCCCGCCTGATCGTAGCGATATTTCTCGGTGAACAACCCTCCGCCATTGTCATATTCAACCTGAGAAAGACGGCCCGCCTGGTAATCGGACCCGCCTCCGAACGGGTCCGTATCATACGTGAACGTCACGCCGCCGGCCGTTCGAACCCGCTTGTACTCGTCATAGGTGTACGCGATCTGCTGCCCCTTGGCATCCGTTTTCGTGGCGATGGTTCCGTCGCCGTTGTAGGTGTACGAGGTTGTTCCCGTCTCCGGATGCGTCACGCTCGTCAGCCGCCCCGTCGCCCGGTTATACGTCCACGTCCGCAACTGCGTCGTTCCGCTCCGCGTCATCGACGACTGCGTCAACTGGTTCCGGAAGTTGTACGTGTAATACGTGTCCACCGTGCCGCCCGCCGGGTTCGGCTCGTTCACCCGCGTCAGGTTCCCGAACGCGTCCATCCAGTACTTCTTCCATTTTCCCGCCGGATCGGTCATCGTCACCGTGTTCGCCGAATACAGGTACGCCGTCGAGCCGCTGCCGCCCGGATGGTCCACCTGCACCGTCCGCCCCAGCGCGTCGTACGTGTAGACCGTCCAGTACTTCGTCCCGCCCGGCGCGTACGGCTGCGACACCCGGTACACTTTCCCGCTCGCCGAGCACGCGCACGCCACGTACTCGGTCTCCACCACCGACTTAACAGCCCCCGACGTGTTCGCCGTCTCCACCTTCACCGGCCGCCCGAGCCCATCGTAGGTCGTCCGCACGAACCGTCCGTCCGCCTTCGTCGCCGTCTCCGTGTAGGGCGGCCCTGTCCCGTACGCGTAGGTGGTCACCGCTCCCCGCGGCGTCGTCGAACTCGCCGGCCGCCCCACGCTGTCGTAGGTGAACGACGCCGTCTCGTTGTTCGCCCCCTTGCTCTGGCTCAGCCCCAACAGATCGGTCCAGTCCAGGTCCGTCGTCAGGCTCCCGGTCGTCATCACGTTTGGAACGGCGTTGTTACGTTCGAACGTCGTTGAGGTGATCGTCGTTCCATCGGTGCTCCGCGCCACCGCCCCGCTGATGTCGTAGTCGTAGCACCGCGTCACCCCGCCGCCGATCGCGACGCTCACGTTCCCCCGCCACTTCTGCGTTGTGTAGTCGTATTGCCGCAGGTCCTCCGGGCCTGTCATGTGGCCGAATCCCTGGCACCAGCCGCCGCTTTCGGCGTTATACAGATCGTATTGATACTGCGCCAACGTTACGTTTCCGGCTCCATCATCCACTTGTGCAGACGTTAGTACATTGAAGATAAAGCGGTTCGTGTACTCGTAAAACGTGCTGTGGGTGTAGGTGTATTTCCGCGTCCACGTCGCCGCCCCGTAGTCGTAAATCTTCAGCTCCGTCTGGTTGCCGTAGTTGTCCAGCGTCTGTTCCTTCTTCGTCGACACCCCGTCCAGCGTCGTCTGCGCCCGCAGGAGGTACGGCCGCCCCGCCCCGTCCTGCGTCCACGTGTAGTCGGCCTGCCGCAGCGTCACGCCGCCCGCCGTCTTGATGCTCTTCTCCTGCGTGGTCAAGCCGATCTTCCACGCGTCCGCCGGCGCCGTCGAGGTCGAAAACGTCCACACCCGCTTCGCCGCCCCGCCCGCGTCCAGCAGCGTCGCCTGGCTGTGTACCGTCTTGGTCGAATCCCCCGACGGCCGCTGGATGTCGTACCTCAGCTCCCCTGCACCGGCGTTCAGCCACCGGGTCTCCACTTCGCGCAGCGTCCGGCT
Organism: Bryobacteraceae bacterium; assembly: GCA_026129905.1. GTDB lineage: Bacteria > Acidobacteriota > Terriglobia > Bryobacterales > Bryobacteraceae > JAHCHE01. The sequence goes on along the minus strand of JAHCHE010000019.1, from coordinate 138,056 downwards.
GCCCGTGTACGTAAAGTCCCGGTAAGCCCAGCGCAGCGTCCCCCCGCGCGGCAGCGTCACCCGCGACAGCTCCGCCGCGTTATTCGTTCCGTACTCGAACGTGTGGTAGCCGGCCGTCTGCGGGCTCCAGAAACTCTCCAGCAGCGCCGTTGTCCCGAAGCTCTGCGCCCCCGCGAACGGCGACCGCAGCGGCTGCGACGTCACGTACGTGAACTTCCACCAGTCCGAGGTGATCAGCGAGCTCCGCACGCTCGTCAGGTGGCCGTCCGTGTAATAGAACGTATACGTCGGAACGCTGACGCCCGGCAGGCTCTCCTTCGCCCGCACGTCCGTAATCGTCTTGATCCGCGCGCTCGAGTTCTCCGCGAACGGCGAGTTCGCCCCCTGCGCGTACGTCACCAGGATTTGGTTCCCATTGGCGTCCTGCAGCGTCGTCGGATACCGCGTTCCGATATCCGGCTCCGTCCCGCCCGACACGCACCCCATCGCCCAGAACGACCCGTCCGGAAAGTACAGCCGGTTCGTCCCGGAATCGTACCAGGCGTAAAGGCCGTCCTTCGACGACGTCCACACCCCGTTATTGTTCACGTCCAGCTTGTACTCGGCCCCCGTCGCGTCCGTGAAAGTCCAGTGGTCCACCGTCCACGGATTCACCCAATACGGCACGATCGACCCCGCCATCAGCCGCCACCCGAACCCGTACCCCACGTCCGACCCCAGCTTCCACACGTTGCCGTTGTCTCGCCGCCAGTTCTGCGAGTTATAGCTCAACGCGAACAGCACGGACCGCCCGTTCCGGCTCGCCGCCTTCACCACCGGCAGCGTGTAGTTCACGTTCCCCGACAGCATGTCGATCTGCTCGCCCAGCGCGCCCCAGTACGCCCCGTTGGCCCGCACCCCCACCCGCCGCGGGTCTACCGACCCCGCCGGCGGCGTCGTCACCGGCACGTCCGTCCACGCCGCCTGCGTGAAGTGGAAATCCGACGGCGAGATCCGGTAGGTGTAGCTCTGCCCCGCCGCCACTCCCGGGTCGGAGATCGTATCCTCCCACGCCATGAACCCCCACAGCCCGGTCGTCCCCCGGTACACCGTGTACTGGTACACGCCCGTGCCGTTGACGTCGTCGGTCACGCCCTGCCAGCGCAGGTCCACCCGGTTCGGAAACGCCGCCACCGCCACCGACGCCAGGTCCACCGGGTTCGGCGCCGCCCGGTCCCGCGGCCCCAACGCCGCCTGCGAGATGCTGCTGTCGCGTCCGGGTTGTGCCACACCACCGACCGCACCGTGGTCGTCTCCCCGCACCCGGCCGTCGTGGTCGCCACCGTCGTGAGCTGGTTGTTGATCCGCTTCTTCAGCGCCAGCGACAGGCTGCACGCCCCGCCGCCGATGGTCGGATTCATCTCCACCGCCACGAACGTCCCCGCGCTCGTCGGCCCCAGCCGCGCATCCGAGCTCGCTCCCAGGTACTGCACATAGTACACGCCGGAATTCTTCAGCCGCAGCGTCGTCTTCACCTCGTACTCGTTGGCCTGGTCCGGCACGGCGTCCTTGTGGATCAACGACCCGCCCGCCGTCGTCGTCGCGGTCAGTCCGATGCTCGTCCCGGAAACCGTCCCGTTCTGCGTCCATTTCGCCCCGTTGATGCTCGTCAGGGCGTCGGTGTAATAGTACTGATACGCGCCCCACCCCGGAACGGCGCAGCAAAGCAGCCAGAAAGCCGTCCGTTTCATCGCGCGTTCACCCCGAATTTCGTCCAGAACTGGTTCCAGTCCACGTTCCGTTTCAGCCGCCCGAACTCCGCCTCCACCTCCTCGCGCCGGGCCGTTCCTTTGCGGAACGCCCGCACGTCGGAGCGCGCGCTGTTCACGATCGGCTCGAACGCCGTCCGGTCCCGCGCCACGAACTCCACCAGCGCGAACTGCCCGTCGTCGCTCACTTCATAGGCGTAGCCGAGGATCTGTGCCTCGCCCCGCGCCTGGAGCCGGTCGGAATCCGCCGGCGCGAACATGGGCCGCCGCGGGTCCTCATAGGTCCCGCTGCCCGTCATGGGCACAACGCAAATCAGCCGTTCGTACAGGTTCCGCGGGCTCACCGGGGTCTGGGCGCCCGCGGGAATCGTCGGCCACGCGAGCGCGGCCGCCAGCAACAGGATGCGCGTCAACAATCGAGTTCTCCTCCGGCGAAATTCGCCGCCCTCGATTCTATTGCGGGTCTTTACGGATGTCAAGGTTCAATTATCTGAAATAGGACAGGATTTTTCCTAGTCGGCCCCCTCGCCCGTACAAAAATTATCCAAAAGGATAACTCCATAACGCCATTCTTATCCAAAAGGATAATTTTTTCCCTGCGCCCATCCCGCCGGAAGATCCAGTCACACGGCAATTTCCGCGCCCCCGCGGCGGATTACTCCCGCATCCGCAGCAGCTTACAAGCACATCGCCTGTGCCGGAAGCGGGAATGCTCGCCGGCGCCGGGCTATAATGACGGCGGCTCGGCGTGTTGTCCCCGCCGCCTTGCTCTCTGAAAACGGAATATTTCTGCCGGACTCGCCGGCCCGAACGCGTGGCTGCCATGGCCCGCTGCCCTACGGCGCGACGGTCTCCGACCGTTTCATCACTTTTCTACACTTTCGACAGATCCGCAAAAAGTGATGAAAAAGGTGACGCATCCTGTCGCGGCGGATGCGTCACCCCGCCGTCCATTCGCTGTATCTTACTGGAACGAAATGGCTTCCACGAGAACGTGTTTATCGCGAAAAACCTTAAGGATGCGTCACTCCCCGCTACAGGGTGTAGAAATCTGTTGAATCTGTCGACCGTACAGCCTTTGCGCCCATGTTCGACCAACAGGAGACTACAAATCGCGCGCCCCCGCCCCACATACTCCCACAACTAAAGCTGATGGCTGATGGCTGAAAGCTGAAAGCTGAAAGCTTTTCAACCAGTCACACGGCAATTTCCACTCTCCCGCGACGGATTACTCCGCTATCCGCAGCAGCTTACGAGCAATGCGCCCGCGTCACAAGCGGGAATGCCCATTTCCGCCAGGCTATGATGACTCCGGCTCGGTCGTGTTGTTCCCGCCGCGCCTCGCTCTCTGACAATTGAATCTCGTTCACCTCGCGACCACCGGTCGTTCTCCGCGCGTCAAAAATAGCAATTCGAACCCATTCCCAAAATCGGACAGTGTGGGAAAATGCCACGCACGGCCAGCGCACGTTTCGTGGCGGTTCGTGCCGAATAGCCTTTGTGATTCAGGGGTATAGCCATGAAAAAGCGGGCTTTCGGTCAATTGCGAGCCTCAGACAAAGCCGCCGGGAGCGCGATTTTTCCGATACAAAAATTAGCAATTCGAACCCAATCCCAAAATCGGGCACTGTGGTGGGATTCAACGGCTGGGAGGAAGCCGCGCATCGCCGCGCGAAGCTGCGGGTATGATTAGGAACATGGCACAGATCAAGGGACCCGCAATCTTTCTGGCCCAGTTCATGGGCGATCAGGAGCCGTTCAATAGCCTCGCGTCGATTACGGCGTGGGTCAAGTCGATGGGCTACGTCGGCGTGCAACTCCCGTCCTGGGACGGCCGCGTGATGGATATCAAGAAGGCCGCCGAATCGAAGGACTATTGTGACGACCTCAAGGCCCAGACCAACGGGCTCGAACTCACCGAACTGGCTTCGCACCTCCAGGGCCAGCTTGTCGCGGTTCATCCGGCCTACGACGAGTTGTTCGACGCCTTCGCCGCCGAGAAAGTCCGGGGCAATCCCGCCGCGAGAACCGAATGGGCGGTCGAGCAGATGAAGCTGGTGATCCGCGCTTCCCGCAACCTCGGCCTCTCCGTCGTTCCCACCTTCAGCGGGGCCTTCCTGTGGCAGACCGTGTACCCCTGGCCGCAGCGCCCCGCCGGGTTGGTCGAAGAAGCGTTCAAGGAACTGGCGCGGCGCTGGAAACCGATTCTGGATTTCGCCGACCAACACGGCGTCGACCTGGCCTACGAAATCCACCCCGGCGAGGACCTGCATGACGGCGCCACCTTCGAGCGCTTCCGCGAAGCCACCGGCAACCACCCGCGCGCCAACATCCTGTACGACCCCTCGCACTTCATCCTTCAGTGTCTGGATTACGTCGGCTACATAGATACGTACGGCGAATTCATCAAGGCGTTCCACGTAAAGGATGCCGAGTTCCGGCCGTCGCCCCGCAGCGGCGTCTACGGCGGCTACCAGGACTGGAAGCAGCGGCCCGGACGGTTCCGCAGCCTCGGCGACGGGCAGGTGGATTTCAGGCAGGTGTTCACGCGGCTCACGGCCGCCGGCTTCCGTTCGTGGGCGGTGCTGGAGTGGGAGTGCTGCTACAAGGACGCCGCGCAGGGGGCCCGCGAAGGCGCGCCCTTCATCGCCTCGATGCTGATTGAGACGCCGCAGAAGGCGTTCGACGATTTCGCCGGGGGCGCGACGGATGCCTCCAGGAACCGTCGCATCCTCGGCATCAGGTAGGCTGGGTCCACCCCGCCGGGGGCGCGAGGCCGTCGGGTAGCATCGTGGCGCCGTCGCCGCGCGTGCTCTCCAGTTGCTCCGAGGTCAGGTCCTCGGCCGTCGACAGGTTCGCCCCGGAGAGGTCCGCTTCCTCCAGGTCCACGCCGATCATCCTCGCGCCGACCAGGTTCGCGCCCCGCAGGCTCGCCCAGCGCAGATCGGCGCCGCGAAGATTGGCGAGTACGAAGATAGCGCCGGCCAGTTCGGCGCTGGCGAGATTGGCGAAGGCGAGGTCCATCCGGGTCAGATCGGCGCCGCTGAGATCCGGAACAATCTGCGGGTTCTCGGCGCGCCACTCGTTCCACGCATCCACGTCCCGCCGGAGTTTCTCCAGGTGTTCGGGGTTCGGCATCCGCTTCCCAGACTACCTGATTTTGAACCGTTTTTCCCTTGCGGCGCCTGTCGGAAATGAGGCATAGTGTTTACAGCTACCATGTAGAGCGCACCGCACCAGCCGGGGCCGGCGGAGAACGCCCGCGGAAGCGCTCGGAACAGAGTATGAGAGCGGACGTTCCCGAATGGCGGATCCTATCCTCTACCTCACGGAACTGGTGGGTCTCACGGTCCATGACCTTCGAGGCCGCCGGATCGGCCGTGTCAAGGACGCCGCCCTCGTGCCCCTCATCGACCCCTCTCGCGTCGACCGGTTCCTCGTAGGCGGCGGCTGGGCTTGGCTCACCGTCCGCTTTGACCAGGTGCAGTCCATCACCCTCCGCGGCATCCACCTCCGCGACGAACAGCTCACGCCGCACCACAACGACGCCTACATGCTGCGGGCGGTCCGCGACCTGCTCGATCAGCAGATCATCGACGCGCAGGGGCGGAAAGTGGTGCGGGTGACGGACCTGACCTTCGAGGTCCGGGCCGCCAACGGGCACGAGGAACTGCGGGTCACGGAGGTCGACGTCGGCCTCCGCAGTATCTTCCGCCGTCTCTGCCAGGGCGTGCTGCCCATTGCCTGGATTCGGCGCATGCAGCGCTTCATCCCCCCGCACTCCATTCCGTGGGAGTTCTGCAATATCGTCGAGCCCGACCCCCAGCGGCGGCTCCGGCTCAACATCACCAACGACCTGCTCGAAAAGATGCACCCGGCCGACCTGGCCGACATCGTCGAAGAGCTGAGTCCGGAAGAGCGCGAGGCCATCTTCTCGTCCATCGACAGCGAGGTGGCCGCCGACGCGTTGAGCGAGGTCGACCCAGAGATTCAGACCAAGATCCTGGAATCGCTGGAGCCGGAAAAGGCAGCCGACATCATCGAGGAAATGGCGCCCGACGAGGCCGCCGACGTCCTCGGAGAGCTCGAGGAGCAGACCACCGAGGAGATCTTCGAGGAGATGGAGAGCGAGCCAAAGGCCGAAGTACGCGAGCTGCTCGAATTCGAGGAGGATACCGCCGGCGGAATGATGAACACCGAATACGTGGCGCTGCACGCCAACGCCACGGTGGCCGACGCCTTCGTGGCCTTGAAAGGCAACGAGGACCTGGTCGACGCGGTGAACACGCTCTTCCTGGTTGACGAAGAGGAAAAACTGGCCGGAGCGGTGCCTTTGGGCAGGCTCTTTATCGCTTCCGAATCCACCCCGCTGAAGGAGCTGGCCGCCGATCCCATGATTCACGCGCCGCTGGATGAGCGGCAGTATCATATCGTCGAGCTGTTCGACAAGTACAACCTGGCCACGTTGCCTGTGGTGGACGACGAGGGCAGGCTCCACGGCGTGATCACCGCCGACGACGTGATCTCGGTGCTGAGAGAAAGATGAGCGATCCTCCCCATGCTGAAGCGGTTCCGCTACCACGTCGCGGTCTTCTTTTCCGTCATCGGTCCCGGATTCATCACCGCCGTCGTCGATAACGACGCGGGCGGCATTTTCACCTATTCCGAAGCCGGCGCGCGCTGGGGGTACCTTCCGCTTTGGACCCTGCTGCCGATTACCGTGCTGCTCATCGTCACCCAGGAAATGTGCTCCCGGATGGGCGCGGTCACCGGGAAGGGTCTTTCCGATCTGATCCGCGAGGAGTTCGGGCTGCGCACGACGTTCTTCATGATGGCGGCGCTGCTGCTGGCCAACCTCACCAACGTCATGGCCAACTTCGCCGGCGTCGCCAGTTCCCTGGAACTGTTCCACGTCAGCCGGTACATCTCGGTGCCGCTGGCCGCGATCGCCGTCTCGTTCCTGGTGGTGAAAGGCTCCTACGACCGCATCGAGAAGATCTTCCTGTTCGCCTGCTCGCTGTACGTCTGCTACATCATTTCCGGCATCCTGGTGAAGCCGGACTGGAAGAGCGCCATGTTCAACAGCGTACGCCCGGTCCTGCTGTTCGACCCGTCGTACATCACCATGCTGATCGGCATGGTGGGCACGTCCGTGGCGCCCTGGATGCAGTTCTACCTTCAGGCGGCGGTGGTGGAAAAAGGCATCGGAGAAAAAGAGTACGCCGAATCGCGCGTGGAGGTGATTGTCGGCTGTATCGTCATGTCGGTGATCGCGTTCTTCATCATCGTGGCGTGCGCGGGCGCCATCTGGGCGGAGCGTCCGCGGAACATCCGCGACGCCACCGACGCGGCGCTCGCGCTGAAACCATTCGGCGAGTACGCCTACCTGCTGTTCTGCGCCGGCTTGTTCAACGCCTCGCTGTTCGCCGCGTGCATTCTGCCTCTATCGACGGCATACACCATCTGTGAAGGGCTGGGCTTTCCTTCGGGCGTCAACCAGCGCCTGCGGGACGCGCGGATCTTCTATTACCTGTTCGGCTTCCTTGTCATCGTCGGAGCGGGCGTCATCCTGTTGCCGAACTTCCCCCTGGTGAAAATGATCCTGTTCTCCCAGGTGCTCAACGGGGTGCTGCTGCCGTTCGTGCTGATCTTCATGATCCTGCTGGTGAATAAGAAGCGGCTGATGAAGGAGTGGACCAACCCCGCCTGGTACAACCTGGTGGCCTGGGCCTCGGTGGTGATCATGATTGGGCTCACCGTCGCGCTGCTCGGCATCACCGTCCGCGATCTCTCGCGTACCTGATCGTTACTCGGCGTAGCTGATCTCGATCCGGCGGGCATAGACGCCGGCATAGGCAAGCGTCGCCGCCGCCAGCGCCAGCAGCCCGGCGATGGCCAGCCAGGCCGGCGCGGGGTCCGTCTCCATCGCCAGGAACGCCAGTCCGCCGCTCTCGGTCACCGGAACCGGACACAGCGACTTCAGGTAGAAAATGATGCTGATCTTCTTCAACAGCGGCGGCAGGAACGCGTTGATGCCTTCCCACACCATGACAATGGCCGCCGGCAGCATCGGGTTGCGGAACAGCAGTCCCATCAGCAGGAACACCGAGCCGTAACCCAGGCACGCGAGCGCCGTCGCCGCCACGTACCACCCAAGCTGCTCCAGTCCCCCTCCGCGGAGCAGGAACTCCTCAAAGTGCCGGCCGAAGTGCATGAACAAGGTGACGTACGACAAGACGACGCTGGCGGTGAACAGCAGGACCGCAGCCGCCAGGCTCGACAGAAACTTGCCCACCGCCAGCACGTCCCGGCGGACCGGCGCCAGGAGGTAGTAATGCAGCGTGCGGGCCAGCATCTCGCCCCGAAACAGGTTCGAGAACAGGATGACGCAGCCGAAGTAGATCCCCAGCCGCACGTAGCCGAACAGGAACACGTAGCCGAAGACGTTGCTGTCGAAGCCGATGGCGTGGTTCCAATCGCCCTTGCTCCACATGATGAGCGAATGCCCGGTGGTCAACAGCGCGGGAAGGCAAGCCAGCAGATAAATCCACCACGACCGGCGGCTGAAGAAGCTCTTCCTCAGCTCGAGCCGCATGATCGCGAGAACCTGCGTCCACCACAGGCTCCACGGCAGCCTCTTGATTTCGTCGGCGCTCATCGGTTTTCTCCTTCGCCGCCCACCAGGTACTCGTAGACGGAATGGACGTCTTCATCGGCGGGCGCGACCGTCTCCACTTCGAGTCCCGTCTCCAGCACCAGCCGGTTCAAGATCAGGTAGAAGCTGTCGGCGTCGCGGGTGCGCACCAGCATGCCCTGCCCGTCGTTGTGAATCCGCGCTTCGACGACGTGGTCTTCGAGGAAGAGCCGGGACGCCAGTTCGCTGGGACGGTTGCAGCGAATCAGGATCTGCATCGGGTGCTCCTTCACCTCGCTGCGCACGCCGCGAATCTGCCCTTCGGCCACGACGTAACCGTTGCTGAGGAGCACCACCTGGTCCGAGATGCGGTCCACTTCGTGCAGGATGTGGCTGGAGACGATGACGTGCCGGCCGGCCGCTCCGAGTTCGGTAAACAGCGCCAGCGTCTCGGCGCGCGCCATCGGGTCCAGCCCGTTCAGCGGCTCGTCCAGGATCATCACCTGCGGATCGTGGCAGAGGGCGTGGGCGAGTTTGACCCGCTGCCGCATCCCTTTGCTGTACGCCGCGATCTTCTTGTGGGCCGCTTCCGTCAGGCTCACCCGCTCCAGCGCCGCCCACGCGAGCCGGTTCGCTTCCGCGTGCGGCCTGGCGTGAACGCGCAGGAACGAGTACAGAAGCTGATAGCCGGTCATGCCCTTGGGGAACGAGTCGAACTGCGTGCAGTAGCCGACGTGGTGGAACAACGCCTCCGGCCGATCCGGCGGAATGCCGAGGATCCGGATGGCGCCGCGGCTGGGGCGGATGAGGCCGGTCATCAGGTTCATCAGCGTCGTCTTGCCGGAGCCGTTCGGTCCCACCAGGCCGGTGATGCCGGGCGGTATGGATAGGTTCACCCGGTTGACGCCGAGGACCTCCCCGTAGAACTTCGAGACGTTCTCGAACACGATCTCGCGGCTCATTTCACGATCTCCATGGCCCGGATCTTCTTCGCCAGCAGCCGCAGGCACACGCCGCAGAAGCCGAACAGCGCGGCCCACGCCACCCACAGCGGCATCTCGGCGCCCGGTTGAACACGGAAGAAAACCGCGCCGGAACCGAGCGTCGCCGGCTCGCCGAACAGGCGCAGCCAGACCGTGCCGATCAGGTGGCTGAGGTTGATAAGGTGGCCCCAACTCGTGTCCAGAATCGCGTTGGCCGCGTTCGCCAGGCCGCCGCCGACAAAAAACGTGATGAACAGCAGCGCCCCGGCCAGCGGCTTCCATTTCACCCAGGCGGAGAGGGCGAGCGCGAGCAGCGCCAGGATCAGAATCCAGATCCACGAACCGGCGAACAACGCCGCGGCGATCCGCAGGTTGTGCGTGAACCAGCCCAACCCCCCCAGGTAGCTTTGGAGCAGGAACAGCAGCAATCCCGGAATCCAGGTGAAGATGGACAGCAGCGCCACAAGCACCGTCATCTTTCCGAGAACGTACTCGCTCCGGGAGAGCGGACGAGACAGGTACATCGGCAGGGCATTGTTGGCGAGGTCCGGCGACACGAGGCCCGGGCCGATGAACCCCGTCAGGAAGAACGCCAGCATGCTCTGAAAGCCGAGATAGAACAGGAAGAACCCCGCGTCGATCGAGATCAGCTTCGACGCGTCCAGCTCGAGGATTCGCAGGGCGCTGAGGTTGTGATGCAGGTAGATGGTGAGGGCGCAGACGATGGGCCAGATCATCGCGCCGATGAGGAACAGGCCGAACAGCCGCTTTTGTCGCAGCTCCTCGAAGCTGTACCGCGACAGGATCAGGAAGCGCAGCGACGGCGGCGTGAGCGGACCGTCGTAGCGGCGGTAAGTCTTCTTATAGACGGCCATTTTCCATCGCCTTCAGGAAGATATCTTCCAGGGAATCCCGTTTGAAATTCAGCCGGACCAACTGCACATTTTGCGCGGTCGCGGCTTCATAAATCTGGCGAATTTCCACGCCATCGGGCAGAATCAGCTTCCCGCGTCCGTGCGGCGACCAGGCCGCTTCGCAGCCCAGCCGCTGGATGGCGTCGTGGAACCCGCCGTTGGCGCCGCGGGTTTCCAGCTCGAGGAACCTGCGGTTCGTGCGCCGTTCCTCCTCGAGATCGCAGAAGGCCGCGATGGCGCCGTCCTTCAGGATCAACACCTGCCCGCAGGTTTCCTCGATGTCGCGCAGCAGGTGGGACGAGATCACCAGGTGCATCGACCCGGTATCGCGAATCTCGCGGATGATCTGGATCATGCGGCGGCGGGCGGGCGGGTCGAGCCCGTTGGTCGGCTCGTCCAAGAACAGGAGGCGCGGCCCGTGGGCGATGGACTGCGCCAGCTTCACCATCTGCTTCATGCCGGTGGAGTAGGTCCCGATATTGCGGTAGCGCACTTCGCCCAGGCCGACGTAGAAGCAGGCCTCGTGGGCCCGCTCCATGGCCTGCTCCGGCGGCAACCCGGATAGCTCCGCCATCAGGCGCACGAAGCGGACGCCGGTCATGTTGGCGATGAACGAATCGTTTTCCGGCATGTAGCCGATCATGCCGCGGACCTGGCGCGGCTGACGCCGAATGTCGTAGCCGAGGATCCGCGCTTCGCCCGTCGACGGCGCGATGAATCCGAGGAGTGTGTTGATCAGCGTCGATTTGCCGGCGCCGTTCGGCCCCAGGAGCCCGATGGCCCGGCCGCTGAACTCGCCGTTCAGTTTCTTCAGTATCGCTCTGGTCCCGAACCGGACTTCGAGGTCTTTGAGCGCAATCAGCGGCTCCATCACCTCAAGAATACGAGTAACCGCGGCGATTGGTTCGGTTCGAAATCAGTCGACCGCCAGAGAATACAGGGTGACGCTCAACGCCGCCGCGTCAAGCGGCGACCCGGGCGTCAGCGCCGTCGTCCGGATATCCACCGCGCGGGGCTTGCCGGGCGCGTTGTGCGCCCGCCGGTGCGGGGCGGCGATCCGGTAGCGCATGCCCTTGCCGCTCCAGGAGGCGCCCCTCAGGTCGAGCGCGATCTCCCGCGCCTCCCCCGTCGGGTTCACGATCGCCACCGTCAGCGCCTTGTCGTCCTTGGTCCAGGCGGCGGCGATGTCCAGCGGTTCGTAGGCGCCGGAGACCGCCACGGGCGTCGCGCCGAACCGGCGCCGGTAGAGCTTCAGGACGAGCCCCGTGGTTTCCATTTCCACCGCGGTCTTGGTCGTCTTGATGGCGCCGATGACATTCACCGTCTGGGCGTAATTGGCCATGAAATAGATGTCGCTGTTGCGGAAGAACTCGTGCAGTCCGGCGGCGATGCCCAGCGCGTCGTCGAGAAAGTACCGCACGCCCAGCTCGCCATACTCGTTGGGCCCGTACCAGTAGTTCCATTCGTCCATGGCGATGCGGATGTCCTTGCCCTTGAGAGCGGCGATCTCCTTGCGGTACTGGCGGTGCGCGTCGGCCACCTTGCGAATTCTCTCCGGAACCTGCCGGACGTGCCGGAGCAGATCGTCCTCGTTCTGCCAGTAGAGGTGCTCGCTCAGCAGGTCCATGTGATCGGCGGAGTGGGTGAGCATCGCCTGGCTCCACTCGCCGACGGCGCCGACGGCGATCGGTCGCATTGATCCGTCTACCGCGCGCATGGCATCCACCACCCGGTTGTGCTTCTTGACGTATTCGGTCAGCGGCATATGTCCCAACTGCCAGTCGCCGTACATTTCGTTGCCGATGGCCCACCACTTCACGTCGAAGGGCTCGGGGTGGCCGTTGCGCGCGCGTTCCCTGCCCAGGGCGGTCTCCGGCGCCCCATTGACGTACTCGATCTGGCGGGCGGCCTCCTCGACGCTGCCGAGGCCGGTGTTAACGGCGATGAAAGGCTCGGCGCCGATCTCGCGGCAAAGGTCGAGGTATTCATGGATGCCGACGTCGTTGTGCTCGACGCCCGTCCATGCCGGATTTTTGCGCGGCGGCCGCCGGTCCGGGTCGCCGATCCCGTCCCGCCAGTTGTAGCCGCTGACGAAATTGCCGCCGGGCCAGCGGTAGACGGGCGAGTCCAGTTCCTTCAGCAGCGCGAGGGTATCGGCGCGCCAGCCTCGGACATGGTCGGCCGGCATGAGAGACGCGGTTCCGATGCGAAACCGGCCCGCGCCCCAGGCGGCGATTTCGAGACGGCCATTATCGGTGGAAGCGCCGGAGCGAAAACGCAGCGGGTACTTCACGTAAGCGTCCGTCAACTTGGGAACGGTCACGGTGTGTCGGTCGCTCGCGCCGCCGCCCCAGACGAGGCTGACCTCCACCGGACCGGCCGCGGCGTCGCCTCGGAGCACGATCCGCCCCTCGTACTCCCTGCCCTCGACCAGCCCCAGGCGCTCCTGCATCAGGCCGCCGGGTTTGCCGCTTTGCACGGCGATGGCCGGCGTGTGCTCGCCCACATACGCGTCGTCCTTGGCCATCGCGACGGCCTGCTTGTCGCCGAGGATCATCCAGGGCGAGCGGGTCAGCAACTCGTAAGGATGGCCCTCTCCCTCATAGGAGCGCATGCCCGGCTTGAACATGGTCCAGGCCGGCGCTTCGCCCGTGACGGGGTAGTAGAACTTCCGGTCCTCGAGCATTTCCGCCCACATGCCGCCGTAGATGCACCGCCCCAGGTGCTCGATGAACTGGCCGTAGATGTACTTCGAGATGGGCTCGGACGTCTTGGCGGCGTCGATGGCCACGCGGACGGGTTCCGCCGCCGAGGCCGCCAGCGCAAAGCCGAGCAGCACCAGGCCCGCTCTGCCGAACGTTGGATATTCCATGACGGCAATCTAACACGAAGAGCGAGCCGGCGAGGACCGGCGGTCCGGTACGGTTGTCGTAACGCTCTCTGAGTTCCCACAGTAGAACGAGGGGTGCATCAATGGCGCAGACTCAACCGAAACGGTATTCGATCTCCGAACAAGACATTGCCGCTCTACAATCCGCGATGCGCGGGGGGCGCTGGGGCCGGGCCATGCCGGCTACGCCGCGGCAAGATCCATACACAACGCGATGGTCGATCGCCGGCCGGGCGTGATCGCGCGGTGCGCCGGGGTGGCGGACGTCAGGAGGACGCTCGACTTCGGCGTCCACCGCGGCCTTCCGATCTCGATCCGCTGCGGCGGACACGGCGTGTCCGGGTTCGCCGTGTGCGAGGGAGGAGTGATGATCGACCTGGAGGAAATGACCGCCGTCCACGTCGATCCCGCGGCGCGGATTGCGCGGGCGCAAGGCGGCGTGAACTGGGGACAGTTCGATCACGAGACCCAGGCGTTCGGACTGGCGACCACCGGAGGCGTGGTCGGGACGACGGGCATCGCCGGGCTGACGCTGGCGGGCGGCCATGGAATGCTGATGCGGCGATACGGCCTGGCGTGCGACAACCTCAGATCGGCGGACGTTCTCACCGCCGATGGGCGCTTGTTGAAGGCGAGTCCGTCGGAGAATGAGGACCTGTTCTGGGCGTTGCGTGGCGGCGGGCCGTTTGCCCACGGTCCAGGGTTCTATCCGAACTACGAGAGCGATGTTGCCGCCGGGCGTCTGGCCTCGGCGTTCGGCGCCGCGAAGTACGAGCGGCTGCGGCGGGTGAAGCGGGCGTACGATCCGGACAACGTGTTCCGGCTCAACCAGAACATCGAACCCGGCGAGGCATAGCTCACTGGAGCCAGCGCGCCTTGTAAATGCGCTCCCCTTTGAGCGTGACGGTGGCCTCCGGGTTCAGAAAACGCAGCTTGCCGGACCACCAGTTGCCGCCCTCGGACAATACCCAAACTGCCTGTCCGGTGGCCGGATTCACGTCGATGCTTTTCACGCCGCCTCGGCCGGCAAGCTCGGGATGCGGGCGGAAGTCGCGCGCGTCGCGATCGAACAGCCAGCAGTGGTTGCCGGTGCTCAGCGAGAGCATTGCCGTCCCGGGCACGGCGCGCAGGTCGTGCCCGTCGGGATCGGGCAACCGGTACGAGGCCGCGGCGGCGAGCGAAGGCGCCGCGGAATCCCAGGCCTCGAGACGGTACGCCACCAGGTCGTCGTGGCCGATCGCCCACAGCAGCTTTCTCCCGTCGTCCCAAACGACGCCGTGCGCCCACGATAGCTCGGCGTGAAACAACGCCTTCTCCGGCTTGGAGACGTCGAACAGGACTACCCGATCGCCCGGCCCGTTCGGCCGGTGCGACGCCGCCACCGCGATGCGGCCCGACGGCAACATCTCCGCCGAATGAGCGTTGGCCGCGGTCGCCCAGAACACGGCTTTCCCGCTGTCGCGCTCCACCAGCGCGACGCCGTCGGAAGAGGCCGTAATCAGGATGCGCTTGCCGCCGTCGACAGGCTTGCACTCGTCGGTTGTGGCGAATTTCGACCGCACCGCCTCGGGCAGTTCCGTTCGGTCCGCGGCCCGCCAACTCCAGATCTTCTTCGGATCGCCGGCGCCGGCATCCAACATGTACACCTCGTCCCACCCACAGACGATCAGCGTTCCCCCGGCGGGCTTCGGCGCCGAACGCAACGCCAGCGCCGAAGCGCCCGCCAACAGGACAAAACAACCCCAAAACTCCTTGCGACCGGGCATGAAGCGCCATTCTATGTCCCGGCTGCCGGGACGGTCAACCTCGCGTCCGGCGCGCTGTTCCGCCCGACGATTCGCGGAGCCTTCGTCGAGTGAGGAGTTGTTAGGAATTCAGCCGCCGATGAACACCGAGTGCGCCGGGAAAATCCACGAATGTCCAGGTCGAGAATCCCGTTCACCTTCTTCCGCCTCAGCCCCACGGAAGCCGGTGTCGCCGGCCGCGGCGCCTGAAACGGCGGACGGTCACCAAGCGGCGGCGGAGCAAACGGCAAGAAGTTCGGCCGTAGCCGCGCAAGCGCCGGCATGAGCGGATCGCGCTCGTACCGATCTGTGCGGGGGGCGTCCGGTAACGGGCGTCCCTACCGCGACGGAACCGACAAATCTGGTTTTTCTTGTCGCGCTCGTCGTTGGCAAATTCCTCACAGCTTCTCACGGGTGCGGCTCGGAAAGAGGTTCGAGGCGGCAACCCCGAGAGAGCGGCGCACGCCAGGGCGTGAATACGTGGGAGTATTTGCGAAAGCCTGTACCAAGGCTCCGACAACTTCAGCGCCGACGCCGGTGAGAGAATAGGAAGAAGAGAAGAGCACGGGCGGCGCGGCAGCCGGCCTCCGGCCGAAAGGCGGTCCGTCGCCGCAATCGTTCACGAGACTCGATCCGAGGAGGTTTGGATGAGAGTGGAGAGAAGAACACTCGTACGGAACCTCGCAATCATCTTCGCGTTCGTCGCGGCGATCGCTGTGCTGCTCTGGTACGCCGGCAGCCGCCTGTCGACGCTCACGTCGGAATTCCAGGCGGCGGAACGCCGCGTCGACAGCATGCAGGAGCGCCTCGCCGAATACTCCCGCGAGGTGGATCACGCGATCGAACGGGCCCGGGCGGCCCGGCGCGAAGCCGACGACGCGCAGCGGACCGCGACGGAAGCGACCGCGGCGCAGGCCGAGGCCGAACATCGCGTAGACGCGGCTACCAGCGCGCTGGAGACCGCGGAGGCGGAAAGACAGCAGGCGCGCGCCGAAACGCTCCAGGCCCGCGAAGAACTGGAAAGCATCCAGGCGCGCCGGGAGGAAGAACTCAACCGCATGCAGGAGGCGCTGAACCGCATCGCGCCGACGAAGCGGACGCCCTCCGGGATGGTGATGACGCTGGGCGAGAACGCGTTCCGGTTCGATTTCGACAAGTCCACGCTGCGGCCGGAAAACCGCGAGGTGCTGAGCCGTATCGCGGGCGTCCTACTGGCGAGCGAAGGCTATCGCCTCTTCATCGACGGGCATACCGACGACATCGGAACCGACGATTACAATAAGACGCTGTCGGAGAAACGAGCCGAGTCGGTGCGCAATTACCTGGTGGGGGCCGGGATTCCTTCCGATGCCGTCAGCATGCAGGGCTTCGGCAAGGAACAGCCGCTCAGTTCGCGCAAGACGCCGGAAGCGCGGGCGCAAAACCGCCGCGTCGAAATCGGGATCGTCGACACGATCGTCCGTTACGAACACCGTTCGCAAAACTGAGGGCGCCAGCATCGGCTGGCGGGGCGGTTCAACCGGCCGCGATTCCGGGCGGCGGTTGGGAACCGCCGCGCAAGATGAGATCCTGGATGAGATCCTGCCCCGCATTTCGTGGCGGAAGTGGCATCGTTTTTTCCGAACATGGCCTAAGGCCCGGCTACCCACTGGAGGTACGCGATCACCGCCTCCAACTCGGCATCCGCGTAGTCCGAGACTGCTTGGCCGTGGGACCACGCGGCGGGCTTCGAGAATGCCGCCTCAGCGCCGGAAACCGTGCGCAGCACGGGCGGCGCCGCAGTCAAGTCGTATAGCCGCACGAGCGCGTCCTTACGTTCCACTAGCAGAGCGGGGAATTGTTCCCCGTTTGTCAGTCGGGCAAGCCCGACCTCCCGCGGGAGCGCCTTGCGGAGATCGGATGCGGACTTCGGGGGCGGCGAGGCCGGATTCGGGCCGATCGCCATTCCCCGATTCTCCAGCAGGTGACATGTTCCGCACCGCGCGATCCGGCCGGCGTCAAAGAAAAGTTCGCGGCCCCGTCTTGCTTCCGGCGGCATTTCGCGGTCCGAGGGCGCAGCTACGATCGCGCGAGGCGCGGCCGCCGGCCCGCTCGGACCCGGCGTCGCGACGCTCATCATGAACGCGACGACGGCATCGACCTCTTCGTCGCTCAGCTTGCCTTTCCATGCCGGCATTCCAGTGGACGGGATGCCTTCCAGGACCACTTTCCGCAGATAGTCGCGCGCGAACGTCCGCCCTTGAATGCGAGGCGCCCGCCCGGCGGCGCCGCCCGTTCCGTGGCAGTACCCTACGGCGCAAGTGCGCGCAAAGACGGCCGCTCCTGGCGCAACCTCGACGGGAGCGGGCGCCGCCTGGGCCAGCAGCAGCAACGTCAGCCAAAGCATCGCCTACTCCTCCGGCAGCGCGAACACGAACAGCGCGGACCCGCTGCGAAAGTTCTCGGCCTCCGGCCAGAGCTGGCTCAACAGCGCCGCGACCGCCGATCCCCAACCCGTCGGCGTCGCGATGTACTGGCGTCCGTTCACCTGGTACGTCACTGCCGAGCCGCGGTGGCCGTTGCCCGTCTGGAAGCTCCATAGCTTGTCGCCCGTCTTCGCATCGAGCGCGAAGAAATAGCCCTCCGGATCGCCTGTAAAGATGAGGTCCCCGGCGGTGGCCAGCACCGAGGCCAACAGCATGTACTTCGCCCGGTAGGTCCAGTGCTTCCGGCCCGTCACCGGATCGTATGCGTCCAGGTGGCTGTGGGCTTCTTCGCCTTCCGGGTGGACGAGTTTGAACGTCCCGCCGAAGTACGCATCGCCTTCACGCGGCTCCTCCTGTTGCGCCGTTACTTCCTGGCACCACTCCAAGCCGACCGTGTAGAACCAGCCCGTCCTGGGTGAATACGCGCCGTGGTTCCAGCTTCGACCGCCGCCGATGCTCGGGCACAGCACCTTGGTCTTCCCCAGTTCCGGTTCGTTCCGGCCGATCAGCTCGCCGTTGCGGTCGATTCCCTTGACCCAGTTGAAATGCCTGGCGACGGACCACGCGGAGACGAACTCTCCGTTCGTTCGATCCAGCACAAAGACGAAGCCGCTCTTGTTCACGTTGACCAGCAGTTTTCGCGGCCGCCCTTCCCAGTCCAGGTCGAGCAGCACGGATTCGTAGGCGCTGTCGAAGTCCCACACGTCATGCGGGATTTGCTGGTGGTACCACTTGAGCTTTCCCGTGTCGGCGTCCAGCGCGATGATGGAATCGGTGTAGAGATTGTCGCCCTTGCGGGTTCCGCCGTAGAAATCCGCGGCGGGATTCCCCACCGGCCAGTAGACGAGGTTCAGCTCGGGATCGTAGGAGCCGGTCATCCAGGTGGACCCGCCGCCGTATTTCCAACTGTCGCCGGCCCACGTCTCGTGCCCCGGCTCGCCCGGGCCGGGGATGGTCCAAAAACGCCACGCCAGGCGTCCCGTGGCGGCGTCGAAAGCCGTAAGATATCCACGGTGCGCCGAGTCGCCCGCCGTAACGCCCACGATCACTTTGTTCTTCACCACCAGCGGCGCGCCGGTGATGTTGCAGCCGCACTGTTTCGAGTCTTCGACGTTCACGCGCCAAAGTTCGCGTCCGGTCTTGCGGTCGAGCGCCACCACGCTGTTGTCGAGCGTGCCCATGAATACCCGGTCCTCCGCCACCGCCACGCCTCGGTTCCCCGGACCATAGATGATGGTCAGGCTTTCCGCCATGGGGTAGCGGTACTGCCAGATTTCCCTTCCGGTTACCGCGTCGATGGCGAAGACCCAGTTGTGGGCGGTCGAGAGATAAATAACGCCGTCCAGCGCGATCGGCGTCGCCTGGAGGCCGCCGACGTTATCGCCGGTCTGGAACACCCAGACGGGCTGGAGCTTTTTCACATTCGTCCGGTTGACCTGGTCGAGGGCGCTGTATCGCCAGGCGCTGGACTGTCCCCCGTACTGCGGCCAGTCGTTGCCCGTCGCGCCGTCGGAGGCTGCCAGCGCCGGCGCGGCGGCGAGCACGAAGATGAGGGCTTTCACCTGGCGAGTACCTGGATCGAGGCGCGGCAGAAAGCGGGGAGATCGTCCGGCTTGCGCGAGGTGACGAGATTACCGTCTACCACGACTTCGGCGTCCTCCCACTTGGCGCCCGCGTTGATCAGGTCGTCCTTGATCGCGAAGAACGAGGTGGCGCGCCGGTCCTTTAGCATGCCTCCGGCCGAGCAGAGCACCCATCCGGCATGGCAGATCGCCGCCACCAGCTTGCCCTGCGCGTCCATGTCGCCGACAAACTTCACCGCGGCGGCGTGGCGGCGGATGTGGTCCGGAGCGTAGCCGCCGGGCACGACGACGCCGTCGAATTCGGCGGCTTTCAGGTCGGTGAACGATACGTCCGCCTTGGCCGGATACCCGACCTTGCTTTCGTAGGTTCGCCCCGCCTCCGGACCGGCGAGCACCACGTCGGCGCCCGCCTCTTTCAGCCGGTAGTAGGGGTACCAGACCTCCAGTTCCTGGTAAAGAATGTCGACCAGCAGCGCGATCCGCTTTCCCTTGAGTTCCATATTCTCTCCATTCTAGTGGAGCGCGTCATGGGCCCTGGACGGCGGCTCGCCCGCGCCGGCCGGCAGGTTAGGCGTGGACCGCTTGCGGCTGGTAGGTTCCCGCCGGAACTCGGAACGAGATCGACAGCCGGTTCCACCCGTTGATCGTAACCAGGGCGAAGGTGAGCGCTACCAGTTCCGATTCCGTGAAGACGCGCCGCACGCGTTCGTAGAGCTCGTCGGGCACGTGCCCGTCGTCCAGCCGCGTGACGGCTTCGGTCCATTCGAGAGCGGCGCGTTCGCGATCGTTGAAGAACGGCGTTTCCCGCCAGGCGTTCAGCGCATAGATCCGCTGCTCGGTCTCGCCCCGGAGGCGCGCGTCCTTGGTGTGCATGTCGATACAGTACGCGCAGCCGTTGATCTGGGACGCCCGGATCTTCATAAGTTCAAGCAGCGAAGGCTCCACGCCGCTGGAATCCACCTCTCGCTGGAGGCGGAGCATCGCTTGCGCGAAGCCGGACGTCAAGTAGTTCGTTGCATCGATACGTGGTTTCATGCTGTTTTTCCCCTCTACACCAAGGACGGGGGAATCCCCCTTCGTGTGACAGCCGTGAGGGGAGTTGGCAAACGTTGCGGACAAGCCGGCATGAAAGCCGGCTTGCAAGCGTGGACGCTCGCCCCACCTCATTAGCGGCCGCGGCCGGAGCGGCGGTCGCGGACAGCGTCCACGCGACGCAATTCAAAGCGCTGGGCCGGCGTGTTGTTGCGGGAGAACATTTGGAGGCGGGCGCCGTTGTTCCGGCTCCCCTCGGAGACGTCCAGGACCGCCCCATTGCGGTTGACGATTACCAGGGAACCGTCGGGTCCGGGCTCGGTGCGCCATTGCTGGCTTTCCGCGCGGCGGAGCGGGGTGGCGCGAAGGGCGGAATGATCGCGCGAGCCGGTGGCGTCGAGGGCGTGTCCGTTCATGCGGTTAACGATGTAGGACCAGCCGTTGCCGGCGTCCCGTAATTCCCAGCGCTGGTTGTCGGCGCCGGTAGCATCGTACTGGATAACCGTCGCGCCGTCGTTGCGGTCCAGGTCCACCAATTTGTTGGAGCCGCGGTTGACGATCTCGTAGATGGGGTTGGCGGATACGCCGGCTCCGGCGGAGGGCGGAACGGCGCCTGTGGATGGCCAGCCGCCGCCGGCGTTTGAGCCGACGCGGCGGAACTGAAACTGTTGCGCGCCGCTGTTATTGAGCGAGTACAATCCCAATCGGGCTCCGTTGTCGCGGCTGCCCTGCGTCACATCCAATACGGCGCCGTTTCGGTTGACAATGAAGGCGGTGGACTGCGGCCCCTCCTGAAAACGCCACTGTTGCGTCTCGGCGCGGCGGAACGGCATACCGCGCACTTCGCGCGGCCCGGTGGCTTCGAGCGCCTGGCCGTTCATCAGGTTGATGAGATAGAAGAATCCGCCGCCGGCGTCGCGGACTTGCCAGCGCTGGTTATCGGTCCCCCGCGATTCGAACTGGATGAGGGTGGTGCGGTCGTTGCGGTCGAGGTCCAGCACCTTGTTCGAATTCCGGTTGGCGATCTCGTAGGTGGCGGCGCCGTCGAAGCCGCCCTGACAGAGCGCCGGCGCGGAGCCTCCAAGCACGAGGGCGGCCGCGAGGATCAGCCGGCCGACGCTAACGGTTGCCTGACAATGCATGGAATCCCCCTTGCTGTATTGTCTCACTCCCTTCGCCGGGGACAGCGCGGTTGAAGCACGGCCGGCGCGGAGTATACGCTAGCGAGGATGTCCTCCGAGACGGCGGGCCGGGCGGCGATCCTGGCTGCCGCGCTGCTGTTCTCCACCGGAGGCGCGGCGATCAAGGCGGCCGCGCTCAGCGGCTGGCAGGTAGCCTGTTTTCGTTCCGCCGTTGCGGCCCTGTTCATCCTGCTGCTGCCGGGAGCGAGGCGGAACTGGTCGGCGCGCACCCTGCTTGTCGGCCTGGCGTACGGGGCAACGCTGATTCTGTTTGTGCTCGCCAACAAGCTGACGACGTCGGCGAACGCGATTTTCCTGCAAGGCTCGGCTCCGCTCTACCTGTTGCTGCTCGGGCCGTGGCTGCTACGAGAGCGTATCCGCCGGTCGGACCTTGCGCTGGTCGCGGTTCTTACCGCGGGCATGGCGCTGTTCTTCCTGGGGCGGCAGGTGCCGCTGCGCACCGCGCCGGACCCGGTAAGCGGCAACATTATCGGCGCGTTCGCCGGCCTGGCATGGGCGCTCACCATCGCGGGTCTGCGGTGGGTTTCCGGGCGGGACACCGCATCGGGGTCGGGGCTGGCGCCGGTGGCGGCGGGGAACCTGCTGGCGTTCTCGATCGCCTTGCCGTTCGCGCTGCCGGCGGAAGGCGCGCGGGCGATGGATTGGGCGCTGATCGTGTACATGGGCGCCTTTCAGGTCGGGCTTGCCTACGTCTGCCTAACCCGAGGGCTCCGGGCGCTGCCGGCGCTGGAGGCGTCTCTGTTGCTGCTGGCGGAACCGGCCCTTAACCCGGTCTGGTCGTGGATGGTTCACGGGGAACGTCCGGGGGCGCTGGCGCTGGCGGGCGGGAGTCTCATCCTGGCGGGGACGGCGGGGAGCATGCTTCGGCGCGCGCGGCGGCCCAGGGGCGGGACGGGAGCGCGGACTACTTCTGGCGCTCGAGCATCTTAACCCTGCCCGGGAGGGTGAACTTCTCGTCGGTCAGATCCTGGTTAATGAGGACGGATTCAGCGAACATGGCGTAAATACGCTCGCCGTCGCGGTAGCGCTGGGTGACGAACGGCAGCATCACGCCGCCGCCGACATCGCGGTACTTGTCGAAGACGGTGGTCTCGCGGTGCGGGATCCGGTATTCGTCTCGCCGGTCGAACTCCTGCCGGAATGGCAGCTTCGTCGAGGTACTGAAGAAGACCGTAATTACGCGGTTTTTCGCGTCGGTGATGCCGATTTTCTCCGTTGGCCGGTTGTCCACGACTTCGGCGCCGCGGTACTCGAAAATGAGACCTTCCTCGCCGAGGCGGCGCAGGAGGATGTAGAAGATGTTGCGCTGCGTGCTCTCGCGGTGGCGATCCACCAGGTCCGTCTTGAGCGGCCTGGCGCCGCGGAAGGTGATTTCCCACCCATCCTTCTCGTCGAACAGGATGGCCCACGCTTCCTCGTTTCCGAACGCCTGGCGCTCACGGACGTATAGTTCGTCGATATTGGGCGGCGCCGGGGCAGTCAGGTACCGGAAATAGAACGTCGCCTTGGAAAGTCCGGACAATCGCTCGCGAAAAAAGGAATAAGCGCGTCCTTTTTCGACGTAATTCTTAAGCGAGAGGAAGCCGGCGCCGCCGAGCGCTTCGACGGCCTCGTCGATCAGATGCTTGCCTTTCTCCTGAATCGGCTGCGCGAAGGCGCGGCCGGAAAGGAGGAGTAGAATCACGGCGGGCGCGGCGCGGACGAGCAGGCGCCGGGAAGGAAGACGCCTCATGGCTGTTTGCTAAGCTCCTCGACGGTGAGTCCGGAGTTGAACCGGATTTCCTTGACTTCCACCTGCGCATAGGGCTGGCCGTCGCGGGTGATGGCGACTTTGCGGGGCTGGCGGATACCGTCGAACTCCTGCCAGTCGTCGAAGGCGTCCACCAGCGTGGCGGGCTGGCCGGTCATTTGCAGCGATTGATAGGTGACGCTTTCCGGCAGGCCGGTTTCGGGGTTCACTTTCAACTGGACGCTTTCGCCCGAGGCGTCGGTTATCTCAACAAGTCCGTCTTCCGCGAGGTTCACGCTCCGGCCGGGCAAGCGGTCGCTGAGGAGTAGCAACGGGAGGGAACGCAGGACGGCGCCACGCACTTGCCGGGCGACGATGTCGGGCATGGGCTGAGTTCCCTGCGGCGTCGAGAGCCAGCCGGTTTTGCCGTCGAAGTAGCTGGACATTTTGCCGAACGGCAGTTCCTGCTCCTGGCGGACGTGGGAAGGTTTGAGCCACCGATTGAGCTGCGTGACGTTCATGGCGCCTTGCGGCATCGTGACATGGACGTTGGCGGACATGGTGAAGTCGTTGACGGCTTCGAGTTTGCCGGCGCCGCCGACCGCTTGTTGCGCGCGCTGAAGAAGCTCCTTTCCCTTGGCCAAACTCGCGGAGTCGGCTTTGGAAGCCTCGCGCTTCGGCTCGGGAATGGTCAGGTCGATCGGCTTTATCGGAAGATTCAATTCCGACAATTCGCGACCGAATTCCGAAGGCTTTCCGACCGCAACGATCGAGAGTTGGTCCGGATTGAGACGCTTTTTCGCGGCCTCGAGAATCTCGGCTTTGGTGACGGACTCCACCGCCTTCTGGTACTGGAAGATGAAATCTTTCGGGTAGCCGTGGTACTCGTAGATCACCAGGCGGTTCAGTGTCTTGCCGGGTTGATCGAAGTTGAAGACGAAGCTGTTGAGCACCTTTTCCTTAGCTGTTTTCAGTTCCTCGTCGGTCACTTCGCCCGTTCGAATGCGTTCCACTTCACCGAGAATCGTTTCGATGGTCGCCGTGGTGGATTCCGACTTTGTACTGCCGGAGATGGAGAACGCGCCGGGGTGGTTATAGTTGGCGCCCCAGTTCGCGCCGACGCTGTAGGCGTAGCCAAGCTCGGTCCGCACTTTTCGGAAAAGGCGGCTGGAGAAGCCGCCGCCCAGGATGTCGGCCACAACCTGGAGGGCAGGATAGTCCTCGTCTTTGAGAACGCCGGCCAGGTGCCCGATGCGGAAGAACGTCTGGTTCACATCTTCCTTGGTCGCCAGGAAGACGCCGGGCGAGGGCTTGGCCTGAACGGGCGGGAAGGCCGGAACGGGCGGTTGCTGAACGTTCCAATCCGCGAAGAGTTTCTCGAGCTTGTCCTTCATCGCAGGGGCCGCGAAGTCGCCTTGGAGGGCGAGCATGATGTTGGCGGGGAAGAAGTACCGCTTGTGAAAGGCGACCATATCGTCACGCGCGATGCGATCGACGTGCTCGTACTCCACGTCCCAGCCGTACGGGGTGTCTCTGCCGTACAGGATGGAAGAGAACTCGCGCGAGGCGATGGCGGATGGGTTGTCGTTGCGGCGGGCGATAATGCTGCGGCTCTGTGTTTTGGCGAGATCGACCTTGTCCTGGCGGAACTCCGGTTCGGTCAACACGGCCTTGAAAACCTGAAGGACCTCGTCGACGTTTTCGCGGAGACAGTTGAACGAGACGGTACCGCTGGTTTCGCCGATGCCGGCCTCGACGGAGGCGGCGATGTTTTCCAGTTGGACGTCGATCTCGTCGCCGGGCTTGTCGCGCGTTCCGCCGGTGCGCATCACCTCGCCGGTGAGGTCGGCGAGTCCGATCTTGCCGGGCGGATCGAACAGGTTGCCCGTGCGAACGAGGGCGAATCCGCCGACCAGCGGCAGCTCATGGTTTTCCAACAAGTAGAGCTTCATGCCGTTGGAGAGCGTGTAGACGGCGATTTCCGGTATCTTCACCTGGGGCAGCGGAGGATATTTCAGCTCCTGGTAGCCGGGAAGACTGGGGACTTTTGCCGGCGCCTGCGCCCACAGCAGGCCGCCCGCCAGCAACGCAGCCAGCGATCGCGCGATCATTTTGCCTCCCCGCCCGCGTTGTTCGCCGGGGCTTCGGCGGCGCCCGGCTTCACGAGGTATGCAACGGTGCGCGTTTTCTGGTCGAAGTACTTTCTGGCGACCCTTTGCACGTCGTCGGCCGTGACCTTGTCGATCACTTCAATGCCCGTGAAAAGTGTTCGCCAATCTCCGTAATTCACGTGATAGAAGGCAAGCTGTGACGCCAGGCCGGAATTGTTCGCCAACTGGCGGATGAGGCCGGCGCGGATCTTCGTCTTTACCCGCTGGAGGGTCTCCTCATCCACTTTCTCCCGCTTAAGCTGTTCGAGCAGCGCTTCGGTCGCTTTCTCATTGTCTTCGACCGAGTGGCCCATGTTGGGCACGCTGTAGAGGAGGAAGAGGCTGGGGTATTTCGCCGAAGGAAACGCGGCGATGGCGGCGGCGGCGAGGGCGATCTGCTTGTCGCGAACCATCTCGCGGTACATCATGCCCGTCCGGCCACTGGAAAGAATGCTGGCCACGACGTCGAGAACCGGGTCGTCGTCGTGGCGCTGATCGGGCCGCTTGTAGGCCATCATCAGAATGGGCTGGCTGACGGACTCGACGGTGACGCGGCGCTCGCCTTCCTGCGGCGGTTCCTCCGTGATCACGAGCGGCGGCAGGGGACCGGCAGGGATGCGGGCATAGTACTTGTCGGCCAGCCGCCGGACGTGCGCCGGATCGACGTCGCCGGCAATGGCGATGGTGATGTTGGCGGGCACATAGTAGGCGCGATGGAAACGGTCGGCGTCTTCGGCCCGCAGGTTCTCGATATCGCTGGCCCATCCGATCAATGTGCGGTAAGGGCTGGCAATGAACGCCGTAGCCATGAGCAATTCCTGGAGCTTGCCTTGCGGGCTGGATTCGACCCGCATGCGGCGCTCTTCACGGACGACATCGCGCTCCTTATAGAACTCGCGATAGACGGGCTGACGGAACCATTCCGACTGGAGCAAGAACCAGAGTTCAATGCGGTTGGAAGGGAGACTGTAAAAGTAGGTGGTCCGGTCCGGTCCGGTTCCGGCGTTGAAGCCGACGCCTCCGCTCTCTTCCACGACGCGGACGAACTCGTTCGGGTTCACGTAGCTGTTGGCCTTTTCGATGGCCTTCTGGAGATCGGCCTCGAGCTTTTTGACAACCTCGGGATCGGCGCGTCCCCGCTTGCGGCGCTCCTGCTCGAGTTCGTCGTAGATCGCTTCGACTTGTTGGAGGGCTTTCCGCTCCTCCGGCCAATTGGTGGCGCCGACGCGGGCGGTGCCCTTGCCGATCATGTGTTCAAACATGTGGGCAAGGCCCGTCTTTCCGCGGGGATCGTTGACCGAGCCGGTATCCACGTAGGCGTAGAACGAGACCACGGGGGCCTCCCGCCGCTGGAGGACGATGAAGTGCAGGCCGTTGTCCAGCGTGAATTCCGTGACGCGTTTTTCGAATTCCTGAAGGCTCTGCGCGCAAAGCCACACTGGCAGCAGGAACACTGCCACCCTCCACGAGAGCATTTTCATGGGCGCGGATCTCCGATCGAGGGACTGAACCCCTGCCGTTCTCATCCCAGTGTAATGCAGCCTGAAGACGAGAGCGGGCGCGGGAGAGTTCAACGCGAGGCGGCGAGCGGCGCCCGCTGGCTCGGAGGCAGGGCGGCGACGGGGGACTCATCCATTTTCCGGAGGCGCGAGAGGGCGCGCAAAGCGTTCTGGCGGACCTTTCCGTCGGGGTCGCGCATCAGCTCGACCAAGGGGGGACGGAAGCCGGGATAGCCGACCTCGCCCATCGCCCAGGCGGCGGTGGCCCGAAATTCGGGCGAGGAGTGGCGGGAAAGCTGGACGATGTCGCCGAGGGCTGCGGGATAGCGCATGCGGGCCAAGCCAACCAGAGCGTTTCCGACTACCCGCTGGTGGCGGTCGCCGACGGCTTGGAGAAAAATGCCGCGCTTGTCGGGAGTGTCGGGGGTTGTCCAGAGACCTTCGATGGCGTTGGCGCGTACGCGGTGATCGGGGTCCCGCAGCAGTTGAGCGGTGACATGACTCGTCCCGCCGTGCCGGGCCCAGATGGCGACGACTTTCGATCGGACCCAGGCATGTTCCACGCGTTGTAAGGAAGCCAGCAAGGGCAGGACGCGCCCGGCATTGTCGGTGGCTTCATCGACAAGTTCGAGAATGCGCTGGGCGGAGGAGACGTCGGAGGCATCGGGATCCTTGCGGCGATTTTCGAGGAAGGCGGAAACCAGGTGGACGTCGAGCCGCGAATCAAACCTGCGAAGTTCACGGACGAGACCGATCGCATGGAGGCGGCTAAAGGCTTCGGGATTGAGGAGCGCGCGAAGGAGGACTTCGAGGGTCAGGAGAGGACGGAGGGCGGGAAGCGCCGCGTCGCCCGAGGTCTGGAGGAGCCGCAAGGCGGCTTCACAGAAGCGGGGAGGATCGGAGGCGCACCATTCGGTAGCCTGCGCCTTGGCGCGATTGGGGTCCAGATCCCATTCGGCGACGGCCTTGGCCAAGGCGCGATCGAAGTTCGTCTCCTGTCGTCGTGGCCGGTAATATGCGACGAATCGCCGCACGAGTTCGGCATAGTCGCCGAACCGAACATCCTGTGTGATTGCCATAGCCCCTCTGCGGGTCTTATCGGCAGAAAAATCGGAAGACGCGCCATTGTCAAAAGAAAAGTGAGGCGAAGGCCGCGCCGGGGACGATCGCCGCGCCGATCAAGGGGACGGGACCGGGGGCTCCGCGCCGAGGCGGGGCAGGACCGAGGGCGGACCCCGTGGCGTGAGGCGGGATGTCAGGCCGTATTGGCGGGACTGGGAGTCCCGCGAAAGCCTACGAGGCTAATGCCACAGGTATTGTCAAGTCCTGTGCGGGACAGAAGTACTAACGGCGGCCGTGGGCCAGGACCCTGTCGATCAGGTCTCTCATGCGGCGGTAGTGGGAGCCTTCCCAGTAGAGGCGGCCGCAGGAGGAACAGCGCCAGAAGCGGCTGAAGCGGGCGGCGATTTCGGGCGGCAGAAGGGCGCCGGCCTCGGAGGGCGAGGCCTCGGCCAAGGGCACATTGCACGCCAAGCAGCGGGTGAGGGGCTTGGCGGCGCCGTAGAGGTCGAACCGCTCGACGACTTCCTGGAGCTGCTGGCGGGGGCTGGTCTCGCGGATGTAACGGCCGTGCGTGACGACATTGCGTTTCAGAAGGCCGCGGTCGCGGGTGAGGAGGATCCGCCGCTCACTGCGGGAGATGGCCGCCAGTTCGCGGTCGTTCCAATCATTGCGGTAGACCGCGTCGAAGCCCAGCATGCGGAGATAGGCGGCCAGGCGACCCAGGTGGACGTCGAGGGCAAACCGGACGACGCGCAACGGAGCGGGGCGGACCTTAAGAAGCGGGGTGATATCGATCGCTTCGAAGACGGGGAAGACGCTGACGCGGTCGCCATCGCCGATTCGGCGGTCGAAGCCGACGGACTCGCCGTTGAGCAGGACCAGGTCAACCTCGGTGTGAGGCACGCCGAGGCTCTCGATCAGGTCTTTGACGGAGGGCCCAACGTGAAATCGGCACTCCGTCGGGCGGCCTCGCCGTTCCGGGGCCAGGTAGTCGTTGAGCTCGGCGTAGAAGCGAACCCACGCGCGGTGCATCTACTCCGAGCGTGCCACAGCTTTCGGCCGACCCCGGCGAAGGACACCCCGAAGGCCATCGCGAGGCTATGCGATGCCTACCGGATTTTGTCGGACGAAGAGCGTATTCCCCCGCTCCTTACGGTCGCCACGTTCGTGTTCGACCTTCTGTGCGTGCATCCATTTCGCGACGGGAATGGCCGGGTGTCTCGTCTGGTCACGACTCTATTGCTGAAATCGCAAGGTTTCGAAGTTGTCCGCTATGTCAGCCTCGAGCGCCTGGTTGAGGAGAGAAAGGACGAGTATTATGGCGTGCTCAATACCTGCTCGGACGGGTGGCATGAGACCGGAAACGAAATCGCGCCATGGTGGAACTTCTTCCTGGCAGTCCTCCGCTCCGGGTACCGCGAGTTCGAGAGACAGGTCGTGTCGTCCTCGCCCAGACCTGCAAAGGGCGATTTGGCGCGCCGGATGATCCTGGATCAGGTGGGGCAGTTCACTCTCGGCGATCTGGCTCTTCAGTTCCCTGCTGCGAGCCGGCAACTCATAAAAAAAGTGCTGGCCAAACTTAAGCACGAGGGCAAGGTTCGGCTCAGCGGGAAGGGGCGCGGCACGGTGTGGGAGGTCACCCATTGATTTCTTGCGACGCACCGATGGCCACGAGCACATCGGCCCTCCACGGCGCTATTCACGGCTCCAAAGGCCGCTGTCCTACCATCAGACGACCGGGGATGATGCGGCTGGTTTCTCGTCGCTTGCTCGCCATGCCCGGTGCCGGCCGGCGCGGGCGGCGCGCGAGGGCGCTATTGTATCCTCGAAATCGGTGGCTTACTGTCTGCTCGCATTGGCGATTCCCGCGGTTTTGCTGGCGCAGGAGCAGAGTCCGCAGCAGCTTTACGCCGACGCGGTGCGGCTCCAGCAGAGCGGGCAACTGGAGGCGGCGGCGGCGAAATACGAGGCGTTTCTCAAACAGCGTCCGGAGTTCGTGCCGGCGTGGTCGAACTTGAGCGTGGCGCTGGCGGGGCTGGGCAGGTACGACGAGGCGATCCGGAACTATCACGAGGCCCTCAAGCGGGAACCGCAGAATTCGGCGGTGCGGCTGAACCTTGCGCTCGCTTACTACAAGCAGGCGGAATTCGCGAAAGCGGCCGAGGAACTGGTGAAGGTCCGGGCGCAGCAGCCGGAGAATCAGCAGGCGGCATACCTGCTGGCGGATTCTTACCTGCGGCTGGGCGAGGACAAGAACGTCATCGCGTTGCTGGAACCGATGGAGGCCGCGCATCCGGAGGACCGGACGATCGCGTACCTGCTCGGCGCGGCGCTGATCCGGGATGGGCAGGTAAGGAAAGGGCAACGCATCATCGACAGGATTCTGCGGAACGGCGAGTCGGCAGAGGTGCAGATGTTGATCGGCGCGATGCAGTTGTCGGCGGGGGAATACGAGAAAGCGCTAGCTACGCTGACGCGGGCCGTCGAGCTGAGTCCGAAGCTGCCGGGAGTCCAATCGCTGTACGGGCGGGCCAAAATGGAGAACGATGATCCGGAGGCGGCGAAGGCGGCGTTTCTGGCCGAGCTGGCGTCTGATCCGAACGACTTTGACTCGAACCTGCACCTCGGCGCGCTGCTGCGGATGGAACGGAGGATGGATGAAGCCGCCGCGCACATTCGGCGGGCGCTGCGGGTGAGGCCAGCGTCGTTGGCAGCGCGGTACCAGATAGCGAGCATCGACTTTTCCCAGGGCCGAGCGGAGGACGCGCGAAAGACGCTGGAGTCGGTGGTGGCCGAGTCGCCGGGGTTTCTCGAAGCGCATGTGCAGCTTGCAGCGGTGTATTACAAGCTGAATCGGAAGGAAGACGGGCTCCGGCAACGCGAGATTGTCCGCAAGCTCAATGAAGAGAACCGCAAGAGCGAGCTGGAGCGGGATTAAACCGTTTGGAGCGCGGGGGCTGTGCGCGGCGGTCCTCGCACTTTCCATTGCGGCGCAGGGGGCGGCGCAGATCCGGTTCCGGCACCAGCCGATCCCGTTCACGCTGGAGAACGGGGAGAGCGTGAGCGGTCCGCGGTACACGCCCGCGACGATGGCGGGCGGGGTGGCAGCGTTCGATTGCGACGGAGACGGAAACCTCGACCTTTACTTCACCAATGGCGCGGAACTTCCTTCATTAAAAAAGACTTCGGAGAGACATTGGAATCGCCTTTTCCTGAACGACGGGAAGGGAAGCTTTACGGACGCGACTCGGGCGGCGGGCCTCCAAGGGACGGGGTATGACACGGGAGTCGCGGTAGCCGATTACGATAACGACGGCCACAAGGACCTGTTCGTGGCGGGGGTTCACCGGAATACGCTGTACCGGAACAACGGCGACTGCACGTTCACGGACGTGACGTCGGCGGCGGGGCTGGACCGGCCCGACCCGAAGTACGGTCCGTTATGGGCGGTGGCAGGCGCCTTTCTGGACTTCGACAACGACGGACGGCTGGACCTGTTTGTCGTGAACTACCTGAGCTGGGCGCCGGAGAAGGAGCCGTCCTGCCCGGGTTATTGCCATCCCAAGTATTACGAAGGGCTGCCCAACCAGCTTTTTCGGAACAACGGGGATGGAACGTTCACCGATGTCTCGGCCGAATCCGGAATTCGACGGCACGCCGGAAAGGGCATGGGCGCGGCGATCGCCGATTTCGATAGGGACGGGCTGATCGACATCTTTGTCACCAACGACAAAGCCTACAATTACTTTTTTTGGAACAGGGGCGGCGGGAAGTTTGTGGAAAAGGCGTTTGACTTCGGCGTAGCGCTGGCCGAACACGCGCTCGAAGTATCGGGAATGGGCGCCGATTTCCGGGATTTCGACAACGATGGGCTTCCGGATATTGTGTTCGTGGCGCTCGACAACGAGACGTTCCCGCTGTTTCGGAACACGGGAACGGGGATGTTCCGGGAAGCGACGAACGCGACGGGGCTGGCGTTTTCATCCAAGGGGATGGCGGGATACGGCCCGGGGCTGTTCGACTTCGACAACGACGGTTGGAAAGACCTGTTTGTGTCGCGGGGACACGTGCAGTCGCCGGACATGAGCGGCAAGTGGACGATCGACCAGGCGAACACCGTTTTTCGAAATATTGAAGGGCGTAAGTTCGCGGCGCTGACCGAGGAAGCGGGATTCACCGCCGTTGGGCCGAAGAGACACCGGGGAGTGGCCTTTGGAGATCTGAACGGCGATGGGTTGCTGGACGCCGTGGTTACGGCGTTGAAGGCTCCGGCGGAGATCTGGCTCAACGAGAGCTCGGGCGGGAACCGGTGGCTGGCTCTGGATCTCGAGGGGGCGGCCAGCAATCGGGACGGGATTGGCGCGGAGATCAAGGTGACGACGGCGCTGGGGGCACAGTACAACCACGTCACGACGAGCGTCGGGTATGCGTCTTCGAGCGCCGGCCCGGCGCATTTCGGGCTGGGAGCGGCGGAGTCGTTGGATGCGGTGGAGATCCGCTGGCCGTCGGGGCGGAGGCAGACGATAAAGGCGCCGCCGACGGGGCAGGTTCTGAAAGTAAGAGAACCGGGAAATTGAAGGGTGGGCGGACGCCGACGGCGAGCCGGGAGCTCCGGCTCGCCGCGGCGCGGGGCGAACTCAGGCCCAGTCGAATTTCTCGTGGTGCAGCAGGGGGTCGGCAGTGATCAGCACGGGGCGGCCGAGGATCTCTTCGAGCTCCGCCATGTAGTCGCTTCGGCTCGCCTTCAACTGCTTGGCGACATCGGGGTGGACCCGCAGGATCGCGTCGTCCTTGTCCATTGCCGGGGCCACCTTGTGGGCCTCGATGAGGATTTCGCCGATGATGGTCTCGACGCTCTTGACGTAGGCGGCGCCTTCGCAATACGGACAGGGCGAGCAAAGGGTGCGTTCGAGGCTTTGCTTGACCCGCTTGCGAGTGATGGCTACGAGACCGAAGTCGTTGAACTGGAGAACCTTGTTGGGAGCGCGGTCGGCGCGCATCGCCTCTTCGAGCGCCTGCATGACTTTCTGGCGGTTCCTGCGCTCATCCATGTCGATGAAGTCGACGACAATGATGCCGCCAAGGTCGCGGAGCCGCATCTGGCGCGCAATCTCCTTCACCGCTTCCGTGTTTGTCTTGACGATGGTGTCTTCCAGGCGGTTGGACCTGCCGACGAACTTGCCGGTATTGATGTCGATGGCGACGAGCGCCTCGGTCTGGTTGATGACGATGTAGCCGCCGGATTTCAGCCAGACTTTCGGCCGGAGGGCTTTCTCGAGTTCGGCGGAGATGCCAAATGCGTCGAAAATCGGCGTATCGCGGGTATACATTTTGACGCGATTCATCAGCGTCGGCTGGAAGCGCTGCATGAACTGGAGGACGCTTTCGTAGGCATCTTCGTGATCGACCCAGATCGTTTTGAATTCGCTGGTCACCTGGTCGCGGAGGACGCGCTCGACGACCTGGAGGTCGTGGTGGAGAAGGCAAGGCGCGGGCCGCTTCTCGGCCTTTTTTCGGATCTCGAGCCAAAGATTGTATAGAAAGTTCATGTCGGCGGCGATCTCGCCTTCCGGCTTTCCTTCGCCGGCCGTACGAACGATGAACCCGCCGGGGATGCCGGCGCGGTGCGTCTGCAGGATGCGGCGCAAGCGGTGCCGTTCCTCGTCGCTGGCGATTTTGCGGGAGACGCCGAGATGATCGAGCGTGGGCATGAACACGACGAAGCGGCCGGGAAGAGCCACGTGCGAGGTAATCCTGGCGCCTTTTTGGCCGAGGGGCTCCTTCGCCACCTGGACGATGATCTCCTGGCCCTCCTTCAGCAGGTCGGAAATCAAGGGCAGGGGCGGCCGTTCGTACGAGGCGACGGCGCGCTGATCGGTCTTGGGAGGGGCTCCGGGTGCGGGCGAGCGCGGCTCCGGCGAGGCTTCGCGCGCTTCCGGTTCGGGCCGGCCACGCCTGCGGTTCCGGCGGGGGAGACGGTGCATGTACCGCGGATCGCGCTCCCGAACTTTGGCCGCCGCGGCCGGCGAGGGCGCTTCCTCCTCCGCCGGCACTTCGAGTTCGGCGGGCGCGTCTTCGCCCAGTTGCTCGAGGATCATGTCCTGGATCTCGCGATCCTCGGCTCCGCCCAGCGTCTGGTCGACGCGATCCTCGATCTGCTCCGGCGATTCGTCCGCCGCTTCATCGATCCAGTCGGCGTCGTCATCGAGGGATAGGAGTTCCTCTTCTTCCTCCGGTTCGGGGGCGGCCTCGCTCCAGATGGGCGTGGCGGGCGGTTCGGTGTCCTCAGCGAAATTCGAATCGGTTTCGAGTTCTTCGGCGAGAGGAGGGGGTTCCGCGGCTGCAACGCGTTCGGCCGCGACATCCTCGACCCAACCGGCGGCCGAGGACTCCGCGGTCTCGATTTCTTCCTCCGTATCGACGGCCGCGGCTTCCAACTCGTCGTCGCCTTCCTGCAATTCCGCGGTCGCGGGGACGGACGAGAGGTTCTCGGGCTCCTCCGGTCCGGGCCGATCCTCGAGGGCGCCGGGCGGCTCGGGTTCCACGCTTACCGGCTCGGGACGCCGGTATTTCGCCAACGATTCTCCAGGCAGGAGGATGAAATCATCTTCTTCCTGGCGAGGCGCGGCAGCGGGCGGTTCCGGCCGCTGCTCGGGCGGCGCGGGGACTGGCGCCGGCGTCTCGGAAGCATACTTGGATTCCGGGAAGCCCCGGCCGCGATTGCGGCGGCGGCGGGAGCGGCGGCCCTTCCGGTCCTTGTCATCGACGTCATCGCGGACGAGCGGTGGCGCCGGCGGGGGAGGCGGGACCGGGACCGCCGCGGGTTCGGGACCGGCCGCGGCCGAGGCCGGCGGCGGTTGGGGGCGCTCGCGGCGGGCAGGAGCGCGATCCTTCCGTTGTCCCCGCTCTTCGACGGCCGGGATCGGCTCGTACTCGTCGCTTTCCTCGAAGAAATCGGAGACATAAAGAAAGGCGTCGCGTTCCAGTCCGACGTCGACAAAAGCGGACTGCATACCGGGCAGCACACGGGTGACGCGGCCCTTGTGAATGCTACCAACGAGCGAATACTCGTTGGAGCGTTGAAAGTAGATCTCGACGAGTTGCTCGTCTTCCAGGATTGCCACCTTGGTTTCGTGGCGATTCGCAGAAACTATCAAATCCTTCGTCATTGGCGCCTCCGCCATCCCGACCGCACCGGGGGAAGCCGGCGCGCGGAAGCCCGCGCCGGGCGAGTCCCGCCGACGGGGAGCCCGCCGTGCGGGAACCGGCCGCCGGCGCCGGATATCCCTATACGGTCGTCTAGCTGCGAAGCGGCGGATTGAAGGGCATTGAAAGGATTCGAGCTCTGGATGAAATTTTCAGCGCTCCCTGGCGCGTACCGCAAGCT
This sequence comes from Bryobacteraceae bacterium, assembly GCA_026129905.1. Lineage (GTDB taxonomy): Bacteria > Acidobacteriota > Terriglobia > Bryobacterales > Bryobacteraceae > JAHCHE01. The sequence goes on along the minus strand of JAHCHE010000019.1, from coordinate 102,994 downwards.
GTCGAGCCTGCGCGGTTCGATAGGCGCTTACGCCCGCCGTTGCGGGGGAAACTGCCCGTGCGGAGATCCGTCCGGTGATGGCCGGCGCCATCCGCCCAACGGGCGGACGCCGGAACGCCAGAGGCGCCACGTTCACGACACTTGAAAACACCGCATGGGCGCGGCGTCGCGCCGGCCCGTTCCATCCCGCGCCGCGCAGCCGGCAAGTATCGGGCGCGCACAACCACGCGCCCGCGGGACGGCCAGTCTCGACCCGCGAAAGCAGAATCCGTATGCTCTGAAATCCTGCCGAAGCCACCTTCCGTCGCTTCAGTTCACAAACCTCTGGAGCCGGACGTTATTGACCAGCCCCAACATCGCAAATACCGACAACGCGTTGGATCCGCCGTAGCTCATCAGCGGCAGCGGAATGCCGGTGATCGGCATACGGCCGACCACCATTCCAACGTTCACCAACACTTGAAATAACAGCAATGCCGCTACGCCCATGCAGACGTACATGCCGGCCCGATCGGGCGCGGTCTGCGCGTTCTGCACGATTTGCATCAGCAGCAGGAAATACAAACCTAAAGCCAAGACGACCCCAATAAACCCGTGCTCTTCTCCAAAAGCGGAGAAAATGAAATCCGTGTGAGGGACCGGCAGGAAACGCAGTTGCGTTTGGGATCCGCGGGTCACGCCCTGTCCCCGCAGTCCGCCAGCGCCGACGGCGATCTTCGACTGGATCACCTGGTAGCCGGCGCCGCGGGGATCACGACTCGGATTCACGAATGTAAAGAGACGCTCTTTCTGGTAATCCTTCAAAATCGACCAACCGAGCGGAAACAGGACCACGGCCAGGACACAGAAGCCAAGCCAGTACCGCCAGGACAGTCCCGCCAGGAACAGCGCTATCCCCAAGATCGCGAGATACGTGAGGGATGTCCCGAGATCGGGCTGCTTCATTACCAGGGCCACCGGCACAAGCACCAGCGCCCCCAGCTTCAGCAAGTCCCGGGCTTCGAGCCGCTCCGTCCTCAATTCCGTCAGGTATCGAGCTGCTACTAATATTATCACCAGTTTGACGAATTCCGACACCTGCAGTCGAAGGCCGCCGAATAGCGGGATCCAACGACGCGATCCGAAGACCTTCGTGCCGATCACCAAAACGACGACGAGGGTGACGATGGAGAGAAGGTAGAACAGCGGTGCGCGGTCAAGCAGGTAATGGTAGTCCACCAGCGACATCACCCACAGGACGAGGAGGCCCAATACCACCCAAACAATCTGCTTCCACCAGGCGTCCGCGAAGTCGGTTTCGTAGGTGGCGCTGAAGATCTGGAGAATGCCGAGCAGGCAGATGGCAACGCTGAGCAGCAACAGCGGCCAATCCAGGTCACGGACTGAGCGGTAGCGCGCCACCGCGGTTACTCTCCCCTCCGCGCGTATGCCGCGCCTGACGCCGGCGCGCCGGAGGATGAGAGCAGGACCGGCGGGGCGGACTGCCGGGCCTTTTTGTCGAAATACGCCTTGATCACGTCACGGACGATCGGCGCCGCGTTGGGACCGTGCTCGGCATGCTCGAACAGGGCCACCACGATCAGTTCGGGGTCCTGTCGCGGCGCAAAGCCGAAGAACCATGCGTTGTCCTTCAGCGTGTCGGGAACCTTGCCGGAGCGGATTGCCTCATTCGACGCCAACTGCGCCGTCCCGGTTTTGCCGCAGACCTCGATGCCTGGCAGCCAGGCCCGGATGCCGGTACCCCCGTCGTTCACCACGCCGTAAAGGGCGTTGACGATCTGGATGGCGTGGCTCAGGTCGATATGGGCGGTGCGGGGAGGCGGGAGCGAGTCGGGATTCTTCACCATATGCGGGGTGTGCCAGACGCCGCCCAGCGCCAGACCGCCGATGGCGGCCGCCAGTTGCAGCGGCGTAACGGTCAGCGCGCCCTGCCCGATGGAGACGGAGATGGTTTCGCCGGCGTACCACTTGTCGCGGTAGGTGCGGAGCTTCCAGCGGGTCGAGGGGACCAGACCCGAAGCCTCGTGCGGCAGATCGATGCCGGTCGGTTTTCCAAAGCCGGCCATCTCCGCGTACTCGGCGATCTTGTCGATGCCGAGACGATTGCCTGCGTTGTAGAAATAGACGTCGCAGGACTGGACGAGGCCGCGGTAGAGGTCCACGCGGCCATGGCCGCCGCGCGCGTGGCACTTGAAAAAGCGGCCGTAGAACGTCGCGCCTCCGTTGCAGTAGACAGAGAAGTCCGAATCGATTTCGCCGGTCTCGAGTCCGGCCAGCGCAACGATCGGTTTAAAGGTGGAACCGGGCGCGAGCTGCGCCTGGATGGCGCGATTGAGCAGCGGCCGCTGCGGATCGTCGGTCAGCTCCTTCCAATCGCGGGAGCGGATGCGGCCGGCGAATTTGTTGGGATTGTAGGAGGGCCGGCTGACCATCGCCAGCACTTCGCCGTTGCGCGGGTCGAGGGCGACGACGGCGCCCTGGCGGCCTTCCATGGCCAGCTCGGCGACGGCTTGCAGGTCGAGGTCAAGCGTCAGGTGCAGGTCCTGGCCGGGCGTGGCGTCCTCCATTCCCATCACCTGGCGTTCGCGGCCGAGGTTGTCGACCAGAACGCGGCGCTGGCCATCGACGCCCATCAGCCTGTTGTTGTAGTACCGCTCGATGCCGGACTTGCCGATGACGTCGCCGGGGCGATAGCGCGCGAATTCGAGCGTATTCAGTTCCGCCTCGCTCACCTCGCCCACGTATCCGATCACGTGCGCCGCCAGGCCGGAGGTCGGGTACTGCCGTTTCTGGGCATGGATCAGCTCGAGTTCGGGGAAGCCGTCGACGCTGCGATAGGCGTCGACGAAAGCGAGTTCGCCCGGCGTCAGCTCTTCCTTAATGATTACGGGCTCGTATTTCGGCCGGGTCCGCTCGAAGCGCCGGATGCGGTTGACGAGTTCGTCGTAATCGAGGTTGAGGCCATCGGCGATGGTTTTCAGGTGCTCGGGTTTGAGGTTCTCGCGCGAGAGGATCAGACTGTAGGACGAGTGGTTGTCGACGACGATGCGGCCGTCGCGATCGACGATCTTGCCTCGGGGCGCCAGGATCGGCAGGGCCTTGATGCGGTTTCGTTCGGCGCGCTCGCTGTAGAACTCGGGATTTCCGATCTGCAGCTCCCAGAAGCCGGAGAGCAGAAAGACGAAGGCCGCGACGGTAATGTACTGAAAGAACGCAATTCTGCCGGCGGCGAACCGAGGGTCGTCCTGCGGCGGCCGCGGCTTTAGATTCAGGTCCTCGCGCTCGCGTTCGACCGGGAGCATTTATCGCAACAGGGAGGCTTTGTATCCTCTGCTTACCAGTCTATCCAAAACGTGGAAAAGAGGAACCGCCACAATCGAGTTCATCAGCCCGAGAAAGAGAGATTGTTGCACGCTGAAGCCGCGCAACTCCCCCAGAAGAGCGCGGGCCAAAACCCAGTGCAGAAACTGGTGGAAGAAATAGAAAAAGAACGTGAGGGTGAACCGGACCAGGGGATTGTCGACGTCGAAGCGCACGCCAACGGAGGCGGCGAAGTAACCGACGAGTGTTTTGACGATGCCGAACATGCCGAGAGGGTGGTGGGAGAGGGCGTCTTCGAGCAAACCGGTTCCGGCGCCGTAGAGCAGCGACTGAATGGGCTCGCGTTGTTTGAGGGCGAAGTAGACGGTGGCCAGCAGGGGGAGTTCGAGATAGCCGACGTAGGGAAACGCCAGCGGGACGTAGACCTGAAACAGCACGGCCGCGATCGGGAACACGATCAGCGTGGCGATCTGGAAGCGGAGCCCGCTTCTGGCGCGCTGTTCGCCGGCGCGCAGAAGGTCGCTGTACTGGTTCATTGCAGCGGCGTGACGTCGGGCCCGTTGGCCGGCGGCGTGGCAGGGGGCTTGGCGGGAGTCGCCGGCGAGTTCGCGGGCGCAATGTTGAAGTCGGGAGGCCTGGATCCCGGGGCGCCCTGGCCGTAGACGTGGCCTTGCGCTTCGCCGATGCGCCGATAGCGCTCGAGGAGGCCGTCGGCGTCCGTTCCGGCGCCGGCCGGACGGGAACCCGCCGGGGGCTCTTTGACGGTCATCTCATCGGGCGGAAGGGGGAGCAGGCGCAACTCCGGCGGGGGTTCCTTGGCGTCGGGGACGGGCTGGTGAACGGGTTCGAGGACCACCAGGACCTCTTCCAACCCGTTGCGGAGACCGCTGGGCGATACGAGGATGTCTTTGAGCGCCTTTCCTTTCTGGACAACCTCGGCGACGCCGACGGGCAAGCCGCGGGGGAATAGCCGGTCGTCGCCCGAGGTGAAGAACCACTCGCCCTGGTCGAGTTTCTCCTCGTTATGGACGTAGTCCACCCGGCACAAGGCCGAGCCGTTGCCCTTCAAGGCGCCCTGGACATGATGCTTCTGCGAAATGACGCCGGCAGCGAAACTGGGGTCGGTGAGGAGCACCACCTGGGCTGTGGTGGGATAGGCCGCGCGCACGCGCCCGACGAGACCGTCGGGGGTGATGACGCCCATTCCGTCGGCGACGCCCTGATTGGCGCCGACGTCGAGGAAGACGACGCGCGAATCGGTCACGGTACCTGCGCCGATAATGCGGGCGGCAATGGTGCGGGAGGCGGAGCGGGACTGAAACAAGGTGAGGGCCTGGGCGCGGTCGGCGGTTCCGAGATCGGCGCGGAGACGCTGGGCTTCGAGCTTGAGATCGGCGAGTTCTTTCGAGAGACGTTCGTTCTCCTGCCGGACGCCGACCAGCCAGACATAATTGCGGTATAGCGACCCGACGGCGCCGCCGGCGGCGGCAAGGGCGGAGGACGTCTCGGTGAGGGCGGTAACCGCCCAGACGCGGACCAGGCGCACGTCCTGACGGCTTCGGACCTGATAGCCCAACAGCAGCAACTGGCCGACGACGGCCAAGGCGAGAACGCTCAGGTTGCGGTAGCGATTGGTGAGCAACTCCATGTTCGCAACAGCCCGGGGCCCGCCCTCCGATTACTCGATGGCAATCTTGCGAAGGAGCTTAAACTCGGAGAGCATCTTGCCCGTGCCCAAGGCGACGCAGGCCAGAGGCTCCTCCGCAATCGAGACCGGCAAGCCCGTCTCTTCCCGGATGCGTTTGTCAAGGTTCCGCAACAGCGCGCCGCCGCCCGTCAGGACGATGCCGCGATCGCTGATATCGGCGCTCAGCTCCGGCGGCGTACGTTCCAGCGCAACGCGGATCGCGTTCATGATCGTGGCCACGCATTCAGAAGTCGCCTCCCGGATCTCGCTGTCATCGACAACGATGGTGCGCGGCACGCCTTCGATCAGATTCCTACCTTTCACTTCCATTGTCAATGGTTTGTCGAGCGGATAGGCGGAGCCGATCTGGATTTTGATCTGCTCGGCGGTGCGCTCGCCGATGAGGAGGTTGTACTTGCGCTTGAGATACTGCATGATCGCTTCGTCGATCTCATTGCCGGCGACGCGGACCGAGCGCGAGTAGACAATGCCGGAAAGCGAGATGACCGCGACGTCGGTGGTACCGCCGCCGATGTCGACCACCATATTGCCGGAAGGCTCGGTGATGGGCAGGCCGGCGCCGATGGCGGCGACCATAGCCTGCTCGACGAGGTGGACTTCGCTGGCTTTGGCGCGGTAGGCCGAGTCGATCACCGCGCGTTTCTCCACCTGCGTGATTTCGCTGGGGACGCCGATGATGATGCGGGGGTGAACCAGCATCTTGCGGCCGTGCGCCTTCTGGATGAAGTAGTTCAGCATCCGCTCGGTGACTTTGAAGTCCGCGATGACGCCGTCCTTGAGAGGCCTGACGGCGACGATATTGCCGGGCGTGCGGCCAAGCATTTCCTTGGCTTCGCGGCCGACCGCCTCGACCTCTCCGTTCACTTTGTTGATCGCGACAATCGAAGGCTCGTTCACCACAATGCCGCGCCCCTTCGCATAGACGAGCGTATTGGCCGTGCCCAGATCGATCGCCAGGTCCGATGAGAACAAGCTAAAAATAGAGCGAGGATTCATGTTCTTATAAGCGTTCGGTCGTATGAATAGGAATACCGCCGGACCGCAAGACTAAATACAAACGTATGAGCGGACACGATTGCTTTGAGGTGAAGAGGCCCGGCGCATCTCAAAGCGTAGCACACCCAGGGCCGGGCTTCAACTGCTGTAATCAGTCAATTCCCTTTATTTTCAGCGGATTGAGGAGTGTCTTCGGGCGGCGGCCAGCGGGCGAAAAAACGGTACATTTCCACGAGCGCCTGCCGTAGAACCTCCAGGTGCGCCGCGGGTTCGGCGACGTCGCGGCCGCGGATCAGCGCCTCGAGCGCGTCGACCTCGGACTTGAGTTCGGGAAACGAGCGGTCCAGAGCCGCGATAAGGTCGTCGTAGCGGTCCCAACTCTCCGGCGTAAGCCCAAGCCTGGCATCAAGCCATAGAACCACCTGTGCGGCCGCCCGGCAGACCGGCAGCGCGGTGGCCGGCGCGACGCCGCCGCCTTCGATGGCATCGAGAAGCCGTTCCAGGTTGGCCGTCCAGTAATGACGGTAGACGATGCCGCGCCGGTCCATCTCGGCGCGAATCACGACGTGCTGGACGGCGTCGCCGGCCTGGATGGAGACGCACGAGTCGGCCCCGCCCTCGTAGACGGGAAAAGGATAGCCGGTCGCGTGGAGCCAGACGTGGCCAAACTCGTGACCGAGGACCGCCTCCTCGTGCTCGCCCCATTCGGCGGCGCGCGCCATGTTGAGGAGGATGAAGTGAAGGGATCCTTCCGGGCCGGAGTGGTTGAGGTTGGCGGCGTGCATCTCGACGAACTCGTCGACGAACGCGGGGTTGAGGAAATAGCGGATGAGGACGCGGCGTTGTTCGGCGTCGGCGGGGATGACGATCCGGTTCTGTTCCACGTCGGTGTAAATGCGGGCGAGAATGAGCTTGCCGCTCCCGGTCTCCTCGATCTGCCGCTTCCATTCGGCGAGGGACGGCGACAGATCCACGGCCGCCGAGGGATCGGCCGAGGGGCCGAGGGAAGGGAAGAGAATCAGCAGAAAGACAAAAGCGCGGGAGAGCTTCACTTCAACGCCTCAGTACCGGTCGTGCGCGGGCAAGCCGTCACGCGTCGCCGAGGGCGTCGAGGACGTCCTGCAACTCGGACTTGGTTTTCTGGTTGCCGGTCCGGTCGCACGCCTGGATGCCGCGGCGATAGGTTTCCCGCGCCTCATCGAGGCGACCGAGGCTTTCGAGCGCCTGGCCGCCGTGGTAGTAGGCGGCGACGTAGTCCGCGTCGGCGTCGGCGATGGCGGCGAACTCCGTCACCGCCGCTTCCGGGGCTCCTTGCCGCGCCAGTTCCATGGCGAGCATATAGCGGGTGCGGCTGTCGGCGGGATTCTGTTCCACCAAGGCCTTCAGCGTGTCCAGACGGTCGGTTGCCATAGAACCTTATTGTACGGACTGCGGCAGGGCGAGCCGGCGGAGGCGCGCTGCTATTCTGGATTCCGTGAGCGAGCAACTGGAAGGAAGGCCGGTGCGGCATTCGGTCTCCGAGTATTCCGAGGTCGCGCTTCCGAACGACGCCAACCCGCTGGGCGATCTGCTGGGCGGGCGGGTCATGCACGTAGTGGACCTGGCGGGGGCGCTGGCCGCGGCGCGGCACTCGCGGCGCCCGGTGGTGACGGCGTCGGTGGATAACATGTCGTTCCTGCACCCGGTGAAGATCGGGCAACTCCTGGTGTTGAAGTCCTCGGTGAACCGGGTGTTCCGGACGTCCATGGAAGTCGGCGTCAAGGTGATGGTCGAGGACCTGGAGAGCGGGGTCGTGCGGCACACGTCGTCGGCCTATCTCACTTTTGTCGCGTTAGACAGCGAAGGCCAGCCGACGCCGGTGGGGCCGGTGATCCCGGAAACCGAGGAGGAGAAGCGGCGCTACGAAGAAGCGGGCGAGCGGCGCCGCTATCGCCTGGAAATGAAGGCGCTACGCAGCGATCGGAAGAGGAATCACTCGTAGCGCAAGGCTTCAATCGGATCGAGGGAAGCCGCCTTTCGCGCGGGGTAGTAGCCGAAGAACACGCCGACAGCGATCGAGAACGCCACCGAAGCCAGAATGGAGGCGGAAGAGATCGCCTGCGGCCACTGGAAAACCTGCGATAGGGCAAAGGAGAGCCCGATACCGGCGGCGATGCCGATCAGGCCGCCAGCCACGCCCAGAACAATCGCCTCGATGAGGAACTGGAGCCGCACATGGCGGGAGCGCGCGCCCACCGCCATGCGAATGCCGATCTCGCGCGTGCGCTCGGTAACCGACACGAGCATGATGTTCATGATGCCGATGCCGCCGACGATCAGCGAGACGCCGGCGATGCCTCCGAGCAGCAGGGTCATGGTGCGGGTGGTTTCCTCGGCCATGTCGGCGACATCGGTGAGATTCCGGATCGTGAAGTCGTCGTCGGCGCCGGGCCGCAGGTTGTGGCGCTGGCGGAGGAGTTGGCGGATCTGGTCCTCGGCGGCGAACGTCATTTCGGGGCTTGCGGCCGAGACGAACGCGTTGGACACGTAATTGACAGAGAGCAGCTTCTTCATCGCCGTGGAGTAAGGCACGAGGAGAGTGTCGTCCTGATCCTGTCCCCACTGGGTCTGGCCTTTGGCTTCGAGCACGCCGGCGACGCGAAAGGGCAGGTTGCGGACGCGGAGGGTCTGTCCGACAGGATCGAGGCCGGGGAAAAGCCGGTCCGCAACGGTTTTGCCGATGACGGCTACGCGGGCAGCGGAACGGACGTCGGAGGCGGTGAAAAACTCGCCGGAGGCCACACCGCGGTTGCGGATAAGGAGGTAGTTTTCGGCGACGCCTTCGGCGCGCGTGGTCCAGTTCTGATTTCCGAAAACCAGGGAGACCGAAGCGCCGACGCTGGGGCTGGCGGCCTGGACGGCGGGGCATTCGCGCGCGATAGCCTCGACGTCTTCCACGGTGAGGCCGGTTCCGGTTCCGCTGCCGCTTTGCACGCCGCGCACCCGCTGGCTGCCGGACTGGACGATGAGCATGTTGGTTCCCATGCTGTCCATCTGCTCCTGGATCTGGCGCTGGGCGCCGTGGCCGAGGCTCACCATGGCGATCACCGAGCCGATGCCGATGATGATGCCGAGCGCGGTGAGGAACGAGCGGCCTTTGTTCCGCGTCAGCGCGCGGAGCGCAATATTGACGATGGGTCCGAGGTTCATGTCATCACCTCCTCGCGGTCGGGCGCGAGGCTCGCTAGATCGACGGCGGCGTCGCGGGTGTTTTCGACCGGTTCGTCGCGAACGATCCGTCCGTCGCGCATCACCACCATGCGCCGGGCGTAGGCGGCGATGTCGGGCTCGTGGGTTACCAGAACGATAGTGATGCCGCGCTCCCGGTTCAGTTGCTGAAACAGAGTCATGATGTCGATGGAAGTGCGGGTGTCGAGATTACCCGTCGGCTCGTCGGCCAACAGTAAGGCCGGACGGTTCACCAGCGACCTGGCGATAGCCACGCGCTGTTGCTGGCCGCCGGAAAGCTGGCTGGGATGATTCTGTTCGCGGTGCGACAAGCCCACCATGGCCAGGGCGGCGCGGCTTCGGCGCAGGCGCTCGGCGGCCGGCGCGTCGGAGTAGAGCAGGGGCAGTTCGACATTTTCGACGGCGCTGGTTCGGGGCAACAGGTTGAAGCCCTGGAAGACGAATCCGAGTTTGCGATTGCGGATGTCGGCGCGCTGGTCCGGCGTCATTTTGGACACGTCGATGCCATCGAGGTAGTACCAGCCTCGGGACGGCCGGTCGAGGCAGCCGAGGATGTTCAGGAGCGTGGATTTGCCCGAGCCGGACGCGCCCATGATTGCGATGAACTCGCCGCGGCGCACGGTGAGGGAGACATCCCGCAGCGCGCGCACGGGAGTTGCGGCGCCGGCGTAAGTCTTGTAGACATGCTCGAGCGCAATGACCGCGGGGGCGCCGCCTACGGCGTTCCACCGCCTGTCATCCAGCCGCATCTGCACGGTGTTCATCGGCGTCCTCCTCTTCCTCCGAACGGCATCATCGGATTCGCGGCGCCCGAAGACGGTCTCGAGGCGGACCGGCCGGCTGCGTTGGAGGCGATGACTACCCGGTCGTTCTCTCGGAGATCCCCCGAGAGCAGTTCGGAGTAGATTCCGTCGGTGATGCCGAGCGTCACCTCGACGGGCTTCAGGGTGCCTTTGCCGTCGGACATCCAGACCACCTGCGTTCCCGCGCGCTGCCGGGCGGGCGGCGCGTTTTCGGCGCCCTCAGGCCGGAATCGGAGCGCCGCGTTCGGCGTCTTCAGCACGTCGCGGCGTTCGGCCGCGGCGACCGTGACGTTGGCGGTCATGCCGGGCTTCAGCTTCAGATCGGGGTTGCCGACGTCAATCACGGCGGTGTAGGTGACGACGTTCTGCACGGTCTGGGGATTCAGCCGGATCTGGGCGATCGTTCCGCGGAAGGTCTCGCCCGGATAAGCGTCCACGGTGAAGATGACGCGATTGTCGGGATGGAGTTGCCCGACATCGGCCTCGTCGATATCGGCCAGCACCTGCATGCGCGTGAGGTCGTTTGCGATCAGAAAAAGAATCGGGGCCTGGAGACTTGCGGCCACGGTCTGGCCGACGTCGACGTTGCGCGCAATGACGACGCCATCGATGGGCGCTCGGATGATCGTGTGATCGAGGTTGACGCGGGCCATTTCGACCGAGGCTTGGGCCTGCCTCACTTGAGCCTGGGCCTGGTTCAGTTGGGAGCCGGCGGAGGTCACCTGGGCGGTGGCTTGTTGAACCTGCGCATCGGCTTGCGCCAGTTGGGCATTGGCCTGGGCGAGAGTGGCCTCGGCGACTTCGACTTCGCGCTTGGGGATGACGCCGGCTTCGCCGAGTTCGATCGTACGTTTATAGGCGCGCTCGGCATCCATCTGCGCGGCCTTGATGCGGTCCCGGTTCGCCTCGGACGCCACAAGGCTGGCCTGGGCATTGGCGACGGCGCTTTGTGCCGCCTGCACGCCCGCTTGGGCGCCCACGAGGTTGGCGCCGACTTGCGCGAGTTGGGCCTGGGCTTGCGACTGGTCGAGCCGGGCGACGATGTCGCCTTTGCGGACGCGGCTGTTGAAGTCGATGTAGATCTCTTCAAGCCGGCCCGAGGTCTGGCTGCCCACCTGGACCGTCACCAGCGCCTGCAACGCGCCGGTGGCGCTGATTGCCTTGACGATGTCGCCACGTTCTACCGGCGCGTAGCTGTAGGTTGGCGCGGCAGGGACCGCGAGAAGCTTCCAGACGATGAGGGCGACTGCGGCGAGAGCCGGAAGCAAGAGATATTTGAATGCCCTGCCGCGGCGCGGCGCCGGGTCGGGTTGCCACGGGAACTCTTCCACCTCGGCGCCACCGACTTCGCGCGGAAGGCGCGGAGGTTCCTCCACCAAAGCTACGGCTGCATGTCGGTTTCTCATGACAGGTTCCCTCCCTCGGTTTGGCTCCCAAATTAGCATTCACTAACTGAGACGGGCGAAGCCGGAACCGTAATGCAAAGATTTGTTAAGGCGGGGTTGAGGTCCGGCGAGGCTATTCGGCGGCGAATTGATAGCCGACTCCGCGGACCGTGCGGATGAGGTCCGGGCCATCGGCAAGTTTTTTCCTGAGATGGCTGACGTGAACGTCGATCGAGCGATCGAGCGGGGTAGAGTTGCGCTGATAGAGGCGTTGGGCGAGGTCGTCGCGCGAGACGACGCGGCCGGCGGACCGCATAAGCGTTTCCAGGATGTCGTATTCGACGGAAGTCACGTCGATGGGCTTCCCTTTGTGGAAGACGCGGCGGGTGGCGGGTTCCAGGCGAACTCCGCTGAACTCCAGCGCCCGGGTTTCGGGTCCTCTGGAGCGGCGGAGGATGGCGCGGACGCGCGCGACGAGTTCGAGCGGATCGAAAGGTTTCGGCAGGTAATCGTCCGCGCCGGTTTCGAGGCCGAGGACCCGACTGGAGGCCTCGGTGCGGGCGGTGAGCATCAGCACCGGGATGTCGCTTTGGGCCCGCAGGCGGCGGAGAAACTCGAAACCGTCGAAGCCGGGCATCATGACATCGAGCAGGATCAGATCGTAGCGGTCGCCGCGGGCGGCTCGGAGCCCGTCGGGGCCATTGAAAGCGGCGGTGATCTCGAATCCCTGCTCGCGAAAGTACTCGCTCATGAGGGCGGCGAGTTCGCGATCGTCGTCGACCAGGAGAATCGCCGCGGCCGGTTCCGGCATTTCGTCCTCGCGATTCAAACGGCCGCCACGAAGCCCGGAGGGTTTCGGCCGCTCAGCGGGCTACGGGAAAGGCCGGGACCGGCGGTTGCCAGGGGAGCGGCCCCGGCGCGGGCGCCGGTTAGGCCTTGTACATGTACTTGATGCTCGGCTTGTAAATGAGCAGGTTCGGGCCTTCGTCGCGGTTCAGCTTCAAGCAGCTCTTGTCGTACCATTCGATGACGCCGTGCAACGACTCACCATCCTTGAGCACGATGACCATTGGCGTCTTGGACTGCATCTGCTTGACGTAGTAAAAATTCTCGGCGTTGGTATGTTCCGGCGGAACCTGCTTTTTGTTGTTGCCGGCGGCGTTCAGGCCGGAGGGATTAGCGCGCCGCTCTTTGGGCTGTTCCTTGGGTTCAACCAGCGTCGGTCGTATTAGTCTGCGGTTGGCGGCCTCCACGGAGCTACTCCTTCAAATGATTTTTTATGTCCGGATCTTGGCACGAACTCTCAGGTCGGCCGGAGACGGGTTATAAATCTCTTTCTGCCCTATTAGTATCACAACGAGGACGGAGCCGCAAGAAGACGCGGCAAAGCGGGCGCCGGCCGCATTCCCGCGGCTCCGTTCTCGGAGGCAAGCGCATCACTGCGCTTCACTTGTCGCCATTGAGCGCGATGCTGTCGGTTTCCGCCGAAGGGGTAGTCGTGCCCCAAACCACTCCCGTACCCCAGACCACGCCGAATCCGGACACGGAACTGGCGCCCCAAACGACGCCGGTGGACGCGACGATCGAGTTATCGCTATAGATCGCCGTTCCCCAGACGACGCCGGTTCCCCAGACGACGCCGGTACCCCAGACCACGCCGGAGTCGGAGACCAGATAGACCTTTCCGGAAGCGGAGTCGAAGCTGACAGCAGGCGAGCGCGCCGTTGTGCCGGCAGGGAGCAAGTCCGTATTGCGCAACGCGGCGTCGACGTCAAGGCATCCGGCGCCGACCGTGAACGCGTCGTGATAGAGCGTGTACGTCCTGTTGGTAGCCGGGTCGGTGACGACGGTGGAGGCGGGAAACAGCTTATAGGCGGTCTTCATGAGCCGGGCTTTGACCTGGTCGGGGGTCAGGCTCGGCGTCTTCTGAATCAGGAGCGCAGCCGCTCCGCTGACCATAGGCGCCGCCATGCTGGTACCGCTGGCCTGGTAATATCCCCACACCTGGGTGAACGGCGCGGTGCTGTAGGCTGACAGAGGGACGCCGTTTTTTGGATAGGTGTTGTCGAACACCGAACCCTGACCGCGCACGGAAAGGATGCCGTTGCCAGGCGCCACCAGATCCGGCTTCACCAGGTGATCGTAAAGCGTGGGACCTTTCGAACTATAGCTGGTCATCACATCGTCGGAGCGAGACAGAGTCCCCATCGTGTTAAGCGAGCCGACGGTGATGACGTAGGGGCTGCTTCCTGGCGAGGTGATCGTGCCGTAGCCGTTGGTGCTCTTGGTATTGTTGCGGCCTTCATTACCCGCGGCGACGACAACCACGATGCCGGCGTCCCAGGCTCGTTTCACGGCTTGGCACAAGGGGTCCGAAGCGTGCGACTGGGTCATCGGACGGCCGAGCGACAGGTTGAGCACGCGGATCTTGTACTGCGATTTGAGAGCGACGGCGCGGTCGATGGCTTTGATGACGTTGCTGTCGGTGCCCTTTCCGTCGCGGCCGAGGGCGCGCAGATCGATGAGGTTCACGTTGGGGGCCACGCCGCGGATCTTATACGTGAACGAATACTGCGAGCCGTTGGGATGCGCCCCGGTGGAGCTGGCGCCGTTGCTCCCGATAATGCCCGCCACATGATTGCCGTGGCCGTACGGGTCCCCCACGACACCGTCGTTGGGCACGAAATTCTCGCGGTAGACGATTCTCGACTGGCCGGATGAGTTCCTGAAATCGGCCATTTCGTCGATGCCGCTATCGATGACGGCGACGCCGATGCCTCTGCCATCGTACGCAAGGCTGGCAGTGTAGCTGGTGAGGTTGCTCACCACCATCCAGCCGTAGTCCTTCTTGCCGTTAAAATCGGCGCCGAAGACTTCCCGGTCCGGATGAACCGCGACAACATCGGGGTCCGCGGCGAGGTCAGCCAACGCGGATACAGGAACGCGCAGGTGCGCGCCGCGGATCGCGTCGAGGTTCCGGCGGACGCGGGCGCCCAGCCGGCCGGCGCGCTCGGCTTGGACGAGACCGGGGGCGTGCCGGTACTGAACAATGATGTCCACGGTTTTGTCGGGCTTCTCAAAGGCGAGATTGGCCAGTTCCGAGGCGAGTTTCGAGGACTCGGCCGGATAAGCCAAGCCAGCCACCATCAGTAGCATTGCGACCATCAGAGTCGCTCGGAGTGTTCGATGCAGCGTCATAAGGGCATCCTCCATCGCAGGGAAGGAGAGCACGGCGCTTACCAGAAGGCGGCCACTGTAAGCTTAAGAAAACAGAAGGCCTGTCTGGACCGGCGACTATTGCGCTCGGACACCGTGTCCGGTCTCGCGCGTGGGGGTTGGACAGAGTGTCCGTTACGAGCGCCACTCGGCGGACCAAACGGCCGCCGCGGGCGAAATGATAACGAGGTCGTCCCGCCGGGCCGCCGTGGCGCCTTTGACTTCGCGGAATGAGTAGGCGGGGCCGAGCATGGCGGGCAGTTGGACCTGGGACGGTTGCGGCCCCTGGGAGCGCTGAAATTCGAGCCGCCAACCGCGGCCTCCGCTCAACGGCTCGAGCCTGAGCCCAACCCGGCCGAACCGGGTGGGCGAGCCGGTAAGCGCGTAGGGTTCGCCAGCCGCCAGTTCGGGCGCCCCGATGCCCGCCAGCAGACGGAGCGTCTTGCCGTCTTCCAGCGCCAGCATGTGGCGCAGGTACAGCGCACATTCGGCGCTTGCCCAGTTGTGCGGCATGTCCCCGATATAGCGGGCCACCAGCGAGCCCCGGACCGGCTGTTCCTCGCGCCAGCAGTACAAAGGGGTGGCGTGGTTCAAGAAGCCGTGGAAGGCGGCCCGAGCCCATTCCCGAAGGCCGGCCCAGAGATAGACGTGAGCGACGAAGGCCGCGTTGTAGTTCCAGACGCCTTCGTGCGGAAGCCAGCCGGTTTCGGCGGGAATGTCCTCCTGGGTCACGTGCTGCATCAGCGCGATGTGGCCTCGGACGACCGGATCGCCGCGCTCGAACAGGAGGCCGGGATAGATGCAATGGGACAGAGCCCACTGCGCCACCTGCGGCCTACGGCGGGCCCAAGGCTCGAGCAGTCCCCACTGCGGATCCTCACGCATCAGCATCGGGAGGTAGTCAAATCCGGCCGGGTGGACTCGAGTCTCCTTTTTGACCGCTTCGGTGAAGCAGGCGCGGAGATCCGAATAGAAACGTTCCGCGTCGGAGAAGCCGTCGAGGCGCTGCGCGGCCGCCGCGTCGATTAAGGCTTTCAGGCCGGCAAGGGTCCAGAGAGTGTTGGTGAATTCCGAGCGCAGCCCGCCGAGTCCGCCGTCGCCCATGCCGCGGGGAAGAAGGCCGTATCGACCGTTGGCGCTGTCCTCGCCGCGGCCCTTCTCCCGCAGATCGACGAGGAAGCGGACGGCGCGGAGCAATTCGGGCTTCATCTTGCGGAAGTAGCTCCAGTCCTGGCTCAATTCCGCCTGGCGGACCATGGAGAACATGGCAATGGCGGTGTCCTTCCAGTGTTCCGTGCCACCGCCGGCGAAAATGCCGCCTTCGGATTGCTGGAGCGCCCAGGTGGCCTCGAGACCTTGTTGCGCCTCGTTGTCATGGCCGAGGTAGCGTGCGGCTTCGAGGATGAAATGGCCGTCCACCACCCAGAGGCCGCGATAGACCGTCGGGCCGACCTGAAAGCGGAGGCGCCCGTCTACCCGCTCGCGCGCTTGAAGGATGTTGCGCCCGGAGGCGGTGAGAAAGTTCCCGTACTCTCCCGGCAGTTTCCAATCAACGGGATCCTGGAGCGGCTTCCAGGTGCGCCAGAACCAGCGCGCCTCACCCAGGAGATCTTCGTACTTGTTCAGCCCGTCGAGCAGGCGCCCGGCGTCCTGGCCTTCCTGGGGGAAGCGGAGGATGCAGTGGAACGGCGGGCAGGCGGGCGCTTCCTGGTCCGCCATCGAGAGGCGGAAGCCGTCCGCCACGTCCTCGGCGCGCATCGGGAGATTCGACATCAGGCAAACGGGCGAGGACGCCGAGTCGAGATGGACAAGCGTGACGCCGCCTTCCTGGCGCACCACCAGATCGCGGCGCGTGCGCACATGGACGACGGGAATGACGTGGACGAGCTTGCCGGAGCGCGGCCGCGCCTTGACGATGACGTTGTCTACGCGGCCTTCCGATTCGCGGCGGGAGGCGAAGGCGGTCAGCTCGACGATGGCGTTGGGGCGCTCGACCTGGGTTTGGACGATGGGAACGCCGGGCGATTCCAGCCGCTGGACAATCTCGCCGTCGCCCTCCATACCTCGCATGGAGAACGACACGACAGTCGGGAAATAGTCGATGCCTTTGCCGCGCTGGTGGCCGTAACGGAGTTCGCCGCGCTCCCCGACCAGCGTTTTGTACGGATCGTCCGGGAAATTGATCGCCGTTTGCCAGCTTAGGGGCGAGTAACGAAAATCGACCGGCTCGGTCCGCGGAAGGGGATCGGAGCCGGGCGCCGGCGCAAGGGCGAAGCCGGCCGCGCGAAACAGGTCACGGCGGTTGATCATCCGGTGCTATTATTGCCCAGCCGGGGGAACGAAGGCTCAGGTGAGCTTTGCTTTGAGCATGGTGTACGAGTGCGGCGGAAACTTATATCGCAGCGTCCGGTTGTCGGCGCGAGCGGACCGCGTCGCCGTCTGGACTTTCGTCGATCCGAAGTCGTTTTCGTCCTTGATGTCGGCGCCGTTGACCTCGGAAACGTCCACCGGGCCGGCGAACTGCTTGTCCTGGGTGAGGATTTCCGTCTCCACCTCCTGGTCGCGATGGCGGTTCACCACGTTGAGCACGAGCATTCCGTCCTCGTAGCCGGCCGAGGCGTCCAGGTACGGCGCCGGGCCGAAGCGGCGGCTCTCGTAGGTGGGTGAATCGACGAACAGCTTGAGCGCCCTTCCTTTCGTATTGTTGGCGAACAGCGCCAGTGGGTAGTAGATCGTCTGCAGGAACATACCGGTGTCGTTGGTGAACATGGGCGCGATGACGTTCACCAGTTGGGCCATGTTGGCCATCTTGATGATATGGGCGTGATTGACAAACGAGTTGAGGAACGTGGCGACGACGAGGGCATCCTCGAGGTTGTAGCGCTCCTCGAGGATGCGGCGTCCCCTCTGCTGCGGACCGCGGGCGCGATACCAGACATTCCACTCGTCCCAGGCGATGTAGATCCTGCGGCTGCGCGGCTCGCCGGACATGGCGGCGTTGATGACGCCCTCGGTGGTGCGGATGCGCTCGTCGAGGTCCATGGAGCTGGTGAGGAAGTCGTAGTAGTCGTTGTCGGGATTGCCCACGTAGCGGTGAATGGCCAGATAGTCGATGTGCCGCTTGAGGTGTTCGAGCACGGTGCGATTCCAACCGATCCAGTCGATGCCCTGGCCGAAGTGGGAAGAGCCGGCGGCGATGAGCTTGATCTTCGGGTCGGTCCACTTCATCAGCTTGGCCGCCTCGAGCGCGTACTTGCCGTAGTCGTCGGCGCTGCGGTGACCCATCTGCCAGGGGCCGTCCATCTCGTTGCCGAGCCCCCAGTAGGTGACCTTCCACGGCTCCTGGCGCCCGTTCTGCTTGCGGAGGCGCGTCATCGCGGTGTCCTGGGAGGAGCTGACATACTCGACCCATTGCTGGGCATCGGTCCACGTGCCGGTGCCGAGGTTCACGCAGATGTAAGGTTCGGTTCCCATCGTCTCGGCATACTGGAGGAACTCGTGGGTGCCGAAGCGGTTGGTTTCTACCGTCCCCCAGGCCATCTCCAGGCGGCGGGGGCGCCGATCGCGGGGGCCGATGCCGTCTTTCCAGTGGTAGTTGGAAACGAAGTTTCCGCCGGGCCAGCGCAGGATGGTGACGTTGAGCTTCTTGGCCGCTTCGAGGACGTCGAGGCGGTAGCCGTTGGCGTCGGAGAGTTTCGAGCCTTCCTCGAACACGCCGCCGTCGATGCAACGGCCCAGGTGCTCGATGAAATTGCCGTAGATCAGCGGATCGATATCGCCGATCGCGCGTTCGGTGTCGACCTTAATCCTGGCCCGCAGAGGTCCCTGTTGCGCCCGCAGCGCGTAAGGCGCGGCGATGAGCGCGGTGGTAAATTCGCGTCGGGTAAGCATCCCGGAGGTCCCCTTTCCCTGAGTTTGGCCGGCCGGCGGCGAAGGCCGGCTTATGGTCTGCCATTCTCTCACACGGCGGCGGCGTAAGGCCGCGCGCGGAGGCGCTGTTACCCGGCGAGGAGCCAGTTGAGGGCGTTGAGCCAGAAGCGCGCGTACTGATCCCAATACACGAAGTTGCAGCCCCAGTGCGGCGCGGGGTCGGAGGTGTAGGCGAGCACGCGGCCGCGGCCGAACTGTCCGGCGGCGAGCATGGGATCGCCGGGCCCGTCCCAGACGGCCAGCACGTCGCAACCGGCGCGGGGCTTGACGATGTTGTAGCCGAGGATCGGCGGCATTGCGGGGAGGTCGACATGCTGGAGGATGGGATGGCCGGACTGGACCGCGCGCCCGCGCCAGCCTTCGGTGCTCTCGCGCAGGTCTTCGTGCTCGAGGCACTCGACGGGGAGGATATCGCTCAAGCCGGTGCGTCCCCAGCCGCCTTTTCCCATTTCGCCGTTGAAGCTGAGCCAGCCGCCGAGGAACATCATGTGCTTGCCGGCGCGCAGGGCCTCGCAGGTAAGGCGCACCCGGTCCGGAAAGGTGAGCGGCTTCTTGCCGAACTGGCTGCGATCGAAGAAATGGGGGTCGAGCTGAAACAGCTTGGCCTCGACATCGGAAAAAACGATGACGTCATACTCCGCCAGGATCTCCTCGTAGCGCCCGGGGGGCAGGCGATAGAAGTCCCAGGCGGCGACGCTGGCCACCTGGTGCTCGCCGGTGGACTCGAGCGCGTCCTTGAGCCAGTGGCCGTAATTGAAGATGTCGGCGCCTTTCCAGGCGTAGTTGAAAGGCGTTTCCGCGAAGATGGGGCCGAGCATGATCGCCCAGTCCCCGACGTAGTAGACCTTAGCCATAGAGATAAATCCCGAGATCTAAGGATATCGTTGTCCGGTACCCTTCGCCCGTATTATCCTGTACTTGAATCGAACGGTGGGACGTCTTCCGTATCGAGATCGTTAACCATACTCAAGAAGGAGCGCAGCGATGAAGCATCTGACCGTATTTTTAGTAGGTCTATTTCTGGTTGTGGCCCTGGTGGCGCTGGCCGCGGACGCACCGAAGACGCTGGTCTTTGAATCGAAACTGGGCAATGTAACATACGACCACGCCAAGCACAACGAACGGGTGAAGAACGACTGCAAGGTCTGCCACGACAAGCTGTTCCCGCAGTCCCGGGCGCCAATCAACTTCAAGGCGGGCATGCACAAGCCGGCCGAGGCCGCCAAGACATCCTGCGCGGCCTGCCACCACCCAGGCGGCGAGGCTTTTGAGTCCAAGGCCAACTGCAACAAGTGCCACGTGAAGGCGAAGGCGGGGGCGTAGGTTTTTCTACGCGCCGACGCGCGGAGATGCGGCGTCCTTGACCGACCGCATCTCCCGCTCCAGCTTTTCCAGACGCCGGGTGAGTTCCTCGATCGCTTGCCCTTCGGGGTCGGGTAGCCGCCCATGTTCCAGCACGTCGTTGTCGCCGGCGGGTTCGCCGCGCTGGCGGACGACCTTGCCCGGAATGCCGACCACGGTGGAGTGCTCCGGGACGGATTTCACCACGACCGAGCCGGCCCCGATCTTGACGTGATCTCCGATCCGGATATTGCCGAGCACCTTGGCGCCGGCCCCGACCACGACGTGGTTGCCGAGCGTGGGATGCCGTTTCCCCTTCTCCTTGCCGGTGCCGCCGAGCGTCACGCCCTGGTAGAGAAGGACGTCGTCGCCGATCTCGGTGGTTTCGCCGATCACGATGCCCATGCCGTGGTCGATGAAGAAGCGCCGCCCGATCGTCGCCCCAGGATGAATCTCGATGCCGGTGAAGGCGCGGCTGATCTGGGAGATCACGCGGGGCAGCAGCGGGACGCCGGCCCGATACATCCGATGCGCCAGGCGGTGCGCCTGGATGGCGTGGAACCCCGGATAGCACAGGAAGATCTCGATGACGCTGCGGGCCGCGGGATCCTGCCGGAAGATGGTATCGATCTGTTCTCTCACCCCGCGGAACATCTTCCCCTCATTATGGCGCGAATCCGCGGCGGAAGCGTCCGCGCCGAGCGCCGTTTACAGCCGGCAGCGCATGAGCCTCAGTTGGCGCCTTCACCGGCCGTCCATCCAATCGTCCGCTTGCCGATCCGTCATCGGCTGCCACCACTCATCGCCAGGCGGCACGATCGGATCCTCGCGCGCAATACCAAAAGGAAGCCCGGTGTTCCGCAGGCTAACGAGCTGGGCGACTGGTCGGCCATGGCGGGTGATCATTACAGTCTCGCCGCGCTCTACCAGTTCCAGGAGTCGGGACAGTTGCGTTCTCGCTTCGTGAACGTTGACCTGCACGCTTCGATCCTAATCGATTTCCCGGTATGGCTGAACCAAAGTGCGGTTGCCGCACGGGTCAAGAGACGGCTCGCCGGCGCATGATCGGCTTGCGCGCGCGGGGGGCGGGCACGAAGAAGTCTTTCTTGGCGAGCTTGAGGTTCCTTGCCGTATCGAGGCAGAAGTCCATCGCGTTGGCGGGGCCGGCGCCGCTGTTGGAGCCGAAGGAGAACTTCAGTCCGGCGTCTTTGGCCATTTCGAGGAACGGCATGCGCGGAATGTCGTAGGCCGAGTCGATCTCGACCGCCGTGCCGGTGCGCTTCAGGGCGGCGACGATCGGCTTCATGCGCTCAGGCGTCCAGAGCGCGTCGTAGTTCCGGTCCAGCGGCGCGGGAAGCCAGGTCGGATGGGCGAAGATATCCAGCGGCTCGGTTTCGATCACCTTCACGTTCCAGGCGACGTAGCGGTCCATGAATTCCTGGGGGTCGCCGGGGTCGAAGCCGCGGAGCCACATCATGAGGCGCTCGCCGTTCGGGCCGGGGATGGTCATGGCGTCGGAGAGGACGAAGTCGAGCCGGGCGACGGTTTCTTTCGAGAAGCAGCTCATCCAGTCGAGCCATTCGGCCTGAATGCCTTTGTAGACGGGCTTGCCTTCCAGGCGCGCCATCCACTGTTCGAGTTCCCGGTCGTCGCTGAGAATGACGCGGTACTTGTTCTCCTTGGTCCCGGCATGCTCGGCGATGCCGAACTTCACGCCGCGCTGCGCGGAGAGCGCGACGGCGTCGTCGAGGGTGAACGACGGGTTGAGGTGAACGTGGTAGTCGACCAGCGGCAGGCTGCTGGCGGCGGATGCGGCCAGGGCGGCCGGCGCGGAAATGCCCGCGAAAAGGAAATCGCGGCGGGAAAGATGACGCATGGGCTCCTCGTAATTCAGAGATTTAAATCTGAATTATACTACCCGGCGCTTCGCGGTCACATCTTAACGAGTTCAAAACTGAATCTCTCCGGCGGCAGGGAGGCGACCGGGGCGGGGCTCATCCGGGCCCACGCCTGGTAGGCGGAGGAGGAGACGGACGAGTTGAGATAGAAGAGGAACTGGTCCGAACAGCAGGCCAGCGGCGGCGGCTGGCGGAACGTGAGGCGGAGACCGACGGCTTCCTCCAGCTTCACGCGGGGATGCGGGACATGTTTGTCGTCCAGCAGCGTCACGAAGCTGCTGCGGCCGGCGTGCGGCCAGACATCGGGGCGGATGAGCGGGCGGAGATCGGCGCGGGTTCCGAAGGTCGTCTCGCATTGGCGGATCCACTCGAGGATGCTGTCGCCCCACTGCCAGTGATCGACGAGTTCGAGGTACTGCTCGACGAGGTTGATGGCCAGGTCCATTTTGCGCCGGTCGACGGCTTCCGTTGAGGCGACGGCGTCCAGCGGCAGAGTTGGGATGAGATCCTCGGCGTCGATGAGTTCGCGGGCCATGCGGACGACGCGGTCCAGGCGGGGCACGTGCGGCCGCTCGCGGACAAACAGCGGCGGCAACTCGTGCGTTGCGTCGCCGGGCAGCTCAACGAATTGACGGTCGCCAAGGACCTTCATGTTCATCACCCC
This sequence comes from Bryobacteraceae bacterium, assembly GCA_026129905.1. GTDB lineage: Bacteria > Acidobacteriota > Terriglobia > Bryobacterales > Bryobacteraceae > JAHCHE01. The sequence continues at coordinate 80,504 of JAHCHE010000019.1, read as the reverse complement.
ACGCTGTACTTATCGGCGCCAGCGAAACGAATCTCTAACGGATAGACGTGCCGCAACCGTCTGCGTTTCCGTTGCTTACAGCCGCTCCGCGAGGGCCACGTCCCGCCCGGCATTTGCTATCATGCGGCTTCATGGTGGAGTACTCGATCGGCGTGGACCTCGGCGGCACGAATCTTCGCGCAGCGGCCATCACGAAAGACGGCGAGGTTCTGGACAAGATTTCCGGAACGACCAACCTTCACGAAGGACGCGACGCCGTTCTGGACGACATCGTGGCCAATATCGTCCGGCTGCGAGAGCGGTTCGGGACGGAGGGGTTCGCCGGCGCGGGCATCGGCGTGCCGGGGTTCATTCTCATGCAGGAAGGAATCATCGTCGGGTCCAACAATCTTCCGGAACTGGAAGGCGCTCCGGTGCGCGACGAGATCGAGAAGCGGCTGGGCGCACAGGTGATTCTCGAAAACGACGCCAACGCCGCCGCTTTGGGGGAAAAGTGGATGGGAGCGGGGCGGGATGTCAACGACCTGGTTCTGCTCACGCTGGGCACGGGCCTGGGCGGGGGCATCATCGTGGACGGGCGCGTTCTGCACGGCTACGTGGGCATGGCGGGCGAGATCGGACACATCACCGTGGCGACCAACGGCAATCCGTGTGGCTGCGGCAATTACGGCTGCCTGGAGAAACACGCCTCGGCGACGGCGGTGGAGGGCATGGCGTACATGATGGGGCTGGGCGAGGGCTTGACGGCCAAAGATATATACGATTTGGCCGAGCAGGGCAACAAAAACGCGCAGACGGTCTATGCGCGCATGGGCGCGGCGCTCGGCATCGCGCTGGCGACGCTGATCAATATATTCAATTTTCCGTTATATCTGTTGAGCGGCGGCGTATTGCCGGCGTGGGAGTACTTCAGTCCCTCGATGTTCGAGGAGGTGAACACCCGTTCGTTCACGTTCCGGCACACCAAGACCCGGATCGAGAAGGCGATCCTGGGCAATGAAGCGGGACTGTACGGGGCGGCGTACCTGCCCTTCCAGCAGGCGCCGCCGATCGCGTAATTCGTAATCGATTTCGTACCGATCAGGCGAGGATTCATCCATGTATTGGCTAGGGCTGGATGTCGGCACCGGCGGCTCCAGGGCGCTGTTGGTGAATGAACAAGGGCAGGTGAAGTTCGGCTTCACCGCGCCGCACGAAGAGATGCGGATGGAGCGGCCGCTGTGGGCCGAGCAACGCCCGGAGAACTGGTGGGAAGCGTCGCAGGCGGCGGTGCGCGGCGTTCTCCAGCAGGCGGGCGTCGATGGAAAGCAGGTCCGGGGCGTCGGCCTCACGGGCCAGATGCACGGCCTGGTGCTGCTGGACGAATTTGGAAAGGTGATCCGTCCGGCGCTGATCTGGTGCGATCAACGCAGCCAGGCGCAGGTGGATTGGATCAACCAGACGGTGGGGAAGAACGACGTCGTCGCGTTCACGGCCAATCCTGTGCTCACCGGCTTCACCCTGCCCAAACTGCTGTGGGTCCGCGACAATGAGCCGCGGGCGTTCGGGCAGGTCCGAAAGCTCCTGCTGCCGAAGGACTACCTGCGGTACTGCCTCACTGGCGAGTACGCCACGGATGTGTCGGACGCCTCCGGCACGGCGCTGTTCGACGTGGTGATGCGGAACTGGTCGTCGAAGATGGTGAGCCGGTTGAAGCTGGATTCGTCATTGCTGCCGCGGGCAGTGGAGTCGAGCGAGCTGACCGGCGCGGTGACGGCGCAAGCCGCGGCGCTAACCGGGTTGGAAGAGGGCACGCCGGTGGCCGGCGGGGCGGGCGACCAGGCGGCGAGCGCGGTGGGCAACGGCATCGTCGAGGAAGGCGTCGTCTCGTGCACGCTGGGGACCTCGGGCGTGGTCTTCGCGCACATGGATCGGGCGAACTACGATCCCGCCGGGCGGGTTCACACCTTCTGCCACGCGGTGGCCGGGAAGTGGCACGTGATGGGCGTGACGCAAGGCGCCGGCCTGAGTCTCCAATGGTTCCGCAACCAGCTTTCTCCGGGCACGGATTATGACGCGCTGACCGCCGAGGCCGCGCAGTCGCCGGCCGGAGCGCACGGCCTGTTCTGGCTGCCGTACCTGATGGGCGAGCGCACGCCTCACCTGGACGCCGCCGCCCGCGGCGGGTGGATCGGCATTACGGCCAAACACCGCCGGGCGGACCTGATCCGCTCCATCATCGAGGGCGTCTCCTACAGCCAGAAAGACTGCCTGGAGATTATCGAAGGAATGCGCGTGCCGGTGGAGGCCGTGCGCGCCTCGGGCGGCGGAGGGCAAAGCCCGTTCTGGCGCCAGATCCTGGCGGATGTCATGGGCAAGCGCGTGGTGGCGCTGGAGACGCAGGAGGGCTCGGCTTACGGCGCCGCCCTGCTCGCCATGGTGGGCACGGGCGTCTACGGGTCTGTTCCGGAGGCGTGCAAAGCGGCGATTCGCGAAGTCCGTTCGGTGGAGCCGCGGGCACACGAATCGCAGGTGTACGCGCGAGGATACCAGGTCTTCCGGGCGCTCTACCCGACGCTCCGGCCGCTGTATGGCCTAATCGGCAGCCTGTAGAACGGACAAGCCGGCATGAACGCCGGCTTTGCAAGCGTGGACGCTCGCCCCACATCTACACCATCTCGCGGATCTTGTTCGCCGCCAGAGTCTTGACGATCTGTTTTCGGTTCGGCGTGCCCCGCACCAGCGATTCGGCGAATTTGCGCGCCTGCGTCAGGTTCACCATCGGCGGCATCGGCGCCTCCTGGGGATCGACGATCGCGTCGACGATCACCGGCCCTCGGGAGGCCAGCGCTTCCCGCACCGCGTCGCCGCAGTCGCCCGGGCGGTCCACGCGAATGCCCTTTACGCCGCAGGCTTCGGCGAATTTCGCGAAGTCGATCGGCTGCAAGTCGCAGACGTACTCGGGATTGCCGAGAAACACCATCTGCTCCCACTTGATCTGGCCCAGCGAGCGATTCGAGATCACGAACACTTTCACCGGCAGGTCGTATTTCACGCAGGTGGCGAACTCGCCCATCAGCATGCTGAAGCCGCCGTCGCCCAGGAACGCGATGCACTGGCGCTTCGGATACGCCGCCTGCGCCGCTATCGCGTAGGGCAGCGCGCACGCCATCGTGGCGAGATTGCCCGAACAGGAGAACATCCGGTTGCCCCGCGCCTGAATGTGGCGCGCCCACCAGGTTGTAATCGTGCCCGAATCCGACGCGATGATCGCGTCATCCGCCGCGTATTTGTCGATCTGCGCGGCCACCACCTGAGGCTTCATCGGCATGGACTCGACGGAGCTGCGCGTGCGCATCAGTTCCCGCCACTCCTTCATGCCCTTCTGCGCGTCTTCCAGGAAGCCGCGGTTCTTCTTCCGCTTGAGCAGGGGGATCAGCTTTCGGAGGGTGTGCTTGCTGTCGCCCACCAGGCCGACATCCACCGGGTGCCGGAGGCCGATATTCGCCGGGTTCACATCCACCTGAATGCTCTTCACCGTTCCCGGCTTGGGGTAGAACTCGATATACGGGAAGGCGCTCCCCACGATCAGCAGCGTGTCGCAGTCTTCCATCGCCTCCTGCGACGGCCGCGTACCCAACAATCCGATCGCCCCAGTCGTGTAGGGGCTGCTGTCGGGCACGGCGGCCTTGCCCAGCAGCGCTTTCGCGATCGGCGCCCCCAGGAGTTCCGCCGTCTGCTCGAGTTCGGCGCCCGCGCCGAGGGCCCCCTGCCCGGCCAGGATCATCACCCGTTTGCCGGCGTTCAGCAGGTCCGCCGCCAGCCGCAGATCGTTCTCTTCGGGAGCGCGCCCGCCGCGCCGGAACAGGTCCGCGCTGTGATGCGGCTGGTTCCGCTTGGAAATGAATCCTTCGTCCGGCGTTTTCTCCTGGATGTCCACGGGGACCGTCAAGTGCGCCACGCCGCGGTAGGCGAGCGCGGTCCGGCAGGCCAGGTCCACCAGTTGCTCGACGTGGTTCGGCCCCATGACGCGCTCGTTGTAAACGCACACATCCATGAAGAGCTTGTCCAGCGCCACGTCCTGCTGGGTGTGCGTGCCGATCAGATCGTGAAACTGGAGGCCCGTGATCGCCAGGACGGGCGCTCCGTCCAGCTTTGCGTCGTACAACCCGTTCAGCAAGTGGATCCCGCCGGGGCCGGACGTGGCGACGCACACTCCCAGCCTTCCGGTGAACTTCGCGTGCGCGCACGCCATCAGCGCGGCCGATTCCTCGTGCCGCGTCTGGATGAAACGAATGTCGTCCTGACGTTTCCGGAAACCTTCGATGAGGCCGTTGATCCCGTCTCCCGGAATGCCGTAGACGGTATCGACGCCCCAGTTCATCAGCCGGTCCACCAGGATTTCTCCCGCTGTTTTCGACACGAGTTCCTCCCTTCGTTGGTTGACCCGGCGCCGGGCGGGGACGTTACAGACGGCGCGCCCGGGCTCCGCGCCGGGTGCTAACCCTGATCACTTGCACTTTAGGATAAGTCTGGGTCGAACCAATATCAGTCCGATCTAACCAGAAGATAACACTAAGGATCGGCGTCTGGACCAGCCGAAATCAACGAGCCGAGACTTATCCAATTGGATAAGAGTTGGAGATGCTCCTGAAAGCGCCTCCACACAATATCTAATTCAAAATGAGTACGTTGCCGCAACCGGTCCGGTTCGGCCCGCGGCGTGCTCTCTTCTATGCAGTCAATCGGGCCTGAAGATCCGGTTACTGGAAAGAGGTGAATCATGGACCGAAGGAACGGTTTGCAGACAACTCTGGCGGTGCTGTCCCTGGCCGTCCTTGCCTGGAACGCCGCGGGGCAGACGGAGAACGCCAGAGCGTGGGGTGAGAGCGGAAGCGGGCAGCTCGGCAATGGCTTCAACCCGGCTAGCATCCACAGCAAAGTGGCTGTGCCGGTTAACAATCTGACCGGCGCAATGAGAATCGCCGCGGGAGGGCGGCACAGTCTGGCGTTGAAAAACGACGGCACGGTATGGGCCTGGGGAGCCAACCACAGGGGCGAACTTGGCACTGGAACGAACATTCTGAGCAGCAATGTGCCGGTGCCGGTGACCGGCCTGACCGGGGTGATCGCCGTTGCTGCCGGCGGTGAACACAGCTTAGCGCTCAAGAGCGACGGCACGGTGTGGGCCTGGGGAGCCAACCGCTACGGACAGCTCGGCAATGGCAGCCATGCAGATGCCAACATGCCGGTGCGGGTGAGCAACCTTACCGGCGTCGTGGAGGTTACCGCAGGCGGGGCGCACAGCCTGGCACGCAAGGGTGACGGGACAGTCTGGGCGTGGGGTTCAAGCGGCGAGGGCCAGCTCGGCAACGGCGCCAACACGGATAGCAGCTTGCCTGTCGCGGTGAGCAGTCTGAACGGTGTGGTGGCGATTGCCGCAGGGGGCGCCCATAGCCTGGCGATCAAGAGCGATCGAACAGTCTGGGCCTGGGGATCGAACAGCGGCGGTCAGCTCGGCAACGGCACCTACACGCATAGCAGCGTGCCGGTGGCGGTGAGCAACCTGACCGGTGCTGTGGCGATTGCCGGGGGCGGCTACCACAGCCTGGGCTTAAAGGATGACGGCACAGTCTGGGCATGGGGAAGCAATTGGTCGGCCGGCCAACTCGGAACTGGGCTGAACATTTCGCGCGGCAATGTACCGCTGCCGGTCAGCAATCTGACCGGCGTTGTGGCGATTGCCGCGAGCGACGAGGCCAGCCTGGCGCTCAGGAACGACAGCACAGTCTGGGGTTGGGGACGCTGGGGAGGCGGGCCTGCCACGGACGTGCCGGTGCAAGCGACCAGTCTATCGGGGACAGTCGCGATTGCCGCTGGCTACGGCCACAACCTGGCCCTCAAGAGCGACGGCACGGTCTGGGCATGGGGATCGAACACCTACGGCGAGCTCGGCAACGGCATGAGCCAGTACAATCATGTCCCAGTCGTCGTCAGCGGCCTGACCGGCGTGGTGGCTGTCGCCGGCGGTGCGGGAGAGGAGGAGGGTCACGTCCCCTTCAGCCTTGCGCTCCAGAGCGACGGTACCGTTTGGGCGTGGGGACTGGGCTACCATGGCCGGCTTGGTAACGGCGCTAACACTGACAGCAGCCTGCCAGTGAAGGTGAGCAACCTGACCGGCGCGGTGGCGATCGCCGGAGGTGGCTATCACGCATTAGCGCTCAGGAGCGACGGCACGGTCTGGGCGTGGGGCGACAACAGTATTGGCCAACTCGGCAATGGAACCACTGTGAGTAGCAGTGTGCCGGTGGCGGTCAGCTCCCTGACCGGGGTGGTGGCGATCGCGGCGGGGCCCTTCCGCAGCTTGGCGTTGAAGGGCGACGGCACCGTTTGGACGTGGGGGGAGTTTTGGGGTACCACACCTGTGCCGGTCAGCAACCTGCATGGTGTAGTGGCGATCGCGGCAAGTTGGCAAAGCCTGGCGTTAAGGAGTGACGGCACGGTCTGGGCCTGGGGGTGGTGGACTAACAACGTGCCTGCTCGCGTGAGCGACCTCACGGATGTGGTGGCGATTGCCGCGGGCCGTCAGCATAGCCTCGCGCTCAAGAGCGACGGCAGAGTCTGGGCGTGGGGGCGGAATGGTGAAGGAGAGCTCGGCAACGGCGGCAACGTGAGCAGCGACGTGCCCGTGCCGGTCAGCAACCTGAATGGCGCGGTGGCGATTGCCGCAGGAGCTAACTATTGGGGCCCAGGTTTCAGCCTGGCGCTGAAGGGCGATGGCACGGTCTGGGCGTGGGGTGACAACGAATGGTACCAGCTTGGTAACAACACGGTCATGAGCAGTAACGTCCCGCTCCAGGTGTCCGGCTTGGCAGGCGCCGTGGCGATCGGCGCTGGGGAGCTTCATAGCCTCGCGGCCCTCGCCAACGGGATACCGCAGGTCATGCTCGACCCGACGAGCTTCTCCTTTGGGAACCAGACCGCAGGCACGGCGAGCGCTCCGCGAGTCCTCACCGTCATCAACAGCGGTGAGACCCCGTTGGCCATCCACGGAGTGACACTCACGGGCATGCACCCGGTCGACTTCAACAAAGTGACCGACGGGTGCGCCGGAACCACCGTGCCGGCCGGGGGGCGCTGCACGGTCAGCGTGCGGTTTGCTCCCACAGGGCCGGGCAACCGCAGCGGCGCGCTCCTGATCACGAGCAACGCTCCCGGCAGCGCCCATCTCATTCCACTGGCCGGGACAGGCGTTGGGCCACCGCCGGGCGCGCCTGTGCTCAGGTCGCCAGCCAATGGTGCAACAGGGCTGCCGCTCAAAGGCTGGCTGGGCTGGTGGGGCGGGGAAGGGGCGACCTCCCACGACGTTCACTTTGGGACAGCGTCTTCACCCCCGCTGCTCCATGTCACCGGTCCAGCGACTGGCGGTATGAGCTGGGTGGACACGTTGACCGCGGGTACGACATACTACTGGCAGGTAGTGGCAAAGAATGGCGCCGGTTCGACAAGTTCGCCGGTCTGGTCGTTCACGACTCTGGCAGTGCCGGGCGCGCCGGCGCTGACCGCGCCGGCCAATGGCGCAACAGGGGTGTCAGTCACGCCGACCTTGGCATGGACGGCCGGCAGTGGCGCGACTTCCTACGACGTCTACTGGGGTACGGCGCCGTCCCCCCAGAACATCGCCCCTTCCTTCAGGGGGACGAGCTATCTCCTCACCGGACTGTTCCCCGAGACGAAATACTACTGGAAAGTGGTGGCGAGGAACGAGGCTGGTTTGACTAGCTCGCCGGTCTGGTCATTCACCACTCCGCCTCCGCCGGGAGCGCCGACGCTTCTGTCGCCGACGCAGGGCGCCACAGGAGTGTCCCTCACTCCGACGTTGAACTGGACCGGCGGCGGCGCGGCGACGTCCCATGACGTGTACTTTGGGAAGGCATCTTCACCCCCGCTGGTGACCAACACCACGGCGACGAGCTACGCCCCCAGCGGGCTGGCCGCGGGCACGAGGTACTACTGGAAGGTCGTGGCGAAGAACGGCGCCGGTTCGAAGGCCTCCGCCGTCTGGTCATTCACCACTCTGGGCGCACCGGGGAATCCGTCACCGGCCAACGGCGCGACGGGGGTACCGGCCTCCCAGGCGCTGACCTGGACGTGCAGCGGCGCGACTTCCTATGACGTTTTCTTCGGTCTGACCTCGCCTCCCTCTCAAGTTGCCAGCACGGCGCCAGCGAGTTACAGTCCGCAAGGATTGGCCGCGGGCAAGACATACTACTGGAAGGTGGTGGCCAGGAATGGCGCGGCCACGACCACTTCGCCGATTTGGTCGTTCACCACTCAACCCGTGCCGGGTGCACCGACGCTGCTCTCACCAGCCGATGGCGCCAGGGGAGTGCCGCTCACGCCAACGCTGGCCTGGGTGGGCGGCAGCGGGGCAACGTCGCATGACGTTCATCTCGGTACCTCCATAAATCTCAGCATCGGCGGCCCATCGTTCGTCGGCAACACCACTTCGAACCGCTATACCACCGGAACGCTGAATCCAAACACGACCTACTACTGGCAATGCCGGGCGAAGAACAGCTACGGCTCAACACGCTCCGCGATCTGGTCGTTCACTACCACCAGCGCCGGGGCGCCCGGCGTAGCGACCCTCGTCTCCCCGGCCAACGGCGCGACGGGAGTCTCCCAGACGCCGACGCTGACGTGGAAGGCCGCCACGGGAGCTACCTCTTATGAAATCTTCGCTACGACATCGGCGCCAGCCGGCGTCAAGGCCAGCGCGGCCGGCGTTAATTCAATGACGTATCACAGCGTTGCGGCGTCCACTACAGGAACCACGGTAACGATGCGGGCGCTGATGGCCAAGACCAAGTACTACTGGTGGGTTGTGGCGAAGAACGCCACCGGGCAGAGGAGTTCGGCGATCCAGTACTTCACCACGCGATGAAGGCGCGTCTTGCCGCCTTCGCGGACCCTTCACTCGACGGCCGCGAAGGCGGCCCGGTAGAAGCCGCCGAGGCGGTCGTCCAGGAGCTTACCGTAGTCGCGGCCGCGAGAATCCAGACTCGCCGATGCCGGACCGCGCCACCTGCCGCCCGTCCTCCCCGCGCCGCCCCGGGCTCCGCGCCGGGTGCTAACCTATTGACTCGTATGCAAGCGGAAGTTCATGCTCCCGAGACGCGCGCGGCGGCGCCGGCCGCCGGACGCAAGGTCGAGCGGTTCCTTGCCCTCGACGCCTATCGCGGCTTGATCATGCTGATGCTCGTGTCGTGGGGCTTCGGCTTCGGCGCGCTTCGCGATCATCCCGTCTACGGCGGCATTGCCGCGCAATTCGATCACGTTCCGTGGGAAGGCGCCGTTTTCTGGGACCTGGTGCAGCCGGCGTTCATGTTCATTGTCGGCGTGGCGATGCCGTTCGCGCTCGCCATCCGGGCGCAGCAGGGCGCCACGTTCGGCGCGAACGCCCGGCACGTGGCCGTCCGCGCGCTGAAGCTGATCCTTCTCAGCCAGGTTCTGATCTCGGTCTCCGGCGGCGGCCTGCGCTTTCAGCTCATCAACGTCCTCGCGCAGATTGCGTTTACATACTTCATCACGTTCTGGATTCTGCAATTGCGCTGGCGCGGGCAGGTCGCCGCCGCGGCGGGCTTGCTGGCCTTTCACTCGGCCCTGTTCTTCGCCTTTCCCGGACCCGAGGGCGCGTTCTCGAAGGAAGGCAATATCGGCCAGGCGATCGACGCGGCAATCTTCGGCCGTCCCACCGGCGGCTACTACGTCACCATCAACTTCATCACCAGCGCCGTGACTACGCTGTTCGGCGCCTGGGCCGGACTGCTGGTCATGAGTCCCCGGACGAACGCCGCCAAGGCGAAAATCATCGGCCTGGCGTCGGTTGCGGCGTTCCTGATCAGCTTCGCGCTCGCGCCGTTCATTCCCAACGTCAAGCGGATCTGGACCGCGACGTTCACCTTCTACAGCGCCGGCTGGGTGCTGCTGATTCTGCTGGCGGTGTTCGTCGTGGTGGAGATCATGGGCTACCGCCGGTGGACCTTCCCGCTGCTGATCATCGGCATGAACTCCATCTTTATCTACTCGGTCCACATGATCCTACGCGAGTGGCTGAACCGCGCCGTCGGCGTGTTTACCGGCGGCTTCCGGTGGATCGGCGACCTGGCGCCCGTCGCCCAGGCCTGCGCCGTGCTGCTCGCGATGTGGTCCGTCAATTACTGGCTCTATAAGCGAAAAATCTTCTTTAAGGTCTGAAAAATGAATCCCGGGATCGAAGCTGTTCGCAAAAAAGGAAGCCGCATTGTCGCCGAAGGCGTGCACATGCTCCCGGCCGCGGCCCTGATGATCGCCGAAGGCGCGATCCGTTCCATGAAGGACCTGCGCAAGCCGTTCGTCACCATCGTCAATTCGTACACCACGCAGATCCCCGGCCACGCGCACCTGGACAAGATCGGCGCCGTCCTCAAGGAGGAACTCGAGTCGCTCGGCTTCAACGTCTGGTACACGAACGTGGGCGGCGCCATCTGCGACGGCATCGCCATGGGTCACTTCGGCATGAAGTACTCGCTCGCCTCCCGCGAGCTGATTGCCGACCAGGTGGAGACCATCGTCGGCGCGCACCCGTGCGACGCCTGGATCGGCATCGGCAACTGCGACAAGATCGTCCCGGCGATGCTGAACTCGATGGTCCGCCTGAACATCCCGTCCGTGTACGTCAGCGGCGGTCCCATGCTGGCCGGCCGCGGCAACACCGACCTGATTACGGTTTTCGAGGGCGTCGGCCGCCACAGCGCGGGCAAGATCGACACGGAGGAACTGGAGCGGCTGGCGGAGCGGGCCTGCCCAAGCTGCGGCTCCTGTTCGGGCATGTTCACCGCGAACTCGATGAACTGCCTGGCGGAGGCGGTCGGCCTGGCGCTCCCCGGCAACGGCACCATTCCCGCCGCGCGTTGGGTGAACGGCGCGGGCGGCGAGACGGAGCTGAATCCCGAGCGGCTCGACCTGGTCCGGCGAGCCGCGCGCGCGCTGAAACGCTGCCTCGACGACGGCGTCCGCCCGCTCGACGTCGTCACCAGGCAGGCGCTCGACAACGCGTTCGCGCTCGACATGGCGATGGGCGGTTCCACCAACACGGTGCTCCACGGCCTGGCCCTGGCGCACTCGGCCGGGATCGAGTACAACCTCGACCGGCTCAACGAAATCTCCTCCCGCACGCCTAACATCTGCAAAGTTTCGCCGAGCCGGCCCGATGTCCATATCGAGGATGTGCACCGCGCGGGCGGCGTGGGCGCCATCATCCGCGAAATCGCGGCCAACTCGAACGCCGGCATCGACCTCAACGCCCCGACGCTGTGGGGCAAGCTCGGCGACATCGTCGAGGGCAAGGGCGAACCGGACGGCGACGTCATTCGTCCGGTGGCCAGGGCCTTCTCGCAGGAAGGGGGCCTCGCCGTGCTGTTCGGCAACCTCGCGCCGAACGGCGCGGTGGTGAAGGTGGCGGGCGTCGCTCCGGAGATGATGGCCTATGAAGGTCCGGCGCGAATCTACGAGTCGCAGGAAGACGCCCTCAGCGGCATCCTCGCGGGCGAGGTGAAGGACGGCGACGTGGTGGTGATCCGCTACGAAGGTCCGCGCGGCGGTCCGGGCATGCAGGAGATGCTTTCGCCGACGGCAGCGATCGTCGGCGCGGGCGTGAAGGCGGCCCTGATCACCGACGGCCGTTTCTCCGGCGGAACGCGCGGCCTGTGCATCGGCCACGTCGCTCCGGAAGCGGCGGCGCGGGGCCCGATCGCCGTGATCCGCGAAGGCGAGACGATCGCCATCGACGTGAAGGCGCGGCGGCTCGATCTGAAAGTCCCGGGCGAGGAGATCGAACGGCGGCTGGCCGAACTGCCGCCCTTCGAGCCGAAGGTGAAACGCGGCTGGCTGGCGCGATACCTGCTCCACGTCACCAGCGCCGACACGGGCGCGGTGTTCGAAATCTGAGCGGCCGGGGCGCTACGCAGGCAACTCCCAGCCTGGGCGGGCCGGCTCGGAGATGTAGCGGTTCGCGTCCGCGTCGTTGGTCTTTCGGCTCACCGGGTCCCAGGTGAGCAGTTTGCCCGCTCGGACGGCGAGGTTGCCCAGCAGCCCGATTTCAGTCAGCATGCCGCCGAAGCCGAACTCGCAACTGGCCGGTTTGCCGCCTTTGCAGGCTTCGATCCACTCCTGGTAGTGGCCGATGGTTCGGGGCAACGACGGCTCCGGCGGCTGGTATTCCTTGTTCCGGCTTTCCGGCAGCAGCGCCGGTCCTCCCGTGAAGCCGGACAGCAGCACGCCCTTGTCGCCGACGAAGAGGATGCCGTCGCCGTCCAACTCCCGTTCCGGCTCGAGTTCGAGCGGGCGCGGCGGTTTCAGTCCGCCGTCGTACCAGGTGACCCGCACGGGCGGGGCGTCGCCGCGCGCGGGGAAGTTCCAGGTGATGATGGCCGAATGCGGCGCGGTTTCGGGGAGACTGGCCGGCTTGGGCCGCAGTCCTTTCGTGGGAGCGTAGAGGCCGCGCACGACGGCGGCCGAAGTCGCGCTTACCGAGACCGGGTGCTCGAGGTTCAGCGCCCGGACGATCACGTGCAGCGTGTGGCAGCCCATGTCACCCATGGCGCCGGTTCCAAAATCCCACCAGCCGCGCCAGGAGAACGGATGGTAAGCGGGGTGGTACGGCCTTTCCGGCGCGGGACCGAGCCACAGGTTCCAGTCGAGGCTCTTGGGCGCGGCCGGCGTATCCTTCGGACGCGGGGCGCCCTGCGGCCAGATGGGCCGGTCCGACCAGACGTGCACTTCCCGCACCGGTCCCACCGCGCCGGCCTGAATCCACTCGACGGTGGAACAGGCCTTGTCGGACATCGACGACTGGACGCTCATCTGGGTGGCGAGGTCCTCCTCGCGGGCCACGCGGGCCAGCGTCCGCGCTTCCTCGATGGTGCGGGTCAGCGGCTTGGCGCAGTAGACGTGCTTGCCCATCTTCATCGCAGCCAGCGCAATCACGGCGTGCGAGTGGTCCGGCGTGCCAATGATCACCGCGTCGATATCCTTGCGCTGGTCGAGCATTTTGCGGTAATCCCGGTAGGTTTTCGCGTTCGGGTACAGGCTGTAGGTGCGGGCGGCGTACTCGCTGTCGACATCGCACAGCGCGACAATGTTCTCGCTCGCGCACTCCCGTACGTAGCCGGCGCCCATCCCTCCGACGCCGATGCCGGCAATGTTCAGCGTCTCGTTGGGCGATTTGCGCCGACTCCCGAAGGCACGGCGCGACGTCACGGCGAACGCCGCCGCGGCGGGCAGGAAGATGCGGCGGGAAGGCTGCCGCGCGGCGTCAGGTTTCTGGGCAGGATTTTTCATCCGGGTACTCCTTGCGGATTTGTCCGCCAACGTAAACAATGTCAACTGTAGCAAAGGGAAACATAATGCAAAAACGACTCCAGATGCCGATCGTTCTCTGCGCCGCCGCCTGCTTGTGGGCAGCCGGCCCCGCGGAGGCTCCGTACCAGGTGGTGCACGGCTGGCCGCAGTTGCCGGATGGGTTCGCCCTCAAGGAGACGGCCGGCGTGGACGTGGATTCGCACGGGCACGTCTTTGTGTTCCATCGCGGGCACCGGCCGTTGCTCTGCCTGGACGGGGAGACGGGCAAGATCGTCGCCTCGTGGGGCGATACGATGTTTGGCACGCCGCACGGACTGAACGTGGACAGCAAGGATAACGTCTGGGTGACCGACATCAAGCGCCACCAGGTGCTGAAGTTCAGCCACGACGGGGAACTGCTGATGACGCTGGGAGCGAGAGAGGTTCCGGGGCTCGACCCGAAGCATTTCAACATGCCGACCGATGTGGTGGTAGCGCCATCGGGCGAGTTCTACGTTTCCGATGGCTACGGGAACAGCCGCGTGGTGAAGTTCGCCGCCGAGGGTACGTACCTCAGCGAGTGGGGGACGAAGGGCGACAAGCCCGGGGAGTTCGACACGCCGCACGGCATCGCGCTGGACGCTCAGGGGAGGGTGTACGTGGCGGACCGGGGCAACGCGCGGATCCAGGTGTTCGAGGGCAACGGCAAGCTGCTCCGCGTCTGGAAGAGCGAAGAATTGGGACGGCCCTGGGGGGTGGACGTCGGGGCGGATGGCTTCCTGTACGTCGCCGACGGAGGGGACTTGCGGCAAACGCCGGAGCCGTTCGAGCGCAATCGCGCGCTGAAGCTGGACCTGAACGGCAAGATCGTGGCCAAGTGGGGCTCGTTCGGCAGCTACGACGGACAATTTTACTGGGCGCACGACATCGCGGCGGGCGGCGACGGCTCGGTTTACGTGGGCGACGTGTGGCTGGGGATGCGGGTGCAGAAGTTCCGGCCCGCAGGGAAGTAGCGGCGGAGGCGCTCCCGTCCGGCGATCAGCGGTCGTGCTCGTTGATGCCCGAGACGATGAGCGAGATCGGATCGTTACCGATCTTGACGCCGAGGACCCAGTCGTGCTCGCCGAGCTGCGCGAGACCTTCCTGGAACTCGCTCTCGGCTTTCCACATGGCCAGGCAGGCCGGGTGGCGGCCGCCCGTGACTTTGCGGCTCATATCCATTAGGGCTTCGTATGCGACAGCGGCATTGGGGTCCTTGTCCGAATCGGCGGGCGACAGGATGAGGAAGTCGCGTGTCGGCTCAACGCCCTGGTGCGCGCCGTCGACGGGGAAGTAGGACAGGCGCAGGGTGTAGATGCCGGGCTTGATGGCTTGGCCGCGGCGGTCCTTGCCTTCGACGGCGTAGCGAATGACGCCGATGTAGGAGCCGTGGGGCACGGTTTTCCAGGTGACGAAGTTCTCGCTGGTCTCAGGGCCGGACGGGACCTGGGTGCGGAACCAGAGTTCGCTGTAAGGCTGCCCCCCGGAGAGGATCGCAATGCCCTGCTGTTGAAGGCCGGCGGCCATTTCCGGCGCAAGCTCGGATGGCGGCGCGCCGCCGGGTTTGGCGGAAAACTGGCCGAACGCCGTAGCGGCGGCCAGGAGCAGAGCGATGAGGGCGGTTCGCATTCGGTGAATTCCTCCTTGAGCTATCCCTGCTCTCATTGTACGGTGAAGCGCCAGACGGCACCCGGCGCCGCGTTGGAAGACGGCGGTTTCCTCGATCGCGATGGTCAGACGTTCTTGACGGGGCGGACGACGCCGCCGGGACGGCCGTACTGGTGGCGTTTGGCCTGCCAGCGCGCTTCGCCGTACTCGGCGAGGCCGACCGTGCCGCTGATGGAGTCGCCGCTCACCTCGCCGGCGAAGTCGTAGGTGAGGCGCGTGCCTTCGTAGCGCTGCGAGCTGCGGAAGTACACCTTGTTTCCTTCGACGAGGCCGCGGAGGTCGCCCGACAGGATGTCGCCGGTGTGCGTTCCGACGATGCGGTCGCCTTCCTGTTCGAAGACGAGGCCGTGGTCGGCCGAGCCGAGCAAGAAGTCGAGTTTGACGTCCCACTGACCGGCGATCTGGGCGGGCGGTCCGGCAGGCCGAGGCGCATCATGCTTCGGCGGATTAGCGAGGACGGCGCGAATGCGCTCGCCGGCGATAGCGGCGTCGCCGGGGTTCATCATGTAGGGCATGATGGTGATGGAGCTGTCGCCGCCCCAGCGGCGGTCGCCCGAGGCGCCGCCGAGGATGATGCGGGGATCGCCTTCGATCAGGTTTTTCTCGGCTTCGGTTCCAAAGATGCCGAGCCGCGCGGCGTCCCACCGGATACGGAGGCGGGGAGAACGGTTGGAGAGGCCCTCGGGCTGAAGCACCTCTGTGGTGACGCCGTCAACCTTCTTCACTTTGGCGGCGATCTCGTCGAGCCAGGATTCCCACCGCTTCCACTCGGCCTGATGATCGCGCTTGACCCAGGCCTCAACGGCGGCGAGCATTCCCATGATCTCCTCCTTGCCGACCTTGAGGGAGCGGCCGAAGGCGTGGTGCGGGGCGCTGTGGAGCCAGGCGGCCTGCAAGAGGTCCTTTCTTCCGAGCAGGAGGCCGGCGCATTGAGGACCGCGGATGCACTTGCCGCCGCTGTAAGCGACCATGTCGGCGCCGCGCTGGAGGTGGGGGATGGGGATGACGAGGTGCTCGGCGGCGGCGTCAACGATGACCGGGACGTTGCGTTCGTGGGCGACGCGGCAGACGGCTTCGGTTCCGAAGGGACCCTCGTCGTTGGGGCCGGCGAGGAGCATGACCATGGCGGTCTTGTCGTTGAAGGCGGCGCGGCACTCGTCGATATTGGAGACGGTGACGGTGCGGACTCCGAGCATGCGGACGGCGTGATCGTAGACGTTGCGCGAGTAGTTCGGCATGATCACTTCGCTTTTCAGTCCGGCGAGGTTGGGCAGGCGCTGGAGCTTCTCGGGATCGGCGCCGGCGATGCAGGCGGCGGTGGCGTGCGTGAGGGCGGCGGCGCACCCGGCGGTAACCATGCCCCATGGGGCCTGCGTGAGTTCGGCCAAACGCTTGCCAACCGCGTCCATGAGTTCATCGAGGTGGACGAAGTGACGCGAGGCGTCCTCCATGGCGCGCTTCACTTCCGGCAGGCTCTGGGAGCCGCTGATGATGGTGAAGGTGCCCTTGCAGTTGACGATGGGGCGGACGCCGATGGAGGAATAGATCTCCGACCCGAAGCGCATGGGCGCGGCAGCGGCGGATGCGGCGGCGCCTCCGAGCAGGGTGGTGAAAGCGGCGGCGCCGCCGCCACGGAACAGGTCGCGGCGGCTCAGTCCGGTGAGCCGGCGTTCCAGATACTGTCTGAATCGATGCATGGCCATGTTGCCTCCCGGGCGACACAACTCCGGTCTTTCATGGTGCGGCGGATGTGTCTGCTCTTTGAGCCTACCGTTTTGTAGGCCGGGATTCAACGCTGGGCCGGCGGCGCCACTTCGCCTATTTCAATTCCGGCTGGGCGGCCTCCCCGGAAGTGGCTACCTCGTCGAAGTCTCCGCGTAGCGCCTTGAGGGCATATTTCTCGCGGTTGATTTCTTTACGGGTTCGAATGCCGAAGCGCCGAAAGACGGGGACGGGTGGGCACCAGCCCTGGATCGCGTGCTGTAGAAAGAAGCCGAGCACGAACCCGGGAACGATGAGGAACTTGCGGTTCACCGTCGCGCCGAGGACTACGCCGGAAAGCGCGAGGATGGCAGCGTTGGCTTCGAGGTAGCGTTCCAGGTCCCACTCGCGCGAGAGCTCGTCGATATGGCGGGAGATTTCCTCGCGATCCCTGGAAGCGAAAGCCTTCACGCAGTCCTTCGCCTGCTGGTCGACTTGGCGGTTGATCTCGGGGGCGGTGTGAGCGCGGACGCGGTCCGGCGGGCGGCCGCCGTTTTCCATGTTTGTTTCCGCGATTACGACGTCATGTTCCATTTGACTGGTCCTCCTCAGCGGCGATGGAGCTTCAAGCGCAGACAGCCCGCCAGGCGGCTTCCGCTCGTCGGGCGGCGTCGGTTTCGCCGGACAGTTCGTCGAAATCGCCCCGCAGCGACTTCATGGCGTAGCGTTCGCGGTCGATTTCGTCCTGGCTGCGAATGCCGAGGCGGCGGAACAGCGGGAGCAGCGGATACCAGCCCTGGAGAGCGTGCAGGAGCACCATGGCGGTGGCCATGCCCGGCAGGACGAGAAACGCGGGACGGACGGCCAGCGAGAGCGCCAGGCCAAGCAGCCCCATTGCAGAGGCTTCCGCCTGGAGCACGCGTTCGAAATCCCACTCGCGGCCGAGTTCCTCGATGCGGCGGGTGATGCCGCCGTTCTGCCAGGCGTGCTGCCGCAACCGAAGTTCGGCCTTGCGGTCGAGCCACTCGTTGACCGGAGCCCAAGTGTTGGCGCGGATCCGGTCGGGATCGGTGACGTGATGCATTATCTGTTCCATGGCCGTCATGGAAGTAGATCGATCTGGGGGAAAAAGCGTACATCCGCTGCGCTCGGATGCTGACGCGAGGGCGCCTCAGCGCTGATACACGATGGCCGTTCAGCGCTAGGGCGCATGCAGGCCCAGCGTCTGGGCAGCGTGATCGTTGTCGTTGACTCGAACGCGCTGATCTCTAGCTCTTTTCTCCGTCTGAGGCCGGTTTGATGTTCTGGTTCAGCCGGAAGAAGTTCGCTGGATCGTACTTGGCTTTGATGATCCGGAGCCGCTCGTAATTGTCGCCATAGGCTGCCTTGATCCTGGCGTCGCCCTCGTCGCCCAGATAATTGACGTACGCGCCTTTGAGGAAGGGCTCCGCAGCTCGGTAACACCTTCGAGCCCACTCGATGTTCTTTTCGGAGTCCGCGGGATCCTGCCACATCCGCAGTACCAGGAGACTGTGCAGCGCGTCCCTGTGCCCGAAGGCGCTGTCCTGGGGAGCGACGCGGCTGACGGCCCCGCCCAGATGCTCGATCGCCACCGCAGCGAAGAATCCGGGAACATCGGCGGCAAAGAAATCTACAAGCGCCTCGATCGCTCCATCGCTCAATCGCTGAACGAAGCCGGCTTTCCAGTAGTGCAGCCGGCCCGGCTGGAATACATCAATGAGCAGGTTTTGGACTGTCGCGTATGGGACGGGCGCAACGGAATCCGCGATGGGCGAGCCGCACGACCGCATCGGCCGCAGCGCCTTCCCGCCCTCCTCGATAGCCCCGCAGTAGCAGAGGATCACGTCCAGCGCCGGACCCTCGGGTCCCGAGAGCAGCGTCGCATCCGCCCTGACCTCGTCCGCGGCTGTGGCAGACCAGTCTCGGTAGAAACGCAACACCTGCTTTGCCTGATCCAGTGGATAGATCACTTCGCCGGCGAGCACCGGTCCCACCGGGTGGGTCTGATACTCGGAAGACGTGACAACACCGAAGTTCCCACCCCCGCCGCGTAGAGCCCAGAGCAGATCCGCGTTTTCCTGGGCGGTCACATTCAGCAATCGTCCGTCCGCGGTCACGACGTCGGCGCTCAGCAGGTTGTCGCAGGCGAGGCCATATTTTCGATTGAGGTAACCGATGCCGCCGCCCAGGGTAAGACCTGCAACTCCAGTGGATGGGACGATTCCCCCGGTGGTAGCCAGGCCAAAGGCTTGCGTTTCGCGATCAAAGTCGCCCCAAGTCGCGCCGCCTTCAGCGCGCGCCGTCCGATTGCCCGGATCGAGGCGAACGCGCTTCATTTGGGAAAGGTCGATCACAAGGCCGTCGTCGCACAGAGCGTTGCCCGTCACGCCGTGGCCGCCGCCGCGAACGGCCGCCGGCACATTGGAGTCACGAGCAAGAGTCACGGCCGCTATCACGTCCGCGGCGTCCGCACAGCGCACAACTAAGGCGGGTCGTTTGTCGATTGCGGCATTGAAAATTTTACGGGCTTCGTTGTAGCGGGGGTCACCTGGTTGAATCAAATCTCCGTGCAGTTTTGCCCTGAATCTTGCGATGGCTGCGTCCGTCAGCATAGTACTCCCCTTGTGTCTCTCGCTCGGATGACGGCGAGTGCCTTCTTGGCGTGGCGAACGATGCATCGGATCGCCAGGCGTAAGGCGCACGGAACTCCTAGTTCTATGGTTGAGACGAGTTGAGGGACGGAACGTTTCCGTATTCCAGGACCGGCCCATTCCCCTGGCGGAGGTCCGGGTGGTTCTATTGACGGACTGCTCGAGGGGGTGGAGGCGGCGATTGAGCCCTTGCGCCGATTGGAACGATTCAGGACTTGAAACAGTCGTCCAACCCACGATGCCGGACTTCGGTTGCGCGCCCCTTTTTCGTTACGCCTGGGCCGGAGGCGGAGCGGGCGTGAGGCCATGCCGCCGCATGATCTCGA
The DNA here is from genome assembly GCA_026129905.1 of Bryobacteraceae bacterium. Taxonomy (GTDB): domain Bacteria; phylum Acidobacteriota; class Terriglobia; order Bryobacterales; family Bryobacteraceae; genus JAHCHE01. Next base: position 60,736 of record JAHCHE010000019.1, on the reverse strand, counting down.
CCATCCTGGCAGGGTCTGGGGGACCACCCGCCGCCGCGTTAATCACCTCCGCGGATTCGCGAAAATACTGCGGGCCGATCGCTGCCGGAGTGATCACGCAGAGCGCTTTCACATCCTGGCTTCCGTTGTTGTCGAAGCGGTGAACAGCGCCGCGCGGAATACAAAGCGCCTGTCGCGGCCCCACGTCGATGGGTCTTCCGTCCACTGTCCAGGTCGACACTCCGGAGATGCCGTAAATCGTCTCCTCGTAGCGGTCATGGCTGTGTGCCGGCGCCATCAGGCGCTGCCCGCTCGGGACGAAAAGCTCAAAGACCGCAACGCTCCCAGCCGAGTCGTCCCCGGTGAGCAGGAAGCGGACCTCGAGCGGCCCGAGACGGATGGTTTCGTCGGCAGGATCGACGTGGAGTCCGATGGTTTGCTGTGTCATGTCTGCGCCCCCCTCCAGTGAATTCTGTTTGCCACATGCACCCGCTACAGCGCGTACGCAACCCGCTCGCGTTCAGCACGAAACCTGGTCCCGGACCAGTTCGGCGAACAGTTCCGGCCGTCGCGTGCGGAGCATGTAGTTGGCCAGCGATCGCTCGCGGGCCAGCAGGAGCGGATCGAGGTCGGCGACGATCATCTCTTCGCGCACTCGTTCCTGTTGCGCGGCCGCCAGCACTTCCCCGTCGGGCCCCCAGACGATCGCCACTCCCGCGTGATGGGGCTGGTTTTCATGGTCGGGAGGATAGCTGTCGAGCGTTCCCGCACGGCCCGCCTGATCGGTCAGCACGGCGAAGCAGGAGTTCTCTCTCGCGCGCAGGGCATACAGCGAGACGAATGCATGCGAATGACGCCGCGCGTTCGCCTCGCCCTCCGGAGTGTCCGGCCAGGGCTTGAAGCGCGCCGCGTGCGGCATGAGGAGCACGTCGGCCCCGCGCAACGCCAGCACGCGGGCAATCTCGGGGAACTGGTTGTCGTAGCAGATCACCGTGCCGACTTTACAGCGCCCAATGTCGAACACGACGATTTCCCGGCCACCCTTGTAGTGATTCACTTCGTCCCGCGACAGGTGCAGCTTTCGCTGCTTGCCGATGTAGCCGGCCGGACCCACCAGCACCTGGGCGTTGTAGACGATGTCGCGCTCCTTTTCGCTCAGGCCGGCGGAGATCGTCAGCCCATGCCGCCGCGCGATCTCGCACAGCCGGCGTACGCTCGGCCCGTCCGGTACGGGTTCGGCCACCTCCCAGGTATTCGGCGTGCAGTGGCCGTGCACCACCAACTCCGGGAACAGCGCGAGGTCCACTTTCGCGGCGGCCGCGCGCTCACACCAACCGTCAATCGCGTTGAGGACGCGGTCCGGTTCGCCCAGCAGTCCATTCATGCTCACCGCGGCGACTCTGGTCGCTTGCATTCGATCCTCCTTTGCGCGAGCCGAACTCGCCGGCCGCGGCATTGCAGCTATGGAAATTCCGGGGGCGGAAACCGGCGTTTGGTCGCCTGCTCAAAGGCGTATGCCAAGCCGATCAATCGCGGCTCGCTCCAGGCGGTCCCGGTGAAACTCACGCCGAACGGTTGCGGCTTCGCGTCGAATCGGTCAGGAAACGGCGGATTCGGGCTGTTCGGAACCGTCCCAAACGGCACGATGACGGTCGGGTAACCCGGCGTCGCCGCGATATCGTAACCACTGGCGCCCGGGAACAGCAGCGCGTCCAGCTTATGCTTCTGCAGCGCGGCGTCAATCCCACGTTCGGCGGTCAGCAGAATCCCTCTGGCGCGGTCCGCCTCATACCGGGCGCGATCGCGCTCCAGGTCCATCTCATCGGAAATGTCCAACTGCGCCTGGCCGTACTTAATCGCGCCTCCCGCCTGGCGGGCCAGATTGAACGTCCGCAGTTCGGTCAGCGACTTCACCGGCGCCTCCGGCCCCAGCGTCGCCAACCACCGGTTGAAGTCCCGCTTCATCCCGTACTTGAAAACCACCGAGCAGTTGTCGTCCTTGCCTTTCGCGGCGCCCATCCCGGCGCAGATGCGCCACCGCAGCAGGTTGTTTTCGGCGTCGGCCGCGACGATGCTCGGTATGTTCACCGGATCGACGATCACCGCCCCCTGCTGTTTCAAGACGGCGATCGCCTCCTCCATCAGCTTGCTCTGCTCGGCGTTCAGTCCGCCGCGCGGCTCTTTCGCCCCCGGAGGCGTCACCGCCTCGTAGTAGAACGCGCGTGGTATGCCGATGCGGGCGCGCTTGAGCGCATCTTTCCTCAGGAAGCTCGAGTAATCGCGCGGGGCCGCGGCGGGGCGCTTTGCGGTGGCGCTGTCGTTCGGATCCGGCGCCGCGCTTTCGATCGCGCTCAGAACGATCGCTGCGTCCGTCACAGTCCGGGCCATGGGTCCGGCGGTGTCCTGATCCGCGGTAATCGGAATGATGCCGTAACGGCTGACGCGTCCCACCGTCGGCTTAATGCCCACAAGCATGTTCTGATTGGCAGGCCCGAGGATGGACCCCGAGGTTTCCGTCCCGATGTTGGCCGCCCACAGGTTGGCCGCCGTGCCGATGCCCGAACTCGATCCGCTGGTGTTCAGCGCCGGCCGCCCGTCCGCTGTGCCCGGCCGCGGATCGCGTCGCGGATCGTACGGGTTCATGCCGTATCCGGTGAGCGCATTGTAGTTGCCGGGCATCCCCTGCGCTACCCAGTTCGCCAGTTCCGTCATGCCGGTCTTGGCGACGATCACGGCGCCCGCTTCGCGCAGTTTCTTTGTAACCGTGGCTTCGTAAGGCGGAACAAGGCCGTCGAAGGCCACGGCGCCGCCGGTGGTCGGCATACCGGCGGTGTGGATGTTGTCCTTGAGGGCAATGGGGATGCCGTGCAAAGGGCCGCGCGTTTGGCCCGCGGAGCGCTCGCGATCCCGCGCCGCGGCTTCCTCCAACGTTTTCGGGTTCACCGCGATGATCGCGTTTAACCGGTCCTCATAGAGTCCGATCCGGACCAGGTACTGCCGCACCAGTTCCGCCGAGGTGATCTGGCCTCGCTCCATCGCGGCGCGCATTTCGGGGATGGTCGCTTCGACCACGCGAAACGCCGGCTGCGCGCTCCGTCCCTGACCGTAAAGGGCCGTCAGGGCGGCCAGGCCCAACAATAGCGCGGTGGCTCTTCGCATGGGAAGCAGTTCCCATGATACAGGCGCCGGTTACGAGGCCTGTGGAAACACCGCCCGCGCCACCCGCATCACATTACCGCCGAGAATCTTCTGGATGTCGGCGTCGGAGATCCCGCGCTGCGCCATGCCAACCGTGAACATCGGCCAATTTGTCCAAGCCAGGCTCGGATGGGAGCGGCCGTCCAGCGCGCCGGGCGGCCAGAGAGCCTCGTAGCGTGGCCGCGACTTCGGCATACGTCCGGCCTTTCGATACTCCGCGTCCGCACTGGTTGGAATGTACGCCAGATCCGTGCCGATCGCCACGTGGCCGGCGCCGAATTTCTTCACCAGGTACTCGATGTGATCCAGCATCGCGTTCAGATCGCCGCCCCGGCCGAGAAACGCGGTCACGCTGTACACGCCGACGTAGCCGCCGCTGTCGGCAATGGCGCGGATCACTTCATCGGGCTTGGAGCGGATATGCTTGTGTACCGCGACCGCGCCGCTGTGGCTCGCCACCACCGGTTTGCTCGACGCCTTCGCCGCTTCCAGGCTCGTGCGCCACCCGGAGTGCGCGACGTCCACGATCACCCCGACGCGGTTCATCTCCGCGATGGCGGCGCGCCCCAGTTCGCTGATGCCGCCGTTAGCCGGTTCCGCGCACCCGTCGCCGAGCGCGTTCCGCCGGTTGTAGGTAAGGTGCATCATACGGACGCCAAGCTGAAACAACAGCCGGATGTGCCCCAGTTCCTCCGTCTCGGAATTCCACTCCTGAGCGAGCGGAACGCCGTTGGCCGTCATGTACAGGCACCGCCGTCCCTGCTTCTTCGCCGCGTCGATGTCGTCTGGCGTCGCCGCTCGAAACACGTGTTCGCGCAGCCGGTCGGTTAGATACGTGAGGTAAGCCAGCCGCTTCAGCAGCCGCAGCGGCGAACTGCCCTCCTCTCCGGCATTTTGCAGCACGCACGTCACGCCGGAGGCGTTCCACGCATCCAGGTACTCCCGCCGTTGCGCCGGATCGTCCGCCACACGAGCCAGCAGCATTTCGGTGTACAGCTCCTCGAGTTCCCGGTTGGTCGCTCCGGCCTCGATCGCCTGCCGGATCGCCGCGCCGTCGATGGCGGATCGGGGCGAGAATCCGTAAGATTCCACCACCAGCGAGTTCGCATGCAGCTCCAGTCCGCGCTGAAGATCTCGTTCGCTTGGCTTCAGGTTTGCGACCGCCGCCTCGCGCGCCGCCTTGATCTTCGGGTTTTCCTCCACCGGTTGGAGCAGCGCCGCCAAAGGAGCGCCCATGAATTGCCGCCGCGTACTCACGATTGTCCTCCCGCGAGATGCCGGTTGAACCATTCCACCATCTTCCGTTTCTGATCGTCGTTGTAGACGTGCCCTATCTCCGGGTGGACGATGCTTTGGAACGCCTCCGGCTTGCCATACAGACGGTAAACCTCTCCCTCGATGTCCTCCAGCTTCCTCATGCCCTCGGGCGGCGAACCGGCGTCCCTGTCGCCCGTCAGCGCCAGGAAAGGCCGGGGCGCCAGCAGCGCCATCACGCCTTCGCTATCGAAGCGCTTGAGCAGGCCCGGCACGAAGTAGTAGATCCCGCCAAACATGTTTTCCTTGCTGCTCGAATGGCCGTGCATCGTCAGGATCGCGGGGCGCCGCTTTCCGCCGTCGGGAATCGCGATGTACCCCGGCACGAGCGAATCCGCGCCGTTGTCGAATTCGGACTTCTCGACGCGCCAGCCGTCCCGTTGGTCCACGCGCACCACGCGTACTCTGGCCACAGGCCTCGCCGGCAACTCTCCCAGCGACTCCGTCACGATCCGCTTCACCTTCGCCCGCTGCGCCTTCCATCCGCCCAGATCGTCAGACAGGTTAAGCCTCCCGATAGGCAGCTTTCGAAAACTCTCCGGAACGCCCTCCCACGGCGCCTGCAACGGCTCCGGCGGCGTTTGCGCCCACGCGCCCACGCCAATCGCGGCAAACAACAAAACGCGCATACGTCGATTGTGACTCCAAGCTGCCGGCGACGCCACCGGCAGTCAAGTGCAGCGATCAATGCGGGTCGGGAGCTTGAGGGCGCGCGATCAGACGGCGCGGACGAGGTTGTCGGTGACGTCGCGCGCGATGACGTACAAGGTGACGCCCTTGGGACAGAGTGCGGGAAAGCGCATCATGAGGAGGACCCCGGAACGATGCGCGCGCAGTTCCAGCGGCGGCGAGGAGTGGTCGGAAAAATCGTGCAGGCGGCCCAGGAGGTCGCCGGCGCGGACGTCGTCGCCGAGTTGGACCGCCGGTTCCCAGATGCCATCCCTGGGACACGGAACATAATCCTCGAGATTCGCGGCTTCCACCAGGCGTGGGTGGGAGGAGCGGTTGGGATCGATCTTGGTCACCTCGCCGTCCATCAGCCCGTAATAGCGCAGGACGTTCTTGATGCCTTCATAGGCGTGGCGGACGCCGATGCGGCTGACCGATTCGCCGTAGCCGAATTCGCCGCCGACCGTGATCTTGCCCTCGGCCTCGGCTTCGTCGGTGAGGAGGCCGGAAGCCATCTGACTGGAGTAGATGAGCATGAAGGGCGGGTCGAACAGGGCGGCGACGGTGGCGATTTCGGCGCGCTGCGCCGGGTCCGGAATGGGGTGGAACGACGTGCATAGCGCGAAGCCGCCTTCATTGCCGCCGGAGTGGATATCGAGCACGACGTGGACGCGCGGGAAAATGCGGGTTTTGACGAAATTCGAGATGCGATAGGAAATGGATCCGCCCGGGTCCCCGGGGAACGCGCGATTCATGTTGACGTTGTCCAGCGGCGATACGCGGCGGTTGGCGACGCACGCGCTTTCGCTCAACTGCGGGATGAGAATGACGCGGCCGCAGATTTCGGACGGATCGAGGTCGGCGCACAGCCGCTTGACGGCCACCTGGCCTTCCCACTCGTTGCCGTGCGTGCCGCCGAAGGCGACCACGCCGGGAGGGCGGCCGGCGGGACCGGGTTCCTTGGAACCGTTGATGACGGTGATGGGAACGAGCGAATAGCCCCAGGCGGAATCGAAATGAAACGCCAATTGGTAGTGACGTTTGCCGGGGGCGTCGAAGTCCAGGCGATCGGGATCGTAGATGACGGTAGGCATAGGGTGCGCTGCGCGGAGCCTATCATAGCAGGGGCCGGACCGGACCGCGCGGGCGGGAAGCGCCGCTACGCCGCGGGCTCATCGAGGACAAAAGGCGGTTTGCCGTAGCGATGGCGCAAGCGGTTCACGGCCCCGCGAATCGCCGGCCGTTGGAGCAGCCATTGTTGCAGCCGCCGCTTGCCGGGGAAATCCGTCAAGGCGAGGCCAACCAGAATCGTGAGAAGACCGGGGCCCGGCACGCCCGGCAGCGACAGAACGACGCCGAGGGCAACCAGCGCCACGCCGAGTACGTTCTTGAGAATCAGGCCGGTCCAGCGGAGAACGGGATGGGCGTCGATCCATAGTCCGCGAGGTTCGGGCCGGGTGAAGTACGTGGCCGGGAGACGGACCAGCACCGCAGAGATCAGCGCGAGGCTCCCCGCCGACACCAGGACGAAAGACGCCAACCCCAGGAGCACCCAGGTCCAGTTCACCGCCAGGAACGATAGCATCCGAGCCTCAATAACTGAGATCGCCTGAGACCGTCCGCCGGTTACATGCTCTTCGAGCCGCCGGCCGGACGCGAAACCGGGGTGGCGCCGGAAGCAAGCCGCCGGCGCCGGGCGGTGAGTCCGATGCGATCCGTATGCTCAGCTCCAGAGACGATCCCAGGAAACCTCGTTGTCCCATTCCGGCGTCGGATCGAAGTAGCCGCCTTCGGTGAGGTGGGCCTTGCAGGCTTCGTCGTTGAGCCGTATGCCGAGGCCCGGACCTTCGGGGACGGTCACGAAGCCTTTCCGGACGATGGGCTTCTCGACCCCGTCCACCAGGTCCTCCCACCACGGCACGTCCACGGAGTGGTGTTCGAGAGCGAGGAAGTTCTCCGTCGCCGCCGCGCAATGGATGTTGGCGAAAAACGAGACGGGCGTGCCCGCGAAGTGCATGGCCATGGCGACGCCGTATTCCTGGGCCAGGTCGCCGATCTTCTTGGTTTCGAGCAAGCCGCCGGAGCTGGCGAGGTCGGGATGGACGATATCCACGGCGTGGTTCTCGCAGAGCACTTTGAACGGCTCTTTCAGATAGATATCCTCGCCGGTCAGCGTCGGCACGTCGATGGCGTCGGTGATCTGTTTCCAAAGCTGGGTATATTGCCAGGGAATCATGTCCTCGAGCCAGGCCATATTGTAGCGGCCGAGCGCCCGCCCCAGCTTAATGCACGAATTGACGCCGATATGTCCGAAATGGTCCGCCGCCAGCGGCACTTCCATGCCGATGATTTCACGGATTTGCGCAACGTAATCGGCCATCATTTCGATGCCCTTTGGGGTGACCTCGATGCCGGTGAACATGTGCTCGACCTGGTTGACGTCCCGCAACTGGAGACCCAGAGGCCGGGTCAGGGTTCCGGGGGTCTTCTCGATGAGTCCGATGCCGAGATCCATCTTCATGTAGGTGAAGCCGGCGTCCAGGCGTTCCTTCATGCGCTGGGCATAGATTTTCGGGTCGGGCGACATGGTGGTGTCGCAATAGATGCGGACCTGGTCCCGGAACCGCCCGCCCAGCATCTGGTAAGCAGGAACGTTGTAGGCTTTGCCGGCAAGGTCCCAGAGGGCCATTTCAACCCCGCATACGCCGCCGGCCTGGCGAGCGTGGAAGCCGAATTGCTTGATTTTGCGAAAAATCTTGTCGACATTGCAAGGATTTTCGCCGAGAAGACGGCTCTTCAGGATCAGCGCGTAGGTTTTCGAGGCGCCGTCGCGCACTTCGCCCAGCCCGTAGATTCCCTGGTTGGTATCGAGCCGGATGACGGGAATTCCACGCGGTCCGCCGCGGCTGATCATGGCGATGCGCATGTCGGTGATTTTCAGATCGGAGGGCCGGGAACGCGTATTGACGTTCTGGGTCGCGGCCTCTGCGTCGTCCGGCGACCAGAACGTCGCGGCCAAACCGGCGGCGCCGGCTGAGAGGAACGAGCGCCGGCCGGGCAAGGTCTTCCTGAAAGCTTTCATCGTCAAGCTCCTGTTTTCCGGGATTAATGGGAACCCTACGATCATACACGAGAACGGCAACTCTGCTGCCGATACCGCTGCTTGTATGATGGTCTGGAACTTTCATGGAGACCAGGCAACTCGGCGGTAGCGACATGCGGCTGACGCGAATCGGCCTCGGCGCGTGGGCGATGGGCGGAGCGGGATGGGCGTTCTCGTGGGGGCCGCAGGACGACGGGGATTCCATTGCCGCGATCCGGGCGGCGCTCGAAGCCGGCATCAACTGGATCGACACGGCCGCCGTTTACGGATTGGGGCACGCCGAAGAAGTGGTGGCGCGCGCTCTGGAAGGGATCTCGCCGCGGCCGTACGTCTTCACCAAGTGCGGGCGGAACTGGAACGAGACCGGGGGCATCGTGAAGCTGCTGAAGCGGGACGCCGTCCGGAAAGAATGCGAGAACAGCCTGCGGCGGCTTAGGACCGACGTGATCGACCTGTACCAGATTCACTGGCCGGAGCCCGACGAAGAACTCGAAGAGGGCTGGGAAACGCTGGCGAAGCTGAAGCAGGAAGGCAAAGTCCGCTACATCGGCGTATCGAATTGCAGCGTCGAGCAGATGGAGCGCATCCGTCCGATCGCGCCGATCACCTCTACGCAGCCGCCGTATTCGATCGTGCAGCCGGAAGCGGAGCGGGCGATTCTGCCTTACGCCGCCAGTCAAGGAATCGGCGTCATTGTCTACGCGCCGATGAAATCGGGGCTGCTGACCGGCGGGATGACGCGGGAGCGGCTGGCCAGTCTGCCGCCGGACGATTGGCGGCGCCGGTCGCCGTTTTTCCAGGAGCCGATGTTGACCCGGGGGCTTGCCGTGGTGGAGGAACTGCGCAAGATCGGCGGGCGCCGGGGGCGGGGACCGGGCGAGGCGGCGATTGCCTGGACGCTGCGGAACCCAGCGGTGACGGCGGCAATTGTGGGCGTGCGCTCGCCGCAGCAACTTCAAGGCGTCCTCGGCGCGCCGGACCTCGCGTTGAGCGACGCGGACATCGAGGCGATCGCGCGCGCGATGCGTGACGCCGAGGGGTAGAGCGCGGGCAGCAACGGCTCGAGGGCTTCAGACTGGCGCGCCGCCCGCTTCTGCGTTGACGGCTTGAATCAGCGCCTTGATGTAGCCGTAGCCGAACGCAAAGGCCTGGAGCAGGCGCGGGTCGCTGGGATGATGCGGCATGTGGTCGGGACAGATGGACCCGCTGAACTGTTCGTCGCGGAAGATTCGCATGATCCCAAAGAAGTCCATCTCGCCTTCGTCGGGATAGACCTCCTCGAAGCCGTGGAGCTGCCCGCGAATGTTGCGCATGTGGACCTGGTAGATTTTGCCTCGCGCGGCGAGATAGCGGACCACCGGCAGGACCTCCGTCCGTGGGTGGCGCAGACCCTCCGCCACCGTTCCGAGGCATAGCTGAAAGCCGTTGTACGGGCTCTCGACCACCGCCTCATATCGCCTGATGGCGTCAAAGATCGATGGCGAGTCCCAGTTATCGGCGCCCTGATAGCCGAACGGCAGACCGGGCGGGTCGTAGGGGTGGCAGGCCAGGCGGACGTCAAATTCCGCGGCCGCCGGGACAACCTTTTCGAGGAAATAGCCGATGCGTTCCCAGTAATCTTCGGAATTGACCACGCCGGCGGGGCCGGGCGGGAGGTCTTTCCAATTTTCTTCCAGCAGGAATCCTGGATACATCGCGCCGCCGCGGCCCGTGGTCCGGCGGTTGCGGCGAATGGGAATCACGGTCCAGTGATAGGTGACGATCCCCACGCCGACGTGGGAGGCTTTTTCAAGGTTCCCGACGATCGTTTCGACGGCGCGGTCGCGCTCGGGGCCTTTCCGCAGCAGAATGTAGTCGGGCTCCATGCGGATGGCTTCCAGCGTGACGCCGAGCTTGTCGCAATCGTCCCGCATGCGGTTCAACTCGTCGGGATCCCACCCGGTTTCGGGGGTCCGGTTCTTCGCCAGCACGGTAAGGTGTTTCACGCCGTGGCGAAGGTTGTATTCGAGGTTCTCCCTGGATGTGATGCCGGCGCCCGCCACGCTGTGATAGTCTCCTCCGACATGCATGAGGGTGTTTGGCCGCGGGCGGGACGCCTGAGCGGCGGCCGGCGCCGGAGCATGGCCTCCATACGCCGCCGTCGCTCCGGCGGCCAGGACGCGCTGCGCGAAACTTCGTCGCTTCAAGGCGAATCTTCCTCCGGGTTAAAGCTTAGCAGCGCGGGCGCTTGCCTGCGATAAGTCCTGCGGCCCGGCGCTATAGTGGGAACAGCAAAGGAATCGCCACCATGAACCGTAGAATCTTTCTGATGAGTTCCGCCGCCGCGGCGGCGTCGAAACCGGCGCGCAGCGCCAACGATACGGTGCGGGTCGCCTGCGTCGGGCTGAGGGGACGCGGCCGCGATCACATCCGAGGCTACGCCGAGTTGCCGAACGTCGAGATCGCCGCGCTGTGCGACGTGGACGAATCCGTGCTGGAAACGCGGCTCGCCGACGTGGAAAAGCTGGGCAAAAAACGTCCGGCCGCGTTCGTCGATTTCCGCAAGCTGATCGAGGACAAGTCCATCGACGCGGTATCAATCGCGACGCAGAACCACAATCACACGCTGCAAACCATCTGGGCGTGCCAGGCAGGCAAGGATGTCTACGTCGAGAAGCCATGCTCGCATAACATGTTCGAGTCGCGTCAGATCGTGGCGGCGGCGCGGAAGTACGACCGTATCGTGCAACACGGGTCGCAGAGCCGCTCTTCGGCAGGACTGCGCGAGGGGTTTCAGAAAATGTCCGATGGGCTGATCGGCGACGTCTACATGGCGCGCGGCCTCTGCTACAAGTGGCGCGACACCATCGGGCGAACGGCCGAGGAGGCGGTTCCGGCGGGCGTCCATTACGACCTGTGGCTGGGTCCGGCGCGCGCGCGGCCGTTCACGCGCAACCGGTTCCACTACAACTGGCACTGGTTCTGGGACTACGGCAACGGCGACATCGGCAACCAGGGCATACACCAGATGGACGTCGCGCGGTGGGGATTGGGCGTCACCTACCCGGTTCGCGTGAGCGCGATGGGCGGCCACTTCATGTTCGACGACGACCAGGAGACGCCGAACACGATGGTGGCGACATTCGAGTTTAACGGCGCGGGCAGGAAGAAGATGCTGGTTTTCGAAGTGCGGCACTGGATCAGCAACCGTGAGGCGGAGATAGGCGCGTCGCGGCCCAACACCAACGTGATCGGCAACCTGTTCTACGGCGCCAAGGGGTACATGACGGTGGAAGGCGGCTACAAGACCTTCCTCGGAAAGGAGCAGGCGCCGGGACCTTCGGCGCGCGGCGGCGGCGAGAGCCACTACGCCAATTTCCTGGCGGCGGTGCGGGCGCGCAACCGCAATCTGCTGAACGCGGAAATTGAAGAAGGGGCGATCTCCACCACGCTGGTCCACCTGGCGAATATTTCGTACCGGCTGGGGCGGACCCTGGAATTCGACGCCGAGACCATGACCTGCCGCGGCGACAGCGAGGCGAACCGCCTGTTTACGCGCGATTACCGAAAGCCCTTCGTCGTGCCGGAAAAGGTCTGAAGCGTCGAGGATCGAGAACCATGTCCGCGGTGAACCCGCTCTCTTACTTAACCGAACAGCTCCAGGCGTGGCGGGAAGCCGGCACATACCAGACGCTGCGCGAACTGCAGTCGGCGTGCGAGCCGGTGGCGCGCGTCGACGGGCGGGAGGTGATCAACCTCGCCTCTAACAATTATCTCGGCTTGGCCGATCATCCGAAATTGATCGAAGCGGCCGTCGAGGCGACAAGGAAGTACGGCGCGGGCTCCGGCGCCGTCCGCACGATTTCCGGCACGATGAGCCTCCACCTGGAACTCGAGCGGCGCATCGCCGAGTTCAAGCATGTCGAGGCATGCGTCGTTTTTCAATCCGGATTTACGGCGAATTCCGGCACGGTTTCGGCGATATTAGGACCGGACGACCATATCGTTTCGGATGAATTAAACCACGCGAGCATCATCGACGGCTGCCGTCTTTCGAAAGCCAAGATCAAAGTGTTTCCGCACCGTGATGCGGCGGCGGCGGACGCCATCCTGAGCGAACTGTCCGGGCTGCCGGGACGAAAGCTGCTGATCACCGACGGCGTTTTCTCCATGGACGGCGACATCGCGCCGCTGCCCGAACTGGTGGACGTGGCGGAGCGGTACGGCGCCATCATGATGCTGGACGACGCGCACGCTTCCGGCGTGCTGGGAGGCGCGGGGCGCGGAACGGTGGATCACTTCGGGCTGCACGGGCGCGTGCACATCCAGGTGGGCACGCTATCGAAGGCGATCGGTTGCCTCGGCGGCTACATCTGCGGGAGCCGCGATCTGGTCGAGTTCCTGTATCACCGCGGGCGGCCGTTCCTGTTTTCGACCTCCCACCCTCCGGGGGTCGCGGCGGCGTGCCTGGCCGCGTTCGACCTCCTGGAGCAGGAACCGGAACGGATTCAGGCGCTGTGGGACAACACGCGGTACTTCAAGAAGAACCTCTGCGAGGCAGGTTTCGCCACGGGCAGCAGCGAAACGCCGATCACGCCGATCATGGTAGGCGAGGCTGCGGCCGCGCACGCTTACTCGCGGGCGCTGTTCGACGAGGGGGTGCTGGCCACCGGAATCGGCTTTCCCACCGTGGCAAAAGGCAAGGCGCGCGTGCGGACGATCGTTACCGCGACGCACACCCGCGATCAGCTTGACCGCGCGCTTGACATTCTCACGCGCGTGGCAAAACGGCTCGACATTCTCGCCGCCGCGTGAACGGACGGCCGCCAGTCACGCTCGCCAGACGTACGTGACGTAGCCGCCATCCGTCTGCCGGCAATGAGCCCGCAATCCGCCGCGCGAGACGGCGTCCACCAGCGGGGCCGGCCGAAACGAACTCGTCAGGCGGACCACCTCGCGCGGCCCCAGGGCGGCGGCGCATTGCCGCACCTTGCCGAGCGGATGCTCGCCCGTCTCCAGCATTGCGTCCGCATCGATCTCGAGTCGCACCGTCGCTCCCGCCAGCCACTCCGGCCCGCTCGCCGCTCCGGCGTCCGGCGAAGCGGCAGCGGATTCCGGCAGATCGGCGTCCGCTTGTCCGGCGGCCTCGCGCAGCGTTCGCACGAGTTCCCGGGCGCCGACGCCTCCAATCTTCGCGGCCTGGTCGAGCGTCGCCACTTTGGCAACCGTTCGTCTCAGAATCGGATTCCGCAGCTTCGCGAATGCCGGGGCGATGCCGACAAGGACTTTCTCCAGGGCAGGGTACGCCTCCAGCAGCGCGCCGACTTTGGTTTCGGGAGTGATGGGCAGCGTCATTGCGCAACTCCGTCGTATTGGAGCAGGCGGCGCTCGCCTTCCAGCGCCCGGATTCCCGTAACGTCCTGCGTCACCTCGAGCGTGCCCATGTACTTGCCCTCCCCGTCGCGAACGGCGAAGTAGCGAATGTGCGCGAAGCGTCCGTGAAAGTTAATCCAGAATTCGGCCACGCTCTGCCGTCCTTCCCGGAAATCGGTCAGGATCCGGTCGACCACGTCGACGCTCCGCGGGGGATGGCAGTGCTGGACCTTGCGGCCGATGATCGCCTTGCTCCGCGCGAACACGCGATGCGGTCCCTCCGAGAAGAAACACACCCGGTCGTCGGCGTCCACGAACGTCAGATCGAGCGGCATGGTGGAGAAAATGCGGACAAGCTGGTCGAGCGAAAGGTTTCCCGTCGGGAGCATGATCGTGTCCGACGGCGGCAGCCTCAGCCCCTCGCGCACGGCGGGTTGCGGTGGGCGGTAACCTTCGCGCGGCTCCACCAGGCACCAGCCGTAGCGCGGCGACGAAGCCCAGATTTCCGCCCATTCGTCATCGGTGAAGGTGTTCAGGCACATCGGCAGGAGGATGTTTTCCTCCTTGTAGATCATTTCCTCGATCGCCGAGAGCGCGGCGTCGGCGACGCTGGCGGCCACCAGTTTCCATTCCGCCGCCGTGGCGCCGCGTTGCCCGAGCGCTTCGCCGAGATCTTTGAGCAGAGCGCGCACGTCGTCGTCCTTCGCCCACATCACCTTGGAGGGGCCGGTGATCCCGTGCCGCTCCAGGAACGGGAACAGGGCGTGCTCCTTGCGCTGGTAGTGCTTATCGATATCCATCAGCTCGTTGAAGCTCTGTCGCCACTGCTGGACCAATGCTTCCGGCGCGGCGTCGTCCGGCAGGGCGCCGATCTCCGCCATCACCCCGCGCATTTTGAACGCGACCCCACGCAATGCCTCGTTCTCCCGGCGGAACGTATCCACCGGATGCCCTGGCGGCAGCGCCCTCGCGGGAAGCTGCACCAGGATGTCCCGCGTCACTTGCGAGTGGAGGTCGCACATCGACTTGACCTCCTCCACCGGCATTCCTTCCGCCATGAGCTGCTCTTCCATGGCGACGATTTCCGAATAATCCGTCTGCCGGACGATGTCCTTCAGAACGCCCTTCACCTGTTCCGGCGGCTCGCCCGCGTGCAGGCGCTCGATGACGCTCTTAAGCGCCAGAATCCGGTGCTCGCGGTTATTGATCACTTCGCTCATTCCACGACCAGAATACGAAGTGGCGCTCCGGCGATCTATGACTTTGGTCACGCCGCGGCGCGCGAAGGGCGCGAACCTGTCGCATCTCCGCTGCTACGGCTGCGCGGCCCCAAGGCAAGCGGTAAGATCGCGTTTGGGGAGGGAACCGTGATTACAAATTCTCAGTCCGGGACGACCGTAGATGAAATCGCCGCCGGCATCTATCGCATCAGCACTCCGGTAACCGTCTTGCCGGGCGGGTTCACGTTCAATCAATACCTGGTGGTGGACGAAACGCCGCTGCTGTTCCACGCGGGGCTTAAGCGCATGTTTCCGTTGGTGCGGGAGGCTGTCGCCGCGGTGATGCCGGTGGAACGCCTGGGGTACATCGGCCTTTCGCATTTCGAGGCGGACGAGTGCGGGGCGCTCAATGACTGGCTGACCGTCGCGCCCTCGGCCGTCCCGGTGTGCTCGGCCGTGGGCGCCATGGTGTCGATCAACGATGTCGCCGACCGCCCCGCGCATGCCTTGGCGCACGGCGATACGCTGCTGTTGGGTTCGCGCCGCCTGCGGTGGTTGGACGCCCCCCACGCGCCCCACGGATGGGACTGCGGCTATCTGTTCGACGAACAAACGCAGACGCTGCTGTCCGGCGATCTGTTCACGCAGGGCGGGGCGGATCATCCCCCGCTCACCCAAGCCGACATTCTCGGTCCGAGCGAAGCTTTTCGCCGGCAGATGGACTACTACGCCCACGCCGTGGACACGCGCGCGCTGCTGGAGCGCCTGGCCGAGCAGCAACCCACGACGCTCGCCTGCATGCACGGGAGCGCCTGGCGAGGCGACGGCGCCGCCCTGCTGCGCGCGCTGGCCGACGCGATTGAAGGAAAACAGGCCGCCGGGGCTTGATCGCGACGGAGTCTACCGCAGGGCGTCGCGAGTGGCCCGCATGCTGCCGAGGAGGGATTCGCGCGGCAGGCCGTTCGTCATCGGTCCGATCACAAACGACAGGCCGAACGGAATATCGCGGCTGAGGGTGATGGTTTCGCATTCCATGTACAGGCCTTCCGGCGCGGGTTCAAGCCGCCAGTAGCCGTTTAGCCGCCACAGAAATCCATGTCCTTCATCCGGGGGCAGCGCGCGCTCGTCCGGCTCGCCGGCGTCTTCCACTTCGCGCACTTGCTTAAACGCCGCGACGTTGTACCACCGGCCCCCGCCGGCCTGGAAATACTCCGCCGTCTGCTCGACGTCCAGCACTACGGTGAGGATCTTTTCTTTGCGCAGGCGCCAATAACCGCGCAGGGAGTCTCCCTTTTGCTCCAGCACCCGGGAAGAAACGATCTCGGGGTAGATCTGCTGGTGGCGGTCGAAATCCTGGAGCAGCGCCAAAGCGTTCTCCATCTTCCCGTTAGGAATCAGGACGGCGGCGATCCAGTGGTGCGCTATTCCGTTGGGAATGTCGATCTTCGGGTTCACCGCCGCCTTCTCGATGACGATCTCGCCTTTGCGCAGCCGTTCGATAACCTCCTTGCGTTCGTGTGCCCAGAGAAACGAACGCTGGAGGTCCCAGCGCTGGCGCATGGTCTTCTCGGCCGCGGCGATGTAGCGGGTGAACGCGGCCAGCGTGTCTTCGCGCAGCTTGGTCTTCAACTGCGCCCGCGCCGGCGCCGCCCAGACGACGACCACGACGAGCGTGACAGCGATACTCCAGATTCGCATTGGCAGAGGCCGCTGCCTTTATTATGACGGGCGGCCGGAGCGGCGCGTCAGCACGAGGTTCCCGGTCCCGTCCCGGCGCAGCGTCCAACTCTCAAGCGCCAGCGTGGTTGCGCCGTAATCCACCACCAGCGCGGGACCGTTCGCCGCGTGAAAAGTAACTTCTTCGCGCCGATAGGCGCTCAGGATACGCCACCGCCCTCCTACGTGCACGCGCCGGCGCTCGCGCGGCCCGTCCTGCGTCGGACCCTCCTCCGGTCCCTTGAGCTTCGGCTTGGAAACCGCGGTCCTCGCACGCACGCGCAAAGTCACGATTTCTACGGGTTTCTTCGGATTCGCATACCCGTAGACGCGCGCGTGCTCGCGATGGAAGCGGTCCGCCAGCGCGGCCTCGTCCCAACCAATGGTGAGTTCGTAGCTCTGACCCGCGTAGCGAGCGTCCGCGAACCGCTCGAGCTCCGCTTCCGGCGACTCGCGGAGAGCGCGCCGCTCGAGTTCGCGAAACAACCGCGCCAGGTCGGTCCGCCCGAGCGCGCCCGCCGCGTAGTCGCGCACCCGATCGGCCATCAGCATGCCCAGCGCGGATAACGCTCCGGCGTGCCGTGGCACGATCACCGTTCGGATCCCGAGTTCCTCTGCCAGCGCGCACGCGTGCAGGCCGCCGCAACCGCCGAACGCCGCCAACGCGAACTCGCGCGGATCGTGCCCCCGCTCGACCGAGACGGTTCGGATGGCGCGCTGCATGTTGGCGTCGGCCACGCGGAGAATTCCCTGCGCGGCGGCGACCTCGCTCAGGCCCAGCCGCGCGCCGATCTTGCGGACGGCGCGGAGCGAACGTTCCGGATCGATGTCCATTGCGCCCCCCAGGAACTGGCGCGCGGCGATTCGCCCCAGAACGACGTGCGCGTCGGTGACCGTGGGCTCTTCGCCCACGCCGTAGCAGGCCGGACCCGGATCGGCGCCCGCGCTTTCCGGACCCACCCGGAGCAACCCGCCTTCGTCCACCCTTGCGATCGATCCTCCTCCCGCGCCCACCGTATGGATGTCGAGCATCGGAACGCGGATGGGAAAGCCGTCCACCGACGCTTCCGTGGTTTCGCGCGGGCGTCCTTCGGCCAGGCTGACGTCCGTCGAGGTCCCGCCCATATCGAAGCCAAGGACGCGGGAATAGCCCGAGGCTTTGGCCATCTCCACCGCGCCCACCACGCCGCCCGCCGGTCCCGAGAGCACGGTCCGCACCGCGTGGCGCCGCGCTTCTCGCGCGCTCATGAACCCGCCGTTCGATTGCAGAATCGAGAGGCGGCCCGAGCCGGCGCGGTCCAGTTCTCCGAGGTAGGCGTCCATCAACGGACCTACGTACGCGTTGACCACTGTGGTGCTGGCGCGCTCGAACTCGCGGAACTCCGGCGAGACTTCGTGCGAGCAGCAGACATAGCCGGCGTCTTTCAACGCGTCGGCCGCGAGCTTCTCGTTGGCCGCATTCCGGTACGAGTGGAGAAGGCAGATCGCAACCGAGGCGCCCCTGCGTCGCTTCACCGCCTCCCGCAGGCGTTTCAAGGCGTCGGCGGAGGGGCGGAGGGCGATGGCGCCGTCGAAATGCGTTCGCTCCGCCAGTCCCAGGCAGTCCGCCGCCGCTACCAAGCCCTCCTTCAATTCGGGGGTCAGGTCGTAGAGACGGCGCCGGTTCTGCCGGCCGATGCGGATCAGCTCCTCGAATCCTTCCGTCGTGACGAAAACGGTACGCGCGCCTTTGCGTTCGAGCAGGGCGTTGGTGGCGACGGTGGATCCGTGAATGACTTCCACCGGCTCGTCTCCGGCCGCGCGGCGGATCCCTTCAAGGATCACCCGGGCTGGATTCCGCGGATCGGACCGGATTTTAAAGCTCTCGACGCGCCCGTCGGCGCGCAATACCGCGAAATCGGTGAACGTACCGCCGGCATCCACGCCAATCCGCAGGGTTCGCACCTTCGAGATTGTCGCACAGCCGGACGGCGCTACCTGCCGTTTCTCCGGCGGAGTTCGTTGACGTCCACCGTGTGGTTCAGCAGGTTCTCGCGGGCGTGACGGTTCAGAATGTCGCGGGCCCGCTTGTCCAGTTTCGCCGCTTCGTCCTTCCTTCCCGCGCTGCGAAGCAGGACCGCGTAGTTGGACAGGATCCAGCCCACTTGCCGGTTGTCCGGGCCCAGCGCTTCTTCGGCGATGCCCAGCGCCTCCCGGTACAACGCTTCGGCTTCGCTCCTGCGGCCGGATTCGGCGTAGGCCGCCGCCAGGTTCGTCAGACCCTTGGCGTAAACCGGATGCCTGTCGCCCAGCGCGTTCCGCCATATCGCTACCGCGCGCCGGTAACACGCCCCAGCCGCTTCCGATTGTCCCTGGTCGGCGTACAGCGTCGCGAGGTTGTTCAGCGACGCGGCGGCATCCAGGTCGTCGGGATCGCCAGCCGATTCCGAAAACGCGAGCGATTCGCGGAACATCCGCTCGGCGTCGCCGCTCATTCCTTGCAGCCGGTAGACCTCCCCCAGGTTGTTCAGCGCCGCCGCCACCCCCTCTTCTGTCACGCCGCTCGCGTTCTGCCGGATCAGCAGCGACCGGCGGAACAGCGTTTCGGCATTGGAATAGCGGCCCATCCGGACATATGCCCGGCCGAGATTTTCCAGCGCCCGGCACAACCTGAGATCGGCGGGCGGCGCCGCGCGGTCCCAGATCAGGATGGCCCGGCGGTTACACCGCTCCGCTTCGAGATAGCGGCCAAGGTCGACGTAAACGGAACCGAGCAGGTTTAGCGTGAGCGCCGTTCGCAGTTCGTCGCTCTCGGCCAGAGTCAGCGCGGCGTTCAGCTTCTCCTCGGAGAGGTCGTATCGTCCCGCCTGCGCTTCGGCCAAGGCCGATTGAACGAGGCGCTCCCACGCGCCCGAGCCAGGATCTCCGATGAGGGCGGCGATTCCCGGAAGGCCTGTAACCGCAAGCAAACAAAGCTGCTGTAACAGCATTGCAACTTTATTTTAATGCAAACCTAACAAAAAGTGGAGTGCAAATTCGCCTCTCAGGGTCAGGAAAGGGTTACGAACCCGCAATATCGCGTTAGCGGATTTGACACCGCACCCCGCAGCGCGCCGACATAAGCCGGTCGGAAGGGCCGGCGCCGGCAGCAGGCGCATCAAACCTCAAACCGTCGCGCGTTAGCATGCGTCTACGGGAATGTGGAGTAAAATGGCGTCAAGGACAACAGGAATGGCAGTTTGTCTAGCCCTGGCGATTCTCGGTTTCGGCATGATTCTGTCGGCGCAGGAAAACGAGCCGCCCGCGGCCTCGCCGGCGCAGGCGGTGGAGCGCCCGGCGGCGCCGGACCAGTTCGCGGTGGATCCCGGTACCCGGATTCCGCTGAGCATGATCAACAGCGTCAGCACCAGAAATTCCGCCATCGGCGACCGGATCTATCTCGAGACCGTGTTTCCCATCATGGTGAACGGCCGGATTGTTATCCCGCCCGGCAGCTACGTGGCCGGCACCGTGACCAGCGTGAAGCGGCCGGGACGCGTGAAGGGGCGGGGTGAACTGTATGTCCGATTCGATTCGCTGACTCTGCCCAATGGCGTGACGCGCGACTTCCGGGCCCGTATCGGCGCGATGGACGGCCGGGCGAGCGAAGAACTGAATCGCGACGAAGGCACCATCAAGAGCGAGGGAAACAAGTCGGGTGACGCGCGTACCGTGGGTGAGGTAGCCGCGGCAGGCGCATCCGTAGGCGCACTGGGCGGCGCCGTTGGCGGACACACTGGCATGGGCGCGGGCATCGGCGCGGCCGCCGGCGCCACCGCCGGACTGGTCGGCGTTCTTCTGACGCGCGGCCCCGACGCCGTCCTGGCCAAGGGGACTACGCTCGATATGGTTCTGGACCGCACGCTGACTTTTACCGAAGCGGACCTGGATTTCGGAGCGCCCGCGCTCCGGCGGCCTTCGGGGACCGGAGACGGTCCCTTGCCCAGCCGCAAGACCCAGACTCGCTCGGTTCCCTACGGCAGATTCCCGCTCTAGCTGGCGGCGGACGCGTCGCGGGCGCTCGGGGGACCCCCTTGGGCCCGCCTGAAATCGCTGTAGGATCTACGATCTCCGAGAAATTAGCCGAACCACCTATACTTTCCCTCTAAGGCCGTCGATAAGAAGGGAAGCGGCTATGGACTTAGATGCCCTACAGCTTCAGATTTTCGTAAGCCTCCTGCTCCTGTTGGGGGCTCTGTTCGTCGCACTCGTTTGCGACTTCCTCAAAGGAAACAACGAGGTACTGCGGGAACACACGATTGAGTTACTCGTCCGGCAGGAGGAGAGGAGTCAGCGGGAGCCGCCCAGCCGGTCCGCCAGGGAACAGCCGGCGGCAAGGATTAGCCTCCCGGCGCCGGAAAGCCCGCCTTCCCCCAGGCCTCCGTTTGCGCCGGAACGGCCGGCATCCCCTCCTGTAAAGCCGCCGAACCGGGAAACGAGTGGCTCGGGAGTGACCGAGCCGCGCAAGCCTCCGATCGTCACCTCGCGACCGGAACCGGAAGTGGGCGTGCAGAAGGATGCGGAGACGCAGATCCAGCCTCATCCTAAAGCGCCACCTCCGCCGGAGCCCCCACCCTCGCTGCCCAGGCTGGTGGAAACCGCGCCCGAACCCGACGAAGCCAGGAACAAGCGGAATGGAGGCGCGAAAGTGATGTCCATCGACACCATCGAGCGCTGCCGCGCCGTGGAAGGCTTTGAAACTGAAGAAGATGTAGCCGGGATGACGGAGGAGGAACCCTCAGACCTTCCCGCCGAAGCGGTCGAAGAAGTTGCGCTGCCTGAGCAACCGAAGGCTGAGCCGCCCCAGGAGTCGGAGTTCGGGAGCCAAGTCCTGGAAGCTGAAGCGCCTGACGAAGCGGCGCCTGCCGAAACCCGGATCGGAGAGAGTCCCCGTGAGCCGGCGGATGAGACGTTTCCTCCAGACTCGGAACCTCCCGTCGAGCCGGAAACCGGAGTGGGACCGGTTACCGCGGATGCCGCGGCGTTGGCCGAAGCCGTTCACTCCACCGAACCGCCGCAGGAACGCGAGCAGAACCGGCTGGCGCTTCCCTCGGGAATGCAAGGCGGGGCGGCGCTTGAGGAAGCGCTCCAGAGCGCGTTGCCGTTTTGCGGGACCGTGATTGCCGTCGGATTTGGCCGCGGGAGGGGCAAGTCCGGAACCAAACCTCAGGATTCTCCCGAGGCCAGCCAGGCGGTCGAAAGGCTGATCGAATCACTGCTCACCGATCAGGATGCCGCTTTCGCTTCTGGTGAAGATGAGTACCTGATCGTTCTCCCGAACGAAAACGGCCCCAAGGCGCACCGGCGGCTGCAATACGTCTCCGAGAGCCTCTGGGATTACCAGATTCGCTCCGTGGGAACCGCTTCGATCCTGTTCTATTGGGGATCATCCGAAGCTGAGCACGAGCTGTTCGCCACACTCGTGGCTGCGGCCAAGGAACGGATGTACCAGACCAAGCGCACCAGAGAACGCCCGCCCGCCGAGATCCATCACTACCGGCTGAACGTGATCCAGCGATAGCCCAGCCGACCGAAGCCGGATTCGAAGGCGGCTGCCACCCGGCCGCCGCCACTCGCACCGTATCGGTCGGCTCGGCCTATTTCACCAGCGACTCCAGTTGTTCCAACTCCCGGCCTGCTTCGGCCCACCGCCCTTCGGCCGACAGCTCGCGGTATCGCCGGAGATGGCTGCGGATCGTCTCCACTCGCCGGTCGACTCCCGGCGGCGGCGATGCGGCCGCTGGAGGCGGCTCCTTTACCTGGGTCAATAGCTCGCCGCGCGGCGGTGGAGGCTCGAGGCCGCCGAGACTCGCAAGTTCTTCCAGCGCCTCTTCGTAGGTGTCGCGGTAGATCAGGCGGTTCCCCATCGCCAGCACAACCTTCTTAAGCTGCGGCATCCGCGCCTGCGCCGCCTGGATGTACAGCGGCTCGATGTAGACCAGAGTCTGCTCCACCGGAAGCACCATGAGCTGGCCCCGCAATACCTGAGAGCCCTGCTGGTTCCACAGGCTCAGATCCTTGCTGATGATCTGGTCCTGGTTGATGCGCGCCTCGATCTGCATCGTCCCGAAGAACAGCTCCTGCTTGGAAAGCTGCAGGAACAGCAGCTCGCCCAACTTCGGGCCATCGCACCGCGCCAACATCAGGCCGATGAGATTGTCCTTGTTACGCGGCGTGAACGGCAGGATGAGGAGAAACTCCGCCTGGTCCTCGCCCGGAACCGTGGCCACCACGTAAATCGGCGTCAGCGCCTGCGCCTGCGCTTCCTGCCCGTAAATGTTGCGTGCGATATCCCAGACGTCCTCTTTGTTATAAAAGGCCTGCGGGTCCAACATGTGGAACGTCCGGTACACCTCGGCCTGGATGCGGAACATTGTCATCGGATAGCGCGCATGAAGACGTAGATCCTGCGGCATTTCCGACTCGGGTAGGAACAGCTTCGGAAAGAGCTGCCGGTACGACTGGATGATGGGGTCCTCGGAGTCGAAGATATACAACCGGGTCTCCCCGCTATAGGCGTCTACTGTCGCCTTGACGGAATTCCGGATGTAGTTCAGCGGCGCCAGCCCGGCGAACCGGAAGGTCTGCGAATACGGGTGCGCCCGTGAGGTCGTGTAACCGTCCAGCGTCCACACCAGCCGGCCCTCGTCGGTCAGCACCAGGTACGGATCTTCGTCCCACGCGATGAAGCCCGCCAGTTCCTGAAGCCGCGGACGGACCTTCCGCCGGATCATCATCCGGCTTTCGCCGGTCAGCACCGAGGTCAGCAGGATGTTGACGTCGCCGTAGGCGAGCGCCGAAGCCACCCGCATCGGCAGCGACGACACCGGAAATCCCCCCGTGCCTTCGTACCGCGAAAACACGTTCTCCGCGCCCGATGGATAGTTGAATTCCCTTTCTTTCGTCCGCACGAAGACCGGTTCGTGGTTCACCTCGCCGTAGTAGATCTCCGGCCGCGTCAGCTTGAGGTTCGCCGCTTTCACCGTCGGCGGCGCGTCTTGCACAAACAGCACCGGAAGCCCATTGGCGGTGATCCGATTCGCCTCCGCCATCACCATGCCGTAGCCGTGCGTGTACACGAAATGAGGATTGATCCAGCTCGTCTGCGCGTCGGGAAGCTGCCGGATGTCGAGTTCCCGCGGCGATAGCATCACCTGCCGTAGCTGTCCATCGATGACGTAGCGGTCCACGTCCGAGTCGCTGAACACATAATAGGTGCGCAGTGCCTGGATCTGGCTGATGGTGTCGTGGAAGGCGCGCCAGTCCCAAAGCCGTACATTGTCGAACAACGCCTTGTGCTGCGAGGGATCGATCGCCGACTCCAGTTGCGCCTGGTATTCGAACTCCTTCGCTCGGCGGTCGAGGCTGAACGCCGCCCGGCTGGCGTGAATATGCGTGTTGATATATGGCCTTTGGATCGCGATTTCGTTCGGCCGCACGTATACGGCGCCGACGACCCGCGGCACAATCGCGTGGAGCGCCAGCACTACGATCAGCGATACCGCCCAGACCCAGCGCCCCATCCACACGAACGCCGCCGCCAGAAGACACCACGCGATCACCAGCCATTGCAGCGGAAGGGTGATATTCTCGTTCACCCAGTCCACCCCGACCATAAAGCCGTGCTCGTTGTAGACCATCTCGTACCGGCCGAGGAAGTACCGCGTCGCCAGCGCCACCAAAAACACCGCCGCCGCCCCCCGCAGAAACTTGGACTCCAAGCCGCCCTCGAGCCGGAACATTCGCGGATCCACTTCCTGCGTTTGCTGGATCTCCGGCAACTGGTCCTTCAATTGCCAGCCGCGGGCGGTAACCCAGTACACGAACGCCGCCGCGAACGTTACCGCGAGCACGTATCCGCGCAGGATCGAATAGAACGGCAGGTCGAACAGGAAAAAAGTCAGAGGCCGCCCGAACACCGGTTCCTGCCACCCCAAGGTCTCGGGCGGAAGGTTGCGTCCGCCAAAGAACCGCACCACCGCCCAGGTGTCGATGCTCGACGTCCCGACGATAAAGCCCACCACCACCAGGATCAGCAGCACGATCCGCCAGTACCAGGGATTGTAGATGCGCCCCACTTCCGCGAACCGCAGCCCTCGCGAGTGAGCGACCATCAGCACGCCGATAGCAATCAGCGCGGCGACGATCGTCGGAATCAGCCGGTAGCTGAGCATGCTGAACCAGGTCGAGAGCTGGTCCATTTCCCGCCACCAGTTGTAGTCGATGATGAAGGTTGCGATGGTGCGTGCGCTGATCAGCAGAACGAACAGAGCGATGACGATGACGGCGAGGCGGCCGCGGCCGCGGGGAGCGGGAAGTTCGGGATAAGGCACTCCCCTATCTTAGCCCTACCCAGCGGGAGCTGACGCAGAACGGCTGCTCAGGAAGCTTTGCGCGGCGAGTACTTGTTCAGCGTGCTCAGGAGCTTGCTCGCCCCCGCCGGCGGCGTCATCCCTGACGTCACGACATCCCTGTTGGCCACTTCTTTGCCGTACAGTTCCTTGTTCGCCCGGTTGTCCGGACGGAGCGTCGAGCCTTTGAGCGAGATGCCCGCAAAGACGCCGCGCGCCCGCGAGTATGCCAGGATTTCAGCCCGCATCTGCGCGTCCGTCTCCGCCGCCGCCGTTCGCCCCACCGGGCCCGCCGCCGCTGAAGCGTCCGCGCCAAGCGTGAACTTGCTGGACAGCAGCTTGCCCATGCCTGTCTCGTTCATCACCAGCAGAATGAGGTCGGTTTCCGAACCGCCGATCTGCAAACCGAAACTGCCGCCCTCCAGCCGGACCGACGCCGGGGCGGACCAGCCTTCTCCACCTGCGCTCCGGCAGGTGACGAATCCCCGCCCAAAACTGCCGCCTACGATAAAGGCGCCTTTCTTCAAGCCGGGGATCAGAACCAGGCAGTGCGACTTGTTGAGCAGGTCCTGCGGAATTCCCTGATCCTTCATTTCCATCGTTTCTGTGAACATGTCGGCTGCGGCGTCCAACCGCTTATCCGCGTCCGACTGGCCAAACAGCAGGCTTATGCCGAACAGGCTGAGTGCGAGCGTGCGTCGTTTCACTGTGAATTAACCCTCCCGTATCGATCGCTAAGCAGTGAATTCAGGATAACATTGGCTCCTGCGCCCCGCTACCGCCCGCTCCAGCACGGGGCGCGCTTCTCCAGAAAGGCCGAAATTCCCTCTCCGGCGTCCGCTGCCAGCGAGTTCATTGCCATCACTTCCTTGGCATACGCGTAGGCTTTCGTCTGGTCGAGATCGATCTGCGAGTAGAAGGCCTGCTTGCCGATCGCCGTCACCAGCGAACTGGCCGCCGCCACCTCGTCCGCGAGTTTCCGCGTCTCCGCCGCTAGCGCTTCGGCCGGAACCACGCGGTTTACAAGGCCCCATTCGGCCGCGGTATGCGCGTCGATGGCTCGCCCGGTAAGCAGCATTTCCATGGCGCGCTTGCGGCCGATCACGCGGGTCAACGCCACCATCGGCGTCGTGCAGAACAGGCCGATCTTCACTCCCGGAGTGGCGAACCGCGCCTCTTCGCCGGCCACCACCAGGTCGCACGTGGCGGCCAACTGGCACCCCGCTGCGGTGGCCAGCCCCTGCACCTCGGCTATCACCGGCTGCGGGATCGACTGGATCTTCGTCATCAGGTCCGTGCAGATGTCGAAGATGCGCCGGTACTCCACCACCGTGCGGCCGCGCATCTCGCTGAGGTCGTGCCCTGAGCAGTAGACCTGCCCCGCCGCGGCCAGAATCACGGCCCGCGTCCCGCCGTCGGAACCGGTCTCCGACAACGCGGCGATCAATTCCTGCATCAGCTCGAGCGAAAGCGCATTGCGCCGCTGCGGGCGGTTCAGCGTGATCACCGCGATTTGGTTTTCGCGGGCGACCGTGATGTTGGCGTATGACATGGACGGCTACCGTGCGAACGAATTCTTCTCCAGCGCTCGGCGGACCGCGTCCAGAACCGCGTTCACGAACGACACCGCTTCCTCAGTCGAGTACCGCCGCGCCAGCTCCAGCGCCTGGTCGATCACCACCGCGTGCGGCGTATCGTGGTTCATCATCTCGTACACAGCCAGCCGCAGGATGTTACGGTCGACCACCGCCATTCGCTCCAGCCGCCAATGTTCGGAATGCTCGAGGATCCGCTTGTCGATCTCCGCCGTCTGCTCGACCGCGCCGCGCACCAGCCCCTGCGTGAACGCGTCCGGTTCGTTCTCCTGCTCCTCCCCGTCGGCGGCCAGCGACCGGTAAAGTTCCAATAGCGAATCCCGAACCGGCTGCCGTCGCATGTCCCAGAGGTACAGCATTTGCAGCGCTCGTTGCCGCGATCGCTGGCGCGAGGGCATAACGGCGGCGCCTACTTCTCCCGCAGCCGGCGCATCAGGTTGCCCATCTCCACCGCGCTCATCGCTGCGTCGTAGCCCTTGTTGCCGCTCTTGGCCCCCGCGCGGTCGATCGCCTGTTCCAGCGTGTTCGTCGTCAGAACCCCGAATGCCACCGGAACTCCGTTTTCGAGCGAGGTCTGCGCCAGCCCCTTGGCCGCCTCGGCCGCGATGTGATCGAAGTGCGGCGTGTCCCCGCGAATCACCGCGCTCAGGCAGATCAGCGCGTCGTGCCGCTTCTGCCGCGCCAACTCCGCCGCCGCCACCGGCATTTCCCACGACCCCGGAACGCGTACAATCTCGATATCCTCGTCCCGCGCGCCCGTCCGCGCCAGCGCATCCAGCGTTCCCGTCAACAGGCGCTCCGTGACAAAGCTGTTGAAGCGGCTGACGACGATGGCGAACTTCAGCCCTTCCGCGTTGAGATTGCCTTCCGTCACTCGATGTTTCATGTGCCTGTTTCGCAGCCTTCACGCCCGCGTGGGATAATTATCTCAGGCTTCATCTTACCGCATGGATCCAGCCCGCATTCGCAATTTCAGCATTATTGCGCACATAGATCACGGCAAGTCTACCTTGGCGGACCGCTTGCTCGAGATCACCGGCGCGTTGTCCCAGCGGGAGATGACTGACCAGGTCCTGGATTCGATGGATCTCGAGCGCGAGCGCGGCATCACCATCAAGGCCCACGCCGTCCGCCTCGTCTACGCCGCCGAGGACGGCAACGCGTACCAACTGAACCTCATCGACACCCCCGGCCACGTCGATTTCACTTACGAGGTGGCCCGCAGCCTCCAGGCCTGCGAAAGCGCCCTCCTGGTCGTCGACGCGACGCAGGGCGTCGAAGCGCAGACGCTCGCCAACACCTACCTCGCCCTGCACCACAACCTCGAAATCATTCCCGTCATCAATAAAATCGACCTCCCCGCCGCCGAGCCGGACCGCATCCGCGAGCAGATTCACGACGTCATCGGCCTCGACGGCGCCGGCGCCCTCCTGGTCAGCGCCAAGCAGGGCGCGGGCGTGCGCGATGTCCTCGAAGCCATCGTTCACCTCACGCCGCCTCCGCGCGGAAACCCGGACGCCCCGCTGCGGGCGTTGATTTTCGACTCCTGGTACGACCCCTATCGCGGCGTCATTACGCTGCTGCGCGTCGTCGACGGTTCCGTGCGCCTCGGCCAGCGCATCCGGCTGATGTCCCACGGCAAGTCCTACGAAGTCGAAGGCCTCGGCTTCCAGTCGCCCAAGCCTGTTCCTTGCGACCAGCTCGACGCCGGCGAAGTCGGCTTCATGTTTGCCAACATCAAGACCGTCTCCGACGCCCGCATCGGCGACACCGTCACCGACGACGCCATCCCGGCCGAAGAAGCGCTGCCCGGCTTCGAGGAGATTAAGCCGATGGTCTTCGCCGGCCTCTACCCGGTCGAGTCCCACGCGCACGGCGAGCTGCGCGACGCGCTCGAGAAACTCCGCCTCAACGACAGCGCTTTCAGCTTTGAGCCCGAGAGTTCCGTCGCCCTCGGTTTCGGTTTCCGCTGCGGCTTTCTCGGCCTGCTTCACCTGGAAATCGTCCAGGAGCGCCTGGAGCGCGAGTTCGATCTCGACCTCATCACCACCGCCCCGGGCGTCCGCTATCGCATCCTCCGCCGGAACGGCGACGTCCTGGAAATCGACAGTCCCGCGAAATTTCCCAATCCGGCCGAAATCGAAACTGTCGAAGAGCCGATTATCGAGGCCTCGGTGATTTCGCGCGAGGAATACCTGGGCGAAATCCTCAAGCTTCTCGAAGAAAAGCGCGGCGTTCAGAAGAAATTCGAGTACCTTGGCGCGGGCCGGGTCATGCTTACCTACGAACTCCCGCTCAACGAAATCGTCCTCGATTTCTACGACCGCCTCAAGACCGTTTCCCGCGGGTACGCCTCGCTCGATTATCACTTCGCCGGTTACCGCGCCTCGCCCATGGTGAAGCTCGACGTCCTGGTGGCCGGCGACCAGGTGGATGCGCTCTCGCTGATCGTCCACCGCGATCACGCCTACGACCGGGGCAAGGAACTCATCGCCCGCCTCCGCAAGCTGATTCCCCGCCAGATGTTTGAAGTCGCGCTGCAAGCCGCCATCGGCAACAAGGTCATCGCCCGCGACAACATTCCCGCCATGCGCAAGAACGTGCTCGCCAAGTGCTACGGCGGCGACATCACCCGCAAGCGCAAGCTCCTCGAAAAGCAGAAGGAAGGCAAGCGCCGCATGAAGCGCGTCGGCCGCGTGGACATCCCGCAGGAAGCGTTCCTGTCCGTCCTCAAAGTCGGCGCCGAGGAATAGCCGGCGCCGTCGCCACTCCTGCGACGCTGAGTCCACAAGCGTGTGGACTCTTGCGCCGGCAAACCGATGAGAAGGCCGGGTCAGCGCGAGGCGTCCGGTGGAGTCCGAACACCGAAGATGGCTTTCGTGCGCGCCTCGATACTCGCGGAAAGCGCCTCGGCCAGCCGGAGTCCATTCATCGCCTCGGTGTTGCTGTAGTAAGTCAGGTAGGAGCGCGCCAACTCGGGCTCGCCGGATTCAAAGAGCTTCAGGGCGGTGCGCTCGACGGCCGGTTGGGCGGCGGCGAGCCGGCCTTCGAATGCGTTCAGGGCGGCGGTGACCTCCGGCAGGAAGCGCTCGCGGTGTTCGCTGGCCAGGTAGAACAGGCGCTTGAAGACCTGGAAGGCGTACTGCGTGGATTCCACGCCCTGCCACTCGGGATCCATGAAGCCGTCGGATTCGCCGCTGGTCAGGTAACGGTGACGCTTGTATTCGGGCGGCGCGTCCGCGACGCCGAGACAATAAGGAATGAATGGCGCGGTGACGGACGTCGCGCCGGCCACCCACACAGCGCCCAGCTCCGGGTGCGGCGTCTTGCGGAGGCGCGCCACCTGTCCGTAACCGGCCGAGTCCCGGGTCACCTCCGCCGCTCGGACCGCCGCGATCATGTCGGCGAGGGTGATTTTTCCGGCAAGCGCTTGCAGGCGAGTTTCGATCAACTCGACGGCATCGTGTCGCATTTTGCCGTCGCCATACACCTTATTAAGATTAAATGGCGCGCCGGCTTTCGGGTCATACCAGCCCTGTTCGACGGCAAACGAGACTAAATTCGGCGAACCACGGTAGTCCGGATGGTTCATATAGTCGAGCGGAATCTCCCCGATGTAGCCGGGGCGGGACACCCGAATCCGATCGCGCCCGAGCCGCTCGGCCGCCCAGAGCCCATTGCCGCCGGCGAACTCGATGAGGACCCAGCCCTCGTCGGCGTCGGCGAACATGTGGGAGTTGCCGCCGTAGGTGGCGTAGCCATACCGATTGACGAGAGCGCCGACGATCTCCACCGCCTCCCGCGCGGTGCGCGCCCGCTCCATCACAATCCGCGACAGGTCGCTGTAATTGAGCCCTCGCTGCGGATTGGGCGTCATCGTCCGCAGTTCCTCGCGGGACGGAGACCAGATGTCGCGCGCGGCGAGGTGGTACTCGTTCAGGCCGCCGTTGGTGAGTGGAGCGGGGAAACCGGCGAAGGAGGAATAGTTCATGGTGATGTACTTGGCCGTCCGAGCCACCTGCGGGATCTCGATCAGCTCGCCGGGATAGCGTGCGCTCGCGGTCGCACCGACTTTGATCGTCGCGCCGGCGGGCCATTCCTTCGCGGGAACGATTTCCAGCCAGTGGCTGGACGGTTCATCTCCGTAGCCGGCAAGAAAAACGCTTCCGTCGGCGGTCAGATCCTTGCCCACGTAGATGCCGTAGCTCGCCCATGCCGGGCTGGCGGCGATCAGGGTGGCAGCCGCTGCCCATATTGCTCTGTGTCGCATAGCGGATCTCCACCGGCGAACATATCGCCGCAACGGACGTCGAGTCAAAAAGCAGGTTCTCGCGCCCAGCGGACGCCGCTCGCGATGCGCGATGATCGGAGCGTCAATGCACGACCTGGCGCATGGCTGGCGGCTCGCGGGCGAGA
Source organism: Bryobacteraceae bacterium (assembly GCA_026129905.1). Taxonomy (GTDB): domain Bacteria; phylum Acidobacteriota; class Terriglobia; order Bryobacterales; family Bryobacteraceae; genus JAHCHE01. The sequence goes on along the minus strand of JAHCHE010000019.1, from coordinate 29,805 downwards.
CGGCCGCATCCGAAGACCTGGTTCGCGACTTCATTGAGCCGGCTGTGGACGCCGTTCCGCCGACGATGGCGGCGCGCGTGGGTCCGTGCGTGATTTCCCTCGGTCTGGACGATCCGGAGGCCGCGTCGCGGTGGACCCTCGCGGAGACGGGCCTTGAAATCGCGCTGGCGACCGGCGGGATCGAGCCTCACGATGTCGCCATGGAAATGCTTGTCTGCCTGGGCCAGGTTTTGTGGGACGCGTTAGCCGCCGCCGAACGCGACCGCTTTCTGGGGTTGCTGGCCGCGGAGATGGACGCGGGAGTAACCGGCGAAATCGACGAAGGCGCACTTGAGGAGAAGCGGCGCCTGCTGTCGAGCGCGACTCTGGCACGCAGCCCGAGGCGCCTGCTGCGCTACGCCGCGGTTTCGTTTGCCTCCACCGCGGCGGAGTACGCGCATTCGCTGTGGCATGACGTCACGATAAGGACGGGTCCGGAGCACCTGCCTGCGCCGTGGCTCCGCAAGCGGCTTGAGCTGCTGGCATCCTGGTTTCCGCCCGGCGCGGGCTACGCGCTGCTGGCTTGATTGGCGCGACGCGGCAGCCCTGCTGAAATCGCGGTTTATAATAGCGGGTTCCAGCACGATCCGCTTTCCCGCCTGGAGTACTCACGCTCCGCATGGAGAGTAGCTACCGGGAACGGGTCTGCAACCTCACCTTTGAAAGGGGCAAGATGCAGCAACAAGGCAATACGCGCAGGCGCTTTCTCCAAGCCGCCGCGGGCGGCGGACTCGGACTCTTCGCCTCGCCGTTTCTGACTCCGCAGGCGCGGGCCGCGGCCGAGAACGCCGGACCCATGAGGATCACAAAAATCGAGGCGGTCCGGTTCCGGTCCGACTTGCGAATGCAGGGGGTCTCGCCCAACTGGACCTGGGTGCGCCTGCACACCGATACGGGACTGGTGGGCACGGGCGAATCGTATCCCGGCTATGACGCGCACGCCGGCGCGCTCAAGGAGCTTTCGCGCTTCCTGCTTGGCAAGGACCCCACGAAGATCGAGCGCCTGTGGCAGGACCTCTTCTATCAGATCTCCTACCGGCCTTGGGGCGGCGCCGAGACGCGCATGCTGACCGCCATCAACATCGCCCAGTGGGACCTTCTCGGTAAGGCGGCCGGACTGCCCATCTATAAGTTGTTAGGCGGCAAGTCGCAGGAGAAGCTGCTGGTGTACAACACCATGAACGGTTGGGCCATCAACGGCATGATGGAGTACGAAGCGCCGGAAAAGATCACCGAATTCCTGCTCGGGCGCGGCATCAAGGCGATCAAGATCTACCCATACGATAGAGGTCCGGTGAACGCCTTCGCCCGTCACGGCGGCACGTTCATCACGCAAGCGGAGTTGAAGCAGTCACTCGACATCGTGAAGCGCATCCGCAAGACGGCGGGCGACGAGATGGAGATCGCGCTCGATCTGAGCAGCAAGTGGAATCTCCCCTGTACGCTGCAGATCGCGAAGTCGCTGGAGCCCTACGGCATCCTGTACCTGGAAGACCCCATGCTGCCCGACAACCTGGAGGCCTACGCCCGGCTCGCCGCCGAGACGTCGATTCCCGTCTGCATCAGCGAGCGGTTGGCCACCCGCTTCCGGTTCCGAGAAATGTTCGAGCTACGGGCCGTGGACGTGGTGATGTACGACGTCACCTGGTGCGGCGGGATCTCGGAAGCCAAGAAGATCTCCGACATGGCGGACACCTACAAGATCCCGACTTCGCCGCATACCGGCGGCGGACCCATCCTCTGGTACGCCTCTATCCACACGGCCAGCTCGCTGAACAACTTCTACATCATGGAGAGCGTCTACCACCTCTACAACGACCTGTATCCGCATTTCCTGCGCAACGTGCCGCGGCCGGTGGACGGTTACGTTACTGCACCGGAGGCGCCCGGGCTCGGGCTGGAATTGCGCGAGGAGGCGTTCAAGAACGGCGACGCGGTGATCGAGACGATCGCGGCGCTGTAAGGGCAATAAAGGCGCACGGGGCGAGTGGCACGAATCGGCGGAACGTGCTACTGTGATAGCGGTCCCATGCATATCCCCGACGGCTTCCTCTCCACGCCGGTGTGGCTGACGCTGAACGCCGTCGGCGCGCCCGCGGTGGGCCTGCTCGCGCGACGGGCGCAGCGGGAGTCCGGCGACATTAAGGCGCCGCTGCTCGGCGTGATGGGCGCGTTCGTGTTCGCCGCGCAGATGATCAACTTCCCGGTGGGCATGGGCACAAGCGGCCACCTGGTAGGGAGCGCGTTGCTGGCGTACACGGTGGGACCGGCGGCCGCGGCCGTGGTGATGACGGCCATCCTCGCGCTTCAGGCTCTCGTATTTCAGGACGGCGGCATCCTCGCGCTGGGAGCGAACGTGTTCAACATGGCCATCGTCGGGGTGATGGCGGCTTACCTCCCGTACCGGCAGTTCGGGCGGGGCCGGATGCGAACGTTCGCCATTTTCCTTGGCGGCCTACTATCGGTTCTGACCGCGGCTTGCCTGGCGCTGTCGGAACTCCTGCTGTCCGGCGTACGAATGCCCGGGCCGGTGGTGACGGTTTCGCTCGGTTTGATTCTGGTGTGCGCGGTGGCGGAAGGCGCCATTACCGTCGCCGTGATTCGCGCCATCGAGCGGGTTAACGCCGGCTGGATTCGCGGGCCGGAAGCCATGGGCAAGCCGGCGCTGGGATTCATCGCCACTGCCGCGCTGCTGCTGGTTACGTTGGGAGGGCTGGTGGCCTCCTCCAGCCCGGACACGCTCGAGAGTTTCGCGGAGCAGGTAGGCATCGCGGATCAGGCGCGCAGCCTGTTCGAGACGCCGTTCGCCGATTACCAGGCCCGGTTTTTCGAGGCGGACTGGCTGGCGCAGGCTGCCGCCGGGTTGGCGGGACTGGCCCTGATCTTCGGGCTTGGGCTTGGTTTGGGGAAGCTCCTCCGAAACCGGCGCGCGGCCGGCCGTCCCGCGAACGCCGCAGGGGGCGACTAGTTGCACCACGTCGTCCTTGAGCGCTGGAGCCGCGGCGGCAGCTTTCTCCACGCGCGCGACCCGAGGGTGAAGATCCTCGCCGCCCTGGCTATCTTGGTGGCGATCGCCACAACGCCGCCCCAAACGGCCGCGCCGTTCGCGGCTTACGCCATACTGCTCATCGGCGCCAGTGCGGCGTCGGGCCTGCCGGTCAGCGGCGTCCTCGCTCGCGCCGCAGTGGTCTTGCCGTTCTCGGCAACTTTCGCCGCTATCAGTTGGGTATCCGGCGACCCGGAACGAGCCGCCGCCCTGGTGTTGAAGAGCTACCTGTCGGCGACAGCCGCGCTGGTCCTGATCGGGACGACGCCGATGCCCAAGTTGCTTCTCGGCCTGGAAAAACTGGGAGCGCCGCGTATGATCGTGCTGGTGGCGCTGTTCCTTTATCGATACCTGTTCATCGTGTCCGAACAGGCGCAGCATATGCTGCAGGCGGCGGCGGCGCGCGGAGGCCTGTTCGGGAAAGCGCGCCCGCTGCGTTTTCGCGCGGCCGGCGGCGCGGTGGCCGTACTGTTCGGGCATTCCTACCAGCGCGCGGTAGGAATCCATCGCGCCATGCTGTCGCGAGGTTTTGAAGGGCGGCTCATGCCGGCCTCGGCGCTGGCGCTTACCGTTACCGATGCGCTATTTCTCGGCGGGGCGTTGGTTCTGGCGTTTGCGTCGCGTCTCAGCGCGGGAGCGGGCTTGTGATGCAACCGGTGGTGGAAGTTTCCGGCTTGCGATTCCGTTACGACGACGGAACCGCGGCCCTTCAAGGGGTCGATTTCCACCTGTTTCCGGGAGAAACCGTGGCGCTGTTCGGCGCGAACGGCTCGGGCAAAACCACCTTCGTCCTGCACCTTAATGGAGTGCTGACGGGAGAAGGACGGGTGGTGGTGTGCGGGATGCCGGTGACCAAAGAGAACCTGACCGAGATCCGGCGCCGGGTGGGGATCGTATTCCAGGAAGCGGACGAGCAACTGTTTATGCCGACGGTGCTCGACGACGTCTCGTTCGGACCGCTCAACCTTGGGATCGAACCAGCCGCCGCGGTGGAGCGGGCGAAGTCGGCGCTCGGGGATGTCGGCATGCTGCACGCGTTGGACAAAGCGCCGTACCACTTGAGCGCGGGCGAAAAACGCCGCGTTGCGCTGGCGGGCGTTCTGGCGATGAACCCGGAGATCCTGATCCTGGACGAGCCGACGACATCCCTGGACCCGCCAGGCCGCCGCGACCTGGCGCGCCTGCTGGGCCGGTTGCCGCAGGCGAAAATCATCGTCACTCACGACGCGTGGCTGGCGCGCAGGTTGGCCGTCCGATCGGTGTTCTTCGAAGGAGGGCGGATCATGGGCGATGGCGCGACAGACGAACTATTGAAACGCTTCGATTGGGAATGCGACGCCGCGGAAGCGATGCCGGCGCGCCTGGATTGAATTCAGGCGTGCGCGGCGTTGGCCTTCTTCCGAAACTCGGCCCAGCGCTTCTTCTGGGCCGCCGCGATCCGCTTGCGCGCCGCGACGCTCAGTACCCGCCGGGACGTTTGTCTGGCAGGACCCGCCGCCCGTCCGAGGCGCGATTTTACCTCGGCGATCTGCTCTTCAATCCGCTGTTTCTGTAGTTCCAACCCCTCGAGCGCCGCAAGGAGTAACCCCGCGTCGCCGTTAATAAGCGAAGACGTCCTGGCCATTCGAACTCTCCCAACATGAACTTGCGGAACTTATTGACCTATCGATAAGAGTATCTAACAACTTAGAGAAGTTTACAAGATAAAAAGCGCGACCGCCTCCCGCTCCGCCGTTGTTCAAAAAAGCCTGGTCGAGTCGAACAGGATGGTTACCGGTCCGTCGTTGGTGAGTTCAACGGCCATGTAGGCCTGAAACTCGCCGGTTTCCACGCGAATCTTCCTCTCCCGTGCGCGCGTCACAAAGTATTGGTAAAGCGCCCGGGCGGTTTCCGGCGCGGCGGCCTGATCGAAACTGGGGCGCCGTCCTTTGCGGCAATCGCCGTACAAAGTGAACTGGGAGATCACGAGCAGGCTTCCGCCGGCCTGAAATACGTCCAGATTCATCTTGCGGTCGCTGTCGGGAAACACCCGCAGGCCGAGAACTTTGTCCAAGAGATAGTCGGCGTCGGCGGGAGAGTCGTCGCGAGAGACGCCCAGCAGCACCAGCAGTCCCCGGCCGATGGAACTGACCGTCGCTCCCTCCACGGTTACGCTCGCACGCGTCACGCGCTGTATCACGGCTCGCATTATGCTATAACTTCCGGGTTCTCCATGATTGAAACGTACGCCTACGCCCGCGCCGGGCTTCTCGGAAACCCGAGCGACGGCTACTTCGGAAAGACAATCGCTTGCATTGTACGGAACTTCCGCGCGCGCGTCTTACTCTATCCCAGCGCCCGGCTGGAGATCAAACCGTCGAAGGCGGACATGCCGATTTTCGAAAGCCTGGACGACCTGTACGCGGTCACCCGCTGGCGCGGCTACTACGGCGGCATCCGCATTATCCAGGCGCTCATCGTTCGTTTTCTCGACTATTGCCGGGAACACGAAATCGAGATCCCCAACCGGAACTTCACGCTGGAATACGAGACAACCATTCCGCTCCGTCTGGGGATGGGCGGGTCCAGTTCCATCATCACCGCCGCTCTCCGCGCGCTGTGCGTTTACTTCGAAGTCGAGATTCCGCTGCCGGTGCAGGCGAAGCTGATCCTGGAGACGGAGACCCGCGAACTGGGCGTGCCGGCGGGCCCTCAGGATCGCGTAATTCAGGTCTATGAGGGCCTGGTCTACATGAACTTCGAACGGCAACTCATGGAAACCCAGGGCTACGGACGCTACGAACCGATGGATCCCGCGCTGCTGCCCAGCCTCTATCTTGCCTACCGCACCAGCTTGAGCGAGGGAACCGAAGTGTTCCACAACAACGTGCGGCAGCGCTGGTTGAACGGCGACCCGGAGGTGGTGGGCGCGATGCGGACCTGGGCTTCCTACGCCGAACAAGGCCGGCAGGCCCTGCTCGAACGAAACTACGGCGTTTTGAAAGACCTGATCGACGCTAACTTCGACCTTCGCGCCACCATCTACAAACTAAGCGCCGGTAACCTCGACATGGTACATATCGCGCGCCGGGCCGGCGCCACGGCGAACTTCGCAGGCTCCGGCGGCGCCATTGTCGGCACCTATGAGGACGATGCGATGTACCGCCGGCTAACGGAAGCGATGGCGGAAGTGGGGGTAGCGGTGGTGCGCCCGGAGTTGCTGGAGAAGACTGCGGGGAGATCGGGCGGCGCCCCGTAGGAACAGCGGTTTCGATTAAGTCATCTCGGGTGCGCGGTTCGTGCATCTCGCGTATCCGGCCCGCTCCGAAAACATCCGAATTACGCGCGTATGATCTACCACCGCAGGCGACGGTCCGCTCTGCAAAATGCTTTCTTTCGCTTCGAAAACGCGCAGCGCAAAGCCGTTTACGGCTTCGGAGACGGAGATTATGTGAAGCTGCGGGATGAATACGGTAACGTCTGGCGTGGCCAGGCCGAGGTGACGGAAGACAAGGGAGTCCGCTACCTGTTTCGCGACGCCGACGGCAAGCGCATATCCGGCATCGCGGATCGTTACGGAGTGGTGCTGCGGGACGAGCGCGGAAATCTCTGGCGCGGGTATATCGACTAAGGCTTCGCCGCCAGGAAGCGCAGGCGCGCCCCGCAGTCGGCGGCTGGCGGGCCATCCGGGGCCTATCGCTGTATGATAGGAGTTCCGAAGGATGGCCTCCACACCGCGACTGCGCTACAAAGACGCCGGTGTCGATATCGATGTCGCGGAACGCGCCGTCGATCGCATCAAGAAACATGCCGGCGCGACCCTCAACCGACACGTACTTACTTCCATTGGCAGCTTCGGGGCCGGCTACCGGCTTTCCGGCTGGCGCAAGCCGGTCCTGGTCAGCTCGGCCGACGGCGTCGGTACCAAGCTGAAGGTCGCCTTCCTCACCGGACGGCACGACACGGTCGGTGAAGACCTGGTGAACCATTGCGTCAACGACATCATGGTTCAAGGCGCGGCGCCGCTGTTCTTCCTCGACTACTTCGCCACCGGCAAGCTGGACGCGATGGTGGCGGAACAGGTGGTGGCCGGCATCGCGCGGGGGTGCGCCGCCAATGGGTGCGCGCTCATCGGAGGCGAGACGGCGGAAATGCCGGGCTTCTACGTGGACGGCGAGTACGACCTGGCCGGCTTCATCGTCGGCGCCGTCGAACGCGACCGGCTGTTGACGGGATCGAAGATCCGGCCGGGCGACGTCGTGCTCGGGTTACCTTCCACCGGGCTGCACACCAACGGCTATTCGCTGGCGCGAAAGCTGCTGTTCGAGGTCGGCGGCTACCGGCACGACGCGCGCCTGGACGAGCTCGGATGCACAGTCGGCGAGGAGTTGCTGAAAGTGCATCGCAGCTACCGCAAGGCGCTGGCCGTCTTACTGGACAAAGGCGTCCTCAAGGGCGCCGCGCACATAACCGGAGGAGGCATTACCGACAACCTTCCGCGCGTCCTGCCGGACGGGGCGGCAGCGTCGATCGACGCCTCCTCCTGGCGCGAGCCTCCCATTTTCCCGCTGCTCAAGCGGCTGGGTAACCTCCCAGACGACGATTACCGCAGGACGTTCAACTTAGGCATCGGCATGATCGTAGTCGTGGGCCGACGGCGGCTAAGTAAGGTGGAGCGGTTACTCGACCGCGCCGGCGAACCGCATTGCGTTATCGGCGAGATCATCGAGCAGCGCGCGCGCGAGCGGAGGCGCGTGATTTACCAATGAAGCGCCTCGGCATTCTCCTCTCCGGGCGGGGATCGAATTTCGAGGCAATCGCCGACAACGTCGCCGCCGGCACGATTGCGGCGGAAATCGCGCTTGTGATTTCCAACCGGCCGGAAGCGAGAGGGTTGGAGACAGCGCGCCGGCGCGGGTTGAACGCGATCTGCCTTCCCTCGAAGGGACTGGATCGCGAGATGTACGATCGCATGTTGCTTGAGGAGCTTCGCAAGCGCCGGGTCGAGCTGGTGTGCCTGGCCGGCTTCATGCGGCTGCTGAGCGCGATGTTCGTCCGCGAGTTTCCCCTGCGCATCCTCAATATCCATCCTTCGCTGCTGCCGGCGTTTCCGGGGCTGGATGCGCAGCACCAGGCGCTCGAGCACGGCGTGAAGATCAGCGGCTGCACCGTCCACTTTGTGGACGAACGTCTCGACGCGGGGCCCATCATTCTGCAAGCGGCGACGCCGGTTCTGGATAATGACACCGTGGAGACTCTCTCGGCGAGAATTCTCGAGCAGGAGCACCGCATTTACTCGGAAGCGATTAACATCGTACTTTCCGGCGCGTTTCGCCTGAACGGCCGGCGAGTCATCCAGGAGACATAACGATGGAACGCAGGACTTTTCTCTCAAAGACGGCGCTGGCGACGACAGCGGCCTCGGCCCGCCGCGTGCTTGGCGCCAACGAACGGCTTCGCGGCGGCGTGATCGGCAGCGGCGGCCGCGGCCAGTATCTCAGCGGCGAATTCAAGGAGATCGGCGCGGAAATTGCCGCCGTGTGCGACGTGTACGAGCCGAACCTCCAAGGCGGCCTTAAGGCGGCCTCGACCGGCGCGCGCCCGTTCGACAATTACAAGCAGCTTCTGGAAGATAAGTCGCTCGATTTCGTGATCGTCGCCACGCCGGACCACTGGCACGCGCAGCAGACAATCGACGCCGTGCAAGCGGGCAAGGACGTGTACGTGGAGAAGCCGATGGCCCACACCATCGAAGAAGGCTTCCGCATGATACGCGCCACGCGCCAGACGCGCCGGGTGGTTCAGGTCGGCACGCAGCGGCGGAGCAACGACCTGTTCATGCAAGCGCGCAGGATCATCGAGCAGGGCGACGCCGGCGAGGTGCGCCTGGTGAACTCCTGGTGGGTGAATTACGCCGGATCGCTCAAAGGGCGGGAACTGAAGGGAAAGCTCGACTGGCAGCAATGGCTTGGCCCGGCGCCGAAACGCGAACTCGACCCCGTGCGGTTTTTCGGCTGGTATTTCTTTTTCGACTACTCCGGCGGCATGCTGGTGGGCCAGGCGGCGCATATCGTCGACGCTATCAACATGCTGATGAAGTCGTCATTCCCCAGCACAGTCACCTGCTCAGGCATCTCGCCCAACGTCGAAGGGGCGGAAATACCGGAGACAGCCAGCATGATCATCGAGTACCCCGAGAACTTTCTGGCCGTCTTCACCATCGGCTACAAGGCCATGCGGTACGCGATGTTCAACGACCAGATGAAGCAGTTCCACGGCAACAAGGCCCGGTTCGACGTGGGCCGCGAGGCCTACGCGCTCTATCCGCAGAGCACCGAAATCGACATGAAACCCAGCGTCGTCGAGCGGCGCCCGGGCAGCTTCAACGCCTCCACGCGAAGCCACATCCGCAATTTCCTCGAATGCGTGCGCAGCCGGGAAGACCCAAACGCGACCGTCGAGATGGGCCAGTGGACCTCCGTCTCGCTGTGCATGGCCATCGAGTCGCTAAGGACCGGCAAGCGAATGGTCTTCGATCCCAAGATACAAAAGATGAAGGCGTAGTGGCCCGCGCGGCCGTTGCCGGCGGCGCTTACGGTAAGATAGCTTTTCGCCGGACCTTTGAGAAACAGCCCGACAATCGGCGCTTCGGGGCGCGCGCGTAGTTAGTTACCTTCCCCTCCTAACCTTTTCCTACTTACGTCGGCGGCAAATCCGCTCGATTCTGGAGCACAGAAGGGCTGACGAGGATACGGCCCGGAGAGGAGCGCGGGATGCAGAAGCGCACGTTTGTGAGGGGAATTGTTCTGGCGGCGTTTGTAACGGGCGTCTGCCTGGCGGACGGTTCGGGCTGGGAAGCGCGCGCCCAAGAGGCAAGGCGCCTCCATGAAGCGGGGAATTACGCCGCGTCCGCGCCGATGTTTCGAGAGGCGGTGGCGGAGGCGGCCCGGAGCGGCAGAAGCGGCCAAGAGTTGGCGCAACTGTGGAATAACCTGGGCGCAGCTCTCTATCATCTGGGGAACTACCAGGACGCGGAGGACACGCTGCGGCGCGCGCTGTCAGCGTGGGAAGCGGCGGGCGAGGCGCGCCGGCCAGAGTGCGCGGCGGCGCTGACCAACCTCGCCGCCGTTTACAGCGCGTTGGGCCGCTACGCCGAGGCCGAGCCACTGCTCCGCCGGGCGCTGGCGATCCGCGAGGAGATATCCGGACCGGGCGGCGCGGAACTGGCGGTTCCGCTGAACAACCTGGCACAGCTATACCGAGACCTGGGCCGGTTTGCGGAGGCCGAAGCGGCGATCGAGAGGGGCCTGGCCATCGCCAGAAAAGCTCTTGGGGAAGAGCACTCCACGGTATCATTTCTGCTTCAGACGCTGGCCGCCTCGCGGCGCGACCAAGGCCGCAACGAGGACGCGGAGCGGATGGGCCGGCAAGCCCTGATCATCCGCGAGCGAGCGCTGGGACCGGACCATCCCACGGTGGCCAACGCTCTGAACAACCTGGCGGAAACGTATGTTGCGCAGGGCCGCTACGCGGAAGCGGAACCTCTGTACCGCCGGGCTCGCGAGGTCTGGGAGCGGGCGCTGGGCCCCCGCCACGCTTCCGTGGCGGTGAGCGAGATCAACCTGGCGAAAATCCTGCGGCTTCAGGAGCGCTACGCGGAAGCGGAGAGGACTTATCGAGACGCGCTGGAAATCACCGAAGCCGCGGTTGGCGCCGAGCACCCGAATACCGCCCTGGCGCTGATGAATTTCGCCGACTTCTGCCATTCGCGCGAGAAGCACTCCGCGGCCGAGCGGCTGTACCTGCGGGCCATCGCGATACTGGAAAAGCTCGGGCCCGAGCACCCGAAGACGGCCCATGCGCGCCGCGCGCTGGCCGGCGTGTACCTGTCGCGAAGACGGACGGTGGAAGCCGGGATGTTGCTCGCCCGGGCGCTGCCGGTTCTGGAACGAACGCTCTCGCCCGGCGATCCACGCCTCAGCCGGGGATTGGCGACTTACGCTGCGCTGCTGCGGGCTTCCCGGCGCGAGGCGGAAGCCGCGGAGGTGGAAGCGCGCGTGAAAGCGGTGAGATCGCTGGCGCCACAAGCCGGCGCAGGAGGGCGCCGCGACCCAGCGCTCTAAGCCAGCCCGATCGTTCTAAGAACGGCGGCGAACCGGGGCTCCGATCGAAGGTCGTCGTACGCCGGATGGATTCCGAGAACAGCCAGCGTCAACTCGCGCAACGCCGCGCTGCGCTCCAGCCAGTCGAGCGCGGCTTGACGGTCGCCCAGCCCCAGGTGGATCAGGGCAAAGCAGGTGCACGGGACGTAGGTTCGGCGCGCCATCTCCGACAATCGTTCGAGGATGCGCCGCGCTTCCTGGCGATTGCCGGCAAGCGCGTGAGCCTGGCCCAGCGCGCCGAATATGCTGGGCACATCGCCGCCGAACATCCGGCCCTTCTGGAGCGCTTCGATGGCCTGCTCGTACTGGCCCATGTGGATCAGCGTCCGCCCGAGGGCGGTGTGGGCCTTGTAGAACGTCGGCTCCTCTTCAAGGACCTGCCGGAGCGCCGCCGTGGCTTCCTGGTAGCGCCTGGACAGAAACAGAAGGTAGCCTTGCGACTGCTTAACGATCGCCGAGAGCGGATCGAGCCGCATGGCGACCTTCAGCTCCTCGAAGGCCTCATCAAATCGTCCGCGGTTTACGAGAAAATCGCCGCTGTACCAGAAGTGCGCGGTCGCATAGCCGGGGTTCAATTCGATGGCGCGCAGATAGTGCCGTTCCGCCTCGTCCCATTTCCAGTCGTACAGCGAGCGGATGAACCCCAGCGAGGTATGGGCTTCGGCGAGAGAAGGATCGAGTTCCAATGCCTTCATCGCCGCGGCCTTGCCCTGCGGCACAAGCTCCGCCGGGTGCTGCAACCCGTAGTGGGCGAGGATCAGGTAGGCGTCGGCCAGCCCGGCGTACGCCAGCGCGCATTCGCCGTCGCGCTCCAGGGCCTGATGAAAATACTCGATGCTCTTGCGCATCCCCTCGGCGGTCCTCTTGTTCCAGAGGTAGCGGCCCTTCAGGTAGAGGTTGTAGGCTTCGATGGCGGTTTGGCTGAGCCGCGGCGCCTCCGGCTTTCGGCTCGCCGCCAGCCGCGTTGCCAGCAGGTTGCCGATGGCGCCGGCGATCTCGGCCTGCACCGCGAACAAATCCTGCATGCGCCGGTCGTAGGTCTCCGACCACAGGTAATAGCCGGTGGCGGTGTCGATGAGCTGGACTGTGATCCGGAGCCGATCCCCGGCGCTGCGGACGCTGCCTTCGAGCACGCGCGCCACGCGGAGCCGCCGGCCTATTTCATAGATGTCGCGGGACTTGTCTTTGAGCTGCAGCGCGGAACTCCAGGCCACCACCTTCAGCCCTTCCACTTTGGTCAGCGCGTGGATCAGTTCCTCGGTCAGTCCGTCGCTGAAGTATTCGTTCTCGGGATCCGGGCTGAGGTTGGCGAACGGCAGCACCGCAATCGTGCTCTCTGTCGCCTCCTGGAGGGGTTCGTCGCTGTCGGAACGCAGCCGGAACTGCGGCGCGTAGCTTCCTTTCGGGAAGTCGATGAAAAGACGGTCCGCGTTGCCGTCGGTTCGATAATAAGTTTTGAGCTTATCGCGAAGGCGGCGGGCTTCGACGCGAACCAGCGGATCGATGCGCGGGTCGTACGACGGCGGACGGTCGAACACGGCCAGCCCGATGGCGTATTCCTTGAGGTTCCCGGCGCGGCCGGCGAGCGCCTCCTCGACGGCGAAGCGCAGGAACCGGATCATCCGCTCCGATCCCGAGAACACGCCGCAGCGCTGGATCTTCTCGAGCTGTTTTCGGACTGCGGCGGCGTTGATTCCTTCGGGCAGAACCGCCGCCCCGGCAGCGGCGCTGCGTCTGGCTACAGAAGCCCTCAAGCCGTCCACCTCGTGTGCGCGTTCTTCGTGCGAGACCCTAACCGTGGGGTTAATCCAGGTTACCCCAAACCAGACACGCGTATCAACGCTATGGACGCGGAGAGCTGCGAGACGTTAGCCAGCGGGCGGAATTTCCCGGACCGCGGGCGGCGATCCGGGAAACCCGCCGAGTTTGCGGCGCGCGGGGCGCGCTCAGCGCAGGTCGATTTTGGTCACGAACGCGTCCATGACCCAGGGTTCCAGGCTTCTGAGCTTGTTTTGGAGCGGCTGTTTAGTCGGAAAGTGCTTCGACGATGTCCCACCGCCGACATAGAGGAAACCCGACGCATCCATCGCCACAGCGCAGGCTAGGGCGCCGGCGTCGCCGACGTCATGGCTGCCGAGGTAGGTTGAAAAGACGAGCGCATTACCCGCCGCGTTCAACCTGGTGAGCACAGCCATTACGTCCTTGATGTAGCTGATTTCCGCCGGAAAGGCGTTCTTGGTGGTCGGGAAGTCCCAGGAGATGGTGTATCCAGCCACTATGGCCTGGTTGCTGTTGTCTACTACGATGCTGGAGGCCCAATCCGCCACAGCGCCGCCGAGATAGGTGGAGTACCCCAGCGCGTTGCCGGCCGCCGTTAACTTGGTCACGAACGCGTTCTGGTACCCATAGTCTTCCATCCAGGCAGGCTTCGCCTGGTAGGCGGACTTGGTCGGGAAATTGCGTGAAGCGGTATAGCCCGTCACGTAAGCGGCGCCGTAGCGATCGACCGCGATCGATGTCGCTCTGTCCTCATCCGCGCCGCCGACGTAAGTGGAATAAGCCAGCGCGCTGCCGGCCGGAGTCAGCTTGGTCACGAAAACGTCAAGAGTGGTCCACGGGTCGGAACCCGTCCCTTTCCTGGTGGTCTGGTAGGCCGACTTCAACGGGAAGTTGGTTGAAGAGGTCGACCCGGCAACGTAGGCCGCGCCGGCCGAATCCAGAGTCACCGCCGTCGCCATATCATTCAAACTGCCGCCAAGGTAAGTCGAATAGACCAGGGCGTCTCCCCGCGGCGCCAGTTTGGTGACGAAGGCGTCCCGTCCGCCGCGATACGTTTGGTACGGCGTCTTCGTCGGAAAATTGGTGGACTCCGTGACGCCAACAACGTACGCGCACTCCTTGGCGTCGACGGCAATCCCGGCGCCGAGGTCATCGTAGCTCCCGCCGAGGTATGTCGAATACTCCAGCGCATTGCCCTTCGGGTTCAGCTTGGTTACGACAGCGTCCACGCCGCCCCTGTACGTCTGCAGCGGGGACCTGGTTGGATAGCCTTCAAAGGCGCTCGCGACAATATGCGCGGAGCCGGCGCTGTCCAGCGCGATTCCAGGTCCATCCTTCCCGATTACAAACAAGTTGTTGACATCAACCGGCCCGAGGTAGGTCGAAAAAACAAGGGCACTTCCGTTCGGTCCGAGCTTACTTACGAACACACACGGCATCCAGGAGGCCTGAAACGGCTGGATCGGCGACTTTGTCGGAAAGTCGTCCGAGTAAGTTGTACCCGTCACGTAGGCGAAACCGTATTTGTCCACGGCGATGCCAGTCACCCCTTCGCCCTGGGATCCACCTAAGTACGTGGAATAGACCAGCTTCGGGTCGATCACCAAGCGCCGTCCGGCGTCGTAGAAGGCCAGTTGGATGGTCACCTGCCGGCGGTCGAGGATCTCGTAGATCCCCGCCACCTCCACCCGCTCGCCGCCGATCTCCTGGTAGACTCTCGGGCGGGGCTGCCGCAGTTCGGCGCCCGAAGCCGTCGTCAGCACCAGGTCGCCTGTCGAGGCCTCCACCTCCATCCGCTCCACTCCGTCGTACGCCAGTTGGATCTGCCGCGGGTCGGCGCCCGGCTCGACCACGAAATCGTATTCCACATTGCGGCCGCTGCCGTAGAACACCAGGTCGATGCCTTCGTAGACGCCGGCGTAGCTCACCCGCCGGTAGTGCGGGACGTCGGTCCGCCATTTCGACGGATCGTCCCCGATGAAGTAATTGCTGATGCCACCGGTGGGCTCCAGCCCCTCGCTGTTTGCCCACGCGCGGCTGCCGGAGAGCTTCATCCGCACCACGCTGCCCGGCTTTCCCTTGCCCTCGCGCAGCGCCATGGCCGCTTCGCTTTCGGTCAGGAACAGGGTGTAGCCCGGGCCGCGAGCCAGCCATCTCGCCTGGGCATCCGCCTGCCCGTGATTGGGCTCGAACACCAGGGGTGGTTGGCCGTAACTGGCGGCTAGCTTTGGTTGGGCATCCGCGCCCGGCGTGGCGGCGCCGAGGACGGATGCTGCCAGGAATATGCACGTAGCTGTCAGGATTCTGCTTTTCACCGATTACTCCTA
The DNA here is from genome assembly GCA_026129905.1 of Bryobacteraceae bacterium. Lineage (GTDB taxonomy): Bacteria > Acidobacteriota > Terriglobia > Bryobacterales > Bryobacteraceae > JAHCHE01. The sequence goes on along the minus strand of JAHCHE010000019.1, from coordinate 14,473 downwards.
CATATTCAGGTTTGAAGATATGAAAACCTGAATTCGGCTGTGTGGGAGGGCAATTCCGGGGCCAAGGCAGATGCAATACGAGCTATTGCCCTAAGTGCTTCATTCGGCGAGAAGCAGCCTCATCCAAACGTCTGCCCCCAGGGCGAACTATGAAATTCGGGATATGTCGCGGCCTTAATCGTTATCCGTTTGGATAAGAACAGCGCCCGGGGGCCAGCAGGAGGAGCTTGCCAGCGGGTTGGCAGCGGGGCTCTTCCGGATGCCTCTGGCGGCAGGAACCGCTCGCGCCCGGTAGCGTCGTCGATACCTTCCCGCCGCGCTGGAAGCTCGACGCGCGGAGAGCCCGCGGGGCTCGACCTGGAGGAGAGTCGGGCCAGTCTGCTATTTTGAAGTTTCGTGACCCGGGCCGCAACCCTCGGTCTTCCACTATGCCCTTTGAGATTCGCCCACTGAAGGAGTTCCTTGTTCGTCCGGCGCTGCCGCCGGAACTCGCCCGCATGTCGGAACTCGCCAACAACGTGCTCTGGAGCTGGGATTTCACCATCCGGTCCTTATTCCGGCGCCTGGACCCGAAGCTGTGGTTGGCGTCGGACAAGAACCCGGTCCTGATGCTCGGAGAGATTTCCCAGGAGAGCCTGGCTCGCGCGGCCGCCGACCCGCGCTATCGGGCCCTTTACCGGCGGGCGTGCGAACGCTACGACGCTTGCATGCAGCGGCACGATTCGCATCCGGGGATGCTGGTCGCATACTTCTCGATGGAGTACGGGCTGGTGACTTGCATGCCGATATACTCCGGAGGCCTGGGCCTGCTGGCCGGCGATCACCTCAAGGCGGCAAGCGACGCCGGACTCCCGCTGGTAGGCGTCGGCCTGCTTTACCAGAAGGGCTACCTGACACAGTCGCTGAATCCAGACGGCTGGCAGATCGAGCGCTATCCCTTGAACGACTTCTACACGCTACCGGTAACGCCCGTGGTCGATTCGGCCGGCAACGAACTGCGCGTTCATGTCAACCTCCCCTCGGGGCCGGTCGCCATCAAAGTGTGGCAGCAGCACGTGGGGCAGGTGAAGCTTTACCTGCTGGACACCAATATTCCGGAGAACGCCGCCATCCACTTCCATCGCGACATCACCGCGCAACTGTACGGCGGCGACAACCACACGCGGATCCGGCAGGAGATCGTCCTCGGCATCGGAGGCCTCCGCGCATTGCGCGCGCTGGGCATGCGACCCACCGTTTTCCACATGAATGAAGGCCACTCCGCTTTCCTGGCAGTGGAGCGGATCCGTTTGCTGAGCGAGGAATACCAGCTCAGCTTCGACGAAGCGCTCGAGGCCGCCCGGGCCAACAATATCTTCACCACGCACACGTCGGTACCCGCCGGGATCGACTTGTTCGATTCCGGCCTGATGTACGAGTACTTCCACGCCTATTGCCACGATGCCGGCATACCCTTCGACCAGTTGCTGGCCCTCGGCCGCCGTAACCGCAACGATCCGCACGAGCGCTTCTCGATGGCTATCTCCGCCATCAACACCTCCTCGTATCGCAATGCGGTCAGTCTCCTGCACCGCCGGGTGTCCCAGGAGATGTGGCAGGATCTCTGGCCCCAACTGCCCGTCTGGGAGGTGCCCATAACCTCGGTTACCAATGGCGTCCATCTGCCCTCGTGGCTGAACGTGGATCTGGCGGCTCTTTACGATCAGTACCTGCAGCCGGACTGGCGCGACCGGTACCTCGATCCCAGAACCTGGGACTTGATCGACGACATCCCCAGCTCGGAACTCTGGGATGTCCACCGGCGCCGCAAGCGGCTTCTGGTGAACTTCGTGCGGGAGCACGTGCGCGCCAGCGCCATTGAGAGGCGCGCGTCTTCGACCGAAATCCGCCGGCTGTCGGAAGTGCTCGACCCCGAGGCCTTCACCATCGGCTTTGCGCGCCGGTTCGCCGAGTACAAAAGGCCTGCTCTCATCCTTCGTGACCGCGAGCGCCTGCGGCGCATCCTCACCAACCCGCAGATGCCCGTCCAGATCGTGATCGCCGGCAAGGCGCATCCCCGCGACGACCACGGCAAGTCCCTCATCCGGGATGTCATTCAGCTCTCCCGCGACCCGGAGATTTCCAAGCGCCTGGTGTTCGTGGAAAACTACGGCATCGAGGTGGGCCGCGCCCTGGTGCAGGGCGTCGACCTGTGGCTCAACAGCCCGCGCCGCGGCGAGGAAGCGTGCGGGACCAGCGGCATGAAGGCGGCCATTAACGGCGTCCTCAACCTCAGCGTCCTCGACGGCTGGTACGACGAAGCTTACGAGGATTCCGGCGGCTGGGCGATCGGCCACCGCGAACCGTACTCCGACGACCAGGATGGCGTTCACGCCAGCACGATCTACTCCACCCTCGAAAATGAAGTCGTGCCGCTGTTCTACGAACGGGACGAAACGGTGCCGGAGGAATGGATGCGCCGCGTAAAGACGGCGCTGAAAAACATAAGCCCCCATTTCAACTCCCTCCGGATGGTCAGGGACTACGTGGCGCAGTTCTACGAATCGGCCCACGCCGCCTACACGGTCATCCGTAAGGACCGGTTTGCCACCATCCGCAAGCGCACCCGCTGGAACACCCAGGTGGCACAGGCCTGGGAGCGGGTGCGTTTCCTCGAAGTGGGGCCTCCGCTCCGCGACCCGGTTTTCAGCGGTTCCCCTATTCCCATCAGCGCGACCGTCGAACTGGCCGGCCTGCAACCCGAGGATGTTCGGGTGGAGGCCATCATCGGCCGCATCAACGCCGACGGCCATCTCAACGAAACGGAGGTGCTCACGCTTCCCCGGAACGAACTGCGCGGGTCGGTGGCCGTGTTCGCCAAGGAGTTCATCCCGCAGTTGACAGGCCGGCTTGGCCTGTCCATCCGCATCAGCCCAAACCATTACGACGACCCGCTGACCCGGGCCTGTCACAGCCTGCTTAAATGGGTTCAGGTGGGTGGATGAGGCGGCCGCCGCTGCCCCGGTGAGTTATCTGTCATGGAACTGATTCAGACTCTGTTCAGTTATTTCCTGCACTTGGACCAGCACCTGCATCAACTGGTGGCGACGTACCACAACGTCATCTACATCATCCTGTTCGCGGTGGTGTTCTGCGAGACCGGCCTGGTGGTTACCCCGTGGCTGCCCGGCGACTCGCTCCTGTTCGCCGCCGGCGCGCTGGCGGCCGCCGGTTCCCTGGATGTGGTCTGGCTTTTGGGCGTCTTCATCTCGGCCGCCATCATCGGCGACACGGTGAACTACTGGATCGGCTCCGTGGTGGCGCCTAAGCTCTTCCTTGAAGGACGCGTCCGCTTTCTCAATGAGCAACACCTGGAACGAACCCGCGACTTCTACCGCCGCTACGGCGCGATGGCCATCATCATGGGCCGCTTCATGCCGATCATCCGGACCTTCGTTCCTTTTGTCGCCGGAATCGCCAAAATGGCCTACCCCCGCTTTCTCGCCTGCAACGTCGGCGGGGCCTTCCTCTGGGTCGGCGTGTGCCTCGGCGCCGGGTACCTCTGGGGGAATCTGCCGTTTGTCAAGCAAAACTTCAGCTTGTTCATCCTGGGGATTGTGGTGATCTCCGTCCTGCCGGCCGTGATCGAGTGGTTGCGGGCGACGCGGGCGCACAAGGCCGCCCGGCGGACGGCCGCCGCGGCGGCGCAGCAGCAGCGGGCCATCGACTAGCCGCTCGCCCCCTTTATCGGTTGGAGGGCCGTCTCTTTCGGCCTTGGCCACCCGCCACTCGAGGGGCGCGTGCACCGGGGTTTCCAGGCCTCCGCGACCCTCAAGCATCGCGCCGGTTTATCCGATAGAATGGAGGAAGGAGGATGCCCCAACCAAAAATCGTGCCACTGCTTACGATTTTGGTGGATTCTCTTGCCAATCCGTGATAGATAATTAGTTTAGGACTTCAGCGGGGTCCGGGCTGTTGGTTTTTCGACCACGGCGGTCCCTCAGCTTCCCTCTGACCACTGCCATCGGGGTCGCGGTCAGCTCTCCTCAAGGGACGTGAGGCTCAACTCTGGTCTAAGAGACGGCCCATGTTGTCCGCAGGATTGCTGTGCGCCCCGCAAGCCCTTGAAGAATATCCCTGTTAGCCAACGGAACGGCCTTCGATCAAACCTCTGAGGAGTACACACTAGCTATGGGCGACCGCAAATACCGACAGCGCGGTTACATGGACGAGCAGGAACACGAGTCTCGCGCCCGGGACGATCGCCGCCCCCGCGGGCCGAAGCTTCCTATCGACGTGACCGGCCCCCGCCTGCCCCGCATGGTCCAGACCGTCGTCGCGGCGCGCTGCTTCAATTGTTCCACCACTCTGCCGCCTGGAACCGATTTCACCGGCAATTGCCCCAAGTGTAACGCCGCGCTCCACTGCTGCAAGCAGTGCGCTCACTTCGAGCCCTCCGCGCGGCTCCAGTGCCTGAAGCCTATCCTGGTTCGCATCGGGTCCAAGGACAAGCCCAACGAGTGCGAGCTTTTCGAGACCCGCGTCACCGTGGCCCGCGATGCGACGAGCGTCACCACTTCGCCCTATGCCCCGACCACCGTGACGCCGAGGACCCCGCAGGACGCCAGGGCCGCATTTGATAACCTGTTCAAGAAGTAGCGCGTCCCCCGCAGGGTGAGCGCTACCCACTACCCATGCGCGTCGCCCAACTCGTTTCGCAACGCCGGTTCCAACTGACCGACGAATCCCAACAGGATCCTGGTCCGGGAGAAGTGCAGGCTCGCGTCCTCTTCGTGGGCGCCTGCGGCTCGGACCTCCACAACTTCTCGGAAGGCTCGGTGGGCGACATGCCCGCCCAATACCCCATGGTCCTGGGACATGAGCCTTCGGGACAGATCGTCAAAACGGGACCGGGAGTGACCGGCTGGTCGCCCGGGGACAAAGTGCTGCTCGAGCCGGCCGTCTATTGCTACCACTGCGAGTTCTGCCTTTCCGGCCACCACAATGTCTGCCGTAACCTGCGCTTCCTCAGCCAGCCGGGCGACCCGGGTTTTTTTCGCGACTACGTGAACCTGCCGGCCTATAACGTCTTCCCGCTGCCGGACAATCTCAGTCTCGAGGAAGGTACGCTGTTCGAGCCGCTGGCTATCATCCTCCACTCCATGAAGTTCGCCTCGATCCTGCTCGGCGACTCGGTGGCGGTCTTCGGCGTCGGACCCATCGGATTGCTAACCGTCGCCGCCGCTAAACAGGCCGGAGCGGGACGCATCTATGCCGTCGATCCAGTCGCGGCGCGGCGCGACCTTGCCCTGGCGCTCGGAGCGGATGCCGCCATCGACCCGGGTTCGTCCGAGCCGCGCCAAGCCGTCCTCAGCGAAACGAAGGGCCGCGGCGTCGACGTCTCGATCGACTGCGTGACGCGCGGGACCTCGCTGAACGACTGCCTGCACGTCACCCGAAACGCGGGGCGAGTGGTTGTGACGGGAATCCCGTCGGAGGCCGTGGTCACCCTGGATTATCACGTTATGCGGCGAAAGGAGCTGGGCTTCTTCAACGTGCGGCGTTCGAACCACGAATCCGACGCCGCCATCCAGTTGCTGCGGGAAAAGCCCGAGCTGTTTCGCCCCATGCTCACCCACACGTTCCCCATGGAGCGTATCCAGCCGGGGTTCGAGTTGCTCGAGGCATACGCCGACGGCGTCGGCAAGCTGCTGGTGGCGTTATGATCCGGCCGGCCGCGCAAGCGCCTTTTCAGCTATCCATGAAGCAGTAGGCGATCATGTGGCAGACGATCATGTGGGCGTCTTCAATCCGGCCCATGTGCGGCACGGGGATCCGGATGTTGAGCTGGGCCATTCCTCCCAGCGCTCCGCCGTCGCGGCCCGTGAGCGCCAGCGTCCTGCACCCGGCCGAATTGCCGTATTCGACGGCGCGAATGACATTCAGCGAGTTACCCGACCCGCTGATCGCCATCACCAGGTCGTCCGCCTGCGCGAAGTTCCTGAGGTGCTCCACGAAAGCGTGCTCGTACCCAACGTCGTTGGCGTAGGCCGTGATGGTGGGAAGCGAATCGGTCAGCGCCATGATGCGGAAGCGTTGCGGCCGCCGATAGCTGGCGCCCTTCACCATGTCGCAGGCGAAATGCGAGGCGGTCGAGGCGCTCCCTCCATTGCCACAGACGAAGATCTGCCTCCCCGCGTCGCGAGCCTCCCGAAACCATTCGATCGCGTGCTCCACCCGCGCCACATCGATCGCGGCGATTGCCGCCAGCAGTTCTGCTCGATATCCTTCCGCGTAGTTCATAGAATCCGAATTCCAGCCCTGCCAGAGCCGAACAAGCTTACGGGTCCGCCGCGCCGCGGAACAGAAAATCGCGCCCCCGCAAGTACCACTCAGGCCCGGCGTCGCTGGTCAAGGTCGCTGCTTCGCAGAAGGCCGCAGGCTCCATATCGAGGCCGCGCAGCAGCCCCTTGACAACCGCCTCGCGGCCCACCTTCCGCTCCCGCTCGCGGGCGATGGCCAGATGCTCGATCACGTTCCGCCGGATGATTTGCCGCGCGCCGAACACGCCGCTCTTTCCCCGCTCCGGCACGCCGCACAGGTAATCCCGCAGCGGTCCCAGCGCCACCTCGTCGCTCGGGGCCGTCACGGGAGGCAGCTTTGCCTCCGTCGGTTTCGCTCCGGGCGCCACCACGTCGGAAATCCGGATCTCCATCGGATAGAGCGTCCACTTGCTGTCCAGGCTCAACTGGAAATCCAGCTTCATGCGGACGCTGGGCGCGTCCGGCGGCACCCAGACATCCACCAGGAAACTCTCCGCTCTCTGCTGCGGCAGGTTGTGGTATCGGTCCGGAACGTGGCTCATGTACGGCAGCGATACCTCCAGCAGGCTGTCGGCGATCCACGCATCCTCGTACTGGCGGTACATCTCCTTGTACACCGTCACGTCCAGCACCTTCTCCGGGTTCTGCTCGACGAACAGGAAGTAGATTTTGCCCGGCGGCGCTTCCACCATCACCCGAAACGTCGCGTGACAGTTGCGCGCCATCAGCGGCGACAGAATCTCCCGCGGCTGTCCCGCACGGTCAGGCGCCGCGATTTCCCCGAACGGATCCACCCGCCGAAATTCGGAAAACACTTGAATTGTTTGCGCCACCAGCGCGGCGGGCGTCAACAGGCAGGCAATTGCTACGGCGTACCTCACTGCTTCGTTCCGAGGTCCCGCTCGGGACCACCCCTCATCATAGACGGATTCAGCGGACCGCCTCCTCTCGCCGCCTCTCGCGCACCAACAGGAACACCAGGGCGGTGGCGACAAGCGGGATCATGCTTCCGGCAATCAGCACCGGCTCGAACGAGTAACGGTCGCTTACCCACCCGATGAGGTACGTCGAGATGATTGTCCCCACTCCCGCGCCCGTCCCGCTCAGGCCGCTGACCGACGCCACCGATCGGCTTGGGTAAAGGTCCGAGGGAAGCGACAGCGCCATCGTCGACCACGCCGCGTAGGAGAACGTCGAAACCGCGAACAGCCCGATGATCAGCGCGAACTTGGAGACCAGCACCACCGGAATCAGCAGCGCCATCCCGAAGCCGCCCACCAGAATCACCAGCTTTCTCGCCTTAACCACCGGCCAGCCGCGCTGGATCAGGTAGCTCGAAAAGCCGCCGCCCGAGAAATTTCCCAGGTCCGCTGCCAGAAACGGTATCCAGAATCCCACCAGCGTGCTCTCGAGCTGGAATCCCCGCGCCACCAGAAAAATGGCAAACCAGTCCGTGATGAAGAACCAGACTGGGTCCGTCAGCGACCTCCCGAGGATGATGCCCCACGTCTGCGGCAGGCTCAGCAGCTTGCCCCAAGAGGCCGGCCGGTCCTGCGCCGAGTCGGCGATGGCCCGGCTTTCGGTCCGCTGCTCCTCGCGCCGCGATTCCAGCAGCATCCGCCGCTCATCCTCGCCCAGCCGCGGGTGCGTCTCCGGCGGATGATAGAACGCTCTCCAAACCAGGACCCACCCAAAACCCAGCAGGCCGGTGATCACGAACGCCGGCCGCCAGCTTCCGAACGTGTGGTACAGCCACACCACCAGCGCCGGCGCGATCGCTCCGCCCACCGACGAGCCGCTGTCGAACAGCGCCACCGCCCACCCCCGCTCGGACTTCGGGAACCACTCCGATACCGTCTTGGTCGCTCCCGGCCAGTTCGCCGCCTCCCCGCAGCCGAGCAGGAAACGGAATACCGCGAAGCTCCGCAGCCCGTTAGCCGCAGCCGTGAGTGCCGCGGCTGTCGAGTACCACGTTACGGTGATCAGCAGCCCCCGGCGCGTCCCCAGCCAGTCGAGGAACCGCCCCGCCACCGTCTGCATGAACGCGTAGGCGATCCGGAACGCGATCACGATGAGCGCGAAATCGGAATTCGTCCACTCGAATTCTTCCTTCAGAAACGGCGCCAGCACGCTCAGCGTCTGGCGGTCGATGTAGTTGATAACGGTCGAAGCGAACAGCAGGCCGCCGATCCACCAGCGCAAGCGAGGGATGGCGCGTCGGGTATGGGAGGGATTCACGTGGCGATGTCTCTTCCAAGCGGTTTCGGATATGCTAGCAGCTTCGCATGAGCAAAATCCTCAGCGCACTGCTGCTGGCTACGGCCCTCCTCGCCGGAGAACCCCGTCGCATCTACATCGCTCCCGACGACCACACCGACTACCTCTGGAGCGCCGACGAGGAAACCTACCGCCAGGCTTTCGTCGAGATGCTCGACCATTACCTCGACCTCGCCGACGCTACCGCGTCGTTGCCGCCGGAGCATCGAAGCCGCTGGAACTGCGACGGTTCCATCTGGCTCCACGCCTACGAGCGCAGCAAGCCCCGGGCGGACTTCGAGCGGCTGATCGCCCGCATCCGCGACGGACACATCTCCGCCCCGCTGAACACGCTGGTGGCCTGCTACGGCGCCGCTCCCGCCGAAGCCGTCCTCCGCGGCATGTTCTACGCCGGCCGCCTCGAGCGGCGCTACGGGCTCCGGTTCCCGATCGCCGTCGCCATGGAGGACCAGACGCTGCCCTACGGCCTCGGCGCCCTGTGGGCCGGCGCCGGCGCCAAGTATAGCTGGAAAGGCATCTGCGGTTGTCTGACGAAGCTCAAGAAGAACGAGCGGAGACCCCACGAAATCTACTGGTGGCGTGGACCCGACGGCAGTCGCATTCTCATGAAGTGGTACACCCTGCTCGGCGAGAACAAGTCCGTGGGGGGCTACGCCGAGGCGTTCGATCCGGCCGCGTCCATCGATTTCGTCCGGACAAGCGAAGCCTTTTCCGCCATCCATCCCTACCCCGTCATCGGGCTGTTCGGCCAGGGGTGGGACCGGCTCAAGACGCTCGACGACGAGTTCGTCCGAGCCGCCCGCGCAAAATCGTCGCCTGATGACTCGGTAATTGTGTCCAACCAGGTGGATTTCTTCGAAGATTTCGAGAAATCACATGGGGAATCTCTGCCCGAATTCAGCGCCGCCTTTGGTAACGAGTGGGATCTCTACTCGGCCTCGCTGGCCGAAGTCTCGTCTCGCGTGCGCCGCGCCGTCGAAAAACTCCGCGCGGCCGAGGCGCTCGCCGTCCTAGTTGCGCTCGAATCCCCGGAATTCCTCGCCGGCCGTGACGACGAGCGCGACCGCGCCTGGCGCGCCCTCGGCCTCTACTGGGAACACAACTGGACAGCCGACGGCCCGGTGGTCACCCGCGAAGGTCGCGCGGCCTGGCAGCGGCGAGTCGCCGGCGACGTCGAGAGCTACGTCGACCGCCTCCACGCCGACGCGGCCTTCTCGTTCGGCGGCCTTATCGCCGGAGGAGGAAGCCGCGAGCGCTTCTTCGTCTTCAACCCCTTGAGTTGGAGCCGCACGGACGCGGCGGATCTCCCTTACGATGGGCCCGAACCGGCGCATGTCGTCGACCTGGTCACCGGCGCCGAAACGCCGTCGCAGTTCATCGGCATCGAGGCGCAGGGGTTCCATAAACCCCAACGCCTGCTGCGCGTCCTCGCCCCGGACGTGCCCGCCGTAGGCTACAAGGTGTTCGAGGTCCGGCCCGGTCCCGGCCAAAGCTTCCCCGCAACTGTCAGCGCCGAAGGCAACGTGGCCGAAAACGAGTTCTACCGGCTGCGGCTGGAAGGACGCGGTGCCCTTTCCAGCCTGGTGGACAAAACCCGCGACGGCCGCGAGCTTTCCGCCTTGAAAGGCCCCGCGATCAACGATCTCGGCCCCGGCGGCGGCGCTGTCGATGTCGAGAACGCCGGACTCGTCTCCGTGACGCTTGTGGCCCGCGGCGCCTCACCGGTGGAGCACGCCACGCGCGTGACGCTCTACCGCAGCGTTTCCCGCGTGGATATTGAGAACGAGATTACCCGGAATTTCGGCGAAACACTCGCGTGGGATTTCGGCTTTAATCTGACCTCCCCGGACGTCTGGCACGAGGAGGTCGGCGCCGTGATCCGGGCGAAATTACTTGCCGCGGGCGGTCATTATTCGCCCACGAATTCCCGCCTGGACTGGCTCACTCTGAATCACTTCGCCGACATGAGCGGGGCGGGCGGCGCCGGCATTACGCTCTCCAACCGCGACTGCGCGTTCATGCGGCTCGGCGACAGCGCGACCGCCGGCGGCGTCTCACGCCTGGACACGAACACGCCGCGCATCTCGGTGCTTGCCGGCGGCCAGATCGACGCCCCGCAGGCGGGCATTCCGCGCCAGGGCGGCGACGACCGGTTCCTCCAGCGGTTCGCGCTTCGGACCCACGGAGGCTTCCACGCCCCCGCCGCCATGCGCTTCGCGCTTGAGCACCAGAACCCCCTCGTCGCCGGACGCGTCCGCGGCAAGGGCCCCTATCCCGAGGCATCCTGGTCGGCCCTGACCATCTCCGACCCCGACACGCTCCTCTGGTCCCTGAAACCGGCGGAGGAGGGCATCGCCGATGGGGTCATCGTCCGCCTTTGGAACCTCGGCGCGCAGGAAAAAACCGTCGCCCTCGCGCCTTCGTTCCCCCTCGGCCGCGCCCGCCGCGCCACCCACATCGAAACGGACGCCGAAGAAATTCCGGTGCACGATTCCCGCGCCTCCGCCGTAATTCGCGGCGCGCAGATGCTCACCGTGCGCCTGCTTCGAAAATAGCCGGCAATGCCCGGATTCGCTTGTCGCCGCCGCCGCCCATAGAATGGACAATATGCCCTTGCCACCGGACGAGTTTTATCGCATCCGAAAGCTGCCCCCCTACGTTTTCGCCATCGTCAACGAGATGAAAGCGAAGCTGCGCGCGCAGCAGATGGACATCGTGGATTTCGGGATGGGAAACCCGGACGGCGCCACGCCCGCTCCGATCGTCGAGAAACTCATCGAGGCGGCGCAGAATCCCCGCAACCACCGCTACTCGCTGTCGCGCGGCATCCCGAACCTGCGCCTCGAGATCGCCCGGCGCTACAAGCGCAATTACGACGTCGATCTCGACCCGGAATCGGAAGCGATCGTCACTATCGGCGCGAAGGACTCCCTCGCACACCTGCTGTTCGCCATCATCGGTCCGGGCGACGAAGTGGTGTCGGTGAATCCGGCCTACCCCATCCACCAGTGGGGCGTCACGATGGCGGAGGGACACTCGGTGATGCTCGAGATGCCCGACGCGTCCACGCTGCTCGACAATCTTGAGACGCTCTACCGCCGCTCGTACATCCCGCCGCGCGTGCTGCTGTTTTCCTTCCCCCACAACCCCACCACACAGTGCGTCGACCTCGACTTCTTCAAGGAAGTGGTGCGCCTGGCCGGCCGTCACGGCTCGATGATCGTGCACGATTTCGCCTACGCCGACCTCTGCTTTGACGGGTATCGCGCGCCGAGCCTGATGCAGGTGGAGGGCGCCAAGGAGATCGGCGTCGAGATCTTCTCCATGTCCAAGAGCTACAACATGGCCGGCTGGCGCGTTGGCTTCTGCGTGGGCAACCGTAAAATGATCGCGGCGCTTGCCCGCATCAAGAGTTACCTCGATTACGGCGTTTTCCAGCCCATCCAGATCGCCTCGATTATTGCGCTCCGCGAATGTGAGGAAGAGACCCGCAAGATCTGCCGCACGTACAAGCGCCGCCGCGACGTTCTCGTTTCCGGCCTGTGCGCCGCGGGCTGGCCGGTCGAATCCCCAAAGGGCACCATGTTCGTCTGGGCTCCCATCCCCGAGCCCTTCCGCGCCCTGGGTTCGCTGGAATTCTCGAAGCAACTCCTCGAAAAAGCCCTCACGGCTGTCTCCCCCGGCATCGGCTTCGGCCCGATGGGCGAAGGCTTCGTCCGTTTCTCTCTGATCGAGAACGAGCACCGCACCCGTCAGGCCCTCCGCTGCATTAAGCAATTCCTGAAGGGCGCGGACTGAGTCCGCGGAAGGCGCGCCACCGAGAAGCCGCTACCGATAGGCTTCGCGGCGGTGGCGCACACGACGAACTTCAATGACATCGTCGCCGCTCAAGACGAAAAAAAGCCGGTAAGCGCCCACCCGTAACCGCAACTCCTCTGCGCCGGCCTGGAGCGCTTTCACGTCGCCCGTGCCCGATTCCGCAAAACGATGAAGAGCCGACAAGATGCGCATGGCGATATTCTTGTCGAGGCTGCGAACGTCCGCCCTGGCCTGTTCGGTCCACGCGATCCGCTTCACGCCGGCTCTCGATAGTTCTCGATTTCTTCCCGTGTAATGCCGAGCTCATCGAGGATCTGCTCATGCGGAATGGGCTGGTTGTGCTTCAGCCACTCGCGGGCTTCTGCGAGGGCCTGCTCCTCTTCAGCGCTAAGCGGCTCGTCATCCAGCGGGGCGTTGGCGATCGCGCGACCGACGGGATCTAGCATCGCCTCGAGCAGGCCCCGCACGGCGTGCACTTGCCCCGCGGTTAGACGGTCCACCAGCTCGTGAAGTTCCTGTTTTTCCTGCGTTCGATTCCCAGCCATACCGCTTCACTCGGCTACCGGTATTGTATCGCCGTACATCGTACGGTCGCTTCCGGGCGACGAGGCCGCAAGATCTGCCGCACCCCCGCGCCCTCCACGCATCAAGCAATTCCCCAAAGGCGCCGGCTGAGTTCGCGCCCGGCCACCTGACTTCTCACGAGACGTCTGAAGAACATCCCTTGGTTCATCGACGTGCAGCCATTCGGCCGGAGGCCGGCTGCCGCACGGTAGTGCTCAGAACTGTAGCTTCAGGACGAACTCGTAGACCCGAGGATCCTGCGCCGTGGTGATCGAGCCAAACGCCGGGTTTCCGAAGCTCCCGTTGGGGTTCCCAAGTGGAGGCGTGTTCGCGACGTTGAATGCTTCTGCCCGGAACTCCACCCGGAAACCTTCGCTAATCGTGAACACTTTGCCCACCATGACATCCGCCGCGCGATATCCCGGTCCTGTCACGGGATTGCGTGAACTGCTGCCGATCGTGAACTGCGGCGCCTGCGTGAACGCGGCCGTATCGAAGTACCGCGCCGTCGTGCGCTGGTCCGGCGGCAGCTTCGGATCCGCGACCCGGTTCGGGCGCTGGATCCCGAACCTGGCGAAGGCGTTCGTATTGGTCACCGCTACCGGACTGCCGGACTGTAGTCGCAGTATGCCGGCAACCTGCCAACCCCCCGCAAGCATCTCCTTCCATCCGCTCAACGAACGGGTCCAGCCCCGTCCGAACGGCAATTCGTATACAAAGCCGCTCGAGAGAATATGCGGTACATTGCCGGTGGAAACGTCCTTCTCGATCCGCTTGTTGACGCTGTCCGCGGCCTGGAAGTTTGCGACCGGACCCGTAAGCACGGCCGAATCGAACACCGCGCCGGCGTCGTCGATCAACCGCGAAAACGTGTATGCGACGGTGAACGTGAGCCACTTTGAAAACCGCTTCTCCACGCGCGACTGGAACGAATGATACGTCGAATTTCCGGTGTTGTTGCGATAGAGCGTCACGGTGGTAAATCGTGGAAATAGCCGCAGCAACTGCCCTCGGGCAATCGTGGGCCTGCCGAGCGACGTGATCGCCGGGATTTCTCCGAAGAACGGGTTCTCGACCTGCTGGGTTAGCTGCGCGCCAAGCGCGAGTTGCTCCACTGTGAGTTGGTTCAGATTCACATCCGGTACGCCCAGCCTTGTGAGCTTCGATCCCAAGTACCCGGCCTCGACGCTCCAGTTCTCTCCAAAGGTTTTCTGCAGACTGAGGTTCCACTGCTGCGCATAGCCGCTTCCATTGTTTCTCTGAACGCCGAATACGCCTTGGCCCAGTCCCGCGTCCGGACTCGCAGGTTGCGGCGTCACGCTGGGACCCTGCGAGAGATAGAAAGCAGGATTGATATTGTCCAGGGTCTGCTGGCTGAGAGTCTGAATGAAAGGGAACAGAGGTGTGGTGAAAGGGGTAGTGATTCCAGCCTGTTCAATCCACGTGAGCGAATAACCCGAACGGACCACGAAGGTGTCCGTTCACTGCTGTCCGGCTATAAGTTGAATAGA
>JAHCHE010000018.1 GCA_026129905.1 Bryobacteraceae bacterium | reverse complement strand
CCTCCGCACATGGAGAAGGTCAACCTCCGCCGCAAACTGGGCATGTTCTCCGACCACTGGAACCCTCGCATCGGCGGCGAATTGAACGGACAACACTGTGAGACTCGTGAAACTCCAGGGCGAGTTTGTCTGGCACAACCACGCGGATGAAGACGAGTTCTTCCTCGTTTTGCACGAAAGTCTTCGAATGGATTTCCGCGATCGGAGCATCACTTTAGGAAGGCGAGAGCGGTACGGTTCATGACTGGGATTCAGTATGACAGTCCCCGGGTGCGCCTCGACGCCCGCTCTCCTCGGGAAGAGCGAACTCATAGCAGCGGGGCTTGGCGGCCGGTAATCGCCTATTGAACGAGGGGGCGTTTCTTGCGTTTGCGGGGTTTGCGGGCTACGGGTTGGGAGGTAGACGGGCTGGCGCTCGTCTCGCCCGCCAGTTCATCCTTTTGGCTGTCGTCCATGAACGCCGCGTCCATGGCTTTGCGCAAACCGAGGTCCGCAATCTTGCGGGCGTAATTGCGGCTGGACGCGGCCAGGCTTCTGTAGAGCGCCTCTTCTCTCCCCGCCATATAATTCGCCGTGGAATGCGCCCCCACGCCGAGCGATCCGCCGACCGCGTAGCTGTCGATGTTGGCGCCGAGGAACACAAACCTCCAACCTTCGCGCTCCTTTTCGGTAATCAGCGCCTTGACAGCCTCCAGGGTGAATTCGCGGGAAGCGTTTTCCATTCCATCCGTGATGATGACGGTAAGCACGGGACGGCCTTTGGCTTCGACGCGATGGATGCATTCTCCGATGGCGTCAAATAGGGGCGTGCTTCCGCGCGGTTTGTAGTCCCTGGCGGTTAGCGGCGGCGCCTCCGCCAGCGGCGTATCGAGATAGCACACCGTGAGGTCGGTCCTTTCCTCCGGGGCGTCAAACTGAATCAGGCTGACGTTGTACGACGTCGCCTCGTCGGCGCGCAACCCTTTAAGGTACTCGTTGTAGCCCATGATCGTCCCCTCTCGACTCGATTGCATCGAGCCGGAGCGATCCAGGATCACGTTTACGAGAATTTGCTGTTTGTTTTCACCAGCGATACTGTCACCTGTTCCCATCGGCGGATATTATAGCGGAGTTTATCAATCGAATGGCTAAGGAGAATTCCGACCCGGGGGGCTGCTGACCGTTGAGGTGATATTCACGAAAGGCCGCTTGCTGGCGCGCGGCTCGGTCGGTGCAGCTTTATTGACCAACCAGGCCCCGAACAGCTTGGTGAATAAACTCCATCGGCCGCCGGCTGAATTCTGCCGCTGAACAATGTCCGGGCGCGCGCGGTGGTGGGTGGCTACGACTTGAATCCGAGGCTCAGCTCCGGCGGCGGACTCGAGGTGGCGCTGCCCCGCGTCGCGATCCACAAGATCGTCGCGTTCGAGCAGACGGGTCTTTCCAGGGCCGGGGCTGAGCGCCGATCGCTGACGGCTGTCAGCTATAGGCTATGGTGCGGATGAGAGGACTTGAACCTCCACGGGGATTCCCCACAACGACCTCAACGTTGCGCGTCTGCCAGTTCCGCCACATCCGCAAGTCAGACTAATTCTACTGCTTCTCCGCGGGCTTCGCAGGTTCGGCCGGCGCGGGCGGCGGGGCCACCGGGATCTCGATCGGCTGGCCGCCTTCCGGGGTCACCGTGACGGGCGCTTGCGGCGCCGGCGTCGTCTGCCCTTCCGTTTTCTGCGCCTGCGATCCTTGCTGCTCGAGCACCGTCGATCCGACGCTGCCGCCGCCGCCGGTGGTTGCCATGATCGCGAGAGTGAGAGAAGTGATCATGAACAGGCCCGCTGCCACCGTGGTTGCCTTCGAGAGAACCGTCGCCGAACCGCGCGGCCCGAAGACCGTCTGCGATCCCATGCCGCCGAACGCCCCCGCAAGGTCCGCCGCCTTGCCGCTCTGCAACAATACCACCAAGACGAGAAAGAGGCAGACGATAACGTGAACGATCGTAAGTAGAATAACCATCGCTAGAGGCGCACGATCCCCTCGGCGGGAACCATCCTTTATTAGTATAGGCGACCGGTTTTCGGGCAGTCAAACGCTCGGTAGCCGGCGGGTGCGAGATTCTCAGATCAATCGCCAAGGTACGCTGTGTGGAATTCCACCCCCAGGGGCTCCGCACTTCCTCTCCTATTCTCCGATGGTTGTGTACAGGGTCTGCGCGATCGGTATGCCGTCCACGATCAGGTCCACCGGGTAGTCGCCCGGACCGAGCGTGGGCACGGTGATATTGAACTGGTACAGTCCCAGGTAGCCCACCGGATGGAGCCCGATCGCCTGGGCCGCTATGCCGCCGATCCGCACTTCATAGGGAAGCTGAAGGGGAGATGGCGCCGCGGGCACGCGTCCCGCCCGGACGCCGGTGGGACCGCTGCCGACCGCGTAAACGATGATGACCTCGCCGGGCGCGGCCGGCCGGAAGTTGGCGCCGGGAATCAGGTCGGGGGGACCGACATAGGCGCCGAAATCGGGATGAAAGGCCACGGCGTAGCGCCTGTCGCCGGAAATGAAGGCGCCGTTGGTCTGAACCGCCGGGGTGACCTTGTCCTTCTGGACCGAAGCGCTGTTGCTGGTCCCGCCGTCGTTCACCAACTCGACGCGGACAGGCCCGAGGTCGGCGACGTCGGGAACCTGGACGTTCACCTGCGTGGGGCTGACGTAGCTCACATACGCCGGCCTGCCATGCACGTTGACCCTGACGCCGTCGAGTTCCTGCGGCGCCTCCCGCCCGTCGAAATCGCCGATGTTCCAGCTACGGGTGGTGAAAGCGAGGTTGGTTCCGTAGAGTTGGATCCAGGTACCCGACGAGAGCCGCTCGCTGTCGTCGAAGGACTGAAGCACGGGACGCGCGTCGCGAATCGCGGGCGCGCCCGTTATCTCGGCGGGCCGCAAGGTGTAGGTCGCGGTGTAGGTGCGGTCGCCGGTAGCCTGGAGGTCGCCGTTGGCGCCGAGGGCCGCGACGTAAACCGATACCTCGCCGGCGGCATCCTCCGGCGGCGTCCACCGGAAGGTATAGGCGTTCACTCCGCGCCGCGCTCCCGCTTCGGTCGGCTGGATGAACTCGACCGGAGAGCCAGGGCACGGTCCGGCGCCGGTTCGCGCCGACCCGTCGTCGCAGAGAACGAACGTGTTGGCGTCGAGGGGATCGAGCCGCCCGGCCTGGCCGAACTCGCGATTCTCGTTCCGCCGCACGCTGAGCTGGAAACTGAACAGCCGCGCCGCCGGATCGCTGATCACAACGGTCCAGGTCTGCCTGACGCCGGGAAGATACGTCGGGCCGGACGGAAACACCACGTCCACCTTGCCGCCCTGGCTGGTGGGCGAACCGCCGTGGCAACTGCTTCGGGCGCAAGTCTGGTCGCCGGGACCGCCGCTGTGTCGTTGCGGCGGGCCGACAATCCAGGCGTAAAGCAGCGCCGGTCCCAGAACGGCGGACGAGATTGCTGCGGCAACGAGGAACTTAGGTGGCGTGCGCATGACGGCGGGATGGCCTCGTCCCAGTGTACCCGCGCGTGGACGTTTCCGGAACGTGCGCGCATCAACCCCCGGCGGCGCTTCGGCCGACGCCGCGCGGAGCAGGCCCGGCCGAACGGGCTTCGGAAATCAGCAGCGCCTTCCGCGTGGCGGTGGTCACCGGCCGCGTCACCAGTTCGGCGCGCGACAGCCACTCGAAGCCCGCCGGCGCGCGGCGGAGGCTCGCCTCGACCACCGCGCAACGGTAGAGGTGGTTCGTGATCGCGTGACGAAATTCGCCGAGGATGGCCCCCGGCGTCGCTCCCGGCAAGTCGTCTCCGTCGGGCAGTTCCCAAAAACCGGCCAGCTTGCACGCGTCGGACGGCCGCTTCCTCACCAGGATCTTTCCGCGGCGCTCGATGAGCAGGTAGGTTTTTTCGATCTTGCGCGGCGGCGTCCGGCCGAGCTTCACCGGAAGCTGCCGCTCCACGCCGCGCCGGCGGCCTTCGCAGTCGCTCGCAATGGGGCATTCCCCACAGCGAGGCTGCTTCGGGGCGCAGACCGTCGCGCCGAGTTCCATCATCGCCTGGTTGAACGGGCCCGGGTGGCGCCTGTCGAGCAGCCGCTGCGCGATGGCCGCGAGTCTGCGGCGCGTGGCGCCCGAACGGATGTCGCCGGCGTCGTTGGCCATACGGCTCAATACCCGCAGGACATTGCCGTCGAGGACCGCGTAGGGCTGGCCGAAACAGATGCTGGCAATGGCGGCGGCGGTGTAGTCGCCAATGCCTTCGAGCGCGCGGATCGCAGCGTAGTCCGTTGGAAACGCCCCGGCGGCGACAATGCGGCGCGCCGCCTTCTGCATGTTGCGCGCGCGGAAGTAATATCCCAGGCCGCTCCAGCTTTCGAGCAGCGACTCTTCGGGCGCCGCGGCGAGAGCCTCCACGTCGGGAAAGCGCCGCAGAAACCGCTCGTAATACGGGATTACCGCGGCCACCCGCGTCTGCTGGAGCATGATCTCGGACACCCAGATGCGGTAAGGGTCCTTGGTCATCCGCCACGGAAGCGGACGCCGCGCCCGCTCATACCAGGCGAGCAACCGCCCGCGGACTTGTCTTTCCCGGTTCCCTGTTCCGTGCTCCGTCTCCGCCTCCCGCCCCGCGCCGGCTTGTTTATACTGAGGGTGTTCTCGCCTGAGTTGCTGCTGCGTGCAAGAATCCATTGTCATCCGGGGCGCGCGCGTTCACAACCTGAAGTCGCTATCCCTGAACATCCCGCACAACAAACTGACGGTGGTGACAGGGGTTTCCGGCTCCGGGAAGTCCTCGCTCGTCTTCGACACCATCTATGCCGAGGGACAGCGCCGGTACGTGGAATCGCTGTCGGCATACGCGCGGCAGTTCCTGGAGCGGATGGGGAAGCCCGACGTGGAGGAGATCGACGGCATCGCGCCGCCGGTGGCCATCCGGCAGAAGAACACCACCCGCAATCCGCGCTCGACCGTCGCCACCTCGACCGAGCTGTACGATTTCCTGCGGCTGCTGTTCGCACGGGCCGGGCGCACCTTCTGCCCGCGGTGCGGCGAGCGCGTCCAGCGCGACACGGTGGATTATGTCGCGGCGTCGATGCTGGCCCAACCGCGGGGCTCGCGCTGGTACGCGCTGTTCCCCATCCCGCAAAGCCAGGGAACGCAGGCGCTGCGCGATCACCTGTTCGAGCTGCGAAAAAAGGGCTTCAACCGCCTATATCAGGACCGGCGCACGTTTGAGTTCTCCACGCCGGAGTCGCTGCTGGAGATCGACTTCTCCCAGCCGCTCTATTCGCTGGTGGATCGCATCGCCGTCTCGGGGGACCTCCACCAGCGGATTGTGGACACCACCGAAATCTGCTATCGCGAGGCCGGCGAGGCGCTCTTCGAGGAAGCCTCCGGCGAACGCTGCATTCGATTCAGCGAGAAGTTCGCCTGCAAGCGCTGCGACCTGGAGTTCACCGAGCCGGAACCGCGCCTGTTCAGCTTCAACAGCCCATTCGGCGCCTGCCCGCGCTGCCAGGGCTTCGGGAACACGGTGGATTACGACATCAACCGCGTGATTCCCGATCCTTATCTTTCGCTCGACGAAGGGGCCATCGATCCCTGGACCAAGCCGAATTACGTCGGCTTCTACGCCGAGTTCAAGAGGAGCGCGCGCGGGCAGGTTCGGTTCAAAGTCCCCTACGCCGAGCTGGACCAGCAGGAGAAGCTGATCGTTCAGGCGGCGGTCCGGCGCTCGTTTGAAGAGATCGAGCGGAAGAAATATAAGGTCCACGTGCGCGTGTTTCTGAGCCGGTACCGGGGTTACGCCGACTGCCCGGAGTGCCGCGGCGCCCGCTTGCGGAAAGAAGCCCTGTATGTTCGCGTCGGCGGCAAGACCGTGGCCGAGGTTACGGCCATGAACATCGAGGAAGCGTACGCGTTCTTCGACGCGCTGGAATTGAGCCCCGAGGAGAGCGCGGTTGCCGACAAGGTGCTGATCGAAATCCGGCAGCGTCTCAAGTTTCTCAACGACGTCGGCCTCCAATACCTGACGCTCGACCGGTTGTCGGCGACGCTGTCCGGCGGCGAGTCGCAGCGCATCCAACTGGCCACCTGCCTGGGCTCGCGCCTGGTGGGCGCCTGCTACGTTCTGGACGAGCCTTCCATCGGGCTCCACACGCGCGACACGGGACGGCTGATCGGAATCCTCGAGGAACTGCGGGACCTTGGCAACACGATTGTGGTGGTCGAGCACGACGCCGACGTGATGCGCGCCGCCGACCACATCATCGACCTTGGGCCCGGCGCCGGCGAGAACGGCGGCCGGGTGATCTTCGAGGGAGGGTACGGCGCGCTGCTCAAGAACGGCGCCGCGTCGCTAACCGGGCGCTACCTGCGCGGCGAATTCGCGGCCTCCCGCCTCACCCGGAGGCGTCCGGTAAATCGCAAGCGGGTGGTCCGCTTTCGCGGCGCCCGCGCCCACAACCTGAAGAACATCGACGTGGACCTGCCGCTGGACATGATGGTGGTGGTCACGGGCGTCTCGGGCTCCGGCAAGTCGTCGCTGGTTTACGACGTGATGTACAAGGCGCTGAAGTCCCACTTCGGCCGGGAGGCGACCGGCGCCGAAGAAGAGTGGCCGGAAGCGCTGGAAGGCCGCACGTGGCGCGCGGTGGAGAACTCGCAATTGCTCACCGGCGTGGTGCTGGTGGACCAGTCGCCGATCGGGCGCACGCCGCGGTCCAACCCGGTTACCTATATTAAGGGCTTCGATATCGTCCGCGAGTTGTTCGCCTCGACGGTGGAAGCGGACCGGCACGGGTATACCGCCGGCCACTTCTCGTTCAACGTTCCGGGGGGGCGGTGCGAGACCTGCCAGGGCGACGGCACGGTGACGGTGGAGATGCAATTCCTCGCCGACGTTGAACTGGTGTGCGAGGAGTGCAAGGGCACGCGGTACAAGAGCAGCATCCTCGACGTCCGCTACCACGGCCTCAACATCCACGAAGTCCTCCAGTTGACCGTTCACGAGGCGCTGGCGTTCTTCAGCGACGTTCCGCGCCTCGTGGGCAAGCTCCGGATGCTGGAGGACGTCGGGCTCGGATATTTGCGCCTCGGGCAATCGGCGACGACTCTGAGCGGTGGAGAGGCGCAGCGGGTGAAGCTGGCGACGCACCTGTCGCAGGCATCGTCGAAAGGAACCCTCTTCCTGTTCGACGAGCCGACCACCGGACTGCACTTCGACGACATCGCGAAGCTGCTCGACGCCTTCCAGCGGCTGATCCGTTCCGGCGGCAGCGTGCTGATCATCGAGCACAACCTCGAGGTCATCCGCTCCGCCGACTGGATGGTCGACCTCGGTCCGGAGGGCGGCGACGCCGGAGGGCGCATCGTCGGCCAGGGAACTCCCGAGGAAATCGCGGCGGTCGAGGCAAGCTACACGGGCCGCTTCCTGCGGGCTCTGGGGATCGGCTGAGCGGCGCACCTGTGGGGCCGGTTGGCCCGGCAGGATAAGCGTGCCGGAAGCCGGTTGAAAACCGGCTCGCAACCCTGGAGGTTTGCCCCACTTCTGAGACCCACAACGCCCCGCGAAATGTACAGACTCCCAGCGACAGCGGACAGGCTAGTACGATCCCACTACCCTCCCGGTTGACAACGGCCTCCGCGCGGGTGTATTTCTATTGGTCAGAACGCGTTCTTGTTAATGGAACGAGAAGGACGCGACGATATGAGTTTGGGGTCTTTGAAGTTGCGCGCAACGCGCAAGAGGACAAATCTAGATGACCATTAATTGGAAAGCAGTATTCTTGTGCCTAGTCGTCTCGCTAGGCATTGCTTGGGGCCAAGGCCAAGTCGGTACCCTGAACGGCACGATCCTGGACAGCTCGGGCGCCGTCGTTCCGGGGACGACTGTAGTGGCCACGAACGTCGCCACCCGAGTGGAGTCGCGAACCACCAGCACTTCCGCGGGGGCGTACACGCTACCGTACCTGCCATCGGGCACCTACTCGCTTCGGGTGAGCGCGCCCGGCTTTAAGACAGCGACGCAGGAGAATGTCATCCTCCGCGTCGGGCAGGTGCAAACCGTCAACATCACGATCGAGGTGGGAGCGGTCACGGAAGAAGTGACCGTGACGGCGGAAGCTCCGCTGCTCGAGTCGGGTTCCGCGGAGATCGGTCGTTACATCACCACGGAAGAATACAAGGCCTGGCCGATATTCGTCAGCGATGGCCAGCGGCAGATTCAGGAGTTCATCTTCAGCAGCCTGCCCGGCACCACCGGCGGAACGTTCAAAGGTTCGATCAACGGCGGACAGGAGTACTCGCACGAGATCCTGATCGAAGGCATCCCGGTGGGACGCGCGGACCTGTCGGGCGGCAATAACAACGAATTCAGCCCGTCGGCCGAGGCCATCGGCGAGTTCAAGATGGCGACCGGCGCCATCGGCGCGCAGTACAACGGCGGGCAGACGGCGGTTGCTAACTTCAGCATTAAATCGGGCACCAACGACATCCATGGATCGGCCTTTTACTACGGTCAGAACGAGGCGCTCAACGCCAAGAACTTGGCTGCCAAGACGCAGGGCCTGAAGAAAGGGCGCCTGCGCGAGCACAATTACGGCTATTCGGTCGGCGGCCCGGTCTACATTCCCAAGGTGTACGACGGCCGTAACCGGACGTTCTTCTTCACCAATTTCGAGAAGGACCACCGCGACGAATTGACCTTCAACGGCTTCGTCACCTTGCCGACGACGGATTTCAAAGCCGGGAATTTCTCCCGGTTATTCGATCCGAACTTCACGTTAAACTCCCAATCGGGCACGGTAATCGGCCAGGACGCGCTTGGCCGCGACATTCGCTTCGGCCAGATCTACGATCCGCTCAGCACACGGTTGGGACCCGATGGAAACCCGATTCGCGACCCGTTCGTGGGTAATGTCATTCCGCAGAGCCAGTGGAATCCGGTTGCCGCCAACGTCATCAGCCAGGTGGGCATCCGCGATCCGGACTTCAACACGATGGTTCGCAACACCAACCGGATCGGTACCAGTTCACCGTTCTTCGACCTTCACATCATCGCCGTGAAGGGCGATCACAATATTTCGGACCGGCACCGGATCTCCGGGTACTACAACCACAGCAACCGGGACCGCAACAATAACGGCTCCTCCCGCTACCTGCCCATTCCGGGCACTCCGACCAGTTCGTGGCAGCGGCAGGTGACGCCCGGACGCATGGTCCGGCTGTCCCTGAATTCCACCATCTCGCCGAGCGTCATCAACCGCCTCGCCGGCGGATACAACCGGTTCGGAAACCAGAACGGCGCGCCGCCGGAAACCGTCGGCGTGGATTGGGCGGGCAAAATTGGTATCCAGAATACGGCGGACTCCTATTTCCCGACTTTCAGCTTCAGCGGGCGCGAGTGGCTAGGAGGCAGCGTGGGTCGGATGGGCGTCGGCTTCTATGGCACGGGCACTAACGGAAGTTGGGTCGTGCAGGACGACCTGACCTGGATCCGCGGCAGCCACAGCTTCCGGTTCGGGTACGAGTTCAAGCGCTACTTTTATGACACGGTCGATTTGTCGGGCCCGGGCGCTTTCACATTCGCTTCGCGGTCGACGGACTTGCCGGGTTACATTGATCAGACCGGGCATGCGTTCGCCAGTTTCCTGCTCGGCGCCGTCGACTCGGCAAACCGGGGAATCACTACCGTGAATCCGGCGTTCCGGCAACCCCATCACGCTTTCTATGCCATGGACGACTGGAAACTCACCCCCAGGCTGACGATGAACCTCGGTCTTCGCTGGGAGATCATCCCCTCGTTCTACGAAGTTGACAACCAGTTGTCCTACATCGATCTGGACACGCCAAATCCCGAAGCAGGCAACCTTCCCGGCGCCCTGGTGTTCGGACGGAAGCCGCATGACACCTACTGGCGGATGTTCGGGCCGCGACTCGGATTCGCTTACCAGGCGGGGACGAAAATGGTCGTTCGCGGCGGATATGCCATGACCAACACCCCCCCGATTCGCAACGACTGGGGCTACGGCGGCTTCACCTACGGCTTCAATGGCGGCATCACCGTCAGGGCGCGGTCCAGCCCGACCGGCTTCGTCGACGACCCGGCCATGTACCTCAATCAACGGTTCCCGGATTTCCGGGGAACGCTCCCGAACACGGATCCAGCCTCCGGCAACTTCGACGCATCGCAAACGACGGCGCGCGATGCCAACCGGCCGGGCTACGTGCAGAACTGGAACCTGACGATACAGTACCAGTTGCCGCAAGATACCGTCCTCGAAGTGGCATATGTCGGCAACAAGGGGACGAGGCTCTGGGGTTCGTTCGTCTTCGGCGAGATGAACGGCCTTCCCGCCACTCTTCTCAGCCGCGGCGATACCCTGATCGACCAGGTGGGCGACCACCCGGAATTCAAACCTTACGCCGACTTTCCGGATGACGCGACGGTTGCCCAGGCAATGCGGCCCTTCCCGCAGTATTACAGCGTGCAGGAGGCGTTCCCCTACAACTCCAACTCCAACTATCACGCCTTCCAGACGACTGTGACAAAACACCTGACCAAGGGGCTCAGCTTCCTGGGCGCCTACACGTGGTCGAAGACGATTACCTATGTAGACAGCAATGGTCCGGGCGCTTACTACGCCACGGTGCAGGACTACTTCAACCGTGGCCTGGAGCGATCCATCGCCAGCTTCCACTACCCGCACAGCTTCAAGCTAACGTGGGTTTACGACATTCCCGTCGGCAAAGGCAAGCGGTGGGACCTCGGCCCAGCCAACTACGTCATCGGCGGATGGCAGTTCGCCGCCGTACAGAACTACCGCTCGGGCGACCCGATTTCGATCGGCCAGAGCGGCATCTCCGCGCCGGACGGTTTCTCCGGCGGTATCCGGCCAGACGTGACCGGGCAGCAGTACTCCCTCGGCGGCGCTCCGACGAAGGTGGATTACACCGAGCCGACTCCGTACCTGAACGCGGCCGCCTTTGTGGATAGTCCGCGAACGGGCAACGGCGTGCCATTGAGGGTCGGGACGGCTCCACGGTTCATTGACGGCGTGCGGGGGCCTCACTTCGCCTCGGAGGACTTCCGCATGACCAAGGCATTTCCCCTTTACGAGCGGGTGAACCTCAAATTGGGAATGACCATGTCGAATCCGTTCAATCGAACCAACCGTTACTTCGTGACAACCACCGTCGGCGACTCCGGCTTTGGACAATTGCTCCAAGGCGGAGGGGGACGTACGATTCAGTTGGACGCGCGCATCGAGTGGTAAGCGCGCGGCGCTAATCCGCATTCACCACGGGGCCCTGGCCGAAATGGTCAGGGCCTTTTTTCGTCTGATACGCTGAGGGAGAAACCATGATCCTGCGTCGCGGTTCCGGCCTGCGTCATTGCCCGTTCATTCTGGCGCTCCTCCTCCTTGGTTCATGCGGAACCAAGAGCGAGGATGCGGCGGGCGGGCATCCGGGCAAACTGCGGCCCGTCAACCTGCTGGTGGTGACCATCGACACGATGCGAGCCGACCGCCTCGGTTGCTACGGGTACGCCAAGGCCGAAACGCCCGTCCTGGACGCGCTCGCCCGGGGCGGAACGTTGTTTGAAAACGCGGCCGCCGAAACGCCGCTCACGCCGCCGTCCCACGCCAGCATGTTCACCGGCATGAACCCCAACGTTCATGGGGTGCGGAACGTCGGCGGTTTCGTCCTCCAGTCTTCGTCCGTCACGCTGGCGGAAATCGTCCAGGAACAGGGTTGGGACACCGCGGCCTTCATCGGCGCGTCCGTGCTGAAGAAGCTGTTCGGCTTCAGCCAGGGCTTCGCCCTCTACGACGACCAGATGCCCAAGCCGGGTCTGAGCCAGATGACGCGCGAGTATCCGGAACGCCCGGCGGAAGAGGTGGTGAACCGCGCGATCGGCTGGCTGAACAGTCAGTCGGGCAAGCCGTTCTTCCTCTGGGTCCACGTTTTCGATCCGCACCTGCCGTACGAGCCGCCCGCTCCCTTCGACAAGAAGTTCGAGGATCCCTACGACGGCGAGATCGCCTACGTCGACCGGGAACTGGGCCGGCTGTTCGCCGAGGTGGAGAAGAAGGCTCCCGGCAACACGGTGATCGCCGTCCTGTCGGACCACGGCGAGAGCCTCGGGGAGCACGGTGAATACACGCACGGCGTTTTCCTGTATGACGCGACCCTGCGCATTGCTTTCATGCTGGCCGGACCGGGCGTGCCCGCCGGAGTCCGCGTGAAGCAGCAGGCGCGCACGATTGACCTGCTCCCCACGCTGATGGACCTCATGGGCGGCACGGCGCCGGCCGATGTGCAGGGGACGTCCCTCACGCCGGCGTTCAGCGGGAAAGAGGTTCCGACAACCTACGCGTACGCCGAGACGCTGTTTCCCAAAATGAACATGGGCTGGTCGGAGCTGCGCGCGGTCCGGACGACGAAGTGGAAGTACATCCAGGCGCCGAAGCCGGAGCTGTACGACCTGGAGCAGGACCCGCACGAGCGCAACAACGTCATCGCCACGAACGCCGCCGAAGCGCAGGAACTGAAACAGCAGTTGCAGTCGCTGATCGCCGTTCACGGAAGCGGAACGTCGGAGAAGGTGCAGACCAGCCTGCTCGATCAGAAGACGATGAGCCAGTTGAAGACGCTCGGATACCTGAGCGGCTTTTCCTCGCGCGAATACGAACTGACCGGCCAGGGCATCGACCCGAAGGACCGCGTCGGCATTCTCAACACCGTCCAGGTGGCGGTGAGCGCCGACTCGAAGATCCCGCGGCCGAAGCGCGCCCAGCTTCTGCGCGAGGCGCTCCAGCAGGATCCCACCAACCCGTCGCTCTACTACCACCTGGGCGGCGAACTCGAGAAGATGGGACAGTTTCGCGAGGCGATGGCCCTGTACAAGACCGGCCTGGAGAAAGGCATCCGAAGCGGGCGCCTGCATTCCCGGATCGCGGATCTTTACCTGCGCGAGGGCAATAAGACGGAAGCGATCGCGTCATATGAGAAGGCCGCCCAACTCAATCCGGCCGACGTCGAAAGCCAGAGCAACCTGGCGACGGCGTACCTGGAGAGCGGTCGCGTACCCGACGCCGAGCGCGCCTTCAAGTGGATTCTGGCCACCGGCGAGGAGTACCCGGCAGCCTATAACGGACTCGGGCTGATCGCCATCGGCAAGCGCGATGTGCCGGCGGCCCGGGAGAACTTCGAAAAAGCGGTGCGGCTGGACCCGGACCTGGTGGAAGCGCAGCTCAACCTCGGCCTGATCTACAAGATGATGGGGGCCAACGACCAGGCTCGCAAGTGCTTCGAGGCCTTCATCGCCAAGGCCCCCCCGCGCCAGTACGCGCAGATCATCCCCCAGGTGAAGCAAGAGCTGGAACTGCTGCGGTAAGGGCGGCAATCGTGTCCGGCTCACGCCGGTTCAGGCGCCCCGGCGGACAGGGCGTTCTGCGCCAAGATAGCGTGCGCGCCGCTCCTTCGCGCCAACCAGGTGGCGGCCAACTCCAGCTTGTCGGGCGGGAGCGGCTTCAAATCTTCAATGATTTTTTTCGATGTGGTTCACAATAGTGCGCTACTCGGATTCCGCGAGGGCGGTGGAGGCTTCTTCCCACTCGGCCATCAGGCTATCCAGCTCTCGGCGGCGTTCCGACAGCAGAAGGCCCAGGCGCTTCGTTTCGTCGGCGTTGCGAAAGACCGCCAGTTCGCGCTCGTAGTGGGCGATTTCGGTCTCCGCGCGCGCGATTTCCGTCTCCAGCGCCGAGCACCGGTCCCGAAGCTTGCGCAGCAGGATCGGATTCAGGCGTTTCGGCTTCGCCGCGGCCTCGATCGGGGAAGGCTCGGCCGCGGGTTCGTCCGACCCCTCGATTTCCGGCGCGTCCCGGTTTTCCTTGCGCCAGACGTAGTCTTCGTAATTGCCCGGAAAGACGGTTACCACGCCGCCGGCCACCTCGAAGATCCGCATCGCCAGCTTATCGATGAAGTAGCGATCGTGCGAGACGAACACCACCGTGCCCGTGTAGCCCTCCAGCGCGTTCAGCAGCACGTCCTTGGCGCGCATATCCAGGTGGTTGGTCGGCTCGTCGAGCAGGAGGAAATTCGACGGCGCCACCAGGAGCCGGGCCAGCGCGTAGCGATTGCGCTCCCCGCCCGATAGCACGCCGATCCGCTTGTAGACGTCATCGTCGGAAAACAGGAAACACCCCAGCAGGTTGCGCAGCTCCGTCAGCGTCCACTTCGGCGCGACTTCCGATAGCTCGTTTAGGAGCGCGCTGTTCGGGTCCAGTTCGCGGTACTGGTCCTGCGCGAAGTAATTCGGCGTCGCATTGTGGCCCAACCGGTACTCGCCGGTTGTCAGCGGTTCGACGCCCGCGAGCAGCTTCATCAGCGTCGATTTGCCAGCGCCGTTCACGCCGACCAGGGCGATGCGGTCGCCGCGCTCGATGAGGAAGTTGACGTCCGCCAGCACGCGGTTGGAACCAAAGCTCTTCGAAACGTTGACGAATTCCGCGACGATCCGTCCGCTCGGTTTCGGCTGGGGAAACTTAAAGTGGATGGCCTTTTCTTCGGGCGGAATCTCGATACGGTCGATTTTCTCGAGTTCCTTGACGCGGCTCTGCACCTGCCGCGCCTTGGTAGCCTGGTAGCGGAAGCGGCTGATGAAGGCTTCGAGCTGCTCGATCCGTTCCTGTTGGTTGCGGTACGCAGCTTCGAGCTGCGCCCGCCGCTGGTTGCGCTGATCGACGTATTTCGCGTAATTACCGGAATAAAAATGCAGCCGCCGGTTCCAGATTTCCACGATTTTCGACACAGTGACGTCGAGAAAGTAACGGTCGTGCGACACCAGCACGTAGGAGTGCGGATAGGTGGAGAGATAGTCCTCGAGCCAGTTGCGGGCCTCCAGGTCGAGGTGGTTGGTCGGCTCGTCCAGCAGAAGCAGGTTCGGCTTCTCCAGCAGCAGCTTCGCCAGCGCGATCCGCATCTGCCAGCCGCCGGAAAATTCCTCCGTGCGGCGGGTCCAGTCCTCCTTGGGAAAGCCGAGGCCGGAGATCACGATGCCTACCTGGGCCTCGATCGCGTAGCCGTCGCGATTGCGGAATTCGCTGTCCAGCGCGTGGAAGCGTTCGGAAACCTGCCGGTATTCGGGCGTCGCGGAATCCAGCTCCGCCATGCTCCGGGTCAAGGCTTCCAATTCTTCCTCGATCGCGCGGAGGTCGGCGAACACGGACATGCACTCGCCGAACACCGTGCGGCCCGAGAGGCGCAATCCCTCCTGCGGCAGATAGCCCGCGCCGATGCCCCGCATCCGGCTGATAGCGCCTGCGTCCGGCTCTTCGGCCCCGGCCAGCATCAGCAGCATCGTGGTTTTGCCGGTTCCGTTCGCGCCCACCAGCCCGACGCGGTCCTTAGGCCCGACCATCCAGTCGGCGCCTTCGAACAGCAGCTTGTGTCCGAATCGCTTGGCGACGCCGCTGAGCTGGATCATTGGGTCGGGAGCGCTTCGTGTCCGGTCGCGTGGCGGCGAAGAACGCGACCCGCGCGCCGGCCGGCCAGTTTGCCGTCCTCGACAACCGCCTTGCCATTCACGAGCACGAAGTCGAAGCCGTCGGAATACCGGTGAGGGTCGTCAAACGTCGCGCGGTCGCGCACTTGGTCGGGATCGAACAGCACCAGGTCGGCCGCGAAGCCTTCCAGCAGGAAGCCGCGGTCGCGGAATCCGAAGGTGCGGGCCGGAAGGGACGTCATGCGGCGGATGGCGTCTTCGAGGGAAAGGCTCTTGCGTTGCCGGACGAACTCCGAAAGCACCCGGGCGTTGGTACCGTACGAGCGCGGGTGCGGCTTGCCCTCGCCCGGCACGATCACGCCGCCGTCGCTGGCCACCGCCGTGTTGGGGTATTTCAGAATCCGCTCCACGTCCTCCATCGACATGTTGTGGTAGACCATCGACGCCGGTCCCTGGTTGACGATCTCCAGAATGGTCAGCATTTCGTTGGCGACTGTTTTCTCGCGCCCGCGACCCTGGTTAATTTCGGAGATCGTCTTTCCTTCCAGCGCCGGGTCGGCCTCAAACGACGCCATTATCGCGAAGCTGTAATCGGGATGGCCGCGTTTCTTCAACTCTTCTTCCATACCGGCGAGGATCTTCGCCCGCTCTTCCGGATCGCGCAAACGCTGCAGCAGTTTGTCGCGCCCGCCTTCGAGCGCCCACGATGGCAGCATCACGTTCAGGGTGGTGGAGGAGCGGTCGTACGGATACTGGTCCACCACGACGTCGACGCCTTCCTCGCGCGCCTGCTCGACCAGCGCGATGGATTTTTCGCTCGCGCCCCAGACGTTGCGGCTGCTCAGTTTGAAGTGGGAAATCTGCACCGGCAGGTCCGAGGCTTTGCCAATCAGGATCGCCTCCTGAATGGCCTCCTGGACCTGCTCGCCTTCGTCGCGCATGTGCGTGGCGTAGACGCCGCCGTAGCTCGCGGCGGCCTTGGCCAGCGCGACGATCTCGTCCGTATCGGCATAGGTCCCGGGCACGTAGATCAGCCCGGTGGAGAAGCCGACGGCGCCGGCGCGCATCGCCTCGCGAACCAGGTCCTGCATCCTCGCCAATTCCTCCGGGGTGGGAGCGCGCTTCTCGGTCCCCATCGCCTTTGCCCGGACGGAGTTGTGCCCGATGAGCGAGGCCAGGTTTAAGCCGAGTCCGATCTCCTCGAGTTCCTTAAACCATTTCTCGAGGTCGGTCTCGGACCCGCCGCAGTTGCCCGTCACCACCGTCGTGACGCCGTCGGATACGAAGTTGTCGCCGCCGGGGACTTGCTTGATGGTCCGCTCGACGTGCGTGTGCACGTCGATGAAACCGGGGGCGAGCACGCGGCCGACGCCGTCGACGACACGGTCCGACTCGGCGTTCTCCAGGTCGCCGACCGCCGCGATTTTGCCGTCCTTCACAGCGACGTCGGCGTAGTACCACGGATTTCCGGAGCCGTCCACCACCCGGACGTTGCGGAACAACCAGTCGTAATCCGCCCCGGCCAGAGCAAGAGTGGAAATGATCAATGCCAGCAGCGCGCGCATATAAACACTCCGCCGGCTAGGTCACCGGCCCCGCGAAGAAATCCAGAGCGCGGGATATGAACGATTTCAACTCCGAGCGCTTCACCACGGCGTCGAGGAAGCCGTGTTCCAGCAGAAACTCGCTCCGCTGAAAACCTTCAGGCAGTTTCTGGCGAATGGTCTGCTCGATCACACGCGGCCCGGCGAAACCGATCAGGGCGCCCGGCTCCGCGATGTTCAAGTCGCCCAGCATGGCGAAACTCGCGGTGACGCCACCGGTGGTGGGGTCGGTAAGCACGCTGACAAACGGGATGCCCGCTTCGTCCAGGCGCATCAGCCCGGCCGTGATCTTCGCCATCTGCATCAGGCTGACCGCGCCTTCCTGCATGCGGGCGCCGCCGGAGGCCGAGACGATTACCAGGGGGGTTTTCTCCGCCAGCGAGCGCTCGATGGCGCGGGTGATTTTCTCGCCGACGACGCAGCCCATGCTCCCGCCGATGAACTTCAACTCCAGCGCACAGACGTTCACCTTGCGCCGGTTCAAAGTTCCCGTGACGGAAACCGCCGCGTCCGGCAGCTTGGTGCGGCTCTCCATGTTCGCCAGCCGCTGCTTGTAGGGCTGCGCGTCAAAGAACTCCAACGGATCGGTGGAGCGCAGGCCTTTGTCATGCTCCACCCATTCGCCGTCCAGCAAAAGCTTCAGGCGGGCGAACGCGTCGATCTTGAAATGATAGCCGCACTTCGGGCAGACTTCGCCGTTCTCTTCCAGCGTCTTGCGCCAGAGGATCTGCGAGCAGCCCGGGCACTTTTCCCAAAGGCCTTCGGTCTTCACCGTCCGGCCGCCGCGTTGTGTGGAGACACTCGGCTTGTCTCGGGTAAACCAAGCCATGCTAAGGGGTCAAACTACCTCGATCTACGTTAACGCGGGTAAGGGTGGCCCCGCAATGTGGCGAAGGCGCGGTAGATCTGCTCGGCCAGTATCACGCGGGCCAGTTCGTGCGGCAAGGTCAGCGGGGAGAGCGAGAGGGCCAGGTCGGCATTCTCGCGCCAGCCGGGCGGGAGCCCGTCCGCGCCGCCGACGAGAAGAATCAAATCGCGCGCCCCGGCCTCGGCGGCCCTCACCAGCTCCACGAACTGGCGGGAATCCATCATCTGTCCGCCGGGATCGAGCACGATCTTCATTGCCCCGCGATGCCGGGTCCGGGGGTCGCCGCGCCGCGGGTCGATCTCGGCCATGGCGCAACGGGCGTAGCGCGTGGTCCGCTTCACAAACTCCGCGGCCATGGCGTTGGCACGTGGATCGCGGGCCTTTCCGACGTAGTAGAGGATGACTTGCACGTTCCCGTTACTGCAGCGGCCGCGATTCGCATGGCGACGCGGTCAGCGGAGCAGGCCTCCAGCCTAGAGTCTCGTATACGGTCTCATCTAACCATTGAACGTCAGGCTAACGCACACGGTTCCCACCTTGGATAAGCATGCAGGTCATATCATCCCGAGCCGATCGCGACCGGCAGCGTGAAAGCCGAAGAGGACACCCCGTGCCTGGGCTGCAACCGCATTCGCGGCTGCATCGACACGGGTCCCGTCTATACCGAAAAAGTATCCGCCCATGCCGGTCGCCGGGTTCCAAAAGACCGCGGACGCGTTACTGCCGCACGCGTAGCAACACAACGTTTTCCGGCGGCAGAGTGAGCCGCACGCCGGCGCCGGCGAGTTTGCTCGCCTCTACAGGCGCTGACTTCCCGTCCTGGATGCGCTCCGCGCTTGTGATGGAGGCAAGGGAGTACGGAAGCAGCGACGCCCGCAGCGCGCACAGGACCTGCTGCGATTCGGCGCTGAAGTTCGCCACCAGCACGTAGGCTTCCCCTTCGCGGCTGTAGACGGCCGAGATAGCGTCACCGCTGTCGAGCGTCACCGCCCGGTTGCGCCAGTCCTCGAACCGGTACCGTTCGACGTCGCCCAGCGGCTTCAGCGCCTTGACGAATTCGATGGCGTGCTTATTGGCCCTCCACGGCATCGACTGCGTCATCAATCCGGTAAGCGCGTGGAGCCGAAAGACGCGCTCCGGCGCATCGTCCTCCACCGTACCGCGCACAATCACGCCGCGCGAGCGCGCGCCGGCGAAGCTCCATTCCAGCGGCAACTCCGCGACCTTCGGCATTTCGGCGCGAGCGCGGGCGTAGCCGAACTCCATGCCGACGACGCGGTCCGCGAAGTTCTCCGTGGCGAACATGGGAACGAGCGTGTTGTGCACGATGAAGAGTCCTTCCTTGCCTACGCGCTTGCGGGTCCATTCCACCAGCTCGAGCAATTCGTCGATGTCCCAGTGGCCGGCCGGCGATTGGGCCAGCGCGGCGAGCCCTTTTCCGCACGGCGCCGCTTCCGGCTTGCTGACGTGGAGCGGATTGTTGCAGTACATGGCGATGTTCCAGTCGTAGTACACGCCGTCGAAATTGTGGTTCTTCAACACGCGATCGACGCAGAATTTGTGAAAATCGAGCCAACCCGATTTCAGGCACATGTGCGAGCCGTAGTAGTAGTTCGGCCGCAGGTTGCCCTGGTCGTCTGGTTTGCGCCCCCACTCCTCGCCGTGTTTTTTGTACTCCTCCGTCGACTGGTGAAGCTCGTGATTGGAGAAATACGGCGCCACGCGGATCCCGTGCTTTCTCGAAAGCGCAAGCAACTCGTCCATCCGGCGCATGACGTTTGGCGGGTAGGGCGGGTAGCTCCCGTCGCGCCAGAAGACGCCATCGCGGAACACGTCGCCGTCGTTGTGGAGGGTAACCTCACGGATGTCGGATTCGGCCCAGGCGCGGATGTCGTCTTCCGTCAGTTCCTTGCCCTGCTGGTTCCGGACCCCGCGCATGGAATCGTGGAGCCACGGTTTGTTCGCGTGGCCGGGCAGCACCGGAAAGCCGATGTAATAGTCGAAGTCGCACGGCTTGGCGAGTTCGAGATAGCCGCCGCGCGGCATCGCCGACGACGAAGCCAGGTTCAAGGCCTCGATCGAGAGGCGAATGCCCGGCGGGTCGGCGCTTGCGGAGATGCTGGCGGCGGCCGTGCCGGGCTGCCCGGTGAGTTGATAGTCCCATTGCGCCAGGTTGTCGCCGGTAAACCATTCCAGTCCCTCCACGCCGTGATTGGCCAGAACGACATAGCGTGGAACGTAGCGCGTGCGGAACGGCAGGTCGAAGCTCACGCCCGGGCGCATCTTGCCCCAGCGCCGAATCTGGCCGTTGGTCCATTCATGCGGATTGCCGCCCATCTCCTCGGAGACGGCCGGCCGGTATCCGTAGTCGGTCAGGCTCGGGTGAACGGTGGTGGAAAGCACGGTGATGGCTTTCGTCCTGGCCGGCGAGGAAGGAGGCGAAATCGTCTTCCGTATCCGGATATAGCCCCAGCGGTAGCTGTAGGTGGTGGCGACCTTGAAGCCGGAATCCTCGCCATCGTCCGCGAGCAGCTTTGCTTCGACGCTGATCACCTCGGCGCCGCCGGTCGAGCGGTGGTTCACGGCCGGGGCCCCGTCGCGGAGGTCGGAGTAGTTCTTGAAGCTCTGGGCATGCGAGCGCGGCGCGTCCGACGGCGAGACGTCGCCTGTCTGCAGCCGGACCCCGGTGGCCAGCGGGGCCGCAAGCAGGTTCTGCGCCTTGCCATGGGTCAGGCTGATGCGGGAAATTGCGCCGCCCTTCTTCAGATCGTGCTCGATGGTGAAGTACGGCGTAGAGAGCGTCAATGAAGCGGCCGCGCGGTTTACCTTGTACGGTTGAGGCCACCATGGGCGCTGGCGCTCCAGGGCCGCTCCCGGGATGGCCATCGCGGCGAGGGCAAGCGTCACAGCAAGAATGTTTGTTGTCCGCATCGAGGCTCCTAATCCGACGCCACAATTCCTTCCAGGGCAGCGTCGGGCTGGGCCGCCAGAACGATCGCGGAGCCCCGGCCGTGCTGTGGAACGGTAATTGTGATAGCGTCGCCGTTTCGTTGCGGTTGTACTTTCCAGGCGCGCCCGCCGTCGATGGACGAGACGTAGATGTGAGTGAGCCTGTCGGCGTCCGGGAGCCGCGCCACTACTTTCAGATCCCTGTCGAAGCCCTCGACGTTCCGCAGGTTGCGCCAGGCGGAAACCATCGTGATTATCGCGCCGCCATCCTTTAGCCGAAATATGTTGCCGTCGACATTCTTCGGCAGTTCCAGCGCGCGCGGGTGAAACACCCACTTTTTGCCTCGGAACCTCTGGATGAACGGAAGGTAGCGCCTGGCAAGTTCCGCGTTGGCGGCGATCGTTTCAGGTGGCAGTTCGCGCCGGCCGCCGCGCGTTCCGATATCGGAGTGGAACATGCCGTAGCGGAGGCAGGTGAGCAGCAACAGTTCGGCGCGCATGCCGGACTGGCCGTCGAGAACCATCACGTGCCGGTTCAAGCCGGTGAAACTGGTGGCGGGAATCCAATCGGCCAGCTCTTCATCCGGCGTGTGCTCCTCCGCCATGATGCCGTCGACGCCCCTGCAATCGGCGATGGTGGTGGGCTTGTTCGCCGTGATGCACATGCCTTTGGCGCGGAGCATCGGGCCGATGTGGTCCCGCATCTGGCGCTGGAACATGAACTCGGGATAGTACGCCGGCTTGTTGTTCACCATCGTGATGCCGTCGTCATGGGCGAAATCGAACATGTAGCTGCGGCCGTAGACGTCCCAGAAAAAGCCGGCGATGGCCGGATACGCCTCCACCATCTCGCGCGCCTGGTCGATCATGTGCTTGCCGAATCGCGAGGCCGGATCGGCGTTCATCAGGAAGCAGGAGCGATTGTCGGGGTACTCCGCCGCGCGGAAGGCTCCAATCGACCTGCCGTCTTCATCCTTGGCGATGTTTTCCGGAAACTCCTTGCCGGCGTACCAGTGCTCGGCCTCGGTGATGTTGTAGTAGATGAACGTTCCGATGCCGTATTCCTTTGCGAGGCGCGCGTGGGCCGCGATCCTCTCCCGCGTGTTGGTGTAGCCGGGCAGGTTGTGCGATTCGCTGACCCAGCTCTTCACGTCCGGTTTCGGGATCATCAGGCCATACCAGGGAAAGTGCCCGTGCTGCTCTTCCCACAGCACGCCGCGGTCGCGCATGCCGGTCAGGATCTCGCGCTTGTCGGCTCCGGAGTAAGAGTCCTTCCACGGGCCGTGGCCGATGACATAGTTGCCGTCCCATCGATCGAAATTCGGATCGGGATCGAAGTAATCGCGATATTTTTCGTAAATCCACCCGAGCGCCGGCCGCCAGTCTGCCGGGTGCGAGGAGATGAGCAGGCTGGTTTCCACGTCTTTATTCGAGCGCAGGCCAAGATATTCATTCACCACCTGGAAATACGGGCGCTCCGCGGGAGGATATTTCCGGGAATTCCAGTGGAAATCCGCCGCGGCCGACGTGTTGTTCATCAGGCGGATGCGGACGGCCGGAACCTCAAAGGGGTGGGTGAAAGCGATCGCGCGCTGAGCGGCGCGGACAGGCCCGGCGGCGGCCGTCGGCTCGTCGTCCGTTGTGGGGCCGCGGGCTTCCTTGTCGGAATAAAAGACCATGGTTGGGATGAGCGTGCGCCACCTCCGCTCGCCCACCGAGCCGGCCGTCGATTGGCCGTACTCGATCGCGAACGGCGTGTACGGCTTGATTCCGAACGGGGCGTTCGCGATCGGCGCCCAGCCCTGGTAGCCTCCCAGCGGCAGGGGCGTCATCTGGACCACGCGCAGCGTGCGGTCGCGGCCGGCTGTTTTGACGATCTTCACATCCCAGCGGATGTGGTCCGGCAGGACCGTGTAGGTTTCGTTCACCACGAATTCCGCGCCGGCGTACTTCTTCTTGAACGACAGGCTGCCCGGCTTCGCCTGCCACGCCGAAATTGACGCGGTCTCCCGCACATCGGAGAACTCCCGCTGCGCCAGCTCATCGAATACCGCGATGCCGACGATTCGTTCGCCGACCACGAAATCACGTCCGGGCACGGCGCCGTGCACGGTCTGGTTGCAGTAGTCCTCTTTGCTGATTTTGTCGACGAGCCGCTGAACCGTTCCGGTCTTCTTGTTGACGGCGATTTCCAGCGACTCGTTGCTCGCCGTCCAGAGGTCCGGCGGCTGAGCCGCAGCGGAGAAAACGAACCCAAGAGTAAGACAGAAAATCGGACGAATAAATCTCATTGCACGACCCTCGCTGACAAATTGGAGCCTGCTTCGGCGGTCTTGGGAGCGAACAGGTACGTCCGGCCGCCGGGAAGCGGGGTGAATTCGCGCCAGCCGGAACGCGGGGATCTCAGTTCCACCTCGCCCAAGGCTTTGCCCTCCCAGTCGTAGGCCATCAGCCGGCCTTCGCCCGGAGTTTCAAACGCGATGCGGTTGTTGCCATACATGTCGATCAGTTCGACGACGCCTCCGCCGCGCGCGCGGCGGGCGACGCTGCCCGCGGCCCCGAGGCTGCCGTGTTCGGTCCACTGGCCGCGGCCGTCGAGAAACTCGTATGCGGATGCCTTCACCCAGTCGATGCGCCGGCCGTTCACGTTGCCTGAAAGTTCGTGGAACCCGCCGTCCGTGTTGATGACCAGCCACCCCGACGGCGGCAATTCCACCTTGCGGTCCGTGACGCGCCAGGTTCCTTTCGGAGAACGGTTCACGTAAACGTGCGTCCCGTTTTCGTACTCCACGTGAAGACGGGAATCGGCGATCGCGCCCGTGGCGTGAGCCTGGCTGGGCAAGAGCATGCGGCCGTTGCGGTCCGCGTATTCAATCTTCTTCGGCCGGACGAAGGCGTACTGCTGCTGAAGCTGCTGCATCATGTAATAGGAACGCGCCATGGCTTCGACGCCGAAATCGTTGTCGAGCCCCCAGTCGGCCGCCAGCCAGCCCATGTTGCCGTAGCCTATGGTGGTGGCCAGGAACAGGTCGAGATAGTCGCGCTTGTTGGGCGATTCCCGCCACTTCGGGTCCAGGCGGCTGAGGTAATAGAAGGTGTAACCCATTCCGTAGTTGGCCTCGAGCGGATGTATCTTCATCAGCATGAAAGCGGCGTCCAGCGGATGGGTGAGCAGGTTCACGTCGGTGTAAACCCAGCCGTACCCGCCCGATTGCAGGCCGGCGTACAGCCACTGAAAGGTGGCCTCCGATTGCGTGGGACCGTACACGCGCTGGTCGTTGAGCAGAAGCTGGCCGAAGGCGTAAAACAGCGAGGTCATCGTCGCCGCGCCGGGAACCCTTGCGTCGTGGTCGCAGCGCCACGGCTGGGCGCAGGTGTGCACGTCGGTGTACGACATTTTGACGCCGTACTTCTCCTTGATCCGCTGCGCGTAGTACTCGTCGAATTCCACCGCCCGGGACGGTTTCAGCATGTAGTTGCGCGGCCAGGCGCGGCGCCACTCGCCATCCGGCAGACGGATCACCGCGTCGGGATCCCAGTTCGTATTGACCGTACAGAAATCGGTGTAATTGCTGTAGACGCCCTGGAGCCAGCCGAGGTCGTTCTGCGCCTTGATGTACCACTGAAGCGCGGCGTCCCCGCCTTTCTGCGGCGAGGCGCGGAGCTTCAGCGTGTTGCTGTCGCCCTCGTCGCGCCACGTCACCTCGTGGCTGTGCTGCATGATCTTGTCCAGGCCGTAAGCGCGAATCCGCCGGCTGCGCTCGTGGTCCTCGCGGAAGGAACTGCGAGGCGAGCTGACAGTCCAAACCACTTGCTTCCCTTCCTCCTGCCGCAGCGAAGGCGGGTTGTCGGTGGTGGGAAGGGTCTCTTCATAGATCGGCGACGCCGTGATGAAGACGCGGTCGTACATGTTGTTGCGCGCCCCGTCCGTCTTGGGTATGTAGCGCATGCCGCCGTTGACTTCGGCGTAATCGGAACCGGTCTGCGGCTTGTCGGCGGC
Source organism: Bryobacteraceae bacterium (assembly GCA_026129905.1). GTDB lineage: Bacteria > Acidobacteriota > Terriglobia > Bryobacterales > Bryobacteraceae > JAHCHE01. Next base: position 166,142 of record JAHCHE010000018.1, on the reverse strand, counting down.
CCAGGCCTGCGTCGCATTGGTGCGGTACCAGTCGAACCAGATGCTGGTGAAGATGGGCTTGCCGGCATCGCCCGACATCAGCACGCGCGGGTTGGTATCGCGATACGTGATATACGGAACCAGGATCAGTTTCGGGTTCCTGACGCCGGAAACGCGGCCGAAACTCAACTCCGTCGCGTCGCCTCCGTCGCACCAGACATCGAATACCAGCGACTTTTGCCAAAGCTGGAGGTGGTAGTCGACGATGCGCGAGCCATGCCGAAAACTCGCCTTGATGACGTTGCCGTCAAGAGCGGCCGACAGCAGCGCGCCCTCGGAAACGCGGCCTTCCGGCGTATCGGCGAATCGTACGCCGCCGCCATCCATTGGGCGGAACGCCGGCGCTCCGTCTACGCTGGCGGTGATCTCGCCCAGCGCGCCGGTGCGGGGCCGGTATTCGTACGTCACTCTGGCGTCCTTGCCTTCGTAGACAAGTTCGAACCGGCCGGACTCGGGCTGGCGCGCCGTGACCTTGAACGCATTTTCGAAGTTGGTTGGCAGGATCGTCTCCTCGCGCGTAGGGAACGGCAGCGTTCCGGGTCCCGTGTTCAGCCCCACAATCTGGCCTCGAAACGGCTTCAGGTTCCGCTTCGGCTGCGGCTTGAACGTGAGCGGCTTCAGCTCTTCGGTGAAAAACGCCAGCGAGTCGCAGAAAAAGTAGCGCGGGTCCTTGTTGCTTCCCTTGGCAATCTCGATGCCGGAGAAGCGGGCGGGCCAGACGATCCGATCCACAACCTCGGCGGGAACCTTGCGGTGGATCAGCCACCACTGCTTCCATCGAATGTCCGTGAGCTGGATCGTGAACTCCTTGTCCCGCGCGTCCAGGATCAGAACGGAAACGTCGGCGGCGGGCGTGGTGTCGTCCGCAACCCAGGACCAGCGGTTTCCGTAGCCCCACAGCTCGATGGAATCGAAACGTTCGGGAATCGCCACCGGCTTTGGCGGGCGCGCAATGACGCGGCTCTCGTCGCTCGCGCCGGAATACAGGAACTTGGCGACGTACTGCCCCCACATCTGCTGTTCGCGGCTGCGCCGCAACTCGCCTTTCGCTCCGTTGTACAGCTCCAGCTTCCACCCGGTGAGGTCTTCGAAATCGACGAGCGTCTTGGGGTGTTCTTCCCGTTGCGTCCAGGTGAACTCATAAGGCTGCTGGCCCACCTGCTGCCAGCGTTCGATTTCGTTAATGGCGGGGACAGCCGCGTCCGGCCCTTCCAGGCGCGCCGCGAAGGCGGCGGTAACCAAAAGTACGGCACCAATCTTCATATCGGTTTCCTCACTTGGCAGGACGGATCTCGAACAGGCGGTACTCGTACGCGCCCAAACTTGCCTTGAGAGAGCCGTCCGTCAGTTGCGGCAATCGGACCGTTTGCCGTTCGCCGGAGACGGTATCGCGAACGGTAAACGCGGCGCTGCCGAAGCCGAGCTGCTCCGGCGTCACGCGCCACGCTACGTCTCTGCGCGTCTCCGCGCCGGCGTTCGACAGAATGACGAGCGCCATTTCAGGCGAAACATAGACGGCGCCCAGAACATTTTCGGCGCCAGCCGCGACGGCGCCGGAAAGCGCGTCGCGCAGCCGGTAATCCTCCAGGCGATAGGGCTTGAAGGCACGAAATAACTTCAGGGTTTCGCGATACAGAAGACCCTGTTCGCCGCGCAGGTAATGATATCCGGCGCCCGACCACGGGAACATGCCCATCGCAACCAGGTGCGCGATGTTATTGCGGTTGCGCTCCAAGGCGCGGTCCGCGCGGTAGGACGGGCATGGCGAGCGCGGCAGGCTCTCCGCATAGATGGTCGGCAGTGGAATGGCGGCGAGGGTGAGCATCTGATCGGAGCTGGAAAGCTCCTCCATGTTCACCACCAGGTCGGCGAAATTCTCGAGGGTGATCGAGGGCGTGTTGCCCGGCATGTGCAGGATCAGTACGCCGTCGGGCGCGATGAGGCGGCGGGTCCAGGCGAGCAGGTCCACCACCTCGTCGGTGGCAAGATGGAGTTCCGCCTTGTGATGGCGGTTGTTGCAGGCCAGGCAGCGGGTCCAATCGTAGTAGATACCGTCGAAGCCAAGCTCGCGGTATGCCTGCTCGATGTCTCGCTTCCTCCGCTCCAGCCAGCCGGACTGCGGGCACATCTGCGCGCCGTACTCGCCCTTGCCCACCGTGTTGTGAATTACGGTCCCGGCTTCATCGGTGGTCCGCTTCCATTCCTGCTCGCGCTCCCGATAGCCATTGGCTTCCGGATGAAACTCGTAGATGGAAAAATAGGGAACCACGCGAATCTTGTGCCGGCGGCACGCGGCGATGACGCGGCGCATTTCGGCCATTCCCTTGGCATCGTAGGGAGGCCAAGCGCCGTCGCGCCAGAAGTCGCCGTCCTCCGAGTAATCGTTGTGCAGCCGGACCAGGTTTACGCCCGCGCCGGCCCATTCCCGCACCTCTTCGTCGGACGGCCACGGGTGATTGCCGAACGAAAGATGCCGCCACTTGCGGTCGGATTTCTCGACGATCCGCGGCAGCCCGAGATAGTAGCTGAACGCGTAAGTTCCTTCCGCGACGGTCGCCGCTTGGGGGCTGTGCAGCGGCTCCCTGACGATCTGGATCGCTGCGCCATCGGCCGACAGGCGCGCATCGAAACGCCCCATGCCGCTCTTGCCGGTCAAGCCCGTGGTCCACGTGGCAAGATCGGATGCGGTAGTGAGATCAAAGCCCTCAACGCCTCGCCGGAAAAACAGCAGGTGGACGGGGGCGTGCCGTTCACTAATGAATTGTTCCTCGCCCCTTTTTAACTTCCCAAGCCGCACGAGCGAGCGCCGGCGCGGATCGCGATCCTCCGCCGGCCCGGCGCGCAGGCCGTATTCGTCGAGATCGCCTCTCACCGACGTGGAGGCGATTCCCACGGTGCTCACCTTCAGCCCCCGCGGGAACGAAAGCAGGTGATCCGCGCGGATGGCGAACGGCGACAGAGTCCAGGTTGTGCGGTAGGCGATGGCGCCTGGCGAGCGATCCGACGAGGCCAGCGTCCCGGAGAAGACCAGGCGCGCAACGCCCTGGTCCTCCGACGATTCCACCGAGACGCGTGGCGCGTCGGCGTCGCTCCAGCCGTCCACGTAGGTGCGGAACGGTTCCCGCAGCAGGTTCCTGCCGGAGCCGTGTGGAAAGACGATCGTGTCCAGCGCGCCGCCGCGCGTAAGGTCGAACTCCATGCGCCAGTAGTTGGTGGTCACCTTGGCTCGCCGGCCCTGCTGTAGCTCGAGTCGCACCGGTCCGCCGCCGGGCGCCTGCGCCGGCAACCGGGCAAGCGCCGGAGAAGCGATGAGCAGAAGCGCGATGGTAGTGCGGATCATGCGCCGGCCTCCTTGCGGACTACTGCGTAGCGCCGAAGACGTACATCCGGCCGTTCGCCACCGGAGAGAATTCATACCACCCGGCGCGCGGCGACTTGACGTCCACTTTGCCCAGGCTCTTGCCCTCGGCGTCGTAGGCCAGTATCTGGCCCGGCCCCGAGGCTTCGAACCCGATGCGGTCGTTGCCGTAGATATCGATCAACTCGACAACGCCCTCGGCCCGCGCGCGGCGGACGACGCTGCCGGATGCGGCGAGTGCGCCCCTTTGGGTCCACTGCCCGCGGCCGTCGAGGAATTCGTAGTCCGGCGCCTTCACCCAGTCGATCCGGCGGCCGCCCTCATTGGCGGAAAGCTCGTAGAACCCGTTCGACGGATTGAACACCAGCCACCCCGATGGCGGCAGGTCGACCGCGCGTCCCTGACCGTCCTTCACCGTCCAGACGCCTTCGGTGGACCGATTGACGTACACGCGGGCGCCATTGTCGTACTCGACGTGCAGGCGGGAATCGGCGATGGCGCCGGAGGCATGCGCCTGGCTCGCGCTTTCAAAGCCGCCGTTGCGCGCGGCGTACTCGATCTTCTTTGGCGGAATGAAGGCGTATTGCTGCTGAAGCTGCTGCATCATGTAGTACGACCGGGCGAGCGCCTCGACGCCGAACGCGTCGTCCAGTCCCCAGTCGGTCGCCAGCCAGCCCATGTTGCCGTAGCCAATCGTCGTCGCGAGGAACAGGTCCAGGTAGTCGCGCCTCTTTGGCGATTCCCTCCACTTGGGATCCATCCGATCGAGGTAGTGATGCGTGTAGCCCATGCCGTAATCGGCTTGCAGCGGATGCATCTTGTGAAGCTGGAACGAGACGTCCAGGGGCTCGGTAAGCAGGTTGTAATTCGTGTAGACCCAGCCGTAGCTGCCGGACTCCAGCCCCGCATACAGCCATTGGTAGGTGGCTTCCGATTGCGTCGGTCCGTAGTGCCGCTGGTCGTTCAGCAGAAGCTGCCCGTACGCGTAGAAGGTGGCTGCCAGGGTTCCGGCGCCCGGCACGCGCGCGTCGAAGTCGCAGTATTGCCACGGCGAGACGGCGGTGTGGACGTCGGTGTATGACATCTTCACGCCGTACTTCTCCTTGATCCGTTGCGCGTAGTATTCATCGAATTCCACCGCCTTCGCCGGCTTCAGCGCGTAGTTGCGCGGCCACGCGCGGCGCCATTCGCCGCTGGGCTCGCGCTGGACGTGATCGGGACTCCAGTTGCTGTTCACCGGCGCGAAATCGCAGTAGTTGGTGTACACGCCTTGCAGCCAGCCCATGTCGTTCTGCGCCTTGATGTACCACTTCAGCCCGGCCACCCCGCCTTTTTGCGGCGCGGGGAAGAGGCGCATCGTGAAGCTGTCGCCCTCGTCGCGCCACGTCACCTCGTGGCTGTGCTGCATGATCTTGTCGAGCCCATACGCGCGGATACGCCGGCTGCGCTTGTGATCCGACTGGAAGGTGCTTGGGCTGGTGACGGTCCAGATCACCTCCTTGCCTTCGGCCTGCCGCAGCGAGGGCGGGTTGGCGATGGTTGGCAGCGTTTCTTCGTAAATGGGCGAGTTGGTGAGGAAAATCCGTTCGTAGAGGTTGTTCCGCTCGCCATCGGTCTTCGCGATGTAGCGCATGCCGCCGTTGATTTCCGCGCCGTCGGCGGTGACCGCCGGCTCCTTGGCGGCGTACGGAGCGGACGCATTGGTGCGGTACCAGTCGAACCAAACGGAAGTGAACACCGGTTTGTCCGCGCCGCCCGACATCAGCACGCGAGGATTCGTTCCGCCGTAAGTGATGTAGGGAACGGTGATCGGCTTTGGAGTGGAGACGCCGGCGGCGCGGCCGAAACTTAACTCGGTCGCCTGCCCGCCCTCGCACCACGCATCCAGCACCAGCGATTTCTGCCACAGTTGCAACTCGTAATCGACGATGCGGGAACCATGACGGAACTTGGCTCTGACGGTATTGCCGTCGAGGGCGGCCGAGAGCAGTTCGCCTTCGGAAGCCCGGCCCTCCGGCGTATCCGCGAAGCGCACGCCGCCGCCATCCATCGGCCGGAACGCCGGCCCCCCGTTGACGCTTACGCTTAGCTCACCCAGGCTTCCGGAGCGGGGACGGTACTCGTAAACGACCTTGGCGTCCTTTCCTTCATAGCGAAGCTCGAACCGGTTGGCCTCCGGTTCGCGGACCGAGACGGTGAACTGCGTCTCGAAATTCGCCGGAAGGATGGTCTCCTCGCGAGTAGGGAACGGCAGAACGCCCTCGCCGGTGTTCATTCCAACAATCTGGCCGCGGAAGGGCTTCAGGTTGCGCTTGGGCTGCGGCTTCAGGGCGAGCGGCTTCAACTCCTCGGTGAAGAATGCCAGGGAGTCGCAATAGAAGTGGCGCATCTCCGCATGCTGCGCCTTCGAGATTTCGATGCCGGAGAACGACGCCGGCCACACGATCCCCGCAAGCGTCGCGGGCGCGATCTTCCTGTGAATCAGCCACCATTGCTTCCATCGAATGTCAGTGATTTGCACCGTAATCTCTTTTCCCGTGGCGTCCGTGATCAGGATGGAGACGTCGGCGGGCGGGGTCTTCGGATCGCGCACCCAGCCCCAGCGGTTGCCGTATCCCCACAGATCGATGGAATCGAATCGGCCCGGGATCGGGACCGGCTTCGGCGGACGTGCGATCAGGCGGCTTTTCTCGCCCGTACCCCGGTAGAAGAACTTTCCGACGTACTGTCCCCACATCTGCTGCTCGCGGCTGCGCCGAAACTCGCCGTCGGCGCCGGCGAACAGTTCGAGGTTCCAGCCTTCGAGGTTTTCGAAATCCACCAGCGTCTTCGGATGCTCCTCGCGCTGAGTGAAAGTGAATTCGTAGGGCTGCTGGCCTACCTGCTGCCAGATTTCGATCTCGTTGATCGCCGGGACCACTTTGTCCGGCATGCCGTTGGCCATTAATGAAGCGGCTATGGCAAACAGAACGATGATGATTCGCATAATGACTCCTTCTCCTAACGGGCGGCGGCGAACATGTAGGTTCGGCCATCTGCCACCGGTTTGAATTGATACCAGCCAGGGCGCGAAGTCTTCACTTCGACCGCGCCGAGGCTCTTGCCCTCCGGATCATAGGCCATCATCTGCCCTGCCCCCCCGGCTTCAAAGGAAATGCGATCGTTGCCGTAGATGTCGATCAGCTCGACGCCCCCTTCCGGCCGCGTCCGCCGCGCCACGCTGCCGGTTGCGCCAAGCGAGCCGCGTTCGGTCCACTGGCCGCGGCCATCCAGAAATTCGTAGTCCGCCGCCTGCACGTGATCGATGCGCCGGCCCGCGACGTTCGCCGAAAGCTCGTAGAAATTGGCGCCCGGGTTGAAGACCAGCCAGCCGCTCACCGGAAGCTCCACCGCTTTGCCGGCGCCGTCCTTCACCGTCCAGGTTCCTTTCGCGCCGCGATTCACATAGACGTGCGCCCCGTTTTCGTACTCCACGTGGAGGCGCGAATCGGCAATCGCGCCGGTGGCGTGCGCCATGCTCGCTGACTGGAACTTGCCGTTGCGGTCCGCGTACTCGATCTTTTTCGGGCGGACGAAGGCGTACTGCTGCTGAAGCTGCTGCATCATGTAGTACGACCGCGCCAGGACTTCAACCCCGAAGGGGTCGTCCACACCCCAGTCGTTGACCAACCAGCCCATGTTGCCGTAGCCGATGGTGGTGGCCAGGAACAGGTCCACGTAGTCCCGCCGCTTCGGCGACTTCTGCCACTGTGGATCGAGTTGATCGAGATAGTAGCGCGTCGATCCCACCCCGTAGTCGGCCTGAAGCGGATGGATCTTGTGGAGCGGAAACGCCGGGTCAAGCGGAAAGGTGAGGAGATTGGCGTGGGTGTAATTGTAAACCCAGCCATAGCTGCTCGATTCGAGCCCGGCGTACAGCCATTGGTACGTCGCCTCCGACGGCGCCGGCCCGTAGACGCGCTGATCGTTCAGCAGCAGTTGTCCGTATGCGTAGAACGTCGCGGCGAACGTCCCCGCGCCCGGCACGCGCGCGTCATAGTCGCAATACAGCCACGGAGGCAGCGCCGTGTGGACATCCGTGTAAGACATCGCCGGATCGAACTTCCGCTTGATCCGCTGCGCGTAGTATTCGTCGAATTCCACCGCCTTCGACGGCTTCAGCGCGTAGTTCCGATACCATGCCCGGCGCCATTCGCCGCCCGGCAGGCGCTGGACGAAGTCAGGGCTCCAGTTCGAGTTCACCGGAGCGAAATCCGTGTAGTTGGTGTAGACGCCCTGCGTCCAGCCAAGGCCTCTCTGGGCCTGGATGTACCACTTCAGCATCGCGTCGCCGCCCTTCTGGGGAGCGGCCTGCAGCCGCATGGTGAAGCTGTCGCCTTCGTCGCGCCAGGTCACTTCGTGGCTGTGCTGCATGATGTGGTTCAGGCCATAGGAGCGGATCCGGCGGCAGCGCGCGTGATCCGCCGGAAACGTCGACGGAGCGGTGACGGTCCAGACCACCTGCTTGCTTTCCTCCTGCCGCACGGAAGGAGGATTGGCGATGGTGGGGAGCGTTTCTTCGTAGATCGGAGAGGCGGTCACAAACACCCGCTCGTGCAGGTTGTTCCTTTGTCCGTCCGTCTTCGGGATGTAGCGCATGCCGCCGTTAATCTCGGCGCTGGTAGTCGTGACCCGGATCTCCCGGGATGCGTACGGCTCGTAAGCATTCGTAACGTAGTGTTCCTGATAGACGGGGCTGAAGTCGATCTTGTGCGGCTCCCGCACGAAGTATGGCTCGGAGGCGTTGGAACGGTACCAGTCGAACCAGACCGACGTGAAAACCGGCTTCGCCCGATCGCCGGACATCAGCACGCGCGGCATGCTGGTCCGGTCATAGGTGATGTGGGGCACGGTGATGAGCTTCGGATTCGTGACCCCGGCAACCTGGCCGAAGCTCAATTCGCTGGCCTCGCCCCCATCGCACCAGACGTCCAGCACAAGCGATTTTTGCCACAGCCGCAAGTTGTAGTCCACCACGCGCGAGCCGTACTGGAACTTCGCTTCCACCGCGTCGCCCGCCAGGCGCGCGGCGAGCAGCTTCCCTTCAGGCAGCGAGCCGCCGGCCGCGCCGGCGAACCGTACGCCGCCGCCATCCATGGGACGGTAAGGAGCGGCCCCGTTTACGCTGACGCTCAGCTCGCCGAGATTCCCCGAGCGTGGCGCGTAAACGTAGGCTACCGTCGCATCACTCCCTTTGTATTCGAGTTCGAAGCGGTTCTCGCCAGGCTGCCGAACGGCGACGGTGAAGTCCCGCTCGAAATTGCCCGGCAGGATGGTTTCCTCCCGCGTAGGGAACGGGAGCGCTCCCTCACCGGTATTCAGGCCGGCGATCTGCCCGCGGAACGGCGCCAGGTTTCGCTTTGGCTGTGCCTTCAGCGCCACCGGCCTCAATTCCTCGGTGAAGAACGCGAGCGAGTCGCAAAAAAAGTAGCGGGAGGCGGAGTTGCCGAGGCGGGCGATCTCAATGCCGCTGAACTCCGCCGGCCAGACGATCTCCTTTGCGATGGCCGGCGGCAGCTTGCGATGAATCAGCCACCATTGCTTCCAGCGAATGTCGGCGAGCTGGACCGTAAACTCCCTGCCGCGGGCGTCGCGAACCAGTACCGAAATATCCACCATCGGGGTGGACGGGTCCGGCCGTCCGCCCCAGATGTTGCCGTATCCCCAAAGCTCGATCGAGTCGAATCGGTCCGGGATTGGAATGGGTTTGGGCGGGCGGGCAACGACGCGACTCTGGCCGCCCGCGCCGGAGTAAACGATTTTGGCGACGTACTGTCCCCACATCTGCTGCTCGCGGCTGCGGCGAAGCTCGCCCTGGGCGCCGCCGTGCAGTTCCAGCGTCCAGCCCGCGAGGTCCTCGAAATCGACGAGCGTCTTCGGGTGTTCCTCGCGCTGCGTCCAGGTGAATTCGTAGGGCTGCTGGCCCACCTGCTGCCAGATCTCGATCTCGTTAATCGCCGGAACGGCCTTCTGGGCGAGCGCGGCCGCCGGAACCAAGGCGGCGAAGACAACCGCTGCGACAGGTCTGGCCCGCACCCTATCAGTTGCCCCGCTTCGCGTATACGTAGGTCCGGCCGCCCGCCACCGGCTTGAATTCATTCCAGCCGGGGCGTGAAGACTTCAGCTCGACCGCGCCGAGGCTCTTGCCTTCCGGATCATAGGCCATCATCTGCCCCGGACCTCCGGCTTCGAACCCAATACGATCGTTGCCGTAAATGTCGATCAACTCGACGACCCCTTCGGACCGCGCCCGCCGCGCCACGCTGCCGGTTGCGCCCAGCGAGCCGCGTTCCGTCCACTGGCCGCGGCCATCCAGAAATTCGTAGTCCGCCGCCTGCACGTGATCGATGCGCCGGCCCGCGACGTTCGCCGAAAGCTCGTAGAAATTGGCGCCTGGGTTGAAGACCAGCCAGCCGCTCACCGGAAGCTCCACCGCTTTGCCGGCGCCGTCCTTCACCGTCCATGTTCCTTTCGCGCCGCGATTGACATAGACGTGCGCGCCGTTTTCGTACTCCACGTGGAGCCGCGAATCTTCGATGACGCCGGTAGCAAGAGCCTGGCTCGCGCTCAGCATCTTCCCGCCTCGGTCCGCGTATTCGATTTTTTTCGGGCGGACGAAAGCGTACTGCTGCTGGAGCTGCTGCATCATGTAGTACGACCGCGCCAGGGCCTCGACGCCGAACGGATTGTCGAGTCCCCAGTCGTTCGCCAGCCAGCCCATGTTGCCGTAACCGATGGTGGTGGCCAGAAACAGGTCCAGGTATTCCCGCTTTTTCGGAGACTCCACCCATTTCTTGTCGAGCTGGCTGAGATAGAAGTACGTGTACCCCATGCCGTAGTCGGCTTCGAGCGGATGGATTTTGTGGACCTGGAAGGCTACGTCCATCGGGTGCGTGAGCAGGTTGAGATCCGTGTAGACCCAGCCGTAGCTGCCCGATTCCAGGCCTGCGTACAGCCACTGATAGGTGGCTTCGGACTGCGACGGGCCGTACTGCCGCTGGTCGTTCAGCAAAAGCTGCCCGTACGCGTAGAACGTGGCCGCCAGCGTTCCCGCGCCCGGCACGCGGGCGTCGAAATCGCAGTAGCCCCAGGGCGACACCGCCGTGTGCACGTCGGTATACGACATTTTGACGCCGAACTTCTCCTTGATCCGCTGCGCGTAGTACTCGTCGAATTCGACCGCTTTCGACGGCTTCATCGCGTAATTGCGGGGCCAGGCGCGCCGCCACTCGCCGCTCGGTTCGCGCTGCGCCCAGTCGGGACTCCAGTTCGTGTTCACGGTGCAGAAGTCGGTGTAATTGCTGTAGACGCCCTGGAGCCAGCCCATATCGTTCTGCGCCTTGATGTACCACTTCAGCATCGCGTCCCCGCCTTTTTGCGGCGAGGCGCGCAGCTTGATGGTGTTGCTGTCGCCCTCGTCGCGCCACGTCACCTCGTGGCTGTGCTGCATGATCTTATCCAGGCCGTAGGCGCGGATCTTGCGGGAGCGCGCGTGATCCGCCTGGAACGTCTCGGGCTCGGTGACGGTCCAGATTACCTGCTTGCCTTCCGCCTGGCGCAGCGACGGGGGATTGTCAATGGTGGGAAGCGTCTCCTCGTATACGGGAGACGTCGTAATGAAGATGCGTTCATACAAGGGGTTCCGCTCGCCGTCGGTCTTCGCGATGTAGCGCATGCCGCCGTTGATTTCCGCGCTGTCGGCGGTGACCTTGGGCGCCTTCGCGGCGAACGGTTCCGACGCGTTCGACCGGTACCAGTCGAACCAGATCGACGTGAACACCGGCTTGTCCGCGCCGCCCGACATCAGCACCCGCGGTATGATTGGTCCGCCGTACGTGATGTACGGCACTTTGATCGGCTTCGGATTCGCGACGCCCGCCACGCGCCCGAAACTCAGCTCGGCGGCCTGCCCGCCGTCGCACCAGGCGTCGAGGACCAGCGATTTCTGCCAGAGGCGCAGCTCGTAATCCACCACTCGCGAGCCGTGGCGGAACTTCACTTTCACCACGTCGCCATCCAGAGCGGCGGAAACCAGCTCCCCTTGAGAAATGCGGCCCTCCGGCGTGTCTCCGAAGCGGATGCCGCCGCCTTCCATCGGGCGAAACGGCGCGCCGCCGTTCACGCTTGCCGTCAACTCGCCGAGACCGCCGGCGCTCGGGCGGTAGTCATAGGCGACCTTCGCGTCCTTGCCTTCATAGCGGAATTCGAACCGGTTGCGCTCCGGCGCCCGGACCGTCACGGTGAACGCCGTCTCGAAATTCGACGGCAGGATCGTCTCCTCGCGCGTGGGAAACGGAAGCGTCCCCTCGCCCGTGTTGAGTCCGGCGATCTGCCCGCGGAAGGGCTTCAGGTTGCGCTTGGGCTGCGCTTTCAACTCCAGCGGCTTCAGCTCCTCGGTGTAGAACGCCAGCGAGTCGCAGAAGAAGTAGCGCTTCGCGCTGTGTTTGATCTTCGAGATTTCGATGCCCGAGAAGCTCGCGGGCCAGCCGATCTGCCCGGCGGTCTCCCGAGGAAGCATCCGGTGGATCAGCCACCACTGTTTCCAGCGGATGTCCGTGAGCGGGATCCGGAATTCCTTGCCGCGCGCGTCCACGATCAGGACCGCGACATCCGCCGCGGGCGTCGTCGGATCCTCCACCCACGACCAGCGATTGCCGTAGCCCCACAGGTCGATCGAGTCGAACCGCTCCGGAATCGGAATTGGCTTCGGCGGCCTCGCGATGGCCCGGCTCTGTTCTCCGGCGCCGGAATAGAGGAACTTGGCGACGTACTGCCCCCACATCTGCTGCTCGCGGCTGCGGCGCAACTCGCCGTCCGCCCCGCCGTACAGTTCCAACTTCCAGCCCGCGAGATCCTCGAAATCCACGAGGGTCTTCGGGTGCTCTTCGCGCTGCGTCCAGGTGAACTCGTAGGGTTGCTGGCCCACCTGCTGCCAGCTTTCGATGTCGTTGATCGCCGGCGCGATTTTCTCCGGCGACTGGGCCAACGCCGGAAGCGCCAAGGCACACAGGGAAACCGCAAGTCGGATTGTCATGTCTAAATCCTATGTGAGAAAACCCTCCCGGCCTGTGAGGCCGGGAGGGCGGGAGGTTACAGCCGCTCACGGCAGTCGCGGCTCGAAAGCAAAGCCACCACCGCCAGCAAGCGGGCTAGAAGTAGAACTTCGTGCCTAGCGTGATGCTGCGAGCGCCAGAGGCGCTGGTAATCCTCCCGAAGGAGCCAGACGAGAAGTTGGCCACCGGTCCGCCAAAGACCACCCGGTTCATCGGATTCGTGCACTCGAAGCGGAGCTGCCAGTTGAACCGCTCACCAAACCTCGTGTCCTTCAACAGGCCGAGGCTCTCACTCATATACATCGGGTTGCGGACATCACCGCTGTTCCGTGGCGCGTTGCCGAAGGTGTACGGCGCCGGGATTGCCAACGCCGCGGGGTTCAGCCAAAGGTCCTTGGCCGGATCGAAAGCATCCGCGCTGACACTGCTCCGCAAATTCGACGATATGAGGTTTGGCCGCTGCCCCGCATTGCCAATCGGCAGGTTGTTATTCAGGGTGAACCCAATCGGCACGCCGCTGGAGTATATCTGCATGCCGGTGATTTTCCAACCGCCCAAGGCTTTCGAACCGATGCCCTTCGTCAGGTACCTCTGTCCCGGTCCGAATGGCAGCTCATAAATGTAGCTGAGGCTCAGCGTGTGCGGCTGATCGAGGGAAGCAAGGGATTTGTCCAACTTCCGGTTGAAGTGGTCCATCGATCCCGCGCCGTAGCCGTACACATTGGTGTCGTTGATTGATTTCGAGAAGGTGTAGGCCAAGGTAAACATCAGGCCCTTGCTCATCCGGCGCAGGCCGCTGACCTGAAGCGAATGGTAATTCGAAGAACCGAAAAAGGCGCCTGCCTGGCCGACGCTCGTGAACTGCGGCCAGCGTTTCAGGGCCTGCGCGAGCGTGCCGCGGGCGCCGAACAGCGTCGCAAATCCCGCAAACGGCTCCTTGTATCCTGCCGCGACCACTGCCGGGTCGAGAATGTTCTTTGAAAGCAGGCCGCCTAGGGCGAGTTGCGACGTTTCATTCTGATTCCAGTTGATGCCGCGTGACAGCCGCCGGCCCCCGTTACCTACGTAGCCAGCGGTGAACGACATGCTTTGGCCTACCTGCCGTTCAATGATGAAGTTCATCTGGTGCGTGTACGAGACGATCGTGCTGCGGTCCCGATCCACCAGCGTCGCGCTCTGGGCGTTCTTCAGGTCCGGAATGAGCTGCGGCGGGTGGGCGAAATCCTGCCGGAAGCCGTTGTCCCAGTTCATCGCCGGGCTGACGCCAAGGTCGGCCGAGGCGAAACTGGCGCTGACGTTGTAACCTTCGCGCAAGCCATTCACGCCGGTACCCTGGGTGATGACCTGGGCGTAGAAGAGGCCGAAGCCGCCGCGGACCACCGTCTTGTCCGTAAGGCGGTAGGCGAAGCCGAACCGAGGAGCGAGATCCCTCCAGTGCGTATTGCCGGTGCTTGAAAAAGCCCCGTCGCTCGCATAGATGTACGCGCCGGGGATGCCGCCGAGCGGCGTGTTCGGCGCCGTCGGATCCATGTAGGAAAAGCGGTTGTTCGGATCGGTGAAGCCGGGCTGTACCTCCCAGCGAAGTCCGAGATTCAAGGTCAGCTTCGGAGTAACCTTCCAGTCGTCGTTGATCCAAGGACTGTAATAGCCGTTGCGGTTGCCGTACTGAAGGAACGGGAAGAAACACGAAGCGGAATAAACGTCTCCCAGCAGGAAGCTGGCCCAGGAGTTGCCGCTCTTGGAGACGCCGGGAAGACCGGTGGAGAGCTGGTTGAACTGCCAATTGCCGCCGCTCGAGCCAAAATCGCGGAAGTTGTTCCGGTGCCGCTGGACCTCCACGCCGAATTTCAGCGTGTGGTTGCCGCGCAGGACACTGACCGTGTCGAGAAAGGTGAAGTTGGTGAAGTAGTTGTCCGAAGCGATCGTGTCACCGAAGCGGACGTAGTCGTGGTTGAAGTCCACCCACGGGAACAGGTCGCCGCCGACGCCCGTCAGTCCCAGTTTCTCCGGCCAACCCTTCCCGTAGTGGACCGAGAAGTTGGGATTTCGGAAGCGGGACAGGCCGGCCGAGAAGCGGTTCAGTACCGTCGGGCTGACCATCCAGTCGTAGTTCAGCCGGACGATACGGGTGGTGACCCTCTGGACGTTGTGGCACTCCAGATCCCCAGCCAGGCTGCCCGCGCCCGCGTTGTTGCTGGCCGGGCACTTCACCGCCGGACGGTCCGTGTAATTGAACATGCCGCTCAAGCGGTGCGCTTCGGTGAACATGTGGTCGATCTTGAAGCCGCTCGACCGCTGGTCGGTGCTCGGAGCGCCTGTGTCGAGCTGATAGTTACTGATCAATCCCGGGGACGTGGGCTGCGGATGCATCCCTACCATCTGGCTGGAGATGCGGCTCCACATCGACTTCGGGATGATGCCGTTCGCGAATGGGTCGCGGACCACCGCGCCATTCTCCGTGCGCTGGGATCGCGGGTTATACACGACGCCCCGGCCGGCGTCCACCCACTCGCTGAAATCGCCATCGAGCATCTTCGAAGTCGGCACGGTTGCGAGGCCCGGCGAACCGGGAGCGCGCAGGTAAAACTGGTCCAGGGAGAAGAAGAAGAACGTCTTGTCGCGGCCGTCGTAGAGCTTCGGAATCAGGATCGGACCGCCCACCGTGAAGCCCCAGTTGTTCTGCCGGTACTTCGGCTTTACCTTCTGGAAGAAGTTCCTCGCGTTGTAGGCCTCAACACTGTTGAAGAAGAAGCTGTTGCCGTGAAGCTGGTTGGTGCCGCTCTTCATGTTGAAGGTGGTGACGCCGCCCAGCGCGTGGGTGTATTCGGCCGTGTAATTGTTGGCGATCAGCTTGAACTCGGCGATGGCGTCCACCGAGGGGTTCACCTCGCCATCGTTGGCCAGGTCGCCGCGGCTGAGCGCGATACCATCGTAGTAAACCTGGTCGCTGAAGGATGAGACCCCGTTGATCTGCTTTGTCCAGGTGCCGCTAGGCGACACGCCGGGCTGGAGGAAGATGAACGAGGATGGGTTCCGGATCCCGCCGCCGAGCGTCAGGGGCAGTTCCGTGAACTGCGACGAGGTGATGGTCATGCCGACTTGGGCGTTCTCCGATTGCACCAGAGGCGCCGCGCCGGTGACGGTCACCGTTTCCGTCATCTGGCCGAGTTCCATGACGATGTCAAGGCGAAGCGTGTCGCCCTCCAGCACTCGAATCTGGGGCTGCTGATAGGCCCGGAACCCTTCTTTCTTGGCGACGAGCGAATAGGCGCCGATTGGCACACGGAGCAGCGTGAACACGCCGGTGGGCCCAGTGCGCGCTGTGGTGGAAATGTTCGTCCCTGCGTGCGTGATGGTGATTTCAACGTCCGGGATCACGGCCTGCGTGCTGTCCGTTACCAATCCCGTGATGGTGCCCTGGGCGAACGCCAGGATGGGCAGCAGAAGCAGCATCGACAGGACGAGCAAGGCCCGGAGATATAATTTCTCCCAAGCAAAACGTATCATTTGGCCTCTTTCAAGTTTTAGAAGTTCAAACCCTGGGTGAATCTAAGGACTTCACCCCTTTCGCGCCGGATGCCCCGGCGCGAACCACACAAAGCTTTCCGTTACGGATTCTAGTCCAGAACCTCTTCGGAGTCAAGGACTATAAGCCCTCAAAATCTGTTTTTTTCAGTAAAGGAAGCAACTCTTGCGCTGGAGTCTGCCTGGGGCTGCGCCCCCATGAAATCGCTTCCATGGCCATTTCAGAGGCTACGGGCGCGTGGCAGCAGGGGCATTGATAGTGAAGCGCTTTCAGCCCTTCACGAACAGGAAGCGGCGCTTCGGACGGTCCTGCCCGGGGTAAAGGGCCGGGCATGCCCTGCAGCGGGCCTTACTATTGCAGGGTTTTCAGTTCCTCACGAACCTGGGGGATCGTCTCACCGTACTGCGCCGGCGACGCCTTCGCCAGGAATGACTCGAAGCTGGCGCGTGCGCGCGCCCGGTCGCCCGCCATCTTGTACAGAATCCCGAGGTTGAGTTGCGCTTCCAGCAGGTCGGGATTCAGTTGCACGGTTCTTTCGAAGTAGCGTAGCGCGGCCGCCCCGTCCCGTCGCTGAATGGCGATCACGCCCAAGCCGTTGTACGCCGCCGCGTTCGTTTCGTCGATCTTAATGATGCCCTGGAAGACGCGTTCCGCATCTTCCAGCCTGCCGCTCTCCACATACGCAGTCGCCAGGTTCGTTTGCGTTCCGGTATCCGAGGGGTCCAGCCGGATGGCTCTCTCATACTCGGAAATGGCCTCGGTTTTTCTTCCGGAGCGGACGAGGAAATCTCCGATGCGGGAGCGCAGCCAGCCGCTCTCAAAACCGTTGCGGATCGCCGTTTGGTATACGCCGATCGCCTCGGCGGGACGGCCGGCTTTCTCGCAATTGCGCCCCAGCGAATAGTACAGCGTCGGATTCGTCGGGTCCTGTTTCAGCGCTTCCCTTAGTAGTTCAATCCTTCGGGCGATCGGGAGTTGCGATCGCGGTCCATCGGCTTCTTCTATGATCTTTAGGATGCCGACCCGATCTTTCGGGTCGACCCCCTCGCCCTTCAGTTCAAACGTCGGTTGGGAAACTCCGGAAAGGTAACCTAGAGATCGCAACTGCTCCAAAGTGCGTTGATCGACCGTTGACGTCTCGATCTTTTCCCTGCCCTCGCCGGCGATTGCCCGCAATTCCGCTTTGAGTTTCTGCGCTTCCGCCGCGTGACTCTGAATCAGGTTGTTGGTTTCGCCGGGATCCTCCAAAAGATCGTACAGTTCCTGCTTGGGCGCGAGGATATACTTCCACCGGTTGGTGCGGATGGCGCGTAGTTCCGCCCAGCCCATGTTGATTTTCGGATACAGCGTCTCTGCGTACGAGATATCCGTGCCGGCGTCCTTTCCCGCGAAGAAAGGCGTCAGGCTGACGCCGTGGATCGAAGCAGGCGGACGTCCGCCCATCAATTCCATTACTGTCGGCAGCAGGTCCACGGTTCGCGCCTGCCGCTTCACGCGCAGACCGGCTGGAATCCCCGGGCCGGACATGATAAACGGGATGCGCAGAGTCGAATCATAGACGAACACGCCGTGCGTATATTCGCCGTGGTCGCCAAGGCTCTCTCCATGGTCTGACAGCACGGCGATCAATGTCCGGTCGGCTGGGGATTTTTTGGAGACCGCATCGAACAGCCGTCCGAGTTCGTGGTCGGCGTATGCGATCTCGCCGTCATAAGGGCGATCTTTGTACCGATGGGAGAATGGCGCCGGCGGCTTGTACGGCAGATGCGGATCGAAGACGTGCACCCACAGAAAGAACGGTCTGCCCGATTGCGTCTCCAGCCAGCGGAGCGCATGATCGACGGTCTGACCCGCGGGCCGTTCCGCATCCGCAATGACATCGAGCCCTGGGCCGGACTTGGGCATCCGATCGTCGTATACCGTAAAGCCCTGGTTCAAGCCGGCTACTCTCGTTAGAACCGCGGCGCTGACAAATGCCGCGGTATCCCACCCCTGTTGTTGGAGAATCGTGGCCAGCGTGGTCGTGGAAGGCTTCAAAATGAATCCCCCATTACCGCGCACGTGGTGAGCTGTCGGATACAAGCCGGTGAACATGCTGGCGTGCGAAGGAGGAGTCAATGGCGTTTGGGCGACGGCGTTCTCGAACAGGGCGCCGTTTTGCGCGATGCGGTCGATGTTCGGCGTCTCGATTTCTGGATAGCCGTAACAACGCAGGCGATCGGCGCGCAATGTATCGATCGTGACCAGTAGCACGTTGAGGGGACGCAGCGGCCTTGCGGAAGCCGTACTCTCGCTGCTGGTCGCGGACCGCTTGCAGCCACAGAGAACCACCGCGGCAAACAGACAGGCGCACGCGACCGCGTTCGGCAGCCGTCCAAACAGAGACGTATTCGATTGCATAGGAAGAAACACCTCGCAACTCAAGGCCACCATATCAGATCGTGGACCTGGCGGATTGCCGCGGCCGGCCTGATCGCCGGCGGCGCCGCGAAGCGTCACGGCGCGGACGCTCGCGCGGCGAAAATGTACGTCCTGGCTTGAGGGATGGGCGCGAACTCGTACCAGCCCGCGCGGTTCGATCGGACGTCCACCTTGCCAAGGCTTTTGCCTTCCCAATCGTAAGCGAGAACCTCGCCGCCGCAGGAGGCTTGGAACGCGATCCGGTCGTTCCCGTAGATGTCGATCAGTTCAACGATGTCGTCCGCCTTTTGCCGGCGGGCGATGCCTCCGGTGGCCCCGAGCGTTCCCTGCTCCGTCCACCGTCCGCGGCCATCCAGGAACTCGTAGTCCGGCGCTTTCACCCAGTCAATCCGCCCGCCGCCGGCGTTCGCCGACAGTTCGTAGAAGCCATTGGCGGCGTTATACGCCAGCCATCCGGAGACAGGCAATTCGACGGACTTGCCTTCATGGTCTTTCACCGTCCAGACGCCTTCCGTCGAGCGGTTCACGTATACATGGGTCCCGTTCTCGTACTCGACGTGGATGCGCGACTGGGCGATCGCCCCGGTCGCGAGCGCCTTGCTGGCGGAGAGCATGCGGCCGCCGGCGTCCGCGTACTCGATGCGCTTCGGGCGTATGAACGCGTACTGCTGCTGCAACTGCTGCATCATGTAGTACGACCGGTTCATCGCCTCAATGCCGAATGGATCGTCCAGGCCCCAGTCGTTTACCAGCCATCCCAAGTTGCCGTAGGCGATGGTGGTGGCCAGGAACAGATCCACGTACTCGCGTTTCTTGGGCGACTCTTTCCACTGGGGATCCGTGCGGTCCAGGTAGTAGTAGGTGTACCCCATGCCGTAGTCGGCTTCAAGCGGATGAATCTTGTGCAACTGGAAAGCGGCGTCCACCGGTTCCACGAGGAGATTGTGATCCGTGTAGACCCAGCCGTAGCTGCCGGACTCCAGGCCCGCGTACAGCCACTGGTAGGTTGCCTCCGATTGCGAAGGACCGTAGGCGCGCTGGTCGTTGAGCAAAAGCTGGCCATAAGCGTAGAACGTCGCGGCCAGGGTTCCGGCGCCCGGCACCCGCGCGTCGTAGTCGCAGTAGCGCCACGGTGAAACGGCGGTATGGACGTCGGTGTACGACATCTTCACGCCGTACTTCTCCTTGATCCGCTGCGCGTAATACTCGTCGAACTCCACCGCCTTGGCGGGCTTCAATGCGTAGTTGCGCCACCACGCGCGGCGCCACTGCCCGTCCGGCTCGCGCTGCACGTGGTCCGGACTCCAGTTCGTGTTCACGGGCGCGAAGTCGGTGTAGTTGCTGTAGACGCCTTGCAGCCAGCCGAGGTTGTTCTGCGCCTGGATGTACCACTGCAGCATCCGGTCGCCGCCTTTCTGCGGCGACGCACGCAACCGCATCGTGAAGCTGTCGGCATGGTCCCGCCAGGTGACCTCGTGGCTGTGCTGCATGATTTTGTCCAGCCCGTAGGCGCGGATACGGCGGCAGCGCTCATGGTCGGACTGGAAGGTCTGCGGCGAGGTGACCGTCCAAATCACCTGCTTGCCCTCCTGCTGCCGCAGCGACGGCGGGTTGGCAATGGTGGGCAGCGTCTCCTCGTACACCTGCGAATTCGTCACGAAGATGCGCTCGTACAGGTTGTTCCGCTCCCCGTTCGTCTTCGGGATGTACTTCATCCCGCCGTTGATTTCGGCGCTGTCGGCCGTCACGGAAGGCTTCGCCGCGGCGAACGGCTCGGAAGCGTTCGACCGGTACCAGTCGAACCAGATCGAGGTGAAAACCGGCTTGTCCGCACTGCCCGACATCAGTACGCGGGGGTTCGACCCGCCATAGGTGAGATACGGAACGGTGATGAGCTTGGGATTGGTCACGCCCGCTACCCGTCCGAAGTTCAATTCCGTCGCCTCGCCGCCGTCGCTCCAGACATCGAGCGCCAGTGACTTCTGCCAGAGCCGCAACTCGTAATCGACAAGGTGCGAGCCAAACCGGAAGCTGGCTTTGACGACGTCGCCGTCGAGATCGGCGCCGATCAGTTCGCCCCGCGGCGCATCCTCGAAGCGGACGCCTCCGCCATCCATGGGGCGAATGGGCGGGCCGCCATTCACGCTTACGGTCAGTTCGCCGAGCGCGCCCGTTCGGGGACGGTACTCGTACGTGACTTTCGCATCGCTGCCTTCGTAGAGGAACTGAAAGCGGCCGGGCTCGGCGCGGCGAACCGAGACCTGAAACCGAGGCTCGAAATTCGACGGCAGGATCGTCTCCTCGCGAGTAGGAAACGGAAGGACGCCGTCGCCGGTATTCGTACCGGCGATCTGGCCGCGATAAGGTTTCAGGTTCCTTTTCGGCTGGGGCTTGAACGCGAGCGGCTTCAGCTCTTCCACATAAAACGCCAGGGAATCGCAGTAAAGGTAACGCTGCTGCGGATTCGGCGTATCCATGGCGATCTCGATGCCGGAAAAACTGGCGGGCCAGACGATCTGTTCGAGCGTCTGGCGCGAGGCTTTGTGATGCACCAGCCACCAGTGCATCCAGATGACGTCGCTGATGGGGAACCGGTGTTCCGCGCCGGCCGCATCGCGGACGAGAACGGTAATATGGGTCGGCGTGCCGGGGCCTGTGCGCTGGCGGCGGCGGTCGGCGTAGCCCCACATCTCGACGGAATCGAAACGGCCGGGGATCGGGATGGGCTTCGGGGGGCGCGCGATGACGCGGCTCTTATCGGTATTGGACGAGTACAGGATCTTCGCGACGTACTGGCCCCACATCTGCTGCTCGCGCGTACGGGACAGTTCGCCGTCGGCCCCGCCGTATAGCTCGAGCGTCCAATCCTTGAGATCTTCGAAATCGACAAGCGTGTCCGGGTTCTCCTCCCGGTCCACCCAGGTCATCTCGTAAGGCTGCTGGCCTACCTGCTGAAGGATCGTGCCCCGGTCATGCTCCCAAAAGCGAACCTCGTTAACGGCCGGAACAACGCGGTCCGGCCCGGACGCCGATAGCGTCACTACGAACACAACGAACCCTATGGGGAGTCGCATGTCCGAAATCATAACAGAGCCTGCCGTACGGGGGGACGCGGGAGGATAGGCTTTACGCCACGGGTTCCATTCGGGGCTGTCGCGGATTCAGGAGGAAGGATCTGCGCAGGTGATGCAGGGGCAGGCTCGGATGCCTGCCCCCGAGTGTTGCAGCCGTTCGGCCGGAGGCCGCCTGCCGCACGGTAGTGCTCAGAAGTTGAACTTCGCGCCGAGCGTGAGTTGGCGTGAACCGGCGGCGCTGCCGATCCTGCCGAAGGAGCCCGAGGAGAAGTTCGACACGGGACCGCCGAACACCACGCGGTTGAACGGATTCGAGCTTTCAAAGCGAAGCTGGAGGTTGTACCGCTCGCCGATTTGCGTATCCTTCAACAGGCCGAGCGATTCCGTCAGCCGGGTGGGAATCCGCGCATTGGTGTATCGCGGGGCGTTGCCGAACGTGAACGACGCCGGCGTCGCGAACGCCGCTGGATTCAACCAGAGGTCGCCCCGCCCGGGATCGAACTCGCCGGCGCTGATGTTGGAGCGCAGGTCGCTTGACACGACGTTCGGGCGAAGCGACGGGTTGCCGATGGGCAGCGGGTTATTCATGATCACCGCGATCGGCGTGCCGCTGGAGTACATGTGCAGGCCGGTAATCTTCCAGCCCCCGGCGATCTTGGAGGCAACGCCGCCCTGGGCGAACCGCTTGCCGCGACCGAACGGAAGCTCGTAGATGTAGCTGAACGTGAGGATGTGCGGCTGATCGATGGACGTGATGGACTTGTCGAGCGCCCGGTTAAACCAGTCCTGCGCTCCCGTTCCGGAAGAGAAGCCCTCCGTGTTCGCCATCGCTTTGGAGAACGTGTACGCAAGGGTGAACATCAGCCCCCGGCTCATTCTCCGTTCGCCGCTGATTTGCAGAGAGTGGTAAGACGAGTTCCCGAAGGTCGATCCGGGCTGGCCGACGCTGGTGAACTGCGGCCAGCGCTTCAGGGCCTGGACGAGCGTGCCTCGGGTCCCCCACTGGCTCGCGAAGCCCGGGTAAGGCTCGCCGAAGCCGGCCGCCGCCACCTGCGGGTCCAAAATGTTCCGCTGTAGCAATGCGCCCAGGTTCAGGTATCTCGGGTCGGTCTGGTTCCAGTTGATGGACGAGTGAATCCGCCGTCCGAGATTCGCCACGTAGCCGGCGCTGAACGAGGTGCTCTGGCCGACCTGGTGCTCGATCAGGAAGTTGTACTGTTGCGTGTAGGGAACCAGCGTGCTGCGGTCCCGGTCGACGAAGTTGGCGCTCTGGGTATTCTTCAGCGTGGGGTCGATCAGCGGCGGCCGCGGGAAATTCTGCGGAAAGCCGTTGTCCCAGTTGAAAGCGGGCGTGAGGCCGCTGTCGCCCGTGGCGAAACTGGCGCTGACGTTATAGCCTTCGCTCAGACCGTTGACGCCCGTGCCCTGTGTGATGATCTGCGCGAAGAAGATGCCGTAGCCGCCCCGCACCACCGTCTTGTCCGTCAACCGGTAGGCGAAGCCGAGCCGCGGCGCGAAGTCGCGCCAGTGCGTGTTGCCGGTGCTGGTGAAGCCGGAGCATCCCTGGCAATCGCCGGCAAAGATGTAAGCCCCCGGCAACCCGCCCGCGCCCGGGTTCGGGACGGTGGGATCCATGAACGAAATGCGGTTGTTGGGATCCGTGAAGCCGGGCTGGACCTCCCACCGGAAGCCGAGGTTCAGCGTCAGCCTCGGGGTAACCTTCCAGTCGTCGTTCGCCCAAAGGCTGTAGTAGCCGTTCCGGTTGCCGCTCTGTAAGAACGGGAAGAACGCCGACGCGTTGTAGACGTCCCCCAGCAAAAAGCTGGCCCAGGAGTTCCCGCTGTTGGTGACGCCGGGAAGTCCGGTCGAGAGCTGGTTGAACTGGAAGTTGCCGCCGGTAGTCCCGAAATTCCGGAAATTGTTGCGATGGCGCTGGACTTCACCTCCTATTTTCAGGGTGTGGTTGCCGCGGATGATGCTCACCGTGTCGACGAACGTGAAATTGGTGAAGTAGTTATCCGAGGCGATGGTGTCGCCGAAGCGCATGTAGTCGTGGTTGAAGTCCACCCACGGGAACAGGTCGTCGGCCACTCCCTTCAGCCCGATCTTCTCGATCCAACCTTGGCGGAAATGCACCGAGAAGTTCGGGTTGCGGAAGCGCGACAGGCCGGCCGAGAAACGGTTCAGCACTGTCGGGCTCACGGTCCAGTCGTAATTCAACCGGAGAATGCGCGTGGTCACGCGCTGAACGTTATGGCATTCCAGGTCGCCGGCCAGGCTCCATGCCGTGTTGTTGCCGCCGGGACACTTCACCGCGGGGCGGTCCGTCCAGTTGAACATCCCGCTCAACCGGTGGGCGTCGCTGAGCAAGTGGTCGATCTTGAAGCCGCTGGTGCGCTGGTCGCTTTCCGGCGCTCCGGTTACCGCCTGGTAGTTGTTGATCAGCCCCGGATAGGTCGGTTGCGGATGCATGGCTACCATCTTCGAGGAGATGTTGCTCCAGCGCGCCTGCGGCACGATGTTGCCCGGGAACGGATCCCGGACGAACGCGCCCGACTCATTGCGCCGGCCCGTCGCTGGGTCGTAGACCATGCCCCGGCCTGCGTTCACCCAGTCGGTGAAATTGCCCTGGAGCATGCCTGCCGTCGGCACCGTGGACAGTCCGGGCGAACCGGGAGCGCGAACGTAGATGGTGTCCAGCGAGAAGAAGAAGAACGACTTGTTGCGGCCGTCGTAGACCTTCGGCAGGACAATCGGGCCGCCAACGGTGAAGCCCCAGTTGTTCTGCCGGTATTTCGGCTTCTCCGGCTGGAAGAAGTTGCGGGCGTTATAGGCCTCGACGCTATTGAAAACGAAGCCGTTGCCATGCAGTTCGTTGGTGCCGCTTTTGTAGTTGAAGGTGGTGACGCCGCCCAGGCCATGCGAGTACTCGGCCGAGTAGTTGTTGGAAATCAGCTTGAACTCGGCGATCGCGTCCACCGACGGGTTCACTTCCGCGTCATTGGCCAGGTCGCCCCGGCTGAGCGCGATGCCGTCGTAGTAAACCTGGTCCGTAAAGGCCGGATTGCCGTTTACGTGTTTCTCCCACGTGTTGCCCGGGGAGACTCCCGGTTGCAGGAAAATGAACGACGAGGGATTGCGAATACCGCCGCCCAACGTCAGTGGCAGTTCCGTAAATTGGGCCGATGTCAGTACCAGGCCGACCTCGGCGGATTCCGACGAGATCAGCGGCGCCGCCCCGACGACGGTCACCTGTTCGGTGAGTTGTCCGATCTCGAGCGTGATGTCCAGGCGCAGCGTCTCGCCGACGCGCACCGGAATCTCCGTTTGCTGGTAGGCTCGGAACCCTTCCTTCTTTGCCACCAGCGTGTAATTGCCCACCGGCAGGCGCAGCAGGTTGTAGACGCCGGTGCTTCCGCTGCGAGTGCTGGTCTGCACGTTCGTTTGAACGTGCGTGATCGTAATCTCAACTTCCGGTATCGCCGCCTGCGTGCTGTCCGTCACCAATCCGGTGATGGTGCCCCGGTCGCCCTGGCTCAGGGCCGGCGCGGCGCATAGCAGCGCCGCGGCGAGCAGTAACAGGCAACGTGATGTGAGCTGTCGTTTTGCAGTCAATGCCCCCATGGAAGCCTCCTTGTGTTCGCTAGCCCAGCCCAAGAGAGTCTTCCAACAAGATCCGCGCTACCCAGACCCCCCTGAGCGCAAGCTGTAGAGAATTGTATGCTCCTGCACAAGAAGAATCAAGGCTTTTTTGAAGGTTTTTTCGCTGAATGGTGACGATCTACCGGGATCACCCGGGTGGCCGTCGCTCAGGACGCCGCGGCGGGCTTGGCGCCCCCGCGCGACAGGTCGAGAATCTGCTCCGCTACGCGCTGCGGCGCGTCGATGTCCTCGACGTGCAGGCGTCCGAATTCCCCCGCGGTCTCAATCGTGATGTCGCCTATTCCCAGCAGGCGTTCGGTGATCGTCTGGTCGCACCGGACATCCTGAATCCGGCTTAGCTCCAGCGTCCGGATCGTCCGGTTCAATATCCCGGACTGGTACCGGAGCCGCCCGTCGGCCACCGTTAGCTTCACGAACCGGCGGGAAAAGTGCCGCCATAGGGCGCCTGCCAGCAGGATGGCGGGCAAGGCCAGGAGGGCGTACTGGGTCTCCGCCGCCAGATCGTACCTCCGCCCCACTACGAGAACGCCGATGGCCATGAGAACGGCGAGCAGATAGCACGCGCGAATCAGTTTGGTAGTAGGCCGGACGGTGAACGCCAAGGACACGGATAGCCTTCCAATCTTCCCGAAACGGAGTCATTGTCGCACAACCCGCGGCGGACCGCCCAAGGGCTCTTGATCCCGTTTTGCTCCGGATTTCTCGTTAGGCGGTAGGGGGGCAGATCGGCATCCGCCGATGAGGAGAACCACCAGAATGCGTGTCGCGGCGCTGGCTTTGTTGGCCGCCGCGACAGGTCACGCTTTCAGGCAAGCGGGCGATCACGGCGTTGCCGGCAGAGCAGTCGCCCGTCCCGTCGAGTGGCCACGGACCATCGCAGGAATCACGGTGTTGCGCCAGCGCGCCTACGAAGGCGGCGTCCGGCTCGCCGTTGCGCTGCCTCGCGCGCAGGCCGATGAGGAATCGACCAAAGGCCTCGACGAAGCCGGCCAGGAACCGCCTCCCGCCCCGAGCCGCGGCAGTTGGAGCGAATACGTCCGATAGCGCGGCCGCCGCTGTACACTAATCTGAAGTGTCAATGACGGCTGCCGAGGCGCAACAGGCGCAGCAGGTGACGCAGCTTCTGGGCGAGCTGGCTTCCGGGGACCGCTCCGCCGTCCACCGGCTATTGCCGCTGGTCTACGCGGAGTTGCGCCGCATTGCTTCCCGCCGCCTGAGTCGGGAGCGTTCCGGCCATACCTTGCAGGCGACCGCGCTGGTGCACGAAGCCTACCTGCGGCTGGTGGACCAGCGGAAGACGGACTGGCGCAATCGCGCGCACTTCTTCGGCGTCGCGGCGCAGTTGATGCGCCACATCCTGCTCGACTACGCCAAGACGCATGGCGCGGCCAAGCGCGGCGGCGGCGCGCTGCGCGTGACGCTGGACGAATCCATGGCGGTCGACTCGGTCCGCGTCGAGGAACTTCTGGTCCTCGACGAGGCGCTCTCCCGGCTCGAGCGGCTCGACCCGCAACAAGCCCGCGTGGTGGAACTGCGCTACTACGGCGGCCTCAACGTCCAAGAGACCGCCGAGGCGCTGGGCGTTTCGACCGCTACGGTCAAACGCGAGTGGGCTATGGCTCGCGCCTGGCTGCACGCGGAACTGGCCCGGAATCAGGAGCGGTCCGCATGACGGCCGATCGGTACCAGCAGATCAAACAGATCTTTCAGGCCGCCCTCGATCTGCCTCCGGGCGAGCGCGAATCTTACATCCGCGGCGCGGCCGGCGGCGATGGCGAGCTTCTGCGCGATGTGGCGGCGCTGTTTCGGGAAAGCGAACACTCGGGATTGGTTGACCGGACGCTTTCCGATATCCTCGCCGCGGCCCTCACGGAACCGAATGCCCCAGCCCAGGAACACGCTGTCGGCCAGTACCGCCTCAGCCGGCTCGTAGGTAAAGGCGGGATGGGCGCTGTTTACGAGGGCTGGCGGGCAGACAACCAGTTCCGGCAGCGCGTGGCGGTCAAGCTGATCCGGCGCGGCATGGATTCGGATTTTGTCGTCGAGCGGTTCCGCCAGGAGCGGCAGATCCTGGCGAACCTCAATCACGCCGGCATAGCCCGCCTGCTGGACGGAGGCATCACCGGCGACGGCGCGCCGTACCTCGTCATGGAATATGTGGAAGGCGCGCCCATCGACGAATATTGCCGCGAACGCCGCCTCGGCGTCCGCGAGCGCTTGCGCCTGTTCTGCGATGTCTGCCGAGCGGTGGAATACGCCCACCAGAACCTGGTTGTGCACCGCGACCTCAAACCGAGCAACATCCTGGTGAACCGCGACGGCGCCGTCAAATTGCTCGATTTCGGCATCGCCAAACTGGTGGGCGACGACGAGGCCGCGTCCGCGCCCGCGACGCAAACCGGGGTGCGGTTGATGACGCCGGACTACGCCGGTCCCGAGCAGGTGCTCGGCCAGCCCATCACCACTGCCGCCGACGTCTATTCTCTCGGCGTGATTCTCTACGAACTCCTCGCCGGCCAACGCCCCTTCCAGTTGGAGAACCGCAGCCTCCTCGAGGTCCAGCGAATCGTCCTGGAGCAGGAACCGGTCCGCCCGAGCACCGCGGTGACGGCGCAAACGGCGGTGGAAGCCGGCGAACCGCGGCCCGAGCCACTCCGCCGCGCGCTCTCCGGCGAGCTGGACAACATCGTGTTAATGGCGCTCCGCAAGGAGCCCGAGAGGCGCTACGCTTCCGTGGAACAGCTTCGCGCCGACATCGAAGCCCATCTCAACGGATTGCCGGTGCGGGCGCAGGGATCCACGCTACGCTACCGCGCTTCGAAGGCCCTGCGCCGCCATCGCACGGTGGCCGCCGCGGCGGCGATTGTGCTGATCACGCTGGTTACGGGGATCGTCGTCACCACCCGCGAAGCCCAGGTGGCCCGCTCCGAGCGCGCGCGCGCCGAGCGTCGCTTCAACGATGTGCGTCGCCTGGCGAACGCCTTTCTCTTCGACGTCCACGATTCGATTCAGAACCTCGCCGGATCGACGCCGGCGCGCGAGCAGATTGTCCGCCACGCGCAGACCTACCTCGACAGCCTGGCCGGCGAAGCGGCCGGCGACGCTTCGCTCCAGCGCGAGCTGGCTTCGGCCTACATCAAGTTGGGCGACGTCCAGGGCCACCCCTCAACCGCCAACCTGGGCGACCTGCCCGGCGCGCTTGCCAGCTATCGCCGCGCGCAGGAGATCTTCGAGGCCATCTGGGCGCGGCAGCCGGACGACCCCGGCCGCAACCGGGATGCTTCGCGGGTGTTCAGCCGCCTCGGCGAGATCCAGTCCGCCATGGGCGACACGGCCGGCGCGCTGGCCAGTCACCGGCGCGTCCTGGAGTTGGACCAGGCGGATGCCGCGGCCCGGCCATCGGATCTGAAGGCGCAGTTGGAGCTGGCTTCCAGCTATAGCCGCCTGGCGACCACGCTGGCCGACGCCGGCAATCTGGGCGAGGCCGTTACCCTGAGCCGCCGGTCGCTCGAGCTGCGCGAGCGGCTTGCCTCCACTCACACCGACGACGCCGAGCTCCTCGACAGCGTAGCCGTCAGTTACAACGATCTGGGCGTCCTTTCCTTAAAAGCCGGCGCGACCGCGGACGGCATCGAGTATCAGAAGAAATCGCTGGCCATCCGGGAACGCCGATCGGCGGAACGTCCGCACGACGCCCGGCTTCGCCGCTCGGTGGCAGTCAGCATGGCCACCCTCGGCGACGCGCAGGCCCAGACGGGCGATCTGGCCTCCGCGCTGGAGTCTGTCCGCAAAGCTGAGCAGGTGTTCGAGGCCCTGGCCGCGGCCGATCCGAAGGACTCGCGCGCGCAGCGCGACCTCGCCTTGACGTACAAGAAGGCCGGCGATCTGCTGACCTACCTCAACCGGCCTGCGGAAGCCATCGCCGTCTACCGCCGCGCCGTGTCCATCCGCGAGGATCTGGTTAAGCGCGACCCCGCCAACGCCACCTGGTTGCGGGATCTGA
Organism: Bryobacteraceae bacterium; assembly: GCA_026129905.1. Lineage (GTDB taxonomy): Bacteria > Acidobacteriota > Terriglobia > Bryobacterales > Bryobacteraceae > JAHCHE01. Next base: position 136,966 of record JAHCHE010000018.1, on the reverse strand, counting down.
TGGTGGTCTACAACGATATCGGTGACGCGCTGGGGAATCCAACCTTCCCCAACCTCGGTGATCGCGCCGGCGCCCTGGCGCAGTACCGCCGCGGCCTGACGCTCGCCGAGCGGCTGGCGAAAGACGATGCCGGGGCCGAGAGCCGGGCCGACCTGTGGGTGAGCTACAACAAAATCGGCCAGATGGTGGAGCTTGCCGGGGACGCCTCCGCCGCGCTCGCCGAGTATAAGAAAGGATACGCGTTGATGGAGGCGCTGGCGAAGGAAGACGCTTCCAACACGCGCCGCGGCCGGGAACTGGCGATCAGTCACGAGTTGATTGGCCGCTTGCTCACCGGGCAACGCGACTTCGACGCGGCCCAGCCGCACCTGGAACAATCCGCCGCCCAGCGCGAGCGCCTCGCATCTCTGGATCCGGAAGACGCCGATCTCTGCAAAGACGTGGCCCTCGCCTATGGAAACCTGGGCGATCTCTTTCGTGGGAAGGCGGAACGTGCGCCATTAGCGGTCGAGCGCCGGGAACTGGCCGCTGCAGCCGCCGGCTGGTACGAGCGAAGTGAACAGGAGTGGCGCCGGCTCCGGGAACGGAAGGTGATGCTGGACAGCGCCCACACAGACCGCGCCGCCGAAATCGCACGCCACCTCCAGTGGTGCCGGACAACACTGGCCAAGCCCTGAAATAGCGGGCGGGACTTCGGTCCCGCCCGCGCACGACACCGTCGGTCCGGCCTACAGGTCCTCGCGTACCCGGCCGCTATAGGTGGTTTCCTCTCTCCGCCTGCTGGCGCTACGCGGCAGCGGTTTATCGGTTTCGGCGTAATCGGCGTCGGCTTCCCCGGTGGACGAGACGTCCTCTCCGTCAGCCTGCTTCAGAATGTCCTTCGCGCGTTTCACCCAATCCGAGTTGTCGCAGTGCACCGACAGCAGAATGCCGCCTTCGCGGATGCGGCCCTCGTAGCGCTTGGCCTCGTACTCGGGCATTCCCATGCCAACCAGCGCGCCGATAATGCCGCCCACGGCGCCGCCGGCGCCCACGCCGGCCAGCGTGCCCATGATTGGGCCGGCAGCGATAAATGGTCCAAGTCCGGGAATAGCGAGCGCGCCGATACCGGCTAAGAGCCCCAGAGTGCCGCCGACGGCGCCTCCGGTCGCGGCGCCCGCCGCAGTGCCTTCAGGGGCCTTGGTGTGCTTTTCGTGCGCGAAATCCTTGGTCCCCTCGTTGTCGGGCAGCAGCACCGAGATGTCCTCGTTGCGGAAGCCGTTTGCCAGGAGCCGGTCTACCGCCGTCTCAGCGTGCATCCGGTCTCTGAAAATCCCAAAAACGGCCGTGTTCTTTCCTGCCATTTTCCCTCCCTGTTGATGCCTGATTCCAGTGTTGTGGCGTCCTCGTCGGTTATCTATCCCTTGAGGTCCTTCCGTTTGCCTGTTTCACCGTGATCTCGTTCACCACTTTGCCCTCGCCGGCGATTTCGACGGCTTTGGCGTGAATTGCTTGCTTCTCCTGTTCAGAGTTCACAGGGCCCTTCAACGTTACTTTCCCGTTTTTGGCGATCACTTTGACGTTTTGGGCGGTGGTGGACAGCGAATCGTCCTTGACGATGGATCTCCGGATGGCGCGCATGGTCTCGCGATCCGATTTGTTTCCAGTCGCATCGTCGGCCGTCGGTTCGGCGTTCTTGTTGACCCGAGTGTTGTCCGGTTCGGTCCGTTCGCTCTGGGCAGCCGCCGTCATCGGGTTTACCGCCAGTGCGGCGACTCCAAGAATCGACAGGACCGTGGCGATTTGTGCGTACTTCAGTATCCTCATGCCTGTCGATTAAGCAAAAGGAGGGCCAAAGAAGCAAGAGCAAGGGTTTACGGCAGGCGACAAATGCGTATCGACGGCGTATGTGCCGATACGCTATTAATTAATATCGGGAAGCGAAGAAAATGCGCAATTTCGACGGTAGCGTTACCGCCCTCGCCCCTGCAAATACGTGACCACTGCGCCCGTGAAATCCTCCTCCACCCGTTCCGTAAACGGGCTGGTGCGCGGCTCGTACCCGCCCTCCCGGAACGCCTCCCGGGTCGCCAGATACCCCAGCCAGCCGTTGGAGTAGCCGAAGAAGAAGGTCTTGCCGTATGGTGACCGGTTTCGCACGTTCATTGCGATCTCGCTGAACAACTCCACCGGCGCCGCCCACAAAGCCAGGTCGTCGTCCACGATCAGGAACCGCACCGGGATTCGGATCATGCCGCTCTCGCCGGCGACCGCTTTCAAGTAGTCGCCGAGTTCCTCCGTCCAGCCGAATCCGCTCCGGCGTGGCGTCTCCACGATCCGCTCGCTCAGGCGCAGGCGTACCTCCCCCGGAGCGGCCGCCATGGTCTTATTGGCAGCCAGGATTCTGTCTCCCAGCAGGACGTTGAACTCCGTGATATGCGCCGCCCGGAAGTCGTCCTGGACACTGTAGATCGGCGCCATGTCCCCTGCCGCGCCATTGATAAACAGCGCCGGCGCGCCGAGTTTCTCTTCCACGTACGCCGTTACCGCTCCGGGGGCGTCGCCGCTGATCGACGTGTTCTTCGCGCCCAGGGCCGTGCCGTGCATCGCGTAGTTGGCAATCAGCGCGATCGGAGAGCCGTCCGGCCGCTCCAGCCGGATCAGGCCGATTTGCCGGTCCGCCGGGCGGTCCGGATTCATGCCGAGCGAGATGCGGCCCTCCGGATCGCGGGCGCGCCGGTTGATGTTCGCCATCGAGAACCCGATGCCGGACGCCAGCCGCGCCGGTTCCAGACGGCCGCGCGCCTCCACAATCGCCTGGATCAGCGACGTCTGCACAAAGTTCGTGTACTCGATATCCGGCTCATGCTTGAAGCGTTCCGGCATCATCAGCTTCGGCAACCCGTGGGGGCCTACCTCCGGCGCGGAGTGCGTGTGCGTCAGGGTCCACCAGACCTGGAGGGGCCCGATGCCGGCGTCGCGCTTCAGCCGCGCGGCGAAGTCGTCGTACATCGACGGCGAGAACACGCAAAGGTCCGACGAGGCGAGGAAGAACTGGGTTCGGCCGTCATCCAGCGCAACCACCCGATGATAGAGGCGATCGTGGACTCCGGTGGACCTCCGGGCCGGATACCCCGCCAGCCACTTGCTTTCAGCCGGCGTGATGTCCTTCTTCGCCACCGACGCCCGCAGCGCCGGGGGCTGCGCCGGCGCGCTTCCGGCCGCCGACAAAGCCATCCCCAGCACGAACAGCTTGATCGTCATACGGCTACAAACCTAGCATGAGTGCGCGGGATAACGCGGGGCTGGACCGTCGCGGGATCGAGGGAGCAGTCCTCCGCGTTGCGTTACCCTGGTCCCGCCGTTTCACCGATAGCCAGCCGGGCCTCCGCCGCTCCGGCCGTTTGACAGCCCGCGCTTCCTTCCGTTAAGCTAAGAACAACGGCGAGTCTCGTCTACGGAGAAAGTCTGTCCTATGAGCACTACGTTCCCATCAGCCAAGACCTTGGCTCGCACGTGGCATGTTATCGACGCCGGAGACGAGGTTCTCGGGCGTGTGGCATCCAAGGCGGCCCGCTTGCTGATGGGCAAACATAAAGCGATTTACACGCCCTTCCTCGATACGGGCGATCACGTCATTATCGTGAACGCCGACAAGGTCCGTTTGACCGGCGCTAAGGAAGAACAGAAGGTCTACCGCAGCCACAGCGGATACCCCGGCGGTCTTAAGGAGACGTCGGCGCGCAAGCTGCGCGCCGTCCGGCCCGCTCGAGTGGTGGAACTCGCGGTGGCCGGCATGCTCCCAAAGACCAAGCTCGGCAAGCAGATGTACCGCAAGCTGAAGGTCTATGCCGGCGACCGGCATCCGCACCAGGCCCAGAAACCCGTGGCCATCGCGGTCGGGAATTAGGAAGGAATTCAGTTGGCAGCGAATCTAGTACAGTATCTCGGCACCGGCCGCAGAAAAACGTCTGTGGCGCGGATTTTCCTGCGCGCCGGCAAGGGCAGCATCACCGTGAACGGCCGACCGTTCGACCAGTACTTTGCCGTCGAGGCCGCCCGCGCCACCGTCCGGCAGCCCCTGCTCGCCGCGGAAATGGCCGACAAGTTCGACGTCATCGTCAACACCACCGGCGGCGGTCTCACCGGACAGGCCGGCGCCGCCCGTCTGGGCATCGCCCGCGCGCTCTGCGAATTCAATTCCGAGCTCCGCGGCAAGCTGAAGCAACTCGGCTTCCTCCGGCGCGACCCCCGCGGGCATGAGCGCAAGAAGTACGGCCGGCCCGGCGCTCGCAAGCGCTTCCAGTTCTCCAAGCGCTAATGTCCGATTGGGCTGTCTTCACCGGCGGAGCGTCATGCGTTGACGCGCCGCCGTTGTCTCCCGCTCTCGTTTCCCACGCCAGTCCGCAAATCCCCGTTTGGACCGCGGTCTGGCTCGTCCGTTTCGTCAACCATTAAGGAGGCGTTTTGCCGCAAATTACCATGAAGGAATTGCTCGAAGCCGGCGTTCACTTCGGGCACCAGACCAGACGCTGGAATCCAAAGATGAAGGAATACATCTTTGGCGAACGCAACGGTATCTACATCATCGACCTGCAAAAGACCCTCAAGCTGTTCAAGGACGCGATGCGTTTCGTCAGCGAGATGGCCGCCCACAACAAAAACGTTCTGTTCGTCGGCACCAAGCGCCAGGCGCAGGAGGCCATCGCCGAGGAAGCCAAGCGCTGCAACATGTTCTACGTCAACCAGCGCTGGCTCGGCGGACTGCTCACCAACATGTTCACCGTCCAGAAGTCCATCCAGCGTCTCCGCGAACTCGAGGGCATGGCCCAGGACGGCCGCTACGAAGGCCGTCCGAAAAAGGAAATCATCCGGCTCGAGCGCGAACGCAAAGCGCTCGATCAGAACCTCGCCGGCATCAAGGATATGGCGGGTTTGCCGGATATCCTCTTCGTCGTCGATTCCTACAAGGAATCCATCGCCGTACGCGAGGCCAGAAAGCTGCGTATTCCCGTCGTTGCCGTTGTGGATACCAACTGCGACCCCGATATGGTCGACTACGTCATTCCCGGCAATGACGATGCCCTGCGCGCCATCCGCCTGTTCGCGGCCAAGATCGCCGACAGCGTCGTGGAAGGCCGCGCCCTCGCCACCGAGCAGGACTTCGCCATGCGCGCCGCCCCCATCGGAGAGGGAGAAGAGTCGCCATCGGATGAGCCGGTCGAGTTCAGCAAGTATCTCGATCCTCATTACTCCGAGCAGTTGATGTCGGAGAGCCTGAATCAGAACGCGCCGCCGGCGGACATCCCGATGCCGCCGGGCGCCGAAGCCCTGATGGACGACTACCGGCGCGGCGGGCTCGACGGGTAGCTTTCGGGCTTTCGCAGGGATTACAGGATCATCAGTTAGATCGGATTGAAATGGCGGAAATTACTGCACAATTGGTCAAACAGCTCCGCGAGCGCACCGGCGCCGGCATGATGGATTGCAAAAGCGCTCTTACCGAGGCTGCCGGCGACATGTCGGCCGCTGAGGTTGTGCTGCGCAAGCGCGGTCTTGCCGCGGCGGCAAAGAAAGCCAGCCGCGCCACCCGGCAGGGCATCGTCGGCTCCTACATTCACCAGGGCGCCCAGCTCGGCGTCTTGGTCGAGCTGAACTGCGAAAGCGATTTCGTCGCCCGCACCGAGGAATTCCAGGCCCTCGTCCACGACCTGTGCATGCAGGTCGCCGCCTCGGACCCCCAGTTCATTCGCCGCGAGGACGTCACCCCGGCCGTGCTCGAGCGCGAGCGCGAGATCGCCCGGGACCGCGCCCGCGCCGAGGGCAAACCCGAGAAGATCCTCGACCGCATCGTCGAAGGCCGGCTCGAGAAGTTCTATGAGGAGGTCTGCCTTCTGGAGCAGCCCTTCATCAAGGACAACGCCATGACCGTCGGCGAGCTCATCAAGTCCAAAATCGCCAAGTTCGGCGAGAATATTTCGCTCGCCCGGTTCGCCCGCTTCAAGATCGGCGATAGCGCCGGAGCGGTAGAGACCCAGTCCGGGGACTGACGCCTCGCATGCCGAAGTACGAACGCGTTCTGTTGAAGCTATCCGGCGGCGTCTTGGCCGGCGACGCGCAGTTCGGCATTGACGGCGAACGGCTGCAATCGCTGGCCGCCGAGGTCGCGGAGGTGGCGCGCGCCGGAATCCAGCTTGGCTTGGTGGTGGGCGGCGGCAACTTCTTTCGCGGCGTCACCGCCGCCGCCCGCAACATGGATCGCGTCACGGCCGACCACATGGGCATGCTTGCCACCGTTATCAATGCCCTCGCGTTGCAGGACGCCCTCGAGCGCCAGGACATCGCCGCCCGCGTCATGACCGCCATCGAGATGCACGAAGTGGCGGAGCCGTACATCCGCCGCCGCGCCGTTCGCCACCTCGAGAAGGGCCGCACCGTCATCTTCGCCGCCGGCACCTCCAATCCCTACTTCTCCACCGACACCGCGGCCACCTTGAGAGCCCTCGAGATCCGCGCCCAGATCGTCGCCAAGGCCACCCGCGTCGAGGGCGTCTACGACAAGGATCCGGAGAAACACCCGGACGCCGTCCTGTACCCTGAGGTGTCCTACCACGAAGTGCTCTCCAAGTCCCTCCAGATCATGGACGCTTCCGCCGTGGCCATGTGCCGCGACAACAATCTCCCCATCCTCGTTTTCAATCTGAACGCCTCAGGCAATATAATGCGAGTGTCGATGGGCGAGCCCATCGGCACCCTCATCCACTGAAGAGCTATTACCATGAAGCCCGGAGAAACCACTGGATCGGTTAAAGACATCGAAGCGAAGGCCAGAACCCGAATGGATAAAGTGCTCAGCGACTTGCAGCACGCCATGTCTACCATCCGCACGGGGCGCGCCTCCATCGCCATTCTGGACGGCATACGCCTCGACTATTACGGGACCCCGACGCCTCTCAACCAGTTGGCCACGCTCCACGTGCCGGAGCCTTCGATGATCACCGTTCAGCCCTGGGACGTTTCGCAGCTTGGCGCGATCGAAAAGACCATCCGCGCCTCCGATCTCGGCCTCAACCCCACCAACGACGGCAAGATCGTCCGCGTCCCCATCCCGCCTCTGACCGAAGAGCGCCGCAAGCAACTGGTGAAGCACCTGCACTCGGTTACCGAGGACCATCGCGTCGCGCTCCGCAACATCCGCCGGGACTCCAACGACGCCCTCAAGAAGCTCCTCAAGGACAAAGCCATCAGCGAAGACGAGGACCGCCGGGCCCACGACGTCATTCAGAAGCTCACCGACGAGCAGATCCGCAAAGCCGATCAGGCCTCGAAGGTGAAGGAAAAAGAGATCCTCGAGCTCCACTGACCCCGCCGCCTTCCCGCCTCTGACCAGGGCGCCGCGCGCATCAGGCATCTTTGCGCCCGGGCGTGCATCGACTCCGCCGGCCTGGATCGTGAACCGTCGGTCACCAACCATCCGGAAACACGGCGATCGCAAGGAATACCGTGCAATGAACGGATTACGAGAACCCTGACTGACGGAACGTGCGGCTGGGCGCCCTCCGTGAGCTAGAATCTCCGTGGCGGCGACTTGCGCAGCCGCGCTCTTTGACAACTCGCTTCTACATCGAATCGCGGAGCTGGACCCCAAAATGAGACGGCGAACAGATTCGACGCAATTCATCACATTCGACACTTCTTGCGAAATCTCGAAAGTGTCGAATCCATTCATCACTTTTCGACACAATTCGACACTTTCGGCGTTTCCGCAAGGTGACGCATCTCCGCGTCTCGATGCGTCACCGGGCCTTTGGAAGCTGCTATGCCGCTCATAAATAAAGGGTTTCTGTGACCGCGGAAGTCTTAGGGGAAAATTCTGGGATGCGTCACCCACGTCCTCGCGCCGCCGCCCGACTCGAGAGCGCAAAGCGTTTTTATCGAACCTCGGGCGGGCTTGTTCCGTATTTCCGGATCGGAAACGCTTATGCTGATCCAGGATTTCCGGTACGCCCTGCGGATGCTGCGCAAGGATCCCGCCTTCACCGTCGTGGTGGCCATCTCGATCGCCCTCGGCATCGCCGCCAATACTACCGTGTTCAGCATGGTGAACGCCACGATGCTGGCGTCTCTGCCCGTTCGCGAGCCGGCCGGGCTTTACTCGTTCTCCAACGGCCGGACCTTCTCGTACCCCGACTACCGCGATTATCGCGAGGGCTGCTCCGAGGTGTTCGACGGGATGGCCGCTCACTTTCCGCTCGCCCCAGCCAGCCTGCGCGGTCCGGACCAGGCCGAGCGCGTCTGGGGCCAGTTGGTCACCGGGAATTACTTCTCGTTGATCGGCGTGCCGATGGCGCTCGGTCGCGGCATCGCCCCAGCGGAGGACCAGGCGCCGGACCGCGACGCCGTGGTGGTGCTGGGGAACGGCCTGTGGCGGCGCCGCTTCGCCGCGGATCCGGAGGTCCTCGGCCGTACCATCCACCTGAACGGGAAGCCGTTCTCCGTGATTGGCGTGGCCGCCCCGGGCTTCCATGGCGCCACGCGGGGCGTCTATTCGGAGTTCTGGGCGCCCCTGTCGATGAACGCCCAGTTCGTGCCGGAGCTCGCGAAGCATCCCGACAGCCGGTCGGCGCACTGGCTCATGTTCAGCGCGCGCCTGAAGCCCGGGGTCGGCCGGGAGCAGGCCGTGGCCGCGATGAACGCCGTGAACTCGCGCATACACGACGCCTACCGGAAGGACCGCCCGCTCGATCCGGTGACCCTGACGCCGGCCGGCGGCCTGCCGGGAGGGTTCTCGCTCAAGGCGTTCATGGCCCTCCTGATGGTGGTGGTAGGGCTGGTGTTGCTGGTGGCCTGCGCCAACGTGGCGAACCTGCTGCTGGCGCGCGCCGTCACCCGCCGCCAGGAAATGAGCGTCCGCGCGGCGATCGGGGCGGGACGCCCCCGGCTGATCCGCCAACTGCTGACGGAAAGCCTTGTCCTTTCGGGCATCGGCGCCGCGGGCGGTTTCGCGCTGGCGTGGCTCGCCACGAAAGGCCTGTCGAGTTGCCGTCTGCCCCTCCCCATGCCCATCGCGTTCGACTTCACTCCCGACTACCGGGTGCTCTGCTTCACCGCGGCGTTGGCGGTGGCGGCCGGCGTGCTGTTCGGCTTCGCCCCGGCAGTGGCGGCAAGCCGCGCCGACCTGGTGTCGGGTCTGAAGAAAGCGGAAGCGGGACTCGGGGTGTTCCGCCGGTTCGGCTTGCGGAACCTTCTCATCGGCTTCCAGGTGATGCTGTCGATCGTGCTGTTGATCGGCGCAGGCTTGTTCCTCCGCAGCCTCCAGTCGGCCTCCAACATCGACCTCGGGATCCGCGCCGACAACGTCCTGCTGATGGCGGTGGACCCGAAGACCAACGGTTATTCCGACGAGCGATTCCGCGAGTTCCTCCGGCAGGCTCAAGCGCGCATCGGCGCCCTGCCGGGCGTCGAATCCGCCAGCGTCGTCGACCTCCTTCCGCTCAGCCTGGCCCAGAGCACCCTCACGTTCCGCGACGCGGCGGCGGAGGCCGGCAAGGAGACGTCGGCGGATATCTTCAGCGTGGACGCGCGGTATTTCGAAACCACCGGCATCCCGCTGCTGCGCGGCCGCGACTTCAGCCCGCGGCGCGACATCAAGAGCGCGGCGGCGATCGTGAACCGGACCATGGCGCGCCGCCTGTTCGGCGACCAGGACCCCATCGGCCGGCGCATCCGTTCCAGCGACGGCGAGTACGAGATTATCGGGGTCGCCGGAGACTCCAAGTCGGTCACGCTTGGCGAGGAAGTGAAGGCCTGCATTTATCAGTACCTGCCGCGCACGCCCGACAAGATCATCGCCATGTTCGGAATGACGATTCTGGTGAAAACGGCGGGACGCCCGGAACGGTTCCTCCTTCCGGTGCGCCGGGAAATCGAATCGCTGGATCGCAATCTGGCGGTGTTCAATGTGGATACGATGGCCAACCACGTTTCGAAGGCGTTTCTGCTGCCCCGCCTGTGCGCCACGCTATTTGGATTGTTCGGCGCGATCGGGCTGGCGCTGGCGTGCGTGGGGTTGTACGGGATGGTCAGCTATTCGGTGCGCAGCCGCACCCGCGAGATCGGCATTCGCATGGCGCTGGGCGCGCGGCCGCTCCGCATCGCCGGCGCTGTTCTGGCGCAGGCTTTGGCGATCGTGATGGGCGGCATCGCTTTCGGCCTCGGCATTGCCTTCGGCCTCAGCCGCTTCACCGCCAGCCTCCTTTACGGAATCAGCGCCACGGACGCGATCACGTTTGCCGGCGTGCCGCTGGCGCTTCTCGGAGCCGCGCTGGTTGCGGTGATGGTTCCCGCCCGCCGGGCCTCGGCGGTGGAACCGATGACGGCGCTGCGGTTTGAATGAGCCTACTTGCCCGCGGCGGAGAGACGGGCCTGGGCGCGCTTGACCGCGTTCAGCGCCCGGGCGATGTCGACCTCGCCGCCGGCCTGTGACAGCCGTTCCGCGGCCCGCTTCAGCGATTCCTGCGCGCGCTGGACGTCGATCTCGTCGGCGTTCTCGGCATGGTCGGCCAGCACGCGGACGTGATCGGGGAGCACCTCGACGAAACCGCCGGAAATCGCGATGCTGCGGCGATGGCCGCCGAGGGAGTATTCCAGGACTCCGGTGCCAAGAGCCGACAGCAGCGGCGCATGCTCCGGCAGCACGCCGATATAGCCTCCGAGCGCCGGTATCTGCGCCTGCGTGACCTGCTCGCTCACCAGCAGCCGGTCCGGCGTCGCAATCTCGAGAAGGAAGGCGCCAGGCATTTTCGCTACGCGTGCTTCATCTGTTCCGCGGCGTTGAGAACGTCTTCGATGGTTCCCTGCATGTAGAACGCCTGCTCGGGAATCTCGTCGTGCTTGCCTTCGACGATCTCGCGGAAGCCGCGGATGGTGTCCTTGAGCTCGACGTACTTGCCCTCGCGGCCGGTGAACTGCGTGGCCACGTGGAAGGGCTGGGAAAGGAACCGCTGGATCTTGCGCGCCCGGGCGACGGTCAGCTTGTCCTCGTCGGAAAGCTCGTCGATGCCCAGGATGGCGATGATGTCCTGGAGGTCTTTGTAGCGCTGGAGGATCTGCTTCACCTGCTGCGCGGTGTTGTAGTGCTCCTCGCCCACGATGCGCGGGTCGAGGATGCGCGAGGTGGACGCCAGCGGGTCCACCGCCGGGTAGATGCCGAGCTCGACGATGGCGCGCGATAGCTGCGTGGTGGCGTCGAGGTGGGCGAAGGTGGTGGCCGGCGCCGGGTCCGTGTAGTCGTCCGCCGGCACATAGATGGCCTGCACGGAGGTGATCGAGCCCGTCTTGGTGGACGTGATGCGCTCCTGCAATTCGCCCATCTCCGTGGCCAGGTTCGGCTGGTAACCGACGGCCGAAGGCATCCGCCCCAGCAGCGCCGACACCTCCGAGCCCGCCTGGGTGAACCGGAAGATGTTGTCGATGAACAGGAGCACGTCCTGCTTTTCCTCGTCGCGGAAATACTCGGCCACCGTGAGTCCGCTGAGGCCGACCCGCAGCCGCGCGCCGGGCGGTTCGGTCATCTGGCCGTAGATCAGCGCGACTTTCGAACTTCGCCAGTCCTTCGGGTTCAGGACGCCGGACTCCTGCATCTCGAGCCAGAGGTCGTTGCCCTCGCGCGTGCGCTCGCCCACGCCTGAAAACACCGAGACGCCGCCGTGCTTCTGGGCGATGTTGTGGATCATCTCCTGGATAATGACGGTCTTGCCGACGCCGGCGCCGCCGAACAGGCCGATCTTGCCGCCGCGCAGGTAGGGCTCGAGCAGGTCGATGACCTTGACGCCGGTCTCGAGGATTTGCAGTTCAGTCGACTGTTCCTCCAGCGTCGGGGCGCGCCGGTGAATGGGATAGCGTTTCTCCGTCTCGATCGGCCCCATGTGATCGACCGGCTCGCCCAGGACGTTCAGCACGCGACCGAGCGTCTGCTTGCCGACCGGCATGGTGATGGGCCCGCCGGTGCTCTCGGCCTTCATTCCGCGGACCATGCCGTCGGTTGGCTTGAGCGCGATCGTGCGAACCCGCCCGCCCCCAAGGTGCTGCGCGACCTCGACAATCACGTCGAGCGGCGCCGGAACCTGGAAGCCGTCGCTGGTGATCCGCACGGCCGTATTGATGATCGGGACCTGTCCCTCCGGGAACTGGACGTCCACCGCCGGGCCGGCCACCTGGATCACTTTTCCCACTGGCAACGATGCGTTCTGCATACCGAACAACCCTTTCTAGTCGAGCGCGGCCGCGCCGCTGACTACTTCGATGATTTCGCGCGTGATGCTGGCCTGCCGCACGCGGTTCATGTAAAGCGTCAATTTTTCGATCAATTCGCCGGCGTTGGTGGTGGCCGCGTCCATGGCCGTCATGCGGGCCGCGTGCTCGGCCGCTGTCGATTCGAGCAGCGCGTGGTGAACGGCGATACCGACATAGCGCGGCAGGAGCAATCGGAGCAGTTCCTCCGGCGGCTGCTCGTAGATGTACTCGCGTTCGGCCGCGACCGCCGGGAGTTCGATCGGCAGGATGCGAACCACGGTCAGCTTTTGCGACAGGACGCTCTTGAACTCGTTGTACAGGAGATAAACGGCGTCGATCTCCTGTTTCCGATAGCGGTCGATCACTTTGTCGATCACCGGCGCGATGTCTTCGTAGAGGGCCTTGTTTCCCAGCCCGATCTGCTCGCCGGCCACGCGGACGGGACGTTTCCGGAAAAAGTCCCTGGCTTTACGCCCGATCAATTCCAATTCCACGGTTCGCGCGGCGTTTTCCACCAGAAATCGCTGGGCGGCCTTGATGAGATTCGAGTTGAACGCGCCGGCGAGCCCTCGGTCGGCCGTGAAGAACAGGAGCAGGACGCGCTGCTCCGGGCGAGCCGCCAGCAGCGGATGCAACGGCTGATCGTCCGGCGCTTCCGTCCCTCCCGCCGTACCGGCGGCGGCCACGGCGGCGGCGACGTTGGCCACCATTTCCCGCAGGATGCGCGCGTAGGGGCGCGCCGCGACCACCCGCTCCTGCGCCCGCCGCAGCCGCGCGGTGGAGACCATCTTCATGGCCTTGGTGATCTGCTGCGTATTGCGCACCGACCGGATGCGCCTGCGGATGTCGATCAGGCTGGGCATGGCTCGGGTCCTTGGCTAGCGGCTGCGCTCCGCCAGAAACCGCTCCTTGAATTCCTTCATCGCGGCGTGCAGCTTGCCGCGCAACTGGTCGTCCAGGGCCTTCTTTTCCCGCACTTCCGCCAGCGTCGGCCCGTGCGCGTTCTCCACGAAGCGGTACATCTCCTTCTCGAAAGCGCGGCAATCCTGCACGGGCAGGTCGTCGAGATAGCCGGCGGTACCCGCGAAGATGATGAGGATCTGCTTCTCTACCGGCAGCGGCTCGAACTGTCCCTGCTTGAGGATCTCGGTCAGCCGGCGGCCGCGGTTCAACTGCGCCTGCGAGGCCTTGTCGAGGTCGGAGCCGAACTGCGCAAAGGCGGCCAGCTCGCGGTACTGGGCCAGGTCCAATCGCAGCGAACCGGCCACCTGCCGCATCGCTTTAACCTGGGCGTTGCCGCCCACGCGGCTCACCGACAAACCGACATTGATGGCCGGGCGGACGTTGGCGTTGAAAAGATCGCTTTCCAGGTAGATCTGGCCGTCGGTAATCGAGATGACGTTGGTCGGAATGTACGCCGAGACGTCGCCCGCCTGCGTTTCAATGAAGGGCAGCGCGGTGAGGGAACCGCCGCCATTGTCCTGGTTGAGCTTCGCCGCGCGCTCCAGCAGGCGGCTGTGCAGGTAGAAAACGTCGCCGGGAAAGGCCTCGCGGCCCGGGGGCCGGCGCAGCAGAAGAGAGATCTCGCGATAGGCCGCCGCGTGCTTGGAAAGGTCGTCGTAAATGCAGACGGCATGACGGCCGGAGTCGCGGAAATACTCGCCCATGGCGCAGCCGGCGTACGGCGCGATGTACTGCATCGGAGCCGGGTCGGAGGCCGAGGCGGAAACGACGATGGAGTAGTCCATGGCGCCGTAGTCGGTCAGCGTCTTCACCACCTGGGCGATGGTGGAGCGCTTCTGGCCGATGGCGACGTAGATGCAAACCACGTCGCCTCCCTTCTGGTTAATGATGGTGTCCAGCGCGATGGCGGTCTTGCCCGTCTGGCGGTCGCCGATGATCAGCTCACGCTGGCCGCGGCCGATCGGGATCATCGAATCGATGGCCTTGATGCCGGTTTGCAGGGGCTCCTTTACAGGCTGCCGCTCGACGACGCCGGGGGCCAGCCGTTCGAGCGAGTTGAAATGGGCGGTGTCGATGGGTCCCTTTCCGTCCAGCGGCTCGCCCAGAGGATTCACCACGCGGCCCACCAGCGCTTCGCCGACGGGAACGGACATGATCCGGCCGGTCCGCCGGACGGTATCGCCCTCGCGGATTTCCTGGTACTCGCCCAGCAGGACGGCGCCCACCTGGTCCTCTTCGAGATTGAGCGCGATGCCGGAAACGTCGTGGGGAAACTCGAGCAGTTCGCCCGCCATGGCGTTTTCCAGACCGTAGATGCGGGCGATGCCGTCGCCGACGGAGATCACGGAGCCGACTTCGGCGACGTTAACAACCGTTTCGTAGTTCTTGATTTCCTCGCGCAGGACCTGCGCGATCTCATCCGCTTGAATTCGGGCCATAGTAAATACCTGCTTCGCAAAAACGCGGCTCGACGGCGCCGAACGCTCCGTCCGAACGGCGGCGGGGTTCTATTCCGTCAAACGCTTGCGCAACGCCTCCATCTGCCCGCGCAGCGAGCCATCGTAGATGGTGGAACCGATGCGCACCACGGCGCCGCCCAACAGCGACGGGTCGACCGCGTATTCGGGCCGGACCTGGCTGCCGGTGAGCATGGCCAGCTTTTCGGTCAGCATCGCGCGCTGGCCGGCATCGAGGTCCTTGGCGGAAGCGATGTCCGCCCGCACGACGCCGAGCCGCTGATCGAGCACGTTCTCGAACGCCTGGCGGATCTCGTCCAGCAGTCCGATCCGCCGCCGGTCGATAAGGACGAACAGGAAATTGCGCAAGGCCGGCGGCAACGCCAGCGGCTCGACCAGGCGCGAGACGACCGCGCGTTTCCGCGGCGGGGTCACGGCGGGGTTCATCAGCACGGCGCGAAGGTCCGGCGACTCCTTCACCAGCGCCTCCACGGACCGGAGCTGGCCGGCGGAGCGCCGCGCGTCGATTCCGGACGATGGATCGAGCACGACGTCGGCCAGAGCGTGCGCATACCGGTTTGCAATGGCGAGCGACATCTTCTACTTGACTCTTTGAGGAAGGCGGTCCAGGTCGCGAACGAACGCGTCGACGAGATCGTCGGCCAGTTCCGGGGTCATGCGGCTTTGGATCTTGCGGCGGGCAAGCTCGAGAGCCAACTCGGCCGAGTACGCTCGCAGTTCCTTGCGGGCCTGATTGGCGGCGGACGCGATCTCCTGCTCGGCGTTGGCTTGCATCCGGACGACCAGTTGTTCGGTCTCAGCCGCGAACCGGCGCTCCTCGGCCTCGAGTTCCTCGCGCGCGGCGCGCCGGAGTTCCTCCACTTCGGCGCTCAGGTTTGCCATGCGGCGCTCCATATCGGCGGCCCGCGCCTCGGCTTCCTGCCGCAGCCTGGTGGCTTCGGCGATGCCGCTCTGGATTTCGGCCGTTCGAGACCGGAAGAACGCACCGCCGAACTTGGCCATTCCGTACCCGATGGCGGCGGCCAGGATGGCGAAATTGACGGTCTTCCAGAACGTGCTGCTGTCGTGGTGTTCTTCTTCGGCGCTTCCGTGGGCCGGCTCGGGCGCGCCTTCGGCCACCGCCTGCGCCCTGGCGAAGCCGGCGAGCGCCAGGAGCAGGGCAATAAGCAAGACCACCGGCCTGACCTTCAACTGGCCCTCCTGCGGAGCAGCGCGGCAGCGATCTCTTCGGCGAGCGCTTCGCTCCGAGCTGCAAGCGTCAGCCTGCCGGCGGAAGCTTCCGCAGCCAGCGCGTCTTTCGCTTCGCGGATCGCGGATTCGCTCTTTCGGCGCGTTTCTTCGATGGCCGCGGCCTGCCGGCGCTGCCACTCACGGCGGATCCGTTCGTGTTCGGCGAAGACTTCGCCGCGCGCGTTTCGAATCGCTTCCTGGTAGGCGGCGCTCCTGGCGTCGGCGGCCGCCAACGCGTCCTTGGCCGCCTTCCGCGCACCTTCGGTCGCCTCCCAGCGGCGGTAGAGGAGGCGGTCCATGGGTCCGTAAAAGGCCCATTTGAGATAGAAGTGCAGGATGACGAGGAGGATGAACGTCGGCAAGGCTCGGAGCATGAGCCCGCCCAACTGATTTAGAACCGCATCCATCTGGATACCGGAAACCGGTTAAGAATGAACAATTAGGAAACCTTAGAAAGGGGTCCCAAGTCCGTTACACTAGCACACGCGCTCCGGACGGCGCAACGACGGGAAGTCTGGGTCGAAAGGTCGTTCCGCGCTCGTCGCCGCGCGGCGACGCGGTGGGTCTTGAGGGGACGCAGACCGCCAAGGCCACCGGCGAGTCATTAACGAGCCGCCTGTCCGATCCCCGCGCTTGCGCCGGCTCGGCGCCCCCACAAGAGTTCTGGACCCTGAGGTGTTGTTCCGCTACCATACTAGTACGTCTAGTACTTCAGGTCGGTCCGCCCAGTCCGACCTGACTTTGGACCTTTCACGGCGTTCGTGAGGTCTTTCCCGTTCACGGTCACTAGACGAAGCGGCCGTCGATTGTGCGGCGAGCCGGACAAGAAATAGTGAGCAAAATGCGAGCATCAATAGGAAAATTCGCGCTTTTGATAATCCCAGTCACGTGTTGGGCCGGTTCGCCGAAGCTGGCCCGAGACCTGAAGGCTTCGAAACCCGGATCCACGGTCGACGTGATCGTCCAGTTTGCCTCGTCTCCCGCCAGCAAGCAGCACGCCAAGATCCAGCAGCGCGGCGGCCGTCTCAAGACCGAACTTGGCCTGATCCAATCGGCGGCATACGCCGTGTCGTCGGACACGCTGGACGATCTCGCCGCCGACCCCGAGGTCGTCTACATCTCCCCGGACCGGGAGATCGGGCCCACGTTGGACTACTCCATTCCGACGGTGGGCGTTCCTCTCGCGCTGCAATATGGTTGGGACGGCTCCGGCATTGGGGTTGCAATCATCGACAGCGGAGTCCTTCCGCCCAAGGATCTGGCTATCGCGAACGCACCCAACACCTCGCGCGTGGTCTACAGCAAGAGCTTTGTTCCGAAGGTCACGAGCACGACCGACCAGCATGGCCATGGGACGCACGTCGCCGGCATCATCGCGGGCAACGGCGCCGCTTCCACCGGTACGGGGTACTTCAAGACGTTCCGCGGCATCGCCGCCCATGCCAGGCTGATCAACCTGCGGGTGCTCGATGCCAACGGCGTGGGGACCGATAGCAACGTCATCAGCGCGATCGACCACGCCATTAAGATAAAAAACACCTACAACATTCGCGTCATTAACATTTCCTTGGGGCGGCCCGTGTTTGAGGGCTATACCAAGGATCCGCTCTGCCAGGCGGTGGAGCGCGCCTGGAAGGCGGGAATCGTCGTCGTGGTGGCGGCGGGAAACGAAGGTCGAAATCAGTCCCTGGGAACCGACGGCTACGCAACCATCACCTCTCCGGCGAACGACCCCCTGGCGATCACCGTGGGGGCCATGAAACACATGGGCACGCCGTCGCGCGCCGACGATCGCATCGCCAGTTACAGTTCCAAGGGGCCGACCTTGATCGATCACGTGGTCAAGCCCGACCTGGTGGGGCCAGGGAACCGGATCGTGTCGCTTGCCGCGTCAAAAAGCCTGATCGCGACGAACTCCACGGCCAACAAGATTCTCTACTCGTACTACCAATCCACTTCCAGCAAGAGCTATTCGGCCGACTACTATCGGCTGAGCGGCACGAGCATGGCGGCGCCCATGGTCAGCGGCGCCGTCGCCTTGATGCTGCACAAAGACCCGGCGTTGACGCCTGAAACCGTCAAGGCGCGGCTGATGAAGACAGCCACGAAGATCTTCCCGATGTACAGCACGGCTGTCGACCCGGTCACGAACAGGCAATATGTCAGCCAATACGACATCTTCACGGTTGGCGCCGGATATCTGGACGTCTGGGCCGCTCTCAACACCCTGGACGTTGTACCGGCGGGAAGCACGGCGGCATCGCCCATCGCAGTTTTCGACGCGGGCACGAACAAAGTACGGGTGGTCAACGCCAATACCTCGATCTGGGGGAAAGCCGCGCTGTGGGGTACGGCGGCGGTCTGGGGCTCCGCGGCGGTCTGGGGTTCCAGCGCGTTCGTCGAGGGTGCGGCGGCCGTTTGGGGCACCAGCGCGGTGTGGGGGAGCGCGGCGGTTTGGGGCACCGCGGGCGTAACGGGCAACGCGGCAGTCTGGGGTACCGCGGCTATTTGGGGTACGGGAAACAGTGCCTCAATGGAGAGCTTGAACCAACTCGTCAACGGGGAGAACTGATGGCAAAAACCTGACCCAAGATAGGCAAGCCTTATGCATGATACCAACGACAGACACTGGACAGACACGCTTCGATCCTTTCCCTGCCGGCCGGCGCCACGAAGAGGGTTGCCGACATGGCTGAAAACAGCATTGGCGCTGGGACTGCTCTCGCGCGCATTGACGGCGGGCCCGCTGAGCCGCGACCTTGAACAACTGGCCCCGGCGGCGACTGTCGACGCGATCGTGCAGTTCCATTCGGCGCCGACACAGGCCGATGTCGGGAAGGTTACGGCGCGGGGCGGCAAGCTCAAGAAGAAGTACAAGAACGTCCCGGCCGGCCTGGTGAGGTTGTCGGCGGGCGCGCTCAAGGATCTCGCAAGGGATCCGGCCATCCACTACATCTCGCCGGACCGAAGCGTCGCGGGCCACATGGAGTTCGCGCAACCGTCGGTTGGCGCCGATGTGGCGCT
The DNA here is from genome assembly GCA_026129905.1 of Bryobacteraceae bacterium. Classification (GTDB taxonomy): domain Bacteria; phylum Acidobacteriota; class Terriglobia; order Bryobacterales; family Bryobacteraceae; genus JAHCHE01. Next base: position 117,998 of record JAHCHE010000018.1, on the reverse strand, counting down.
GCAGTACGGCTGGACCGGCAACGGGGTCGGCATAGCCATCATCGATAGCGGGATCGCCTCCGACCACCCCGATCTGCGGACGCGCGTCGTCTACGCGGAAAGCTTCATTCCCGGCGACCCCCGGACGGACGATCTGTACGGCCATGGGACCCATGTGGCAGGGATCGCCGGCGGGAATGGCGCCGCTTCCACAGGCTCCAACTATGCCATCACATTCCTCGGAATTGCGCCGAAGGTCCACCTCATCAACTTGCGCGTCCTGGATGCGAAAGGACGAGGAACGGATTCGTCCGTCCTGGCAGCCATCGACCGGGCGATCGAGCTGAAAGAGAAATACAACATCCGGGTCATCAACCTGTCGTTGGGCCGCTCGATTCAGGAAAGCTACGGCCTGGACCCGCTGTGCCAGGGGGTGGCGCGAGCGTGGGAAGCCGGCCTGGTAGTTGTTGTGGCTGCCGGCAACAACGGCCGGGACAACTCGCGCGGGACCAGCGGCTACGCGACCATCGCCTCGCCCGGCAACAGTCCGTACGTCATCACCGTCGGCGCCATGAAGAATATGGACACGAAAGAGCGGCCCGATGACTTGATGGCGAGTTACAGCTCCAAAGGTCCGACGCTGCTCGACCACGTCGTTAAACCGGACCTGGTGGCGCCAGGTAACCGAATCGCCTCGGCGCTTGCGCCGAACTCTTTCCTCCGCTTCTGGTACCCGGAAAACGTGGTCCCGATTTCCTACTACAAAGCGAGTTATTCGATAGTGAAAGGGACGTCCTACATGCGGCTAAGCGGCACAAGCATGGCCGCCCCGATGGTCTCCGGGGCCGCCGCGCTGCTGCTGCAAAAGAACCCCGAGCTTACGCCGGATCAGGTGAAAGCCCGTTTAATGCGGACGGCCACCACGAACCTGCCCTCGACCAGCGTGGGCACGGATGCGCTCACCGGCGCCACGTATCAGGTCACCTATGACCTGTTCACGGTGGGGGCCGGTTACCTGGACATTTGGGCGGCGCTGAACGACACGGAATTGGCGTCGGGCCCGGCGTTGTCTCCCACGGCTGCCTACGACGAGACCACAGGACTGACGACCATCCACGGCGCTCCCGGCGGAGCATGGGATGCGGGCTCGGTTTGGAGCACCGCCGTCGTCTGGGGCTCGAACGTCATCGTGAACGACTCGGCCGTGGTGTGGGGCACAGCCGTGATTTGGGGCACGAGTACGAATCAAGGTTTCGCCGTCGTCTGGGGCACGGCCGTCGTCTGGGGTACCAGCGACTCGTCCTCCCAAACCATAGGGAGGCGGGGGGAGTGAATTCGGCGCGGCGTCGCGGATCTCGAAAATGCGCCGGGCGGGCTGTTTGACAGGTTCACGGCGGGGGGCCCGGCCGCAGCCGTAAAATACCGGGAGATGGGCCCTTCGCTGATCGGCATGGAACTGGCCGACATCGCGGCCGTTCTGGGCCCGGACGAGCCGGCGTACCGCGCCCGGCAGATCTATGAGGCGGTGTACCGCCGCCGGGTCCCGTCGCTTGCCGGAATCACCAACATCCCGCGCGACCTGCGGCGGCGCCTCGCCGAGACCGCATCCGTCGGCCTGCCGGAACTGCAACAGCGCTACGACTCGGCCGACGGAACGATACGCTATCTCCTCCGGCTTCAAGACGGTCTGATGGTAGAGACCGTAGTGATGCCCGAGGACGGCCGTTACACGATCTGCATCTCGACGCAGGTGGGATGCGCTGTCGACTGCAAATTCTGCCTTACGGCGCTGATGGGTCTGGAGCGCAACCTGACGACCGGAGAGATCGTGGGCCAGGTTCTTTTCGCCGCACTCGATCAGCGTCTCGACCCGGAGAGCGCGAAGCTGAACATCGTCACGATGGGACAGGGCGAACCGCTCCTGAACCTGCCAAATGTACTGAAAGCCACGCGCTTGCTGGCGGATCCCGCGGGCGTCGGCGTCTCGCAGCGCCGGATGACGCTGTCCACCAGCGGCATTGTGCCCCGGATTGAGGAACTCGGCCGCGCGCCGACGCGTCCGAAACTCGCCGTTTCGCTGAACGCGTCAACGGAGGAACAGCGCCGACAGTTGATGCCGGTGACGCGGAAGTATCGCCTGTCCGATTTGCTGGAGGCGTGCCGCGCTTATCCGTTGCGCCCGTGGGAAAAGCTGACGTTCGAATACGTGCTGCTCAGGGGAGTCAACGACAGCGACGCCGACGCCCGCCGGGTAGCGCGGTTGCTGGCGCGCCTGAACTGCAAAGTGAACCTGATCGCGCTGAACCCCGGTCCCGGCATACTGTTCGAGACGCCCGAGCCGGAGCGGGTTCATGCGTTCCAACAGGTCCTCCGGCGGAGCTTTCCGTGTTTTGTCCGGAAGCCTCGGGGGCTCGACATCTACGCCGCCTGCGGCCAGTTGAAGCGGATGTCCGGCGGTTCCGATGCAGGAGCGGCGGGGCTTGTTCCGCTCGAAGCGGGCGTCGCGCCGCGCCATCCGGCGTAAAGACGGGGTTCAGGGCCTCCAGCTCTTCACGTCGGCGCCAGGCGGGGCCAGAGAAGCCATGTGCTCGGCGAATATCGGCAAATAGTACGTTAAAATCGGCACGCCGGATGGAATGTCGCCGAGATAACAGTGAGGCTCGTTATTGCCGAACACGAATTGCCCGCCATAATACGGCCCCTTGTCGGGAAATTTCGTGCTTTCGAGGAATCGTTCCATGCGGCGCGCCGCGGCGTCCAGGTAGAAGGTGTCCTTCGTGCCCATGGTAACGTGCAGCTTGGCGACCAACTTCGGGCCGAGCCGGCGCCAATCGCGCGCGAGCAGCGCCGCCAGGTCGTAATGCTGGCGCCAGTATTTGGCGACAGCGGCGTCAATCGCCCCGGTCTCCGGATCCCAGAGCCTGGCGGGGTAGCCGTCGGAAGCCGCGGGTCCGAAGACGGCGTGGAAGGCGTCGAGCTGTCCGCCGGACCGTGCGCGCGAGCCGAGCGCGGCTTCCTGCCGGCTGAAGCTCTCCATCGTCGCAAGGACGCGGTCGTTCGCCTGCCGCCCGAGCAGCTTGGGCAGCCGCGCGAACGGCCCTTCATCGAAGTAGGCGTTGGAATCGCGATAGACGTCGATGGTCTGAAACGCGTGGAAGTCCACCGGGTCGGGACAGAAGCCCCAGGCGCCGCCGAAATAGTCGGGATAAAAGATCTGCTGGGCGAGCGACATCCAGCCGCCGGTGGAGCCGCCGAACAGCACGCGCGCCCAGGGCTGGCCGATGGCGCGGAAGCGGCGTTCGATCTCGGGATACAACTCCTGGGTCAAGGCGTCTCCATAAGGTCCCATGTTGGCGCTGTTGACGCCGTAGGAGTCGTCGTAGTACGGCGTAGCGTGCTGGGTAATTACCAGCAGCATTTTTGGCAGTTCGCCGGAGATCCAATCCTGATAAAACCGGTATTGCAAGGCGGCCCATCTCCGGCCGCCGCCTTTCGATTCCGCGGAGGGCGGCGTTTCCCGGAACATCGAGAACTCCGCGGAGAAATGGTCCTGCCAGAATGCGACGGGATAGCGCCGCTCCGGGTTTTCGTCGAACCCTTCGGGAACCAGCACGATGGCGCCTAGCCGCATGGGGCGGCCCCAGAACCGGCTGAGGAGCTTGCTCTCGATGCTCACGGAGCGGAGGAATTTGGTGTCCTTCGGAGGCTCGATCGGCGGAATCGCCTCGGTCAGCTCGATGGAGACTACCGAGTCGGCCGTGATAGCGACGCGCCGCGGCTTGCTGAGGAGGTTGCCCGGCGAGCGGTTCCACCTCTGACCCTCACCCTGGTCCATGTGGAGCTTGACGACGTGGCCATCGCGGCGATGAAAGGTCTCGTAGACGTTCAGCGCCGCCTGGATGTTGTACTCGCCCGGCGGAAGATCGCGGAGGCTGCGGAGAGGGTCGCCGGCGGCGGCGGCGTCGACCGTTGCGACCTCGCCCGGCTTCCAGCCGTCCACGTCGGTCCCGAAGATCTGCTGCGTCCCGAGGCCCCAGGTCACCTGAAACCGCGGTTCGCCTTCGAGCTGTTTCGAGACCACCACGATCAGCCGGCCGTCCGCCGGAGCCACTCGGGCTTTCGAATCGAAGGTGACTTCGAACCGCGGTTGCGCGCACAGCGACGCCGTGACAAGCGCCAGGGCAAGGGATCGCATGAAAGGATATTCTACGCGGCCCGTGTGACCAGTGGCGGCGTCAGACCGCAGACCCGGATCATTCGATGACGTCGAACTGCTTGAGATCGTCCTCTTTGATGGCGAGGCCGAGCCCGGGAACATCGTCGTGTAACTGAATGTGGCCGTCGACGGGCAACGGTTCGCCCTGGAAGATGTACCAGAACAACTCGTTGCCCACCTCCACGTCGACGATGGGGAAGAACTCCGCCATGGGGGAGTTTAAGCTGGCCATAACGACGTGGAAGTTATGCATCTGGCCGGCGTGCGGGACGACGGGGACAGAGTAGGCCTCGGCGAGCGCGGCGATCTTCCGGGCCTGGGTGAGTCCGCCGACGCGGTTCGTGTCGAACTGGATGTAGTCCACGGCGCGGGCTTCCAGCAACTGGCGGAATCCGTAGAGGGTGAACTCGTGCTCGCCGCCGGCGATCGGGACGCGGCCCATCGCTTTCAAGTCGGCGTAGCCGTGGATGTCGTCCGGGATCACCGGCTCCTCGAGCCAGCGCAGCCGGTAGGGCTCGAGCAGCGGCAGCATTCGTTTGGCGTAGTCCAACGTCCAGCCCATATAGGCGTCGGCCATGAGATCGATGCCGTAGCCGGTCACGTCGCGGATGGCGCGCACGAGCGCGAGGTTGCTCTCCATGCCGGCCGCGCCGTCCACGGGGCCCCATCCGAAGCGCAACTTCATCGCGCGATAGCCTTCGTCGAGGTAGCGTCGGGCTTCGGCTTGGGCGTCTTCGGGGGCCTGGTTGTAGAGGCGGCTCGCATAGACAGGAATCCTCTCCTTTGTGCGGCCTCCAAGCAGACGGTAAACGGGCTGCCCCGCGGCTTTGCCCATAGCGTCCCAAAGCGCGATGTCCAACGCGCTGATGGCCGCCATGCCGATGCCCTTGCGGCCAAACGCCAGGGTCTTGCGGTACATGTGCTGCCAGAGGAACTCGACGTCGAAGGGGTCGGCGCCGAGCAGCAGCGGCTTCAAGTAGAGGTCGATGACGTTCTTCGTGACGCGGGGACAGAGGGCTGCGTTGCCGATGCCGACGTGCCCGGCGTCGGTGAAAACTTCGACGATCAGCCAACCGTGGAAGGCGAAGCCCTGCATTGCGCCGGCGGGCAGCGCGAGCAGGTCCATCGGATTTGTGCACAAGTGAGGCGGTAAGGGGACGGTTTTGCCTCTCCATTCGACGACCCGGGCACGGACTTCGGTGATCTTCATGGCGACTCCTTATTCGCGGCGTGGACTCTGAAAAAGGATAGCGCCGGAAAGGGCGCCGGTATGACGGCAGGAACTCTCGATCAGCCGGCCGCCTGGCTGGGGTTTCGCCCCGGTGGAATCGACACATCGCGAAGTTACTTCTGAGCCAGCGAAGGCCGCGGAGGGCCAAGCGCCTGCTCAAGCGTCACTTGGGCATTGGAAAGTCAATTGCAACCGGTGAGGACGGGAGGTTACGAAATGTATATTCCGATCGGTTTGGTGCTGCTGATCCTGATCCTGTTCCTGCTTCTTCGTTAAGGAGGAGTGAAATATGAGCGAACTGGGTTGGATACTGCTGGTGGCCGTAATCGTTATCGGAGCGGCGGCGCTGGCATTCTACAAATTCAAGATCGAGCCGTCGAAGCGGCTCAAACAACAGTTCGGTCCCGAGTACGACAAAGCCGTGCGGGAATACGGCAGCGAGGCGAGGGCTGAAGCCGAACTGGCGCGGCGGGAGCAACGGGTATCAAAGTTGCACATACGGAGCCTGACGCCCTCGCAACGCGAGACGTTCCGGCGCGACTGGCTGGAGGGTCAAGCGCGATTCGTTGACGATCCCGGGCTTGCGGTGGCCGAGGCGGACCGGCTGATCGCCGAGGTGATGGAAGAGCGGGGGTACCCGGTGCACGATTTCGAGCAACAGGCGGCGGATATTTCGGTTCACTATCCGACCGTGGTCGAGAATTACCGGGCGGCTCACCGGATTGAACTGCGGCGGAGGGAGAACACGGCGGATACGGAAGACCTGCGACAGGCCCTGGTCCATTACCGCGAGCTGTTTGAAGAGCTGTTGGGAGAGCCGGAGCGCGTTTCGTATACCGAAGACGACGTTGCCGCGCGCCGGTCAGGGATGACGACTCGAACCCTGCGGGAGGAGGAGCGGCCGGTAATAAGGAGGAGGTGAAGATGGAGCGAGAGACGACATTGACGACGGCGGATCTCGCCGGGATGGCCCGGCGGGAGGAGCCGCCGCCGGAACGAGCGGAAACGCCGCGGACAGACGAGGAGTGGCGCCAGGCGCCGCTGTTCGCCGAAGACCGGGGCGGGGATCTGAGACGGCGCTGGGACGCCATCCAAACGAGCTTCGTGGACGACCCGCGGCGCTCGGTGGAGGAGGCGGACAGCCTGGTGGCGGAGGCCATGCGGGAGCTTGCGGAGACCTTTTCGAAAGCCCGGTCCGACCTGGAGCAGCAGTGGTCGCACGGCGACGGGGAGGCGTCGACGGAAGATCTCCGGCAGGCGCTCCGGCGCTATCGCTCGTTTTTCCATCGAATGCTCGCCATATAGACAAAAGGGCGGCGTCTTGGTAACCCAAAGGCGCCGCCCCTCGCCGCAGCCTGTTTCGACGTGTGAGAATGAGGCTGCGATGCGAATGCCTGCCTGGGTTCTTCTTCTTGCCATTCCGCTAACAGCACAGGAGCGCCCCGCGCCGGGGGGCAAGCGCGCGTTCGAGACGCACTGCGGTCACTGTCACGGCGGCGACGCGGCAGGGGGCGAACGGGGGCCGTCGCTGTTCGGGAGGCTCGCCGGCCGGAACGACGCCGACCTGACGGACCTGATGCGGCGCGGGCTTCCGGACCGCGGGATGCCGCCGTCGAGGTTGACGGACGAACAGGCGCGCCAGATCACCGCATATCTGCGATCGCTGGAGCGGCCGGCGGCGGAGTTCCGGCGAGCTTCGGTGCGGCTCGAGGACGGCTCGACGATCGAAGGGTACATTCTCAACGAGAGCAACTACGACCTTCAGATCCGGGACCTCGGCGGGCGCATCCACCTGCTGACGAAGGCGGCAGGAGCGTTACGGCGCGGGAAAGGCGACGCGGTGGATTGGTCCACCTATCACGGCGTCGACGGGGGTAACCGCCGCAGTCCGCTCAAGCAGATCACTGCGGCGAACGTGGATCGGCTGTCGCCGCGGTGGGCGTACCCGATACCGAGTTCGCAGAGGCTGCAAACGACGCCGGTGGTGATCGGCGGCATCATGTACGTCACGGGGGCGAATGAAGTGCACGCGCTGGACGCGGCGAGCGGACGGCGTCTGTGGCAGTGGCGGCGGCCGCGTACCCACGGGCTGATTGGGGATGCGGCGGGAGGGATAAACCGGGGCGTCGCGGTGCGCGGGGACCGGGTGTTCCTCGCCACGGACAACGCGCGCCTGGTGGCGCTGAACCGCTTCACGGGCGAGCTGGCGTGGGATGTGGAAATCGCCGACTACCGATTGCACTACGGGGCGACGTCGGCGCCGCTGGTGGTTGGGGACCTGGTGATCTCGGGGACTTCGGGCGGAGATGAAGGCGTGCGGGGAGTGATCGCGGCATTCCGAGCTGCGACGGGGGAGATTGCGTGGCGGTTCTTCACGGTGCCGGCGCCGGGGGAACCGGGTTCAGAGACGTGGTCCGAGGCGTCGCTAAAACACGGCTGCGCGGCGGCGTGGTTGACGGGCACGTACGATGCGGAGCTAAACCTGCTGTACTGGCCGACGGGGAATCCCTGCCCCGACTACAACGGCGACGTTCGTCCGGGCGACAACCTGTACTCGAGCGCGGTGGTGGCGCTGGAACCCGAGATGGGCAAGCTGCGGTGGTACTACCAGTTCACGCCGCACGATGTCCACGACTGGGACGCCACGCAGACGCCCATGCTGATCGACGCGAACTACCGGGGAGGACCCCGCAAGCTGCTGGCGCAGGCCAACCGCAACGGCATCTTCTATGTCCTGGATCGAACGAACGGGGAACTGCTACTGGCGAAGCCGTTTGTGAAGAAGCTGACGTGGGCGAGCGGCGTGGGCAAGGACGGCAGGCCGGTTCTGCTGCCGGACAGCGAACCGTCGATCGAGGGGACGAAAGCGTGTCCGGCGGTGGAAGGCGCCACCAACTGGATGTCAACGGCGTACGAGCCCGGGACGGGATTGTTCTACGTGCAGGCGCTGGAGAAATGTAACATCTATATCAAGACACCCGGTAAGTGGGAACCCGGGAAGTCGTACTACGACGGATCGACCCGGCGCGTCCCGGGCGAGCCGGGGCAGAAGATCCTGCGGGCGATCGACCTGGAAAGCGGACGAATTGCGTGGGAGTATCCGCAGACCGGCCTTGCGGATTCCTGGGGCGGGGTGCTGGCGACGGCGGGCGGGTTGGTCTTTTTCGGGGAGGATTCCGGCGCGTTCGCGGCGGTGGATTCGAAGACGGGAAAACCGCTGTGGCATTTCCAGACCAACCAGACATGGAAGGCGTCGCCGATGACGTACATGGCGGACGGGCGGCAATATGTCGCGGTGGCGGCCGGGTCGAACGTGCTGGCGTTCGCGCTGACGGATTAGATATTAGGATCAACTCTGGCGCGAGGCGTAGTAGCCCTTGCGCGCCTGCGCTTTGAGGCCCTTTTCTTTGAGTCGGATTTCGATCTTGCGGAAGGAGCCGTCTTTTGCCGGATTGGCGGGGATGTAGCCGATGGAATACTGGCTGCGCATTTCCTCTTGAATGTCCTTGAAGATCGTCTCGAGCGGGGCTTTGCGGGTGACGCGGAGAACGCGCCCGCCGGTTTCTTCCGACATTTTCTTCAGGTCGCCGAAGCCGTTGGCCATGTATTGGTAGTTGGGGTCCGCGTAATAGATGCTGTAGACGATGGCGTCGGATTTCTGGGCGGCTTCGATGGCGCCGGACCGGTCGATGCGGCTGCCGACGTCGACGCCGTCGGTGATGACCACGATAGCCTTTCGTCCTACTTCGCGGCGGAGGCGATCCTCGGCGGCAAGGTACACGGCATCGTAAAGGATGGTGCCGCGCGGCCGGGCGGTGGGTACGGGGCCGGGATGGATGCCGCCGGCTCCGGCGTTCAGCCGGAGTTCTTCGAGCCCGCGGCGCAGGGCTTCAGGGGAACCGGTGAGGTCCTGCAACAGTTCCGCGTCGGCGCCGAAGCTGATCAGGAAGGCGAGGTCTTTCTTGCGGAGAACGTCGGCGAAGAAGCGGGCCGCGGCCTGCTTTTCGATGCCGATGAGCGTTTCCTGGCTCTTGCTGACGTCGACAAGGAGACCAATCGTGAGAGGCAGGTCGGATTCGCGGGCGAAATAGCGGATCTCCTGGGGTTTGCCGTCCTCGTAGATCTCGAAGTCATCCTTCGTGAGATTGGGAATCAGGCGGCCGCTCTTGTCGCGAACGGAACAGAGTATGTTGACGACATCGACGTCAACCTTGATGACCGACTCCTCCTCCGGGAGGCCGGGGGGCTCCTGTTGCGGCAACAGGGGCAGGGCCAGAGCGGCGGCAAGAGAAAGCGGGAGTAGCGCTCTCATACGTTTACAATTACATAGTGGTAGATGCGGTTGGCATGCATCCAGTTTCCGTTGAAAAGGCCATCCGGCGGTTGAGGCGCGCCGACCCGGTGCTGCGGCGGCTGATCGACGAACTGGGGCCGTACGGGATTCAGTACTCGCCGCCGGATTTCGCGACGATGGCGCGGTGCATCGTCTACCAGCAACTTTCCGGTAAAGTGGCGCTGACCATCTACCGGCGGCTGGAGCAGGCGGCATCGAATGGAAGCCCGATGTCGCCGCGATCGGTGCTGGAACTCGAGGCGGGCGCGCTGCGGGCGGCGGGGCTGTCGGGGCGCAAGATCGAGTACCTGCGGGAACTGGCGGGGAAGTGCTGCGACGGGACGCTGGACCTCGCGGCGCTGGAGAACGCCTCCGATGAAGAGGTGATGCGGGCATTGACCGCGTTGCGCGGGGTGGGCGCGTGGACGGTCCACATGTACCTGATCTTCGCGCTTCGGCGATTGGACGTGCTTCCGGCAGGGGACCTGGGGATTCGCGCGGCGATTCGGCGGGCGTACGGGCTGGATACGCTGCCCTCTCCGAGCGACGTGGAGCGCATGGGACAAAGATGGCGGCCGTACGCGACCGTGGCGGCCTGGTACCTGTGGAGGAGCCTTGGCGACGGGGCGGGTCTCTGAGACGGGTCCGAGGCGGCTGAAGATCGTCTGCGCCGGGGAGATTCTCTGGGACGTCTTCGGGGACGGGGAGCACCTGGGGGGCGCGACGCTGAATTTCGCGGTTCATGCCGCGCGGCTCGGTCACGACGTTCGATTTGTGAGCGCGGTGGGCGACGACGAACGGGGCTGGCGGGCGTTACAGCGGGCGGCGGAGGCGGGACTCGATACCCGTTACATCCGGACTGCGGCGGGACATCCGACCGGGATTGTGACGGTGACGGTGGACGGGGCGGGCCAGCCGACGTTCGTCATTCACCGGCCAGCCGCATACGACTACGCCGAACTGTCGCCGGCGGCGCTTCGGGAACTGGCCGAGCCTGCGCCGGACTGGATCTACTTCGGCACGTTGTACCAGATGAATCCGCACGCCAGGGAACTGACGCGGACGCTGCTGGACGCTATGCCGCAGGCTCGGCGGTTCTACGATGTGAACCTGCGGCGCGATTCGTATACCGCGGAGTTGGTGCGCGAGCTGCTGGGCTGCGCGGCGGTGGTGAAGCTTAACGACGTTGAGATGGAGGCAATCGCGGGGATGCTCGCGATGCCTGGGCGCGATGTCGAGGCGTTCTGCCGGGAGAGCGCAGGGCGGTTCGGTTGGGAGGCGATTTGCGTGACGCAGGGCGGAAGCGGCTGCTCGCTTCTGGCGGGCGGCGAGTTCGTCAAGGCGCCGGGGTACGCGGTTCGGGTGGCCGACGCGGTAGGCGCGGGCGACGCCTTCGCGGCGGCGTTTGTCCACGGGTTGGGCAACGGCTGGAAAGCGGCGGAGATCGCGGATTTCGCGAACCGGGTTGGGGCGCTGGTGGCAAGCCGGGCGGGAGGCACGCCGGAATGGACGATCGCGGAAGCCCGGGCCCTGCGGTGAAGAGCAGTCTGTAAGGAGGAAATGCGCGAGCGGAAGCTGACGGCGCACGTGAAAGCGGCCGGTTGAGCGTCGAAGTTGAGTCCAAAGGTTTTGGACCAGGTGCTCGGCCGGTTGCCGCGCGTGACCAATGAGAATGTTCTGGTAGGCTTTGACACGGCCGACGACGCGGGCGTGTACAAGTTGACGCCGGAGTGCGCCCTGGTGCAGACGGTGGATTTCTTCACGCCGATCGTGGACGACCCGTACACGTTCGGCGCGATCGCGGCGGCGAATTCGCTGAGCGACGTGTATGCGATGGGAGGGCGGCCGATATCGGCGTTGTCGATTGTGGCGTACCCGGTGAATGGGGACCTTGACACGCTGGAGGAGATTCTGCGGGGCGGCGCGGAGAAGATCCGCGAGGCGGGCTGCGTCATTCTCGGCGGCCACAGCATCAACGACGACGAGATCAAGTTCGGCTACGCGGTGACGGGGCTGGTCCATCCGGACCGTATCCTGACGAATGCGGGCGCGCGGGCGGGCGATGCGTTGGTCTTCACCAAGCGGATCGGGACGGGCGTGATTTCGACGGCGCTCAAGCGCGGGATCGCGTCGGAGGAGGATGTCAGGGCGTCGACGGAGTCGATGCTGGAACTCAACCGGAGCGCCTGCGAGGCGATGCTGAGCGTGGATGCGCACGGGTGCACGGACATCACGGGTTTCGGCCTGGTCGGGCACGCGCTCGAGATGGCGCGCGCGAGCAAGGTCAAAGTCGAGATCGATGCGGCGGCGGTGCGGTTCTTGCCAGGCGCGTTGGAGTACGCCAGGCGGGGCGCGATCCCCGGAGGGTTGAAGAACAACCGGGAGTTCGCCGGCTGCAACACGGAAATCCGCGAAGGAATGCCCGAGGAGATCGTGAACCTGCTGTACGATCCTCAGACCTCGGGCGGGTTGCTGATCGCGCTGAATGAAGCGGACGCGCCGCGCCTGATCGAGGGGCTGCCGGGCGCTTATCGTCTCGGCCGGGTGCTGCCGCCTGCGTTGAAATCGGTGGTTGTTGTGTAAGGCTCTGGCTCACGCTTCAGGCTCACCGGCCGAGTACCACGTCGATTCCGTGGAGAATCTGCGCGAACTGTCTGGGCGCAACCCGCCCAACACGTTCGGTGAGGAGCGACTGGTCAAGGGCAATGATCTGCGAGACGTTGGCAACCGAGTCCTTCGGTAGACCGGTGATCATGGACAGGAGAAGCGTATTTCCAGGCGCGCCCGCCCAAGTTATGTTGCTGGTGAGGGGCACGCATACAACAGTCGCGAGCCTGCTCCGATTCAAGTGATTGCCCTGAAGCACCACGACGGGCCGCCGAAACCCGGGACCGGACCCGGTGGGCTCCGGCAAGTCGGCCCACCAGATTTCGCCCTGCGTAACCTCTACCACTCGACGCCTTTGAGCACCCGCCGCGCCGCGCCGGCGACGAAGGGATCAGGTCGAGACTCGCCTAACTGATCCACTACACGGTTCATGTTTTCCGTCACCTCATCCGGCGCGTGACGCGCAAGGTACTCGGAAAGCGCTTCCGCGTAGAGCTGACTACGGGACTTCCGTGTCCGCCTGGCGTATCGCTCCGCTTCGTGGAACACGTCATTAGGCAGCGAAACGGCGGTTTTCATACCCGTAGTATAACCGTATCCCGCGGCGGAACAAGGTTACCAGCGGAGCCGGAGGGTGGCGTCAAACCCCTCGGTGGATCGCATCCTTCGTCCCACGCGACTTCGCGGCCGGCATAGGCGGCCATTCGGCCGAGGATGGCGGTGGCGTTGTTGACGAGCTTGCCCGAGGGGCTCCCGGGCGCCTACCGCCTCGGCCGAGTGCTGCCGCCTGCGTTGAAATCGGTGGTTGTTGTGTGAGCAGGGGAGGCTGGTCTCTGGCCCGCGCTTTTCGTCCGAGAATGACGGGATCGGTCAGATCGCCACGCACAGACGCACTCTTTTCGCTGAACTACCCCTGGCGATGCCGATTCCAACGTTCGTATCGGCGAAGCCTTCGCAGTTACGCGTCTCGGGCGGAAACACATCCGGCAGGCGGATGTTGATCTGATCAATTCCTACCATTCCTGGCGCCGGACCGGCGTAGTCCGGTGGGCTCCCGCCACTGAGTGACTCGACCGATCCGCCAAATCCATAAACATCCGGTCGATAGTCGAATGAGACACTAAAGCTGCCCGTATCATACGCCGGTTCAACGCCCGTGGCTGGCATGCCCAATGGGGTGCGCGGAAGCCCGGCGCCGGTCGCCAGAACCACAACGGTTTCGCCGGGCTTGGCGGGGTTATCGCCGGTGACAATCCGGCCGTTAGCGTGCGCCACGATCGGATAGCAGTTCGCGAGCATCTGCGCGAGCTTGATATCGGCCGAGAGAAACGGCGAAGTGACGGTGTCGCACGCATTCAGGATGTGGAGATTGTGCTGCGCTTGAATGAACTCGGAGGCGGCCAATTCAATGCCGTTCTGCCTTACCGTGACGATGACATGGGGCTCGTACCAGCACGGGTTCGGCCCGGCCTCGGGTATGCAGATCGGCAAGGAAGGCATCTGAACCGTGATCGCGGCGACATCGGGAGCTTCGACGGAAACCCCGCCGTAGAATTGAGAACTGGTGACGGCCAGAACAGGCAGATCGCCTGAAAAGCCGCCAGTCCTCATTTCAACGGCCGTTACGGTCACTCCCTCGAGAGTTGTCGGTAACGCCAGTGTTGGCGCGGTCGAATTCAGTGGCGCGTCCAATCCGGCTACGAACACAGAGATGATCTGTCCCGGGGCATACCTGCCGAAGGTAGGAATCGCATACCCGGCGCCGCGGAGTGGAGGCGTTTGGGCAGGCGTCCCCGTTGCCATAACGGCGAGCATCCATAGAAGCCGACTCATAGCAGACTCCTGGGGCGGTTGGACGCGGCGCAGCGTCAGCTTACCATAACCTGGAGGCTGCCAAACGGCTTCGCGAGATCCGAGGAGGGTCGGTGCCCGAAGGATAGGTCGTGACCCTGTTCGAAAATTACTGGTTCAGAGAATCACTACCAGCGGAGCCGGAGCGCGGCTTCGAAGCGCTCGTTGGATCGCATCATTTCGTCCCAGGTGACTTCGCGGCCGGCGTAGGCGGCCATGCGGCCGAGGATGGCGGTGAGGTTGCTTTCCACCGCCTGTTCGGCGTTGTTGACGAGCTTGCCCGTGCGGATGCTTTCGATGAACGCCTTCACGTTGTTGATGGCGCCCTGGCGGAAGGTATCGTCCTTTTCGGCGCCCATCCATTCGTTGTCGCCGACGATGCGAACCATGCCGCCGTAGTGGGAATCGACGGCGCCTTTAATGCCGAAGCAGCGGACGCAGAGGTCGGCGACGGCGCGGGTCAACTGGTGGGAATTGAAGTCGGCGTTGGCGTTCGGGTACCAGTAGGTGACCAGGAAGTGGTCCCATGCGTCGCCGGCATCATATTCGGTGCCAGTCCAATCCGTCCGGCCGCCCGTTCCAAACGCTTTCACCGGATGGGCCTGGAGGAACCAGTTGGCGACGTCGATGACGTGGATGTTCTGCTCGACGATGATGTCGCCGCCGAGGGCGCGGTCCATGTAGAAGTTCAGGACCCGGGCCTGTCCGGGGTCCATGCCGGGCTGCGTGCGGTCCTTCGACGGGCGGTTGGCGTGATAGTAGACCTGCGCGAAGACGGGCTTGCCGATGTCGCCGCGGTGCACGCGGGCGGCGGCTTCCTGGTAGACGGGCTGGGCTCGGGTCTGGAAATCGACAAGGAAACTCAGCTTGCCCTTGGCGCGCTTGCCGCTCTCGAGGATGCTCTTGCAGCCGGGCACGTCGACGGCGACGGGCTTGGCGAGGAACACGTGCTTGCCGGCATCGACGGCGGCGCGGGCCTGGTCCGGATGGAAGTAGGGCGGCGTCTCGATGACCACGGCGTCGAGCTTGGAGTTAGCGAGTTCCTTATAGGCTTCGGGACCGTAGAACGCCTTCGACGCCTCGACCTTGAACTTCTCGCGGGTGGAATCGAGGTGGCTCTGGATGACGTCGGCGAGGGCGACGATGCGCGCGCCCGTGAACTCGGGGAAGAAAGGGCCGATCCAATTGCCGCGGCCGCCGCAGCCGACGAGGCCGACCTCGACGGCGGAGTTGGCCTGGCTGCCAAAGACGGTTTCGGGACGAAGCACCATGAGTCCGCCGGCGGATTGCAGGAACCGGCGCCGGGCCGGATGAGGGTTGGAATGCTCGGTCATGCCAATACTTTACATCGCGGCGGGCCGGGAGAAGCCGCTATGCCACAATATGGTTGTGACCGGGCACGAAATACGCCATAAGTTCCTTACTTTCTTTGCGCAACGCGGCCATCGCGCCGTCCCGAGCTCGTCGCTGGTTCCGGCGAACGATCCGACGCTGCTGTTTACCAACGCGGGGATGAACCAGTTCAAGGATGTGTTTCTGGGCCTGGAGAAGCGCGACTACGCGCGGGCCTGCTCCTCGCAGAAGTGCGTGCGCGCCGGGGGCAAGCATAACGACCTGGAAAACGTCGGATACACGCGGCGGCACCACACGTTTTTCGAGATGCTGGGCAACTTCTCGTTCGGCGACTACTTCAAAGCCGAGGCGATCGCCTTCGCCTGGGACCTGATCACGAAGGATTTCTGCCTGCCGAAGGACCGGCTGTACGTCACCATCTTCCGCGAAGACGACGAAGCCGGGGAGTTGTGGCAGACAGTGGCGGGGGTCCCGGCGGACCGGATTTTCCGCTGCGACGAGAAGGACAACTTCTGGCAGATGGGCGAGACCGGGCCGTGCGGTCCGTGCTCGGAGATCCATTACGACCTGGGACCAGGAACGGGGGAAGGGGGGCGGGACGACGAGCCGTTTCCGAGCGACGCGGGCGGGCGCTACGTGGAGATCTGGAACCTGGTGTTCATGCAGTTCGACCGGGACGGGGCGGGCATACTGACGCGGCTGCCGCGGCCATCCATCGACACGGGCATGGGTCTGGAACGGGTGGCCGCGATCCTGCAGGGCAAGCTGTCGAATTACGAGACGGACCTGATCGCGCCGATCGTCACCCAGGCCGGGGAACTGCTGGGCGTGGGCGAGGGGGTGGATCCGGCGACGGACGCCGCTCTGCGGATCGCGGCGGACCACAGCCGGGCCGCGACCTTCTTGATTCACGACGGAGTGGTTCCATCGAACGAGGGCCGGGGCTACGTGCTGCGGAAGATTCTGCGGCGGGCAATGCGGCACGCGCGGCGGACGGGCGCCCAGGAGCCCTTCCTGTACAAGCTGACCGGCTACGTAGCCGAGTTGATGGAACCGGCTTACCCGGAGCTGCTCGACAGCGTGCAGCGGGTGGCGCGGATCGTGAAGGATGAAGAGCACCGCTACGCCACGACCTTCCAGGTGGCCGAGCGGTTCTTCCACGACGAGGCGAGGGCGGCGACCGGAGGCGTGCTGGCGGGCGCGGCGGCCTTCAAACTGTACGACACCTACGGCCTGGCTTTGGACGAACAGGAGGAAATGGCGCGCGAGTACGGGCTGGCCATCGACCAGGAGGGGTTCGAGCAGGCGATGGAGGACCAGCGGGCTCGGGCGCGGGCAAGCTGGAAGGGCGCCGACAAGGCGCAGATTGCCGGCGTGTACCAGGCGCTTTCATCGAAGCGGCGGGCGGAGTTTCTGGGGTACCAGACGCTGGAAGCCGAGGGCGTGGTGGCGGCGCTGATCCAGAACCAGAAGCAGGTGGACAAGCTGGAGGCGGGCGTAGAGGCGGAGTTGGTGTTGGACCGCACTCCTTTCTACGCCGAGGCCGGCGGGCAGGTGGGCGATCGCGGCGTCTTGCTGAGCGAAAGCGGGGAGAGGCTGGCCACGGTGACCGATGCGTATGCGCCGGTTCCAGGGTTGACGGTTCACCGGATCAAGACGGCCGCCGCGATTCAGCCCGGCGACCGCTTGCGCGCGCAGGTGGACGCTTCGCGGCGCGCGTCGACGATGCGGAATCACACCGCGACGCACCTGCTGCACGCGGCGCTGCGGCGGGTGCTGGGGCCGCACGTGAAGCAGGCCGGCAGCGTCGTGGAGCCGGCGCGCCTGCGGTTCGATTTCACGCACTACGCCGCGATGGATCCGGAGGAGACCGCGGAGGTGGAGCGGTTAATGAACGAGCAGGTCCTTTCCAACAAGGATGTACAGACCAAGGTGATGGAGCTGGACCAGGCCCTGACCACCGGGGCGATGGCGCTGTTCGGCGAGAAGTACGGCGACCGCGTGCGCGTGGTGGCGGTGGAGGATTTCAGCAAGGAGCTTTGCGGCGGGACGCACGTGAAGCGGACCGGCGATATCGGGTTGTGCAAGGTCACCTACGAGGGCAGCATCTCGGCGGGCGTGCGGCGGATCGAGGCGATCACGGGCGAAGGGGCGCTGCAACGGTTCCAGGAGACGGCCGGCGCGCTGAACCGGGTGGCGCAGACGGTGCGCGCGGCGGAACCGGAACTGGTGGAGCAGGTGGAGCGGCTGGTGGCGCACCAAAAGGCGCTGGAACGGCAGGTGGATCAGTTGAAGATCCGGTTGGCGCAGGCGCAGGCGAGCGGACTGGAGCAACAGGCTCGCGAACTGAAGGGCGTCAAGGTGCTCGCAGGACGCGTGGACGGGATGGACCGGCCGCAACTGCGGGCGCTTGCGGACGCGCTACGGAACAAGTGGAAGACGGCGGTGGTGGTGCTCGCCTCGAGCGAGGATTCCAGCATCGCGCTGGTATCGGCGGTCACCAAGGACCTCACGGGCAAGGTGCACGCCGGGAAGCTGGTTGGCGAGGTGGCGAAGGCGCTCGGGGGCAAGGGCGGAGGCAGGCCCGATATAGCCGAAGCCGGGGGGAAGGACACGGCGGCGCTCTCCGAAGCGCTGGAGAACGTCTACGCGTCCGTGGAAGGCCTGCTGTGAACGCGCACGAGGCGGCGGTGGTGGGCGCGGGTCCGACTGGACTGGCCTGCGGCATCGAGCTGAAGCGGCGGGGCATCGACGCGGTGATCTTCGATAAGGGATGCGTTGTCAACTCGCTGTACCACTATCCGACCAACATGGTCTTCTTCACGACGCCGGAACTGCTCGAGATCGGGGACATCCCGATGACCTCGCTGAACGAGAAGCCGAACCGGACGGAGGCGCTGAAGTACTACCGGAAGGTGGCGGACCACTACGGGCTGAACATCCATCAGTACGAGCAGGTGGAGGGAATCGACGGGAGCGACAGCGCGTTCACCGTGCGTACGCGGGACCGGAACGAATGCCCGCATGCGTACCGTGTGAGGAAGGTCATACTCGCCACCGGCTACTATGACAGGCCGAACCTGCTTAACGTTCCGGGCGAAGAACTGGACAAGGTGATTCACTACTACAAGGAGCCGCACCCTTACTACAACCATGACGTGGCGGTGGTGGGCGCGAAGAACTCGGCGGCCATTGGAGCGCTGGAGCTGTATTGGACCGGGGCGCGGGTGACGCTGATTCACCGGGGGCCGGGGATTTCCGACAGCGTCAAGTATTGGATCAAGCCAAACATCGAGAATCGAATCAAAAACGGAGAGATTAAGGCGTATTTCCATTCGCGGCTAACCGCGATTCGCCCGCTGGAAATCGACGTCGAAACGCCGGAAGGGCTCGTCACGCTGAAGAACGATTTTGTCTTCGCGATGACCGGCTACCGCCCGGACGTGGAGTTCCTCGCGGTTCACGGGATCACGTTCCAGCCGGACACCGAACGGCCCTACACGGACCCACAGACGCTGGAGAGCGATCGGAAAGGGATCTACCTGGCGGGCGTGCTGGTGGCGGGCATGCAGACAAACGAGATCTTCATCGAGAACGGAAGATTCCACGGGCGGCTGATCGCCGAAGCGATCGCCAACAGCTTGCGGGGGGAATGACGGCGCGCGGCGGCTATTGAGCTGGGCGATGGAACGTTGTACCGGCGGTCGCCGCTATATCCAGCCGAGGTCCTTCAGCGCGAGACTGGCATTTCACACCTTGGTCATCTGGGCGATCCTGTCGCCTTCAAACTGCATGATGTAGACGTAATCGGTGCTCATTCGCCGGTTACGAGCGGCCACCAATACTTGACTACACGATACTTGATTTGATTGTCAGATCTATTGGTTTGTCTTGACACACACCCGAATCGACAGTATAATGTGCCTGCATGTTTGCGACGCCGCGCCGGCGGCATGCCGCAATATACTGGTAGGGGAGATAGAGGGAATGAAGAGATCAATATTCAGAGTAATGATTCTAGCATGGCTTGTTTGTGTCGCGTTAACGACGGCTCGTGTAACGGCGCAGTATTGCGGAGGTGGCAGCTCACCTTTATATGTGCGCGAAAAGCGTGTCTGTTACTATGCCGACAATTGTGCCGGCAGCAGACTATGCGCGTACGACCAATGTCGCTCTGGTACTATCTGTTACGGCTACGCCGAGACTTGTCTTTATGGTTCGTACTGCCTTGGAGGGTTGTACAACCAATGCTTGGGAAATGTTTGCGTCTAGGACAGAACTGTTACAGGACAGAACTGCACGTCGGGAGGGTACACGATGATGAGGAAGTACATCGTTGGCACAGCCGTTGCGACGATTCTCACCGCAGGGATTGCCGCAATCGTTGGCTTTGTGCTCGCTTCGGTTCACGCCGCCTCGGACAAGCTTGTGGCGTTCACGGTTCAAGAAATCAAATCGGTTTATCGCCCGGACGGCTCTGTCGGGATGCGGATGGAGTCCACCATGGCGGTACGCGAGGACGGATCGCGGGCAACGGTGAGCGCCGTCCAGGCGCCGGATGGCGCATGGCGGGAACTGAGATCCATCACCGATACGATCGCCGGACGAAAGACCGATGTTGACGGGATCACGGAATCGACAACCACGTACGAACTGACGGCGGGGGAACTTGCGCAGGCGCGCAACGCGGCGCGGGCCTGCTCGGAAGCCGGCGGTGAGCGCGGCCGGGCGCTCGGCTTCGAGGTGGTGAAGATCACCGAGGATCTCGCACAGGGTTCGCTGGCGCGGATCGAGAACTGGCTGGCTCCGGAACTGGATTGCTACGCGCTGCGCAGCAAGGCGTATGTTCGTTCGGCGGACGGGTCGCTCCGGCTGACGCAAGAGATGCAGGCCCGCTGGGTGCAAGTTGGAGCGCCCGACGAGTCATTGTTCGCGATTCCGGCGAATTACACGGAAAGGTCGCCGTCGGCCGTGGCCAGGGAACTGGAGCGGCGATTCCCGGGCCTGGCCTGCGCGGACTGTCCGGCGAACCCGGCGGACGCGGCGTACCAAGAGCGGCGGCAATAGGAGCGCCGCAGCGCCTCACCGTCGCGCGCCACCGTGGAAGCGGGACGAGGCGCCGGGTTCGAACAGGGCGAAGACGTAGAGCGTGTTACCGGTGCGGTAGTTCTTCATCCACGGGGCCCCGGCGCCGGTGTAGCCGCCGACGGCGCCCGCCATGCCGGAAGCCACCGCGATGTACTGCTTCCCGTCGACGGTGAACGCGACGGGGGCGGCGCGGAGGCCCGAGCCCGTCTGAAAGGACCAGAGCTGGGCGCCGGTCTCGGCATCGTAAGCGAGGAAGTTGCCTTCGGCGTCACCGGTGAACACGAGGCCGCCGGCGGTGGCGAGCATGCCACCGCCCATCGGCGTGCGGGTGCGCACTTCCCACACTTTGTCGCCGGTCGCGGCGCGGACCGCCATCACTTTGCCGTAGGCCTGGCCGGGCAGATAGCGGAAGCCGCTTGGCCCCGGAGGCAGGCCGCGCCGCTTCGCCTCGACACCGTGATTAAAGAACATGGCGCAGTTTTCGATGACCGGCAGGAAGAGCAGCCCGTTGCGGGGATAGTAGGCGCTGGCGTTCCACTCCTTGCCGCCGGCGGCGCCGGGACAGACTTCGACGCCCTCGGGAGTCGGGATTTTGGACGGATCGACAATGGGGCGGCCGTTGGCGTCGAAACCTTTCGCCCAGGTTACGCGCACGAAGGGCTTGGCGTACAGCAGTTTTCCGGTGGCGCGCTCGAGGGCGTAGAGGTGGCCGTTGCGGTCGGCGTGCAACAGGGCTTTCACCACGCGGCCGTCGAGTTCGAGGTCGGCGAAGACGGACTCATTGACGCCGTCGTAGTCCCAGACGTCACCCGGCGTGAACTGGTAGTGCCACTTGCGCTTGCCGGTGCGGGCGTCGAGCGCGAGCAGGCTGTTGGAGTAGAGATTGTCGCCGGGGCGGGCGTCGCCGTCGTAATCGGGGTAGGGATTGCCGGCGCCCCAGAAGACAAGGTTCAATTCCGGGTCGTAGGCGCCGGACATCCAGGTGGCGGCGCCGCCGCGCTGCCACGCGTCGCCGGACCAGGTTTCGGCGCCGGGCTCGCCGGGGGCGGGGACGGTGTAGAAGCGCCAAAGCCTCTTGCCGCTGGCGGCGTCGTAGGCGTCGATGAAGCAGCGGCTGGGGTAATCGCCTCCGGCGATGCCGACGATCACCATATCGCCGACGACCAGCGGCGGACCGGTGGCGCTGAGGTTGTCCTCGACTTTCCCCATTTCGACATCCCACCGAACGCGGCCGGTGCGGGCGTCGAGGGCCGTCAAGTGGGCGTCCAGCGTGGCGAGGTATAGCGTGCCATTCCAGATCGCGACGCCGCGATTGACCGGTCCGCAACAGTAGGTGAGTTTCTCGGGAAGCCGGCGGCGGTAGCGCCACAATTCGGCGCCGGTTCGGGCGTCGATGGCAAAGACATGATTCCACGATGTCGAGAGATAGATGACGCCGTCGACGACCAAAGGAGTTGCTTGCAGGCCGTCAGGAACGCCCGTTTGAAAGGTCCAGACGGGGACCAGGTTGGCGACGTTGTCCCGGTTGATCTGGGCGAGGGAGCTGAATCGCTGGTTGCCATAGTCGCGGCCGTACATGAGCCAGTTGCCGGTCTCGCCGGCGGCGTCAAGCAAGCGGGAAGGAGGAACGCGGACCGGCGGGGCGGCCAGGCCGGTGACGGGTTGAACGGCCTGAGCGGAAAGGGCGCGCAAATGTCGCACGAGGGCGAGCCGCTGGGCGGGAGCGAGGGACGGGAAAGCGGGCATCGCCGCGCCGGACTTGCCGTCGCGGATGACGCGGTCCAGTTCGCCGTCGGTGACGGTTTCGAGCCAGCGGGGGCTGGTGAGGTCCGGTCCCGAGCCGCCCTCCGCCGCCGCTCCGTGACAGACCGCGCAGTGCGTGGCGTACAGGGCCTGACCGGCGCCGGGGTCCTGGGCGGAAAGGGTGAACGACAACAGACTTGCCCCAAGGATTCGCGCGCCGAGCATGGTGGATTCCCCTTCATTACGTGACGAGTTGGTCTACCGCCGAAGCGGCCTGCCGCCGCACTGCGGAACCTCCTAATCGTAGCAATGAGGTTGCGGTCGCGGGGACGAACCTGGCTCGGAAGGGAAGAGTGTCCGCAGGAGTGCGGACACGGCACGTTGAGAACGTGCGCCACGAGGTAAACACGAGGGGAAACACGAGGGTAAAGGCGGCGGGGTTTCGTTCCGATGAGAAGGGCGTAGGCGCATCATGGCTCTACCCGAGATGGGACCGGGAGACTCCTTACTGAAGCAGGCGTTCGGGGATCCGGAGTTGCTCCGATCGCTGCTGGACGAGATCGACGACGGGCTCTACGTGGTGGATCGGGAGCGCCGCATTGCGTATTGGAATCATGGGGCGGAACGGATCACCGGGTATCTGACCCAGGACGTGACGGGCCGTCTGTGCGAGGCGGACCTGCTGATGCACTGCGACGAGGAGGGCGCGCCGTTGTGTGGAAAAGCCTGCCCGCTCCGGCAGGTGATGGATTCGGGCCATGCAAGTTCGGCGACGGTCTACCTGCGGCACCGGCACGGCCACCGGATTCCCGTGCGGGTTCAGGCGCACGCGGTCCACGGTCCAGACGGGCGGATCGCGGGCGCGCTCGAGGTATTCGAAAGAGCGAACCTGACGGCGCGTCCGGAACTGTTTGCGCTGGAGGGTCACGGCGGAGGCGACCGGACAACGGGGGCGGCGAACCGGGCATACGGAGAGATGAAGTTGGAATATGCGCTGGCCGAGATGGACCGGTTCGGGACGCCGACGGGCTGGATCGGCGTGGAACTGGACGGAGTGAAGGACCTGGATCATCGGTTTGGTCAGAGGTTCATCGACAGCGCGATGAATATGATGGCCCGCACGCTGGAGGCGAACGTCGGGGCGTACGACGTAGTGACGCGCTGGGAGCGGTGCGGATTCCGGGTGCTTATTCAGGGGTGCAGCAGCGAGGGGGCGGCTCAACTGGCGCGCAGGCTGGCGGCTTTGATCAAGGCCTCGAACGTGGAATGGTGGGGGGATCCGTTGAGCGTGACGGCGTCGGCCGCCGCTACGCTGGTCCGGCCGAAGGAGGGGATGGAGTCCGTCGAGGCGCGGGTGCGCCAAGCGCTGGCGGCGCGCCGGGAGAGCGCCGGAGACGGAGGGCGGCGGGAGGGAGACGCCGGCAGGTGGGGAGTCGGGTAGGTCCGCGAAAAAGTTCACGATCATGTTCGGAATTATTGGAATTCTCGTTGTATTCGGGGCGGTTATCGGCGGGTATTTGCTTGAGCACGGAAATTTGATGGTACTCGTTCAGCCGGCGGAGCTGGTAATTATCGGCGGCGCGGCGGCGGGCACCGTCCTGATCGCCAATCCTCCGAGCATTCTGAAGGGGATGCTGAGCGGGATGAAGGGAGTGTTCGGCGGTTCAAAATTCGGAGAAGCGACGTATCTGAAAACGATGACGCAGCTTTACGCGGTGATGCAGAAGGCAAGGAAGGGGGGCCTATCGGCGCTGGAGCAGGACGTCGAGGAGCCGGCGAAGAGCGAGCTGTTCAAGAGCTGGGACCATCACGCCCGGGATTTCGTCTGCGACACGCTGCGCATGGCGATGACCGGAGGGCCGACTCCTTTCGAGCTGGACCAGATGATGGAGTTGGACATGGAAGTCCACCACCATCACGCACAGCAACCCGTGGCGGCGTTGACGACCGTCGCGGACGCGCTGCCGGGATTGGGCATTGTGGCGGCGGTGCTGGGCGTGGTAATCACGATGGGCGCGCTGGGCGGCCCGCCGGAGGAGATCGGCCACAAAGTGGCGGCGGCGCTAGTGGGAACGTTCTTAGGCATTTTGTTGTGTTACGGCCTGCTGGGGCCAATGGCGTCGAAGATGGGGAAAGCGGCGGACGAGGAAGGGCAGTTCTTACATGTGCTGCGGGTGGCGGTGATCGCGTTTGTCAAAGGGACGTCGCCGCTACTCAGCGTTGAATTCGCGCGCCGCGTGATCCCGCCGCACGTGCGACCCACTTTCCAGGCGGTGGAAAAAGCCTGCCGCGGGAAGTGAGGGACGGCGATGTCCGTGCAGAACCCAGACAACGCGCCGATCATCATCGTCAAGAAGAAGGGCGGTCACGGCGGCCATCACGGCGGGGCGTGGAAAGTAGCGTACGCGGACTTCGTCACCGCGATGATGGCCCTATTCATCGTGTTGTGGCTGATGAACACCAGCGACACGGTGAAACAGGCAGTGGCCGGCTATTTCCGGGACCCGTCCGGAAAGGGCGCAGCGCAGGGGAGCGGGCAGGGCGGGATCGGGGAAGGCATCGGCATCGGCAAGAGCGACATGAACAAGCTGAAGGAGAAGCTGGAGGACGCGATCAAGCAAATGCCGGAGATGGCCGCGCTGAAAGACCAGGTCCAGATGACAGTGACGGGCGAGGGGCTGCGGATCGAGTTGCTCGAGAAAGAGGTGGGGACATTTTTCGAAACGGGCAACGCCCAGCCGACCGGACCTGGCGAGGAGATGCTCCACCTGTTGGCGGCGGAACTGGCGCGGCTTCCGAACCTGGTGTTGATCGAAGGCCACACGGATGCGCGGCCCTTCGGGTCGAAAGACGCGTATACGAACTGGGAGCTGTCGACCGATCGGGCGAACGCGGCCCGGAGACTGATGCAGAGGGACGGGCTGCGTTCGGACCAGGTGGCGGAAGTCCGCGGATATGCAGATCAGCGCCTGCGCAAACCGGACGAACCCAACCATGCGTCGAACCGCCGGATCTCCGTGACCGTGAAGTACGGTCCCGCGGAGGGGGCAGCGTCGCAGCAGCAAGCGGTGGCCGAGGAGCGCGAGGAGAAAGCTGACGTGTCCAAGCCGGGGGGGCACACCGGTGGACATTAAGGGTCCGGCCGCGGCGGGAGGTCGCCCCTGGCTGGAAAATCGGCGTTGGCTCGACGGCTGGCGCGAGGGAGCGCCGTTCCTTTATCGCGCCGAGGAGACCTGCGGGGGCAGTCCTCGATCGCGTTCGTCGTAGATCGCAGCGTGCAACTGCTTCGCGGCGGCGATCATCTCAGGGTACAGGCTGTCGGTGATGGTGACGAAACCGATGTTGTAGTTTTCGCCGTCCCCCGGGCGGCCGACGACCGGCTCATCAACGTATTTGAAGAAATGGCTGCCGACGAGCTTGGGATGGGCGGCGACGCTGCGCACGTAGGCCTGGTACATGCGGGCCCGCTCGTCCTGATCGCGGGAGGCGACCAGGCCGGTGTGGAACATGCCGCGATCGAGCGCGCCCATGTGGAACTCGCCGATGACAACCGGACGGTCGATTTCGTCGAGTATGGCGTATTGCGCCGGATCCACAACAGCGCGGTAGATGTTGAAGCTGACGACATCGCAGAATTCGGCCGCGGCGTGGACTTCCTCGGAGGTGTACCAGGCGAAACGCGTGCCCAGGTACATGTGATTCGGATCGTATTTCTTCAGGGCGTCGCGAATCGTGCGAAAGTAGCGTTCGGCGAGTTCCTTGACGAAGAGGCCGAGGTCGCGCTGCATGGCGGCATTGAGGTCCGCATCCCACTTGGCAGGCTTTTCGAGGGCCTCCCAGGAAGCGAATCGCGCGGTCCAGGACTGGTTCAGCTTCTCGATGGCGCCGTAACGGCTCTTGAGTTGAGCGACAAGGGCGCGTTTGGCCGGGGATTCCGGACCGAGGGAGAGGGCGCCGAGGGCGAGTCCGTAGCGGGTGCGCGGGTCGCGCATTCCGCCCCAGGGCAGCTCGTTGTCAACGAAGTAGCCAATGCACCAGGGATCGTTGCGGCGGCGCGTCGCCAGATCGCGAACGGTGCTGTCCACCGACTTGGCGAAAACGGGATCGAACGAGTCGTGCATGCGGGTCCAGTAGTCGGAACCGCTCGACAGCCGGGCGTGGTTGCCGCCGATGTCGAGAGTGGCGGTGTAGGGCGCCTGCTTCAAGTCGTAGAGCGACGGGTCCGACCAGTTGGCGATGGTGTTGAAGCCCCAGGCGCGGAGCCTGGCCAGAGTGATTTTGCGCCACTCGGCGATCCAGTCCTTGCCGTACTTGCGCTCGAGATTGGCGGTGTAGAAATTGAAGCCGCGGCCGGAGAACAACTTGATTTTGAGGCCGAGGGGAGCGTGTCCTTCGGGAGGGGCGCGGTGGGAAGCCAGCGGATCGCCGTCTTTGGGCAGCCACTCGAACATGCCCTCGCGGCCTTTTACCACGGTATTTCCTTCCACGTAGTTGATCGAGTTCAGCCCGAGCGAGAAGAAGAGATGGCCGTCCGGCGTTGCGAGCCACCACTTGCCGTTTCGCTTCTCGGCGCGGAAGAAACCGGTCGCTTTGAGCTTGGGGCCGGCGGCCCAGCCGCCATATTGATCGCGCCCGGGGAGCGAGGGGCGCGCCTGCAGTTCCGCCCGTTCCTCGCGCCAGCGGGCGGCGAGGTCCGCTTCGCCGGCGAGCTTGCCCGGCCATTGGGCTTTCGAAAACTGGCCGAAGCGGTCGACAATACGGTCATAGGAAACCGAGGGTCCGGCGCGCAGATTGTCGATGAAGAGCGTGGTGGGCGCCGCGTTCGCGGGGATCCTGACGCGGACCAGAGCCATCCGTTTGAGCGTCACGGGCTTGTGATCGGCCACCAGCAACTGAAATCCCGGGATCGGCGGTTCCCCGCGCATGCCCATGTCGAGCGGGCCGGGCGGGTTGAGGGGGAGAGCGAGGCTTACGCTTTCGGCCGGACGCACGGGGACGACCGTGCGGCCGGCGGATGTGGCGCCGGAGGAGTCCTCCACCTCGATGGTGAGCGAGGTCTGTTGGCGGGAGGCGTTGACGACGTCCACGGCAATGCTTCCGTGCGGCGTCCAATCGGACGAGGGGCCCCGCACAGGAATTTCCACCTGGGCCTCCCGCGCCGGTTCGGCGATCACGCGGAGGGCGTACTTGCCGTTGGTCGCGCGTTCGGCGGCGCCGCTCGGCCTTGGAGTGAACAGTTTTCGGCGCAACGCCGGTTTCGAACGATTCGAGCAGCCGCGTTTCGCCGCTCGCCAAGAAGGCGGGCGCCGCGGCGCAGAAAAGTATAAAGAAGGATTTTAAGGCCATGTTACCTTGTCCTCGGAGCCGATTATACCCGCGCCGGGACCTGTGAAGCGAAGCGGCGGTCAGGCGATTCGACGCGCGCCGTGCGAGGGCTTGCAGGGATAGAAGCGGGGTTCGATGGCGAAACGGTCGCGATAGGCCTTCGCCATGGCCTCCTGAAAGCGCGCCGATGTTCCGGGTTCCAGGAGGTTGACGGTACAACCGCCGAATCCGCCTCCGGTCATGCGGCTGCCGTAGACGCCGGGGATGGCGGTGGCCGTCTCGACCAGGAAATCCAGCTCCTCGCAGCTCACTTCATAATCGTGCTGGAGACTGCGGTGGGAAGCGACAAAGAGCGCGCCCATGGCGGCAAGATCGCCGCGGGCGGAGGCGGCGACAAAGTCCTCGACGCGGCGGTTCTCGGTAATAATGTGCCGCGCGCGTTGGCGGGGCACGCCGTCGATGAGTTCCAACTGATCGAGGTTCGCGTCTCGCAGGCTGGCGACTTCGGGATGGCGGCGGCGGATGGCCTCGGCCGCGGCGGCGCACTCGGCGACGCGCTCGCGGTAGGCCGTGCCGCCCAACTCGTGCTTCACCATGGTATTGACGGCGACGATCTCGATCCCGGCCGGCAGACGCACCACTTCGAATTCCAGGCTGCGGCAATCGATTTTGAGGGCGGAGTCCTCCTGGCCGAAGACGGAGATGTACTGGTCCATAATGCCGCAGGGCATGCCGGCGAACTCGTTTTCGGCGCGGCGGGCGAGTTTGGCGAGTTCCACGCGGTCCATGACGCGGTCGCCGAGCAAGGCGAGTGCGACGGAGACTTCGAGGGACGCCGATGAACTGAGGCCGCCACCAAACGGCACCGCGCTGTGGATGAAGAGATTCGAAGGCTCGACGGGGTAGCCGGCTTTTACAAGCTGAACGGCGACTCCGGCAACATAGTCGCTCCAGTCCTTCGATGGCTGCAGGGTGGGCAAGGCGGAGACGGGCCAGGAGCGCGCGTCGTTCATGTTGCGGGAATGGACGTTGAGGCGGCCGCCGGCGGCGGGCCCCCGCGCCACGTAGCAGGCCATGTCGAGCGCGACGGGAAGCACGAAGCCGAGATTGTAATCGGTGTGTTCTCCGATGAGGTTGACGCGACCCGGCGCGCGCCACACGCCCGCGCAGGCGCTGTCGGGGAAGCGCTCCTGGAATGCGTCGATCAGGCCGCGCGCCGCGCCATCCATAGCATCACCAATCCAAAGCCGAGAAAGACGAGTCCGCCCACCAGGTTCACGTTGGCTTCCACCATTGGCGCGCGCGAGCCGGGCGACAGGATCGCCATGGCGAAGAGAATGACGCCCAGGATCGTGAACAGAAGTCCCGAAGGAGTTCGCAGGTCCATATGAATTACCAGAAGATCAGGTTAAGCAGAATACAGACGATGCCGGCGGCCACCGACAGTGGGGCGGGACGCATGTACCAGGGGACGCCGCCTTCATGGGGGATTTTCGTGACGCCGTAGACGAGACCCTGCAATTCCTGTTGCGGCCTGGGCCTGGTGATGAGGCTGATGGCGATGGTGGTAACAAAGCAGGCGCTCCAGGCCATGATGGCAATCCAGAAGTTCTGGGCCATTACGGAGGGGAACTCGTGGAGGTTCCCCAGCCAGCCGCCTTTGCCCTCGGCCATCGTGAGGCCGTGGGTGAGGGCGGCGGCCCCGGTGCCGGCTACAAGGCCGGTGAAGGCGCCGTGTCCGGTGGACCGCTTCCAAAACATGCCGAGCAGGAACGTGGCGAACAGGGGAGCATTTACAAAGCTGAACACGAGTTGCAGCAGATCCATCAGGTTGTTGTACAAGGTGGCAAGGTACGCGGCGCCGATGGAGAGGAGGGTCCCGAATATCGTTGTCATCCGGCCCATCCAGAGGTAGTGGGAATCCGGGGCTTTCTTGCGGATGTAGCTCTGGTAGATGTCGTAGGTCCAAACGGTGTTGAACGCCGTCACGTTGCCGGCCATGCCGGACATGAAGGAAGCCATGAGAGCGGTGAGGCCGACGCCGAGCATGCCGGAGGGATAGAACTGCGCCATCAGGGTGGTGATCGCCTGGTCGTAATCGTAGCTGTCGCCCTTGATGGGGAGGGAATAGCCGTCTCCCATTTTGGTCAGCGCGAGGGCGGCCAAACCGGGGAGGATGACGATGAATGGGATGAACATCTTCGGGAAGGCGCCGACGATCGGGGTGAGGCGGGCGGCGGCCATCGAATCGGCGGCCATGGCGCGCTGGACGACGAGGTAGTTGGTGCACCAGTAGCCGAAGGAAAGCACGAATCCAAGCCCGGCGAAGATGCCGAATACTTCGATGCCCATCGGGTTAGCCGCGGCGTCGCCGGCGTACTTCCAGGAATGGGTCCAGGCTTCGGGGAGCCGCGAGGCCATGCCTTCCCAGCCGCCTGCTCGAGCTACCGCGAAGTACGCCAAAGGCGCGAAGCCAAGCATGATGAGGAAGAACTGGAGCACCTCGTTGTAAATTGCGCTGGTCAGCCCGCCCAGAAACGTGTAGATCAGGACGATGGCCGCCGAGAGGAGAATGCTGGAAAAGAAACTCCAGCCGAGCACCAACTGGAACAGCAGGCCGAGCGCATACATGGAAATGCCGGACGAGAAGATGGTCATGACGGCGAAAGCAATGGCGTTGAAACCGCGGGTCTTCTCGTCGAAGCGGAGCTTGAGGTACTCGGGAACGCTGCGCGCCTTGCTGCCGTAATAGAAAGGCATCATGAACACGCCGACGAAGAGCATCGCCGGGATCGCGCCGACCCAGTAGAAGTGGGAAGTCATGATGCCGTACTTGGCGCCGGAAGCGCACATGCCAACCAGTTCCTGGGCGCCGAGATTGGTGGCGACGAAGGCGAGGCTGGTGATCCAAAGGGGAACGGAACGGCTGGAAGTCAGGAAGTCGGAACTGCTGGTAACTCGCTTCTTGAGGACCCAGCCGATTCCAAGAACGAAAGCAAAATAGATTGCGAGGATGAAGTAGTCAACGAAGTGAAGCGTCACGTCGGACCTCTCCGGGTAGTTGCCGGGCAAGGCGCGGCAATGCAACCTGGGGTCCGCCGCGCGCGTCGCGCCCACCCAAGTCTAGCAAAACCGTTGCGAGGCGGGGCTGTCACGACACGTTGATTTGGGTCCGGCGGCGGCCAAACAGGGGAGCGCACACGCCCCAGAAGAACAGGAAGAAAAATATCGAGCCGATCACGACGTCGGTCCGGCTTCCGCGGATGGATTCCGGCGGCGGCGTCAGCCCGATGACAAATGCGGCCACCAGAGCGAGAATGTGCCAATACCAGGTTTTACGCCGGAACAGGTAGAGCAATAACAGCGCCAAGAAGACGGAACCGCCGTAAGCGGCGAACACCATCCAGGACGGCATGAGTCCTCCTTCGTTCACTCCTATGCTAAGCTGTTCGCGCCGAGGCGTGCGGAGCGGGCGGCGGCCGGTTGCGCGCGGGACGGGTGGCGAGGGGGGGCGGCGATTCTCCGCGAGGCGTGCGGAGCGGGGCGCGGCGGCCGGTTGCGCTGTCCGCCGGGGTGTGATTGATTGGAGCGACAGGAGCAAGAGCGATGACGTTGCGTTTCGGGATGCTGTTGGGCCTTGCGGCGCTGGCATGGGGTATGGACGGCTGGTATCCGCACGAAGGCGGTTTGCTGAAATACCGGGTTAACATCCGGTTCGGCGAGGAGCCGGATACGATGCCGGACGGGTGGAAATTCGGCCGGGTTTCCGCGGTCGCCGCGGACGCCAAGGGCGAGGTGTACGTCTTTCATCGTGGGACAAAGGCGGATCCGCTCATTGTCTTCGACGCCAAAGGAAAGTATCTGCGATCGTGGGGCCGGGGCATGTTCGGCAACGAACACGGGCTCAGGGTGGACCCGCAGGGGAACGTGTGGGTGACCGATAACGGCGATCACCAGGTGTTCAAGTTCGATCGCAACGGGGAGCTTCTTCTGAAGCTGGGCGTGAAAGGGCAGGCGGGCACGGACGAGCGGACGTTCAACCGGCCAACCGACATCGCCTTCGCGCGCTCGGGCGAGTTCTATGTTTCGGACGGATACGGCAATTCGCGCGTGGTCAAGTTTTCGAAGGAGGGCAAGTACCTGCTCGCGTGGGGGAAGTTCGGAACCAATACGGGTGAATTCAACACCCCGCATTCGGTGGCGGTGGACAGCCAGGGGCACGTTTACGTCAGCGACCGCGAGAACAACCGGATACAGATATGCGACGCCAACGGGCGGTTTCTGAAGCAGTGGACGCACCTTGGGGCCACGCAGAACATCTTCATCACGGACAAGGACGAAGTCTGGGTGATCACGCACCGCAACAACATCGAGAACCTGACCTACGACACGCTGGCGGGGCGGATCATGCGCGTCGACGTTGACAGCGGAAAGATTCTCGGCGCGATGGAGAGCCCGGGCCACTGGATTCACGTGACGCCCGGCAAGGAGATCTTCATCGGCAGCCTGACAGGGAACGTGTTCCGGTGGTATCCGGGGTGGCTGGAGCGCGGGCTTGGGCCGACCGAAGGGCTGAAGTCGAACCACTGAAACGAGATGACGGCACTGGTAACGGGGGCAACCGGATTCGTGGGGGGAGGCATTGTCCGGGCGCTCCTGCAGCAGGGCGACAGGGTGCGGGCGCTGGCGCGGAGGACCAGCAAGACGCAATGGCTGGAACGGGCGGGGGTGGAGATCTCCTACGGCGACATTCTCGACCAAGCGTCCATTGAGGCCGCGCTCGGGGGCTGCGACGCGCTGTATCACGCCGCGGCCGTTTACGAGTTCTGGGTGCAGGACGAGCGGCAACTGATGCGGACGGAGATCGACGGAACGCACAACGCGATGGAGGCGGCGCTCCGGCGCGGCGTGGGGAAGGTGGTTTACACGAGCACGGGCTTCACCGTGGGCGAGCCGAAAGGGACGGTGGGGAACGAGACGACGCCGCACCGGGGCTATTTTCTAAGCCGGTACGAACGCGCCAAGTACGAAGCAGAACAGGTTGTGAAATCGTACATCGGCAAGGGCGCTCCGGCGGTGATTCTGAAACCGGCGGGGGTGATCGGAGCGGGCGATCTGAAGCCCACGGGCCAGGCGATTGTCGGAGTGTTGAACGGCCGCTTCCCGGCGATTTTTCCGGGAGTGATGAGCTTCGTGAATGTGGACGACGTGGGGCGGGCGCACGTACTCGCCGCCGGCAAGCCGGCCGGCGAGGAGTACATCCTGTCGGAACGAACGGCGACGACCGCGGAGTGGATGGGCCAGGCGTGCAGACTGGCGGGGGCGCGCGTCCCGCCTGTTGCGCCGGCGTTCGCGGTGCGGATCGTTCTCGGCATGGAGGAAGCGATCGCGAATCTGCGCAGGCGGCCGCCGATGCTGCCCCGGGAGACGATCGCGCACGTGACGCATGGATTCCAGGTGGACGGCTCGAAGGCGATACGGGAACTTGGAATCGCTTATACGCCGATGGAGGAGAGCCTGCGGCAAGCGATCGTGTGGTACTGGCAACAGGGACTGCTGAAGCGGAAGCCGGCCTGCGCGGACTGACCAGCCGGCTCAGGGTTTGGCGGGCTCGGTGACCTTGATCCTTTGGTTCGCCTTCACCTTTTCCAGGCGCTGGACGATGCCGGAAGGCCAGTGGATCTCGATGAGGTCGGCGACGTCGGCGTCGCCGAGGCCGAAGTGGACCGGTCCGGCGCTGGCCGAGGCGTAGCCGACGGCGGAGGAGACGTGGTTGTATTGGGGGCCGTTTTTGGTGACGAGCTTGATGCGCGCGCCGATGCCGTCGCGATTGCTGGTGGTTCCCTGAAGATCCAGAGCGAGCCAGCGGTTGGCGCCAGGGCTGTCGTTGATCCAGATCTCGGCGGGGGCCTGTAGCGCCGACACGACAATGTCCAGGAGGCCGTCGCCGTTCAGGTCGCCTTGGGCAGAACCACGGTGACGCCGGGGCGGTTGGGCGGTGAAGCCCGCTTCCTCGGTAAGAGCGACCATCTTACCCTTGCCGATATTCCGGAAGACGCTGTTGTGCTGGTCGACCTGGACGCGGCCGCTCATGAAAGGCGACTGGACGTGGCCGCGCGTGACGAACAGGTCTTTCCAGCCATCATTGTCGAAGTCGTAGATGGCGGGGCTGTAGCCCGCCATCGGCCTGCTCTGGCGCGTCAGGCCGCTGGAGGAGGTGACTTCCTCGAAGAGGAGGTTCTTCCCGGTATTTCGAAAGAGGGGAAAGGTCTCGTTGTCCAGGGCGACGAAGGCGATGTCGGGATAGGAATCGTTATCGATGTCGCGGCAGTCGACGCCCATCCCGGAGATGAAGTTGCCATGTTCGGGCAGGGCCACACCCGCTTCAAAAGCGACCTCGTCGAACTTGGCGCCGCCTTTATCGTGGAACAGGAAGTTGAACAGCTTGTCGTTGGCGACGAAGATGTCCATCCGCCCGTCGAGGTCGAAATCCGCGACGCACACGCCCATGCCCTTGCCGGGGTGCGCGCGGATTCCGGACTCCTGCGAAATATCAGTGAACGTTCCGTCCCCATTGTTCAGGTAGAGCCGGTTGGGGAGTTCCTTGTAGAGCCGGGGGTGGCAGTATTCGAGGGCGCCCTCGTACTGGCAGGTGGGTTCGGTCTTGGGGTCCCAGCTTAGGTAGTTGACGACGAAGAGGTCGAGCAGGCCGTCACGGTTGACGTCGACCCAGGCGGCGCCGACGGCCCAAAGGGGGCCGAATTCCAGGTCAGGCTTGTCGAGGCCGGCCTGTGAGGTGAAATCGGTGAACGTTCCGTCGCCGTTGTTGCGGTAGAAGGTGTAACGGTGGACGCCGGCGACGAACATGTCCAGGTCGCCGTCGTTGTCGTAGTCGGCCACCGCCACGCCGGTATCGTAGCCGTAGCCGGCGACGCCGGCTTTTTCGGTGACGTCGGTGAAGTTCCCTTTGCCGTCGTTGGCGAACAGGCGGTTGAAGTACTTGGGCGACGTCTTCTTCAAGGTGCGGATATCGGCGCCGTTGGTGAAGAAGATGTCCAGGTCGCCATCGCCGTCGTAATCGAAGACCGCCAACCCGCCGGCCATGGTTTCCGGGGCGTGGCGCCGTGGGGTTTCGGAGTTATCGAGGGTGAAGGGAATGGACCGGAAGGTGAAGTGGATGGGCGAAGCGGCGTTCTGCGCGTTCGCGACGCCGGCCAGAAGGATGCATAGGAATAAACCGAACCCGGAGGAACCGCGCACGTCCTAGATTTCACCGTAACACGGAACCAAGCAGCGGAGCGCCAAGGTCACCATCCGGGGACGATGCCGAGCCAGCCACGGCTTATGTAGTCCGTAATCGTGCCCGACAGGAGAATGACAAGCCACAGCAGGCCGCCGGCGACCATGACCTGCGTCAACGGCTTGGCGAAGCGCAGGTGCATGAAGAACATCACGACGAGGAAAGCCTTCGCGCAGGCGATGGACAACGCCACGACAATGTTGAAGCGGCCCAAGTCGAACATCGCCACTAGCACGGTGAGGGCCGTCAGGACCATCAAGGCGGCGAAGATACCGAAGTAGACCTTTCTCGGCTCGACGTGGTGCGTCATCAGCGGTGTCCTATCAAGTAGAGCAGCGGGAAGAGGAAAATCCAGACGATATCGACGAAGTGCCAGTAGAGTCCCATCACCTCCACCGGTCCGTAGTATTCCGGCGAGTAACGGTTCGCACGCGCCTGAAGGATGAAGTAGATGAGAAGCCCGGCGCCGACAACCATGTGGAGGGCGTGCATGCCGGTCATCGCGAAGTAGAAGCAGAACATCAGTTCGATGTGGCGGGCGTGCGGGCTGTCGAAAACGAAGTTCGGCCCCGGAATCAGGCCTTCGACGTACTTGTGGTGGTATTCGAAAGCTTTTACAACCAGAAAGACGAGTCCGAGGATCAGCGTGGCGATCATGTAGTTGGCCGCTCCGCGGTTGCTTCCCAGTTGGGCGCAGCGAACGGCGAGGGCCATGGTCAGGCTGCTGCCGATGAGGACAACGGTGTTGAGGCCCCCGAGCGTCAGGTCGAGGTGGTGACTGCCTTCGGCGAAGGCTTCGGGGTAGGCGGAACGATAGACGGCGTAGGCGGTGAAGAGTCCGCCGAAGAACATGATTTCGGTCACCAGGAACACCCACATGCCGAGGGTGGAGGCGTCGAGTTGCTGCTCGAGATCGTCGAACTGATGATGCGCCGCGACGGCGGGATGCTCAGCCAACCTCCACCTCCTCGTCATGAGAGTAGATGTAGGGATCCTCGGTGATGACCGGCGTCTTGTCGAAGTTGAAGGTCGGGGGAGGCGACGGCGTCTTCCATTCCAGTCCCGCCGAACCCCACGGGTTGGGCGGGGAAGGGCGTCCGTAACGCATCGACCAGACGAGATAGATCATGGGAATCAGGTACCCGACGCCGAGGATGGAGGCGCCGGCCGACGACATCACGTTGAGGACCTGGAATTCCTCCGGGTAGGCATGATAGCGGCGCGGCATGCCGAGGTAGCCGAGGATGAACTGCGGGAAAAAGGTGAGATTGAAGCCGATGAAGAGGATACCGGCGGATAGCCTTGCCCAGCCCTCCGGGTAGAGCTTCCCGCTGATCTTGGGCCACCAGTAGTGAATTCCGCCGAGGTACGCCATGATCGCGCCGCCGACCATGATGTAGTGGAAATGGGCGACGACGAAATAGGTGTCGTGCACGTGGACGTCGACGGCAAGCGTAGCGAGAAAGAGTCCGGTAAGACCGCCGATGGTGAACAGGCCGATGAAGCCGAAGGCGTAGAGCATCGGGGTCATGTAGACGATGGAGCCTTTGTAAAGCGTCGCCGTCCAGTTGAACACCTTGATGGCCGAGGGGATGGCTACCAGAAAGCTCAAAACCGAGAAGACCATGCCGGAGTAGACGGATTGTCCGCTTACGAACATGTGGTGGCCCCAGACGAGGAAGCCGAGGACGGCGATGGCGACGCTGGATCCGGCGACGAAGGCGTAGCCGAAAATTTTCTTCCGGGCGAAGCAGGTGACCAGTTCGCTGATCACGCCCATGCCGGGGAGGATCATGATGTAGACCGCGGGGTGCGAATAGAACCAGAACAAGTGCTGGAAGAGGAT
Source organism: Bryobacteraceae bacterium (assembly GCA_026129905.1). Classification (GTDB taxonomy): domain Bacteria; phylum Acidobacteriota; class Terriglobia; order Bryobacterales; family Bryobacteraceae; genus JAHCHE01. Next base: position 81,126 of record JAHCHE010000018.1, on the reverse strand, counting down.
GGGGTCTCCGCCGAGCTCCGGGTCGAATATGCCGATGTTGAACCCTCGTTCGAGGCCGACCAGCAGGATGGTGATGGCAACCACAGGCGTGCCGAGCACCTGAATAATGCTGGTGGCGTAGTGGGCCCAGATGAAGAGAGGGAGGCGAAACCAGGTCATGCCCGGCGCCCGCATTTTGTGGATGGTGACGATGAAATTCAGGCCCGTGAGGATTGACGAAAAGCCGCTGATGAAGACGCCGACCGCGGTGGCGATGACGTGGGTGTTCGAATAGGTGCTGCTGTAGGGGGTGTAGAACGTCCACCCGGTATCGACGCCGCCGGCGACGACGGCGTAGAGGGTGAAGGCGCCGCCGATCATGGCGATATACCAGCTCAGCAGGTTGATTTTGGGAAAGGCGAGGTCGCGGGCGCCGATCATCATCGGCACGAGGAAGTTGCCCAGCACGGCGGGGATGGACGGGATGAGGAAGAAGAAGATCATCATCACGCCATGCATGGTGAACATCTTGTTGTAGGTCTCGGGCTGCATCATGTCGCCCTGAGGCGTGACGAGTTCGAGACGCATCAAGACGGCGAACGCTCCGCCGATGAAGAAGAAAAAGGTGATGCCGGCGAGATAGAGCAGGGCGATCCGCTTGTGGTCCGTGGTGAGGAGCCACGACTTGATGCCGTAGTCCGCGTTCAGGTAATGGACCTTAGTTCCGGCAATGGGCTCGCTTACGGTACTCATTGCGCCGTGTCAATCCTTTCTTTGGGCGCGAGGGACTTGATATAGGCGATCAGTTGCAGCAGGCCTTCCTCGGAGATCTGGCCCTGGAAGGTCGGCATCTGGGTGCGATAGCCGGCCACAATCCTGGCCTGTGGCCGCAGAATCGATTCGCGGATGTAAGCCTCGTCCGCAACCACCGTCTCGCCCGATTGCAGGTGGACTGTGCTGCCGTAAAGTCCCTCGAGGACGGGGCCGCGGCCGGGGGCGGTGGCGCGATGGCAGGTTAAGCAACCCAACTGGTTGAACAACCGCTCCCCAGCCTGACTCATGCTCTCGCCAGTGGCGCCGCCACCGAGCCAGTTGTTGTAATCCACCTGCTCCATGACGTGGACCCAGCCTTTCATGGCCGAATGATTGGTGCCGCAATACTCCGCGCAGAACAGGTGGTACCTTCCGGGCTTGGTCGGCTGAAACCAGAGGGAGGTGTAACGGCCGGGAATCACATCCATCTTGACGCGGAACGCCGGCACATAGAAGCTGTGGATGACGTCCTCGGAAGTCATCGTCAGCTTGACCGCCTGGCCGATCGGCACATGAAGCTCGTTGATCTCCCGCGGTCCCTCGGGATGCTGCAACTTCCACATCCACTGCTTGCCGACGACATAGATCTCCATCGCTCCGGGCGGAATGGCGACATTGCGGAAGTAGATGGCGGTTCCTCCGGCGAACAGCGACAGCGCGATGAAGAGGGGGAGGATGCTCCATGCCAACTCCAACCGGAGAGCCCCGTGCATGGGAGGGGGGATCTCATCGGGCCGGCGGCGGCGGTACTTGACGGCGAAATAGAAAATCAGGACAAAAATCAGCGTGGAGAAGAAGACGGTAATCGCCGTCAGGATGAAGTACATCAGGTCGACGCTGCCGGCAACGGTGGAGGCCTGCTCGGGGAATAGCGGGAAGCCAATCATGACGGGTTCACCCTGCGCCGGTCGCGCCAGAACATCTGGGCGATGAAGCCGCCCAGGAGGAGCACGGTGGCCACGCCGAGGATGCGGATGACGTTCATCACGACGAAACTGTACCTGCCGAACGACGGGTCGTAGTGAAAGCAGTACAGGAGCAACTGGTCCACGCGGGAGCCGATCTTTCCGGCGGAAGCCTCGACCAGCGCGAGGCGGAGGTCGCGGGGCGGGTATTCGACGCCGTACAGGTAGCGAGCGATGCGGCCATCCGGCGTAAGGATCATGATGGCGGTGGCGTGCGCGAACTCGCCGTTTCCATCGGGCGCGTAGCGAAAGCCGACCGCTTCGGCGAGGGAGCGGATTGCCGGTTCGTCGCCGGTAAGGAAATGCCATCCGAGTTCGGCGCCGGGGCGCTTGAAGCGGGCGAGGGTTCGGGACCTGGCTTCGGCGGCAAGGGCCGGTTTTTCGTCGGGATCGAAGCTGACGGTGACTATCTGGAAGTCGCGATGAATGTTAAGCGGTACGGCGCGGAGGGTACTCACCAGGCCGTCCGTCGCCATGCCGCACAGCATCGGGCAGTGGTAGTAGACCAGGGAGAGGATCACCGGCTTTCCGTTGAAGTACTCTCGCAGGGCGACCTGGCGCCCGGTTTCATCGCGAAAGATCAAGTCGAGTGGCGTTTGTTGATTGAGACGCTGATCGATTCCGACGTTACGCAGTGGCTCCGGGAGCGCCGTCTGCGCCACGAGGGCGGCGGACGCCGCGAGACCAATCGCCAACAGGCGTCCGGCAACGGTCATCGGTTCGCCTCCCGGGCGGATTGAGGCAGTCGCCGATCTTCGGGGAATCCGCGTTCGGCCAGCATGGCGATGGCGCGATCGACGGGAATGCGGACGACTCCGGCGTCTTTGTCCACCCAGCCGTAGCTGTCGAGCAGGTTTGTCTCGGCGGTCAGCAGCCGATCGAGGTCTCGGCTCGGGTTCACTTGCAGCCGCGGCTCGGGCGGCGACTCGCGGGTGTGCGCCAGGGGCGAAGCCGGCGGTTCCGGCCGGGCTTCCAGGAACTTGAAGAGCAACAACATCGCGACGGCAGCCACTCCGATCAGCGCGACGACGCCGGCGCCGAAGTAGACGAGGCCGCGAATGCTGACGTCGGTTTTCTCGTGAGCGTTTTCCGGATGTTCGTTCACGATGAAGCTCCTTCCAGCGGAGCGGGGACGATCGCCCGCTTGCGAAGTTGCGCGACGAAGAGGCTGATCCAGACGCCGCCGATGCCGATCGGGGCGAGGAGGTCCATCCAGTGGATCCATAGCTGCTTGGGATGGAAGGCCGGGATGACGGTCCAGAACAGGTCGATCAGGCGCATGAACAGGAGCGCTCCGGCGAGCCAAGCCAGTCGGTGAAGGCGGCGCTTGTTCTGCCGGCTCAGCAGCACGAGGAAGGGAGCGAAGAAATGGAAGACGGCCAGCGCCACGGCGAGCCACTGCCATCCGCCGTTCATACGGGCCAGGTACCAAGTGACCTCTTCGGGGAGGTTGCCGGACCAAATGATCAGGAACTGGGAAAACGAGACGTAGGCCCACAACATCACGAAGGCGAGCAGGAGATTGCCCAGATCGTGGAACCGTTGGGGCTGAAGCGCGTCCGCCACCTCCCTCCGCGTCGAGAGCAGGAAAAGCACTATGATCACGAAAGCCATCGCCGTAAGGGCGTGGCCGAAAATGAAAATCACGCCGTAGACGGTGGAGTACCAGTGCGGCTCGATGGACATCTGCCAATCGAAAGCGGCGAAGGTCGCCGTCAGGATGTAGAGCACGAGTCCGAAGCCGGCGGCTTTTGTCAGCCGGTTGGCGCCGCCCGCGGGTGGCATCTCCGGCTCGCGCGAATTTCGGCTGACAAGGTAGACGAGAGCCAACCAGACCGCGAAATAGAGGACGGCTCGGACAAGGAAGAACGGGACGTTGAGATACGGGGTTTTGTGCTCGAGCAAGTGATCGCTGGCTACGGCCTCATGCCGCGCCCAGACATAAATGCGACGCAGACCGAACAGCAGCGGAACGATCAATACAACCATCAGCGGAAGCGTCCGCGAGGCGGATTCGAGCAGCCGCCGGATCGCCAGGCCCCACTGTCCGCCCACGAGCTGGTGGAGAATGGCGATGCTGAGACACCCGAGGGTGACGCCAAGCCAGAAGATATAGCCGATCAAATAAGACTGAAAGAATTGTTGCGGGCTCCAGATCGCGCCAAGGGCGCAGAGCGCGATAGCGACGCCGCCGAGCAACAAGGCGCGCTGCTGGTAGCGCTGGAGATCCGGAGTTGGCTCGGCCACGTTCATTCAACCACTCCCAGTTTCTGGCGATCTTCAGGGGTAAGATCCTGCACCCTGGCGTTCTGACTGAGTTGCAGGGCGCGCACATACGCGACAATGGCCCACCGGTCGCGGACGGGTACGCGGGAGGCGTAGCTCGGCATGGCGCCAAAGCCGTTGGTAATCACGTCGAAGTAATGGCCGACCGGAGCTTCGCGCAACCGGTCGATGTGATACGACGGAGGCTGCCGGAATCCGCGCTCGACCACCATGCCCCGTCCGTCGCCAAGCGCGCCATGACACGGAGCGCAGTAGATGTCGTAGCGCTGGCGTCCGCGTTCCGCGTCGGCTTTCGTGACCTTGAAGGGAAAAGCGGCGATCGGGTCGTTGCCTGCGCGGCCTTCGAACATGCGGCTGTCGTCGGCCAGTTGTCCACGGGCGATGGTTCCGTCCACCGCGCCGCGGGACGCCATTCCGTCGGTGAAGAAGTCGCTGGCTGTCAGCGGCTTGTACTTCGGCTGATCGTGCATGTCCTGACGGCAGGCAGCGAGCAGCGCGACGCAGAGCGACGCCGGAACGACGATGGATCTACGCTGTTTCACCATTCCACTTCCGAGACCGTCCTGGCGTGGGTCTGCTGAAGGAACTTCGCCGTCGCATCAGCGTCGAATTTCGGATCGCGCGACTCGATGCACAGGAAGAACCTGTGCCGGCTCGCGGTGACGAAGCGCGGATTATTGAATACGGGATGATAGGGCATCGGAAGGCCGTTCATTCCGAGCATTCCGAGAACGGCGGTGATCGCGGCCACCAGAACGGTGGTCTCGAACATGATGGGGATAAAAGCGGGCCAGCTATTGTGAGGGCGGCCGCCGACGTTGACCGGGTAGATGATGGTCTCGATCGACCAAAGCATCAGGTAGGCGAGCACGAAGCCGAGGATTCCGCCAATGAGGACCAGCAGAGGGAGGCGGGTTCCGCGAAATCCGATCGCCTCCGCCAGACCGTGGATCGGCATGGGAGAATACGCGTCCAACTGCCGGTAGCCTTCGGCATACGCTTGCTCGGCGGCCGACAGAAGTTCCCCCGGGTTTTCGTACTCCGCCATCACTCCGTAGATCCGCGGTCTCGCCATGGTCAGTGCTTAGGCGCGCCATCCTGGGGCACGATGGTCCTCATTTCGAAGATGGAAATCATCGGCAGGAAGCGCAGGAACAGGAACAGCAGGGCGCAGAAGAGTCCAATGGTACCGATGTACGTGCTCCAGTCCCAGAACGTGGGATAGTACATGCCCCATGAAGACGGCAGGTAGTCCCGGTGGAGACTCGTAACGACGATGACGAAACGCTCCAGCCACATGCCGATGCCGACCACGATGCTGATGAACCAGAGCAGAATCACGTTCCTGCGCACGCGGGCCGACCAGAGGGTCTGGATCAGTATGACGTTACAGAGGATGAGAGCCCAGAAGACGTACCGGTAGGGTCCCTGAAGCCGGTTGGCGATCATGTAGATCTCGGCGGGATGCCCGCTGTACCAGGCCATGAACGCTTCGACGATGTAGCCATAGCCGACGATGAGTCCGGTGGCGAGCATGATTTTGGCCATATTGTCGATGTGGCGCATGGTGATGAAGTCGCCCAGATTGTAGAAGGCGCGAAGCGGGATGGAGAGCGTCAGCACCATGGCGAAGCCGGCGTAGATGGCGCCCGCGACGAAGTAGGGCGGGAAGATGGTGGCGTGCCAGCCGGGGACGATGCTGATGGCGAAGTCGAAACTCACCACCGTGTGGACGGACACCACGAGCGGCGTGGCCAGACCGGCGAGCAAGAGGTAGGCGGTTTCGTATCGATACCAGTGCCGGGCGGACCCGCGCCAGCCCATGGCAAGAATCCCGTAGATTTTCTTAGCCAAAAGGGAAGTCGCGCGGTCGCGCAGGGTGGCGAGGTCAGGTATCAGGCCGACAAACCAGAAAAGCGCGGACACCGTGCCGTAGGTGGTCACGGCGAAAACGTCCCACACAAGGGGGCTGCGGGGCTGGGGCCACGTGTCCATCGTGTTGGGATAGGGAACCAGCCAGTAAGCCAGCCAAGGCCGGCCCATGTGGAGGATGGGAAACAGGCCGGCGCAGGCCACGGCGAACAGGGTCATGGCCTCGGCGAACCGGTTGATGGAGGTCCTCCACTGCTGGCGCAACAGGAGCAGAATGGCGGAGATCAGCGTGCCGGCGTGGCCGATGCCGATCCACCAGACGAAGTTGATGATCGCGAATCCCCATCCCACGGGATTGTTGATGCCCCAAATGCCGGTCCCTTTCAGGAGCAGGTACGCAATGCTGTACAGCAGCGCCATCGAGACGACGAACGCGATGGAGAAGCCGATCAACCACTGGCGCGGGGTCCGCCGCGTCAGCACGATGGTGCTGATCTGGTCGGTGACGGTGGAATAGTCGTGACCCGGCGCAATGACCGGCGCGATGTCGTCCACTCCTACCGATTCCTGTCGTTGATCGCTGTCCATGTCTCAGCCCTTTTCGAGCGCCGGATTCGGGTTGCGCAGGCGCGCCAGGTACGTTGTGCGCGGCCGGGTATTGAGTTCGGTCAGAATCCCGTAGTTGCGCGGATCTTTGCTCAGCCCGGCCACGCGGCTGCTCGGGTCGTTCAGGTCGCCGAACACGATCGCCTGTGTGGGGCAGGCCTGCGCGCACGCCGGAACGATATCGCCGTCGCGGATGGCTCGATCTTCCTTCTCGGATTCGATTCTCGCCGCGTTGATGCGCTGCACGCAGTAGGTGCACTTTTCCATGACGCCGCGGGACCGCACGGTAACATCGGGATTGCGGAGCAGCTTGAGACTCGGCGTGTCCCAGTCGGCATAGAGGTAGAAATTGAACCGCCGGACTTTGTAAGGACAGTTGTTGGCGCAGTACCGCGTCCCGACGCAGCGGTTGTAGACCATCTGGTTGAGACCCTCGCCGCTGTGAACCGTCGCGTTCACGGGACACACCACCTCGCAGGGGGCGGTTTCGCAGTGCATGCAGGGGATCGGCTGCGTGTGGATGGCCGGATTGTCGAGGTCGTCGGAGAAGTAGCGGTCTACGCGGATCCAGTGCATCTCCCTCCCGCGGATCACCTCGTTCCGGCCCACGACGGGTATGTTGTTCTCGGCCTGGCAGGCGATAACGCAGGCGCTGCACCCGGTGCAGGCGTTCAGATCGATGGACATGCCCCACTTGTAGCCCTCGTATTGGAAGACGGGGAATAGCGCGTGGCTGGGGTCGGGCTCGTGCCCCATGTGTTGGGCGAAATCCGGTTCCTTGCGGAACTCTTCCAGCGTCGCCGCGCGAACCAGCGGACGGCCTTCCATGCTGTGGTGGTTCTGCGTGCAGGCCAGCGAAACGCGCCTGCCGGTCTTTTCGATGCGCGCGCCGGAGGCGGACCAGGGTCGGGTGGAGGTCCGCAGCGGATAAGCGTTGAAACCGGCGCCGGCGGCGATATGTCCACCGCGCGTCCGGCCGTAGCCAAGGTGAACGGTGACCGCCTGATCGGCATGACCTGGCAGGATCCATACGGGCGCCCGGACCGAGCGGTTTTCTAAGTTGATAGTGATAACGTCGCCGGTGCGCAATTGCAGGCGCTCCGCCAAAGCGGGGCTTACCAGCGCGGGATTGTCCCAGGTCAGCTTGGTTACCGGTTTCGGCAGTTCCTGGAGCCAGCCGTTGTTGGCGAAGCGGCCGTCCCAGATGGTGGGATCGGGGCGAATGCTCACCTCGATTCCATCATCCTGAGGCGGGGCGGGGAGGCCGGCGGCAAACCCGGCGTTCAACGGCGGCGACTTGGCGGGCAAGGCGCTGCCCTCGATGAAGCCGTCGTGCACGGATTTGTTCCAGAACGACTCGAAGTCGCCGCCGGGGCGTTGTCCCTGCCAGTATTCGCGAACCAGGTCGCGATCGGTCTTGGAAGGCTCGCCATTGAACGCGGCAACGATCTCCAGCGGAGACTTGCCGGCATAGAGGGGGGCCACCAGCGGCTGCATGAGCGTCACCGCGCCGTCGTAGGCTCGGGCATCTCCCCAGGACTCGTAGGGATGGACCTCCGGCAGGCTCCAGTGGCAGAGTTCGGAAGTCTCCTCTTCGTAGAGGCTGGAGTGGATCCGGAGGCGGACACTGTCGAGGCGTTCGCGAAACTGGAGGTCGGCCGGCGCCGTATAAACGGGATTGCCGCCCAGGATCAGCAGCGTGTCGACGCGGCGCGCGGCCATCTCCTCGGCAAGCTCGCGCAAGGAGGCGGCCTGGTCGGCGGGCTGGGCCTCCAAGGGGTCGGTATGGAGAACCGTCTTGCCGGTGTTGCCCAGCGCCTGGTTCATCGCATGCGCAAGCGCGTGGACGGAGGCAGGTTGCTCCGCACCCGCCACCACGACGGACGCGCCGGCGTTGGCGCGGAGATCGCCGGCGACGGCGGCGAGGAAATCGCCGTGAAGGGATTCGTCCGCGCCGGGTGAAGCGATGCCGAGCCTCGCGGCGAGCGCCCGAGCAAACCGATCGATCCCGGCATTGGTCGCCGGAAGGCGATGATCCGCCATCGAACCGGTCACCGACGGCGCCGGCTCGACGACATAGAGCCTGTTCATTGCGGTTTCCGCGCCTTCCGGCCGGCGGCCCGCGATGAAGTCGCGCGCGTAGCGCACGCTACCCGGACCGCAGCCGAGGAAATCGGCATCGAGCGAGAGGACAACCCGGGCGTCGCGAAACCGGTAGATGGTATTTGCGGGCTGCCCAAAGGCCAGGATGGCGCCCTGCCGCGCCGAGTCGTTTCCTACGGGTTCGTACTGGCGCCAGCGCGCCTCGGGGAATTGCGCCAGGAGTTTGCCGAGTTGGGCCGCGAGCGTCGGCGAAGTCACCGTTTCCGTGAGAATCCAGAAGCCGGCGCCGCGCCGCGCGAGCAGGCGTTCGCGTTCCTGTTCGACGGCGGCGAGGAAATTGACCCAGCCGCTGATCCGCCCCAGGCGCATGACCACCTTGGCGCGGTCGGGATCGTATAGCGAAAGGATTGAAGCCTGCGCGAAGGCGTCCGTGGCCCCGAGGCTGCCCGGGTGCTCCGGATTGCCTTCCACCTTGGTGGGGCGGCCCATGTGGCTCTCGACGAGCACCCCGAGCGCCACGCCCGAGACGGCCCAACCGGTGGCGTAGTACAAAGGCCTGCCCGGGACGAATTCCTCCGGCGCCCGCACATAGGGCACGATCTTTTCCGGCGGCTGCCGGGTGCAGGCGCTCAACCCGGCCAGGCCAAGGGAGGCGCCCATCAGTTGCAGCAGGCGGCGGCGATTCAATGCGTTCGGGGCATCGAGTATGCCGGGGGGGAATTCGTTCTCGAGTTGCCGTCGAAACTGCGGCGTTTGCGCGAGTTCCTCGAGGCTCCGCCAGTACTCACGACCCCGGGAACGGGCGAGGAGCTCGCGCAGGGAGTCGAAATCGACCGGACCGCGACTGCTGGCTGATGGGTTCATCGATGGCAACTCGAACAATCCGTGAGCTTGCGAATCTTGTACTCGCGCACCAGCTTTTCGCCGAGCGCGGCCTGGTCCGCGGGCGGCTGCCACGACATGTTGAAGACCTCTTCGCGCGGGCGAACAAACCGCTGCGGTTCGCGATGACACTCCAGGCACCACTCCATGTGCAGGGTGTTCACCTTCCACATCAGCGGCATCAGGTCCACGCGTCCGTGACAGCTTGCGCAGCCGATGCCCTTGTTGACATGAATGCTGTGATCGAAGTAAACGAAGCCGGGAAGGTCGTGAACGCGTATCCACTGGATCGGTTCACCCGTTCGAAAGCTGGCGCGCACGGGTTCGAGCATAGGGCTGTCGGCCCAGATCTGGGAATGGCAGCTCATGCAAGTTTCGGTGGCGGGCATGCCGGCGAAGGAAGAGAACTCGACGGAGGAGTGGCAGTACCGGCAGTCGATGCCGATGCCCTGGACGTGGTGCTTGTGGCTGAAGGGAATCGGCTGGTCGATGGGTACGCCGACTTCGGTGTAGTAAGAGGAACGGTGAAAGGCGTTCAAAAGCCAGAGCAGACCGGCGATGAAGAAAACGGCTCCGAAGATGCTGACGCGCGATATGGTGTTAGTGCTCGGATGGAAAACTTGCATCCCCCGGTTCCCAGCCCAGTTCAGTTCACATCCAGCCGATACCGCGATACCACAGCGGCGTGTTTCCTAGTATAAGGACGATTCGCCGCTTGTTGTCAAATTCGGATCGAAGCGGGTCTCCTGCGGGTATCGAATTTCATTGCGCGCAAGCCATTCCGTACTGCGAGGGAGCAAAAAATCCCGGCGCCGGCCAAGCATGACGGCATGGCAGTTGAAAAGCGGGTAGCGGATGTGATACGCATGAGATAACTGGAAACGGGGCGAGAGCGGGATGCGCTTCCGCCGACCCAATTGTTACGCACAGAGGGCTTTATGATTGCGCTCGAAGAAACCGTGGACCTTCCGAAGATGGAGCCGATGTCCCATGGACGTACGGACCTGCGGAAGCGCAAGCCAAAGCAACTTGCGGTGATCAACGTGAATTGCACTGGCTGCTCCGGTTCGCCCGTATGCGTGGCGTACTGCCCGGTGGAAGCGTGCATGTTTTGGATACCGGACGAGGACAATCCTCCGTTCGGGCGCATCGAGGTCGATAAGTCCACTTGCATCGGCTGCGCCAAGTGCACCAGCAAGGGACCGGACGGCACGTTTCTGGACGGATGTCCCTGGGACGCAATCGAGATGGTGTCGATCGAAGAATGGGAAGGCGAGCGCGGAGTGGATTTGCCCGCCGTGCCGAACCGGCCGGTCAGCGCGTGGACGTCGGTTCCGCGCGAGTACGTATAGAGCGCGCCGTCAGCGCCGCCTGTTTTCCGATACGGTCGCCGGCGTCTTCGTAACGCTGGATGGCTGGAAGGTCGTCCGGACGTCCGATCAGATACAGACCACGCAAAGCCTCCCAGACCTGATCTTCGCCGGCTTCCACGGCCACCAGCGGCGCTCCTTCCTCGACGCGGGCGCCGTCCCGGGCGAAGATGGCGTTCACGTTTCCCGCGAAGGGGGAGCGCACTTCCGCGACGTTGCCATCGGAGGCGGTAATGCGAGCGAGGAGCGTGCCGGTCCCGATCTCCTGGCCGTCGACGAGCTGGACCGACGCTTGTCCGGACACAGGAGCGCGGACCGTATAAGGAGCGAGCATCTGGAGCAGTTCTTCGCGGCCCGCCGAATCTCCGAACCGGATCAGCGACAGGGCGGCGTTTCGCCGGACCATAACCTCGGGATCGCGCAGAAGGTGCCTGAGAACGTCGTGGAAAGCGCCGGACTGCCCGTCCTGCGACATCGCCCAGGCAGCGGTCACGCGAATCTGGGTGGTGGGATGCCGGGCCAGTTCGACAATGCGCGGATACCAGCGCGGGGCTTCCGGATCGCCCCGGGAGATGCGGGTTACGATCTGCGAAAGCGCGTGCTGGATCTTGCGCGGGTGGTTGTCGTCGGCAAGATAGCGGTCGATTTCCTCAGACTTCAAAGGACGCCCGAACCAGGTTCCCTGCCAGAAAAGGAACGGCACGGCGACGAAGGCAACGGCCAGCGCGGTCAGCAGAATGGTTGAACGCGCGGAGGAGCGGGCGCCATGCGGCGCGGGGTTCGCTGATTTGCTCGCGTGCGACACTGGTCGATTCCTTTTCTAGCCGCTTTCTTCCGTTTTCCGCTGCGCCACGGGCTCTTGCTGGGGCGCGGCGGTCGCCGTTGCGTTCTTCTTATCCTTGGCTTCGCCTTTCGCGCGCTTGAGCGCGGCCTGCAACTCGCCACGGCGAAACGCCTGGACGGGGATCGGCAGGAAAGCGGCGACAAGCAGCAGACAGACCAGGATGAGGAAGAGCGCATCCAGACCCTGCTTCTGGATTTGTCCGGAGATCAGGACCGCGGCGGCGACGACCAACGCGACGGCCGAGATCAACGCGCTCAGCGCAATGATGATGATTCGTTCCATCGTTCTCCACGCATGCGCGGAATTATCATTCGGAATCGTCAGGCTCCGCTGAATCATGATAACGGAAGGCAATGGCGTAAACCCCGCTGAACAGAAGCACCGCGGGAACGAGCAGGATCAGGATTCCGGCGTTGATGGCGTCGCCGAATTCCGGATTGGATTCCAGCGCGGTCCGGCACATGCTGCACTGGCCGAAGGCGTTCGCCGAGGCGAACAGCGCTAACGCGAGGTGGCCGAAGCGATTGGCGCGCATGTTCAGTGTACCCTCAGATTCAGCAGCCGGAAACTGTCCGGGAAGAACGCGAACAGCAAGGCGATCACAACCACCACCGAAGGTACGAGGCTCAAGATCAGGTTCATGCGTTCATAACGCAGATGCATGAAATAGGCGATAATCAACGCCGCTTTGACAATCGACAGGGCCATTAGCAGAAACAGCATCCCGGCCGGCGGAAGCACGTGCACATAGGCGAGCACCACTTCCACGGCCGTCAAAACCAGCAGGTAAATCCAAACCCACGCGAATAGCCGTCCGTGACTATGCGAACCTTCATGCGCCGAATGGGCAGACATGCGCCTTCTCCTTTTAATCCAAGCTCCCGTTTATTGCATGCTGATCGACAGCAGATAGACCAGCGGAAAAACGAACATCCAGACCAGATCGACAAAATGCCAGTAGAGACCGCTAACCTCGACATCCTCGTGCGTAAAGCGCCCGCGCGACACGCCGGCGGCGACGACGCCGAGATAGATCAGGCCGGTGGCGACGTGGAACATGTGCAGGCCGGTCAGCGTGAAGAACGTCGCGCCGAACAGCGGCACGCCCCAGGGGTTCTCCCACAAGCGGACACCCTCGTGGATGAGGTCGAGCCACTCGTTGACGTGGAGCACGATGAACGCCAGCCCACCCAGGATGGTGAACAGGATGTATCGAACGGCTCGCGGCCGATCGCCGCGCTGCGAGGCGGAAACGCCCAGGACCATGGTGAGACTGGACGACAGCAGGACGACGGTCATCAGCGTGGCCATAGTGACGGACGGCCAAAGATGGAACGGCGTCGGCCAATTGTCGCTCGCCATCCGGACGTAGGCGTAGCCGATCAACAAGGCCGAGAATGTCAGCGAATCCGACAGGATGAACAACCACATCCCGAGTTTCTTGTGGCCTACGGCGTAGGGGGAAACGCCTCCCTCCCACGTAGCGGTCAGTTCTCCCACATTGGCTTCAGCCATGCGATATTCTCCTTATTCTTCCTGCGTCGCCTACTTCCACACGAAAAGCAACAGGAGCAAATAGACCCACAGTCCGTCCATGAAGTGCCAGTAGATGGCCGTCGCCTCCGTGCGCCGCCTCAGCGCGAGCAAGGGAAGGCGGCCGCGCCAAGCCGTCAGGTAGCCCAAGGCGACCAGACCGCCAAGAAGGTGCAGCCCGTGCATGCCCGTCAACGTGTAGAAGAAGGAACTGTGCGGGTTCGTGCTCAGATAGATGCCGCGGGCCGAAAGCTGCTGCCAGGCGACCGCCTGTCCGACCAGAAACAGCAAGCCAAGAGCAACCGCCGCAAGAAGCCACGTGTTGTAAGCGGGCGGAACCTCGACGCCGGAGACAGCAGGCCGGGCGCCGGAAGGGACGATCCCGGCGAGGGCGCGTTTCGATCTTTCCAGCGCTGCGCTGCTCGCCAGAAGGACGAGCGTGTTCACAACGAGCAGCGGCGGCATGGCGAACTCCGCCCACTCGCCGCCGAGTTTCTCCCGGACGATGAACGCGCTGGTGAGTCCCAGGAACAACATCGTGACGCTGGCCAGCCCCAGCCATATGCCAAGCCGGTGCGTCTGGCGGGCGCGGGGCGATGGACGACGACCGCCGTCGCCATCGCCGCCGAAGCTTCCGTCGCCTGCTCCTGGTCCACCAGCGCCTGGCCGGAGCAGGTCGCCGGTGGCCGGAATGGTCGCGGCGGGCATCAGCGCCTCGCTTCCTCAGCGGGGGCCGTCTGCATGATGTGATCCTTCGCGGCGCCCGGTACGCTGTACTCGTACGGCCCGTGGTTCACCACCGGCTCGATGGGGCCGAAGTTGTCATGCGGGGGAGGGGAGGGAATGATCCACTCGAGCGTCGTCGCCTCCCAGGGATTGGCGCCGGCGCGTTTGCCTTTGAACATGCTGTAGAAGAAGTTGAAAACGAAGATCAGTTGCGCGGCGATGGTGACGAAGGCCGCTACGGTAATGAACTGGTGTAGCGGCTGCATGGGCCGCAGGAAGTCGAACTCGGTCAACTGCGCATAGCGGCGGAGCGCGCCGGCGACGCCGAGGTAATGCATCGGCATAAAGATCGCGTAGACGCCGGCGATGGTGATCCAGAAGTGGATCTTGCCGAGCCGCTCGTCCATCATCCGCCCGAACATCTTCGGAAACCAGAAGTGGAGGCCGGCGAAGATGCCGAAGATGGCCGCGACGCCCATGATGATGTGGAAATGCGCGACGACGAAGTAGGTATCGTGGAGCGCGACGTCGACGGCGGGTTGCGCCAGCAGCATTCCCGTCACTCCGCCGGAAACAAACAGCGAGACGAAGCCGAGCGCGTACAACATGGAGGAGGTGAAGCGGATCTGTCCACCCCACAGGGTCGCCAGCCAGTTGAAGGTCTTGATGGCCGAAGGCACGCCGACGGCCAGCGTTGTGATGGAAAAGGCCATCGAGGAGAAGGGGCTCATGCCGCTCATGAACATGTGGTGGCCCCACACGATATAGCTGATGAAGCCGATGGCGAAGATCGCCCCAACCATCGCCTTATACGCGAAGACCGGCTTGCGGGCGAAGGTGGACAGAATGTGCGAGGTGACGCCCATGCCGGGAAGAATGGCGATGTACACCTCGGGGTGACCGAAGAACCAGAATAGATGCTGCCACAGCAGCGGGGATCCACCCTGGTGCGGAATCAACTGGTCGCTCACTACCAGTCCGCCGGGGATGAAGAAACTGGTTCCGCCCACGCGGTCCAGAAGCAGGAGGATGCCTCCGGCCAGGAGAACCGGGAAGGCCAGCAGCGCCAGCATAGCGGTGGTGAACCAGGCCCAGACCGTCAGGGGCATGCGCAACAGAGACATGCCGCGCGCGCGGAGGTTGAGCGTCGTGGTGAGGAAATTCAACGACGTCAACAGCGACGCGACGCAGAAGATGGCGATGCTGACGATCCAGAGGGTCTGGCCCGCCCCCAATCCGGGACCCGCGACCTGGCCGAGCGCACTGAGCGGCGCGTAGGAGGTCCACCCCGCGATGGGCGCGCCCCCGGTGGCGAACAGCGCCATTACCATGACGGCCATGGCGACGAAGGTGATCCAGAACGACAGCATGTTGAGGATGGGGAAGGCCATGTCCCGCGCGCCGACCTGGATCGGCAGGAAGTAATTGCCGAAGCCCGATAGCGGCGCCGTAGTGAGGACGAAGAACACCATGATCGTCCCGTGCATCGTCATCATCGCGAGGTAGAACTCCGGCGTCATCGGACCGCCGGCGAACCCCTGCGGGAAGATCTGCTGCAGCAGGGGCCACTTCTCCTCGGGCCATGCCAGGCGCAGCCGCATAAATGCGGACAGAACCATGCCCAGGAAGACGGCAAACAGCGCCAGCAGCAGGTACTGAATGCCGATGACCTTGTGATCGATGCTGAAAATGTACTTGCGGATGAAGCCGGTGGGAGCTTCCATTACCGCGGCGTGTCCTGCCATTACGTTCTCCTCGTTGCCAGGGGCGCTATTGCGCAGCGGCCCGGTCCTTCAGCCATTTCTCGTAGTCGGCGTCGCTCATTACCAGCAGCCGACCGCGCATTTTGTAGTGCTGCATGCCGCACAACTCCGCGCAGGCAATTTCGAATTCGCCTGTTTTCGTCGCGGTGAACGTCACGCGGATGCCCATACCCGGCACGGCGTCCTGCTTGACGCGCAACTGCGGCACATAGAAGCTGTGGGTCACGTCCTTGGCGCGCAGAATTACGCCGATGGGGCGATTCACGGGGATGGCCATCAGATTCTGCGTGAGGACGTCGTCATGGGCGGCGGGGTCGGCCTCATCGAGGCCCAGGAAGTTGGCGTTGGCGTCGTTGATGAGCTTGGGGTCGGTCCGGCCAAACTTGCCGTCGGCGCCGGCGTAGCGCATGTTCCAGGCGAACTGCTGGCCGGTGACCTCGACGGTCACGGCGTCGGGCGGCGCCTGCGTCAGAATGTACTTGGCCCAGACGCGGTTGCCCTGGATGCCCAGACCGATGAACAGGATCGCCGTGGCAACCGTCCAGGTCACCTCCATCTTGGGATTCTCGTGCCAGTAAGACGCGCGCTCCGAGCCCCGGGCGCGAAAGCGCCAGATGAAGTAGCCGAGCGCGGCCTGGGCGAGAAAGAACACGATGCCGGCGAGGACGAGCGTCAGCACCAGTTGGTCGTCGATCGCTCCGCCGTGAGCCGAGGCCAGTTCGGGCAACCACCACACCCGGGCGATGAACAGGGCCACGGTGATCAGAGCCATCGCCCAGAAGAAAAACGCCAATGCCAGCGGCATTGAGTCCAACCCTCCTTACATGCAAGCAGCGAGAGCCTCGCGGCTCTATTGCTTGTCCAGCACCATCAACAAAAACAGCGCCGGCAGATATACGACCGACGCAAGCAGCAGGCGGCGCGCCTGCCACTTCGACTTCGACCGGGCCATACGAATGCCCAGATAAAAGAACAGAGCGCTCGACAGAACAGCGCCCGCGAAATACACGGCGCCGGCGAGCGAAAGCAACCAGGGAACCGTACTGACGATGACGAGCAGGAAAGTGAAGCCGACGATTTGCCGGCCCGTCATTATGCCTTCCTCCTCGATCACCGGCAGCATGCGTATGCCGCCGCGCGCATAATCCTCGCGATACAACCAAGCGATGGCATGAAAGTGCGGGAACTGCCACAGGAACAGAATGGCGAACAGGGTCCACGCCTCGACGGTGAGTTCGTTGCGCGCCGCCGCCCATCCGAGCAGAGGCGGGACGGCGCCGGGAAACGCGCCGATCAGGGTACACTGCGCCGTCCGCCGCTTCAAGGGCGTGTAGAGAAACAGGTAACTGACCAGCGTCAAGAAGGCGAGCACGCCGCTGGTGACATTGACGCGCAACCCCAGATACAAAATCCCCAACACGGCTAGCGAAGTTCCGAAGCACAGCGCCTCGGCGGGGAGAATCCGGCCGGTGGGGAGCGGACGGCTCTCGGTGCGGCGCATTCGCGCATCGACGTCCCTCTCGAGGTACTGGTTCAGCGCGAAGATACCGCCGGCCAGTAAGCCAATACCAAGAATCGTGTCAAACAGCCGAAGCAGATCGGGAACGCCACTTGACCCCATCCAGAAGCCCGCGATCGCCACGAAGAAGATCAGCAGCGTGATGCGGGGCTTGGTGAGTTCGAGGTACGCGGCCAGTTTTTCGCTTTTCAGAGCGAACCAGGTCGTCTCGGCGCCTATCGCGCCGCCGGGCAGCGAGGCATGGGACGAGGCGAGCAGCGTTCCGACCGGCTTGGTTTGATCCATGATCGGGGTCCCGGGGCGCTCAATCGGAACCGTGGGCGCAGCAGGACAGCGCAAGCGCCGGCATCATTTTCAGCGAACTCGGGCCGTAGGCCTGTTTGGCGTTGAAGCCGAAGTCCGCGGCAGACGGCTGGTTGGCGGCCACGGTCACTTTCTGGGTCGTCGCGCCGTATTCCTCGTGCACGGCCTCGAGTTCATACTCGCCGGCGGGCAATCCCTCGATCTTGAACGAGCCGTCGTCGCCCGACACCGCATAGAACGGGTGTCCCATCACGTGGATGTAGGCGCGCATCCAGGGATGCTGATTGCACTTCACCGGGATGCTGGTTTCGGGCCGGCTGAAAGTCTGCATGATGGGATCGGCGCCGGGCGGCTGCGAGACATTCCACTCCCGGTTCACCTTGGGGATGGGGTGGATGTTATGCGTCGTGTTGTCGCTGGTGACAACCTTCAGTTGCTGGCGAGCCTGGATGCCGAGCACGTGCGGTTTGTAAATGCAGCCTTCCTGGTCCAACTCGACCGAATCGGACGGAACTTCGAAGCTCTTCCCCTCCAGGCCGCTCTTGACGTACACGAAGACATTGCGCAGCGTGCCGTTGTTGTTGACGACCACCGAATCCGGGTATACGGGGCCGGAGTGCTGCGCCGCGCAAACCGAGTCGGCATCCATCAAGATCGCCCGGTACTTGGGCGGCTGTCCCTGGAAATTGATCTTGCCGGTGACGCTTCCTTCCTGACCGGTCGGTTTCCATACGGCTCCGCCTTCTGCCCCCGGCTGTTCCTGCGCCTGCTCGGTTCGCTCGCCGCCGCAGCCGGCGCCAAAGGCAAGCAAGGAAGCGGCGGCGCATGTAAGAAGCCCGCGCCGCGCTCTACAGCGGTTCCATTCTTGTTTTTGCATCTTGTCCCCTCTCTCCTTCTTTTGCGGATGTTCTCTGCTATGTTCTACGGCCCGCTCCTCTCCATGGCCACGAGAGGCTTCTCCTGTCTGACCTCCGCCGTTGAGGGCAACTGTTGTATAAGCTGCCTCTGCTCTTCGGCCGTAAGTTGGAACATATACCGCACTAATAACTGCACGTGATCCCGCGAGTAACCTTTGAATATGTCGGGCGTTGGACCGGCGAACACCCAATGAGCGCCGTCCTGGCGGAACAGCCCCGAGGGCATCGCCGTGCCGGGGCTGATCGCCTGCGGATCGATCATCCACCGCGTTGTCCAACCGGGTTTGAGGCGCTCAGCGGCCTGAAGGAAGTTCGGCGCCGTGGCGAAGCGATCGTGCGAGGGATTACCCACCAGGTGACACTTCAGGCAGGGCGCGGCTTTCGACGAGAACAACGCGCGTGCCATCAGCCGTTCGCGGTCGTCAAGCGGTTCAAGCCTGGTCGGGATGTGCGGACTGGGCTGTCCCGCCAGCGCCTCAAAGAATCGGACCAGCGTCCTGATTTCATTTGGCGAAAAATGGAAGGTCGGCATGCGGATATGGAGGTAGGTTCGGACGCCGTTGCGATTCGCGTCGCGTTCGCTGAGGGCGGGATTCGCGAGGAATCGCGTCAGCCAGTCGGGGTTGACGCGGGCGCCCTCCTGCACCAGCGTCGGCGGCACCTGTTCCTTCCAGTCCGGGTCCTGATATCTCGGCAAACCGCTGACGACGGACTTCTGGCCAATCTGCACGTTGTGACAACCCATGCAGTTGTACTTCTTGATGAGCCACCAGCCTTCCTGAATGTCTCGCTGCTGGTCGGTCGGGATGTAGCGGAACTGTTCCGGGATGACGCGGAACTTGCCGAAAAACGGAGAGTCGATGCTGCCGACCAACAACGTCGTCAGCGCGCGGACGTCGTCCTCGGTGACATGGATGTTCGGCATGCGCAACTGTTCTTCCGGCGGTTTCTCCCGGCCCTGGTCGAACAGCGAGGGCGACTTGATCTTGCGGACGAAGAAGCCCTTGTGGGTGTACCAGCCCTCTTTTTTCGCCTGGTGCTCGAGTAGGCCGAAATCCAACTGCTCCATCGGCTTGCTGGCTTCCTTCGTCAGTTCCGTGCCGATGCGGGGCGCATCCTCCAATCCCTGGATCTCGTGACAACTCCCGCAGCCGTAGCGTCCCGCCAGCGTCCGTCCCTGTTCGAAGAGGTCGCGATTATCCATGTAGCCGGCGTTGGCCGGGTAGGACGCATCGTTGTGCTTGAGGCCCGTGAGGTACGCCGCGATGTCGCGGGATTCTTCCGTGGTGAGGCGGAAGCTGGGCATCACGGTCATGTTCTGGACCTGCAGTTGGTGGCCGTCGTTGGGACATGCGGAATGGTCGTCGCCAAAAACGAACGGCAGTCCATGGCGGGCGTAGTCCTCGGGACCGAGGTCGCGCCGCTCGTGAGGGCAGTAGGGGCGCGTCCGCTCGCGCGGATCGTGGACCCACCTGACGATGTAGTCGTAGCTTGCTTTCTCGCCGAGCCGGGACAAATTCGCGGCGAACTCGCCGCCGAGGTGGCTGTCGCCTTCTCCGATGGAATGGCAGGCAAGACAACCGCGCGTCTCGAACAACTCTTTTCCCCTGCCGGCATTTCCGGCCGGTTGCGGAGCGGGCCTCGGCCCTTCCAGACCGGATTGCCAGACGAAGGCCGAAAGCGCTTCGATTTCCGCGTCCGTCAGCCGGAAGGTGGGCATTTTGGTTCCCGGCCGGAAGGCTTGCGGGTCCTTGAGCCAAACGGGAATCCATTCCTTTCGCAGCTTCAGACGGACGTCCTTGAGGTTCGGCCCGACCTTCTTCTGGTCCTGCATGAGGAATTTCGCCTGTTGTTCGAGCGACTCGAGGCGGGCGTCGAGATTGCTCGCGGAAACGCGCAGGTTCTCCGCCAGCGCGTAATGCGCCTGCGCCTCCTCGTTGGTGGAGGCCTCATCGCCCCTCTTGATCTCGCGGTCCATTTCGAGGCGCGATTCCTGCCGCCTCATTTCGAGCCCCTGGGTTTCCTTGCGCAAATTGGCAAGGGCGTCGGATTCGCGGTCGAAACCCTCGTACCGGTGGCAACCGATGCAGCCCTTCAACTCGAAGAGGTCGCGGCCGCGGGTGAGGACGGGAGCCTGTTCCAGCACGCGATCAGTGAAATGGCACTGGATACAGCCGGCCTCGCTGTTCTCCTTGTCGAACATCGGCCAGAGCCAGTGCTTGTAGGCGCCATGCGCGGCTGTCGCGCTGGAGGTCGCAAGGCCGTTGCCGTTGTGGCACGGCGTGCAGCCGAACCGTTCGGGATCATGAAGCGCGAGCAAGGGCTTGTTGGGATGGCTGACGAATACCTGGTTGCCTCCCATGTCGGCAGCGGTGATCACGGCCGGTTCGCGGATGCCCGCGTGGCAGGATTCGCACCGGTCGATGAGGCCGGCCTCCTCGACGTGGATCTGCTTGATTTCTACGGTGAATCCGTCCATCTTCCGCAGCAACCCTTCAATCTGCTGCGGCCCAAGGCCGGGCATCCGATCGGCCAGGAACTGGTTTCGCGCGCGGGTCAGGTCACGGCTTTCGGCGGTGATCCGGGTGCGCTCGGCGTTAAGCTGGGATTCGCGTGTTTTGAGGTCGTTGAACCGCTGTTCGAGGTCGTCGAAGGTGAGCGGCTTAGGACCTCCATCGGCGCCCGGCAGCGAGACCCGGAACGGGCCGCTTTTCACTTTCTCGATATTGCGGCGGATGCTGTTTTTCGCTCCTTCGCCGCCGGCGTGATCCAGCTCGTACGTCAGGGCGGCGACTCGCGCGCGGGCGTCCTGGAAGGGCATTTTGATGGCCGCCAGTTCCGCCCGGATGTTCTGGAGTTCGGCGTCGATCTCGCGCACCCGCGGAGCGACCGCGGCCTCGGCCGCTTTCCGCTGCTCCTCGATCTTCTGGAACTCCGGCGAAGCGAGCACCTGCTTTTCGAGCGCCGCCTGTTGCGGTCCGAGCTTCTTGAGAAAGTTGGTATACCGGCTCACGAACTCCTGCTGGTATTGTTTCCAGGGACGCGCCGCCAGCAGTTCGTCGTAGAGCGCCCAGACCAGGGAGAGGAACAGGAGACCGGACAGCACCAGCAGAGGGAAACTCAGCGACTTGTCGGCGATGGGATCCGGCTCGACGCCCGGTTTCGTCGCTTGCTCGTTATCGCTGGCCATTTAGCGCAACCCTCCGTAAATTGTCGTGCCTTCCCGACCGCCGATCCAGGAACCCGCCTCTATAGGCTCAGATGTTAAACCACGGAGTTACTAAGACGTACTGAATCCGGAACAGTAACCTTAACAACATCTTTGCCGGCAATGCGACGAGAATCGTGATCGCGAAGAACTGAAACGTCAAGTATTGCAACAAGTTGGTACGCTCAAAGATCTTCCGGTCCAGGGGCGTGCGCGTCACCAGCTTATGAATGCCCCATCCAGTTCCGGCGTAGAACACGCCGACCGCAATGATTCCGACGATCGCGGCAAGCCACGGGTTCGTGATTCCGACGATGTCGGACAGATTGCGGTTCACCTCGTAGATGACGCGCGTGTGGTCCCATGTCTGGCCGGGCCAAAACCACATCCAGCCGGGCCCGCGCACAAAGGTCCCGATAAAGATCAGCACCAGCCAAAGGAAGAAGCCGACGCCGTACCCCCAGAGCGCCACCGCGCGTTGTCGAATTGTGTAGTAACCAATGCCAAGCGGATTCGTATCGATGTATGGGAATACCATTAAGCCGACAATGATCAGGGTAGGAAGTACGACGCCCGCGAACCAGGGGTCGAAGTACACCAGCATTTCCTGAAGCCCGACGAAATACCAGGGCGCTTTCGAAGGGTTCATCGTGTGATTAGGGTTCGCCGGTTCTTCGAGCGGCGCATCCAGGGTGATCGACCACACCATGAGAACCAGGGTCACCACGACGGCGGCGAGAAACTCGACGCGCAGCAGATACGGCCAAACCTGTAATTCCCGCGCCCAGCCGGGCTTGAAGGGATGGATCTTGCGGTGGTGCGTCTTGGCGAGTTCAGGGCTGGCTTCCAGTTCGCCGATGAGGCGGTCTGTAGCCCTTGCCTGCCGCAGGCCATACCAGGTGTAGAACGGAACCAGGACAACGAGGGCCACAATCGGAATGTTGTCCGGCAGCGAGACGATTTCCCAGAGTTGCGCCCAGTCCATACTCCCCCCTTGCCCGTCCGGACGGGCTACCAACCCGTCCGCTCTCGTTCTTTCCTACCGCAAGCTTCTCACCGGCTTGATCTCCGACTCCAACATCACGGGGGCTGGTCCGGAGATGCCGCCATCTTTTCGCACTCGCCAGAAGTGCACGCCCAGGAACACCGACACGATGAGCGGGATGGCGATGCAATGCCAGATGTAAGCCCGCAACAACGCATTCGCGTCGACGATCGAGCCGCCGAGCAGCGCGAAGCGGACGTCGTTGAACGCGGTCATCCCAAGTTCCACGCCGAACGGCCCTTCGTGTCCCAGAAGCGGCGTCGCCCGAGCCATATTCGTGCCCACCGTGACGGCCCAGAATCCCAGTTGATCGTCCGGCAGAAGGTACCCGGTAAACGACAGCAACAGAGTAAATACCAGTAAGATAACGCCGACGCACCAGTTGAACTCGCGCGGTTTCTTATAAGAGCCGGTAAGCACCACTCGGAACATGTGGAGCCAGACGGTGATGATCATCAGGTGAGCCGCCCAGCGGTGCATGTTGCGAAGCAGCTTACCGAAAGGCACGTCGTGTTCGAGGAAGAGTATGTCGCGGAAGGCCTGAATCTTGGTCGGATGATAGTAAAACATCAACAGGACGCCGGTAAATGTAAGCACCAGGAACAGGTAGAAGGTGATGCCGCCCATGCCCCAGGTGAAGCTGTAACGGACCGCGTCACGGTTGATTCGGGCCGGGTGCAGGTGGAGGAAAACGTTGGACAACACGCCCAGGGCGCGAGTACGCGGATCGGTCCGCTCGTGCTTGACCCGAAAGACGGACTTCCAGAGCTGCGTCTCCTGCGGCTTCTTGAGATCCTCGGTTAGCTCTTTGATCTCGCCGCGGGCGCGGTCGATGATCGCCGAGCCGCCGCTTTTTTCCTGTTTGTTATCCGGCTCCATCGCGATTTCTCTCCCCTATTCGCAAACGCATCTAGGCGACTTCGAGGTACGAGTTCTCGGTCTCGAACTGGCACGGCGCACCGGGCGGGCATTCGTAAAGCCGGCTGGTATCCACCACGATCTGTCCTTCGGCATCCAACTCGACGTAGGTGCGGTCCATCGGGCGCGGCGCCGGCCCTTCGAAGTTGATTCCTTCGATATCGTATCCACTGCCGTGGCAGGGGCACTTGAACTTGTTCTCGGTTTCCACCCAGTTGGGAGTGCATCCCAGATGGGTGCAGCGCGCGTGAAGCACGAACAGCTTGTCCGGCTGCCTCACCACCCAAATCCGATGCGACTGCTTGAATCGCTCATCGACGCCCATCGGAAAATCCGACGGGGAGCCGATGCGGAACCGGGAACTGGGCTCAAAGAGCGTGCGCGGAAAGAAAAACCGGAGGAACATCAAGAAGTTCACGCCGAGGAATCCGCCGATCGAGGTCCACACGAAGCGCCGGTGCAACTTGCGAGGTTCCGAGATCTTCGGTCCGCCATTGTCCGCTGCCGGCTTCGCCCCCGCGGCCTTCGCTTTAGGCGGCGCGGCTGGCTTGGACACAGAATCGCCTGCCCCAGGGGGCGATGACGTCCTCTCCATAGGCTCTGAACGAACTCCTTCCCAGTATCGTGCGGCCCGGTTGCCCGGTGTGTACCAAATTGTATATTTTTCATGTCCCGGTGTCAAGACGCCCGGCTTTCTTTAAAACTTTTTGTAAGCTTCACCTGTTGCCGCTTGGGGCCGCGGCCCGCCCCCGGTGAATTTTTCCTTTACACGCGGGCGAAGTTGCTGCACACTTTGGTGAATAGAGAAGAGGGCGATCACGCGTCTGGGCGCGGTTCCGATTCGCCGTCGGGGCTGTGTATCGCGTTCGCCAGGAGGGGCGATGAACGCTGTTCCCACATTGCCGATTGATGTAGCCGTGCTTGACGACGACTACGACTTCCTCAACTACGTCGAAGACTTCCTGAAGGACGAGAGCGTCTACTCCGTCCGCACCTTCGCTCACCCGGAGGACCTGTTCGAAGCCTGCCAGAAGCGTAGCCCCGACATCGTTCTGCTCGACATCAAAATGGGCGAGTTCCGCGGAGACAAAGTGCTCGAGCAACTCGTGGGGCGGTGGCCGAAGCTCTGCGTGATCATCGTGACCGGCTATCCCTCGCTCGAGGACATGCGCGCCACGTTCAAGCTGAAAGTTTTCGACTACCTGGTGAAGCCGTTCTCGCTGGCGCAGCTCCGGCAAACGCTTAAGAACGCGGTGGAGGCTTACGACCTCGGCCGCAACGACCCGGACCGCCTCCGTCAGAGCCTGGGACACCGGGTGCGGTTGCTGCGCGCCGAGCGCGACTGGTCGCTAAAAGACCTGGCCGATGCGACGCGACTCAGCGTCTCGCAGATCTCATCGATCGAACGCGGCGTTCACTTGCCGAGCATGGAGAGCCTGCTGGCCATCGCGCGCGCCTTCAGTCTCCGGCCGTCGCAACTGCTCTCCGATATCGACTTCTGAGCGCTACCGTGCGGCGGCGCGTCAGGGAACGGGAAGACGTTCATCGATGCCTTCCGACGACGGCTCGAGATGGAGGTCCGCGGCCTTTTCCCTGATGGCCTCGAACAGGTATTCGCGCTGCCGCTCGTCGGCCGCCTGGCGGTACGCGGCAATCAGTTCCTTCAACGAGGCGAGTTCCTTGTATAAGCCGGCGTTCTCCACCGGGGGCGTGAGGTACGAGATTAACTCCGCGTAGGAGCGCCTCTTCGCGATGCTCCCTTCCGACGGATTGTTGACGCTGTACACATAGATATTCGGGAAATCGCCGATGAGGCGGTCCGGCCAACAACGGCCGGAAAGCCCCGCCTGCTTGCCGGGCATAAATTCCAGCGCGCCGTGCGTCCCGAAATGAATCACGGCGTCCGCCCGAAACACCTCGCGGAGGAATGTGTAGAAGCCCATGAAGCCGTGATGCGGAGCGCTGCCTTTGGCCATCAGGAGCCGCATCGGATCGCCTTCATAGCCGAACGTCGGCTGCACGCCGATGAATGCATCGCCAAGCCGGACGCCGTGGATCATGATGTCACGCCCTCGCGAATTGATGCGGCCGGGGGCCGGGCCCCACTCGAGCTCGATTTCCTCGACATACGGACAGAGCCGGTAGTAGTCATCGGCGGGAAGGCGATGCGCGATCGCGGCCGGAGCGTCGCCAGCCGACCGGCTTCCGTCGAGCAGCATTTCTCGCAGGGCATCGGGGCCGGCGGGCAGGTCGATTCCGTAGCCCTCCATCTTCAGCCGGCGCAGGATGTCGAACAAGCTGGGGAACACGTCGAGGTCGGCGGCCGTGCCTAGGTTGCCGCGGTTCGGCGGGAAGCAATAGAGAACGACTGCCAGGCGAATGTCCGCTTTAGGCGCCGTTCGCAGGCGGTCCCATCGCGCCAGCCGGCGCGCGATCCGGCGGCATCGTTCTTCGATCGGCTCCGGCTGGTCGCCAGCGGCGGGCGCGCCTCCAAAGACAATAGGGTCCGTGGCCCCGTCGATCTCCGGTATTGCGACCTGCATCGCCGTCTGCACGGGATTCAGCCCGATCGGGTTCTCGATCCAATCTTCGATCCGCTGCGCTTCCAGGTTGACCACCGAATGGAATGGCCGGTTCAGCCCTTTCAGAAACTGCACGGCGGCCTTGCTGTCGTTCATCGCCGGACCGCCGACGAAACTAAAGCCGGTCAGGGAGAGCAACTGGCCTACGCGCGGGGACTGGTCGTCCGGATTGACGAGAAACGCGCGACACGCTTCCCGGTTGTCCATGAAGGTCGAAAGCGCCGGAATTACCGGCAGGCCCTCGCTTTCGATTGCCCGGATGAGGTAATCGTAATGGCGGCACGCTCCGCTGACGATCTGGGTGCGCATCAGCAACATGCCGATCGAGCGATTCGGATCGAGGCGCGGACGCGCGGGCCGGCTCTCGTACCATCGCCTGTAGGCTTTGAAAGTGGGGAAGACCGACGGGGCATCCGGGTGATAGATGCCCACCACCGGCCTGGTTTCGGGCGGATCGAGCTTGATCCTCCGGCCGTCCACCGCCGCGTAATGCTTGATCGCGTAGAGCAGCATCGACCGGACGTTCGCGGGGGTCGGCTGGAGAAAGTAGCTGAACAGCGTGAGGTAGTGTTTGGAATCGAGAAGCCTGCCCCTGGCCGGGATGATCCGCAGAATGGCGGGAACGTGGGCGAAATACTTCAGGTACCGCTCCGGCGATCGGCCGTTGTGTTGTTTCGTCCTGCCTCGGGCGTAGCTCGCCATCCAGGCGCCGGCGCGCCGGACCACGCCCGGCGCGGCAGCGGTGGAGCGGCCTGTGAGATCGAGCTTGCCCATGCGCGTGCGCAGCATCAGGTCCCGCAGACAGTTGATGACGACGACCGCGCGATGCCGCTCCCGGTAGCGATCGAGCGCGCCTGCGATCTGGAGAGCATTCTCGCTGTCGGTGACGTGAATGACGAAGACGATGTCGGAGGCGGCGAGATCCCGCTCCACTGACGTCCACTGTTGCCCGGCGAACGGAAGCGTGGCGTTGTGCGCGCGGATCTTCGCGGCGACGCCGTAGCGTTCGTTAATCTCGCGCTCGGCGCGGCGCAGCGAAGCCAACAGGCTCGATCCGACGAACAGGACGGTGACGGAGACCATCAGCGGGCGAGGCCCTCCAGTTGGTCCTCGAGGTCCGCGAACAGGGAACGCAGCCGCTGGGAAACCGCCTCGTCCGCGGCCCAGAAACCTCTCCCTTCCGCCTCGATGAGCCGCGCCGCGAGGCTTCTGGCCGAGTGGACGTTCAGCGAGCGCAAGCGCTCAAACATCGCCTCGTCCAGGAAGTAGGTGCTGGCGATTTCGTCGTAGATCCAGTCGTCCACGGCGCCCGCGGTCGCGCTCCAGCCAAACGTGTTCGCCACCCGGCGCTCGATCTCGGCCACGCCCCGGAAGCCGTGCTTCAGCATGCCTTCGTACCATTTCGGGTTAAGGGTCTTGGTTCGCGTCTCCAGGCGTACCAGTTCCTCGAGCGAACGGACCTTCCCAAGCGGAGCGAGCGAATCCGAGAGGTAGACGTCGGGCCGTTCGCCCGTACGGTTTTGCACCGCTTTGGTCAGTCCGCCGAGGTATTCGAAATAGTGATCGACGTCGGTGATGCCCACTTCGGCGCTGTCGACGTTCTGATACGTCACCTCCACCCGGGACAGCGCGCTCTCCATCAGCGCCCGCGCCTCGCGCCCTTCGAGCGAGCGGCCGTAGGCGAAGCACTTGCGCGTTACGAACAGCTTTCCGATCTCATCCGCCCCGTCCCACTGGCCGTCCGCCACCATGACATCGACATTCGTTCCGTAGCTGCCGGGGGAATTGGAGAAGACTCTCGCGGCCGCGTCATCGAAGGCAAGGTCTTCCCGCGCCCCGGCTTCCGCGTGTTTCCGCACGAAATTCATTTCCGGAGGTTCGTCCATGGCGGCCACTTTTCGCACGGCGCGGTCGAGAAGTTCCATCGTCTGCGCGAATAAATCCCTGAATATGCCGGAAACCGTCATCACGACGTCGATGCGGGGGCGGCCGAGCCGGTCCAGCGGGACGACCTCAATGTCCGAGACGCGATTCATGCCGTCCCGCCGGGGCTCAACGCCGATCAGCCGCAGCGCCTGTGCGACGCCTTCGCCCTGCGTCTTGATGTTGTCCATGCCCCACAGCACCATGCCGATGGCCTCCGGATAGCGGCCCCGTTCCTGAAGGAAGCGATTCAGCAGCGACGCCGTTACGGCTTCGGCCCGGCGGAACGCCACGGCCGACGGGATGCCGTAAGGATTCACCGCGTGGGTATTCCGGCCGGTGGGCAGAATGCCTGGATTCTGGACGATATCCGCGCCGGGACCGGGCTCAATGTACTCGCCGTTCATCGCTCGAACAAGCGCGTCTAATTCGCCATTTTCCCTTAGTTGCTCGCGGATTGTTCCGAGCAGGCGGAAAATGGCGAGAGATTCGTCCACTGGCACGTTTGCTTCCCCGGCCAGCAGCCGCGCGGCGCCTTCTCCGCCGCCGGTCAAGAACCGCTCGATCGCCAGGCGGACCACGGCTTCGACGCGCTCTCTCTGGGCGAGCCGGTATTCGGAAGAGCCGCTCTCGGCGAGCAGGACTTCATAGGCAGGCAGGCCGAGGCCACGAGCCACCAACCCCGGCAGAGAACGGACTCCGAATTCCGGCCGGTCAAACGAAGCCACCATGCGCAACATGTCGGCCGCTTCGGCATCGCCAGGAGGGCGTCCGAAAACGTGGAGGCCGGTGGGAATGAGCCGCTGCTCGATATCGAGCAGGTTATCGTACAGCCGGAGAACCAGCCGGTCGCGTTCCTCCGGGGTCATGCGGGCGCCGCCCTTCCGCGCACCATCTCCCCAGCCGCGGCCACCGATTCATAGACCGCCGCATCGCCGGCGCGCGGGAGCCGGACGTACGAGGCGCCCAGGGACCTGGCCAGGCGCTCGGCGGCGCCCGTCGAAAACAGAGGCTTGGTCGTGTCGATCACCAGCGCCGAGACCTCGTCGCGCCGCGCGACGACCGCAAGGCTCTCGATTTCCTCCCACACCGCCTCACGAGCGTCAGGGCGGGAGGCTACGTTCGCGCAACCGTCCGTGACCAGAACCATGAGCGCGGGCGGACCGCCGGCAAGCCTCGCGCGCCTGGCGATCTCCAGGGACTCGCGAATGCCGGCGGCCAGAGGCGTCCCTCCGCCGACCAGGGCTTCGTCCAGCGCCCGTTTCGCCAGCGACGCGCTGCGCGTCGGCGCCAGCAGCGTCTCGGCGGAATTTCCGCGGAACGCGACAACGGCCACGCTGAAGCGCCGCCGGTAAGCATCCTGGAGGAGGCGGAGCGCGGCGCCCTTGGCATGATGGATCCGGTTGACGGCCATGCTGCCGCTCGCGTCGATCGCGAAGATCACGAGCAGGCCGGAATCCACGCGGAACTGCTTATAGCGCAAATCCGAGGGCCTCGCCAGAAGCGCACGGCCCGGCCGCCGATTGTTACTCCGACCGTGGGAAATCGCAGCCGCAAGCAGCGTGGCTTCGAGCGCCACTTTTGGCGCCTTGCGCGTGTCGGCGCGGACGTAGCGTCCGCGAGTCCAACTCAACGTTTGCGCCCGAGTCCTCTGGCGGCGAGCTGAGGGAGCGACTCGCGAGGGCGAATTCGCGGGCGGTGACGTGCCTAGCGCTTCATCCGGCGCGGGCGCATCTTGGGCCGGTATGCGCCGGTCGTCTCGCGATTGGTTGTTCGGCGCCGTTGCCGGCGCCGGCCGCTCGCCGGAGGCGGAGCTTGCGCTGCTATCCGGACGGGTTCTGGCACGCGGCGCCAGAGTAAGGCGCACGGCCGCGTCGATGTCCCGCTCGTCGATGGCGTCCCGATCCCCCAGGGCGGCGTGCGCTCGCGCCACGCGGACGGCGAAAATTTCGGCGCGGTGACCCTCGACCCCGAGACGAAGCGCCGCCGCGCTGAGTTCGCGGTACTGTTCCGGGGCAACCGTCACGCGTGGCAGCCTGCTTCGCGCGCGGTCGATCCGGTTCCTCAGCCCGCCGTCGTCACCGGCGATCCGGGATGGCCCGGTCTCGCGGCGCGCCGCGAGCGAGAGAACCTGGAGCCGCTCAGACAAAGCCGGAGGCGCCTCCTCGATAACATGCATTGCCACCGAATCGGCCAGTTGCGAATCGATATCGCCGTCGCCCGGATCGTACGTTCCGATCAACGCGAATTCGGCCGGCGGGGCAGCGCTGAAGCCGTCGCGCTCGATCCGCAAAACGCCGGAATTGAGGGCGGCTGCGACCGTCCGGGTCCACCGCGCGTCCGCCAGGTTAACGCTATCGGCATAGAGGAAACCGCCGTGGGAGCGCGCGATCAGGCCCTCCGCGAGGGAGCGCCTTCCGGTCCGGAGCGTCCGCTCGAGATCCAGGCCTCCCACCAGCCGGTCCGGGGTAGCCGCGATCGGCGCTTCGACAAACGGCATTCCGGCCAGCAACCTCGCGAAGGACCGCGCCAGCAGACTCTTCGCGCGACCCGGTCCGCCGCCGATTAGCGCGCCCTTGAGGCCGGGATCGACCGCCAGGAGCATCAGGGCGAACCGAGCCTCGGTCATACCGGCGATCATCTCCAGCGGAATGTTCACGCGGCCGCTCCGTTCCGATCGACGATCCGGTCCAACGCCTTCTCGATTCTGGCCCCAGCGTCGATTTCCGTCAGGGGATCCCGCCGCAAACGGTGACGGAGCGCCATGACAGCCACGCGCCGCAGATCCGCGGGCGCGACGTCGCGCCGGCCTTCCAGGGCAGCCTGCGCCTTGGCCGCGCGGAGAATCGTGAGTTCTCCCCGGTGGCCGTCGACGCCGAGCCGCAGACAGAGTTCGGCGATGCGGACGAGCAGTTCATCGGAAACCGTAACATCGCGAACCAGTCTACGGGCGCGGCCGATTCGCGCGCGAAGCTCATCCTGTTCGGGCTCCCATTCCTGTCGAAACGCCGCGGGATCGCGCTCGAACCGCTCGCGCCGCTTCACGATTTCCACCCGCGCCTCGATGTCTTGGATGGTGGTAATGCGGCAGTGGAGGCCGAAGCGGTCCAGCAGTTGCGGCCGCAACTCGCCTTCCTCAGGGTTGCCGGAACCGACGAGAACGAACCGCGCCGGGTGACTGACGCTGATACCTTCGCGTTCCACGATATTGCGCCCGCTGGCGGCGACATCGAGCAACAGGTCAACCAGGTAGTGTTCCAGGAGGTTGACCTCGTCGATGTAGAGAAAGCCGCGGTTGGCCCGCGCCAGCAGGCCGGGTTCAAACGCCTTTTCCCCCCGGGTCAGCGCGCGCTCGATATCGAGGGTCCCGCAAACACGGTCTTCCGTGGCGCCGAGAGGCAGGTCGACTACAGGCACGGGGCCGAGTTGAACGGGCAGCCGTGCGCGCCCGTTCAGCCGGGCGGCGCACTCCGAGCAGTGCTCGGCGGCATTGTCGGGATCGCACCCGTAAAGGCATCCCTTGACCTTGCGAATCGGCGGGAGGAGTTCGGCGAGCGCCCGGACGGCCGTCGATTTGCCGGTTCCGCGATGCCCCATAATCAACACGCCGCCGAGGTAAGGCTCGACGAGATTGAGGATGAGCGCGAGCTTCGTTTCCTCCTGCCCGACAATGGCGGAGAACGGGTAGGCGTGGCGGAAAGGCGCTGGATGGAGTGGCGGCTTAATACTTAACCTCTGGGAGGCCGGATGCCTGCTCCTCCTTCAGTTTCTTGATCGTCGCGCGCAGCCAGCGTTTGACTTCCTCTTCCATGCGTTCCCGGCTGCCCTTCTGCTCGATGGACTTCACGGTGTCGCCGGAGGGGTTAAGCGGAATGAAGTGGCACGGCAGCGCTTCGGACTTGTGCTGCTCCGGCACCCACGGAAGCAGGACGCAATCGTCATGACACTCCGGTT
Source organism: Bryobacteraceae bacterium (assembly GCA_026129905.1). Classification (GTDB taxonomy): domain Bacteria; phylum Acidobacteriota; class Terriglobia; order Bryobacterales; family Bryobacteraceae; genus JAHCHE01. The sequence continues at coordinate 49,015 of JAHCHE010000018.1, read as the reverse complement.
CGTGGCCGGGGACGAGCCAGTGATTGATGCACGCCAGGGAGTGATAGAACATCGGCTTCTCCTGGCCGGGTTGGCCCGCCGGGCTCCCATAGCCTCCGCTTTCGATCACGTCCAGTTCGGCTTCCAGCAGCCGGATCAGTTCAGACTTGTCGTCAGCCATTCGAGGTCCTCCCAGCGGGTTGGTAGAAGACAGAACCAGCGGCGATCGGTTGTGGAAATCCAGTGCCCGCTTTTTGTATCAGCAAGTATACACGAACCGGCTTGCCGCCAGGACAGGCGTGGCCCGCCTGACAGGCCGACGTTACGTGGAGGAAAGACGGGCGGAGACGCCCGCCGCAGAGGTCCGATGCGGCTCGTACAACAGGAACCCAGGGATCCCCACGCGCTGTTTGGGCGTGGAGAACTCCTGAACGGCTTGCCCACCGGCGACGGAACAGCCGACCAGCAGAATGAGAACTCCCGCCGCTACCGCGACGGGGATCGCAAACACCAGCAGGACGAACAGCGCCGAGAGCGCGACGCTCTCCATGCGACACCTCCCAGTTGAGGAAAATATAGCTCCATTCTCGCTGCACGTCAAAGGAATTTTTCCGTTATTCCGAGAAATACTGCGCCGCAATAAAATGTACTGTAAAGGTGCGCGCCAGACTCACTTGTACGGGTTCGGGTGGGGTTCGACGTGGATGCTGGCGTCGAGAATTCGCAAGTCGGAGCCGGTCAGGGCGTCCTTGACGCGATGGGCGATTTCGTGGCCGTCGCGGACCGGGACGCGGCCGTCCACCTCGATGTGCATATCGACAAAATACCCGAAGCCGCTGCGGCGGGCCAGGCACTTGTCGACGTGCTCGACGCCGGCGACGGCGGCAGCGATCTCGCGGACCTGGTCTTCGAACGCGGGCGGCGGAGCCGCGTCCATGACGTCGCGCAGAGCGCCGCGCATCAACCGAAAACCGTTGAAGGCGATGATTCCGCAGGCGAACAGGGCCGCCCAATCGTCGGCCGCCTCATAGCCCGGCCCACCCACCAGGGCGATGGAGATTCCGATGAACGCGGCGGCGGATGTCAGGGCGTCGGAGCGGTGATGCCAGGCGTCCGCGCCCACGCTGCGGCTTTCGATCCGGGCCGCCGTGCGCGACAGATACCGGAACAGAACCTCCTTCGTTACGATCACCAGGAACAGAACGATGAGCGTCCATCGGGCCGGCATATGGTGCGGCGTGAGGATTTCCCGCACGCTCTGGATAGCGATGCCGATCGCCGCCACCAGCAGACCGGTCGCGACGACGAACGCGCCCAGGGTCTCCGCGCGGCCGTAGCCGTAGGGATAGCGTTCGTTCGGGGGCGACGCCGCAAGGCGCAGGCTGCCCAGCACCACCAGAGCGCTCATGATATCGAGCATCGACTCCACGCCGTCGGCGATCAGAGCGTAGGCATAGCCGGTGATTCCGGCGATGATCTTGATGGCCGCCAGCGCGGCGCTGACGATAATCGCCATCACGGTGGCGCGCGCCCCACGCGCGGCCGATTCGATAACTCTTGCGCGGTTAAGTTTGCGGACCGGACTTTGGGAGCCCATGGGTCAGGAGCTGCGGTGGCGACCACCGATGTCGCGCGTCGCTCAGGATAAATTTACAATAGCTAGAAGCGCGCGTGAAACGTCCGCTCAGGGGCGGACGTCCAAAGCGCTAACCCGGACGGGCGTTGCTCGCTGAACGCACGTCGGAGCCGGTGGGGTCCATTCAGGGGTAGCTTCATCCGGCCGCAGTTCAAGGGGGACAATCGCTGCCGGAAGGGCAGATGCCGGTCGAAGTACAGGTCTGGCCATCCGGCGGTTTGTCAGGACGGCAGAAACTCAATGGAGGGATATTCATGCGCTTGAAGAGACTAGTCGGAGTGTTGTTTGGAACCGCGCTGGTGGCGGTTCCCGCGTTCCTGTTGGCCCGGGCGGGAGGCGCCCCGCCGCGCCGCACCGGCGGACCCGGGGACCTGACGTGCGCGGACGTGGGTTGTCATACGGGCACTGCCAATTCCGGTCCGGGCAGAGTAGAGATCAATTTCGGAAGCGGACAACAATACACTCCGGGAGAGGTTCATACCTGGGTGGTCACGATCACCGATCCCGACGCCCGCGCATGGGGTTTTGAGGTGAGTTCGCGTCCCGCGAGCAACGACGAATCGGAGCAGGCGGGCCGGTTTGAACCCGGCCAGGGCGCCCAGGTGCTGTGCGAAAACGATACGCAGAGGCAGACCAACTGCCCAAGCAACGCGCCGCTCGAATTCATTACGCACACGCTGCCTTCGGACACGAACACTTTCACCTTCAGTTGGAGGGCGCCGGATGCGAACGTAGGCGACATCAGGGTTTTTGTCGCCGGAAACGCGGCAAACGGCAACTTCACGCCGGAGGGCGACCGGATCTACACCAACAGCTATACCCTGACGCCGGCTGGGGCCACTGGAGCGCCGTCCCTGCGGGAGACCAATCCCGTGCTCCAGGTTTGGGATGGCAGCGCGGAAATTTCGTCCGGGACGTGGCTGGAACTGTATGGAGAAGACCTTTCTAACGCGACGCGCCAATGGACGGGGGATGATTTCGACGGCGATCAAGCGCCGACAGAACTGGAAGGCGTCCGCGTCGAGATCAACGGGAAACCGGCTTTTGTAAGTTACGTCAGTCCGACGCAGGTCAACGTGCAGGCGCCCGACGACGACGCGACGGGGCCGGTGACCGTTGAACTGACCAACGAACATGGTACGAGCAACGTCGTGTCGGTCGACCGGGTCAGGATCTCGCCGGCCCTGCTGACGACGCCGGCCTTCCATGTGGACGACCGCCAATACCTTGCTGCCGTGTATCCGGGATACGGCACGAGCGACGACCCGGATTTCGGTAAATTCGTCGGCCGCGCGAACCTGATCGAGGGAGCGCCCTTCCGTCCGGCCCGGCCCGGCGAGACGATCATTCTCTACGCGGTGGGTTGCGGTCCGACCGAGCCGGAATCGGAGGCCGGCCGGGTGCCGGCCGACATTCGGTCCATGGCGCTTCCGTTTGAGATCCGCTTCGGAGAAACGGTGGCTGAAGCGCAAGGCTACCTGGTGGCGCAAACGCTCGGTCTCTATCAGTTCAACGTGACGGTGCCGAACGTCCCGACCGGAGATATAGCGATCGACCTGATCGTGGACGGCGTCGCCACGGGGCAGACTCTGTTCACGACGATCGGAGAGTGAGCGGGGACGCGAACGCCTTCACCGTTCTATCGATCGCGCGCAGGCGGTCGAGCAGTTCGCCGAGGCGGTCGAGCGGGAGGGCGTTCGCTCCATCGGAAAGCGCGTGCGGCGGGTCTTCGTGCACCTCGACGAAGAGTCCGTCGATTCCGGCGGCCACGGCCGCGCGCGCGAGCGGCTCAATAAACTCAGGCTGTCCGGACGAAGCCGCTCCGCCGGCGCCGGGTAGCTGCACGCTGTGCGTGGCGTCGAACACGACGGGCCATCCGGCCGCGCGCATGATCGGCAGCGAACGCATGTCGACCACCAGGTTGTTGTAGCCGAAACAGGCGCCGCGCTCGGTAAGCAGCACCTTATCGTTGCCGGTGGAGGCGACCTTCTCCGCCGCAAGGTGGATGTCGTGCGGCGAAACGAACTGGCCTTTCTTGATATTCACAACCCGACCGGTGCGTCCCGCCGCCAGCAGCAGGTCGGTTTGACGGCAGAGAAACGCCGGTATCTGGAGGACGTCGGCCGCCTCAGCAGCCGGCTCGGCTTGGGAGGGCTCGTGAATGTCGGTGAGAATGCGGACCCCCGCGGCTTTCACGCCGGCGAGAATCCTCAATCCCTCCTTCAGCCCGAGGCCACGGTAGGAAGCGATGCTGCTGCGGTTCGCCTTGTCGAACGACGCTTTGAAGACGAAGGGGCCGGCTATCCGCCGGATCTCGCGAGCAAGAAAGTGGACGTGAGCTTCGCTCTCGATTACGCACGGGCCGGCGATGACGGCAAGCGGCGCCCCTTCTCCGAAGACGACCGGTTCGTCCTCGGGCGCGCCCACCTCAATCCGCATGGCTCGCTTGCATCGTGTATTCGCTCGACTCGCGCCGGGGCGCGAATCGCCGGTCACGGTATTCCACCGCCGCGCCGATGAAGGCCCGGAACAACGGATGGGGTTCTAGCGGCTTGGACTTGAACTCCGGATGGAACTGGCACCCCAGGTACCACGGGTGATCGCCGGCTTCGCAGATTTCGACGTAAACTCCATCCGGCGTCTGGCCGCTGATGCGGAGACCGTGTCGCGTGAGGATTTCCTCGTAGTCGCGGTTGAACTCGTAGCGGTGGCGATGGCGTTCGCTGATTTCTCGCGTTCCGTATGCGCGGTGGGCCGCGGTCCCTTCGCCGAGGATGCACGGATAGGCGCCCAGACGCATGGTGCCGCCCAGCGCGTCCACCCCTTTCAGTTCCCGCAGCTTGTAGATCACCCGGTGCGGCGTAGCGGGGCGGAACTCGGTGGAATCGGCTTCGGCCAGGCCGCAGACGTTGCGGGCGAACTCGATGACCATGGTCTGCATGCCAAGACAGATACCGAAGTACGGCGCTTTGTATTCGCGGGCGAAGCGGATGGCATTGATCATGCCGGGAATGCCGCGCTCGCCGAAGCCGCCGGGCACCAGGATTCCGTCGAACTTGCGGAGGCGCTCGACGCAATCGGGCCAGTGGAGGCCTTCCGCCTCGATCCACTCGATGTTCGTCCGGACCCCGTGGGCGAGTCCGCCGTGGAGCAGCGCCTCCTTCAAGCTTTTGTAGGAGTCCTCGTACTCGACGTACTTGCCCACCAGGCCGATGCTGACCTGTCCTTTCGGGTTCTTGAGGCTGTTCACCATTCGCGTCCAGCGTTCGAGGTTGCGCGGACCCGCCTGCGCCTCGAGGTCGAGGAAGCGCAGAATGGCGTCGTCGACGCCCTGCCCGGCGAACACGAGCGGCACCTCGTAGACGGAGTCCACGTCCTTGGCAGTGATGACGGCGTCCTGGCCGACGTCGCAGAACAGAGCGATTTTGCCCTTGACATCGTCCGGCAGTTCCCGCTCGGCCCGGCAGATCAGCATGTCCGGCTGGATGCCGATGGCGCGGAGTTCCTTCACGCTGTGCTGCGTCGGCTTGGTTTTGAGCTCCTGGGCCGCCGCGATCCAGGGTACCAGCGTGACGTGGGCGTGCACCGAGTTGCGGCGCCCGAGTTCCTGGCGCAATTGGCGGATGGCTTCCATGAACGGGAGCGACTCGATGTCGCCAACCGTCCCTCCGATCTCAACGATGACGATGTCGCTGTCGCCCGCCACGCGGCGGGCCCACGACTTGATCTCGTCGGTCACATGCGGAATCACCTGAACCGTTTTGCCGAGATAGTCGCCCCGCCGCTCGCGGTAGATGATCTGCTCGTAGACGCGGCCGGACGTCAGGTTATTCGCCTGCGTCAGCCTGGCGTGCGTGAACCGCTCGTAGTGTCCCAGGTCGAGGTCGGTCTCCGCGCCGTCGTCGGTGACGAATACTTCTCCGTGCTGGAAGGGGCTCATCGTGCCGGGATCGACATTCAGGTACGGGTCCATCTTTTGCAGCGTGACCGTGAATCCCCGGCTCTCGAGCAGAAACCCGATGGAGGCTGCCGCGATCCCCTTGCCCAGGGAGGAAACCACGCCGCCTGTTACGAAAATGTACTTGGCCATCGTTGTCTCACCTGTCCAGTGAAATCTGCATCAGTCGCCTGACTCTTTCCAGATCCTGGGGCGTGTCCACGCCCACCGACTCATACTCGGTCTCGACGACGCGGATCTTGTGACCGTTCTCGATCGCGCGCAACTGTTCCAGTCGCTCGGCGCGCTCCAGAGGCCCGACCGGAAGGTCGGAGTAGGCCAGCAGGAATTCGCGCCGGTACGCGTACAGCCCCGGATGCTTATAGTGAATCGCTTCCCCGCTGAGATCGTAAGGGATCGGAGAGCGCGAGAAGTAAATCGCGTAGTGGTTGCGGTCCGTAACCACCTTCACGACGTTCGGGTTGGTGAACTCCTGGAGATCCTCGATGCGCTTTTTGAGCGTCGCCATCGGGGCCTTCTCGTCGTCGACGAGCGCCACGGCGAGGGCGTCGATCGCCGACGGATCGATCAGCGGTTCGTCGCCCTGTATGTTGACGACGATCGCCGCGTCGGATGAGGAAGCGGCTTCCGCCACCCGGTCGGTTCCCGACAGGTGATCGGCCCGCGTCATCGCCACTTTCGCCCCAAACGACCGGGCCTCGTCGCGGATACGGTCGTCGTCGGTCGCGACGATCAATTGCCGCAGGTAGCGCGCCTGCGATGCGCGTTCCCACACGTGCTGCAGAACCGTTTTGCCGGCGAGCCGGGCGAGAGCTTTTCCAGGAAATCGCGAGGAAGCGTAGCGCGCCGGAATGATTCCGACGATCGTAGCGGGCACGAATGATCTTACCATAAAAGACTCGCGAAAAGAGTCGCGTGATATACTTGAAGCGGGCGTACGAGAAGAGGGGGACGCGGAAGGTGACGGGCATTCGAATTCACCGTGCCGCCTGCTTCGCGGCGGCAATGCTAGGATGTTTTGGGGCGTTTGGCTATAGCGCCGACGCCGTCAGTTCGGCAAACGAACCGAAAGTTTCGATCACGCCGAGGACCCGCCCTCCCGCGCGGGAGGAACTCCAAACCCGGTCCCCCAACATCCGGGTGGACACCACGCTGGTTTTGATCAACGTGACCGTCACGACCCCGCTTAACCAGGTGGTCACCGGTCTGGACAAGGACCATTTCCGCCTGTTCGAGGACAAGATCGAGCAGACCGTGTTGCAGTTTTCGAGCGAGGATTCCGCGCTCTCGGTCGGCTTGGTCTTCGACGTCAGCGGGAGCATGGGCGCGAAGCTCCAGAAGGCCCGCCAGGCCGCCGCGCAATTCTTCAAAACCGCCAACCCGGAGGATGAGTTCTTCCTGATCCAATTCAGCGACCGTCCGCAGTTGGCCAATGCGTTCACTAGCGCAACCGAGGAGATCCAGAACCGCCTGGCGTTCACCAACGCGAAGGGACGCACGGCGCTGTTGGACGCTCTGTACCTGGCGATGGATCACATGAAGAAGGCGCGGAATCCCCGCAAGGCCATTCTGGTATTATCCGACGGGGGCGACAACAGCAGCCGGTACACGCAAAGCGAAATCAAGAACCTGGTTCGCGAAGCCGACGTGCAGGTCTACGCGATCGGGATCTTTGAACCGGTGGCTCACCGCGGACGCACGGCCGAGGAACTGGCAGGACCGGGTCTGCTCCAGGAACTCGCCGAGCAGACGGGAGGACGGCATTTTCCGGTGGAGAATGTCAACGAGTTGCCCGACGTCGCGGCGAAAATCGGAATCGAATTACGGAACCAGTACGTCCTTGGATATACGCCCACAAATCAAGTGAAAGATGGGAAATATCGACGTGTCAGGGTGCAACTGGTCCAGCCGAGGGGATTGCCGCCGCTTCGCGCGGCTTACAGGACTGGATACTATGCGCCCAGCCATTAGCCTCATCCTCGTGACCGCGCTGATCGCGCTTGCCGCGGGACCGTTCCTGATCGCCCAGGAAGAGTCGCCGGTGTTCCGCAGCGAAACGCGGCTGGTGGTTCTCCACGCGAGCGTGGTGGACAGGAACGGCAAGCTGGTTACCGATCTGACGCGGGACGTTTTCAACGTTTTCGAGAACGACGTGCAGCAGGACGTCAAACTCTTTCGGCGCGAGGACGTGCCGGTGTCGATGGGGTTGATCGTCGACAACAGCGGCAGCATGCGGGACAAGCGGCGCGAAGTGGAGGCGGCTGCGTTGGCGCTGATCAAGCAGTCCAATCCGCAGGATGAAGTGTTCATCGTCAACTTCAACGACGAGGCTTACCTCGACGTCGACTTCACCAGCGACCTCAAGAAACTGGAAGAGGGCTTGACGCGGATCGACTCGCGAGGCGGCACGGCGATGCGCGACGCGCTTAGCATGTCCATCGATCACCTGCTTGAAAAGGCCAAGAAGGACAAGAAGGTGCTGATGGTGGTCACCGACGGCAACGACAACACCAGTGCGATCACCCTCGAAAAGCTTGTCCAGAAGGCGATCCAGAGCGAAGTTCTGATCTATTCGGTCGGGCTGCTTGACGAGGAGCATCGGCGGGAGCGCAAGCGCGCGCAACGCGCCTTGGACACGTTCGCGGCGGCCTCAGGCGGTCTGGCCTACTACCCGAAGGAACTCGACGACGTGGAGCCGATCTGCCTCCGTGTGGCTCACGAGATCCGCAACCAATACGTGATCGCCTATTCGCCGAGCAACCAGGAGCTCGACGGCAGCTACCGCCGCATCCGCGTGGACGTGAAAGGCCGCGGCCGCCTGAGTGTCCGTACCCGCACCGGATACTACGCCTCCCCCGGTTTGGGCTCTAACCCCCAGACGTCGCGAATTAACGCGCCCCGCTAACGTGATCGAGTTCCTCTGGCAGGCGAGCCGCGGCTACCGCCTCGCGCCTTGGAAAAGTCCCTACCTGCGCTGGCGTCTGGAGACCTTCGCCGGCGTTCCCGCCGACGAAATCGGCTTCCGGCAGTTCTGGCGCCAAGCGTGGCGGTTCCGGAAGGAGTTCCTGCGCTATCTCCGGTGGACGGACCGGATGCGGGGGCGGTACATCGGGTAACGCTACATCGTCCGGGTAACTTTGGTCAGCGTGCGCGGGCGGTCCGGGTCGTGACCTTTCTTCGACGCCAGGCATGCCGAGAACAACTGCGCCGGTACAATGTAGGGTATCGGCGTGTAGAGATCCTCGGTCAGTTGGCCCTTCAGGGCAATCTTGGCAGGGAGGCAGATCGACCGGGAGGACAGTTTGCGCGCGTCCTGGTTCCCGCGATCGGTGATCACCAGCGTTTCCGCCCCCAAACGCTCCAATTTCTCCAGCATCTCCTTCAGCGAAGGCCAAGTGACGCCGGGCGGGGTGAAGAGAAACACGGGAAACGAAGCTTCCACCATCGCGATGGGGCCATGCAGAAAGTCGGCCGAAGAAAAGCGCTCGGCGACGACATAGCACGTTTCCATGAGCTTCAGCGCCATTTCCAATGCATTCGAGTAGTTAAGCCCGCGGCCGACGACCACCGTCTGCTCCATGAACCGGTAGCGCTCGGCCCGTTCGGAGATGTCGCTCTCCAGGCGCAGCGCGGCGTCCACCCATTCGGACAACTGGTGCAACCGGTACGGATCGATGGGAGCGCCGACCGCGTAGGCCAGCAGGTAGAGCATCAGCAACTGGCCGGTGTAAGTTTTTGTGGCGGCAACGCTTCGTTCCTTGCCTGCCCGCACCAGGAACGTATGCTCCGGCAACCGCGCCAGCGTGCTGGTGGGGCTGTTGGTGACGCCCACCGTCACGGCGCCCGCTTCTCTGGCGCGCTCGATCACCAGGTTCGTGTCGGTGGACTCTCCCGATTGCGAGATCCCCACCACCAGTGCGTCCTTCAGGCCGATCCCTGCCCGGTACAGCGTGAAGATCGAGGGGGCCGCCAGCGCCACGGGAATCCCCGTGGTGATCTCCAGCAGGTAGCGTCCGAATTGCGCGGCGTTGTCGGAGGTACCCCGGGCCGCCAGGACGATGAGCTTCGGGGCGTTGTCTCGCAGCCTGCGGCGGAGACGCTCAACGTCCCGGGTTGCCGCTTTTAGGGTGCGCTCCAGAGCCGCCGGCTGCTCGCGGATCTCCTCCAGCATCTTCGACATTTGCCTCTGAGCGTACCACCGGTTCGCGGTGCGGCGGGGTGGTTCCGCGGACGACCGGAATACGCCGGCGCTCAGATCGGAATGCGCGGACGGCCCTCGGCGCCCGTCCAGACCGAGTCCGTCACGGCTTCGGTGGGCGGAGGAATCACCAGCCTCGGCTTCAGCACCAGGAGGGTCTGGCTGAACTCCTTGCGGGTGGAGTTCTGGCGAAACAGCGGGCCCAAGCCCGGCAGTTGGGACAGCCCCGCCAGGCCGGTGATCGACTTAACCTCGGAGGTTCGCAGCAAGCCGGAGATGACCGCCCACTGCCCCTGCGCGACCCGCACCGTGCCCTGGAATTTGCGGCTGGCGACAACCGGGATGCCGTTGATGGAATCGCCGGCGAGGACCTTGAACTCGCTCTCCACTTCCAGGGTTACGTCCTTGTCGCCGTGAATATAGGGAGTGACTTTCACGACAACCCCGAGGTCCTCGAAATTGAACGAGGGCGGAGGCGTGAAGACCTCACCGGTTCCTTCGACGGCTCCGAAATAGCCGGAAGTCATGATGGGGTACTTCTCACCAACGTGCAGCGAGGCCGGCTGCCCGTTGGTGGAACGCACCGTCGAGCGGAGCAGAAGCCGCGATGACGCCCGCGCCATGCTCGCGAACAACTCGGCGTCGGTCAGGCCGATGCCGAATGTGGACAAACCTCCTCCAAAGGTCGCAAACGCATAACCGGTCGGGATTGTCGAAACAACGTTGGCCAGTTTTCCCAGCCAGACCAGGGGGAATGAGGTTTGCAGGCGCAGGCCGTAGTCGAGGCTGCTGTTCTCGACCACTTCGATGAACTCCACGTCGACGACGACCTCGGGCCGCTTGTACAGGAGCTGCTCGAAAAGCGCCTGCGCCGGGATGATCTTTGAGACTTTGTCTCGGATGAGCACCATCCGCCTGGTGGAATCCACCACCAGGCGCTGGATGTCCATCGCCTGCTGCACGGCGCGGGCGACCTCCTGCGTCTCCTGGACGGACACAGGTTCGGGCAGCGGAATGGCGATCGCCATCATAGGTTCCAGCTCCTGGCGTTTGGGGACCGTGTCCTTGGCTACCAGAAACAGCCGTTCCGTGATCGGCACGACAAACGACCCACTGGTCATGTTCAGAATTCTGAGAACTTCGCGGTAGTCGGCCTCGGAAATCCGCAGTCGGAAGGGTTTGCCGGGCTGATAGTCGTTGTCGAACACGACCGCCAGGTCGAACGCCTCGGCCACCTTTCGGTACAGCTCTCTCGGCTCGGCGAAGACGTCGAACTCCTTCTTTCCCTGGGCGCCGCGGAGTTCGGTGGGCGGTTGCAGCCTCTTGACGTCCTCGAGTTCCTCCAGCGTTATCGACCGCAGGAACGATGGTTTCTCATCCGGACGCTCGACTTCGGGACCGTCAGCCGGCGTGATGAATTTCGATTGCAGCAGGGCCTGGGCCCGCAGCGCCTGGCTGCGCGTCCAGTACTCCTTGTTGTTGGGAGCGAGCGCCGCTGCCGTGGAATAGTAGAGGTAGGCGGCCGCGGCGTCCCCGGTTTTTTCTGCCCGCCGCGCTTTCCGGGACAGTTCTTTGGCGTTCTCCGCGGCGTGAAGGGAGACGCCAACTGTCGCGGCGCAAACGAACAGTAAAACAAACCTCACCTAACGTCTGACGCTGGGGAGTCCCCTGGCGTGCAGTAAACCCGCCGCCGGTTTCTGCCGATAACAACCGGGAGGTTGCCGTTCATGTCAGTTCTGGCCGGAGTCCGACCGGGTTTTGCGCCCGCTGTACCCCAAGACATGCAGGAACTCGATCTGCCGGAGTCTCTCGTTCTCGACCTGGTCCTCCGGCGAGTGCTGCTCGAAGGTTTCAGCACGCTGCAGACGCTTTCGAAAGCCCTGCGGCTATCACTGCCGATCGTCCATCAGATGTTCAACCACCTCCGTAGCCAGCAACTGGTGGAGGTTAAGGGCATGGTGGGCAACGATTACCGTTTCGTGCTCTCGCAAGCCGGCAAAGAACTGGCGGCCGACCGTTTTCAGATCTCCCAGTATGCCGGCGCCGCTCCTGTTTCCCTTGACGATTACCATTCTGGCGCCAAGGCCCAGTCGGCCAAGGTTCAGGTGGACCGGAGGACGCTGCGGTCGGCGCTGTCGGACCTGGTGGTGACGGATCGTCTACTCGACCAGCTTGGGCCCGCGCTCATATCGCAGAGTTCGATATTCCTCTATGGCCCTTCGGGTAACGGGAAGACCAGCATCGCGGAACGCATGCTGCGCGTGTACCAGGATTCCGTGCTGATCCCGTATGCGGTCGAGGTGGACAACCAGATCATCAGCGTTTATGACCCGGTCGTGCATCATAAGCTGGAGATGGAAAACCCGGAGATCGATCCGCGTTGGGTCCAGTGCAAGCGGCCTTGCATCGTGGTGGGCGGAGAATTGGTGCCGAGCATGGTGGAACTGCGGCTGGATGAAACCTCCGGCATCTACGCCGCGCCCCTCCAGATGAAGGCAAACAACGGCGTTTTCATCATCGACGACTTTGGCCGCCAGCTCATGTCGCCTCGCGATCTGCTGAACCGCTGGATCGTGCCGCTGGACCGGCGAGTCGATTACCTTACACTGCGATACGGAGTCAAGTTCCAGATCCCATTCGAGCTAATGGTAGTGTTTTCGACGAATTTGGATCCCACCGATCTGGCCGACGAGGCCTTCCTGCGCCGCATTCACAACAAGATTCTTGTGGATGCCATCGATCCTCAGACTTTCGACCAGATCTTCCAGCGCGTCGTTACCAGTAAGCGCCTGCCTGCCGAGCACGACAGCTCCGAGTACCTCCGGAGGCTCTGTCTCCAGGACGGCCGCGATCAGTTGCGCGCCTGCTATCCGCTGGACATCGTTAACATCATCATGGCCATCAGCGATTACGAAAAGCGCCCGCCGCAGATGCACAAAGCGGAGATTAGTCGCGCCGTGGACCTCTACTTCGCCAAGAGCCAGGAATTTCACGAGTAGGCATCTTGAAGCGGAAGGTCGTCGCACTCGATCAGCCGGCGCGTGGCGTCGCCTGCTTCGTCCACCGGTCGAGCATGACGCTGAGTTCGTGATGGTGAATGGGCTTGCTGAGATAGTCGTCCATGCCGGCATCGAGGCAGATCTCTCGGTCGCCCTTGATCGCGGCGGCGGTCAACGCGACAATGGGTATGCGCCTGCCGGTCCCCACCTCCAGCCGCCGGATCTCGCGCGAGGCGTCGTATCCGTTCATCTCCGGCATCTGCGCGTCCATCAGGATCAGGTCCAGCCGCTCTCGCCCAAAAGCGTCGACCGCTTCCTGGCCATTCGCCGCCAAAACGACGGAATGGCCGTGCTTCTGAAGTAGCCGGACCGCTACCTTCTGGTTGACCGGGTTGTCTTCGGCGACCAGAATGCGCAGCGGCCGTTCCGGGGCCAAATCGGCCGGCCGACTGCTCGGTCCGCTCTGCCGCCGCTGTCCCAGTATCCCCAAAACAGCTTTGAGCAGGGCTGTCCGCGTAACCGGCTTGAGAAGATGGTGGCCGATGCCGCTCCTTCGGAAGTTGCGGTCGACGGACTTGATGTCGGACGAGCTGAGCATCATCATACGCGGACCCGCCAAGGCTGGGTGTTCCGCGATCCTCTGGGCCACCGCGAATCCGTCCATCCCGGGCATTTGAGCGTCCAACAGCACGAGCGCGAAGCTCTCGCCGGCGGCGGCGGACCGCTCGATGATCTCCAGCGCTTCCGGTCCCGATTCGGCCATCGTCGGCCTCATCGCCCAGCCCTCGAGCATGTTGCGGAGGATGCGCCGGCTGGCGGGGTTGTCGTCCACCACAAGCACGCGCAGTCCGCGCAACGCATCTGGCGTAGCCGCACGGACCTTGCCGGCGGGAACGGCTGGCAGCGCGAGATTCACCACGCAGTGAAACGCGCTCCCCTTACCCAATTCGCTCTCGACCCAGATCCGGCCGCCCATCAGGCGCGCCAGCCGCAGCGAGATCGCCAAACCGAGGCCGGTTCCGCCGTAGCGCCGCGTGATCGAGCTGTCAGCCTGTTCGAAAGCCTCGAAGATGCGGTCCTTCTTCTCCTGCGATATCCCGATTCCGGTGTCGGAAACGGAGACGTGCAGCGTAATGCCGCGGTCGTTCGGTCGCGCTTCCTCCACCACGAGCGTCACATCGCCCGATGCGGTGAACTTGATGCCGTTGCCGAGCAGATTGACAAGGATCTGCCGAAGCCTCAGGGGGTCGCCGACAACGGCGGTGGGCAGTTCAACCCGATTGTCGTAGAGCAGTTCCAGGCCTTTGTGGCGCGCCTGAACCGCCACCGTTCGCGCGATGTCGCCGAACAGTTCATCGGGATCGAATTCGCATGCGTCGAGCGAGAGGCTCCCCGCTTCGATCTTGGAAAAGTCGAGAATATCGTTGATAATCCGGAGCAGCGACTCGCCCGAGGTCTGAATTGTGCTGAGGTAATCGCGTTGTTCCTCGGTGAGTTCGGTGTCCAGCGCGAGTTCTGTCATCCCGATGATGCCGTTCATTGGCGTGCGAATCTCGTGACTCATGTTGGCGAGAAACTCGCTCTTGGCCCGATTGGCGATCTCGGCCGCGTCGCGGGCGCGTCTCAGCTCCTCGGTCTTCTCCTCCACGCGGCGGCGCAGGACGGCCACCCAGAGCGCGCCGAGCAGAATGATTCCTGCCAGCGCCGCGCACAGCGTGAGGATGCGCTGCCCGTTCCACCAGGATGCTGGCCGGAGAACCGCGACGTCCGCCGCCAAGCGAAGCAGAAGCCGGTACGAGGTTGGATGCCGGTATTCGTCCGTGTCCACGGACCAGACTCCCGTCAGCTTCAGTTGGGAGCCGTCTCGAATGGCCCTCACCGGCGGTGTGACGGCCTTTTTTTCCATCCACCCGATGACCGTCAGGCTGTCCATCTGAATGGTGAAGAGACGGTACCGTCCCCGCTCGGACTGATCGAGCAGGCGACCGGCCAGCGTGACGAGTTCCGCGTCGCGCTCGCCGGCCAGGGCCGCGGCCGGGGTGAGCTCGACGGGCGCCGGCGGACGGCCTGCGCCGACCTTGCGGAGCGCGCTGTCCTGGAGGATGGGCGCGTAACGGCCGGCCGCGGGGAAACCGACCGCATCCACCAGGTCGCCCGGCGCCAGATCGGTCGCCGGCGCGCTTTCGACGGCGACTCCGCCCGAATCGTCCTGAACGTAGGTCCAGGAGCCTGACCCGCGCAGCGTGACGACGCCTCGTATGCGCATCCGCCTGCCCGAAACCTTTGCCGGCGTGAACTGCATCAGGCTTCCAATGGGCGAGACTGGCATCGCGTAGGGATCCGCCGCCGACGCTTCCTCCACCGTCAACTGGCGCAGATCGGGCGTGAAGAGCTGAACGCCGACAAGCTGCCGCCGTTCATTAAACAAGGCGCCGCAGGCGCCCCGGACCCTCACCACCGAATCCACCAGGCCGCTGTAGTCTCGCTCGGCTTGGAAGCGCCGAACTCTGGCCTTGAATTTGTTGCCGCCGGACGCGATGGCGAGCACCATTTGTGGGGTTCCTGCCCGCGAATCCGGCGGCAGCCGGTCCTCGATCACAACGGAGCGAACCGTTCCCCTCACCTCCACCCACTGGCTGTCTTCGGCTCCCGTCAGGAGATCCTCGACGGTTCGCCGGGCAGGAGTCGGCAAGGGGCCGCGGCCGAGCGCCCGAATTCGAACGTGTTCGATGGAAGGGGCGAAATCGCCGGGCGTCGTGTTGCCTTCGATCTCCACAAGGCTCCCAGCGCTCACCTGAGGTTCAGATCCCTCAAGAAAGACGAAGATACCGGCGGTATCGTCCTGGAAGAACGTCACCTGGTACTCCGGGGAGCGGTAGGTGATGACGCCCCGGAGGCGAAGTGGGTAGCGGCGGGCCGCTTGTTCGGCAGTAAGCGTCCGGATCTGGGCCACCTTTGTCAGCAGGGGCAGTTGGCCGTCGCCCCGCAACTGGCCCGCGGCTGCCAGGACTGCTATCGGCAGCGCCAGAGCGCCGGCGAGGCGGCGGGGTTCGGTGTACGGACAGCGGCCGATTGACGGGTTCGGCCCGGCGGTGCCCATCGCAGCTCCTTAAGCGACTTATCGGCAGCTCGCGGGGCCGCTGCCAGCCAATCGTGTGGCTCGGCCGAAGGAATCGACTCGGAGCGAAGAAATCCACCTCCAGGAGTTGCCCCCGGCCCGCCGCACAACGCAAACTGAGTATTGCGGAGGGACTAGTTGACAACCAGGGTCACCGAGAGCATCGCCTCGCGAGAACCGGCCGAGCGCTGGACCACGGCGGATGCCGCCGAAACCTACGACGTTGTCCGGTGGGGGCAGGGCTACTTCGCGGTGGGCGATAACGGCCACCTGTGGGTGCATCCCACCAAAGAGCCGAACCGGGGGCTCGATCTGAAGAAACTCATCGATACCCTTCTTCTCCGCGGCATTTCGCTTCCCATCCTACTGCGGTTCGGCGAGATCCTGCGGCACCGGCTGACCGACCTGCGGGACGCGTTCCAGAGAGCCATTGACGAGTTTGGCTACAAGGCCGACTACCGCTGCGTTTACCCCGTCAAGGTGAACCAGCAACGGCATGTCGTCGAGGAGATCGTCAGGCACGGGCGGCCTTACGGATTCGGCTTGGAAGCGGGCTCGAAACCGGAACTGCTCGCCGTCCTGGCCATCGCCGATAACACGACCCCCATCATCTGCAATGGCTTCAAGGACGACGAGTACATCGAAATGGTGATGCAGGCCACCAAAATCGGCCGGCAGATCATCCCGGTGGTGGAGAAGTACACCGAGCTGGACCTTATCCTGAAGCACTCCGCGCGTTTCGGCGTCGACCCGGCGATCGGCCTGCGAATCAAGCCCGCCACCCGAGGTTCGGGACGTTGGAAATCATCCGGCGGCTACCGCTCGAAGTTCGGACTCACGTTGAGCGAGGCGTTGCGCGCCCTTGATCAGCTCAAGCAACTCGGGATGGCGAACTCCCTTCAGTTGCTCCACTTCCACCTGGGCAGCCAGATCACCAATATCCGGCTGATCAAGGCGGCCGTTACGGAGACCGCGCGCGTCTATGCGGAGTTGAAGAAGGCCGGCGCCGGGCTGAAGTATCTCGACGTCGGCGGCGGCCTGGGCATCGACTACGACGGTTCGCAGACCAACTTCGAGTCGAGCGTCAACTACTCGCTCCAGGAGTACGCCAACGACGTCGTCTATCACATCAAGAACGTCTGCGACGAAGCCGAGATCGAACACCCGACGATCGTCACCGAAAGCGGCCGAGCGGTCGCGGCGTATCACAGCGTGCTGGTGTTCAATGTTCTCGGCGTCAGCGGCCTTGGCGATCAGCAGAACCTCCCGCACGAACTGCCGGAGGATTACGAACAGCCGGTGTTGGACCTGCTGGGCACCTACCAGGAGGTGAACTCGAAGAACCTTCTGGAAAGCTTCCACGACGCGCAGCAGTCCCTCGATTCCGCGCTCAACCTCTTCAGCCTCGGCTACCTGCCGCTGGAGCAGCGATGCGTGGCGGAGAACCTCTACTGGGCCATCTGCCGCCGGGTGTTGAAGCTCGCAGAGGGGTTGGAATACTTCCCCGAAGAACTCGAGGGCCTGGACGCGATGCTCTCGGACACGTACTTCTGCAACTTCTCGCTGTTCCAGAGCATGCCCGACAGTTGGGCGGTGAAGCAACTGTTCCCCATCATGCCCATCCACCGTCTGAACGATCCGCCCACCCGTCACGCGATCCTGGGCGATATCTCGTGCGACTCGGACGGGAAAGTAGACCAGTTCATCGACCGGCGCGACGTGAAACGGACCCTGCAACTGCACCCGTTCAATGGCGAGCCCTACCTGCTCGGGGCGTTCCTGGTTGGCGCGTACCAGGAGATCCTGGGCGACCTGCACAACTTGTTCGGCGACACGAACGCCGTCCATGTGAGCACTTCCGAGTCGGGCGAGCCCGTCCTTGACGTGGTTGTGCGCGGCGACACGGTCCGCGAGGTGCTCGATTACGTTCAGTTCGACACGGCTACCCTGATCGAGAGTTTCCGCCGCGACGTGGAAACCGCCCGGCAGGAGGGCCGCATCGACTACAAGGAAGCCGGCCACATGGTCCGCTTCTACGAAGAGGGATTGCGCGGCTATACTTACCTGGAAGACGGCCACGGGCGCTGACAACGGGACGCCGGCCCGCATGCCCGCGCCGAAGATTCTGATCTCCGCTGGAGAGGCTTCCGGCGACCTCTACGCGGCTCGACTGGTCGAGGCGCTGAAGGCGCGGTTCCCCGACGCAAGTTTCTTCGGCTGCGCCGGGCCCCGGATGAAGGAAGCGGGCGTTCGCCCGGTCGTGGACGCGTCCAGCCTCGCGGTTGTCGGCTTGGTCGAGGTCGTCAGCCACATCCCCCGCATCTACGGCGAGTACAGAAAAATCCTAGAGACGGCGGCGCGCGAGCGACCGGCTCTGGCTGTCCTTACCGACAGTCCGGATTTCCACCTGCGTGTGGCGCGGCGCCTCCGGCGGCTGGACATTCCGGTGGTGTTCCTCGTCGCGCCGCAGGTCTGGGCGTGGCGCAAAGGGCGGATTCGCGCGCTGCGGCGGTACGTGGATCGCCTGCTCTGCATTTTCCCGTTTGAGGAGGAATTCTTCCGCCCCAGAGGAGTGAGGGCAACGTATGTCGGCCATCCGCTGGCGCGACTGGTGAAGCCCTCGATGAGCCGCGAGCAGTTCTTCCGGCAGCATCGCATCCCTCAAGATCGCCCCATGGTCGTGTTGTTGCCGGGAAGCCGGCGGGGCGAGATCGGCCGCCATCTGCCGGAGCTTGTCGACGCCGCCGCGCGCCTGGCGCGGCAGCGAGCCGTTTCGTTGGTGATGGCGCTCCCCGCGATGGCCGTCCCGGCCGCGGGCGACGCAAAATTCTGGGAACCGATCCAGCGCTCACCCATCCAAGTAGTTGAAGGGCAAACTTGGGACGCCATCGCCCACGCCGACCTTGCGCTGGCCGCAAGCGGTACCGTCACCATCGAGGCGGCTCTCCTCGGCGCCCCGATGGTAACCTTCTACCGGGTTACCGGCCTGAGTTGGCTGCTCGGCCGGTTTTTGGTGGATGTGCCTTTCTTCTCAATGGTAAACCTCGTCGCCGGAAAGCAGATCGTGCCAGAATTGATGCAGAATGAAATGAGGGGGGAGCGTCTGGCGCGCGAGGCGGGCCGGCTCCTGTCGGATTCCGCGCGGCGGCAACGGATGAAGGAAGATCTGGCTGTGGTGGCCGCCCGATTGGCCGCGAACGAGGACCCTTTGGAAAAAGCCGCTTCCCTGGTGGAAGACCTGATAGAAAGTACCGGCAATGTTTCGTGAGTCTCGAATCGTCATGCGGGCATTGGCCTGCGTCCTGTTCCTGTCGCCGATTTCAGCCCGGGCGCAAAGGCCGGAAGCTCGCATCGACGTCGAGCATTATGTGATCGACGCGGAGATCAACCCGCGAACCCAGGACCTGGAAGCGACGGCGCAAGTGCGCTTTCAGGCGACGGAGGAAGAAGCGAGGTCCGCCACGTTCGAACTCCACAACGGCCTGCAAGTGTCGCAGGTGGTGGGAGAGCACGACGAACCGATCGCCTTCGATCGGACGAATGAGAACTTCAGCGTCCGTCTAAGCTTTCCCAGCGCGGTGGCCAAGGGGCAGGCGGGCGTCGTCCGTTTCGCCTATCGCGGACGCCTCGCCGGCAAAGAGGAATCCCCGGTCTGGGGTATCAACTTCGCGGCGATCCATGAAGATTTCGGCTACCTGATGTATCCGGCGCGATGGTTCCCCGTGAGCGGGTATACGGCGGACCGCTTCACGGCCGAAATCCACATCACCGTGCCTGCCGGCTACAAGGTGCTGGCCAGCGGCATCGGGACCTCCGAGGCGGTCACTTCCGACAAAATCCGGTTCTCCTTCAAGGCCACCCAGCCGTCTTTCCCCGGCAGCATCGCGATCGTGCGGGGGGAAGCCGTTCGGGTGCAGGCCAACGGCGTTTCGACCGAGCTGTATTTCCGGGGAGAGACGGCCGAAATGGCCCGAGCGTACGGAGAGACAGCCGGCAAGGCGATGACGTTCCTGACCGGTCTTTACGGCCTGGCCCCGCAGGCCAACCTGGCGGTCGTCCAGACCGAGGCCGGCGCTCCGAACGGCTACTCGGCGCCCGGACTCGTCTTTCTTTCCCCATCCGCGATCGGCAGGCAGGTCAACGCGCGCCTGTTGGTGAACCAGTTCGCGCGTCAATGGTGGGGCCAGTTGTTTTCCTCCGCCACACGGAATCACCTCTGGATCACCAACGGCATGGCCCGCTATGCGGAACTCCTGTGGATGCGGGAAGCGAGCGGACCCGGCGCCCTGGAAACCGAGGTGCGCGACAACTACGTCGAGGCGCTCACTTCCAGCGAGGCGCCTCTCATCCAGTCCGGGCGTCTGGAAGACTACTCGCCGGAATTCTGGGCCGCGACCGCCGGCAAGGGCGCCGCGATCTACCACATGCTGAAACACGTGATCGGCGACGACGCGTTCGCGAGGCTGATTAAGGAATTCCCCGAGAAATACGCCTGGAAATCCGTCTACACCGACGATTTTCGGGCGATGGCCGAAGCGATTTCCGGCAGAAACCTCCAAGGTTTCTTCATCCAATGGATCGAATCGAGCGGCGCTCCGGAATTCACGATGGAGTATACGGTCTACCGTACGCAAGGCGGATTCCGCATCATGGGCAAGATCAACCAGGATCTCGATACCTTCCGCATGCCCGTCACGCTGAAGATCGAGACGGAGGGCAATCCGGAATTCCAGGATATCGAGGTGGTCGGCGCCTCGTCGGACTTCGTCGTGGACACGTTCGGCAAGCCCAAGAACATCGTCGTCGACCCGAACAACGACCTTCTCCGGTACGACGACAAGATGCGCATCGCCGTCGCCATCCGCCGGGGCGAGCAGTTCGTCGAGATCGGGGAATTCGTCGAAGCTCTCAAGGAGTATCAGAGGGCGCTGGACGTCAACCGCTACAGCTCGCTGGCTCACTATCGAATCGCCGAGGTTTTCTTCATCCAGCGAAATTACCAATCGGCGGCCAACGAATTCCGGGAAGCCCTGAACGGCGACCTCGAACCGAAGTGGACGGAGGTCTGGTCGCACATCAACCTCGGCAAGATCTTCGACCTCACCACGCAGCGGGACCGCGCGGTGAATGAATACAATCTCGCCATCCGCACAAAAGACAACACGCAGGGCGCGCAGGAGGAAGCCGCCAAGTACCTGCGCGAGCCTTACCAGAGGCCCGCGCAGACCAATTGACCGCTGCCTCTCAGCGGATCGGCGAGTAGCTGGTTGGCGTGTAGAGCGAAATCTGAATGACGCTCGAAATCTGGCCGGACTTGTCGATGGATTCCTGCCGAACCTTGTGCCATTCCGGGTCGGCGCCGAACTTATTCCAGGCCTTCTCGCGCTCGGCGAGGTTATCGAATGGAATCAGATATGTCAGGTTCGGCCGGTGAGGCCCGAAGACCGTCTCGGAGTAGAACAGCGGGTGGACCCCGACCCGATGGAAGATCACTCTTGTCCAAATTAGCTCTCGGCCACCCGCGCCGGGTGGGGGAGCGGGGAAGGCGGAAGCCGCGGTAGGCTGAGTCGGAGTTCAGTCGAAGAACCTGACGTCAGCTCCGAGGAGGCTTCCGCCATGAACCAAGTATCCAGCATCTTCAGCCAGATGTTGCGGCTCATCCCGCGCGGCGCGTTCGCCGCAGCCGTCGACAAACACCAGGCCGAGCGCCATGCTCGCGGCTTCCGCAGTTGGACCCATCTGGTTTCCATGCTGTTCTGTCAACTGGGCCACGCCCAGAGCCTGCGCGAGATCACCGGCGGTCTGGCCGCCTGCGAAGGGAAACTGCGGCATCTGGGAGTCGGCCAGCCGCCCAAGCGCTCCACCCTGTCCTACGCCAACGAGCACCGTCCCTGGCAATTGTTCCAGACGGTGTTTCATCACCTGCTGGCGTACTGCCAAGGGGAAGCGGCCCAGCGGAAGCGCAAGTTCCGGTTCAAACATAAGCTGTTGTCGATCGACTCGACGACCATCGGATTGAGCCTGTCGATGTTTGACTGGGCGCAGTACAAGCGCAGCAAAGGAGCGGTGAAACTGCACCTGGTGTTGGATCACGACGGTTACCTGCCGCACTACGCGGTGATCAGCGACGGCAAGCAGGCCGACATCCGGGCGGCGCGGGAGATGACGTTCGAGCCGAACACGATGCTGGTGTTCGACCGCGGCTATGCCGACTACGACTGGTGGCGGAGGCTGACCGAACAGCAGGTGATGTTTGTCAGCCGGCTGAAGGAGAAGGCCGACTGCATTGTGCTGGAGCAGCGGCCCGTGCCGGACAACAGCCACATCGTCAAAGACGAGGTGATGGTGTTGTTCAAGCAGGCGGCCGAGGGCAAGGACTGCTTTCTGCGGCGCATCTTGGTGTGGGTGGAAGAGAAGCAGGAGACGATGGTGTTGGTGACGAACCAGTTGCGGCTGGCCGCGCGCACGATCGCGGCGATTTACAAGGAGCGCTGGCAGATCGAGCTGTTCTTCAAGGCGCTGAAGCAGTCGCTGAAGGTGAAGACGTTCGTGGGGACCAGCGAGAACGCCGTGCGGACGCAGATCTGGACGGCGCTGATCGCCATGCTGCTGGTGAAGTACCTGCAGCTGAAGAGCACGTTCGACTGGAGCTTGTCCAATCTGGTGGCGCTGCTGAGGCAGCAATTGTTCGTCCGGCGCGAGCTGATGAGCTGGCTCAACGATCCGTTCCAGGGGCCGCCGGGGCTGGCCCAGGGGCCGGACGAGCAACTGACGCTGGCGTTTGGCGGGTGAGCGATTTGGACAGCAGCGCGGGGGGACAATCATGACAGCCTCGGCCCGGCGGCAAATGCCGCCGTCGAACTTGGACAGCACCTGAGAGCCACGCCAGCCGGGTGCTCCCCTAACCCGTTCCCCGGATCGGCGCCGCGGCCGAGCTATGTCCTTTCGATGCAGCGGCGGCATTCAGGCCGGCGGGCTAATTTGGACAGCAGTGGTATTGGACCTCTCGACGGACAGAATGCCGCACCAAGAGTACCTGGAGCGCTGCGCGAGAGCGTGGCTGACCTGGTCGCCGGAGGGCTATGGGTGGGAGTGTTTTCGGCACTACGAAGCCAGTCTCTGCCGCTCCGTCCCGATCCTGAGTCAGCCTGGAATTTGCCGCTATCAGCCACTCCTCGACGGCAGACACGCCTGGTACTATCGGCCGGAAGGCGAAAGCCTGCGGGAAGTGGTCGTCAAGGCGCTGGCGGATAAAGCCGCTCTCGAATCGATGGCGCGGGCGGCATGTGAGCACGCTCTGCGGTTTCACACCCAACGCCGCGCCTGCGATTATATTCTGGAGACGGTCCGCGGGGCCGGGACTGAGCCCGATTGCGCGTGAGGGGCGAATGCCGATCATCCCGTGAATCGGGCGCGCCTTCGCACCGCAACGGGCAGATCCGCGCGGTGGAGATAGAGCGCGGCGGCGCTCGAGGCGAATACGATTACCGCCAGGACAAACAGCTCGCCGTTGTCTCCCACCGCCGGCAGCGCGATCCCGAGTTTCGTCAGGTGGCCCACGATGGCGCCTGTCATGGTCAACATCGACAGCGCGGCGCCGTAAACGACGGTTTGCGGGACCAGCAGCAGCGCGGACGCGATCAACTCGATGACGCCGCTGCCGATGCGCCCCACCGGTTCCGCGCCCAGCGCCGTGAAGATGTAGACGGATTCCGGCGCTCCGGTGAACTTGAAGAACAGCGTTTGCAGCAGGATCGCCGCGGCCGTCAGCCGCAGGACCCAACTGAGAATTTTGACAGACCTGGAGCGTATCATGCGTATCCTTTCCTCGATTGGAGATCCGGCTAGGGGCGCGACCCCGCGAGCCGGTAGAAAGTCGACGGCTCGGCGCGCAGAATCAGCGTGTCGCCGAGCCGGGACAGCTTGCCGTCGATGCGGACCGGTTCCGCCACGAAGTCGAGCACTTCGCGGTTGAGGGGCCTCCCGTCGGCGCCCGCCAGCAGAACCACAAACGAGTTCCCCTCGGTGTCCCGCACGCGCAACCCCGGCGGAACGCCGCCGCTAATGCAGCGCGCCGCGCACTCACGGTGCACCTTGCCTTCGCCCGGGTTCATCACGCCGAGATAGCACTTCGTGTCGACGATTTCGCCGTACAGCGCCGCCTCGCCGAGGCCGGTCCATTCCAGCTTGGGAAGCGGCTCGCCGCCGGCCGGCGTCAACGATTGCGGCAGAACTTCTACCATCCGCTGGTCCTCGCGATGGATCAGCGAGCCTCTCAGGCGCACGAGCCGGGCTTCCAGTTCGGCGCCGGGCACAAAGCCGCGCTTGCCCTCGGCCACCAGCAGATAGCGGGCAAAGCTCGGGACGCCGTCCATCGCCCCGGGACGCTTCACCAGCAGGCTAGGGTACGGGTCCCGGACGAGCACGCCCTCGTAATCCCGGTATTGAAGGAACTCGAAGCGGCTATCGGCGAATGGCGCCTGCGCGAAGATCAGCGTCAGCGCGACGGCCGCGGCGAGCAGGTTCAGCCCCAACACGATTCGCCGCAGCGACGCCCCGAGGCGGCCAGGCGCTTTCGGCAGGTAGCCGACATAGAATTCCGCGTCGCGTCCGCTCATACCGCAACCTCCTGGACGTTTCCGTCGATCCGCGCCGGTTCGCAGCGCGTGCCCGCGGGGAAAGGCTTCGGGTGTACGTATACCTTTCCGTCCACGACGCGGGTCCGGAACGTGGGCACTTTCTCGGTGAACGGCGGCGGCGCGGCGCCGCAGTCGGGCAGGTACTGGTAACCGTGCCACGGACAGGTGACGCAGCCGTCGACGATGCGGCCCTCGCCTAGCGGGCCGTTCTGGTGCTGGCAGACGTTCGACAGCGCCGACACCTTGCCGTCGTACCGGAACACCGCCACCCGCTCGCCGCCGAGCGACACGGTCACCGCCCGGTTCAGGGGAATCTTCTCCACCGCGCACACCTCGACGAAGCCGTCGCCTCCGGTGGCCGGCTGTCGCTCGTCGACGCGCCGTTCCTTCGCCGCGGCGGCCAGGTGCAGCGACAGCACGCACGCCATGCCGATGCCGAGCAGGACGGCCAGAACCGGGCTGCGCTCCGATTGCAGCGCCCCCAGCGTCACGTGCGCCACCAGCAGCCCGTATGCGGCGTACACCATCATGTGCAGCCGCTTCCAAACCGGCGCGGTAAGGTTCCGCAGCCAGAAATCGTGGCTGGTGGACGCCATCAGGAACAGGATCAGCAGCGCGAAGAACCCCAGCGGCTGAAACGGAAAATCCGCGAGGCTCGCGTACCGGCGGTTGGCGAGAAAGATCGACGCCAGCGGATTCTCGTCGCCCTGCGCGTGAAACTGCACGATGGAAAACACGCCGTGCGTCAGCGCGAGCAGGAACATCGTCACGCCCAGGTGCCGCCGGTTGTACAGCAACGGCAGAAAGCGCCGGTCCAGCCTCGCCAACGGCCCGATGCACAGAATGACGTGCAGCAGCAGAAACGCCGCCGTCCCGAAACCGCGGATCAGCAGCGTTTCGATGGTCGCGTTCGGGTGAACCAGCGAGCCGAGCAAGGCGAACAGCGCCAGGTACAGCGTCAGCGATCCGGCCAGGATCGAGTCGTAGATCTTCTTCTGGCGGTTCCAGCCGACGGCCACGTAGTGGAGGCTCATCGCGATTGCTCTCTCGGGGCGGCCGCGCCCGGCTTCGGCGGCGCCTCGCGGACTTTCCGGATTCGCGCCGGATTGGAAGGCGCCGGCGGTTTCCGTAAGAGAAGACCGCCGGCGAACACGGCAGGCAAGGCGAAGGAGAGTCCAAGGAAGGCGCGACGGTGGGTTTTCCGAAGAGTCTGGATCATGTCAAACCTCCCGCAAAGAAGAATTCCGGTGAGCGTTGCGTTCCCCGGGAGGATCGCCCACGCCCCGGGTCCAGCGCGCGAGCAGCAGCGGCCATAGCGCCGTCGCGCCCGGTATGACGATCGCTCGAAAGCCGAGCGTGGAACCGGGCGCCTGCGAATCGATCCGCTGCGCGCCGAAAATGACGAACAGAACCGCGAAGACGAACCCGGCCGCAAGGTACGCCGTGAACGCCCAGACAAAAATGTGGACCGCCGCCGTCATCGCCGCCCCTGTTACACGCCTCGCCCGTAGAGGGGAATCACGGCCCCGGTGACCTGCGAGGCTTCCTCGGAAACCAGCCACACGGCGAGGTTGGCCATCCGCCGCGGATCGGTCCACCGCGAATGGTCGGCATTGGGGTCCGCTGCGCGGGTGGCGGGCGTGTCAATGGTGGTGGGCACGATGACATTGGCGGTGATGCCCGCATCCCGGTTTTCCACCGCCAGCGTCCGCACCAGTGAAATGAGCGCCGCCTTCGACGCGGCGTAGGCGGCAATGGCCGCCACCGGTTCGGAGACCGCCCGGCTGCCGATGGCGACGATTCTCCCGCCGCCTTTCATCCGCCGCACCGCGGCGCGCATCACGTGGAACGCGGAGCGGAAATTCATGTCGAGCATCTTGTCGACGGTGGCGTCGTCGGTGTCGGCCACCGGTTGTCCGCCCGCGAAGCCGCCCACCAGGTGAATCAGCGCGTCGAGCTTGCCGAACCGCTCGACCACCTGGGCGGCCACCGCTTCCGCCGCGCTCGAATCCGAGAGCTCCGCGGAAATCGCCGCGAAGCTCGGGTGCGGGAAGTCAGATTCGTTAATGGACCGCGAAACGCCCGCCACCAGCGCGCCGGCTTCCAGGAAGGCCTTCGTTACGAATGCGCCGAGGCCGCCCTCGGCGCCGGTGATCAATACCGCCTTCGACTCCAGCGATGTCATGGTCCTCTCCTTTACTCTCCCGACGACCACGCCACGCGGAACTCGGGATAGAGCGTCAACCCGCCGCAGGCGAACAGCGTCTGGCCGGTGATGTACGAGGCCTCGTCGGAGGCCAGGAACGCGAACACCGCGGCGATTTCGTCCGCTTCGGCGGCGCGGTTCATCGGAATGTGGCTCTCCACTTCCGCCCGCGCCTTGGGATTGTCGATCCAGGCGCGATTGATCGGCGTGACCACCGCGCCGGGGCCGACCGCGTTCACGCGAATTCCCTGCCCCGCGTACTCCAGCGCCAGCGATTTCGTCAGGTTCTCCATGCCGCCCTTGGAGATCGAGTAGCTCAGGTATTTCGGTTTCGGGATCTTCTCGTGCACGCTGGAGTTGTTAAGAATGACGCCGCCGCCGCCGCGGGAGAGGAAATGCCGGATCGCTTCGCGCGCGCACAGGAAGGGCCCGCGCACGTTGACGCTCAGGACGCGGTCGAAATCGGGGAGTTCCAGCTCATGACTGGGGCAGGGCTTCTGAATGCCGGCGTTGTTCACCAGGACGTCGAGCGAGCCGAACGCATCCAGGGTCTCTTTGAACATGCGCTTGACATGGTCTTCGTTGGAGACGTCGGCCTGCACGACAAGCTCCTTCCCGCCGCCCCCGTTGCGCGCCGCCCGCGCCTGTTGCCGGGTGACTTCCGCCTGCTCGGCGCCGCCGCGGTAGTTGATGGCGACGTTGGCGCCCTCGCGCGCGAACCGAATCGCGATGGCCTGACCGATGCCGGAGGAGGCCCCCGTAATCAGGCAATTCTTTCCATGGAGTCTTCCCATTTGTAAGTCCCTCTTCGCGTTTTCACCGGCCTGCGCCGGGCGCCGCGTCTCCACCACGGAGATCCGGGCGGCGGCGCGGCTTATTCCCAAAAAATAACCCGGCCTCGCGGGCGTCCGTCGACGCTTCGCGAGGCCGGGCCATAGCGACTGTCGGAAAACAGCAATTCCAAGTTACGGTTGTGGGGCCGAAGGCTACCTGCGGGCCGGCCATCGGCCCGGCGGCGGTTGGACCGCCGCGCAGGATGAGATCCGGCCCCACACCGAACTTAGAACGTGAGGCGCGCCGTCAGTTGGAAATCGCGGTTTCCGTCGGTCGAGATCGTGCTCAGCACGCGGCCGAACGGCGATGTGCCGACCACCGCGTTCGGGTTGGCGAAATTCGGATGGTTGAAGAAATTGGTGGACACCATCTCGAGCTTCAGCCGGGCCCGCTCGTGGAGCGGAATTTCCTTGGTCGCTCCGAAATGAAAGACGCTCATGCTCGGGCCTTGCAACACGTGGTTGCCGGAGGTGCCGAACCGTCCCGCGCCCTCGGGCGGGAAAACGAAGGCGCTGGTATCGAACCAGCGTTCGAGCGTTCGCTGATCGCCGGGGAGGTTGCCGTCGCCGATGCGATCGGGCCGGCCGCTCCTGCGGTTGGTGTTGGAAGCATCCACGCCCGCGTAACTGGGCGTGAAGAACGTTCCCGTCCGGTAGACGTAGGTGCCGGCGACCATCCAGTTGCCGACAACATGATTGACGACGCCGGGCGCTCCGCCGGCGAACTTCTTGCCCCGGCCGAAGGGAAGCTCGTAAATGCCGACGACGACGCCGCGCCAGCGGGGGATCGCGCCGCCCTGCGAACGCTCCCTGGTCCGGTTGAACGCGTCCTCGGCCGTCGAGACGCCGCCGCTCCAGTTATCGCCGACGCTTTTCGCCATCGTCAGGTGCGCCTGGTAGTAGAAACCGTCCTTGAGTTTGCGCTCCGCCTTGATGACGCCGCCGTGGTAGTTGTGGGAGCCGCCGTTGTCGATGAAGTTGACGTTGAACAGGTACGGAAAGGGAACCTGCGCGAGCTTTTCCGTATACGGCCGCGTATCGGCGGCCACCTGGTTCAGGTCGCGGCTCCAGGTGGTTTTGCGCGCCATCGTGGACATGTAGGTGAACGACAGCCCCATGTCCCACACTTCTTTTTCCGCAGTCAGGTTGTATTGGACGCTGTACGGCGTCCGCAGGTGCGTATTCATCCCGGTGGCGCCGGTGCCGCCGAGGACATAGGTAGTGGACGGGAACGGATTCGGGAACGAGAACGCCGGCTGGCCGTCCGTAATGGCGTTGGTGAAGGTCTCCCGCAGTTCGTACGGCGCGCCGCCGCCGTCGGAAATGTAGGGCTGCATGGCCACGTTGTACACGCCGCCGCCGCCGCGGATGACGAACGTGTCCGAGGTAGTGGGCCGCCAGGCGAAGCCGAACCGCGGGGCCACGTTATTCATGTCCCGCGCCAGCAGCTTTTCGCCCAACCCGGCCGAGGAGGCGGTGACAATCGGCACTCTGCTCGGAAAGCCCGGATGCACCCGGCTCCGCGCCGTCTCGTTGGGAACCACCAGCGCGTTCACGGCCGGAACGAAGTTGGCGATCAGGTCCTGCTCGATCCGGCCCGGATCCAGCAGCGAGTAGCGCACGCCGTAGTTCAGCGACAGGCGCGGCGTCACCTTGAAGTCGTCCGTGAAATAGAACTCCCAGTTCGTCCGGTGCGGATAGACGCGTCCCACCGAGGTGGAGCGGGCGCTGGTGTCCATCAGGCCCAGCAGGAAATCGCCGTAGGGATTTCCGGTGAAACGGCCGTTGAAACTGAACTCGCCGAACACGCGGCTCGGCGACGTGGCGTACTGCCGGCCGTTGAACCGGTCCCGGTCGACGCCGAAGCGGAAATTGTGCTTGCCCTTGGTCCAGAGCACGTTCTCCGTGATGTGGTAATTGCTCCAGGTCCAGCCGTTCTGGTCGCCCTGGTAAATGGAGGAGAATCCCGTGACGTTCATCCGCGGCAGAGCCCGAACGTCCTCCAGGTCCCGCAGCGCGAGGCCGGAAGCGCGCACGATATCCAGCCCGCGCCGCTCGCCGCCGTAAATGCTGTCGTCGCGGCTGTAGCCCAGCCGTAGTTCGTTAATCAGCGTCGGCGAGAAAACGTGCGTGTCGGAGATCCCGAATATGTATTGGTCCCGCCATTGATCGAAGATGCCGATCATCGGGTTGGTGTCGCCGTCGTAGCGCGTATAGGAGTACGTCTGGTGCTGGAACCGGACGAAGAACGAGTTGGCGTCGCTGATCTTGTGATCGGTTCGGCCGGTGTACTGGTTGCTGCTGTTCGGGAAAACGAAGATGCCGTTGAAGCGGTCGCCGGTATTGGGCATGGGATAGAAGGTGTCCTGATAATACTGGGACACCGGGCTGACGCGATTCGCCGGGATTTGCTTGTTCGGAAACGGCGTGTTGCTCAGCGGGTCCATCAACGTCCCCGGCAACGACGAGAAATCGCCCTGGCGGAAGGCCGGCAGCGGCGTCACGAAATTGGCGACGTACGGCGCCTGGCTGCCGCGCAGCGCTTGCCAACTAAAGTGGACGAACGTGCGGTCCTTGCCGTTGTACAGCTTCGGGATATAGGCAGGGCCGCCTACCTTTACGTTCGGGCGGAAGATCGGCGGGCCGTGCGGGCGGGTTGGCGCGAAGAACGGCCGGGCGGTAAAGCCGACCGCGTTGTAGTGGAGCCACGCCTCGCCGTGGATATCGTTGGTTCCGCTCTCGGAGACCACCGAAATGTTGGCCGACGTCGGCGCGGAGGCGTTGGCGCTCACCAGGTCGAACCGGAATTCGCGATAGGAATCCATGTAGGTCAGCGACGGACCGAAGGAATTGCCCGTCCAGCCGTCCATCACCTTGATGCCGTCGATGGTGTAGGTGGTATTGCGGCCCATGCCGTTGCCAGCGTAGTTGCTCCCGGTGGAGTAGTTGGCGCCCGGCGTCAGGTCGAGCATGCGCCAGATGGACCGGTAGTTCGAGTTCACGGGCATGTTGGTGAAAACGTAGTTGGACTTCACGTCGGAGAAGGTGGCCTTCTCCGTCTCCACCAACTGCGCGCCGCCGGTCACGGTGATCGACTCCGTCACCGCGCCGATCTCCAGTCTTACGTCCACGCGGCGCTCGGCCATGGAGCTGAGATCGATGTCTTCGGCTACGAACCGCTTGAAGCCGGGCTGTTCCACCGAGACCCGGTACGTGCCCGGAATCAGGTTCGGCGCCCGGTAGTTGCCCACTTCGTTGCTGATGAACTTCACGCTGATGTTGGTGGCCACGTTCGTTAGGGTGACTTCCGCGTTGGGAAATGCCGCCCCGGAGGAGTCGGATACCGTACCTACGATCGTTCCGTAGTACGTCTGGGACCAACAGACCGACCCGATCGTTGACAGGATCGCGCCGAAAATTAGACTTCGCCTGAGACCAGGATGCATGCGTTTCTCCTTTGCGATGGGTTTATCCAGAACTCGGAATTGGGTCCAGTATACAACGGAGTGCAGCCGCTGGTTGCGCATGCGTTCCGACTCGCCTGAGATCCGGCGGTCCGAAGGATTTGTCCTGGCGGCCGGCGGGAGGAATCTGGCCGCAGAATGGCGGGGATCGATTCGTGGCGCTGGAGCAGTACTGTAGTACCATAAGGTTACTTTTAGGCCTTTAGGTCGGTTGAGATTCTTCCGCCTGGCCTGCACGTTTAAAGTTGGCGTCGACAGGCCGGCGGGCTGGTCGTGTTCCCGTTGATGCCGAGAAGGGCGGAAAGCGTATTCGCGTCCGGATAGTAGTTCGATTTTGCGATCGGCGCCAGCCGGAACCAGGCTTCAGGAAACGGTGGCGCCCCCGAAGATCAAAGGCCGGCGCGATCGGATACATTGCCCTGGCCCTGCTGGCGGGACCGGTGCGGCTCAACCAGGACGCGCTGCGGGCGAGCGTGGGCGGCGCCGACCAGCAGATCGAGGTTGCGCCGGACACACTCCGCTCGCAGGCGTCGCCGTGCGAACCGCTTCATGCCGCCGGCCTTCAGCCATTGATTCATGCAGCCGCAGCGCAGGCGGGTATCGACCCCAACCTGGTCCTGATGGTCGCGCTCAGGGAGTCCAGTCTTCAACCGTGCGCCGTTTCGTCGCGAGGCGCGCAGGGTCTCATGCAATTGATGCCGGAGACGGCCGGGGAGCTCGGCGTACGGGACCCGTTCAATCCGGAGGAGAACCTCGCGGCGGGAGCGCGGTTCCTGAGTCAACTGCTACGTCGCTACGAAGGCGACATCACGCTGGCTCTGCGGGCCTACCACGTGGGTCCCGCCGCCGTTGACGGGCGGCAAGGCGCGCCGATGGGCCCCGACACCGAGCGATACGTCTCGGATATTCTCCGAATGCTGGGCCCCGAAGCGGACGCTCGGTTGCCCCCAACGCTCACCACCAACGGCTTTTGACCGCAGCAGCTTGGAGGTGGTTTGAGACCTGCTCCTGAAAGCCGATCCCGAGGGGCCCCCCTCATCGATTACACAGCTCGTCTGGACGCACTGGCGGCCCCGCCGCTGAGCCCGCCGCGCCCGAATTGGCGTCCGGACCCACCCTTATGACCCGCTAAACCCCCTCCAACTCCTTTTTCCTCCGGTCTCTGCGCTCTCCGTGTCTCTGCGGTGCGAGGATCCGTGATCGTGCCATGCCCGGCCCCCGGCGCCCGGCTCGGCCGCGCTCAAACCTTGTGGCCGCTATAGTAGCCCATGTCCCGGGCAAGGCCCTTCAGATAGCGCAGCGCGTCGCGGTACCGCAGGTCGACTTCGTCCAGGCCGCCGATACGGTGGCCCTTGACGATGATCGGACTGCACTGCTCGTGCGAGAAATAGCCGTCGTAGCCGATCTCGCGGCACGCTTCGAAGAACACCCGCCAGGGGCACGGGTCGCCGGGACTGCCGGGCGTGACTTCGTCCCACCCCAGGACCGCCCCGCCGACCGTGTACTTCTTGGCGATCGAGATGGTGTGCGAGTAGACCATCAGGCCCTTCATCTTGTGAACCGTGCGGCGGACGAACTCCGGATCGTGCGATTCGAACAACGGCAGATCGAGCCCGACCTTCAGGCTCGGAACGCCCACCTCTTCGATCATCTCGAGGGTTTCATCGTTGTTGCCGGTGATCTCGGGGTGAGTTTGCAGCGCAAGCGTGATCCCTTCCCCCTCCGCGATGAGCGCCGCCTCGCGCAAGCCGGCCTTCACGTCGTGCCACGCTTCCAGGTAGTCCTTGTTTTGCGACACGCGCAGCGATCGCGATTCGAACGCCGGGTTGCCATATCCCTGCGAGGCGTACGGATTCTGAAAATAGCCGAAAAAGGCAGCCAGCACCCGGACGATCTTCATGCCCATGTCGCGCGCCAGCCCGATCGCGTCCCGGACGTAGAGAATCTCCTTCTCCTGGGGATACAGCAGCGCGTGGCTGCCCTTCATGAAATTGGTGCAGCAGACCACCGCGCCAAGTTCCAGGTCGAGTTCCGCCGCCAGCTCGCGGAGCCGCCGCCGCCGCTCGGGCGATAGATCCATGGGAAACCCAATCGGACGGTGCGCATAGATGCAGACCGCGTCGTAGCCGAATCCGGCCGCCTTGCGGAACGCGTCCTCCAGCGGCAGCCACGCTCCGTCGGTGAAATAGCCGCCGTATCCGACGGTGTCCAAGCTCAACTTCATCAGTGTCTCCTCTGGCGCTACAGCGTACCAAAGGCGGCAAGGCGTGCGCCGTGAGCGCCCAGCCGCAAGGCCCGGCCTGGATCGCGATTGAACGGCGGCGACGTAAAGACTCTGGGCGAATGTTCCGATGAGTCTCCTAGGCGTCTGTCTTGGCGTTTCCGCTCCCATCGGCGGCCGAGGAGAGACGCCGCGTCGGGCACGGTATCGATAATGCGTCACTTGTGGCTGTGGCTGCTGGCGGCTGGCGTTGCCTTTGCTGCCGGCGCGGATACGGCGGCGACGTCCGTCTCGGTCCAAGCCGGCGAAGAGCCGGAATCCATCCTTTATGAAGATCTGCCCGTGGTGGAAACGGCAGCCTTATATTCGCAGACCCTTCAGGAAGCGCCGGCCAGCGTCACCGTGATCACCGCGCAGGAGATTCAGCAATACGGCTATCGCACCCTTGCCGAAGCCCTGTCGAATGTCCGGGGGTTCCATTTCACCAGCGACGGAGCTCTCTACTTCGCCGGCGTCCGCGGCTTCTCGCAGCCCGGCGATTACAATTCCCGTCTCCTGGTCCTGGTGAACGGCCACCCCATGACGGACAACGTCTATGGCGCGATGTACATGTTCGGGCAGGATTTCGGCATCGACATGGACCTGGTGCAGCGGATCGAGGTCGTGCGCGGGCCGACCTCGGCGCTCTACGGCGCCAACGGCGTCTTTGCCACAATCAACATCTTCACGAAGGCGCCGGCGGATGCGCCCCGCGGACAAGTCTCAACCGAGCTGGGCAGTTTCGGCGAGAAGAAACTGGCGCTTTCCGCCGCGGCTCGGCTGGGCGGTTGCGCGAACCTTCTGCTGTCAGCCTCCGGCTTCAATACCACCGGCCGGACGATTGACGCCGCCGGGCACGGTCGCGCCACCCACCTCAGCGCCGAGCATGGCTATCATACATTCGCCCACCTCACCTGCCGGAACTGGAGCGTCATGGCCAACTTCTCCGATCACAGGATCATCGTACCCATCGGTTGGTACGGCGCCGACTATGGCGATACCGGAACCTACAGCTTTGACGTCCACAATTTTGTCGAGGCGAGCTGGACGGGCGACTTGAACGACAAGTGGAGCGCGCGGTGGCGCCTGTATTATGACCAGTTCCGCTATTTCGGCAACTACAACTACTTCCTCGACGGCGGCGCCGGGAGCGATCGCGATTTCGCGCTTGGCGACTGGATTGGAACCCAGTTCTCCCTTGGGACCAGCGTCCCGCGCGTGGGCAAGCTGGTCTTCGGCAGCCAGCTTAGCGCCGACGCCCGCAATGTCCAGACCAGCTACGCCTGGCCGGATGAAGGCAATCCGTACCGCCACACCGTTCGGCCCGACCGCGCCGCCGCCTGGTTCTTCCAGCAGGAATGGAACGCCTCGCCGCGCTGGACGCTGTTCGCCGGCGCTCGCCTGGACGACACGAAGATTCATCCCGCCTTCATCTCGCCGCGGGCGGGCGCCGTCTACAAAGCGACCGAGACCACCGCTTACAAGTTCCTGTTCGGACGCGCGTTCCGCAACCCGTCGACGTTCGAGCGTTTCTGGGAACCCAACCCCCTGCTCCGCGCCGAGAGAATGTATTCGCTCGAATTGGTTCGCGAGCAGCGGCTCCATAAGCGGGTCGACCTGATCGCGTCGTTCTACGACTTTCACTTGCACGGGCTGATTGAGGGCGTGCCCGTGAACGAAACAACCCTCCAATACCGAAACGTCGCCGCCAGTCACGCCACCGGTCTCGAAATCGAAGCGGCCGGCCGGCCGGCGGATTGGCTGGAGACCTCCGCCAGTCTGGCGCTACAGAGGAGCCGGTATGAGCACAGCAATGCCGGCCTTCCCAACTCGCCGAACACGATTGCGCAGTTCCGGTTAGCGGCGCCGCTCGCCCGCCAGAAACTGATCCTCAGCGCCGCCGGACGTTACCTGAGTTCGCGCCGGACCCTCTTTGACGACTCGGTCGGCCCGGTTGTCCTGGCCGATATCACTCTCACCACCCGGAAACTGCACCCCGACTTCGACCTTCAGTTCGGCGTCCGCAATCTGGCGGACCGCCGGTACGCCGATCCGGCCAGCGCGGAGCACCTGCTGCCAACGTTTCCGCGAGCGGGGCGTTCCGTGTTCCTCAAGCTGACCTGGCGCTACAAGGAGTAGCCCGTGAATGTGCGATCGACGCGTCGCGCCTTCGTGCTCGGGAGCCTCGGCGGCTCGCTTGGCTCGGCCTTGCGGCCCGGCCGGCCGGAGGTGCTCGTCGTCTCCAGCGCAAGCGCCGAGGCGTACGGCGAAGCCATCGCGCGCTTCCAGTCGTCCGCCGCCCTCCGGGATGCAGCCGTGTCCGTCGCGCAGCTCGCCGGGAAAGACCTGCGCGCTCCCCTTTCCGTCGCGCTGGCGGCGCCTCCGCGGCTGGTGGTCACCATGGGATCGAACGCGTTCGCCGCGGTGCTCTCATTTTCCTGTGACACGCCGGTTCTCGCATCTCTCGTGCTGCGGAGCGACGTCTCTCCCGCCGTTTGCCAGGATTCCGGGCGCAGCCCGGTCGTGGCGACGCTTTCCATGGAGGTGCAACCGGCGGCATTCCTGCCGAAGCTCAAGAGAATATTCCCCGGCAAGGACCGGCTGGCGATCGCGTGGAACTCGGCCGCGCCGGCCGGCGAGCGGGCGGAAATAGCTGCCGAGGCCCGGCGTCAGGGCTATCGCGTGGACATGCTGGAGTGCGCGAGTCCGAAAGACCTGCTGGGCGCGCCGGCCGCTCTGCGCCGGCAGGCGGACTTTCTGTGGTGTCTTCCCGATCGCGCCCTTCATCGCCCGGAGACGGTGGCGCCGCTGATTCTGGCCTCCATCCGGAACCACGTGCCCATCATCGGGTTCTCCGAGAACTTCGCCCGGGCCGGCGCGCTGCTGGCGGTGTACGCCGACTACGGCGAAGCGGGAGAACAAGCCGCCGAACTCGCCGCCCGCTATCTCGAACACGCCAGACTTCCGCCCTCCGTGCCGGCGCGGGGGATTCGCATCGCAATCAATGAGCGGCTGCTGCGCGTGCTGGGCCTTGAAGTGGACCGGCGGGCGTGCGCCGAGTTTGACGTGAGAATGGTATGAGGCCTCATTTCTTCACCAGGATGCGGGAGCGGCGGAGCCTCCTCGCTCAGGTTCTTGTCGCGAACCTCATCCCCGTGGCGGTTACCGGCGTCTGCGTTTTCCTCCTGCTGGGCACGCTGCTGTGGTTCCAACTGCGCTCCTTTAACCGGGAGCTGGAGCACCGCGGCGCCGCGATGGGGCAATTACTGGCCCGGCAGTGCGAGCTGGCGATCGCCCTGGAAGACGAGGCCGAACTGCATCGGATCGCGCACAAGGCGCTTTCCGTCGAGAGCGTCTTGTACGTGTGGATTGAATCCTTCGCCGGGACCCGCGCGGTGGCCGCCCAAACCGGCTTTGCTCTGGAACACATCCCCGCCCGGCCGGCGCGCTGCGACAACCCGCCGCTCTACGCAGGCAGTCCGTTGGGCCTCACATTTGTCGACGTGCTCGAACCCATCGCGTCCACCGGGCAGCCGGACGTCCTCGGCTGGGAACCTCCCACCGCGGAACCGCAAGCCTTAGGGTTCGTCCGCGTGGGTCTGTCGACGGCCGAGCAGATGGCGGCAACGCGCCGGATTCTGACCCACGGAGCGCTGGTTGCATTGCTGGCCCTCGGGGTCATCCTGGCCGCCCAGAAGCGTCAGATCCGGAAGGTGCTCGAGCCTCTCCTTGGCTTGATCGCCTTCACGCGCCGCATCGCCTCCGGCGACCTGACCGCCCGCTCGCGGATCCGATCGCAGGACGAAGTGGGCCAGTTGGCCGCCGCCTGCAACGACATGGTCGAGAAGCTCGAGGCGTCGCGCCGGGAACTGGACGGCGCGCTTCGGGCTTCGCAGGAAGCCAGCCGGCTCAAGAGCGAGTTCCTGGCGAATATGAGCCACGAGATCCGCACCCCGATGAACGGCGTTATCGGAATGGTCGAGTTGGTCCTCGACACCGATCTCAGCCCCGAACAGCACGACTACCTGACCACCGCCATCGGCTCGGCCCATTCGCTGATGCGCCTGCTGAACGACATCCTCGATTTTTCGAAGATCGAAGCCGGCAAGTTATCCCTGGATTGCGAGCCGTTCGACCTGGTGGATTCGGTAGAGCGGACCGTCCGGTCGTTCGCCGCCCAAGCCCATTCGGCGCGCCTCGAGTTGCTCTGCGAGTTCCTCCCAGGCGTCCCGGACCGGGTCTACGGCGACCAGAACCGCCTCCGGCAGGTGATTGCCAACCTCGTCTCCAACGCCATCAAGTTCACCTCCGCCGGAGAAGTGAAGGTCGCCACCAGCCTCGACGCCGAGGATCCCGCGGGCGCAACGCTGCGGTTCACCGTTTCCGATACCGGCGTCGGCATTCCCCGCGAAAAGCAAGCGCTCATCTTCGAAGCGTTCACCCAGGCGGACGGATCGACGACTCGCGCCTACGGCGGTACCGGACTCGGGCTGACCATCTCCGCCCGGCTTGCGCAGATGATGGGCGGCTCGATCTGGGTGGAAAGCGAGCCGGACCATGGCAGCCGGTTCAGCTTCACCGCCCGGTTTGAACGCTGCGACCAGCCCCGCGAATCCGCCGCCGAGCCGGAACGCGATCTCCACGGCATTCGCGCGCTGATTGTCGACGACAACGCCGCCAATCTCCAGATCCTTCACGCGTTTCTTTCGCGCTCCGGGCTGGAGGCGCACGTCGCGAACTCGGCCGCTCGCGCGATGGAACTGCTGCGCGGCCATCACCGCCGCGGCGCTCCCTTCGAGCTGGTGATCCTGGACGCCATGATGCCGGAGACGGATGGATTCGCGCTCGCCGAGCAGATCGCGGCGGATCGCTCGCTGCCGCGCGCCACCATCATGATGCTCAGTTCCGTCGAGCTGAACGCCGAACGGCGCCGCGGCTTGCGCATCGCCTACTACGTCATGAAACCGGTATCGCGCTCCGAACTGCTGTCCGCCATACGCAAAGCCCTGGGGCGCGACCCGTCCCCTCGTCTCCTTGAACCGATAGACCGGCCCAGCCAGGAACCGCCGCTCTCCGTCCTGGTGGTCGAGGACAACGCGGTAAACCAGAAGGTGGTGGCCGGCATGCTGGAGAAACGCGGCCATCGCGTCCGCTTGGCCGCCGATGGCCTGGAGGCGCTCAGCGCATTGTCGGTCCACGCCTACGACCTGATTCTCATGGACGTGCAGATGCCGCGCATGGACGGCTTCGAAGCTACCCGCGCGATCCGCGAACGGGAAAGCGACGCCTCCCGCCGCGTCCCCATCGTCGCCATGACGGCCCACGCCATGAAAGGCGATCGCGAGCGCTGCCTCGAGGCGGGAATGGACGGTTACGTCTCCAAGCCGGTTTCCTCCGAGGAACTGTTGCGGGAACTCGCCCGGTTCGCCCCGCGCCCCCAAGAAAGCGCTTCTCTGACCTGACCCGCCAGCCCCGCCGCTGTCGTAGAATCGTCCGCAGTATGACGCGCCGAACCGCTTTGCTCGCCGGAGTCGCCGGGTGCGCCGGAACCGCCGTCCAAACTCAACCGAGGGACGAAAAACGCGCTCCGGTCGTCAACGCCGCCGAACACGCCTGGGTCGTCAACGACCCCCGCTTCCCCATCAAGCCCGAGCTGGCCACGTGTCCGCAAAACCTGCCCACGTACGACTACTCGGGCGAGTGGCTGCTCGAGGAGATGAAGACGTACAACATCGACCACACCGTCATCTCCCACGTCTGTTACTACGGCCGCAACAACGACTACACCGTTCATTGCGTCAAGACGTGGCCCGGCAAGTTCGCCGGCTTCGGTCTCCTGGTCGGCTACCGGCTCTATCCGCCCAACGACAAGGAGAACCCGGCGCGGCTGGAGCGCCTGGTGAAGGAAGGCGGACTCGTCGGCCTCCGCGTCAGTCCCATCTACGACCGCGACGTCGTCTGGTTCAACGACCCGGTCTGCTACCCGCTCTGGAAGAAAGCCGAACAATTGGAGGCCACCTTCAACGTCTTCCTGGCCCCGCACCAGGTGAAGCAGGTCGGCGATATGGCCGAGCGCTTTCCCGGCGTCAACGTGGTAATCGACCACATCGCCATGATCGACATCGCGGCGCCCGACAGCGACGGCTTCGGTCACCTGCTCGACCTCGCCCGTCTCCCCAACGTCTACGTCCGCACCTCTCTGCACAACCCGTCGAAAACGCGCCAACTGCCCTATCGCGACGTCTGGCCTTTCCTGCGGCGTCTCTACGACCGGTACGGACCCAAGCGTCTCGTCTACGCCAATTTCGCCGAACTGCTGATCATGAAAGAGCTGATTCCCTTCTTCACGGCCGAGGACAAAGAGTGGATTTTGGGACGCACCGCTCACCGGCTCTACAAGTTCGATCGCGCCGCGTCGCGCGCCGCCTCCACCGGTATTCCCGGCGGCGCTTGCGCCGCCTTGTGCAATGCGATGTGATGAGTGATATGAAATTGTTGCGCTACCTATTACCGCTTGCCCTCCTGGCGCCGCTCCTGCCGGCCGCGGAGTACTTCGTCTATTTCGGCACATACACGCGCCCGGAGGGCGGCAAAGGCATTTACGTTGCCCGCTTCGATTCCACCACTGGCAAAGTGGGCGAGCCCACGTTGGCGGCGGAGACGTCCAATCCCTCCTTCGTGGCCATCCACCCGAACCACCGCTTCCTGTACGCCGTCAGCGAATCGTACGGGCAGGGAGGAGAGAAAGCCGGCGCCGTCACCTCGTTTGCCATCGACCGCGCCACCGGGAAACTGAAGAGCCTCAACACCGTTTCATCCAAAGGCGGCGGACCGTGTCACCTGAACGTGGACAAGACGGGCAAGTGCGTGTCGGTGGCCAACTACGGCACGGGCAGCGTCGCCGCGCTGCCGATCAAGGAAGACGGAACGCTTGGCGAAGCGACGGCCTTCATCCAGCACGCCGGCTCGAGCGCCGATCCCAAACGGCAGCGGGGTCCCCACGCGCACTCGGTGAACTACTCGGCCGATAACCGCTTCCTTATCGCCGCGGACCTCGGTTTGGACCAAGTGATCGTCTACCGCTTCGATCCGGCCAAGTGCTCCCTCGCCGCCAACGATCCGCCGTATGCGAAAGTGAACGGCGGGGCCGGTCCGCGCCATTTCACGTTCCATCCGAAGGGCCGCTTCGCTTACGCCATCAATGAGATGCAAAACACCGTCACGGCGTTCTCCTGGGACGCCGCCAAAGGCGCGCTGAAGGAAATCCAAACCATCTCCACGTTGCCGGACGGCTACAGCAGTACAAGCTACACCGCCGAAGTGGTGGCGCATCCCTCGGGCAAATTCCTGTACGGCTCCAACCGCGGCCACGACAGCATCGCCGTGTTCACCGTCGACGCCTCGAAAGGGACGCTGAAGCCCGTCGAGCAGACCTCCACGCAGGGCAAGGTTCCCCGCAACTTCAACATCGATCCCACCGGCGCGTGGCTGTTCGCCGCCAACCAGGACACCGACAACGTCGTCATGTTCAAGATCGACCAGCAGACCGGACGCCTCTCGCCCACCGGGCAGGTCGTGAAGGTCTTCGCGCCCGTCTGCGTCCGCTTCCTGCCGGTGGAGTGAAGATGCGGCCTATACGTTTGCTGGCCGCGCTGGCGCTGTTCGCCTGGGGGTTGCCGGCCGCCGAGCCGGCGCCTTCCCGAACCATCCGCGTCGATCACCGCATCTTCCCCAAACTCGAGGCGATGGACGGCGCCTGGGCCGCGCTGTTCGCCGCCAGCGACGGTAAGGTTTACGCCGGCCTGGCGCATCACGGCAGCGTCGGGCACGTCGTCTGCTACGATTCCAAAACCGATCGCATGCACGACATCGGCGACCTGGGCTCGCTCACCGGCGAGTCCCATCTACGCCGCGGGCCGCAGTCCAAGGTCCACGCCAAGTTCGGCGAAGGCCCCGACGGCCGCATCTACTTCGGAACCCACGCCGGCTGGTGGTGGGACTACGCCCGATTCGGCGCCAAGGAGGGCTACCCGGGCGCGCACTGGATGGCGTTCGACCCGAAGACGAATCGCACGGAAGACTTCGGCCTGGGCGTCCCCAACGAAGGCATCAACACCGGCGCCTACGACCCCGTCTTCAACCGCATCTACGGGCTCACCCATCCTCGGGCCCACTTCGTCTACTACGACGTCGCAACAAAGAGAAGCGTCGACAAGGGCCGGATCAACAACTTCGAGTCCATCTGCCGCACGCTCGGCATCGACGATGAAGGCAACGTCTACGGAAGCTACGGCCTGGGAGAGATCTTCAAGTACGATCCGCGGACGGACGAGATCACGGAGCTTTCCGCCCGCCTCCCCATCCGCGAAAAGGGCGTCTCCCTCGGCCGCGACTATCACAAGTCCGAAACCGCCTGGCGCACCGTCGTCTGGGACAAGCAGACGAAGAAATTCTACGGCGTGGAAGAGAGCGCCACCATCCTGTTCTCGTTCGACCCGAAGTCCGGCGAGGTACGCCGCCTCGGCCAACTGGCCATCGCCGAGTTCAGCGACCGGCGCGACGTGCCCTACGCCACGCTGAGCCTGGCCCTGGGCCGCAACCGCAAGCTGTACTACGGAGCGGCCGGCCGTGAGTTCGATTACGCCGGCAGCGCCGGGCTAGCCGCCTCCCGCCTGATCGAGTACGACCTGTCCAGCGGCAAGACGGAGGATCTCGGCGAGATGCGCCTGGAGGACGGCCGGCGCGTCATCGGTACCAACGCCGCCGACACGGGCCCGGACGGCGCCATCGAAGTCGCGCCGAAACCCGGCGAAGTGGTCGAGGCCGCCGGCAAGATCGGCGGTTCCTACTATCGCCTCGCGATGCTCATCTATCGGCCCCGGTAGACTGCCATGCGACATTCCGCTTTCTTACTCATCCCGCTACTGCTGTGCGCCGCCGCGGCGACCGCCCAGCGCACCACCGGCTACGACTATTCTGTCGTCAGCCAGGTTCGCGTCGACCTGAGGGATCTCGGCTACCCGCCGCACGACGTCATCCCGGCCGGTGAGTCGGCCGTTCGCTCGCTCGCCGTCGCGCCCAACGGCGCGCTCTACGGCGCCACCAGCGGCAAGCGCAGCCACCTCTTCGTTCTCTTCCCGGTTCACGGCTACGTGCAGCCGCTGGGCTTTCTCGAAGGCGTCACAACGGTGCATCGCTCGCTGGTCGTCTCCGACCAGGGAGACGTCTACATCGGCACGAGCGCCGGCGTCGACAACGACGGAGAAGGTTACAAGGGCTATCCCGGCGGCCGGCTCCTCAAGTACACGCCGAAGAACGACGAGAACAAGCCCATCCGCGTCGACGCCCCCGTCGAGGTCACCGACCTCGGCATCCCCGTGCCCGGCGAAGGCATCTACTGCCTGGCGATCTCCGGTCCGACGATCTGGGGCCTGACCTATCCGGGCGGCAACCTCTTCCGCTATCAGACTACCGGCGCCTCCGGCTTCACTGTGCTTGGCAAAGTCGCCGAAAAACCGATTCCCGGCGAGAACTTCGAAAAAGATAAGAACGTCTCCCGGGCGCTGCTTGTCACCCCATCGGATGTCATTTCCTCCGGCGAGGACGGCTACCTGTACAGCTTTGCCAGCCGCCTGGCGCTGCGTGCGCCCACGGTTCACGGCCGCGAACCCTACAACCGCGTGGACGCCTGGACCTTGGCGGCGAACGGCGCTTTCTATGGCGGAACGTCCGACGGCTACCTGTTCCGGTTCGACCTTGGGTCGCGGAAAATCGCGAACCTGGGCAAGCCGCTGAACCAGTACCGCATCCGCGGCCTGGTCTCCGCGAAGAACGGCAAACTCTACGGCGTGGGCGGCGACGACGATGAAATGGCCCGCCTGTTCTCCTACGACCCGGCGTCCGGCGCCTACGAGATGCTCGGCTTCATCG
This sequence comes from Bryobacteraceae bacterium, assembly GCA_026129905.1. Classification (GTDB taxonomy): domain Bacteria; phylum Acidobacteriota; class Terriglobia; order Bryobacterales; family Bryobacteraceae; genus JAHCHE01. The sequence continues at coordinate 5,795 of JAHCHE010000018.1, read as the reverse complement.
ACGTCAACCGCCGTCCATATTACTCCTGGCAAGCCTACCGCATCGACTCGATGGCCATCGGCCACGACGGCACAATCTACCTCGGCCAGGCCGAACGCAAGTCAAAGCTGTATTTGTACCATCCGGCGCCGTAGCGAGTATACTGCTCAAATGCAATCCAAGATCCTGGGAGTCGTCGCGACCCCGCTGTTTGCGATTACCCTCTTAGGTCAGCAGACCATGCGGCCCGTCGTGCGCGGCGTCGACTACGCCGTCTCGACCCGGACCCCGGAAGCGACGCAGGTGGGCGAGCGGATTCTGCGGGCCGGCGGCAACGCCTTTGACGCCGCGGTGGCCTCGCAGGCGGCGCTGGCGATCACCGACCCCTCCAATAACGGGGTCGGCTCCGACGCCTGCATTCTTCTCTACGACGCCAAATCCAAACAGGTGATCTCGCTCAACGCCGAGGGGCCCGCGCCCAGGCTCGCCACCATCGAGTGGTACCGGAAGAACAACGACGGCAAAATCCCCGACAGCGACGGCCTGTTGTCGGGAACCGTCCCCGGCGTCGTCGACGCCTGGTACCTCATCCTCGACCGCTGGGGCACCATGTCATTCGAGCAGACGCTCGAACCCGCCATCGAACTCGCCGAGCGCGGATTTCCCCTCGGCGAACGGCTCGCCGCCGCCATCCGCGGCGGGGGCGAGAAGCGTTATCTGTCCGTCAACGACGAGGGCGTGCGGCTCGAGAGGGAAGCCGCCGGCGCCGGCAACCGCAAACTGGCCAAGTACCCGTCGAGCGCCAGGATCTACTTCCCGGACGGCCGCCTGCCTCGCGTCGGCCAGATGTTTCGCAACCCGGACCTGGCGCGGACGCTGAAAAAGCTCGTCGAAACCGAGAAGGAGAACGCCTCCAAGGGCCGCGGCGCCGCGTTGAAAGCGGCGCGGGACCGTTTCTACAAGGGCGACATCGCCCGGACGTTCGCGCGCTTCTCGGAAGAGAACGGCGGCCTGTTCCGCTACGACGACTTCGCCACCTACACGTCGAAAATCGAAACGCCGGTCTCATTGAACTATCGCGGCTACGACGTTTACAAGAACCCTTCCTCCACCCAGGGCCCCGCCGAAATCTTCACGCTGAACATCCTCCGCGGCTACGACCTGAAAGCGATGCGGCACAACTCCGCCGACTACATCCACTATGGCGTGGAGGCAGTGAAACTCGCCTTCGCCGACCGCGAGTTGTACCTCGGCGACATGGACTTCATCAAGATCCCCTTCGATACGCTTCTCTCCGAGCCATACGGCGCGGCCCGGCGCAAGCTGGTGGACCCGGAGCGGGCTTCTCGCGAATTCCGCCCCGGCAAGATCGACGGCTACGGCGGCATCGAGTTTCAGATTCCGCTCTTTGGGAACGCCGATCACGAAGGCGATACCAGCTACCTGGCCGTCGTCGATCGCGACCGCAACGCCGTTTCCTTCACGCCCAGCCTTCATTCCGGCTTCGGCACCGGCGTCGTGATGGGCGATACCGGCATCATTTTCAACTGCCGCGGCGATTACTACTGGCTCGACCCCAAACATCCGGGCGCGCTCGCGCCGGGCAAGCGGCCGCGCAGCACCCTGACTCCCACGCTGGTGATGAAAGACGGCAAGCCCTTCATGATCGTGGGCAGTCCCGGCGGCGACGACCAGTGCATGCGCATCATGCAGACCTTCCTCAACGTCGCCGACTTCGGCATGAACATCCAGCAGGCCATCGAAGCCCCCCGTTGGTCCACCACCAGTTTTCCATCCTCCGTCTTCCCGCACACCATGTATCCGGCGGCCATGGCCGTCGAGAATCGCGTGCCGGAAAGCGTGATTCGGGAGCTGGAGCGGCGAGGCCACCGCGTGACCGTGCGCGGGCCGTGGTCGATGAACGCCACGTCCGCCATCGTCATCGATCCGGAAACCGGGGCGCTCAGCGCCGGCGCCGATCCGCGCGGCGACAACTACGCGCTCGCCTGGTAACCGCCGTCACCGCGAGACCCTTGACACGGCGGGCCGCTATTCAGAGAACGAGAAACTTGGATCGGCAGGAAAGGGGTTGGCTCTAATCGAGAGTAGACCCGGGTCGATTCCCTGTCGAAGGCGACTCCTACATCGGCGCGCGACTGGTCCTCGATGATCGCCCACGTCAGCCCGGCCGGCCTCGACGGCATCCTAGACCCCCCTCACATTATCGCCGATCCACTCCCAGTTTCTTTCCTTACTGAAAATAAATCGTAGACCAAATTTCATTTTTTGGTCAACATTAAAAGAAACAATTCGCTTGACATTGCGCAGCGGCTAATTTACGATGTTGTTGTCCGTTTACATTGCGGTTCACTTCGGAGTTGCCCATGCCGACATCCTCATCGATGCCCCCCCCCCGCAGATGGACGTAACGCCCGATCCATCGCTGGAAACCGCCATCACAGCGCCCGGACTCTCGCTGGGCGGCCGCCACACCTGGAAGTACACATACCGCTTCGGCGGCCTGTGGATCCCGTAGGGCAGCGAAGTGCGGAGCTCATTTCAGCCTTCGACGAGGTAATCAACGATGATCGCATCGGAAAGAGAACACCTGAGGTTTCGATGAGTTCGCACCGGGCCGTTTCCCTACCTGGTGCATTGCTTCTGTTCGCGGCGCTATGCGCTCCCCTGGCCGCCCAGGGGCCGCCCGAGTTCTCCACACTGTCGATCGTGAATGCAGCTACTCTCTCCGGACCACCCCGATTTGGTCGTTACTTCGGCGCAGGTTCCATCATCACGATCTTCGGCCGCAATCTGGCGACGGAAACGGCGAGCGCCAGCGGGTTCCCGCTGCCGACGGAGCTTGCAGGAACACAAGTGACTTTCAATGTGACCGATGAAAGCAGCACTCGCGTCCCAGCACGGCTCCTGTATGTATCCCCGACCCAGATCAACCTCGTGATTCCAGCTACCCACAGTTCTTATTCAGGCATGTCCGTTGAGACCCGGCACGGAACCGCCCAGGATCGGAATGTCCGCGTATCCGGCGCTGACCTGGGCATCTTCACCAGGGACGGATCTGGCTGTGGGCTACCGGCGCTCTGGAGTCACCGTCTGGGGCGTGTCCTGGAACCGGCCGACGCTGTTCAGCCCGGTGACGTCGTTACGCTCTACGGTACAGGATTCGGTCCCCCTCATCCGGAGGAGGGGCAGCCTGCGCCATCCGATCCGCCGCTTGAGGGCGATCCACGCTACTGGTATCGAGTTGTGCTCGGAGATGGCGCCGTCGGAGCTTTTGATGAGGCAAAGGTCCTGTGGCAAGGCAAGGCTCCGGGAATGGCCGGCGTGGACCAGTTGAATATCCAGATTCCGATAGCCACCGTAGGTGGCTGTGCAGTGCCGTTTCAAATCGCCAATCCGGTCTTTGGCCTCGGCAGGCACTCGTCACAAGTCCTGAGTATTCCGGTTTCAGGCAGCGGAGTCTGCCACCGGCCGCTGGCGTCAAAGGACGGGTTCCTGCGGCTGGTGCTGGCGCGGGAGATCAATTCCGCCGTGCCCAACCTGCCCTCGCGCCGCGACAGTCTTTGGGTAGACTACTTTGGCGGGCCGCCGCTGCAGGCGCCCCTGCCCCGTGTCGGCATCTGCCGTGGTGGCGGTGGTCCCCGTTTTCTAGGCCGAGTTTGTCCGGGTTTGGAGGGCGTCTCCGATGATGGCCTGGCGGACGTTTTTCCGTATCACAGTGGCCATTGGGAGGCGAAGTTGCCGGTGGATGCCGGAACAATCACCTTGACAACCGCGAGCCAGACGGCCCGCCTGGAACTGGGATTGCCAAGCGGGGCGCCGTTCTATCTTCCCGGTCTTCCCGAAGGTTTCCTCGACAGCGGCAAGGTCACGATAACAGCAAGTGGGGGAAACGGCACAGGACCATTCGAGGCAGAGATCACGCTGCCGCCGTTCACGGTATTGACCGACCTATCCCCGGGGACGGTGATTGGCAGCAAGCTGTTCAACCTGTACCCTGTAAACTGGAATGGCGGATCGCCCAAGGGTCTCGTTCGATATTGGCTCCCGCCCCTGGCGGAGTGCCAGGCGTGGACATCGGCAGGAACGATCCTGCCGGGTGTCGGCGACCTGCGTTTCCGCCCCTCCGGTACTGTCGAGACCTTGTCTTTACTCGTATCACCGGACGAAAGCGAGCAGGTGACGATCAAGGCCAACGGCCTCGTTTACGGAGGGCGGCTGACTTATCTTTACATTTATCGGTTTGGCGGCCTCCGGATCATCGATTGAACGGCGAACCGATGGTTGCGGCCTCCGGAAAGAACAGGTGAGGTTTCTATGAGTTCGCGGCAGGCACTTTGTCTATTTGGTGTTTTGCTTCTGTCGCCGTTGCCTCTGCTGGTGGCTCAGGGGCCGCCCGAGTTTTCCAGACTGTCGATCGTGAATGCAGCTACTCTCTCCGGACCGCCCCGATTGGGCGCCGAAGTGGGTCGTTACTTCGGCGTGGGTTCCATCATCACGGTCTTCGGCCGCAATCTGGCGACGGAAACGGCGAGCGCCAGTAGGTTCCCGCTTCCGACGGAGCTTGTAGGAACGCAAGTGACGTTCAATGTAGCCAATGAAAGCACGCGCGTCCCAGGACGGCTCCTGTATGTATCCCCGACCCAGATCAACCTCGTTACTCCAGCTACCCACCGTTTTTTTTCCAGCATCAGCGTCAAGACCCTGTACGGAACCGTCGACGATCATTATGTGCTTGTACACGAGGCTGACCCGGGCATCTTCACCAGAGACGCATCGGGCTGTGGACCACCGGCGCTCTGGAGTCACCGTTTAGGGCGGATGATCGGACCATCCGATGCCGTCGCGCCGGGCGAAATCGTGACGCTCTACGGCACGGGATTTGGTCCGCCCTATGCTCCCGACGGCGAGCCCGCACCCGCGGATCCGCCACTCGAGGCGGATCCAGTGTACCGCTATGGGGCCGTCTTGGGGGATGGCGCGCCCGGGGGACTACAGGAAGCTGAAGTCCTGTGGCAAGGCAAGGCTCCAGGCTGGTCGGGAGGAGACCAGTTCAATATCCGGATACCGGAGACGGCGCCGGAGGGGTGCGCGGCGCCGTTTCGAGTAACGAACCCGGCGCTGTACTACACGGTGCGCTCTTCTCAGATCTTGAGTCTTCCCATCTCACGCAACGGCGCGTGCCAAGATCCGCCCAGAGATGCTTTTCTACGCCTGGTGCTGGTGCGTGAGGTCAATTCGGGCGTGCCCACCATGCCGACACGGCGAGACCGGTTGTGGGTGGATTTCTTCGGTGGCCCGCCGCCGGAGACTTCACCCTTCGACAGGGCACGAAGCTTTGTGACTGCAGGCGCTAATTATTGCTCGGCAGGCGAGCGGTTTCGCGGGCGCATGTGTCCCGGTCTCGAAGGCGTTTCCGAGGATGCCATGGCGGATCCCCTGGTGTATGACAGCCGGCACTGGGAAGCCAAGATATCGCAGGACGCCGGAGCGATCAGCGTGAGCAGCGCCGGAGAGACTGTGCGTCTGCCGCAGGGGCTTCCCAACGGCCTTCCCTACTACCCTTCGGAACTGCCGGCGAATTTTCTCCAGGACGGGCACGTGAGGGTCAGCGCCGGGGGCGGCCGCCATGTGGGGGCATTCGACGCGGAAATCACGCTGCCGCCATTCGCGATGGTGGACAATCTCCCGCCCGGTACTGTGATCGGCAGCAGACGCGTCGGATTAGATTCAGGGCGGTTCAGCGGGGGATCGCCCAAGGGCATCGTCCGTTGGTGGGTGGGCGAGGCGGAATGTAG